>NZ_WELL01000001.1:363961-692342 GCF_009799935.1 Pseudomonas sp. L-22-4S-12 | reverse complement strand
GGCTTCGGCTTCGGCTTCGGCTTCGGCTTCGGCTTCGGCTTCGGCTTCGGCTTCGAAATCAGCGTGCACGGCCACTGCGGCGGCCGACAAGCTCGGCGCACCACCGCTCTGGCGGAAGCTGCGGATCGCCTCGATCAGCGCCGCCGGATCGTTCAGTGGCCGGCGGCCCTGCAGTTGTTCCAGCAGTACGGCCAGGCTGTCGTGGCTCTGCTGCAGCAGGCCGGCCAGGTACGGCGAATGGCTGAAGCGGCGATCGACCAGCCCTTCGTACAAGGATTCCAGCTCGTGGGCCAGATCGCCGATGGCGCGAATCTCGGCCATCCGCGCACCACCCTTGAGGGTATGCAGGTCGCGCTGCAGGGACGACAGCGCCAGGCCGTTGTCGGGCTCGGCGAGCCAGCGGTCCAGCGCCTGACCGGCGCTGTCGAGGATATCCACGGCCTCTTCGAGGAATATCTCGACCATTTCCTCGTCGAGGTTTTCCGGCATGCCGCTGACCACCGGTGCGGGCTGCTCAGGCTCAGCCGCAACCGGCGGGCTCGGCTCGCGCACGGCGGGGAAATCGGCTTCATCCAGCTCGACGACTTCCAGCCCGGCCATCTGCGGTTCGAGCAGGGCCAGGGTGGCCGGGGCGATGGCCTCGGCCAGCAGGGCGTGGAGGGCGGCGACCCGCTCCGGCTGGGCGCTGACCTGCAGGCCGGCGGCGACCTGGTCCATCATGCCGATCAGGGCTTCGTGGGCCGCTTCGGCCTCGCTGAAGAAGCGCTCGCTGATCGGCAGGCGGCCGTCCAGGGCGGCCTGGTACAGGGCCAGCAGGGCCTGGCACAGCTCGTCGATCTGCGGCAGCTCGGCCATCTCGGCACCGCGGCCGAGGGTCGCCAGCTCTTCCAGCAGGGCGCTCAGCTCCTGCTGTTCGCTAGGGTGCTCGCGCCACTTGCGCAGCAGGTCCTCGGCATCCAGCAGGATGTCCATGCCTTCGGCGAGGAAGATCGAAATCAGTTGCGGGTCGCGGGTTTCGCCCGGCTCGTCCTGGCGCTCCTGATCGGCGCTGTCCAGGCGTTCGTGGTGCAGCTTGTGCACATCGGCGAGCAGCTCGGCGGCCCCCGGGATCGGCGCCAGCGGCTGGCTTTCCAGTTGCTCCAGGCCGGCGCGGAACAACTGTTCGGCGCGGTGCAGCAGCTCGGCCTCGGCCAGATCCATGGGGATCAGGTTGGCCTTGAATTCCTTGGCCAGTTTCTCCAGCGGCGTGGCGATTTCGGCGATCGGCAGGATGCCGGCCATGTACGCGCTGCCCTTGAGGGTGTGCAGGGCGCGCTGCAGGGCATCGGTCACCGGCTGCGGCAATTCCTGGGCGCAGTCGGCGAGAAAGCCGACCAGGGCGTCCAGATGGGTTTCCGCCTCGTTGCGGAAGATTTCCAGCAGCTGCGGGTCGAGGGCCTCCTCCAGCTCGGCGGCAGGTGCCTCACCCACCGGAGCGGCGGACTCCGGCGTGGCCTCGGCCTCAGGCGCCTCGGCAACCTCGCCGGCCGGCAGCTCGGGCTCGGCGCCCGGAGCCGAACCAGGACCGCTCGGCGGCGGCTGCTGGCCACGGGCCAGGGCATGGGCGGTGGCGGCCAGCAGGTCGACGTCGTCGCGCTGGCGCTGGGCCTTGGCGGCGAACTCTTCGACCAGGGCCGGCATCAGCGCGACCACATCCTTGACCACCTGCTGCACCGGCGCAGAAGCCTCGATGCTGCGGTCGAGCACGCGGTTGAGCAGGTTCTCGATCGACCAGCCCAACTCGCCGATGACCAGGGCGCGAACCATGCGCCCGCTGCCCTTGAGGGTGTGGAAGGCCCGGCGGATTTCCGTCAGGGCGTCCTTGTCGGCGGTGTCGGCGCACCACTGCGGCAGGTATTGGCCAATGGTTTCCAGCACTTCGCCGACTTCCTCGACGAAGACTTCCAGCAGTTCCTCGTCCACCGGCTCTTCGTCGGCCGGCGGCGGCAGCAGGCTGGGTGGCACATCCTGGGCCGGCGGGTTGATCGCCTGCACCGGGGCGGCCATCACGTCGGCCATCGACAGCGGCTTGTCGATCAGCGGAGCGGGGACTTCGACGGCGAACGGTTCGTTCGACAGCTCGACTTCCGGCAGGTCCAGTTCGGCGATCTCGGCCGTATCCCAGTTCAGCAGTTCGTCGCCCGGGGCATCGAGATCCAGTTCCGCCAGCGGCAGATCGACGGCAATCGGCGCCACCTCAGCGGCCTGCGGCGCCAGCTCCTCGAGATCGAAGCTCGGCAGTTCGGCATCGAAGTCGGCAAGTTCCAGCGGCGCATCCAGGCTCAGGTCGATACTTTCCGGCGCTGCGGCGCCGTCGATCTCGCCGAGGCTCCAGTTGTCGTCGGTGACCAGCAGCTCGGTCTCGCTGGCCGGCTGCTCGTGCGCGGCGAACTCGCTGCTCAGCTCATCCAGGCTGAAGGGTTCGGCCTCGCCCAGCGCCTCGAGGTCGAGCGCCGGCGCCTCGCCTTGAGGCAGCTGCAGTTCGATCTCCGCCTCGGGTTCGGCCGGCTCGGCGGCGGACAGCACGTCGATGTCGTGCAGCGGATCGGCCAGAGGGGCAAAGGTTTCTGCCACCGGCTCGATGCGATCGAGGATCGACGGCTTTTCCTTGAGCGGATAGCCCAGGCTTTCCAGGCTTTCCTCGGCGACATCGAGAATCAGGTCGCCCTGGGTCGCGTGGTCTTCGGCCAGGCGTTCGAGGTAGTACTCGACGCTGGTGATGGCGTCGGCCAGGGTGTCGAGGTTCTGCCAGTTGGGCACGGCCTTGCGCGCCAGCAGCTGTTCCTGGATATAGCGGTTGCAGGCCTGCAGCAGGGCGGCGGCCCGCGCCAGCGGAATCATCGCCAGGCCGCCACGGACCTGGGTCAGCAGCTCCGGCACTCGGGCCAGGTGCTCGTGGTTCCACTGCGAGGCGATGAACTCGATGATCGCGTCCTTGGCCTGTTCCAGGCCATTGCGCGCTTCCTTGATCACCAGCTGGTGAATCTGCGCCACGTCGGTGGTGGGCAGGTGGCTCTGTTCGTTCTGCCGGTCATCGGCCGGGCCGACCATGCCGGCCAGCGTCGCCTCGACGTACAGCAGGGCACCGGCGACATCCATCAGCACCGCATCGCTGGGTTCGCGCTGGCCGAGGGACAGGCTGTGCACCACGTCGATCTGATCGACTATCACCTTGCGCGGCTGGCCGAAGCCGAGCACCGCCAGGGTGTCGGCGATCTGCTTGAGCGGCGCCAGCAGGCCGTCCAGTTCGGCGACCTGCTTGCGGTCGCTGCGCACGAACAGGTCGAGGCTGTCCTTGACCCGCACCAGTTCCTCGCACAGGGCGGCGACCACCGAACGCATGGCGTCGCGGTCCGGACCGGCCAGGCGCGCGCGTTCCTCGTCGACCACTTCGCTGTCCGGCAGCGCGTCGTCGAGACGGTATTGGTCTTTCAGGGCGCGAATGCGTGGCGACTGCGCGGGAGCCTTGGCCACATAGAACAGCAGGTTCTTCGCCAGGTCATCCGGCGCGGCCTGGTTGATGCCGTCGGCGCCCTGTTCGACCAGGCGCTTGAGCTCCTTGTCGACCTGGCGCAGCAGGGTACGCACCGACGCGCCATTGGCCACGCTGCCATTGGCCAGGCCTTCGACCATGCCCGAGGCGATCTGCCAGATCGGGCCGAGCGGCGCGTCCTTGCACAGGCTTTCCAGGCGGGCGAAGACGCGCGCCATGTAGCCCAGGTTGGTCGGCAGATCCTGATTGCGGATCACCCCGACCAGGGCCATCTGCAGCATCTGCCGCAGCTTGCGCAGCAGCACCGGCAGTTCGGCGGTGCGCAGCTTGTCGAGGGATTCGTGGGACAGCGCCGGCTGGCTGCCGGAGAGGTCGGGGGAGAACAGGCTGGTTTCCGACAGCAGTTTCTCGCCGCGGGCGGCACGCAGGTCGTTGAGCAGCGGCAACACCACCATCGGCAGGTCGCGCCGCGCGCTCTGGATCCGCTCCAGGTACACCGGCAGCTGCAGGATGGCCTGCATCAGCACTTCCAGGGCCTCGCCCTGGTTGCTCACGCGGCCTTCCATCAGGGCCTGGGCGAGTTGCTCCATTTCCTCGGCGAGCAGGGCTGCGCCGTAGAACTCGACCATCTGCAGGGTGCCATGCACCTGGTGCACATAGGTCAGGCAGAAACGCATGCGCGTCGGGTCCTGCGGGTTCTCGACGAACGCCTCCAGGGCCTGGCGGGCCTGTTTCAGGGTTTCCGCGATCTCGCCTTTGACCCACTCCAGGGCGACATAGTCGTGCCGATCACCCATACCGACTCCACTCATATTCTTGTCTTAGCCCTTGCGGGTAAACGCCAGCACGCGCTCGTCGGCGACCGGGACCAGGTCCGGGTGCTGCCAACCGATCACTTCCCCCACTCCGACGACCAGCAAGCCCCCCGGCGCCAGGCGTTCGGCCAGGCGGTTGAGGATTTCGCGGCGCCGCCAGCGGCGGAAATAGATCAGCATGTTCTGACAGAAGATAACGTCCATGCCGGTCAGGGGCGCCTTGCCCAGTTCCAGCACATTCAATCTGGCGAAACAGATACGTGCCGCCAGATCCGGCACTACCTTGAAACGACCATCGGCCTGGGTGGCGAAATAGCGCTCGCCCAGGTCCGCGTCCAACTGTTCCAGCCGGCGCGCGCCGTACACGGCCTCGCGGGCCTTGCTCAACGCATTCAGGCTGATATCCGTACCGGTGACGCCGAACTGCTGGGCACTGCCGCTCTCACGCAGCACCTCGGCGGCACAGATGGCCATCGAGTAGGGCTCTTCGCCGCTCGCGCAGCCGACACTCCACAGCGCCCAGGGTTGTTGCTGTTGATCGGTCGCCAGGCGCCCGCGCAAATAGCTGTCGAGCACATCGAAGGACGGCCGATGACGAAAGAAGCGGGTCTCCTGTACGGTCAGGCGATCCAGCAGGGTCGACCATTCCACCGCGCCCCGCGGGCCATCGGTGACCTGACGGTAGTAGGTGGCGTAGTCGGCGACGTCCAGTTCGCGCATGCGCGCAGTCAGGTTGGTCTGCAGAAAGGCCCGGCGCTGCTCGCTGATCACCACGCCGGTGCGCTCTTCCAGCAGCGCCTGCCAGTCGCGGAACTCCGTCTGTGACATATCGGCCAGGGGTTTCAAGGCCCAGACGCCGCTTGGCTGCATGCCGTGCCCCTCGCTCATGGCCGCGTTCCCCGGGCAGCGACCCGTTCAGGCCGCTGCACCTCCCATGATCAGACCTGGCCGTCCGGCAGGGTGAAGCCGGATACCGACTTGCGCATCTCGCTGGCCATCTTGGCCAGGTTACCAATGCTCTTGGCGGTGGCGGTGGTACCGGCGGAGGTCTGCGAGGTGATCTCCTGGATCACGTTCATGGTGTTGGAAATGTGACCGGCCGAAGAGGCCTGCTGACGGGCAGCGTTGGAGATGTTCTGGATCAGGGCCGCGAGGGTCTTGGATACCTTCTCGATCTCTTCCAGGGCCACACCGGCGTCCTGCGCCAGGCGGGCACCGCGTACCACTTCGGAAGTGGTCTGCTCCATGGAGATAACCGCTTCGTTGGTGTCGGTCTGAATCGTTTTAACCAGCGCCTCGATCTGCTTGGTTGCGGCCGAGGAACGTTCCGCAAGGCGCTGTACTTCGTCCGCTACCACGGCGAAGCCGCGGCCCGCGTCACCGGCCATGGAGGCCTGGATCGCGGCGTTCAGGGCGAGGATGTTGGTCTGGTCGGCAATGTCGTTGATCAGGCTAACGATGTCACCGATCTCCTGGGACGATTCACCGAGGCGCTTGATCCGCTTCGAGGTGTCCTGGATCTGCTCACGGATGTTATCCATGCCGGTGATGGTGTTGTGTACGACTTCGTTGCCCTTGTTGGCGATGGCTACGGAACGTTCCGCTACCGCGGAGGACTCCGAGGCGTTCGCCGATACCTGGTCAATCGACACGGCCATTTCGTTGATCGCCGCGGAAGCACCGGCGATTTCCTGGGCCTGGTGCTCGGAAGCCTCGGCCAGGTGCATCGCGGTAGCCTGGGTTTCCTGGGCGGCGGCGGCCACCTGCACGGCGGTCAGGTTGATCGTCGCGACCAGGTCGCGCAGCTGGTCGATGGAGTAGTTGATGGAGTCGGCGATGGCACCGGTGAAGTCTTCGGTTACCGTCGCGGCCACGGTCAGGTCACCGTCGGCGAGGTCGGCGATTTCGTCGAGCAGACGCAGAATGGCGGACTGGTTGCGTTCGTTCTTCTCGGCGGTGGAAGCCAGGCGGCGGTTGGTTTCGCGCACCATCACCAGACCGATCAGGATGATCGAGGCCAGGGCGATCAGGCCCAGCACATAGCCGGCCAGGGTGTTGAAGTAGCGGCCGCCGGCCAGGCTCTCGAAGCCGCCGGTCAGTACCGAGGCCTTGTCCAGCAGGGTCTGCGATTCGTTGAAGATGGTGCTGGCGGATTCGCGGACCTGGAACAGTTCCGGCGAGGTTTCCAGGATCTCGTCCACCGAGCCGGAAACGAACTGGAACAACTCGGAGATCTCGGCCAGACGCTCAAGGGCGTCCGGGTCGGTGACCTGGGAGATTTCCATGGCGGCGTTGCCTTCGGTCATCGCCTTGAGCACGCGACCGAACAGGCTGGCGTCGCGGCCGAACATGTCGGCGGCCTGTACCGAGTCATCGTCACCGGCCAGTACCTTGTTCACCGAGCCGAGGATACGTTCGGCCAGCAGCGACTGGCGCTGGGCCACGGACACCTGGGCCGCCGGCGCACCGCTCTGCAGCAGGATGTCGACCACCTCTTCGTACTCGACCTGCAGCTGCGGAATGGTTTCCGCCAGGGTCGCGGCTACCTGGTGCAGCGAGAGGACGGTCTGTTCGCTGGCGAGAATGGCGTCGGCGTTCTTGCGCAGGCTGTCCCAGTCCTTCTGTACCGCTTCCATTTCCGCCTGCATCGAGGCCGGCGCCGGCGGCAGGCCGCTGGCTTCGCTGCCTGCGGTGAGGAAGCCCCAGCGCTCTTCGAAGCCGTTGCGCGCTTCCTTCAGCAGCGGGAAGGCTTGCGCCTTGCCGGTCGCCGCTTCGGTGGCGTTCTTCGCAATCCGCTGGGACAGAACACGCAGCTCACCGGCGTGGCTGATGTATTCCTTGTCGTAGTTCGACTGGGTGTTGAGGTAGGCGAAGTTGGCGAACAACAACACGATGGAGATGATCAGGACGATGAACAGTCCGGCGATCAGCGTGTTACTGCGCACACCTGCCAAAAGATTGCCTGCGTTGAATTTTTTCATTATCTGGCCCCCGCCTGGACCGACCGCACTACGGTTCCCATGTAACGCCAAAGGGCCGGCAAATGCCGACCCAACCGAAAAACTTTAGATCGCCACGTCGAGAAAACCCTGGTGCTGAGCCAGCGCATGCGGGCTGAACACCAGCCAGGGCTGCTCGCGCTGGAAGACGCCGTGGATAAAAGGTTCTATGGAAGCTTCGAGCGGTGGCAACTGCTCGGAAAAGGTATCCACCGGGAAGTGCTGCATGCCGAACACTTCGTCGACCGTCAGCCCGGCAAATACTTCCTGGTGATCCACCACCAGTACGCGCCGCTGCTTGCGCAGTGGCGACAGGTCGGAACCAAAGAAGCCGCACAGATCCATGACCGGCAGCAGCCGGCCACGCACGTTGGCGACCCCCTTGACCCAGTGTTTCACGCTCGGCAACAAGGTGTGCCGCGGCTCATGCAGGACTTCGCCGATCTCCCCCATGGGCGCCACGAAATAGCGCTCGCCCATGCGAAAACCGATGCCGCTCCAGGTCTGCACGGCCTGCTGCTGGGACGGCAGGCCGGCGGCCAGCAGCCGACAACGCTGGTCGATCTGTACGAGGAGCTGAAAGGGGGATTGCGCGTCCGACATGCCAGCCTTGGCCTTTTCTTGTTATTGGGCTCTACGCTCGTGCCCGGCCTTAGCCGGCCAGCACCGCATTCAGGGTTTTCATCAGGGTGTCTTCGTCGACCGGCTTGGTCAGGTAGTCACGCGCGCCCTGGCGCTTGCCCCAGACCTTGTCGGTTTCCTGATCCTTGGTGGTGACGATGATCACCGGGATGTGACTGGTGTCGGCATCCTTGGTCAGCTGGCGGGTGGCCTGGAAGCCATTGAGCCCCGGCATGACGATGTCCATCAGCACCGCATCCGGCTTTTCCTGGCGCGCCAGGGCGACGCCATCGGCGCCATTCTCCGCCTTGAGCACCTGATGGCCGTGCTTTTCCAGCATGGCGGTCAGTTTGTACATCTCGGTTGGCGAATCATCAACAATCAAAATACGAGCCATGGAGTTCCCCATACGGAATAGGCTTCACCGGCCTGCGGCCGGAAATCAGGAGGCTTGTTCCACCGGAACGAAGTCGGGGACATGCGTCTTGATGGCACCGAGCAGCTCTTCCTTGCTGAAGGGCTTGGTCAGGTACTGGTCGGAGCCAACGATACGCCCCTTGGCCTTGTCGAACAGGCCGTCCTTGGAAGACAGCATGATCACCGGGGTGGATTTGAAAGCACTGTTGTTCTTGATCAGGGCGCAGGTCTGATAGCCATCGAGCCGCGGCATCATGATGTCGACAAAGATGATGCTCGGGTGAGTATCGGCGATCTTAGCCAGTGCATCGAAACCATCAACAGCCGTGATGACTTCGCATCCGACTTTTTTCAGCAGAGTTTCAGCGGTGCGACGAATCGTTTTCGAATCGTCGATCACCATCACCTTCAAACCCTCGGAATGCTGTTCCATGTTTGCCCTACCATCGCCTCGGTGAGTCATTATTCTTGCGTTATCAGTGTGCCTGAGGCCCTGCCACCGACGGGCTGCGTCCCAATCGTCGGGCCTTTTTAGCACACTCTCCAGATGCAATCTATAAGCCCCGGATTCGCGGGGTTTTCCTTGACCGGCAAGGCCACCGGCGCCACCCTTGCGCATCACCGTATGGCCACCCAGGCCTTTTTAGCCGGATTACGCTGCCGAGGTTTACCCCGATGAGCATTCGCCTGGGGATCGTCATGGATCCCATTGCCCAGATCAGTTTCAAGAAGGACAGCTCGCTGGCCATGCTCCTGGCCGCCCAGGCCCGTGGCTGGTCGCTGTTCTATATGGAACAGCAGGACCTTTACCAGAACGCCGGCCAGGCTCGCGCCCGCATGCGCCCCCTGCGCGTGTTCGACAACCCGCTGCAGTGGTTCGAGCTGGACGCCGAGCAGGACAGCCCGCTGAGCGAGCTGGACGTGATCCTGATGCGCAAGGATCCGCCGTTCGACAACGAGTTCGTCTACTCCACCTACCTGCTGGAACAGGCCGAGCGCGCCGGCGTGCTGGTGGTCAACCGCCCGCAGAGCCTGCGCGACTGCAACGAAAAACTCTTCGCCACCCTGTTCCCCCACTGCATGCCGCCGACCCTGGTCAGCCGCAGGCCAGACATTCTGCGCGAGTTTGCCGAACAGCAGCGTGACATCATTCTCAAACCCCTGGATGGCATGGGCGGCTCCTCGATCTTCCGCCACCGCGCCGGCGACCCCAACCTCTCGGTGATCTTGGAAACCCTCACCGCCCATGGCAGCCAGCAGTGCATGGCCCAGGGCTACCTGCCGGGGATCAAGGATGGCGACAAGCGCATCCTGATGATCGACGGCGAGCCGGTGCCCTACTGCCTGGCGCGTATCCCGGCGCAGGGCGAAACCCGCGGCAACCTGGCCGCCGGCGGCACCGGCGAAGCCCGCCCGCTGACCGAGCGCGACCGCTGGATCGCCGCCGAAGTCGGCCCGGTGCTGCGCGAGAAGGGCCTGTTATTCGTCGGCCTGGACGTGATCGGCGAACACCTCACCGAGATCAACGTGACCAGCCCGACCTGCATCCGCGAGATCGACAAGGCCTTCGATACCCGCATCGGCGAACGCCTGATGGATGCGATTGCCGACAAGCTCGCAGCGCGCAGTGCTTCATAGACTTTTGCCCCCTCACTGGGCAGACTGCGCGGCATCCTGATGCCTGTCGAAACCCGATGAACGCAGCCACTCTCGCGCCCGAACTGCCCAGCACTGGCGTCCGCCCGGCGGACCGGCTGGGCTTCACCCTGCTGATTGCGACCATCGTGCACCTGGCACTGATCCTCGGCGTCAGCTTCACCCTGGCCAAACCGGGCACCCTGAGCAAGAGCCTGGAAATCACCCTGTCCACCTTCAAGAGCGAAGAGAAGCCCAAGGACGCGGACTACCTGGCGCAGGACAACCAGCAGGGCAGCGGCACCCTGGAACACAAGGCGGCGCCGAAGACCACCGAACAGGCGATCTTCCAAGACACCCAGGTCAAGCGCGTCACCCCGCCCAGCGCGCCGCCGCAGGCGCAGCGCCAGGAAGCCGCGCCCAAGGCCGCCATTGCCACCCGCAGCCCGCAGCAGCAGAAGACCCCGAGCAAGACCGAGCGCACCCAGCCCGAGCCGGACGCCCGCGCCGCGCCGGTGTTCGACAGTTCGCAGCTGTCCGCCGAGATCGCCAGCCTGGAAGCCGAGCTGGCCCAGGAAGTCCAGCAGTACGCCAAACGGCCGAAGATTCACCGCCTGAATGCCGCCTCCACCGCGCGCGACAAGGGCGCCTGGTACAAGGACGAATGGCGCAAGAAGGTCGAACGGGTCGGCAACCTCAACTACCCGGACGAGGCCCGCCGCCAGCGGATCTACGGCAACCTGCGCCTGCTGGTGTCGATCAACCGCGACGGCACCCTGTATGAAGTGCAGGTCCTCGAGTCGTCCGACCAGCCCCTGCTGGACCAGGCCGCCCTGCGCATCGTGCGCCTGGCCGCGCCCTTCGCCCCGTTCACCGGCGACATGGCCGAATTCGATCGCCTGGAAATCATCCGCACCTGGCGCTTCGAGCGCGGCGACCGCCTGTCCAGCAACTGAGCCGCCGCCGCGCGACGGCGCGCCACACTTGAAGCCGGCGCCGCGAAGCTTGAAACTAGGCCGATGAAGAATTCCGCGCCCAGCTACCTCAAGCACCACTTCCTGATCGCCATGCCGCACATGGCCGATCCGAACTTCGCGCAGACCGTCACCTACCTGGTCGAACACAACGAGCAGGGCGCCATGGGCCTGGTGATCAACCGCCCCAACGGCCTCAGCCTGGCCGACGTGCTTGAGCAGTTGCGCCCGGACGAAGAGCCGCCCGCCCTCTGCCAGAGCCTGCCGATCTTTGCCGGCGGCCCGGTGCAGACCGATCGTGGCTTCGTCCTGCACCCGAGCGGGACCAGCTTCCAGGCCACCCTGGAGCTGGGCGAACTGGCCCTGTCGACCTCCCAGGACGTGCTGTTCGCCATCGCCGAAGGCAACGGCCCACGCCAGCACCTGATCACCCTCGGCTATGCCGGCTGGGAAGCCGGCCAGCTGGAGAGCGAACTGGCCGACAACGCCTGGCTGACCTGCCCGGCCGCCCACGACATCCTCTTCGACCTGCCCGCCGAGCAGCGCCTGGAAGCGGCCGCCGCCCGCCTGGGCGTCAACCTCAGCCTGCTCAGCGCCCAGGCCGGCCACGCATGAGCGCCGACAAACCGCTGCGCCTGCTGCTCGGCTTCGACTACGGCAGCAAGCAGATCGGCGTCGCCGTCGGCCAGGTGATCACCGGCCAGGCCCGCGAGCTGTGCGTGCTGAAGGCGCAGAACGGCGTCCCCGACTGGCAGAAGGTCGAGGCGCTGATCAAGGAGTGGCAGCCGGATGCGATAGTCGTCGGCCTGCCGCTGAACATGGACGGCAGCCCCAGCGAGATGAGCGAACGCGCCGAGAAGTTCGCCCGCCGCCTCAATGGCCGCTTCAACCTGCCGGTACACACCCACGACGAGCGCCTGACCACCTACGAAGCCAAGGGCGAACGCATGGCCCAGGGCCAGCGCGGCGGCAGCTACCGGGACAACCCGGTCGACGCCCTGGCCGCGGCCCTGCTGCTGGAAGGCTGGCTGGCCGAACAGCCGTGAAACGCCGGCGCCTGGCGCCGTCGACCGCTACCGCCGAGCATCCGGCCCAGCTACGCTGAGCCGGATCGCCCACCGCCTGTTAACTGCACGAGGATCGCCCATGGCCCTGCCCAACCCCGCCGAACTGCTGCCGCGCATGGCCGCCGAGCTGCAGCAGCTGCTGGCCAGCCGCGGCATCACCCAGCCGCACTTCATCGGCATCCGCACCGGCGGCGTGTGGGTGGCCGAGGCCCTGCTGAATGAGCTGGGCCTGGACCAGCCGCTCGGCACCCTCGACGTGTCCTTCTACCGCGACGACTTCACCCGCAGCGGCCTGCACCCGCAGGTGCGCCCGTCGGAGCTGCCGTTCGACATCGAAGACCAGCATCTGGTGCTGATCGACGACGTACTGATGAGCGGGCGCACCATCCGCGCCGCACTCAACGAGCTGTTCGACTACGGCCGCCCGGCCAGCGTGACCCTGGTCTGCCTGCTCGACCTGGATGCCCGCGAGCTGCCGGTGCATGCCGACGTGCTCGGCGCGACCCTCGCCCTGGCGGCCAACGAGCGGGTAAAATTGCTCGGCCCCGCGCCGCTCGCCCTCGAGCTGCAAACCCTCTCCGACTCCTAAGGCCTGCCCCATGCCTATCGACGCCAAGCGCTCGCTGCAGCTCAACGACCAGGGCCAGCTGCGCCACTTCCTCTCGCTCGACGGCCTGCCGCGCGAGCTGCTGACGGAAATCCTCGACACCGCCGACTCCTTCCTCGAAGTCGGCGCCCGCGCGGTGAAGAAGGTCCCGCTGCTGCGCGGCAAGACCGTGTGCAACGTGTTCTTCGAGAACTCCACGCGCACCCGCACCACCTTCGAACTGGCCGCCCAGCGCCTGTCCGCCGACGTGATCAGCCTCAACGTGTCGACCAGCTCGACCAGCAAGGGCGAGACCCTGTTCGACACCCTGCGCAACCTGGAAGCCATGGCCGCCGACATCTTCGTCGTGCGCCATGCCGACTCCGGCGCCGCGCACTTCATCGCCGAGCACGTCTGCCCGAACCTGGCGATCATCAACGGCGGCGACGGCCGCCACGCGCACCCGACCCAGGGCATGCTCGACATGCTCACCATCCGCCGGCACAAGGGCGGCTTCGAGAACCTCTCGGTGGCCATCGTCGGCGACATCCTGCATTCGCGGGTAGCGCGCTCCAACATGCTGGCCCTGAAGACCCTGGGCTGCCCGGACATCCGCGTGATCGGGCCGAAGACCCTGCTGCCGGTGGGCATCGAGCAGTACGGGGTGAAGGTCTACAGCGACCTGGCCAGCGGCCTCAAGGACGTCGACGTGGTGATCATGCTGCGCCTGCAGCGCGAGCGCATGCAGGGCGGCCTGCTGCCCAGCGAGGGCGAGTTCTACAAGCTGTTCGGCCTCACCGAGCAGCGCCTCAAGCTGGCCAAGCCGGACGCCCTGGTGATGCACCCGGGGCCGATCAACCGCGGCGTGGAGATCGAGTCGGCGGTAGCCGATGGCCCGCAGTCGGTGATTCTCAACCAGGTCACCTACGGCATCGCCATCCGCATGGCCGTGCTGTCCATGGCCATGAGCGGCCAAACCGCCCAGCGTCAACTGAATGCCGAGGAGCAGAACTGATGCGCACCCGTATCTTCGGCGCCCGGGTCATCGACCCGGCCAGCGGCCTCGACCAGGCCGGCGACCTCTACCTCGACGGCGGCAAGATAGTCGCCCTCGACCAGGCCCCGGCCGGCTTCGTCGCCGACAAGACCATCGACGCCACCGGCCTGATCGCCAGCCCCGGCCTGGTCGACCTGTCCGTGGCCCTGCGCGAGCCCGGCTACAGCCGCAAGGGCAACATCGCCAGCGAGACCCTGGCTGCCGCCGCCGGCGGTGTGACCAGCCTGTGCTGCCCGCCACTGACCAAGCCGGTGCTGGACACCTCGGCGGTGGCCGAGCTGATCCTCGACCGCGCCCAGGAAGCCGGGCACACCAAGGTGTTCCCCATCGGCGCACTGAGCAAGAATCTCGCCGGCGAGCAGCTGGCCGAACTGGTGGCCCTGCGCGATGCCGGCTGCGTGGCCTTCGCCAACGGCCTGGCGCCGATGGCCAACAACCGTACCCTGCGCCGCGCCCTGGAATACGCGGCGACCTTCGACCTGACCGTGGTGTTCCACGCCCAGGACTTTGAGCTGGCCGAAGGCGGCCTGGCCCACGAAGGGCCGACCGCCAGCTTCCTCGGCCTGGCCGGCATCCCGGAAACCGCCGAGACCGTGGCCCTGGCCCGCGACCTGCTACTGGTCGAGCAAAGTGGCGTACGCGCCCACTTCAGCCAGCTGACCAGCGCGCGCGGCGCCGAGATGATCGCCGCCGCCCAGGCCCGCGGCCTGCCGGTGACCGCCGACGTGGCGATGTACCAGTTAATCCTCACCGACGAGGCACTGCTCGGCTTCTCCAGCCTGTACCACGTGCAGCCACCGCTGCGCACCGCCTTCGATCGCGACGGCCTGCGCCAGGCGCTGAAGGCCGGGGTGATCGGCGCCATCGCCAGCCACCACCAACCCCACGAGGCCGATGCCAAGCTGGCGCCGTTCGGCGCCACCGAGCCGGGCATCAGCAGCGTCGAACTGCTGCTACCGCTGGCCCTGACCCTGGTGGAAGACGGCCTGCTCGACCTGCCGACCCTGCTCGCCCGCCTCACCGCCGGCCCGGCCAAGGCCCTGCGCCTGCCGGCCGGGCGCCTGGCCGTGGGCGCTCCGGCCGACCTGCTGCTGTTCGATGCCGGGGCGCAGACCCTGGCCGGCGAAACCTGGCACTCGAAGGGCGGCAACAGCCCGTTCATCGGCCACTGCCTGCCGGGCAAGGTGCGTTACACCCTGGTCGACGGACGCATCAGCTTCCAGGGCTGAACCGTCCACCGATGAAAAAGCCCGCCACTCGGCGGGCTTTTTCATGGCTATGTCCCAATAGCGTGTTGCACAGGCCATCGAGTTTTAGTGGGAGCGGATTTATCCGCGATAAACAGGCAGCTCGGCGTAGGCCCTGATCGCGAATGAATTCGCTCCCACCAACAGCCAGAGCAGCCACCGCGAGCGCTTGAGCCAAACAACAGCGCGGCGTAGCAACGCGTAACAGGTACATAGCTTTTTTCATGGCCGCAGCATTCAGCCGCGCTGGGCGTTGCGCAGCGACACCTGGTCGTTCAGGGTCCAGAAGTCGTAGAGCACGCCCAGGCCGAACAGGCCCAGGGTCAGCAGATAGAGGATGCCGCTGATCCACTTGCCCTGGTACATGCGGTGCACACCGAAGGCGCCGAGGAAGGTCAGCAGGATCCAGGCCACGTTGTAGTCGATGTCGCCGGCGTGAAAGCGCAGATCCGCCTCGCGGTCCATGCTGGGGATCAGGAACAGGTCGATGATCCAGCCGATGAAGAACAGGCCGAGGGTGAAGAACCAGATGGTCCCGGTCACCGGCCTGCCGTAATAGAAACGGTGCGCACCGAGAAAGCCGAAGATCCACAGTAGATAGCCAATGACCTTGCTGTGGGTGTCCTGTCGTTGCATGTCTGCCTCCTGCCGGCATCGAGTCCTAGTGATGCCACAATCTACGCCAGCTGGGCCGCGCAGGAAAATGCCGCGTGCGACAAGGCATGTCCTGGCGGTTCAGATGCGCGCGGGGCTCACTTGGGCTCGACTATGCCCTTGAGCAGCTCCAGCGGCAGCGGGAAGACGATGGTCGAGCTCTTGTCGCCGGCGATCACGCCGAGTGTCTGCATGTAGCGCAGCTGCATGGCGCCGGGCTGGCGACCGAGCACCTCGGCGGCCTGGGCCAGCTTCTCCGAGGCCTGCAGCTCGCCCTCGGCGTGGATCACCTTGGCCCGCCGCTCGCGCTCGGCCTCGGCCTGCTTGGCGATGGCGCGAATCATCGACTCGTTGAGGTCGACATGCTTGATCTCCACGTTCGCCACCTTGATGCCCCAGGCGTCGGTCTGCGCATCCAGCACCTGCTGGATGTCGGCATTCAGCCGTTCGCGCTCGGCCAGCAGCTGATCCAGCTCGTGCTTGCCAAGCACCGCGCGCAGGGTGGTCTGCGCCAGCTGGCTGGTGGCCATGTGGTAGTCCTCGACCTGGATGATCGCCTTCTGCGCATCCAGCACGCGAAAGTAGATCACCGCATTGACCTTGACCGAGACGTTGTCGCGGGTGATCACGTCCTGCGTCGGCACGTCCAGCACCACGGTGCGCAGATCCACCCGCACCACCTGCTGAATCGCCGGGATGATGATCACCAGCCCCGGGCCCTTGACCTTCCAGAAGCGCCCGAGCTGGAACACCACGCCCCGCTCGTATTCGCGAAAGATGCGGAACGCCGAGACGATCAGCGCCACCAGTAGCACCAGCAGGGTGCCCAATGTCAGTGGAAAACCCATGGTCAACCTCCTTGCGGCGGCTGCTCGTCAGCCGCGGCGACATCCAGCAGCAGGCCGCGACGCGCCAGCACCCGCACCCGTTGCCCGGTGCGTAGCGGTGCCTGGCTCTGCACCTGCCAGTTTTCCCCCTGCCATTTCACCCAACCACTCTGCGGATCGTCCGCGCGCAGCTCGGCCACTTCCAGCAGGCAGCCGACCAGGCCGGCGTCACCGCTGACCAGCACGCGCCGGCGCGCCTTCAGGGCCATGCCGAGGATGGCGACGATCAGCACGGCACTGCCCAGGGCCAGGGCCACGATCAGCCCCAGCGGAATGCCGAAGCCCGGCACCTCGGTATCGATCAGGATCACCGCGCCGATGACGAAGGCGGCCACGCCGCCCAGGCCGATCACGCCGAAGCTGGGCAGGAACGCCTCGGCCGCCATGAAGGCGAGGCCGAGCAGGATCAGCGCCACCCCGGCATAGTTCACCGGCAGCAGCTGCAGGGCGTACAGGCCGAGGATCAGGCAGATGCCGCCGAGCACCCCGCCGACGCCGCTGCCGGGGTTGGAGAACTCGAAGAACAGCCCGTAGACGCCGAGCATCATCAGGATCAGGGCCACGCTGGGGTTGGTGATCACCGCCAGCAGGCGGGTGCGCCAGTCCGGCGCATGGACCACCTGCACGGCCTGGGCCGTGTGCAACTGCAGCTCCCGGCCGGCGACACTCAGGCGCTTGCCGTCCAGCTGCCGGAGCAGGTCGTCGAGGTCACGCGCCAGGTAGTCGATCACCCGCTGCCGCAGCGCCTCCTCGGCGGCCAGGCTGACCGCCTCGCGCACCGCCTGCTCGGCCCACTGGGCATTGCGCCCGCGCAGCTGGGCCAGGCCGCGAATATAGGCGGCGGCGTCGTTGACCTGCTTGCGGGCCAGGGTGGCCTCGGCGTCGCCGGCCTTGTCCGCGCCTTGCTCGCCGGCAGGCTTGTCCGGTTTCGGCGCACCGGGCAGGCCGCCGACCTGCACCGGGGTGGCGGCGCCGAGGTTGGTGCCCGGCGCCATGGCGGCGATATGGCTGGCATAGAGGATATAGGTGCCGGCGCTGGCGGCCCGTGCCCCGCCGGGGGCGACGTAGGTGGCCACCGGCAGCGGGCTGGCGAGGATCGCCTTGATGATCTCGCGCATCGAGCTGTCCAGGCCGCCGGGCGTGTCGAGGCTCAGCACCACCAGCTGGGCGCCCTGCGCCTGCGCCCGCGCCAGGCCGCGCACCAGGTAGTCGGCGCTGGCCGGGCCGATCGCGCCCTCGACCGTCAGCAGAACCACCGGCGCCGTGGCCGCCCCCACCCCGCCCGGCACCACCAGCAATGCCAGAATCAGGACCACGCTCTGCATGAGCAGGCGCAACATGGCCGCCTCCACCCTCTGCCGAATGCACCACCGCCGCCGCACCGACAGCCCTGCGACGGTGTGCATATATAAGAGCGTAGTTGAGCCCGCTACGGGGCAACGGATGACCGGACGGAACGGGTAGGTGCGAAGAGCGCCTGGCGGTTTTTTTCCAACGCCTGGAGTGCCGCGCCACGGCCGGATGGTCGCGGCACGGCGAGCGGGCGGGTTAGCGGAAACGCCGGCCCGGTTCTTCCTCGCTGACCTCCAGGCTGAGCCCCTGATTGGAGCTGGTCAGGTGTTCGCCGTCGGTTTCCGAACCGAGCTTGATCATCAGGCGCAGGTCGTTCGCCGAGTCGGCGTAGAGCAGCGCGTCTTCGTAGGTGATCTCGCCCTGGGTGTAGAGGTTGTACAGGGCCTGGTCGAAGGTCTGCATGCCCAGCTCGGTGGAGCGCTTCATCAGGTTCTTCAGCTCGTGCACCTCACCCTTGCGGATCAGGTCGGCGGCCAGCGGGGTGTTGATCAGCACCTCGATCACCGCGCGGCGGCCCTTGCCGTCCGGGGTCGGCACCAGCTGCTGGGCGACGATGGCCTTGAGGTTGAGCGACAGGTCCATCCACACCTGGTTCTGCCGGTCCGGCGGGAAGAAGTTGATGATCCGGTCCAGCGCCTGGTTGGCGTTGTTGGCGTGCAGGGTGGCCAGGCACAGGTGGCCGGTCTCGGCGAAAGCCACGGCATGGTCCATGGTCTCGCGGGTACGGATCTCGCCGATCAGGATCACGTCCGGCGCCTGGCGCAGGGTGTTCTTCAGCGCCACCTCGAAGGACTCGGTGTCGATGCCCACTTCGCGCTGGGTGACGATGCAGCTCTGGTGCTGGTGGATGTATTCGATCGGGTCTTCGATGGAGATGATGTGGCCGCTGCTGTTCTTGTTGCGGTAGCCGATCATCGCCGCCAGCGAGGTGGACTTGCCGGTGCCGGTGGCGCCGACGAACAGCACCAGGCCGCGCTTGGTCAGGGCCAGCTTCTTGAGGATCTCGGGCAGCTTGAGGTCGTCGATGGTCGGGATGTTGGTCTCGATGCGGCGCAGCACCATGCCCGCCAGGTTGCGCTGGTAGAAGGCGCTGACGCGGAAGCGACCGATGCCGCGGGCGCTGATGGCGAAGTTGCACTCGTGGTTCTCGGCAAAGTCGCGGCGCTGCTGCTCGTTCATCACCGAATGCACGGTTTCCCGGGTCTGTTCCGGCGACATGGGGCTCTTGGTCACCGGCATGATCTTGCCGTTGACCTTCATCGACGGCGGTACCCCGGCGGTAATGAACAGGTCAGAACCACCCTTTTCCACCATCAAACGCAGCAGCTTTTCGAATTCCATCGTTCCCGCCCATCGTGCCAGTGCAGGGCCGCAACCGGGGCGGCCCGCTTATTATTAGAAGTTTTCCGGGGTCTTGGCCTTCTCGCGGGCCGCCTCGCGGCTGACCAGGCCCTTGGCCACCAGGCCTTTGAGGCAGGAGTCGAGGGTCTGCATGCCCAGCGAGCCGCCGGTCTGGATCGCCGAATACATCTGCGCCACCTTGTCCTCGCGGATCAGGTTACGGATCGCCGGGGTGCCGATCATGATCTCGTGGGCCGCCACCCGGCCGCCGCCGATCTTCTTCAGCAGGGTCTGCGAGATCACCGACTGCAGCGATTCGGAGAGCATGGAGCGGACCATGGACTTCTCCTCGGCGGGGAACACGTCGACCACCCGGTCGATGGTCTTGGCCGCCGAGGTGGTGTGCAGGGTGCCGAACACCAGGTGGCCGGTTTCCGCGGCGGTCAGCGCCAGGCGGATGGTTTCCAGGTCGCGCATCTCGCCGACCAGGATGATGTCCGGGTCTTCACGCAGGGCCGAACGCAGGGCCTCGGAGAAGCCGTGGGTATCGCGGTGCACTTCGCGCTGGTTGACCAGGCACTTCTTCGACTCGTGAACGAATTCGATCGGGTCTTCGATGGTCAGGATATGGTGGTACTTGGTGCTGTTGAGGTAGTCGAGCATCGCCGCCAGGGTGGTCGACTTGCCCGAGCCGGTCGGCCCGGTGACCAGTACCAGGCCGCGCGGCACGTCGGTGATCTTCTTGAACACCTCGCCCATGCCAAGGTCTTCCATGGTCAGCACTTTCGACGGAATGGTCCGGAATACCGCACCGGCGCCGCGGTTCTGGTTGAATGCGTTGACCCGGAAGCGCGCCACGCCAGGGACTTCGAAGGAGAAGTCGGTCTCGAGGAATTCCTCGTAATCCTTGCGCTGCTTGTCGTTCATGATGTCGTAGATCAGCGCGTGAACCTGTTTGTGGTCCATCGCCGGCAGGTTGATCCGCCGTACGTCGCCGTCCACCCGAATCATCGGCGGCAGGCCCGCCGAGAGGTGCAGGTCCGACGCGCCTTGCTTGGCGCTGAAGGCCAACAGCTCGGTAATATCCATGGGACTCCCCAATCACATGCAAGCAGGTAGAATGCCGCAAACCCCTGACGGGCGGGCTATAGAGCGCGAGTAATGTCCACGATAGCAGAGAATATTGCAAAGGTTCGCGAGCGTATCCGTGAGGCGGCGCAAGCCTCGCAGCGAGATTCGGCGACTATCGGCCTGCTCGCGGTGAGCAAGACCAAACCCGCCGCCGCGATCCGCGAGGCGCATGCGGCCGGGCTTCGCGACTTCGGCGAAAACTACCTGCAGGAAGCCCTGGGCAAGCAGCTGGAACTGGCCGACCTGGACTTGACCTGGCACTTCATCGGCCCCATTCAATCGAACAAGACCAAGCCGATCGCCGAGCATTTCGCCTGGGTGCACTCGGTGGATCGGCTGAAGATCGCCGAGCGCCTGGCCGCCCAGCGCCCGGCCGGCTTGCCGCCGCTGAATATCTGCCTGCAGGTGAATGTCAGCGGCGAGGCCAGCAAATCCGGCTGTACCCCGGACGAACTGCCGGCCCTGGCACAGGCGGTTACACAACTGCCGCAGCTGCGTCTGCGCGGATTGATGACAATCCCCGAACCGACCGACGACCCGGCCGAGCAGCATGCCGCCTTCGCCCGCCTGCGCGAGCTGCGCGACCGCCTGGGCCCAGGCCTCGACAGCCTGTCCATGGGCATGAGCCACGACCTGGAGGCGGCGATCGCCGAAGGCGCGACCTGGGTACGCATCGGCACCGCTCTGTTTGGCGCGCGAGATTACGGCCAGCCCTGAGCGGGCCAACCACCCCGAATTGAAGAACGAAGGAAACCCGACATGAGCCACCCACGTATCGCCTTCATCGGTGCCGGCAACATGGCCACCAGCCTGATCGGCGGCCTGCTCGCCCAGGGCATCCCGACCAGCCACATCCGCGCCAGCGACCCGGGCGCCGAACAGCGGGCCAAGGTCGCCGGCGAATACGGCATCGAGCTGTTCGCCAGCAACGCCGAGGCCATCGCCGGCGCCGACGTGGTGGTCCTGGCGACCAAGCCGCAGGTGCTCAAGGACGTCTGCCAGGCCCTGGCCCCGAGCCTGGCCGCCGGCCAGCTGATCGTCTCCATCGCCGCCGGCATCGGTTGCGCCAGCCTGGCCAACTGGCTGGGCGAGCGCCCGATCGTGCGCTGCATGCCCAACACCCCGGCCCTGCTGCGCCAGGGCGTCAGCGGCCTGTTCGCCAACGCCGAGGTCTCCAACGCCCAGCGCCAGCAGGCCGAACAGCTGCTGTCCGCCGTCGGCCTGGCCCTGTGGCTGGACCAGGAGCAGCAGATCGACGCGGTCACCGCCGTGTCCGGCAGCGGCCCGGCCTACTTCTTCCTGCTGATCGAGGCGATGACCGCCGCCGGCGAGCAGCTCGGCCTACCGCGCGAGATCGCTGCCCAGCTGACCGTGCACACCGCCCTCGGCGCCGCGCGCATGGCCAGCGAGAGCGAGGTCGACGCCGCCGAACTGCGCCGCCGGGTAACTTCGCCCAACGGCACCACCGAAGCGGCGATCAAGACCTTCCAGGCCGGCGGCTTCGAAGCCCTGGTGCAGAAGGCCCTGGACGCCGCCGCCCAGCGCTCAGCCGAACTCGCCGCGCAACTGGGTCAATAAACAGCTGGATTACCAAGGAGCCCGCATGTCCGGATTCACGGAAGCCCTCATCTATATCATCCAGACCCTCGGCAGCCTGTACCTGCTGATCGTGCTGCTGCGCTTCATCCTGCAACTGGTGCGCGCCGACTTCTACAACCCGCTCAGCCAGTTCACCCTGAAGGCCACCCAGCCGCTGCTCAAGCCGCTGCGCCGGGTCATCCCCGGGCTGGGCGGGCTGGACCTGGCCTCGCTGGTGCTGGCGATCCTGGTGCAACTGCTGCTGATGGTGGTGATCATCCTCGTCGCCGGCGCCAACCCGCTCGCGGTCGGCCTGCAGCTGCTGGTGTGGGCGGTGATCGCGGTGACCTCGCTATTCCTCAAGATCTTCTTCTTCGCCATGATCATCAGCGTGATCCTCTCCTGGGTCGCCCCCGGCAGCTACAACCCCGGGGCGCAACTGGTCAACCAGATCTGCGAGCCGCTGCTGGCGCCGTTCCGCCGGCTGATCCCCAATCTTGGCGGCCTGGATATCTCGCCGATCTTCGCCTTCATCGCGCTGAATCTGCTGGATCGCTTCGTCATCGGCAATCTCGCGGCCATGAGTGGCATGCCCGCCATCCTCAGCCCGTTCATCTGAGATGGCCTGGTTCCGCTGGGATGGTGACGACCTGATCCTCGACTGCCACCTACAGCCCAAGGCCAGCAAGGACGAATTCGCCGGCCTGCACGGTGAGCGGCTGAAGATCCGTCTCACCGCGCCACCGGTGGAAGGCAAGGCCAATGCCCACCTGCTGGCCTTCCTCGGCAAGGCCTTCGGCGTGGCCAAGAGCCAGGTCAGCCTGGAAAGCGGCGAGCTGAACCGGCAGAAACGCGTGCGCATCCATGCCCCGCAGCGCCTGCCGGAACTGCCCGGACTGACCGCTCGGGTGCCTTGAGCGACCACAGGGAGCCGCGTGTGCGGCGGGGCGATTGACGCCGGCGCCATCCCCCGCATAATGCGGGCATCTCCGGCAAAGCCTCGGCTATCGTGGCAGTGCCGCACGACAGTCTGCCGCCCTCGCCACCCACGACCCACGCAGGATGCGTTACCCGAGAGGAGAAGCCCGGATGAGCATGGAACGTCTCAGTCAGCAGGTAGACGCCTACGTCGCCTGGAAGCGCGAGCTGATGCGCGAGATCACCCGTTACCGCAGCTGGCTGGCGCACAACCGGCTCGGCTCGGAAGCGCTCGACACCCGCCTGGAGCGGGCCCTGCGCCTGCTGCGCACCGACCACATCACCCTGGCCTTCGTCGGCGAGTTCTCCCGCGGCAAGACCGAGCTGATCAACAGCCTGTTCTTCTCCGAGTACGGCCAGCGCATGCTGCCGTCCCAGGCCGGGCGCACCACCATGTGCCCGACCGAGCTGCTCTTCGACCCGCGCTCCGAGCGCTCCTACATCCGCCTGCTGCCGATCGAGACGCGCACCGCCTCGGCCAGCGTGGCGCAGTTCAAGCGCATTCCGCGGCACTGGGTGAACATCCCGCTGGACACCAGCGACCCGGACAACATGGTGCAGGCCTTCAGCCAGGTGGCGAAGACCAAGCCGATGCCGGTGGAACAGGCGATCCAGCTCGGTTTCCACCCGGACATGCTGGAAAGCGCCGGCAAGCCCGGCCAGGTGCTGGTACCGGCCTGGCGCCACGCCATTGTCAACTTCGACCATCCGCTGCTGCGCCAGGGCCTGCGCATCCTCGACACGCCCGGCCTGAACGCCCTCGGCAGCGAACCGGAACTGACCCTGTCGATGCTGCCCAGCGCCCAGGCGATCATCTTCCTGCTGGCCGCCGACACCGGCGTCACCGCCAGCGACATGGCGATCTGGCAGCAGCATATCCGCCAGCTCGACGAAGACACCCAGTCCAGCCTGTTCGCCGTGCTGAACAAGATCGACGTGCTGTGGGACGACCTCGCCGGCGAGCAGTTCGTGCACCACGCCATCAGCCAGATCCGCCACGCCACCGCGCGCCAGCTGGGCATCGGTGCCGACAGCGTGCTGCCGCTGTCGGCCAAGCAGGCCATGCTGGCCAAGGTGCGCAAGGACGAGGCGCTGCTCGCGCGCAGCCAGCTCGGCGACCTGGAAAGCCTGCTGTGCGAACGCATCGTCGCGCAGAAGGAACGCCTGCTCGAAGACCGCGTGGTCAACCAGGTGCTGGCCCTGCTCAACAACAGCCAGCACGTGCTCAACCTGCGCCTGGCCAAGGTGCGCGAGCAGCAGGAACTGCTCTCCAGCCACCAGCAGGACAACGGCCAGATGCTCTTCGAGCTGACCGCCAAGACCAAGGAAGACCACAGCCAGCACCACAAGCGCCTGCTCGGCCTGAAGACCAACCAGCGCCTGCTCAAGCGCCAGGGCGACCTGCTGCGCGCCGCCGTCCTCCCGGACCGCCTGGAAGCCCACCTGGCGCGGGTCCGCGAGGGCCTGAGCGGCAGCTGGACCACCTTCGGCATCAACCAGGCGATCCTGCAGTTCTTCCACAACGTCGAACACGACCTCGGCAACCTGGCCCAGGAAGCCGAGATGGCCAACAAGATGGTCGCCGCCATCTACCGCCGGCACAACGAGGAAAACCCGCTGCACGGCGTCGACGCGCCGCAGTTCAACAGCCGCCGCTACCTGCGCGAGCTGCAGCAGCTGCAGGCCAAGGCCGACCAGTTCCGCCTGCACCTGAAGACCCTGCTCACCGAGCAGAAGATCCTGACCCGGCGCTTCTTCGCCACCCTGGTGCAGGAAGTCATCGGCCTGCACCAGCGCCTGCGCCACGAGGCCGAGCAGTGGGCCAGCGACGCGCTGATGCCGCTGATGCAGCACACCCTGGAGCACAAGCAGCTGCTGGAAACCCACATGCTGCGGCTCAAGGCCCTGGCCCAGGACACTCAGCAGGCGCGCCAGCGCGGCCAGCAACTGGCGCGCTATATCGGCGAACTGGAAACCCAGCTGGGCCAGGCCAGCGACATGCTCCGCGCGCTGCGCCGCCCGGCGCCGATCCAGCGCCAGGGCAAGGTCGTCACCCTGCCCGGCGCAGCCCGCCAGCAAGGGGCCGGCGACCCGGCGTAGAGCCTTTCCATTCAAGGCCTTAGGGCCCCCGCGGCGCTTGCCGCTGGGGGCCCCGGTCTTTAGACTGCTGCACTTCCTTGATCGAGAGCAGGGTCGATGCCGACAGCCTTTCCCGAAGATTCCGTCGGTCTGGTCACACCGCAGACTGTGCACTTTGCCGAGCCGCTGCCCCTGGTTTGCGGGCGCACGCTGGCCGACTACCAGCTGATCTACGAGACCTACGGCACGCTGAACGCCGCGGCGAGCAACGCCGTGCTGATCTGCCATGCGCTGTCCGGGCATCACCACGCCGCCGGCTACCACCGCGCGGACGAGCGCAAGCCGGGCTGGTGGGACAGCTGCATCGGCCCCGGCAAACCGATCGACACCAACAAGTTCTTCGTCGTCAGCCTCAACAACCTCGGCGGCTGCAACGGCTCCACCGGCCCCGGCAGCCTCAACCCGGCCACCGGCAAGGTCTACGGCGCCGACTTCCCGGTGATGACCGTGGAAGACTGGGTGCACAGCCAGGCGCGCCTGGCCGACCGGCTCGGCATCGACCGCTGGGCCGCGGTGATCGGCGGCAGCCTGGGCGGCATGCAGGCGCTGCAGTGGAGCATCAGCTACCCCGAGCGTGTGCGTCACTGCCTGGCCATCGCCTCGGCGCCCAAGCTGTCGGCGCAGAACATCGCCTTCAACGAAGTGGCGCGCCAGGCGATCCTCACCGATCCGGACTTCCACGGCGGGCACTTCCAGGAACAGGGCGTGATCCCCAAACGCGGCCTGATGCTGGCGCGCATGGTCGGCCACATCACCTACCTGTCGGACGACGCCATGGGCGAGAAATTCGGCCGCGAGCTGAAAACCGACAAGCTCAACTATGACTTCCACAGCGTCGAGTTCCAGGTGGAAAGCTACCTGCGCTACCAGGGCGAGGAATTCTCCGGGCGCTTCGACGCCAATACCTACCTGCTGATGACCAAGGCGCTGGACTACTTCGATCCGGCCGCCGCCCAGGGCGGCGACCTGGCCAAGACCCTGGCGGTGGCCCAGGCCGACTTCTGCGTGATGTCCTTCACCACCGACTGGCGCTTCTCGCCGGCGCGCTCGCGGGAAATCGTCGACGCCCTGCTGGCGGCGAAGAAGAACGTCAGCTACCTGGAAATCGACGCGCCGCAGGGCCACGACGCCTTTCTCATCCCGATCCCGCGCTACCTGCAGGCCTTCGGCGGTTACATGAAACGGATCGAGGTATAAGCCATGCGCGCAGATCTGGACATCATCCAGGAATGGATCCCCGCCGGCAGCCGCGTGCTCGACCTCGGCTGCGGCGACGGCGAACTGCTGGCCTGGCTGCACGCCAACAAGCAGGTCAGCGGCTACGGCCTGGAGATCGACGGCGACAAGATCGCCACCTGCATCGAGCGCGGGGTCAACGTGATCGAGCAGGACCTCGACCAGGGCCTGGGCAACTTCGCCAGCAACAGCTTCGACGTGGTGGTCATGACCCAGTCGCTGCAGGCCCTGCGCTACCCGGACAAGGTGCTGGCGGAAATGCTGCGGGTCGGCAAGACCTGCATCATCACCTTCCCCAACTTCGGCCACTGGCACTGTCGCTGGTACCTGGCGCGCAACGGCCGCATGCCGGTGTCGGAGTTCCTGCCCTACACCTGGTACAACACGCCGAACATCCACTTCTGCACCTTCGCCGACTTCGAGCGCCTATGCCTGCAGCTGGGCGCCCGGGTCGAGGAACGCCTGGCGGTGGACCACGAACACCGGCACAGCCTGGGCAGCAAGCTTTGGCCTAATCTGATGGGAGAGATCGGCATCTATCGCGTCAGCGGGCCCGGCCTGGCCGATCACCGCGTAGCCCTCTAACCCCCTGACGTCCAGGAGAACCACCATGCCTCGCCTCGCTTCCCTGCTGCTGTGCCTGCTCGTCGCCCTGCCCGCCTTCGCCGAACGCAAGCAGAGCTTCGGCGACCTGGATGTGCATTACAGCGTGTTCAACTCCAGCTTCCTGCAGCCGGATATCGCCGCCGCGGCGGGCCTGAACCGCAGCAAGACCACCGGCGTGGTCAACGTCGCCGCGCTCAAGGCCGGCAAAGGCGTACCAGCCCAGGTCAGCGGCCAGGTGAAGAACCTGCTCGGCCAGACCAGCGCCCTGAGCTTCAAGCAGGTGCTGGAAAGCGGCGCGGTGTACTACCTGGCCGAGTTCCCGCTGCGCGAGCGCGAAATGCTCAACTTCACCCTCAACCTGCAGGTCGGCGATGCCGCGCCGCAGAGTTTCAGCTTTGACCAGGAAGTGTTTCCGGACGAATGATGCAGCTCACCGAACTCGTGCTGGCCAGCCACAACGCCGGCAAACTCAAGGAACTCCAGGCCATGCTCGGCGACGCCGTGCGCGTGCGCGCGATCGGCGAGTTCTCCAGTGTGGAGCCGGAGGAAACCGGCCTGTCCTTCGTCGAGAACGCCATCCTCAAGGCCCGCCATGCCGCCCGGGTGTCCGGCCTGCCGGCGCTGGCCGACGACTCGGGGCTGGCCGTGGATTGCCTCGGCGGCGCACCCGGCATCTACTCGGCGCGCTATGCCGATGGCCAGGGTGACGCGGCCAACAACGCCAAGCTGCTGGAAGCGCTCAAGGCTGTGCCGGACGCCGAGCGCGGCGCCCAGTTCGTCTGTGCCCTGGCTCTGGTGCGACACGCCGACGACCCGCTGCCGATCCTCTGCGAGGGCCTCTGGCACGGCAGCATCCTGCACGCGCCGTGCGGCGAGCATGGCTTCGGCTACGACCCACTGTTCTGGGTCGCCGAACGCGGCTGCTCCAGCGCCGAGCTGACCGCGATCGAGAAGAACCAGCTCAGCCACCGCGCCCGCGCCATGGCCCTGCTCAAGCAGCGCCTGGGGCTGGCATGAGCCCGCTCAGCGGCGGGGGCTTCCAGCTCCCGCCCCTTGCCCTGTACATCCACATCCCGTGGTGCGTGCGCAAATGCCCGTACTGCGACTTCAACTCCCACGCCGCCGGCCCCACGCTGCCGGAAGAGGACTATGTCGACGCCCTGCTGGCCGACCTGGACGCCGACCTCGGCCATGTCCACGGCCGCGAGCTTTCCTCGATCTTCTTCGGCGGCGGCACCCCCAGCCTGTTCTCGGCCCGCACCCTGAGCCGCCTGCTGGAAGGCGTCGAGCGGCGCGTGCATTTTGCCCGTGACATCGAGATCACCCTGGAAGCCAACCCCGGGACCTTCGAGCAGGCCAAGTTCCGCGATTACCGGCGCCTCGGCATCAATCGCCTGTCGATCGGCGTGCAGAGCTTCCAGCAGGCCAAGCTCAAGGCCCTCGGCCGCATCCACGACGGTAATGAGGCCGTGCGAGCCGCCGATATGGCGCGCGCCGCCGGTTTCGACAACTTCAACCTCGACCTGATGCACGGCCTGCCCGAGCAGAGCATCGAGGACGCCCTGTTCGACCTGCGCACCGCCATCGCTCAGGGGCCGACCCACCTGTCCTGGTACCAGCTGACCATGGAGCCCAACACGGTGTTCTGGAGCCAGCCGCCGGCGCTGCCGGAAGACGACCTGCTGTGGGACATCCAGGAAGCCGGCCAGGCCCTGCTGGCCGAGCAGGGCTACGCCCAGTACGAGGTCTCCGCCTACGCCCAGGCCGGCCAGGCGGCGCGGCACAACCTCAACTACTGGACCTTCGGCGACTTCCTCGGCATCGGTGCCGGTGCCCACGCCAAGCTGAGCAGCCCGGCCGGGCAGATCGCGCGCAGCTGGAAGACCCGCCTGCCCAAAGACTACCTCGACCCGGCCAAGGCCTTCCAGGCCGGCGAACGCCTGCTGACCGCCGACGAGCTGCCGTTCGAGTTCCTGATGAATGCGCTGCGCCTGACCGAAGGCGTACCCGCCAGCCTGTTCACCGCGCGCACCGGCCTGCCCCTGACGCAACTGGCCGCGGCCCGCCGCGAAGCCGAATCGCGCAAGCTGCTGCTGGCCGACCCGACGCGCCTGGTCGCCACCCGCGAAGGCCAGCTGTTCCTCAACGATCTGCTGCAGCACTTCCTGCCGTAGGT
This sequence comes from Pseudomonas sp. L-22-4S-12, assembly GCF_009799935.1. Taxonomy (NCBI): domain Bacteria; kingdom Pseudomonadati; phylum Pseudomonadota; class Gammaproteobacteria; order Pseudomonadales; family Pseudomonadaceae; genus Pseudomonas; species Pseudomonas sp. L-22-4S-12. The sequence continues at coordinate 663,313 of NZ_WELL01000001.1, read as the reverse complement.
TGGGTTGAGGCACGCAGTGCCGAAGCCCAACGAGCGAGGGTGCGGCAACGCCGTGCCCCCATCCGTCCGCCGTTGGGCTTCGCTGTGCTCAACCCAACCTACCCCGCCCCGGGCGACAGACGGTAAACTGCCAGGCACGCTCGCCTACCGCCCACAATAAGGACCACCGATGGATCTGCTGCTCGACCTGATCACCACCCTGTCGCGCTGGTGCCGCGGCAACCTGCACGACATTTCCCTGGCCATCATGGCCACCCTGTTCGTGCTGTTCGGGCCGGGTATCAATGCCTGGGTGCAACGCTCGATCAGCAGCTTCAACTTCTTCCTGCGCACGCTGATCTTCGTCCTGGTCTGCGCGGTCGGCTACGGCCTGGCCATCGTCTTTCTCACCCCCTGGCTGGCCCAGGGCCTGGGCTACTTCAACAACTTCACCCTGGCGCCGGTGCTGTTGCTGGTGTTCTTCCTGATCGGCGTGCTGGCCGACCGCAGCTGAACCCGCCCACCGCGCGGAGCACCTTGTTCGCGCGCGGCCTTGCACAAAAGCCGCTGATCGCCTTTTCTGTGTAACCAGGCGGATGCCGCTGGCCATCCGCCCATGAGCCTGTCCGCGCTGCCACCGGCTGCGCCCGGACGGTCGCCTGGCAGTCCTCCCCACCGGCCCACCCCGGAGGCACCATGAAGCGCATCGCCCCGCTGCTGCTGATCCTCGCCAGCCTGCTCAGCCCAGGCGCCCTGGCGGACAACATCGTCCGCGAAGGGCACAAGAGCCTGCTGCCGCAACCCGCCTAGCCGGCGATGCGGCGCAAGGCCGTGCCGCCAGGGCGCGGCTACAGCCCCGTGCGCGGTGGCGAAAAACCAACGAGACAATCCATCCGCTGCACTATCGCCAATCCATCTAACGGACCTGCCGCGGGCGAGGTAGATTGAATTCAGTAGGGCCACACAGGAGGTAGGGCATGCAGGTATCCGGGTACAGCGGCAACCTGCCGCTCTCGACCCAGATCATCAAGAAAGCCGGCCAGGCCGTCGCATCACCCGAGACTCCGGGCAGCCCGGAACAGGTGAACCGCGCAGTCGACCGCGCTGCTGATCGAGTCGCCGAGCAACAGGACAGTCAGGCACTGAGCCAGTCCAACCGGCGTAGCGCCGCCACCCAGTTGTACAGCGCCACCAGCCAGCAACGGCAAATCGGTACCTATCTGGCGGTCGCCAGCGAAGGCGAGATCGACAGCCAGCCGGGCGCGGTGGGAACAGCGCTGCAACTGCGTGACGAGGTCCGTCGCAACCAGCTGGCACAGGACATCGCGAGCAACACCCGCCGCGTCGAGCGGCCAGAGGCAAAACCGGCAGCGCCGGAACCGTACGTAGCCACCCGTGCCTGATCTGCACCGCCAGCAGCGCACAAAAAAGCCGCCCGAGGGCGGCTTTTTCTATGGCGCTGTCAGCTTAGAGCTGCGGGCCGGCGTTGCGGATGGCGTCGGATACGTCGAACTTCTTGAAGTTCTCGATGAACAGCTTGGCCAGGCCTTTGGCGGCCTCGTCGTAGGCGTTCTGGTCGGCCCAGGTGTTGCGCGGGTTGAGCAGGTTGGTCTCGACGCCCGGCACGGCCTTCGGCACGTCCAGGTTGATCAGCGGCAGGTGCTCGGTTTCGGCACCGATCAGCGCGCCGCTCTGGATGGCCGCGATCACGCCACGGGTGGTCGGAATGTTGAAGCGCTTGCCGACGCCGTAACCACCGCCGGTCCAGCCGGTGTTGACCAGGTAGACCTTGGAGCCGAAACCATTGATGCGCTTGATCAGCAGCTCGGCGTATTCGCCAGCCGGGCGCGGGAAGAACGGCGCACCGAAGCAGGTGGAGAAGGTCGACTTGATGCCGCTGCCGCTGCCCATTTCGGTGGAACCGACCAGCGCGGTGTAGCCGGACAGGAAGTGGTAGGCCGCCTGCTCGTTGTTCAGGATCGACACCGGCGGCAGTACGCCAGTCAGGTCGCAGGTCAGGAAGATCACCGCATTCGGCTCGCCGCCGAGGTTCTTCTCGCTGCGCTTCTCGACGTGCTCCAGCGGGTAGGCGGCACGGCTGTTCTGGGTCAGGCTGTCATCGGTGTAGTCCGGCACGCGGTTCTCGTCGAGCACCACGTTTTCCAGCACGGCGCCAAACTGGATGGCTTTCCAGATCACCGGCTCGTTCTTCTCGGACAGGTCGATGCACTTGGCATAGCAACCGCCTTCGATGTTGAACACCACGCCTTCGCCCCAGCCGTGCTCGTCGTCACCGATCAGGTAGCGGCTTTCGTCAGCGGACAGGGTGGTCTTGCCGGTGCCGGACAGGCCGAAGAACAGGGTCACGTCGCCTTCTTCGCCGATGTTGGCGGCGCAGTGCATCGGCAGCACGTCTTTTTCCGGCAGCAGGAAGTTCTGCACGGAGAACATGGCCTTCTTCATTTCACCGGCGTAGCGCATGCCGGCCAGCAGGACCTTCTTGGCGGCGAAGTTGATGATCACGCAGCCGTCGGAGTTGGTGCCGTCACGCTCCGGCACGCACTCGAAGTTGGGCACGTTGAGCACCTTCCACTCGTCCTTGCCGGCCGGGTTGTAGGTCTGCGGCTCGATGAACAGCTGGCGGCCGAACAGGTTCTGCCAGGCGGTGGCGGTGGTCATCTTGACCGGCAGGTAGTGCTCGGCGGCAGAGCCGACATGCACGTGGGAGACGAAGCGATCCTGGCCGCGGTTGAATTCCTCGACGCGATCCCACAGGGCATCGAACTTGTCGGCCGGGAACGGACGGTTGATGTTGCCCCAGGCGATTTTCGCCTCGCTGCTCGGCTCCTGCACGATGTAACGGTCAGCCGGGGAGCGGCCGGTGCGATGACCGGTACGCACAACCAGCGCGCCATTGGCGGCCAGCTCGCCTTCGCCACGGCGAATGGCCTCTTCGACCAGTTGGGCAACGCTGATATCGGTGTAAACGGCGGTGTTGGCTTGCGTCATGAGGGTCCCCGTCGGCGGCTGGCCGAGTCTTCCAAACGTTGTGTAGTAAGCCGCTGGCTTCGCTACAGCGATAAAAAAGTCGCGGGAGTATGCCAGAAAAGCCGGCTTTTTGGCAGCCTCTTGTCTACCGAACTAACCGATAGACGCACGCTATAGCATCAGTGCCGGGTCGCCGAGGGCGCCTGGGTATCGCCGCTGGCGAACAGCTGCGCCACATCGGCCGCATCGAAGGCATAGCGCTGGTTGCAGAACTGGCAATCGATTTCCACCTGCCCGCCATGCTCGCCGAGCAGCAGCTCGGCATCTTCCCGCCCCAGGCTGATCAGCGCCCGCGCCGAACGCTCGCGCGAGCAGCTGCAGCGGAACTGCAGGGGCAGCGGGTCGAACAGGCGCAGGGCTTCCTGGTGATACAGGCGGTGCAGCACAGTTTCGTTATCGAGCCCCAGCAGTTCCTCGGCGCTCAGGGTGTTGGCCAGGGTCAGCAGGTGTTCCCAGCTGGCCGCCCGCTCCTCGGGGTCCGGCAGGCGGTCGGCCGGCAACTGCTGCAACAGCAGGCCGCGGGCGCGGCGGCCGTCGGCATGCAGCCAGAAGCGGGTGGGCAGCTGCTCGGAGCTGGCGAAGTAGTCGGACAGGCAATCGGCCAGGCTGTCGCCTTCCAGGCCGACGATGCCCTGGTAGCGCTGGCCCTGCTGGTGGTCGATGGTCAGCGCCAGGCTGCCTTCGGGCATCAGTTCGCGCAGGCCGGCATCGGCCTTGATCTGCTCGGCGTCGTAGCGGGCGATGCCGCGCACTTCACGCTTGCTGGAGATCTCGATCATCAGCAGCGGCACCGGGCCGTTGGAACGCGCCTGCAGGATCAGCAGGCCATCGAACTTCAGGGTACCGACCAGCAGCGCGGCGGCGGCGAGCATTTCGCCGAGCAGCTGGGCCACCGGCTGCGGGTAGGGATGCTTGGCCAGCACGTGCTGGTAGCTCTCGCCAAGGCTGGCCAGTTCGCCGCGCACATCGGAGTCGTCGAACAGGAAACGTTGAGTGAAATCGGTCATGCCCGGACTCTGCTTGGTTTCAGGGTTGGCGATTTTAGGCGCAAAGCCCGGCGCGACCAAGGCCCGGCTGTCCAGCGCCCGCCTCTCAGAGCCTGTTCACGATCTTTTGGACTAGAGCCAGACAAGGCAAAAACAGGCGAGGAAGCGGAGTTTACGAGCTGTAAATGAGCATTCCGAGCCTGCTTTTAACGCGGTATGGCCGACGGACAGGAGATCGTGAACAGGCTCTCAGTCCTGCCCGCCGCGGAACTGCTGCAGCTGGCGGCGCTGCTTCTTGCTCGGCCGGCCGTCGGTCTGCAGGCCCAGGGCGCCGGCCTTGCGCAGCTCGGCCGCGGCCTCGCGGTGCTGCCGGCTGTCGGCAGTCTCCTCGTACAGCAGCTGCGCCTGCGGCGCCCCGCGGCGCACCATGGACAGCGCGAGCACGCGCACCGTGCGCTCCTCGAAGCCGGTGCGGATGACGTATTCGTCGCCGATCCGCGGCTCCTTGCCCGGCTTGCAGCGCTCGCCGCGGCAATGCACCTTGCCACCCTCGATGGCTTCCTTGGCCAGGGCGCGGGTCTTGTAGAAACGCGCCGCCCACAGCCATTTGTCCAGGCGCACCTTGTCTGGGTCTTTATCGCTCATCGTGCCCTCGCCAAGAGATCGGTCATGACGCTGAATCTTGCCTGATGCAGTTGTCACATGGGCCTACTAGAATGCCCGCAACTTCCGGAGAAAGCCTGCATTGAAGACTTTCGACCATCTCGCCGTCATCGGCCTGCGCGAATGGATCAACCTGCCCGAGCTGGGCATGGTCGGCCTGCGCGGCAAAATCGACACCGGTGCCAGCACCTCGACCCTGCACGCCAGCGATATCCAGCCGTTCGACCGTGACGGTGAACCCTGGGTGCGCTTCACCGCCCACCTCGGCACCCAGGTGCAGCGCCGCCATCGCTGCGAGGCGCCACTGGTGACGGTGAAGACCATCAGGAGCTCCAACGGCCAGGCCCAGACCCGCTACGTGATCCGTACCCAGCTGGCGCTGGGCGATCGCCTGTGGCCGGTGGAGTTCACCCTGGCCTGCCGCAAGACCATGCGCTACCGCGTGCTGCTCGGCTCCAAGGCGCTGGTCGACGGCCAACTGGTGGTCAACCCGGCGCTGACCTACGTGCAAGACAAACCCCAGCTTTCCCTGCCTTCCGGTGCTCAATGAAGATTGCCATCCTGTCGCGCAACCCGCGCCTGTATTCGACCCGTCGCCTGGTGGAGGCCGGCACCGAACGCGGCCATGAAGTGGTAGTGATCGACACCCTGCGCGCCTACATGAACATCGCCAGCCACAAGCCGCAGATCCACTACCGCGGCCGCCCGCTGGAGAACTTCGACGCGGTGATCCCGCGCATCGGCGCCTCGGTGACCTTCTACGGCTGCGCGGTGCTGCGCCAGTTCGAGATGATGGGCGTGTTCCCGCTCAACGAGTCGGTGGCCATCAGCCGCTCGCGCGACAAGCTGCGCTCGCTGCAGCTGCTCTCGCGGCGCGGCGTCGGCCTGCCGGTGACCGGCTTCGCCCACTCGCCGGACGACATCCCCGACCTGATCCAGATGGTCAACGGCGCGCCGCTGGTGATCAAGGTGCTGGAAGGCACCCAGGGCATCGGCGTGGTGCTCTGCGAGACGGAAAAGGCCGCCGAATCGGTGATCGAGGCCTTCATGGGCCTCAAGCAGAACATCATGGTCCAGGAGTACATCAAGGAAGCCGGCGGCGCCGACATCCGCTGCTTCGTGGTCGGCGACAAGGTGATCGCGGCGATGAAGCGCCAGGCCAAGCCCGGCGAATTCCGCTCCAACCTGCACCGCGGCGGTTCGGCCAGCCTGATCAAGATCACCCCGGAAGAGCGCATGACCGCCATCCGCGCGGCCAAGGTCATGGGCCTGTCGGTGGCCGGGGTCGACATCCTGCGCTCCCACCACGGCCCGCTGGTGATGGAGGTGAACTCCTCCCCTGGCCTGGAAGGCATCGAGACCACCACCGGCAAGGACGTGGCCGGGATGATCATCCAGTACATCGAGAAAAACGGCGGCCCGCACCTGACCCGGACCAAAGGCAAGGGCTGAAGGCGCGGCCCGCCCCCCAGGCCGCCGAGCCCCGAGCCTAGCCAGCCGCCGCGGCCGGGTCGCGCCCGGCGTGGTACGCCTGCATCCACTGCAGAAACTCCGCCTCGGCCAGCGGCCGGGCAAAGTGGTAGCCCTGCCCCAGGGCGCAACCGCGGCTGCGCAGCCAGCCCAGCTGCGCCTCGTTCTCGATGCCTTCGGCCACGCACGCCAGCCCCAGGTTGCGGGCGATCAGCAGAATGGTCTCGACCAGCATCTGCCCGCTGGCATCGCTTTGCAGGTCATGGATGAAGCTGCGATCGATCTTCAGCCGGTCCAGCGGCAGGCGCTTGAGGTAGGTCAGCGACGAATAGCCGGTACCGAAGTCGTCGATGGCGAAGCGGATGCCCAGCTGCTTGAGCGCCTGCATGGCGGCGATGCAGCGTTCGACATCCTCCAGCAGCACGCCCTCGGTGATCTCCAGCTCCAGCGCACTGGCCGGCAGGCCGTGGCGCAGCAGGCAGGCATTGATGCGCTCGGCGCAGTCCGGCTGGCGCAGCTCGCGCGGGCTGAGGTTGAGCGCCAGCACCAGCTGCGGCCAGCGCGCCTGCCAGCTCGCCAGGCGGGCGCAGGCCTGCTCCAGCACCCAGTTACCGAGTTCCTGGATCAGCCCGGTTTCCTCGGCCAGGGGGATGAACTGGCTCGGCGGGATCTCGCCGCGCTCCGGGTGCTGCCAGCGCAGCAGCACCTCGGCACCGGCGACCGCGCCGTCGGCCAGTTCCAGCTGCGGCTGGAACACCAGGTACAGCTGGTCGCGGCTCATCGCCTGGCGCAGCTCGCTCTGCAGCAGCAGGCGCTGGTCGATCACCGCCTGCATCTCCGGGGCGAAGAAGTGCAGGGCATTGCGCCCGCCCTGCTTGGCCTGGTACATGGCGGTGTCCGACTGCTTCAGCGCATCGGCGGCGCCCTGCCCCGGCAGCGGGTGCAGGGTGATGCCGATGCTGGCGCTGACCGCCAGCTCGTGGCCGTGGATCAGGTAGCTGCCCTGCAGGCTGGCCAGCAGCTTCTCGCCCACCTCGGCGGCGTACTCGGCGGCCTGCGTCGGGCTGCTGGCGAGGTTTTCCAGGAGCACCACGAACTCGTCGCCGCCCAGCCGGGCCAGGGTGTCCTCGGCGCGCAGGCAGCCGCTCAGGCGGTCGCTGACCGCCTTGAGCAGGGCATCGCCGCTGGGATGGCCGAGGCTGTCGTTGACCGTCTTGAAGTGGTCGAGGTCGATGAACAGCAAGGCGCCGAAGCGCTCCTCGCGCTGTTCGCGGGCCATGGCCTGCTGCAAACGGTCCTGCAGCAGGCGACGGTTGGGCAGGCCGGTCAGCTCGTCGCTGTAGGCCAGGCGTTCGATCTCGCGCTGGTAGCGCTGGCGTTCGGAGATATCGGTGATGCTGCCGCGGATCAGCAGCGGCTGGCCGGGCATGCGTACCAGGCGCACCTCGCAGGGCAGCAGATGGCCGACGCTGTCGCGATGCAGCCACTCGAACACCGGGGTGCCGCCATTGATCGCGGCATCCAGGTACTCGCGCGCCAGCGGTGCGGACTCCTCGCCATTGGCCTGGCGGGGCGGGCTCAGCTCGAACAGGCCCTTGCCCAGCAGCTCGGCGTGGCTGAGCTTGAACAGGCGCAGGGCATTCTCGTTGGCCTCGATGATGCCGCCCTTGGGGCTGAACAGCACGATGGCCTCCGGGGCATGCTCCACCAGGGTGCGGTAACGCGCCTGCGCCTCGTGCCGCTCGGTGATGTCCTCGATCAGGACCAGGCAGGCTTCCAGCTTGCCGTCCTGCTCGCGCACCGCGCGCAGGCTCAGGCGGCTGTAGAGCACCGAGCCGTCGCGGCGCAGGAAGCGTTTCTCCAGCTCGTAGTCGTCACGCTCGCCGCGGTTGATCGCATCGAACAGCGCCGCCTCGCGGGGCACGTCCTCGGCATGGGTGATCCGCCGCCAGCTGCTGTTGCGCAGCTCCTCGCGGCTGCGCCCGAGGATCTGGCACAGCTTGTAGTTGACCTCCAGCCACCGCCCCTGCGGGTTGATCATGGCCATGCCGATCAGCGGCGCCTCGAAGAACAGGCGCAGCCATTCGTCGCGCTCGCGCAGCTGCTGCTCGGCCCGCTTGCGCGCGCTGATGTCCTGGATCGCGCCGTACAGGCGCACCATGCGCTGGCCGTCCATTTCCGGAAAGCCCTTCAGGCGCACCCAGCGCGAGGTGCCGCGGGCCCCGGACAGGCGTACCTCCATGTCGAAGGCCTGGCCGCTGCGCATGATCTGCGCCAGGGTCTGCTCGATGAGCCGGCGGCTCTCGCGGTCGTAGCGGCTCAGGGCCACCTGCAGCGAGGGCGCGCCGCCGGCCGGGTCCATCTCGTTCATGCGGAAGCAGCCGTCGGTCCAGTACATGCGCTGGTCGGCCATCTCCAGCACCCAGCCGCCGATATCGGCGATCGCCTCGGTCTGCGACAGCAGATGGGTCTGCCGCAGCAGCTCCTCGCGGCCCCTGGCCAGCTCTTCCGCCAGGCGCTCGCGCTCGCTGACGTCATGGTTGAGGGCGACGAAATGGCTGACCTTGCCGTGCTCGTCGAGCAGCGGCGCGATGATCACCTCGTTCCAGAACTCCTCGCCATTCTTGCGGTAGTTGCGCAGCACCTCCTGGTGCGGCAGGCCGCGGCTGAGCGCCTGGCGCGCGCGCAACAGGGCGCCGTGGTCCTCCTTGCCGGCCAGCAGCAGGCGGCTGGCGCTGCCGAGGATCTCCTCGCGGCGGTAGCCGCTGATCCGCTCCAGCGCCGGGTTGCAATAGATGAAGGGATTGCCGGGGCGGCGCGCATCGGAAATCGATACGCCGAGCGGGCAGGCCTGCAAGGCCAGGTTGGCCAGGGCCAGCTCCTTCTGCATCGCCGCGCTGCGCTGCAGGGTGTGGCGCAGGTCGCTGAGGGCGCGCCCGACCAGCAGGGCGGCGACCACCAGCAGCAGCACGCTGAAGTGCATTTCCAGGCGCTGCGGGCTCTGCCAGTCGCCGCCCAGCCCCAGGTCGCCGGCCAGCGGCAGGGCGAGCACCGACAGCGCCGTCAGCACCGCGCCCCAGAGCGCGCCGCTGAAACCCAAGAGCAGCGCCAACAGCAGCATCATCACGCCGATCAGCGGCAGGACCAGCAGCGGCGGCAGGCTGAACAGCAGCAGCGGCAGGCTCAGCAGCAGGCCGAGCAGCGCCCACCAGGGCGGCGCCGTCAGCGGGCTGCTCGCGGCGGCCTGCGGCCCCGGACGGGCCCAGCCACGCCGGCGCAACCAGGGCGTCAGCAGGGCCAGCAGGGGCAGGGCCACGCCGAAGCTGGCCAGGCTGTCAGCCAGCCACAGGGTCAGGGTCGCCGGCCACCAGTGCCCGCCCGCCAGCACCCCGGTCAGCAGCAGATTGCCCTGTACGCCAAGCGCCACCAGGGCGACCGGCAGCAGCACACCGAGCAGGATGAAGCGCATCAGGCTGGGCACGCTGGCCAGCGCGGCATCGAAATCGGGCCGGCGCAGCAGCAGCCAGGCGAGGCCGACCCCCAGGGTTTCCGGCAGCGCGTAGAGCGGCGCCCAGTGCCAGTCCAGGCCCCACAGCGGAATGCTGAGCGCGGCGTTGAGGTACAGCGCTGGCAACACCCGCGGCCCCCACCACAGCACGAGGGTCAGGCCCAGGGCGAACGGCAGGTACCAGAGCGCCGCGCCACTGACGAACTGGCTCGACAAGGACAACCAGGTTCCCAGGTGGAACAGTGGCAGCGGCAACCACCAACTCCACCCGGGCAGTCGATCCGACTCCACGGCCATGCTGACCTCGCGCTGATTCACTCAAGCAGCATAGATCAGCGCTACGCGCCCGGACCCAGGAGTTGGCGGGGCCGCTAACCGCCGATCAGGACAGCCTGGCGGCGCGCTGGAGCCCGGCGACCCGCCGCCTGCGCCGAGCCCCGGAACGAAAAAGCCCGCCGGAAGGCGGGCTTTTCGCTACTGCCGGACTCAGGCCGTGGCCGGTCGCAGCGAGTAGGTTTTCAGCTGTTCGGCGAACTCGCGCAGCGACTGGATGCCGCTGGCCTCGGCCTCGTTCACCCACTGCTTGATCGCCTCGAGCATGTCGTGGCCGTTGCTGCTGGTCTTGACCCAGATCTGCTGCAGGGCCAGACGCTTCTCGTAGATCACCTTGAGCGCCTGGCTCTGCTCCAGCATGCGCTGGATGCGTGCCTGGTGGCCCTCGTCGAGCAGGCTGGTCTCGCGCGACAGCAGGCGCTTGGCGCGGCGGAACTGGTGGCGTACCGACTCGTCGGCCTTGGCCAGCTCCTGCTTGACCAGCGGCGCGATGACCAGCTTGCGGTACTGCGCCATGATCTGGAAACGGTTGTTGAGGATGGCCATGGCGGTATCCATGTCCAGGTTGCGCTTGCCTGCCACGCGGTGGGCGATCGGCGCCACGCGCTGCACCTTGGCCAGGCGCAGGGCGCTGAACAGCTGGATCCAGGCCCAGCCCATGTCGAACTCCCACTTCTTCACCGACAGCTTGGCGCTGTTGGGGTAGGTGTGATGGTTGTTGTGCAGCTCTTCGCCGCCGATCAGGATGCCCCAGGGCAGCAGGTTGGTGGCCGCGTCGCGGCACTCGAAGTTGCGGTAGCCGACGGCATGGCCGAGGCCGTTGATCACGCCCGCGGCCCACACCGGAATCCACATCATCTGGATCGCCCACACGGTCATGCCGAGCACGCCGAACAGGGCCAGATCGATGATCGCCATCAGCACGATACCGCCGGTCGGGAAACGCGAATAGACATTCCGCTCGACCCAGTCTTCCGGGCAGTTCTTGCCGTAGATGCGCAGGGTCTCCGGGTTCTTCGCTTCCTGCTGGTAGAGCTCGGCACCGGTACGCAGCACGGTGCCCAGGCCCTTGATCACCGGGCTGTGCGGGTCATCCACGGTTTCGCATTTGGCGTGGTGCTTGCGGTGGATGGCGGTCCACTCGCGGGTGTTCTGGCCAGTGCTCAGCCACAGCCAGAAACGGAAGAAGTGCTTGAGCGCCGGATGCAGCTCCAGCGCGCGGTGCGCCGAGTAGCGGTGCAGATAGACTGTGACGCTGACGATGGTGATATGGGTCATCACCAGGGTGACCGCGATCAGTTGCCAGACCGACAGGTCGAGAAAGCCGTTGTACCACATGAAGGGTGTTGCCTCGCGGGGAAGAGGGAGACGGCCCGCAACGCGAACCTAGGCGCATTATCGCCTAGCGCCGGGAGAAAACCAGAGCGCCTTTAGACGGGAATACTCTGGATGACAACTCATCTATAATGCGCGCCAGTGCACATTTCCCCCCTCTTTTGACCGAATCCCCCCCTTGATGAAACTCCAGCGCAGTCCGCTGCAACTGACCCTGCTCTATTTGCTGGCGGCCCTGCTCTGGCTGCTGTGCAGCGACGCCCTGCTGCTGGGCCTGGGGCTGGACCGCGACCACCTGGCGCGCTACCAGCTGCTCAAGGGCTTGGCCTTCATCCTGTTTACCGGCCTGCTGCTGTACTGCGCCTTGCGCCAGTACCAGCACGAGCAATCGCTGATCCGCCGCCATATCAAGCACAGCGAGGAGCGCCTGAACCTGGCCCTGGACTCCGCCCAGGAAGGCCTGTGGGACTGGGACATGACGAGCGACCGAGTGTTCTATTCGCGGCGTTACTGCAGCCTGCTCGGCTATACCCCCGAGCAGTTCGGCAACAGCCGCGCGGCCTGGGAAGAACGCCTGCACCCGGATGACCGCGAACAGGCCATCCAGCGCGTGCAAGCCTTGTTCGAACAGCGCACGCCCTACTACGAAGGCACCTATCGCCTGCGCCACCAGAACGGCGACTACCGCTGGCTGCTGGCCCGCGGCCAGCTGCTGCTCGACGAGGCGCAGCAGCCGCTGCGCTTCATCGGCACTACGGTCGACATCACCCAGCGCCGCGCCGACGAGGACAGCCTGCGCCAGGCCGCCGCGGTATTCGACAGCACCCAGGAAGGCGTGCTGGTCACCGACCGCAACCAGCACATCGTCCACGTCAACCCGGCGTTCAGCCGCATCACCGGCTACGCCGCCGAGGAAGTGCTCGGGCAAACCCCGTCGCTGTTCAAGTCCGGACGCCATGACCGCGCCTTCTACCAGAGCCTGTGGCATGCCCTGGAGCAGCGCGGCTCATGGAGCGGCGAGATCTGGAACCGGCGCAAGAGCGGCGAGGTCTTCCCCATGTGGCAGTGCCTGCGCAGCATCCACGACGAGAGCGGCAACCTCAGCCACTACGTCGCGGTGTTTTCCGACATCAGCGCGCTCAAGCGCTCGCAGCACGAGCTGGACTACCTGGCCCACCACGATCCGCTGACCACTCTGCCCAACCGCCTGCTGTTCAGCGAGCGCATCGAGCAGGCCCTGCAGCGCGCCCAGCGCGGCGCCCTGCTGCTGATCGACCTCGACCACTTCAAGATCATCAACGAGAGCCTCGGCCACAACACCGGCGACCAGTTGCTCAAGCTGATCGGCGAGCGCCTGGCCGGCAGCCTCGGCAAGCATCTGACCCTGGCGCGCCTGGGCGGCGACGAGTTCGGCCTGCTCAGCACCGACTGTGCCCAGGCTGCGCAGGCCTCCGCGCTGGCCCAGCGCCTGCTCGAATGCCTGGCCGAGCCGTTCAGCATCCAGGGCGAGACCCTGTTCATCGGCGCCAGCATCGGCATCAGCCTGTACCCGGATGACGGCGACTCGGTCGAGCAGCTGCTGCGCAACGCCGACTCGGCGCTGTTCCGCGCCAAGAGCAGCGGCCGGCAGACCTTCAGCTTCTACAGCCAGGACATGACCATCCTGGCGCGCCAGCGGGTCAAGCTGGAGGCCGAGCTGCGCCAGGCCCTGGAACAGGACCAGCTGCGCGTGTACTACCAGCCGATCCACCACCTGAGCGGCGACCGGCGCATGCTCGGCGTCGAGGCCCTGGTGCGCTGGCAGCATCCGGAACGCGGCCTGGTGCCGCCGGGCGAGTTCATTCCGATGGCCGAGGACAGCGGCCTGATCGGCGCAATCGACGCCTGGGTGCTGGAACAGGCCTGCGCCCAGATGTGCCGCTGGCAGGCCCGCGGCATCGGGCTGGAGTTCGTCGCGGTGAATGTCTCCAGCCGCCTGTTCAGCCGCGGCGAGCTGGATCTGCAGGTGGCGCGGGTCCTGGCCAAGACCGGCCTGGACCCCGCCCATCTGGAGCTGGAGGTCACGGAAAGCGCGGTGATGGAAGACCCGGACCGCGCCCTGGAACTGCTGCAGCACCTGCGCAGCCTGGGCGTGCGCCTGGCGATCGACGACTTCGGCACCGGCTACTCCTCGCTGGCCCGCCTCAAGCGCCTGCCGGTGGACAAGCTCAAGCTCGACCAGAGCTTCGTCCGCGGCCTGCCCAGCGACCCGGAAGATGCCGCCATCGCCCGTGCCGTGGTGACCCTCGGCCGCAGCCTGGGCCTGCACGTGCTCGCCGAAGGCATCGAGCAGGAGCAGCAGGCGCGTTTCCTCCTCGACCTCGGCTGCGACTTCGGCCAGGGCTACTGGTTCGGCCACCCGCAGCCGGCCGACCAGCTGCTACCCACGACAACGGCCTAGAGCCGGGTGCGCCGTGCACCAGGCCAACCCCAGGGGGCCGAAGGTCTGGCCCTGCTCAAGGACGGCGAGCAGCTGCCGGTAGCGACCCCGAAGCCCCCCGGCAACCACTGCTACACCGCCTGGGACTAGGTGCCGAGCAGGGCGGTGACGAAAATGCCGCCGCTCAGCCCATCCAGCCCAGCGCCTTGGCCCGCGCCACCGCCTGGGTGCGCCGCTCGACGCCGAGCTTGACGTTGATCCGCCGCGCGTGGGTCTTCACCGTGTGCAGGGAGATGTACAGCTGCTCGGCGATCTGCTGGTTGGAACAGCCCAGGGCGATCAGCTGCAGCACCGCCTCCTCGCGCTTGCTCAGCAGCGACTCGCTGGGCGCCACCCCCGCCGCTCCCGCCGACGCCGGTTGCAAGCGGGCCTGCCAGTGGGCTTCGGCCAGCACCGGCAGCGCCTGCTGCAGCCAGGCCGGCTGGCGCCGGTACAGCGCCAGCAGGGGCCGCAGCTGCTGCTGGCGCTCGGCCTCGGCCAGGGCCAGCTGCAACTCGGCAGCGGCGGCGGCCGGCTCGTCGGCCTGACGCAACGCCTCGGCCAGGCTGAAGCGGCACTCGCAGGCCAGGCCGCGGTGGCCCAGGCGCAGGCTGTCGTCCAGCAGACCGCGCAGGGCCGCGCCGGCCGCCTGCGCCTGGCCCAGGGCCAGCTCGGCCAGGGCCAGGGCATGCCGGCTGCGCAGCTGCAGGTCGTAGAAGCCGGAGGGCGCCAGCAGGTCGTGGTTCTGCAGGTGCTGCTGCACCTGGAGGAAACCGCCGCGCGCCTGCTCCACATCGCCCTGGCGCAGGCTGAGCAGCCCGGCGGCCATCTGCAGCACGCCGCGGTAGCGCACTTCCGGCACGCGCTGCCACTGCATCTGCCGCTCGGCCTTGCGCAGCAGCAGCTGGGCCTGGGCAAACTCGCCGCGCTCGGCGGCCAGTTGCGCCAGGCCCTGGTAGCCGAACAGCACATAGGCATCGGTGCAGCTCTCGGCCTCGCGCAGGCCGGCGACAAACGCCGCCTCCGCCGCCTGGTCGGCCCCCTGGCTCGCCAGCAGGCTGCCGCGCAACAGCAGCAGTCGGGCCAGCACCGGCCCCTGCAGGCCGGCCTGCTGCAGGTGCTGCAAGGACTGCTCGACCAGTTCGGCGGCGCGTACGCCTTCGCCGAGCATGTCCAGCAGGTGGATGCGGTCGACGCTGAGCAGCGCCTCGAACAGCACGCTGCCCTGCTCGCGCGCCAGCTTGAGGCCTGCCTCGCTGTAGTGCTGGGCCGCGCTCAGGTCGTTCTCGGCCATCGCCTGCTGGGACAGCGCCTGGTAGCACAGCACATGCTGCGACCAGGCCGCCGGTGCCAGCACCGCCAGCGCCTCCAGGCAGTGCTGACGGGCGCTGCGCAGGCCGCGCTGGCGCTGCAGCACACCCTGGATCGCCTGGTACTGAGCCAGCCACTGCTGCTGGCGGCGCGCATCGGGTTGCGGCAGGAAGCGCGCGAGGTGCTCCAGGCAGGCGGCGGCCTCGTCGAGCCGGGCACAGATGATCAACGCCCAGGCCTGCTGGCAGACCAGCCGCGGCGTGCTGGAGAACAGGCTGGCCGGCAGCCCGTCGCGCCAGTGCAGGTACTGCGCCACGCTGTGGCCGATCAGCAGCTGTTCCTGGCCATAGCGCTGCAGGAAGTTGGCCGCCACCTCCGGCTGCTCGGCCCACAGCGCATGTTCCACCGCGGCGCGCACATCGCCACGGGCGGCGAACCACTGGCAGGCGCGCACATGCGCCTGCAGCGGCACCGGGCTGTGCCGGCGGAGCATGGCCGCCAGCGGGCGCCACAGGCGGAACCATTCGCCGCAGCTGTCCAGGCCATGCAGGAACAGCTGGCGGCGGCGCAGCTCGGCGAGCAGGCCGGGCGCGTCCTCGCCCTCCAGCAGGTGCGCGCACAGCTCGGCGGAAAACCGCGGGACATGCGCCAGCACCAGCAGCGCGCGCTCGAGCGCCGCGGGCAGGCCGTTGAGCACCTCGCGCTCGATGTATTCCTGCAGCAGCGCGGTGCCGGCGGCCAGGCGCTCCGGCAGGTTCTGCGCGGTGCCCTGGATCAGCAGCAGGCAGACCCCGGCCAGCCAGCCCTCGCTGCTGTGCAGCAGTTGCTGGCTGAGCTCGGCCGGCAGGCTCAGCTCACGTTGCTGCAGCAAGCCGTGCAGCTCCTCCTCGCGCAGCGCCAGGGCATGCCCGTCGAGTTCCAGCAGGTCGCCCTGCAGCAGCAGGCGCGGCAGGTTCCAGGCCGGCCGGCGGCGGCCGTTGATCCACCAGCGCAGGGTGTGCGGGGCGCGTTCCAGCAGGCGGTCGAGGCAGGCATCCAGCTCGGCGCAGGGCTGCCGCGGGTAGTCGTCGAGGACGATCCACAGCGGCTGCTCGACGCGGCCGAGCAGATGCCCCAGCTCCGCGCCCGGCTCGCCGGCGGCGGGCGTCAGCTGCAGGGCCGCGGCCAGGCGCGCGAGCAGCTCGGCGGGGCTCAGCGCATGGCCGAGCAGGTCGAGCCAGACCAGGCGCGTGCCGGGCGGCAGCTGGCGCACGCATTCGTTGAACAGCACGCTCTTGCCGAAACCGGCCGGGGCGCACAGCAGGGTCAGCCGGCAATCGCTGGCGAGCAGCGCCTGGGCCAGGCGCGGGCGCGCCACATGGGCGGCCGGCAGGCGCGGCAATGCCGCCTCGGGCAACAGGCTGCGCGGCGCGGGATGGAGCATACGAACCTTGTTCGGCATGGCGGCCTCGGCTCTTCTTGTTGTTGTCGGTCGGGCACTGGACGCTCGATCTTAACCAAGATCGGCGGCGCGCCGGCGCCCGGCGATAAAAAAGGCTATGTAGCAGTTCCGTGTTGCACAGGCCATCGAGCTTGAGTGGGAGCGGATTTATCCGCGATAAACCGGCAGCTCGGCGTAGGCCCTGATCGCGAATGAATTCGCTCCCACGAACAGCCAGAGCAGCCACCGCGAGCGCTTGAGCCAAACAACAGCGCGGCGTGGCAACGCGTAACAGCTACCTAGTTATAAAAAAGGCGACCACCGGGGTCGCCTCAAGGGAGCAACCAGCGCGGCCTCAGCGCACGCCGGCGTTGCGCAGGGCGGCCGGGGTGAAGTCGATGGCGGAGGCCGCGGTGCCGTACTCGACGGCGCGCTTCTCCTCGTTGCTCATGCCGATGGCCAGGTAGCGCCCGACTATCACGTCATACAGAGCCTCGAAGGCATACACCGGGGCCTGCACCTCGTAGTGCTGCATGAGCATGGCCTGGCCCACGCGCCACAGCTGGCCACGGCCGTCGTAGTGCTCGGACACGGCGATCTGCCAGGTGTCCTCGTCGATGAAGAAGCGGCGCTTGCCGTAGATGTTGCGCTCGCCGGCCTTCAGCGTGGCTTCCACCTCCCACACCCGGTGCAGCTCGTAGCGCGCCAGATCCTGGTTGGTATGCCCGGCCTGGAGGATGTCGGCGTACTTCACCGCGGGCGTGGCGATCCGGAAGTTGTTGTAGGGGATGTACAGCTCGCGCTTGCCGACCAGCTTCCAGTCGTAGCGGTTGGGGGCGCCGTTGTACATGTCGAAGTTGTCCGAGGTGCGCAGGCCGTCGGCGGCGGTACCCGGGCCGTCGTAGGCCACCTGCGGGGCGCGGCGCACGCGGCGCTGGCCGGCGTTGTAGACCCAGGCCATGCGCGGTTCCTTGATCTGGTCCAGCGAGTCGTGCACCAGCAGCACGTTGCCGGCCAGGCGCGACGGCGCGGTGACCCGCTGCTTGAAGAACAGCAGGGCGTTGGCCGCCTTGGCCGGGTCGAGGTCGGGCATGCTGGTGGGCATCGCCACTTCGTCCTCGAAGTGCACCAGGGTGAAGTCGCCGTTGGTCTGCGGGGTGGCCTGGACGATGCTGCGGCGCAGGTTGCCGCCGCGATAGCGGGTGATGTGGTTCCACACCACTTCCAGGCCGTTCTGCGGGATGGGGAAGGCGTAGTAGCGGCTGTCGGCAAAGTTCTTCAGGCCGTTGCCGCCCTCCACCAGCTCGGTGCTCACGGCGCTGCGCTTGGCCGCCTCGTTGATCGCGGCCGGGACCGCGGCCGTGCGGTGGCTGGGGTAGACCGGCATGCTGTAGCCCGGGTAGCGCTGGAACATCGCCAGCTGGCCTTCGCTGAGCTTGGCCCGGTATTGCTCCAGGTTCTGCGCGGTGATGGTGAACAGCGGCTGTTCGCCGGCGAAGGGGTCGGCGAGGAAGCCGCGCGCGTCGACCGCCGCCGCGCCCTTGGCCAGGCCGCCGGTCCACTCCGGGATGCTGCCGTCGGCGTTGCCGGCGCGTTCGCCGCCCAGCGGGGTGAGGCTGCTGCCGAGCTGGGCCGCTTCCTGCGGCGACACGGCGGCCAGCACGCTGCCGGCGAGCAGGGACAGGGCCAGGGAGGAGATCAGGTGCATTGTTGTTTTCATGGTGTGCGGATCCCGTCTTAGAAGTTCACGCCGAAGCTGAGGGCGAGGAAGTCGCGGTCGCTGGCGACGTTGTAGTCGCCGCCGAAGAAGTCGGTGTACGACAGGCTGGCGCTGTAGGTGTTGCGGTACTCGGCATCGAGGCCGACGCTGACCGCCTTGGAGCCTTCGTTGAACACCGGGCCGTAGCCGTCGACGTCATGCGCCCAGGACAGGTTGGGCTTGAGGTTGATGCCGGCGAACACGTTGCTGTAGTCCCAGATCGCCCGGGCGCGGTAGCCCCAGGAGGTGCGGGTGTAGTAGCCGTGGGTGTCGCCGTCGAAGCCGTACACGCCGTACAGCGAGTCGCGGCCGAAGTGCAGGCCGTCGGCTTCCAGGCTGGGCAGCCCGCCGATATGGGTCATCCCTGCCTCGCCCACCAGGGTCAGGCGGTCGGCGCCCATCACCTGGTCGAAGAAGTGGGTGAAGCTGGTCTGCGCCTGGCTCACTTCCTTGCGCAGGTAGCCCGTATTCTCCGCCCCCGGTGCGCTGGCGATCGGCGAGGCGCTGCCGCCGGCGATGGGGTTGAGCAGGGCGCGGGTCAGGTCGGTGGTGTTGAGCTGCAGCGGCATGTTCGGCCGGTAGCTCAGCTCGCCGGACCAGGCGGTGCCGTTGCTCAGGGTGGTGGAGAAGCTCAGGCCGTACAGGCGGATGTCTTCCGGGTACTCGAGGAAGTAGTTGCCGTTGCCGAGCATGACGCTCTGCGCCAGGCCGGAGCGGTAAGCCGCCGGGGTCGCGGCGAGAATGCCCGGCAGGGCGGCCAGGGTGTCCAGGCCGGCGGTCTGGGTGCCGACCAGCGGCGAGCGGCTGTGGTAGTTCATGAAGTAGGCGCCGTACTCGGTCTCGTCGCCCAGCCAGCGCAGGGCCATGCCCCACTGCCCGCCGTCGCGCGCATCGCGGTCGCCGGAACGCGGCAGCAGCACGCCTTCCGGATCGACCGCGAAGCCCTGGCCGAAGGCCGCGGCAATCGGCTCAAGCGGCGCGATGGCGGCGCTGCCGACGTGGTAGCCGCTGTCGCAGCCATCGGCCGCCACATCGGCGCTGGCGAAGAAGGTGCCGCAGTTGTCGGCCACCGTCTGGTCCCATTCCAGCTGGTAGAAACCCTCGACGCTGAGCTGGTCGGTGAGGCTCTGCGACAGGTAGAACATGTTCACCGGGATCAGCCCTTCCTTGATCTCCGCGCCGGGGCGGCGGAAGGCGGCGGCGTCGATCGGGTTGATCGAGTTGATGCTGTTGCCGATGAAGGTGCTCTCGCCCCAGCTGACCACCTGCTTGCCCAGGCGGAAGGTGCCGGGCAGCTCGGCCACGCTGTAGTTGTGATAGAAGAACGCATCGAGCAGCTGCGCCCCGGACGACTGCGCGCCCTCCTTGCGGTTGTGGTCGTCGATGTCCTTGAACAGGCGCTGCTCGTCCTTCAGCTCGAAGTCGTACCAGTACTTGCCGCGCACGAACACGCCGCTGTCGCCGTACTTCAGTTCGAGGTCGTGGATGCCCTTGAAGATCTTCGAGAAGGTCTCGCCCTTCTTGAAGTTCAGGCGGCCATCGTCGCCGGTCTGCGACTGGCCCTGGCCACCGTTGTTCGGCCCGATCAGGTCCGGGTCGGCTCCGCGCATCGACCAGCTGGCGCCGACCGACAGGGCCGAGTCGAGCTGGCCCTCGATCTCGCCGATAGTGAAGGTGACGGCATGCGCCGGGGCAGCGAGGCCCAGGGCGATGGCGACGGCCAGAGTGCGTGGCTGGAAGATTCCGGGCCTTTTTGTTGTTGTCATGCGGCTCTCCGTTGTGGGTTGCAACTGCCTGCACGCTACTGACGGGATGACAGCCGGATAAGCGCTCCAAGGTGCGATTCGCGCTGTCGCCCGAAAGGATGAATGGCCCCGGCTGGCGGGCCCGCCGGGGATCAACACGCGGCTGAATAGGCCACCATCAGGCAAGGGCGGGGCGGGTATGAACGCCGCCCTCCCGGCTTCGCGGCAGCGCCGCGGGCTGGCCCGCCCGGCAAGCAAAAGGCTATGTCCCACTTATGTGTTGTACGGGGTGGCGAGTGTGGCTTGCCCTGTATTTCGCGGCGTGCATGGGTAGGTTGGCGTTGAGCGCAGCGAAGCCCAACAACCGGGGGCAGGATCGTTGGGCTTCGTCGCGCAGCTCCTCAACCCAACCTACGACTCATCGCCTTTGCAACAGGCTATTGGGACATGCCAAGCAAAAGCCCCGCACGGGGCGGGGCTTCGACAGCGGACAAGGTGCCGGAGATCAGGCGGTCTTCAGCTGCGCCCGGGCGCTCTCGGGCAGCGCCGTCGGCGCCCACTGCTGCAGGCGCAGCAGGCTGTCGCGATAGGGCCTGAGGCTCATCCCCAGCAGCACGACCGAGCTGAGCACCGCCAGGCTGCTGACCAGCAGCAGCGAATAGCGCAGCGCCTGGTCGTCGGCGAAGACGTAGTCGGTGACCAGCGCCACCGCCGTCGGCCCCACGCCCAGGCCGATCAGGGTGATGACGAACAGGTAGATGGCCGAGGCCTGGCCGCGCATCGAGTTGGGCATGATTTCCTGGATCGCCGCCGGCGCCACGCCGAACGGCATGCTCAGGCAGAACACCGTCGGCACCAGCAGAATCGACGCCCACAGGGCATTGCCCATCAGCGGGAACAGCGCCACCAGCGGCAGCGCGCCCAGCGCGGCAATCAGGCCGACGCGCATATTGGCGTCGCCATGCCCGCGCCTGGCCAGCCAGTCGGCCAGGCGCCCGCCGAGGACGATGCCCAGGCAGCCGCACACGGCGACGATGCTGCCGTAGACCACGCCCACCTGGCCGGCGTCCCAGCCGTAGGTGCGGATGTAGAAGGTCGGGATCCACGCCGCGCTGCCGTAGCCGGCGAAGGCCAGGCCGGCGAAGCCGAAGTTGTGGCACAGCACGGTGCGCCGGTTGCTGCGGATATAGCGGCCGACCTCGGCCAGCGGCACCGCCACCCCGGCGCCGACGCCGCGCCGCGCCGGCTCGCGCACGGCGAGCATGAGCAGGGTGAACAGCAGGCCGGCGACGCCGAGCAGGAGGAAGATCAGCTGCCAGGGGCGCACCTCGCCCAGCACCGGCAGCAGCACGTTGCCCTGGGCCGAGGCGAACTGGATCACCAGGCCGCCGAGCAGGAAGGCGATCCCCGAACCGAGGTAGACGCCCATCGAATACACGCTGATGGCAGTGGCGCGGCGCTCCGGCGGGAAGCTGTCGGCGATCAGCGAATAGGCCGCCGGCGACAGCGCCGCCTCGCCGACGCCGACGCCGACCCGGCAGACGAGGAACTGCCAGTACAGCTTGGCCATGCCGCAGGCGGCGGTGGCCGCGCTCCAGAACAGCACGCCGAGGGCGATCAGGCCGCGGCGGTTGCGGGTATCGGCCAGGCGCCCGAGGGGGATGCCGCACACCGTGTAGAACAGGGCGAAGGACAGGCCCATCAGCAGGCTCATCTGCGTGTCGCTGATCACCAGATCGCGGCGGATCGGCTCGACCAGCAGGTTGAGGATCTGCCGGTCGATGAACGACAGCACGTAGGCCACCATCAGGATGATCACGGTGGTCCAGGCGGACAGGCTGGAGGGGTAGCCATTATTGTTGTTGGGCATTGGCAGCTTCCTCGACACCGCAGGCACGGCGCACGACGGGTTGGGGGGAAGGCCAGAGTAGGTCGGCGGCGGTGCCGCTGAATATCGCCCCAAGGTGTTATCAGCGGACTGAATTGGCGTGATGGCCTTGCGCGAATGGCCCCGCCCAGACGCTGGCGGGTACGCCAGGCGCCTTACAAATTCCTTGAAAAAGCTCTACTGTGTCGCCTTCCTGAAGGACCAGGTGCACACCATGTCGAGCTTATCCTCTGTGCTCGCGCCCCGGACGGGCGCCCCCGTAGATACCCACCGCGAGGCCCGCGGCGGTGGGCGCCAGGCCAAGCTGGCCGAGCGGGTGGCCGCCGCCATGCAGCAGGACATCGCCAGCCAGGGCTGGCCGGTCGGCCTGGTGCTGGGCTCCGAGGCGCAGCTGATGGAGCGCTACCGGATCAGCCGCGCCACCCTGCGCGAGGCGATCCGCCAACTCGAACGCCACGGCGTGGCCAGCATGCGCCGCGGCGCCGGCGGCGGCCTGGTGGTGCGCCAGCCGGCCAACGACTCGGCGGCCCTGGCCCTGGCCACCTACCTGGAACTGACCGATGTCAGCTTTGCCGAGCTGTTCGAGGCGCGCGAGCTGGTCGAATGCCAGATCGTCAGCGATGCGGCCGCACGGCTCGCCGCCCAGGATCTGCCTCGCGCCCTTGAGCTGATCGAGCTACTGCGGCACACCCCGCCCGGCTCGTTCAACGAGGAGCTGCAGCTGCATGGCCAGGTGCGCGAATTCATCTGCGCCGTGCTCGGCAACCCGGCCATCAACCTGATCTACGTGGCCCTGTGCTACGTCACCATCCATGGCCACACGCCGCGCAAGCCGGCGTCACGGGCGCGCCTGGAACAGGTTTTCCGCAACGGCCGCGAACTCAAGCGGCAGGCGCTGGAAGCCATAGTCGCCGGTGATGCACAGACCGCCCAGGCGCCGGTGCACGAATCGCTGCGGCAGATCCGCCAGCTGATCATCGACCTGCGCGGCAACCTGCAGCAGGGGCCGACGTCCGGCATGAGCAGCCTGCAGTCGGTGCCGGACTTCGCCATCCGCCAGGTCTACGAGAAAACCGCGCACCGCCTGGCCGTGGTCATCGCCCGCGCCATCGCCAACTCCGGCCTGCATGCCGGCGCCCACCTGGGCGCCGAGCCGGAGCTGCAGGCCATCCACGGGGTCAGCCGCGCCGTGCTGCGCGAGGCGCTGCGCACCCTGGAGCTGCACGCCATCCTGCGCAGCCGCCGCGGCCAGGGCGGCGGCCTGATCGTCGAGACGCCGGACCCGAGCTACACCATCGGGCTGGCGATCGACTACCTGCGCCACAGCCAGCTGCCGCGGCATTACTTCCATGGGTTGTGGCAGACCTTGCAACTGGCGGCGGCCAGCCTGGCCGCGCAGCGCCTCGACGCAGCCGGGCGCGAACGCCTGCTGCTGGCCCTGCAACAGCTGCAGCACGGCGCCGCCAGCGACTGCATCGGAGCCATCCAGCGCCTCGAACTGTGCATTGCCGAGCTGAGCGGCAACCGCGCCTTGGCACTGTTCTGCCACATGCTCGGGGCCATGGCCGCCAGCTACCCGGGCGACGCCCCACCCAACATGCTGCTGGCACAACTGCTCGGCAGCCAGCAGGAACTGGTCAACGCCATCCTCGCTCGGGACCCGGCGCAGGCGCGGCGCTGCATGCTCGACTACTTCCAGCTGATCGAGCCCTGGCTCGGCGAAACGCCGCAGGATGGCTGGCTGGGCTGAGTGAACGCGCTGCCCCGCAGTGGCGCCGGGCTTTCCGTAGGAGCGGCTTTAGCCGCGATGCCTGTTGCCTGGAGGCATCGCGGCTAGAGCCGCGCCCGCACAATGCGGGTACTCAGACCACGCCGGCCGCGCGCAACTCGGCGACCTGCGCGGCGTCCAGCCCCAGCAGGCGCTGCAGGATGGCCTCGCTGTGCTCACCCAGCAGCGGCGGCGCCAGGCGGTAGTCCACCGGGGTCTGCGACAGGCGCAGTGGGCTGGCCACCTGCGGGGTGACGCTGCCCAGGCTGTTGGGCAACTCCACACGCAGGCCGCGGGCCTGCACCTGGGGGTCGGCGAACACCTGGGCCAGGTCGTTGATCGGCCCGCAGGGCACGCCGGCCGCTTCCAGCAGCGCCACCCACTCGGCGGTGCTCTTGAACACCGTGGCCTGGCGCAGCAGGGGGATCAGCTCGGCGCGGTTGGCGACCCGCGCCTTGTTGGTGGAAAAGCGAGAGTCGCCGGCCAAAGCCGGAAGGCCGGCGACCTCGCAAAACTTGCGGAACTGCCCGTCGTTGCCCACGGCGAGGATGAAATCGCCGTCGGCGGTGGGGAAGTCCTGGTAGGGCACGATGTTCGGGTGGGCGTTGCCCAGGCGCTTGGGCGACTGGCCGGTGGCCAGGTAGTTCATCGCCTGGTTGGCCAGGCAGGCCACCTGCACGTCCAGCAGAGCCACGTCGATGTACTGGCCCAGGCCGGTCTGCTCGCGGGCGTTCAGCGCGGCCAGCACGCCGACAGTGGCGTACAGCCCGGTGAGGATGTCGGTGAGGGCCACGCCGACCTTCATCGGCCCGGCACCGTCCTCGCCATCGGGCTTGCCGGTCAGGCTCATCAGCCCGCCGAGGCCCTGGATCATGAAGTCGTAACCGGCGCGCTTGGCGTAGGGCCCGTCCTGGCCGAAACCGGTGATGGAGCAGTAGATCAGCCGCGGGTTGACCGCTTTCAGCGATTCGTAGTCGAGGCCGTAGGCCGCCAGGCCGCCGACCTTGAAGTTCTCCAGGACCACGTCGCACTGCGCCGCCAGCTCGCGCACCAGGCGCTGGCCTTCGGGCTGGGTGAAGTCGAGGGTCAACGACTGCTTGTTGCGGTTGGCGCACTGGAAGTAGGCCGCCTCGCGGCTGTCGTTGCCGTCGGCGTCCTTGATGTAGGGCGGGCCCCAGTGGCGGGTGTCGTCGCCGGTGCCCGGGCGCTCGACCTTGATCACTTCGGCGCCGAGGTCGGCCAGCGTCTGCCCGGCCCAGGGGCCGGCGAGCACGCGGGAGAGGTCGAGTACACGGATATGCGAAAGGGCGCCGGACATGTCATCTGCTCCAAGGAAGGCCAGGGCTTGCAGACGGGCTGCAGCACCTGGTTGCGCGCAGGAACACGCGTGGGTTCATCCTAGGAGGGAGAGGGCGGGGCGGCAAACGAGGATTTTGCACGCAATTGTGCAAAATCCTCACTCCACAACGAGCCGAATAGCCGCAGTACCGGCCATATGCTGCCTAGCTGTGCACAACAGGCCTATTCAGTGGACGCCTGACGGGCCTGCAGCAGCTCGCCGATGATGCTCACCGGCCCCAGCAGATGCTCGCGGATCAGCGTGCAGGCACGCTCGCTATCGCGCTGCAGGATCGCCTCGACCAGCGCCGCATGCTCCTCGCGCTTGGCCTGCAGGGCGGCGGCGGAAAATACCGTCTGCTGCAGCCACAGGTGGCGGTAGCGCTCGGCCTGGTCGAACAGGGCGGCGCGCACCTGCAGCAGATGCAGCGAGCCACAGCCGGCGGCAATCGCGGCGTGGAACGCCTGGTGGCGGGCGTCCCAGAGGCTGAGCATCTCCTCGCCGTCCTTGACCGCCACCACCTTGGCCAGGCTGTGGGCCTGGGCGAGGATCTGCGCCTCCCAGGCATCGTCGCCGCGGGCAATCGCCAGGCCGACGATCAGCCCCTCCAGATGGGCGCGGGCATCGTAGATATCCGCCAGCTCGGCCAGCGACATCGACGCCACGCGAAAACCGCGCTGACTGATGGCCACCACCAGGCGCTCCGCCACCAGTTGCGACAAGGCCTCGCGCAAGGGGCCGACCCCCAGCTGGTAACGCGCCTTCAGCGCACTCATCAGCAGCTTTTCGCCGGGCGCGAAGACACCGCGAATGATGTCGCGCTTGAGCAGTTCGTAACCGCGAATCGCCAGATTCTCTCGGGAGCCGGGGGCTTGCATCACACCATCCTTGCACGGGTTGGCGCCCATCATACCGAATCGCCGGGGTGGATTTGCCTGGGCAAAAGCTTGCACAGGTCGTGGTTTATTTTTGACACACTGCAAAAATGTCGATATTTTCAATTTACGTCGACACAAGCACAGCCATTACCCCACTTGCCCGCCCCGGAGTATCGCCATGAGTACCGTCGTTGCCCTGAAGAGCCTGGTCGTTCCCGCCCCGCAGAAAATCAGCGGTTTCACCCTGCAACCCAGCGCGCAATCGCCGCGCCTGCTGCAGCTGGAGTTCAGCCAGGAAACCGTGCAGGCCTTCCTCGCCGCCGTCGCCGAATGGCCGGTGCAGGCCCTGGAATACAAGTCGTTCCTGCGCTTTCGCCTGGCCAAGATCCTCGACGAGCTGTGCGCCGGCAGCCTGCAACCGCTGCTGATCAATACCCTGATGGATCGCGCCAGCGGCGGCCTGCTGATCAGCGCCGCCGGCCTGGAGCGGGTCGAGCAGGCCGAGGACATGGTCAAGCTGGCCACCGCCGTGGCGCACCTGTTCGGCCGTTCCAACTTCGACGCCATGAGCGGCCAGTACTACGCCCGCTTCGTGGTGCAGAACGTCGACGCCTCCGACAGCTACCTGCGCCAGCCGCACCGGGTGCTGGAGCTGCACACCGATGGCACCTTCGTCGAGCAGGACACCGACTACGTGCTGATGATGAAAATCGACGAGCAGAACATGGAGGGCGGCAACTCACTGCTGCTGCACCTGGACGACTGGGAAGAGCTGAACCGCTTCAACCACCACCCGCTGGCTCGCCGCGTGCTGCGCTGGACCGCGCCGCCGAGCAAGCGGGTGGACAAGGACGTGTTCCATGCGGTGTTCGACAACGACGCCGCAGGCCGGCCGATCATCAGCTACATCGACCAGTTCGTGCAGCCGAAGAACTTCGAGGAAGGCAACTGGCTGACCGACCTCAGCCAGTCGCTGGAAGGCAGCACGCACAAGCTGTCGATCCCGGTGCCGGTGGGCAGCTTCCTGCTGATCAACAACCACTTCTGGCTGCACGGCCGCGACCGCTTCACCGCCCACCCGGGCCTGCGCCGCGAACTGATGCGCCAGCGCGGCTACTTCACCCATGCCAAGGTGCTGCGCGAGCCGCGCCAGTGAAGCCCGTGGCGACCACCTTGCGCCGCCACCCAAGCCTCCTCAAGCCCACGACTCGCAGACACCGCAGGTGCTCCTGATGCACGACTTCATCATTATCGGCGGCGGCATCCTCGGCATGTCCACCGCCATGCAGCTACAGCGCACCTACCCGGGCAGCCGCATGCTGCTGCTGGAAAAGGAATCCGCGCCGGCCCGCCACCAGACCGGACACAACAGCGGGGTGATCCACGCCGGCGTGTACTACACCCCCGGCAGCCTCAAGGCCAGGTTCTGCCTGGCCGGCAACCAGGCGACCAAGGCCTTCTGCGACGAGCAGGGGATTGCCTACGAAGTCCCCGGCAAGCTGCTGGTGGCCACCAACGAACTGGAAATGCAGCGCATGCAGGCGCTGTGGGAACGCACGGCGGCCAACGGCATCCAGCGCGAATGGCTGAATGCCGGCCAGCTGCGCGAGCGCGAACCGAACATCCAGGGGCTCGGCGGCATCTTTGTGCCCTCCAGCGGCATCGTCAATTACGCCGAAGTCACCGCGGCGATGGCCCGTGAATTCGTCAAGGCGGGCGGCGAGATCCGCTACGGCGCCAGCGTCACTGGGCTGAACGAGCTCCTGCAGGAAGTGCGGGTGCAGACCAGCGCCGGCGATTTCGCCTGCCGTTTCCTGATCACCTGCGCCGGCCTGCACGCCGACCGCGTGGTGCGCATGCTGGGCATCGAACCGGGGTTCAGCATCTGCCCGTTCCGCGGCGAATACTTCCAGCTGCCGGCCGAGCACAACCGGATCGTCAATCACCTGATCTACCCGATCCCCGACCCGAGCATGCCGTTCCTCGGCGTGCACCTGACGCGGATGATCGACGGCAGCGTCACGGTCGGCCCGAATGCGGTGCTGGCGCTCAAGCGCGAAGGCTATCGCAAGCGCGACATCTCTCTGACCGACAGCTGGCAGATGCTGACCAACCCCGGCCTGCTCAAGGTGCTCAAGGCCAACCTGCGCCCGGGCCTGGGCGAGATGAAGAACTCGCTGTTCAAGCGCGGCTACCTGCAGCAGGTGCGCAAGTACTGCCCGAGCATCCAGCTCGGCGATCTCCAGCCCTACCCGGCCGGGGTGCGCGCCCAGGCCGTAGCGGACGACGGCCGGCTGATCGACGACTTCCTGTTCCGCCACAGCCGCCGCAGCCTGCACGTGTGCAACGCGCCGTCACCGGCCGCCACCTCGGCGCTGCCGATTGGCGCCCATATCGTCGAGCAGGTCGGCACCCAGATGCAGGGCCTGCCGATCTTCACCAAAACCAAAGTCGTCCGCTGTGACGCCGCCTGAGGTGACCATGACCCCTACCCGCACGCTGGCCGACAAAGACCGCCAGTACCACCTGCACCCCTACACCAACGCGCGCCTGCACGAGCAGGTCGGCCCGCTGCTGATCGAGCGCGGGGAAGGCGTGTATGTCTACGACGAACAGGGCAAGCAGTACCTGGAGGCCATGTCCGGCCTGTGGAGCGCCGCGCTGGGCTTCAGCAACCAGCGCCTGATCGCCGCCGCCGAGCAGCAGCTGCGCACCCTGCCCTTCTACCATGTGTTCGGCCACAAGGCGCACCGGCCGAGCATCGAGCTGGCCGAGAAGCTGATCGAGATGGCCCCGGTGCCGATGAGCAAGGTGTTCTTCACCAACTCCGGCTCGGAAGCCAACGACAGCGTGGTCAAGCTGGTCTGGTACTACAACAATGCGCGCGGAAAGCCGCTGAAGAAGAAGTTCATCAGCCGCCACAACGCCTACCACGGCATCACCGTGGCCAGCGCCAGCCTCACCGGCCTGGCGGCCAACCAGCGCGGCTTCGATGTACCGCTGCCGGGCTTCCTCCACGTCGGCTGCCCGCACCACTACCGCCATGCCATGCCCGGGGAAAGCGAAGAGCAGTTCGCCGATCGCCTGGCCGCCGAGCTGGAGCAGCGCATCCTCAGCGAAGGGGCCGAGACCATCGCCGCCTTCATCGGCGAGCCGCTGATGGGTGCCGGCGGCGTGATCGTGCCGCCGCGCACCTACTGGCAGAAGATCCAGGCGGTGTGCCGCCGGCACGACATCCTGGTGATCGCCGACGAAGTGATCTGCGGTTTCGGCCGCACCGGCACTATGTTCGGCAGCCAGACCTTCGCCATCCAGCCGGACGTGATGGTGCTGTCCAAGCAGCTGTCCTCGTCCTACCAGCCGATTGCCGCGATCCTGATCAACGACGCGCTGTACCAGGGCATCGCCGAGCAGAGCAACAGCCTGGGCACCCTCGGCCACGGCTTTACCGGCAGCGCCCATCCGGTGGCCACCGCCGTGGCGCTGGAGAACCTCAAGATCATCGAGGAAGAGCAGCTGGTGCAGCACGCGGCCGCCATGGGCCAGCGCCTGCACGCCGGCCTGCGCGAATTCGCCGATCACCCGCTGGTGGGCGAGGTACGCGGTTGCGGGCTGATCGCCGCGGTGGAGCTGGTGGGCAACCGCCAGACCAAGGCGCCGCATGTCAGCCCCGGCACGCTCGGCCGCTACCTGGCCGGACGCGCCCAGGAGCACGGCATGATCACCCGCGCCATGGGCGACGCCATCGCCTTCTGCCCGCCGCTGATCAGCAGCGAGGCGGAGATCGACCAGCTGATCCAGCGCTTCGCCTACGCCCTCGACGACACCAGCCACTGGCTGCGCAGCTGAGCACCAGCCTTCCGCCGTGCCGGCTCCCGGCGCGGCGTGTTGCCGCCGAGATCAACACCAAAGCCCGCCGAAGCGGGCTTTGGCGTTGGCGATATAGCAATGGCCTGTTGCAAAGGCGATGAGTCGTAGGTTGGGTTGAGGAGCAGCGCGACGAAGCCCAACGACCCTGCCCCGGTTGTTGGGCTTCGCTGCGCTCAACGCCAACCTACCCACGCCTGCGCGCCGCAAAATACAGGGCAAGCCACGCTCGCCAACCCACAGAAGAAGGACATAGCCAAAAGAAAAACGCCGCAGTTCCCGTAGGAAATGCGGCGTTTTTCATAGGAACGGCATTACGCCAGCGAGGCCCCGTGCGTCACGCCTGAGCGGCCTGCGCCTGCCCCTGCGCCACGAAGCGCATCATCCACTCGGCCACGATCGCCCCCTGGTGCGCCTGTTCCAGGCTGTCGAGGGCCTGCCGGTAGACCTGTTCGCCCCAGTGCTCACGGCGGATTTCGAGGATCGAGCGGGAATAGTCCGCCACCAGCTCCGGATGCCCCTGCCAGCACAGCACCTGGTCGCCGATGCGGTAGGCGGCGATCGGACAGAAGCCGTTGCTGGCCAGGATGGTGGCGTTGGCCGGGGCCTGGGTGACCTGGTCCTGGTGGATGATCAGCATCGACAGCTGCTCGGTGCGCGGCTGCATCCAGGGCTCCTGCGCGTGCACCGCATAGTGCTGCACGCCGACACCCCAGCCCTGGCTCGCCCGCTCGGTCTTGCCACCGAGCAGCAAGGCCAGCAGCTGATGACCGAAGCAGATGCCGAGCAGCTTGTCGCCGGCGGCATAGCGCGCCAGCACATACTCGCGCAGGGTCTGGATCCACGGCTCGCTGCCGAAGGAGTCGTACTTGCTGCCGGTGATCAGGTAGGCGTCGTAGCGCTGCGTGTCATCCGGGTACTGCCCCTGGATCACATTGAACACCTCGAACTCGGCGGCAACCGGCTGCTGCGCGAACAGCTGCTTAAACATGCGGCCATAGCCGTGGTACTGCTCGACCAGCTCGGGACGAATGTGGTCGGTTTCGAGGATGCAGATGCGCAATGCCATCGAGGGACTCCTGACTCGGGGGTAAAACAACGGAAAAGTATGCGCATGATCGCCCGTAGGGTGCGCCATGCGCACCAGCAACCACGTACGGGTCCCTGGTGCGCACGGCGCACCCTACGCAAGAGCCGCCCAACGAGATGCAGTGCATGCCTCGTTGGCGGCTGGAAAGCTCACGACGTGGTTATTGGCCCTGCAGATCCCGCAGGGTCAGGTCCAGGCACAGACGCGCCTTTTCCACCAGCTCGTCGATCTCGGCCTTGCTGATCACCAGCGGCGGCGAAATGATCATGGTGTCGCCCACGGCGCGCATGATCAGGCCGTTGTTGAAGCAGTGGCCGCGGCAGATCATGCCCACGCCCTTGCCTTCGTAACGGGTGCGGCTGGCCTTGTCCTTGACCAGTTCGATGGCGCCGAGCATGCCGACGCCACGCACCTCGCCGGCCAACGGGTGGTCGAGCAGCTCGCGCAGGCGCTTCTGCAGGTACGGCGCGGTTTCTTCGCGCACGGTCTCGAGGATCTTCTCGTCGCGCAGGATGCGGATGTTTTCCAGGGCCACGGCGGCGGCCACCGGGTGCCCGGAGTAGGTGAAGCCGTGGTTGAAGTCACCGGCCTGCTTGATCACGTCGAACACCTTGTCGCTGACGATCAGGCCACCCATGGGGATGTAGCCGCTGGTCAGGCCCTTGGCGATGGTCATCAGATCCGGTTTGTTGCCGTAGTAGTCGCTGCCGAACCATTCGCCGGTACGGCCGAAGCCGCAGATCACTTCGTCGGCGACGAACAGAATGTCGTACTTGGCGAGGATCTCGCGGATCTTCGGCCAGTAGGTCTCCGGCGGCACGATCACCCCACCGGCGCCCTGGATCGGCTCGGCGATAAAGGCGGCGACATTCTCCTCGCCGACTTCGAGGATCTTCTTCTCCAGCTGCTCGGCGGCCCAGATGCCGAACTCGTCCGGGCTCATGTCGCCGCCCTCGCCGAACCAGTACGGCTGCGGGATGTGCACGATGCCCGGGATGGTGCCGCCCTGGGCATGCATGCCGGCCATGCCACCCAGCGCGGCGCCGGCCACGGTGGAGCCGTGGTAGCCGTTGATGCGGCCGATGATCACTTTCTTGTCCGGCTGGCCCTTGCACGCCCAGTAGTGGCGCACCATGCGCAGCATGGTGTCGTTGCCTTCCGAGCCGGAGCCGGTGAAGAACACATGGTTCATGCCTTCCGGGGCGATCTCGGCGATCACCTTGGCCAGCTCCAGCACCGGCGGGTGGGCAGTCATGAAGAAGGTGTTGTAGAACGGCAGCTCCTTCATCTGCGCCGCGGCGGCATCGGCCAGCTCATGGCGGCCGTAGCCGACCGCGGCGCACCACAGGCCGGCCATGCCGTCGAGGATCTTGTTGCCTTCGCTGTCCCACACGTACACGCCTTCACCCTTGGTGATGATGCGCGGGCCGACGTCGATCAGCTGCTGATAGTCGCTGAACGGGGCCAGGTGATGGTCACGGCTCATGGCCTGCCATTTCAGGGTTTGCGGGTTCTTGGTACTCATGGCGCCTCCAATGAATGGCAGGGCAGCGCCCGCGGGGCGCTGCCTGAGGGTTAGCTTCTGGCCAGCAGGTGTTTGATGGCGAAGTCCGCGTCGGCGGCCTGCTCGTTCAATTCATGCTGTTTGATCATGCTGTACAGCTCGATAAAGGGCGCCCCGAACACCTCGCCCATGATCGGGCAGCGCTGCAGCTCCAGCAGCGCCTCGCTGAGGTCCGCCGGCAACGCGCCGCGCTCGGACACGGCCGGGCGGTCGCTGACTTCCGGGCCGGGCTCGATCTGCTGCTGCATCCCGGCCAGGCCGGCACCGAGCATCAGCGCCAGGCTCAGGTAGGGGTTGGCATCGCCACCCGGCAGGCGGTGTTCGACGCGGCGGTTGGCCGGGTCGGAATGCGGCACGCGGAAGGCCGCCGTGCGGTTGTCATAACCCCACTCGACGCTGGCCGGCGAGGCATCCGGGCGGTGCAGGCGCACATAGGAATGGGCGTAGGGCGCGAGAATCGCCATCGAGGCGCGCGCCGAGGCCTGCCAGCCACCGATGAAGTGCTTGAGGCGCGGATGCGGCGAGCTGTCGGCTGCGGTAAAGGGGTTGTTGCCCTGCGCGTCGGCCAGGCTGATGTGCCAGTGCAGGCCGGTGCCCGGTTCGGTCAGGTAGGGCTTGGCCATGAAGGTCGCCAGGCAGCCGTGACGCCGGGCGATCTCGCGGGCCAGGCGCTTGAAGCGGAACACCGCATCGGCCTGGGCCAGCGGCTCGCCGGGGGCGAAGTTGACTTCGTACTGGCCCAGCGCCGACTCGTGGCCGTAGCCGGTGATCGGGATGTTCTGGGCCTCGCAGGCCGCCCACAGCTCATCGAAGAAAGGCGCGAAGGTGCCGGCGGTTTCCGCCGAGGCCAGGTCGTGGGAGCTTTCGATATGCGGCACCTGCGCCGACATGCCGTGGGCCACCTGCAGGCCGCCATCAGCCAGGCGCTGCGGGTGAACCAGGAAGAATTCCAGCTCCGGCGCCACCTTGGCGCGGTAACCGGCGGCCTTGAGGCGGGCCAGGGTGCGTTTGAGCAGCTGGCGCGGCGACAGCTCGGCGACTTCGTACTGGCAATGGCCATCGGCCGCGGTGAAGCTCGCCTCGATATCGCAGATCAGCGTCGCGGTCGGCACGCCGGCCAGCGGGTCACGCACCAGGGTGCGCCAGTCCGGGCGCATGGCCATGTCCGGGAACATCGGCGGGAAGATGCGCTTGAACACTTCCGGCGGCTCGCCACCGGTCACGGTCAGGCCGAGAAACAGCGAAGGCATCTTCGCCCCCAGGGTCTCGGCAAAGCTGGCGCGACTGAGGATCTTGCCGCGCGCCACGCTGGTCAGGTCGGCGAACACCAGTTCGACCCGCTGGATCTCGTTGGCCTCCAGCCAGGCCAGGGCCTCGCCGGCGGTGGAAAACTCTGGATACATGGAAAACCTCGAAATCTGCTCGCAGCGCGGACGCTGCCCTATGGGGTGTTCAGTCGCTCGCCCGGCGCTCAGCCGCAACCATCCGCCTCGCGCGGGGCGAGTGCGACGCAGGGGACGCCGACCCAACTCAGGGCAGCGACCCACTCGTCGGTGCGATGCTCCACCGTGTGGCGGCGCAGCAGGGCGGACAATTCGTCCTTGTGCCGATAACGGGCGCGCTGGCTGGCGAAACGCGGGTCCTGCGTCCACTGCGAGTGACCGGCCAGCGCGCACAACTCGGCAAACTGGTGGTCATTGCTCACCGCGAGAAAGAACGCCCCGTCGGCGCTCGGGAAGATATGGCAGGGCGCCGGCTTGGCCACCCTGCCCATTGCCCCGCGAACGAGTACCTCGGACATCATCCCCCCAATCGAAGTCTGCATGCAGAGTGGCCGGGCAACCCCGGGGGTTGATACGACAGCGGGCGGGTAGCCTGGCCACCCGCCCGCCTGGTTGTTGTGCAGCGATCAGTAGAAGGCTTGCAGGCCGGTCTGCGCGCGGCCGAGGATCAGCGCATGGACGTCGTGGGTACCTTCGTAGGTGTTGACCACTTCCAGGTTGACCAGGTGGCGAGCCACCCCGTACTCGTCGCTGATGCCGTTGCCGCCGAGCATGTCGCGGGCCATGCGGGCGATTTCCAGGGACTTGCCGCAGCTGTTGCGCTTCATGATCGAGGTGATTTCCACCGCGGCGGTGCCTTCGTCCTTCATCCGCCCCAGGCGCAGGCAGCCTTGCAGGGCCAGGGTGATTTCGGTCTGCATGTCGGCCAGCTTCTTCTGGATCAGCTGGGTCTGCGCCAGCGGGCGACCGAACTGCTTGCGATCCAGGGTGTACTGGCGGGCGGTGTGCCAGCAATCCTCGGCGGCGCCCAGGGCACCCCAGCTGATGCCGTAGCGGGCGGAGTTGAGGCAGGTGAACGGACCTTTCAGGCCGCGTACATCGGGGAAGGCGTTCTCTTCCGGGCAGAACACGTTGTCCATGACGATCTCGCCGGTGATCGAGGCGCGCAGGCCGACCTTGCCGTGGATCGCCGGGGCGGACAGGCCTTCCCAGCCTTTTTCCAGGACGAAGCCGCGGATCTCGCCGGCGTCATCCTTGGCCCACACGACGAACACGTCGGCGATCGGGCTGTTGGTGATCCACATCTTGGCACCGGTCAGGCGGTAGCCGCCTTCGACCTTCCTGGCGCGGGTGATCATCGAGCCCGGGTCGGAACCGTGGTCCGGCTCGGTCAGGCCGAAGCAGCCGATGTATTCGCCGCTGGCCAGCTTGGGCAGGTACTTCTGCTTGGTCGCTTCGTTGCCGAACTCGTTGATCGGCACCATCACCAGGGAGGACTGCACGCTCATCATCGAGCGGTAGCCGGAGTCGATGCGCTCCACTTCGCGGGCGATCAGGCCGTAGCACACGTAGTTGAGGCCGCTGCCGCCGTAGATTTCCGGGATGGTGGCGCCGAGCAGGCCGGTCTCGCCCATCTCGCGGAAGATCTTCGGATCGGTCTGTTCGTTGCGGAAGGCCAGTTGCACCCGCGGCTTCAGCTTGTCGGCGGCGAACTGCTGGGCGCTGTCACGCACCATGCGCTCTTCTTCAGTCAGTTGCTGATCGAGCAGCAGCGGGTCGATCCAGTTGAAGGTTGCCTTGCTGGCCATGGGGAAATCCTCGAAACATTGGCTGGAGTGCAACCGGCGCGGGGCCGGGCGATGAAAAGAGACTAGGCCGCCAAATGGCTCTCGGCAACCGAGGATTTTGCACGCTGTTGTGCAATATATTCACTTCGAGATAGGCTCAAAGTGGAACTTCTACCGTTCTATAGTGAGGGTATGACATAAATGCGCCGCAAGATCCCCAGCACCGCCGCCCTGGTGGCCTTCGAGTCGGCCGCCCGCCACCAGAGTTTCACCAAGGCCGCCGACGAGCTGGCGCTGACCCAGGGCGCCGTGTGCCGGCAGATCGCCGGGCTCGAGGAGTTCCTCGGCATCGAGCTGTTCCGCCGCTCGCGCCGCGGCGTGAAGCTGACCGAGGCCGGCCTGGCCTACAGCCGCAAGGTCGCCGCGCAGCTGGATGCGGTGGAGCGCGACACCCTGGCCGTCATGGGCCAGCAGGGCGCCATGAGCATCGAACTGGCGGTGGTGCCGACCTTCGCCACCCAGTGGCTGGTGCCGCGCCTGAAGGACTTCCAGCGCCTGCACCCGGAAGTCACCGTGCACCTGACCAACCGCACCCGGCCGTTCCTGTTCGCCGACACCAGCTTCGACGCCGCCATCTATTTCGGCGACGCCGACTGGTCCGGTACCGAGGCGCACTACCTGATGCCCGAACACCCGCTGCCGGTGTGCAGCGCGGAGCTGCTGGCCGGCCGCGCCCAGTTCAGCGCCGAGGAACTGGCCGGCCTGCCGCTGCTGCAGCAGACCACCCGCCCCTACGCCTGGCGCCAGTGGTTCAACGCCCAGGGCCTGAACGTGCCGCGCGACATGAGCGGGCCGCGCTACGAGCTGTTCTCCATGCTCGCCCAGGCGGCCATGCATGGCATGGGCGTGGCGCTGATCCCGCCGTTCCTGATCCAGCGCGAGCTGGCCGAAGGCCGCCTGCTGCCCGCCCATCCGCAGGCCCTGCACAGCAGCGACCGCGGCTATTACCTGATCATCCCCGAACGCAAGGTGGAATCGGCGGCCCTGCGCGCCTTCAGCGACTGGTTGTTGCAGGCGGCCCGTGACTACCAGCCGGAAAATTCCACGAAAGCCTTGTAGCACTAGGGACACAGCCGTGTAGCAAGACTGTCACGGCACTACAGGTCATATTTGCCGAAAGCGCCGAAAGGCCCGTGGCTGCTGGGCCGAACGGGATTTTGCACAGCCCGTGCAAAACATTTCACGCAACAGCCAAGGCGACGAGCGGTTATTCACGTTTCGAATGCCCGGAATGCCCCACAAGCGCCGCAGGCAGGGGGCCAGGCCAGGAATAGCGCGGCCTGCAGCTGGTATAAAAGTGAACGACACCCCCCATAACTTGTAGTTATAGATTTTTAAAACTCCATAAATTCTTGAAGGCCTCGCCGTTCGCCTGCAAAATGCCGCGCCCCGCCCCATTCGAGCGGGTTTTGTGCTGATCCGCCCTCACCCGCGTGCCATCCGCAGTGCGCCGGTCCATCAAAAAGATCACGCAGGAGAATTGAAGTGCACATCGGTGTTCCTCTCGAGACCCATGCCGGCGAGACGCGGGTAGCCGCTACTCCCGAAACCATCAAGAAGCTGATCGGCCAAGGCCATCAGGTGACTGTACAGAGCGGTGCTGGCGTGAATGCCAGCCTGCCCGACCACGTCTATGAAGTGGTCGGTGCCAATATCGGCGATGCCGCCACCGTGTTCGGTGCCGACCTGATCCTCAAGGTCCTGGCCCCGAGCGATGCCGAGCTGGCGCTGATGAAGTCCGGCGCGGTGCTGGTTGGCATGC
Source organism: Pseudomonas sp. L-22-4S-12 (assembly GCF_009799935.1). Classification (NCBI taxonomy): domain Bacteria; kingdom Pseudomonadati; phylum Pseudomonadota; class Gammaproteobacteria; order Pseudomonadales; family Pseudomonadaceae; genus Pseudomonas; species Pseudomonas sp. L-22-4S-12. The sequence goes on along the minus strand of NZ_WELL01000001.1, from coordinate 626,012 downwards.
TCAACCCGTTCTGCAACGAAACCATCGCGCGCATGGCCGCCCGTGGCATCACCGCCTTCGCCCTGGAGGCCGCCCCGCGTACCTCCCGCGCGCAGAGCCTGGACGTGCTCAGCTCGCAGGCCAACATCGCCGGCTACAAGGCCGTGATGCTGGCGGCCAACCACTATCCGCGCTTCATGCCGATGCTGATGACCGCCGCCGGTACCGTGAAGGCCGCCCGCGTGCTGATCCTCGGCGCCGGTGTTGCCGGCCTGCAAGCCATCGCCACCGCCAAGCGTCTGGGTGCGGTGATCGAGGCCTCGGACGTACGTCCGGCCGTTAAGGAGCAGATCGAGTCGCTCGGCGCCAAGTTCGTCGATGTGCCGTTCGAGACCGACGAAGAGCGCGAATGCGCCCAGGGCGTTGGCGGCTATGCCCGTCCGATGCCGGCGTCGTGGATGCAGCGTCAGGCCGGTGCCGTGCACGAGCGCGCCAAGCAGGCCGATATTGTCATTACGACGGCTCTCATTCCTGGTCGTAAGGCACCGACGCTTCTTCATGCGAGCACAGTTGAAGAGATGAAGCCGGGCTCGGTGGTCATCGACCTGGCCGCTGCCCAGGGTGGCAACTGCCCGCTGACGGTCGCCGACCAGGTGGTGGTCAAGCATGACGTGACCATCGTCGGCTACAGCAACCTGGCGGCCCTGGTGCCGGCGGACGCCTCGGCCCTGTATGCACGCAACCTGCTGGACTTCCTCAAGCTGGTCATCGACGGCGAAGGCAAGTTCCACCTCAACCTGGAAGACGACATCGTTAGCGCGTGCCTGATGTGCCGCGATGGCAACGTCGTTCGCAGCAACGGCTAAGGAGTAGAGACATGGAACTGATTTCCCCAAGCATCTACAACCTGATCATCTTCGTGCTGGCCATCTACGTGGGCTACCACGTGGTGTGGAACGTCACCCCGGCCCTGCACACCCCGCTGATGGCGGTAACCAACGCCATTTCCGCGATCGTCATCGTCGGCGCCATGCTGGCCGCCGCCCTGACCGAAACCGTGCTGGGCAAGTCCATGGGCACCCTGGCCGTGGCCCTGGCCGCGGTCAACGTGTTCGGTGGCTTCCTGGTCACCCGGCGCATGCTGGAAATGTTCAAGAAGAAGGCGCCGAAAGCGCCGGTGGAGAAGCACTGATGAGCATGAACCTGATCACCCTTCTCTACCTGGTCGCCTCGATCTGCTTCATCCAGGCGCTGAAAGGCCTGTCGCACCCGACTTCGTCGCGCCAGGGCAACCTGTTCGGCATGATCGGCATGGCCATCGCCGTGGTCACCACCGTGTTCCTGGTGTTCAAGCTGGGCTCGGAAATGACCGAAGGCGGCGCCGCCAAGGGCTTGGGCTTCGTGCTGGTCGGCCTGCTGGTCGGCGGCACCGCCGGTTCGATCATGGCCAAGCGCGTCGAGATGACCAAGATGCCGGAACTGGTCGCCTTCATGCACAGCATGATCGGTCTGGCCGCCGTGTTCATCGCCATCGCCGCCGTGGTGGAGCCGCAATCGCTGGGTATCGTCGCGCATCTGGGCGATGCGATTCCGGCCGGTAACCGCCTGGAACTGTTCCTCGGCGCGGCCATCGGTGCCATCACCTTCTCCGGTTCGGTGATCGCCTTCGGCAAGCTGTCGGGCAAGTACAAGTTCCGCCTGTTCCAGGGCGCTCCGGTGCAGTTCAAGGGTCAGCACCTGATCAACCTGGTGATCGGCCTGACCATCCTCGGCCTGGGCCTGGTGTACATGTTCACCGGCAACCTGCAGGCGTTCGCGGTGATGCTGGCCCTGGCCTTCATCATCGGCGTGCTGATCATCATCCCGATCGGCGGTGCCGACATGCCGGTCGTGGTGTCGATGCTCAACAGCTACTCGGGCTGGGCGGCGGCCGGTATCGGTTTCTCGCTGAACAACTCGATGCTGATCGTTGCCGGTTCGCTGGTGGGTTCGTCCGGTGCCATCCTCTCGTACATCATGTGCAAGGCGATGAACCGTTCGTTCTTCAACGTGATCCTCGGTGGTTTTGGTGGCGCAGCTGAAGCTGCCGGTCCGGCCGGTGCCCAGGAAGCCCGCCCGGTGAAGTCGGGTTCCTCCGACGACGCCGCCTTCCTGCTGACCAACGCCGACACCGTGATCATCGTTCCGGGCTACGGCCTGGCGGTAGCCCGTGCCCAGCACGCGCTGATGGAGCTGGCCGAGAAGCTGACCCATCGCGGCGTGACCGTGAAGTACGCGATCCACCCGGTTGCCGGTCGTATGCCTGGCCACATGAACGTCCTGCTGGCCGAGGCCGAAGTGCCTTACGAGCAGGTGTTCGAGATGGAAGACATCAACTCCGAGTTCGGCCAGGCCGACGTGGTGCTGGTGCTGGGCGCCAACGACGTGGTCAACCCGGCCGCTAAGAACGATCCGAAGTCGCCGATCGCCGGCATGCCGATCCTCGAGGCCTACAAAGCCAAGACCGTGATCGTCAACAAGCGCTCGATGGCCAGCGGCTACGCCGGCCTGGACAACGAACTGTTCTACCTGGACAAGACCATGATGGTCTTCGGCGACGCCAAGAAGGTCATCGAAGACATGGTCAAGGCCGTCGACTAAGACGCCTTGTTCCAGCAACGAAAAACCCGGCCTCGAGCCGGGTTTTTTGTTTCCCCCGCCAGCACAGCCGGCGCCTGGCGCGAGCGGTACAGTTGTGCTAGAACTCGAACTGCTGCAGCACAATTCCATCCGGCTGTGACTACAACGGCCACGCGCCAACCCCCACCATGGACTGCCATAACCCCCACACCCGTGGGAAGGACGCATCGCCATGGAACGCTCACTGCCCCGTACCCAGCCCGCCGAACTTACCAACCGGCCCACGCCGGCCGCCTGGCCGCTGCGCCTGCTCGCCGCCCTGCTGCTCTGGCAACAGCGAGCCCACACCCGCCGCCAGCTGGCACAGCTGGATGAACGCCTGCTGGCCGACGCCGGCATCTCCGCGGCCGAGCGCCACGCCGAGCTGGGCAAGCCGTTCTGGCGCTGAACGCGCCCGCAAGCTGTCCGGCAGGCAGCTGCGGGCCGATGAGCCGCCACTGGCCCCGGTCATTCTCGTCCGCCGATAAAAACGGCCAGCCACGGCTTCATGCGCTGGGCTCAAACAGCCTCAGCCAGCATGGCTCAATGCGCGAGCAGCTGGCGATAGACGCCGGTCATCTGCGCGCCCATGCGCTCGGCGGTGAATAGCTGCCAATAGCGCTGCTCGGCTCGCCGCCCCATCTCGGCGGCCTGCTGCGGGTTGTCCCACAGCATATCCAGCGCCGCGCGCAATGCCGGCGCATCGGCCGGGGGCACGGTCCAGCCGGTCTCGCCGGACTGGTTGATGAACGAGGTGCCGGTGCCGATCTCGCAGGAAACCATCGGCTTGCCGAACATGGCCGCCTCCAGCAGGGAGATGCCGAAGGCTTCCGAGCGCAGGTGCGAGGGAAACACGAAGGCCGTGCACAGCTGCAGCAACGCCGCTTTGTCATCCTCATCGACACGCCCGACAAAGTGCAGGTGGTTCAGCCCGAGCACCTTGGCCTGGGCGAGCAGCTCCTGCTCCAGCGGCCCGCAACCGACTATCACGATGGGGTAATTCGCGCCTCGGGCCGCCTCGAGGAGCACATGCAGGCCTTTGTAGTAGCGCATGACCCCGACGAAGAGAAAGAACCGCGGCCCGCAACGCTCGGCCCAATACTGCAGGCGCTGCGCCCCCGGCACGGGGAAAGCCGCCTTGTCCAGGCCATAGGGAATGACCTCGACCTTGTCCCGGTAGTGCTGCAGCACCTCGCTGGTTTCCAGGTAGTTGGGCGAGGCGGCGATGATCCGCCCGGCCTTGTCGAGAAAGCGGCGCATCAACGGGCGATACAGGCGCAACAGCTGCTTCTGGCGGACGATGTCCGAGTGGTAGGACACCACATAGGGCTTGTCGATGCCGGCCGCCAGATGCAGCAGATCCATGAAGGGCCAGGGAAAGTGGTAATGCACGATGTCCGCCTGCGCGGCCAGGGCCTTCAGGCGCCCCAGCGCGCTGTAGGAGAAGCCGGTGGACGCCAGCTGCAGATCGAGCTTGGCCCGGTGCACCCGGTGGTTGCCCACCGTCAGCTGCGCCGGCCGGGGATCGGCACTCAGCGTCAGCACCTCGTTCTCCACGCCATGGGCCCCGGTGCTCTGGCACAGCTGGTAGATGACCTGTTCGATGCCGCCAACGGTCTCCGGCAGGTAGGTCTTGAAGAAATGCAGGACGCGCATCAGGCCTTCACCGCCTCCCGGTATACGCTCGCGGTGATTTGCGCGCAGCGCTGCCAGGAATAGGCCTGCGCCCGCAGCAGCCCGGCCTCGCGCAGTGCCAGCCAGCGGGCCTGATCGTCGATCAGCAGCTGGATGGCCGCAGCGCACGCCACGTCGTCCAGCGGGTCGATGTACAGGCCGGCGTCCCCCGCCACCTCCGGCAGTGCCGAACTCCGGCTGAGGATCACCGGCGTGCCGCTGGCCATGGCCTCCAGCACCGGCAGGCCAAAGCCCTCATACAACGAAGGAAACAGCAACAGACGGGCCCCGGCGAACAGCTCGGCCAGAGCGCTGTCGTCCTGATAACCGAGCAGGCGCACCTGCCCGCCAGCCAGGGCCCGCTGCAAGGGCTCCGCCAGCTGCTCCGCGCGCCAGCCCGGCATCCCCGCCAGGACCAGCGGATAATGCTCGCGCAGTGCAGCCGGCAAGCGCTCATAGGCACGCAGGGCCAGCTGCAGGTTCTTGCGCGGCTCCAGAGTACCGACACACAGCAGGTAGCGATCCGGCTGCAGGCCCAGCGTGGCCAGGCGCGCGGCCAGTTGCTCCGGCGCGCGCGGGTGAAAACGCGCCGCGCAGCCCAGGGGGGCGATGACGACCCGTTCGGCCGGCACGCCGTAATGAGCGCACACCTCGTCGGCAATGAACTGCGAGTCGACCAGGATGCGCTGCGCCCGCTCGACCCCGCCCGCCGCATGCCGCTCGATCGCGGCGAGGCGGTCGGCCGGCTGCGTCTGCGGGTAATGCACATGGGTCAGGTCGTGCAGGGTCATGACCATCGGCCCGTCGAACTCGAACGGCCACAGGCTGGGTTCGTGGTAAAGATCGGCGCACGCCGCCTTGCGACTGAAACGCCGCTGCTCGACCAGCCGGCGCAGGGCATAGGCATTGGGCACGCCGCGCTTCACCAGCGCGCTCAGGCGGGAGTAACCGGGCAACGCTGCGGCCGGCAGCTGCGCCTGCCAGTTCCAGCCGTTGAACAGCTGCGGCTCGAACTCGGGGTCCGTGGCCAGCGCACGCACCAGCTCGACCAGGTACTGGCCGATGCCGGTGCGCGGCGCGCGCAGAATCGAGGCGTTAAAAGCGACCGATATGGACATCGGAACCAGCGGCATGCTCAATGACTTGAGGTGCACCGGTATGCCTACGCACCCGCCCGATCAACTGCGCGGCCGAATCCTTCCAGGACAACCAGGACCACTGGCTCAGACAGGTCGGCGCAGGAAATTTCCCGCTCTCTTCGAAACGCCGCACCAGGCGACACAGCGATTCGGGCTCGGACAGGCCGAAATAGGCCATGGAGTCGCCACCAATCTCGCGGAACACCGGGATATCGCTGGCCATGGCCGGCAGGCCACGCTGCATGGCCTCGACCAGCGGCAGACCGAAGCCTTCGACATAGGACGGGAAGACCAGGGCGCGCGAGTGGCTGTAGCAGTGTTCGAGCTCGCGATCGCTGAGGTCGTTGAACATGAACAGGCGTTTATTCAGCTGGGGATGCTGCCTGATCCGCTCGATCAGCTTTTCAGTCTTCCAGCCGATCTTGCCGACAAAGCACAGCGCCACGTCACTGCCCTCGTCCCACAGCCGCTCGAAAGCGTTGAGCAGATAGACATGGTTCTTGCGCGGCTCGATGGTACTGACCATCAGGTACACCGAATGCGCCCTGCACATCCGCCGCACCTCCTGGCGTACCACCGCCCCCGGATGGGCCCGATCCAGTTCGCTGCCCAGGTGGAAATGATCGAACCAGCGTTGCTCGGCCATGTCGCGCCCCAGACGCCATTGCACCTCGCTGCGCACCTGGTCGCTGATGGTCTGCGAGATGGCGATGAAGCCATCGGCCGTGCGGGCGATCCAGTCGAACCACTGCTCGAAGACGCGAACCAGGCCTTCATCGCAGAACTGCGGGTGGGTCAGCGGAATCAGATCGTAGATCACCGAAACGATACCCACGCCCTCCCGCTGCAGGCGCTCGGCCACCGGAAAGAAGTCGGCGTGCCAGGAGGAATCCAGCAGCACCAGCACATCGCCGGGCTGGCAGGCCATTTCTACCGCGCGGGCCTTGTCCACATAATTCAAGGACACCTGTGCCAGCACTTTCTGCGGCACCGCCAGGCAGAAGCTGAGGGCCTTGCAGGGCAGGCGTAAAAGGAAGCGCAGCACGGGTGAATGGTGCAACGGCCATTTGCGCTCGCGCTGCCCATAAGCCAGCCAGATCCGCTGGCGCAGCCGCCCCAGGCGATCATGGGTCAATGACAGCCAGGCCTGGCAGCGACTCAACCAGCGGCCACCACGGGCCGGGCTGAGCTGCGTCACGCCGTAGACCTTGTCGTTCTTCAGGATGACCGGCACACACTGTGTATCGTCATCCAGCGCGCCCAGGTTATTGACGATGTTGCGCACTACCCGCTGGATACCCGAGTTGTCCTGGGGATGCTCGTAAACGTAGGTGCACTCAATGAGAAAACGCATGGGGTTCTCGCAAAAAAGGGGACTCAGGCCGGCTGTGGCAGGCGCTGGATGCTGATATCGGCATCCAGCGAGGCGCAACCGACGAAATCGGGCTTGTTGATGTTGATCACGTGGAACACCAGGGCGAAATCGCGCCACTCGTAGTTGGTGTCCAGGTGCGAGTCGAAGCGCGACAAGGACAAGGCAATCGAATAATTGCCCTTGCCCAGATTCGCCGGAAAGGCGAAGCGATAGACGATGTGCTCGCCCGCCGAAAGGTTCTCCAGCTCGCGGTGCAGGCGGTGGGTGTTGATGCCATAGATCGCCTGGCCCATGCGATCCTTGATCATGAAGCCGAGCACCAGACGAGTGATTGGCGCACGCACCTCGACCGTTACCTCCAGCGTGGCGCGACTGCCGACCTCCAGCACTTCGACGCGCTGCCCCTGGGCATTGAGCAAGGCAATGTCGCTGAAGCCCGCTTCACCAGTGCCGGAAATGGTGCGGACCTTGCCGTTGTCCAGACGCTCCTGACGAACCGTCTGCTGCTCCTTCTCCGCAATCATCGCGCTGTAGAAGTCCATCACCTCTTCCGGGGCACCTTCCAGCGCCAGGCGGCCATGGGCCAGCAGGATCGCGCGGTCGCACAGGTTCTGGATGGCCTGGCGGTCATGCGACACGATCAGCAGCGTGGTGCCGGCCTTACGGAATTCGCGGATGCGATCAAAGCTCTTGTGCTGGAAATAGGCGTCACCCACCGACAGCGCTTCATCGACGATCAACACATCCGGACGCCGCGCGGTGGCCACGCTGAACGCCAGGCGCATCTGCATGCCGCTGGAATAGGTGCGAACCGGCTGATCCATGTACGGGCCGATCTCGGCGAAGGCCTCGATCTCGGGCATCAGCCCCTGCAGCTCCTCCATGCTCAGCCCCAGCAGCTGGCCGGCCATGAACACGTTCTGCCGACCGCTGAAGTCCGGATGGAAGCCCATGCCCAGCTCGAGCAGTGCCGCCACTCGCCCCTGCATATGGATCTGCCCGCTACTCGGCTGGGTCGTGCCGGTAATCATCTTCAGCAGGGTGCTCTTGCCCGCGCCGTTGATCCCGATGATGCCCAGCGCTTCACCGGGATTGACGCTGAACGAGACATCCTGCAGTACCCACTTCAGTTGGTGGCGCGGCCTGGAGAAGGGGATCAGCCATTCGGCCAGGCGCGCCCAGCGGCTGGGGTATTGCTTGTAGGCCTTGCCCAGTTGAGCAACTTGAATGCTACCCATCAGAGTTCATCCACCATTTCACCGGAACGCTTGCGGAACAGGCGCATGGCCAACAGACAGAGCACGCCAGCCAGCAGCGCGGACGGCCAGAGTGTCGACCACAGCGGCCACTGGCCATAGACGAAGATGCCCTGGTAGGCAGAAATCAGCGGCCCCATGGGGTTGGCTTCGATCAGCGGGCGGATACCCTCGGGCAGGATCGACGCCGGATAGACGATCGGCGTGAGCCAGAACCAGAACTGCAGGAAGATGCCGACAAACTGCCCGACATCGCGGAAGAACACATTGAGCACCCCGAGAAGGATCCCCAGGCCGATGGAAAAGGCGATCTGGATCAATAGCACCGGAACCACCCCCAGCACCGCCCAGCCCGGAAAGTTCTGCGTCACCAGCAAGAAGCCGAGAAACAGCGCAAAGATGATGGCGAAGTTCAGGCTCGCGTTCAGCACCACGATCAAAGGCAGGCAGATACGCGGGAAGCTGAGCTTCTTGATCAGATTGGCGTGTTCCAGAAACACCGACTGGCTGCGCCCGATGACCTCGGCGAAGAACCCCCAGGCCAGGATCCCGGCGCACAGGTAGATGCCGTAGGCCAAACCATTGTCCACGCCGGGCAGGCGGGCCTGCATCAGCTGGGAGAAAATCACCGTGTAGACGATGATCATCGACAGCGGATTGAGGATCGTCCATGCCGCGCCGAACAAGGAGTTGCGGTAGCGCGTCTGAAACTCACGCTGGACGCTGCCCAGCACGAAACCGCGGTAACTCCATACCGCGCGAGCCATACCCAGCGCCATCAGTGCACCCTGCCGTACTGGTCTTCGAAACGAACGATGTCATCCTCGCCCAGGTACTCGCCGCTCTGCACCTCGATCATCACCAGATCGATCACCCCGGGGTTTTCCAGGCGATGCTTGTGCCCTGCGGGGATAAAGGTCGACTCGTTGCTGTTGATCAGGCGCGGTTCGCCACCGTTGACCACCTTGGCCATGCCCTGCACCACGATCCAGTGCTCGCTGCGATGATGGTGCATCTGCAGCGACAGCGCCGCGCCAGGCTTCACCACGATGCGCTTGATCTTGAAGCGACAGCCCTCTTCGAGCACGGTGTAAGTACCCCAGGGACGCGACACCGTGCGGTGCAGGCGATAGGCCTGGTGATTCTCCAGTTTCAGCCGTTTAGCCACCTGGCCTACCTGCTGCGCACGGTCGGCATGCGCGACCAGAATCGCATCGGGCGTCTCGACCACGATCAGGTCGTCGACCCCGACCGTGGCGACCAAGCGGCCCTGGCTCTGCACGTAGGTATTGCGGCTATCGATGAACAGGGCATCGCCTTGCGCGCGGTTGCAGTCGGCATCCGCCGCCACCAGTTCACGCAGGGCCTTCCACGAGCCGATATCGCTCCAGTCGAATTGCGCCGGTACCACCGCCACCCGCGCGGAGCGCTCCATCACCGCATAGTCGATGGAGATGTCCGGCAATGCCGCAAAGCTGGCCCCCTGCAGTTCCTGCATCAGCCCACCGGCATTGGTCTGCAGGGGGCTGTGTTCGATGCACACGCGCGCCTGCTCGAGCAGCTCGGGAGCATGGGCCTGCAACTCGCAGATCAGGCTGCCGGCAGTGAAACAGAACATGCCCGAGTTCCACAGGAAGCGACCGCTGTCGAGGTACTCCTGGGCTGTCACGCTGTCCGGCTTCTCGACAAAGCGCTGCACCTGGCAACCACCCAGCTCATCCAACGCAGCACCGGCCTCGATATAGCCGAAACCGGTCTCCGGAGCAGTCGGGCGCACGCCGTAGGTCACCAGATAGCCCAGCTCGGCCAGCTGCACCGCATGCTCGGTAGCCGCCTTGAAGCCCGCCAGGTCATGAATCAGATGATCCGCGGCCATCACCACCAGCACCGCATCGTCACCATGCTCGGCGGCCAGGGCCAGGGCGGCAACCGCCAGCGCTGGCGCCGTGTTGCGCCCCTGCGGCTCCAGCAGAAAACGCGCCCGGCACCCCGCCAGCTTGGCCTCGGCAAAGTGATCCTTGCTCTCGAAGTAGTGCTCGCGGTTGGTCACCGTGACGATCTCGCCGCCCGTGCCAAGCAGCCCGGCGGCGCGCAGGTAGGTCTTCAGCAGCAGGGACTGGCCATCCGGCAGGCGCATGAAGGGCTTGGGATGATCCTCACGCGATACCGGCCACAGGCGGGTACCGGCACCACCGGAAAGAATGACGGGAACGATCATGCGCCTTACTCCTTGCCGACGCGGCGCAGATCCGCTTCAACCATCATCTCGATCAGGGTGGCGAGGCTGGTTTTCGGCTGCCAGCCCAGTTTGCCCTCGGCCTTGGCCGGGTTGCCCAGCAACACTTCGACCTCGGCCGGGCGGAAGAACTGCGGGTCGATGACCACATGCTCTTCATAGTTCAGCCCCACGTGGGCAAAAGCCAGCCGGCACATGTCCCGCACCGTGGTGGTGACACCGGTGGCCACCACGTAGTCGTCGGCCTGCTCCTGCTGCAGCATCAGCCACATGGCCTCGACATAGTCGCCGGCAAAACCCCAGTCGCGCTTGGCGTCGATGTTGCCCAGGCGCAGCTCGCGCTGCTTGCCGAGCTTGATCCGCGCCACCGCGTCGGTGACCTTGCGGGTGACGAACTCGATGCCGCGCAGCGGCGACTCGTGGTTGAACAAGATGCCGCTGGAGGCATGCAGCCCGAAGCTCTCGCGGTAGTTGACGGTGATCCAATGGCCATACAGCTTGGCCACCCCATAGGGGCTGCGCGGGTAGAAAGGGGTATTCTCGTCCTGCCGTTCGGCCTGGATCAGGCCGAACATCTCGCTGGTCGAGGCCTGGTAGAAGCGGGTTTCCGGGCTGAACTGGCGAATGGCCTCCAGCAGATGGGTCACGCCCAGACCATCGACGATGCCGGTGGTGACCGGCTGATCCCAAGAACTGCCGACAAAACTCTGCGCGCCGAGGTTGTAGACTTCCTGCGGCTTGGCCTTGATCACCGCGCGCTGGATGGAGCAGGCATCGGCCAGATCGCCTTCGATGTAGCGGATCTGGTTCTCGATCCCCAGCTCGCGCAAACGCCAGCGGGTATCCGAGCTGCGCCGCGCCACCAGGCCATGCACCTGGTAATCCTTTTCCAGCAGCAGTTTGGCCAGATAAGCACCATCTTGGCCGGTCAGGCCGGTAATCAAAGCAACTTTGGACATTTTTATAGTTCTCTTGCTTCCCAGTCAGAGAGCACGCTCTGCAGGGTCTCCGTGATTGAAATGCTGGGCTTCCAGCCGGTGTCTTGTTGTAGTTTTTCAGCACTGCCGACGACCCGGCGCTGATCTGCAGGACGCAAGCGTGAGGGGTCTTGAACGAGATCAACGCTCACTCCCGCCAGCCTGGCCATCTGCATGATCAACTCGCGAACCGTGCGTTCCACTCCCGAGCACAGGTTGTAGATTTCACCACTTCGCCCATGTTCCAACAGGGCGAAGTAAGCAGAAATCACATCGCGTACATCAAGAAAATCCCGGGTGACGTCAATATCGCCAACCTCCAGGGTTAATCGTTGCGCCCCCGCGCCGGCACCAACAATCTGCTGCGCCATGCTGGGCACCACGAAACTTGCCGCCTGGCCGGGGCCAATGTGGTTGAACGGGCGGGCAATCAGCATGCGCCAGCCTTCGGCATACCCCCACTGCTGGCACAGCAACTCCGCGGCAACCTTGCTCACCGCGTAAGGGTTGCGCGGCTTCGGTGCCAAAGCCTCGGTGATCGGCAAGTCCGCCTCGGCGACCTGCCCATAAACATCACCGGAGCTGACAAACAGGAAGGTGCCGTTGAACCCGGCACGCTTGAGGGCCAGCAGCAAATTCAGCGTGCCGAGCAGGTTGACCTGCAGCGTATGCGCCGGGTCCTTGAAGGCCGCCGGTACGAAGGTCTGCCCCGCTAGGTGAATTACCGCATCCGGTACACCCGCCTGCAGCCAGGCATCCAGGGAGGCGGGATCAAGCAAGTTGTGCGGTTTCGCCGCCAGCAGCTGCCAGGTTTCGCTGCACGCTATTGCTTGCTGCAAATGCCCGCCGACAAAACCACTGAGTCCGGTAACCAATAGGGTCTTCAAGAGAGCGTACCCATCGAGTCCTTTAGCCACAGCTCCGTCAAATCAACCAGCCAGGCGGTCACAGCCCCCACTGTCAGCCCCGCCAGGATTTCCAGGCGGCTGTGCCCCATGCGCTCGCGCAGTGGCCGGCCGACAGAACGAACTTCATTGATCGCCTGGGCATGCAGCCCGACCTGACGCCGCAAGCTGTTGGCATCGAGCAACACGATAAACGCCAGGGTAATGGCCACACCGAAAGCCGGCTCGGCAATCCCCTCGCGCAGCGCGATCAATGCAACCATGCTGGCCACGATCGCACTGTGGTTGCTGGGCATCCCGCCGTAACCGATCAGATCAAATGCCAGGCGCCTGGCCCGCAGGGTGTTGATGGCAAACTTGATGCACCCCGCACATAGCCAGGCGCAGAAAGGCGTAGCCAGGTAAGCAAATTCCATCTTCATACAGGGCTGCTCGGCCAAATCGCGTAAGCGCTTACGCCACCCCAGACAACCACGGTGAGCAGCAGCTGCCAGTCGCTCAACAGGGCATCGGTAGGCGATTCGCCGGCCTCCTTCGCCTCGACGATGAACCAGTAGCGATACAGGCCATACAGCACCAGCGGAATGGTCATAACCATTTCCGGGCGCGCGGTCATAACAAACAGGCTGTAGAACAACAGCGCGCCGGTGGCCGCCATTTCGGCATACCGGTCGATCAGCTGCGGCGTGTAATGCTGCAGCACTTCGCGGCTTTCCGAACCGTTGCTGGTCAGTTCCTGGCGCCGCTTTACCGCAGCCAGATAGAGCGCCAGGCACAGGGTCGTGACGAACATCCAGGATGATACCGGCACGGCAAGGGCGGTAGCGCCGGCATAGACCCGCAGGACGAAACCCATGGCAATGGTGAAGATATCGATGACCGGCTGGTGCTTGAGCACGAAGGTGTAGGCCAGATTGAGCAACATGTAGCCCAGCACCACGTAGACCACAGCCGGCAGCAGCACCCAGGCGATGCCCAGCAGCCCATAGAACACCAGAAGCAATACCACGGCCGATGACACGCCGACCTGGCCGGATGCCAGAGGACGTTTTTTCGACTTGAGAGGATGGCGTCGATCACGCTCGATATCGTGCAGATCGTTGACGATATAGGTGGCTGAAGAGGCAATACAGAAAATCAGCGTAGCCAGCAGCACCTTCTCAATCGACGCGATATTGAGAAACTCCCCGGCAAAAATCAGGGGGGCGATAACGAATACGTTCTTCACCCACTGGCGAGGACGTATCAAGGTCAACAACCCTCCGGCGAGAACTAGAGGGGAGCGCGGCACTGCGGTAGCATGCATGCCATTGGCCTCGGATGGCTTATTGGAATTGTTATGAAATTTGCGGCTATCTACGCACTATTGGCGGCGATTGCGACAGCAATCAACATTTTTGCACAGGCGTTCTCAATTTGGATCTATTCCGGATTCGCCAGCATCGCCCTGTCCATGGTGATCGGCACCGGAGCCGGACTGATTGTTAAATATGTTCTCGATAAGCGCTACATTTTTCGCTTTAAAGCCGAGAACGTCGCCCATGATGGCCGAATCTTCCTGCTCTACAGCCTCATGGGCGTGTTCACCACGGTGATCTTCTGGAGCACCGAGCTCACCTTCCACTTCATCTTCCAGTCTGCCGAGCTGCGCTACCTCGGCGGCATCATCGGTCTGGCCATTGGCTACCTGACCAAGTACGAGCTGGACAAACGCTTCGTCTTTCGCACACCAGGAGCCGCGTGATGCGCATCAACGGCTGGGGCCGCTACCCGACCATCGAGGCAAATCTGCTGCAACCGGCAACGCTCAGCGCCGCCAGGGACAACCTGACCGGGCTTGCCAGCCTGATTCCCCGTGGCATGGGTCGCAGCTATGGCGACAGCGCCCTGGCCGAACAGATTGTCGGCACTAGACAGCTCCGCCACTTGCGCAGCTTCAACGAAAACAGCGGACAGCTCGATTGTGATGCCGGCATCAGCCTGGGCGAGCTGCTCGACGTGTTCGTTCCGCGCGGCTGGTTTATACCGGTCACTCCGGGAACCAAGCTCGTCAGCATCGGCGGTGCCATTGCCAGCGATGTGCATGGCAAGAACCATCACCTGCACGGCTGCTTCAGCGAATGTGTCGACAGCATCGAGCTGCTGTTGGCCGATGGCTCGCCGATCCGCTGCTCGCGCAGCGAACACCCCGAACTGTTCCATGCCACCTGTGGCGGCATGGGCCTGACCGGGCTGATTGTCGGCGCCCGACTGCGCCTCAGGCGGATTGAAAGCACACATATCGAACAAACCACATACAAGGCCGCCAATCTGGAAGAGGTGGTGGCACTGTTCGACACGCACAGCGCCGCCACCTATTCCGTCGCCTGGATCGACTGCCTGGCCAGCGGCAAGGCACTGGGCCGCTCGCTCCTGATGCTTGGCGAACACGCCCGCGACGGCGAGCTGTCACTCGCCCCCAAGCCAACCCTGAGCATCCCGCTCGACATGCCGTCGATCCTGCTGAACCGTTATTCCGTGCAGGCATTCAACGAGCTCTATTACCAGCGCATTCGCCAGGCCGAGTCGCAGCAACGAGTCGGTTACGAGAGCTTCTTCTATCCCCTGGACGGCATCCAGCAGTGGAATCGCCTCTATGGCAAACGGGGCTTTCTGCAGTATCAGTTCGTCATCCCCAAGACAGTGGGGCTGGAAGGCTTGCGCGCCATCCTGCAGCGCATTGCAGCGTCCCGACGCGGCTCCTTCCTCGCCGTGCTCAAGGCATTCGGTGCCGCCAACAACAACCTGCTGTCGTTCCCTGCCGAAGGCTACACCCTGGCTCTGGACTTCAAATACGAAGCCGGCTTGCTGGAGCTCCTCAGCGAGCTGGATGCCATGGTACTGGCCTATGGCGGGCGCCTCTATCTCAGCAAGGACGCCCGCATGAGCGAAGCCACGTTCAAACACAGCTACCCGAACTGGACACAGTTTCAGGAAACTCGTGCGCGCTATGGTGCGCTGCATAAATTTGCATCCCTGCAATCCCGCAGACTCGGCCTGGACTAACCCCATGCAGAAAATACTCATCATCGGCGCCACTTCGGCGATTGCCGAGGCCGTTGCCCAGCGCTTTGCGGCCCAGGGCCGCACTCTCTATCTGTTGGCCCGCAATCAGGAGCGCCTGCAAATGCTCGCCGCGGACCTGAAGGTACGAGGGGCCAGCGAAGTATTTCAGGGTGAATTCGACGCCAATGACTTCGCCAGCCACGCCGAGCGACTCAAGAAAGTAGTGACTGACATGGGCGGGCTGGACACCGTTCTGATCGCCCACGGCACCCTTGGGGACCAGAAAGCCTGCGAGGCGGACGTCCAGAAGACGCTTGCCGAGCTCAACACCAATGCAATCAGCGCGATCTCCCTGCTCACCCATTTGGCCAATCACTTCGAGCAACAGCGTCATGGCACCATCGCGGTGATCGGCTCGGTGGCCGGCGATCGCGGGCGACAGTCCAACTACGTCTACGGCACGGCCAAGGGTGCGCTGGGGATATTCCTGCAAGGGCTGCGCAATCGCCTACACAAGAGCGGCGTGCAGGTGCTGACCATAAAGCCCGGTTTCGTCGACACCCCCATGACTGCGGCTTTTCCCAAGGGGCCACTCTGGGCCAACCCGGAGAAGATCGCTGGCGATATCGAAAAAGCCATTGAGAAGAGACGCAATGTGCTTTATACGCCAGGATTTTGGTGGCTGATCATGTTCATAATCAAATCCATACCCGAGGCTACTTTCAAGCGTGCCTCGCTCTGACATCCCATAATTCAGAACTATAAAAGGGACAGTACATGGTTTTATCTCAAAGTAACGCGGCCTATCGATTTCTCGTGGCTGCGCTTTTCACACTAGGCACAATCCATACCATTACCTACTGGTTCTACCAACCAGACGACGCATTCATCTATCTGGTCTATGTAAAGAACCTCATCAGCGGTAACGGCCTAACGTTCAACGGCGAGCTGGTCGAGGGCTTCTCCAGTCTGAGCTGGACGCTGCTTAGCGCCTGGCTAGCGTCGGCCGGCCTAGATCCGCTACAGGGAGCCAAAGTCCTAGGCGTCAGTAGTTATCTGGCAACGGCTCTCTTGTTGATCATCATTCAACGGAACGTCATACCATCAACGAAGTACTGGCAACGCCTAGGACTGCTGTTGATGTTCTTTTCCTTCCCACTTCTGGCACTCTGGGCGCCAGCCGCCATGGAAGGAATACTGTATGCATTACTGATCACCGCCAGCTGCTATGCATACTTTCTGGCCAGTGACAGCCATTCGTTAAAACATTATTTTTCCGCTGGACTGCTTTTCGGCCTTCTTGCCGTCACTCGCCCCGAAGGAGCAGCTTTCATTGGGGCGATCTTTGCCTATGAAACCAGCCGCAAAGCTCTGAAAAAGGAACTTTCCTGGATCGGCATACTGCTCACGCTACTTGTTTTTGGCAGCATCCTCGCAGCGTTGTTATTCTGGAGAAATACAACTTTCGGCGAGCTGTTTCCCACTACCGTATCGGCCAAAACCGGCAATCTTCATGAGCAGATCAAGCATGGCGCGGGTTATGTTGCCCGCTTTACGCTCGATTACTTCTATTTAGTCATTCCTTATCTGCTGGCAACTATCCTGCTTCTTGCCCGAGGCGGACGGGAAGGCTGGTGGGCGTGGCTCTCGCTAATTTATATCGGTGGTTACACCTCATTTAATCTGCTGGTGGGTGGCGACTGGATGATCGGCTATCGCTTCATGATGCCAATCACCCCTCTTTTGATTTCCGTACCAGCCTTGGCCATACAGAACGCCCAGCTTGGCTCCAAGCTGGGGCCTATCTGCTTCGCCATATACTCCATCTGGCTGTCAAGTCAGCTTCACGCCGTCGCCGTCGCCGAGCGACTGGCAACAGAAGGCGATATCATTATGGGTAAGCACATTGCCTCAATGAATTTACCTGCTGACAGCAAGATTGCAGTAGTAGACGCCGGAGCCATACCGTACTTTTCTGGACTACCAACCATTGACATGGTAGGACTAAACAACAAGCACATCTCAAAAGTACCTGGAGGTTTCATGGCGAAATGGGACAATGAATATGTCCTATCGCAGAAGCCAAAAGTTATACAACTGCACACCTATACCGACCCGACCAGTAAAGATCTACTGCCTTCCGAAGACTTCCGAGGTGCTCAGCTGCTGTTCTACACTGAGGAGTTTCAACGCTGGTATGAGATTGACCCTACATCAATCATTCCCCACTTGTTTATCCGGCGAGATGAACCACTACAGCCCGACACCGATTTCTATAATTTTCAGGCCAAGGCACACCTTAACAATGAAAAATCCCGCCTGACTTTAAGCCTAAAAAAAACCGGCAATGGTATCTGGCCCATCAACACCACCGGAGAAAGTTCTGTCAGCTGGCAAATAATGATCGGCGACAATGCTGGTAAAAATATAGTTCATGAAATAATCACTCTTCCGAACAGCATGAAAAAAGACGACACCGCCACCGTCACGGTTGACATACCCCAAGCCAGAGAAGGTAATTATCGAATCTTGGCCTGCCCCCTACTACACAAGGCACTAAAATTCCCCCAGTGCAATTCCGGCTTCGCTATCGATCTGCCACTTGAGACCCAGAAGACACCGGTGTTCGGAACCACCTCGTTCAAAGACCCTCGTTTGAGCTTCACGGGCTGGTCGACCCCCGAAGGCACGCATCTATGGAGCCTTGGTACCCGCTCCTCGATACGTTTTACCTTAAAGAACTCCTCTGCACTTAAAGGCCGGCTTTCGCTGCAAGTCGCATCTTTTGGCTTACAGAAAGTAAACATCCACCTGAATCAAGCACAGGTATTCAATGGACAGTTGAACGGGGAGATGCAAATTGAGACATCCCATGCCCCCTATGTCGAAGGTGAGAACTTGCTCGAAATAGACACGCCGGACGCACAGGCGCCTAGTGCCAATGATGCACGCCTGCTCGGGCTCGCACTCCGCAACCTGCAGATCAAGTAAGACAATCTCGGCCTGCCTGCGACGCCCAACTCAAGCATTTACCTTGAAGAGGGCAGCGCCGCATCGCTCTCGATGCGGCGCACACGGGACATTTTCGATAGAAACGGCGCTTCCACAAAAGCGTAGGTAAGGGATGACAACAATAGGGTCAACGGAATGGCGATCAACAGTATGGTTATCTTGGTTGCTTCCGTCTCGACCAATAGCAACCAAATAATTGGCCAATGCCACAAGTACAGACTGTAACAACGCTCGCCAAGAAATACGCACCAACGCGAGCAGAAGAGGCGCTTGAGGAAGCTATCGCGGGGTGATGTCAAAAGCAGAATTACCGCCGCCGAAAGCAACAACGCCAGCGATTGCTGCCAGAAGAAATAGGCAATTTCGCGCGGACGCCCCAACACCACCAAGAGCAAGAGAGCTAGCGCACACAAAGACAGGAAAGCATGCCACTCCCCACGGACTGCACGCTCACGCAGCGCTCCAAAACCTAGCGCCAGAATTCCGCCCACCACAAAAGCATCCATTCGGGTCTCAAGGGCATAATACAAGCGCGACCACGGGACCTCCTGGCTGATCAAGTAGTATCGCCAGAGCATCGCCGCCACTGCAAGTAGAGCAAGCAGCACCAGTATATGAACAGACCGTAGACGCGCCGCCAAAGCCAACGAGAACAGCACCGGCCACAACAGATAGAACTGTTCCTCGACCGAGAGCGACCACGTATGTCCAAACATGCTCGGATATACGTAATCGTATATTTTTGTCCAGTTCGAATAATAAAAGATTGATGCGACTGCATCCTTGGCAACGGGCGTGATGTCATCGACACACCACCACGCAACAAACAAGCTCGACAGCACCACAACTAACAGCGCCGGATACAGGCGCAGTAGGCGCCGCTTCCAAAAGCTCAGCAGAGCCACTGAGCCCGTCTTTTCTATACCTCGCAGCAAAATGGACGTAATCAGAAATCCAGAGATAACAAAAAAGATATCCATCATGATTGGCGCGCCTGGGAACCACGCCAGATTGACATGCGCAACGATCACGCCCATGGCCATTACACCGCGCAAGCCATCCAGAGCCGGAAAATAACTGTCCTGTCTAACTTCACGCTTAACCACATCGACTCCTGCAATATAGAATCTCTTCGATTCGAAACGCTGGTCTCACGGCGCAGCTTTACCACCTTCGCTCAGGCGCGTAATAGTGCAACCGCTATCCTGGCTCTTGCGTGGAAAACCATCCCAGTCGTAGATTGCCAAGTAGGCTGGAAACATTTCACTGTCACATAACACTCGATAATCCACGCTCCTAGCCGGGAAAACCTGGATCACGCTATGTGCCGACCCACTCCAACGAGCACCAACCGCGGCAAAGTCGGCGAAGAAGTAGGATTCAACACCCGAGTAGCCGAACGAAACGCTGGTATTGGCTGGCAGAGTGGCTATGAATGCCCGAACCTTGTCGATTTCGCTAGCCGGCAAGAAGTCGCGCGCCAGCATGCTTCGGTTCGGCTTGAGCGGATCGAACTCGCCCGTGTTGCGATTGACGTAGTGGCTCAACTGCAACAGCAACAACCCGGCGACCAGTAACCCGCCCCACTTGGGCAGTGGTTTCACCATTGCCGCACTACTTGCCAACGCACCTAGCACTAGTAGCCAGAAGCCGAGATTGAAAGCAAAGTAGTACCACATGTTATGGCCATTCAGAGCCATGGCAATAAAGGCCACACCATAGAGTGACAACAGGCACTCGGTGGCGAAACGACGGTGTAGCAGCAGCTGCAGCAAGGGTATGCCCAATAACATCAGCAGCAGCGTCCAGCCAGGACGCCCGCCCATGACGGCCGAACCTAACTTGTAGGCAAACTGGAATTGCATGTCCTGCCAAAAACCATGGATGTGCTTGACCACATACAAACCGTAACCCAGCACACCTAATAGCGCGATAACTAGCGCCAGCAATTCCCAGGAGCCGATCACCAGGCTTTCCCGGCGCAATATCTTCCAGCCCACCAATACCCCGTACGGCAGCAGAAAATACACGGCGTTGAAGTGTACGGTCGCACTGAGTAGCACTAACGCCAAGCCCAAGGCATAACGGCCCTTCAGCGCGGCGAACAAGGAAAACATGAAGAGCAGGCTATACAGCGACTCCATGCGGGCAATATTGGAAATCGCCAGCGAATAGGGCGATAGGAATGCCATCAACATGAGCAGTAGACCAAGATGGCGACGCCACCCCTGCAAGCTATGCCGTAGCACTAGTAGTGCGACCGCTCCTCCACCCAAGTAGAGCAAACAGGAGACCCAGCGCGATATTTCGAAGCTGTAGCCAAACAGCTTGTAGACCGCCGCCAGCAGCAACATGAAGCCCGGCGGCATCCACATTACAACGCGCTCACTGTTCAGCCCGTAAACATAGAAGCTGCCCGTACGGCTGAATTCGAAAGCCTGTGAGATGAAGGCCGTCTCATCATTCCAAGGGATCGGGAACTCCATACCCAGCGCCAGTCGGACAAACAATACGACACCCGCGAACAACAACATGCTAGCAGTCGTAAACAGCGCATCCGGAGACAACAACAGGGCCCGGCGAAGCTCACTCATCAAAAGGTTTCCGCGCAATGATGGCCTGACTCTTGGGCATAGCGTCATCCAGAGCCCGTTTGATGCGCGGGCCATCCGGCGTAGACAACAGCAAATTCCAAGTTTGCGTCCAACTTTGCAGAAGAGGATGCCAAGGGGGGCTTAGATCCTGCTTACAGGCCCAAAAGAAGAACCACCAGAGCGACCAATAGAATCCGTAGCTGGTCCGGCGCTCGATCACCAGTCCAGCTTCCACGACAAGGCGCTCGAAGTCAGTCCGCTCGAACACGCGAATATGATTTGGCGGCTCAAAGTAGCTCGGCGGGGCCAGCGTGCGCTGTACGTTTTCACCGACCGGATCGGGGACCGTCAGCAAGAACAGGCATCCAGGCTTGGCTACACGCACCAACTCGCGCATGAAGTCTCGCGGGTCCTCGACATGCTCAAGCACTTCCATCGCAATGACTTTGCTGACGCGATTATCTGCAAGCGGTATTGGCTTGGCATCGGTGACCAGAGGCAAGATAGCGCGGGCCTTCGAGTGTTTCAGCATCTCGCTGACAGCTGCCACCTTGGTTGCGTCAATATCGGCAAAGATCACTTCTGCGCCACGCTCCGCACAAAAATGAGCAAAGGGGCCATCGCCACAGCCTATGTCGAGAATCGAATCTTCCGGATTGATCATGAACCCTTCGAACAGTTCGCCAGTCTCATGGCGAAACCAACCGCTCAGGTAAGTATCCGTCAACGTCGAGTCCATCTCAGCCTCTGGCACAGAGTTGAGTGCTGCTGGAGCAGATCCGGCACTGTCGTGCGGTACTGCAGTACGAGAAAAAATGTTCTTCAGTTTGCTCAGCATGCAGCACCCAATTTCAACATATCCAAAACACCCACTCCCTATGGCAAGCGACCGCTTGGCTAGCCTAAGCCGCTCGCCCCACTGCGGCCATAATTGACCTGCGGCGCGATATCAAGGCCGTGCCATAACGTAATAATGGTCGCTCAATGATGCGAAAGTTGGCGTCCGCCAGAACCAATACCAGCGGAAGTGCCAACAGCATATAAGCCAGCACCGCCTGAAGAGAAAACGTTTGGAAATACTCCAGGCGGTAGAAAAGTTCTTTTACGAACAGGAAGACTGGGATATGGATGATGTAAATACCATATGAGCGGCTGGCCAACCAGAGTAATGGAGTTTTCAGGGGGCCGCGCACCGTCAGCATGTCCATGTTGTATGAGGCCACTGCAACTAGCAGAGCCGACAACGGTGCAATAAAGCTCATGTGATAGAACGTTGGCTGGCGCAACCCGGAGACTGCCGCCATGATCGCCACGCAAGACAGGCCGAGCAGCATGCCACCGACAGATCCCAAGCGCTGCAGCAACGAGGCCCCACGTTGCCACCAAGCTTTTTCACTGGCAATCGCGATCAGAACACCAAAAGCCAGTGCCTCAGTACGAAAAGCCATGGCTAAGGCGGTCGTTTTCGGCTGAAACATTTGCAATACAATCAGAACAATCAGTAACCATGTCAAATTGCGGCGCAACAGGATAGCCAGTAGCGGGAAGGCAAAATAAAATTGTTCCTCCAGCGAAAGGCTCCAATAAACGAAACTGGCACCAACTTCCCCAACGCCATAGTACTCAGCAAAGCGAAAATTCATGTATTTGAACAAACTTGCGCAGGTCGCCGCTACGTTGGCATCCCAAGAGCCGAAAACACCGCTTTGATTCCAGAACAGAACTGCCAGCAGGATGATCGCCAACCACAACCAAGCAGTTGGCCAAAGCCGCCATATGCGCTTCCACCAGAAGTTCACCAAGATTTTGGAGGTGCTACTCGGACTTTCGGCCGCCCTTAGGCGCGGCAACAAATCACGCGCGATCAAGAAACCGGACAATGCAAAGAACATGTCAACACCGAAGCTTCCGCCCACGTACTGCAGCAAGCCGTTCAGTGCTGGGTAAGGCCAGGGAAAGAGCAGGACCAGATGCTGCAACAGAACGAACAGCAGACCGACCGCACGCATCATTTCAAGATCGGTGATTCTCCCGCGCATGCGGGTCACCCCGGCTTTCGCGCGATAATGATCTGACTCTTGGGCAGTGCCTCATCCAATGCCTTACGCATGGGTGCGGCCTGCGGCAAGCTGATCAGCCGGTACCAGACCGACGCCCAATCATCCAGCAAGGGGAAATAGGGGGGCTGAGCCGCGTCATGCGAGAATTTCTCCGGGCTGTCGGCCACCGCTTCCTTGCATACCCAATACATGCACATCCACAGGGTCCAGAAAAATCCATAGGTCGCCGTATTCACAATCTCCAGGCCTGCGTCCTGTACCAGCTGGGAAAACTCTTCACGCTCGAAGATATGGATGTGATTGGGGCGCAGGTAGTATTCCGGCGGAGCAAATCCCTGTTGCAGGCGCTCCGCCGCTGCATCTGGCACAGACAATAGGTACAAAGCCCCAGGCTGACCAATACGGACCAATTCGCGGAGAACCTCGGCTGGGTCTTCGACATGCTCCAGCATTTCCATGGCCATGACGCGGGTGGCGAAGTTGTTTTCCAGCGGTAACGGACAGCTATCCGAGACTATTCCCTGACAGGCACGAGCAGGAGTGCTTGCGACGCGAGCGACTAGCGCATCAATTTTCTCGGCCATAACATCGGTGAAGACCACATGGGCTCCCCGATTGGCGCAAAACAACGTGGCGCCGCCTCCACCGCAACCGACATCGACGACGATGTCTTGTGCCGAAATAGGAAAATCGACGAACAACTCGTTGCTATCACTCTGATACCAACCACTTTGCACCGCATCGACCAACCCGCAATTACGCGCATCGACAAAGTTCTCGTCCTTGGCCCGCTCCAGCCAGGCCTCCAGCGAGGGCATACGAATCCAGTCCTGCATTAAGCCTTCTCCTTCTTCTGCAGTGAGTCGAACACTGCTTCCAGCCGCTGCCTGGTCACCTCTCGCGAGCAGTGGGCGCGCATTCGCTCGATGGCATTGTCTGACAGACGACGGTATTCACCCGGAGCCTGTCGATAGCAGTTGTAAGCAGCGATATAAGCACCGCGCAAAGAATCCCAATCGATCTGATGGCGCAATGTGCGGTACGCCAAGCGCGGATCATGCGACCAGGCCGTACCGTCTTCCCAGCTCGACACGACGAAGCCGACATCCTCATCCATATAATCGAGCATGGCCGAATGACGCGGCGCCACGGCCGGCTTGCCACACGAGAGGAATTCCATCAGGGGCAGGCATTGCCCTTCACCATGCGAGGCATTAACGGCGAAGGCGCTGGCCTGGATCAGGCTGTCGAACTCCTTGCCTTCCAGGTAGCCCTGGAGCAAGACGACCCGGCATTTGAACTTAGGCATTCGCGCCAGCCAAATCAGCATGTCGTGCATGGCCGACTCGTACTCGCGATGACCCAGCTTGAACACCAAGGTGGCGTCTTCAGTGTCGCGGAACGCCGAGCAGAACGCGGTCAACATGTCCGCCCAGTTCTTGCGGCCATCGTAGGGATTGAACAACGCGGTAAAAACCACGCCTGACAGTTCCAGAACGCATTCCCCTGGGGTCCAGGTCGGCATTTTCGGCACTAAACCTTGGGCTCCAGGATGCGGAGGCTCTACAGGGTTGCCGGGTTCCAGCTTTGCCTTTTCTGAAGCACGCAGCTCCAAGCCCTCGATGGCAACCGAATGGGGGCGGCACAGTGCGCGCCACGAAGCCCGGGATGCCTGTTTCAGCCCCTGACGCAGGTGGCGCCAACTGACCGCCGCCGCCGATTCGGTCCGGTATGCCGGCACTGCAACCTGGGGCGTCTGCTGCCGGCGCATGGCACTCTCATGCTCACGAATGGCCTGCACCACGCAGGCAATCGCCTCCTGCCCCGATATATAGGGGCTGAGTGCCTTGTCGCCGGTATCCGCAATCACCCCTTGCGCAACCTTGATCGCGACCTTCTCGGGGATCTCGCGCCTGTCTCTACGGAATGCCGCAAACTTGTCCCAAACCGGCGAAGGCATGGAAACAATCGGGTAATCCTCACCCAGCTCAGCCCGTACGCAGCGCACGATCAGCTCAGAGTGGGTAATGGCCATCCCTAACCGGGCCAGCATCGCAACCCAGTTCTGCCGCTCATCACCTTGCCAGCTTTCATTGGGGATGCTGTAAAACTCCCAGGCGAATACTGGAATGACCGGGCACGGCAAGTCCGTAGGGGTCTTATGCGGCGGGGTGAACGACAGCAGTACGCACTCGTCGCCGACCGAACTGCAGGCCTCGTACAAGCACGGGACTTCGGCCAGGTCGCGCACCACAACCACTTCGGCCAAGCCTCGCAGCACCGGCAGGAAGTCCCGCAGTACGAAGTAATAGCTGTAGTCCGGCAGGCCGAGGCTGGAGCCAATCGTTTCGGCATTTACCGCCGAGTACACGAGAATTTTCATGCTGTGCCTTGCCGCTCATCCGGAAAACCAGTGGAGTCCAGAGCCTGGATAAAACCGGACAGTTGCCTAGCGACCTGATCCTGCGATGCGAACCCCTGCAACTGCGCATAGGCACTCTTCGACATCGCCCGATAGCGCTCCGGCTCCTCTCGCGCAACCCGAAAGCTCTCCCTGAATGCAGCCACCAGCGAAGCCCAGTTCAGCCGGTGCCGATGCGTCACGTAGATTCCCGAGGGATCGTGCGGCCAGCAGAAAGGCTCCCGTGAGCAGTCGACCGGAAAAGCCAGGGAGTCCTGGATATAGTCGGCCATGGCGGTGTGCGTTGGCGCCAGAGCCGGGCACCCCGCGGAAAGGAATTCCATCAGAGGCAGGCACAGCCCTTCCCCGGAAGAGGCGTTCACGTAGTAGCTGGTAGCTTTGATCAGCTCCTGATACTGCCCCTCCTCCAGAAAACCATGCACAACCAGCACTCGGCATTTGAATGGCGACAGGCGCGACAGCAGGGTGATCAAGACAATCCGGTAATACTCCAGATCGTAATGGGTCATCTTGACCACCAAGGTGGCCTCGGCATCGTCCTTGAAGGCCCAGCAGAAAGCCGCGAGGATTTCTGTCCAGTTCTTGCGGCTATCCGCCGGATTCAACAGCGTGGTGTAGACGACTCCGGTTACCTGCAAATTGAGCGGGGTTTCCGTGAACAGTACGCCTGCCGGTACAACTGGCTGCACGGGAGCGACCACATCCGCATCAGGCTGCGACAGCGGTTCAGTGGAGCCCCGCGGCGCACGTGGTAAGGCCAATTCATTGCGCCAGTCCTGATAGAGCTGCTTGCCCAGTGCCCAGAAATTCGGCGCCCTTCGGGGCGGCTCGCCCCCCTGCGGCGGGTTGTTTTCCGGCGCCAAGTGCTCGGTTTCCGGGACCAGGCCGTCGGCCGAGAGCCCCAGGATGGCACTGTCGATCAAATATCCGGTGAAGGAGAAATAGCGCGCATCGAGCAGCGGTAAATGACCATCGGCTTCAGTCAAATGGGCATAGTGATTCCATACCGGTGCGGGTATTGCGGCAACCGGAAAGCCGGGAGCTGCCTGCCCCACCAACTGCTGCGTCTCTCGGCTGGTGCAAATGGCCCCGGCAATGTGGCGGAAGACATAGCGCCAGTCATTGCGTGGTTCACCGTCCCAGGGCTGGTCGGGTAAAGAGTCGAACTCCCAGGCAAACAGGCAGAGCGTCGGACAGTCCAGGTCGACCGGCGTCTGATGGGGAGGGCTGACACTCAGGAACACCACCACCTCGCCCGCCTCGGTGTACTGGTGGTACAGCCTGTCGACATCCGCCACCGAGTCCAGCACCACGACTTGAGCCACTCGCTCAAGTGCGGGCAAGAATTCCTTCAACAGAAAGTAATAGCTGTACTCCGGCTTGCCCAGGGAAGCTTGGATGCTGGCTTGGCTGATTTTGGAGCAAACGAGAATAATCATTTGTATCGCTTGTTGTTGGCATCGTGTGCCGATATTGCGCTCGGATTATTGTTATTCGACACAATCGTGGCCTTCCGGGCGAAGCCTGCTCGTCGTGTGGTCGTGCATAGCAGCAGTTATCGTCGCGGCTTGCAATAGCAAGCACGTACCGAAAAGCATGACCGACAAGTCGACTTTCGCGACTGTGCACGGCGCTCCATTAATAGCGGCCATATGCCGGCGACTCTCGCGGCAGAGTTGAATTGAATGCGGCTATTCCGGTCCAATATCCCCATCCATTGCCAGCCTGGAACCGCCATGCGCCACCTACTGCCTACCATCCTCGCCACCACCCTCTGCCTGGGCGCCGCCAGCGCTCAAGCCCAGACCCTGGTGGCCACCAGCAACATCGTCATCCGTGCCCTGGAGCGCAGTTTCGACTTCACCTCCGATACCACCACCTCGATCCGCGACATGAAGGTCGTGCGCGCCGCCCGGGACGACGCCGCCAGCTTCGTCGCCAGCGCAGGCGAGATCCGCGGCGTAGAGCTGGAAGCCGCGCTCGTCACCCTGCGTGAACGCCTGCCGGAAGCCCGCGGCGCCTCCGACCAGGAACTCGCCGCAGCCATCCTCGCCCTGTGAGGACAGCCGCCGTGCGCTGGCTGCCGGCCCTGCTGCTGGTAACCGCCACGGCGGCGCAGGCCGAACTGCGCCTGCAGCTGGACACCGACGGGCTCAACCGCGCCGAACGCCAGCTCAGCCAGCAGCTGATCGACGAGGCCTTGAACGCCCTGCCGCCCAGCTTTATCCAGCGTCTTGATCGGCAGGTACGGGTGCGCTGGCAGGACGACCTGCCGGCCAACGCCTACGGGCGCATCACCCGTCTCGATGCCCTGAGCCTCAATGCCAACCTGCTGCCGCGCCTGCTCGACCCGCAGCAGGCTGACGTACCGAGCGGGCGCCCCCACGGCAACCTGCGCCGCGAAGTGCTCGCCACCATCGTCCACGAGCTGACCCACCTGTATGACCGCGCGCGCCTCTGGCCGGCTGCCGAACAGAACCTGCTGCAGCGCTGCCAGGCCCGCGTCGCCAGCAGCGGCGCGGTCGGCCTGGCGGATGAATGCCGCGGCCAGGACGCACGGCGCTTCACCCTCAGCGACGACCCGCGCCTGCTCGACCTGGCCGGCTGGCAGCAGGCGGTCGGCAAGCGCGGCGAGCGCGAGCAGGACAACGGGCAGAACAGCCGCAGCCCCGATCTGTACGAGCTGAGCAATCCGCGCGAGTTCGTCGCGGTGAATCTCGAGTACTTCCTCCTCGACCCGGGCTACGCCTGCCGCCGGCCGGCCTTGCAGCGCTACTTCGCCGCCCATTTCGCCTGGGCGCCGGCCAAGCAGCAGGCCTGCGCCGCCGGCTATGCCTACCTCAACGCCGGCCGCGACTTCGCCCGCCAGCCCCTCGGCCAGCTCGACCCTGCACGGGTCTACCAGGTGGACTACCTGCTCGCCGAGCCCAACCAGCAGTGGGCCAGCCGCTGGGGGCACAGCATGCTGCGCCTGGTGATCTGTGCCCCGGGAAGGCCGCGGGGCCCGGATTGCCGCCTGGACCTGCAGGAACATCTGGTCCTGTCCTACCGCGCCTTCGTCGGCGACGTGCAGCTGTCCAGCTGGGACGGCCTGACCGGCGCCTACCCTTCGCGCCTGTTCGTCCTGCCGCTGGCCCAGGTGATCGAGGAGTACACCAAGGTCGAGCTGCGCGGCCTGGCCTCGGTGCCGCTCAAGCTGCAGCGCAGCGAACTGGAACAACTGGTCGAGCGCGCCGCCGAGCTGCACTGGAGCTACGACGGCGACTACTGGTTCCTGTCCAACAACTGTGCGGTGGAAACCCTCAAGCTGCTGCGCAGCGGCAGCGGCCGCGACGAGCTGCAGGCCCTCGACAGCATCATGCCCAACGGCCTGCTGGACATCCTCGACGGCCGCGGCCTGGCCGACCGCAGCGTGCTGGCCGACCCGCGCGAGGCGCTGCGCCTGGGCTACCGCTTCGACTCCTTCCGTGAGCGCTACCAGGCCATGTTCGCCGTGCTGCGTGCCCAGCTGCCGGTGCCGCAGGAGCAGGTCGAAGACTGGCTGCAGCTGCCGGCCGAGCAGCGCCGCAGCTGGTTCGCCCGCGCCGATCTGCGCACCGGCGCGGCCCTGCTGCTGCTCGAACAGGCCGCCCTGCGCCGCCAGTTGCTGCTGGCTCAGGACGACCTCAAGCAGCGTTACCTGCAGGCCCGCGAGCAGCAACAACCGGGTTTCGGCGAGGCCGACAGCACGCTGCGGCAGATCCTCGCCAACAGCGGCTTTCTCAGCCGCCCGGCGGAACTGCTCGACGCCGGCTACGGCCTGCCGCAACGCAGCGAATGGCAGCGTCTGGAGCAGGAGAGCACGACGCGCCAGCAAACCCTGCGCCAACTCAGCGACGACCTCGACCGTGAAGTGCGGCGTCTGCTCGAACCCCAGCGCCTGGCCGAACTGGAAGCCGGCGAAGCCAACCTCAAGCAGCTCGGCACGCACCTGCGCGACCTGCACAAGGCCAGCGGCGGGCTGCTGTTGCCCTGATCGTCAGGGGATGGCCTCTTCATCCTCCTGCGGCAACTGCGGGTCCAGTTGCAGCCAGGGCAGCCGATTCTTCACCCAGATATGCCGCTCGGCGGGGGCCAGTTCCGGGTGATCCAGGCTGGCTACGGTGATATCCAGGCTGTCCGGGCTGAGCGTGGTGAACAGCGTCAGGTGGCAGCCACAGTGGCCACAGAAATAGCGCGTGCAACTGGGCGAAGAGGCGTAGGCCGCCGGCTCACCGCTGCTCCAGCGAAAGCTTCGCGCCGGCACCGTCAGCCAGGTGGTAACGATGCCGCCACTGGTGCGCCGGCAGATCGAACAGTGACAGTGCGCGATATCCTGCAGTGGCGCCTCGAAGGTGTAGCGCAGGCGGCCGCAATGGCAGCCGCCGCTGTGGGTGTCGGTCATGGATGCTCTCCCGAAGTGTTTCACAGACCCTAGCCTGAGCGTCGGCTTTTGCCCAAGATGACGGCTCGAACGAAGCGGAAGCCGCCGTGACCACTCTCCTTTACAGCCTCTGGCCCCTGTTTGCCCTGATCCTCGGCGGCCTCGCCCTGCGCCGCTGGGACTTCCCCGGCGAGGCTTTCTGGCCGGCCGCCGAACGCCTCAACTACTTCATCCTGTTCCCGGCCCTGCTGTTCAGCAGCCTGGCCACTGCGCCGCTGGACAACCCGGCGCTGCCACGCCTGGCCCTGGCCGTGCTGCTCGCTCTCGGCGGCGCCTGGCTGGCCCTGCTGCTGGTACGCCGCCTGCGCGGCTGGCCGGCGGCACGCTTCGGCGCCTTCAGCCAGGGCATCCTGCGTTTCAATACCTACCTCGGCCTGGCCGTGGTCGGCAGCCTGCACGGCCAGACCGGCCTGGTGCTGGCGGCGCTGCTGCTGGCGCTGATGGTGCCGGCGGTGAACGTGCTGTCGGTCTGGTCGCTCACCGCCGAACGCGGCGTCAGCGTGCGCAGCCTGCTCCTGCCGGTACTGAAGAACCCGCTGATCCTCGCCTGCCTGGCCGGGATACTGGTCAACCTGGCCGGCATCGGCCTGCCCGGCGGTAGCGATCGCCTGCTCGGCCTGCTGGCCGCCGCCAGCCTGCCGCTGGGCTTGCTCTGCGTCGGCGCGGCATTGCGCCCGCAGGAGCTGGCCGGAGAACAGGCCGCCCTGTTCTGCAACTGTGGCCTGCGCCTGCTGGGCATGCCGCTGCTGGCCCTGGCAGTGGCGCGCCTGCTGCAGCTGCCGGCGCTGGAAAGCGCGGTGCTGGTGCTGTTCTTCGCCCTGCCTACGGCGCCCACCGCCTACGTGCTGACCCGCCAGCTGGGCGGCGACGGCCAACTGATGGCGGGCCTGATCACCCTGCAAACCCTGTTGTCCGGCCTCAGCCTGTTCGGCGTGCTGGCCCTGCTGCCGCGCTGAACGGTCGGTCGGCGAAAGCCCGCTGAAAGCTTCGCCCCTTAGCATCGCCCCACTACCGGCACAGACCGGTTCGTCCGGCTGCGCGCAGCCGCCGGCCAACCCCGACAACAACAAGATGGGTGATTGCCATGCCTCGTTCCTGCCGCCACTCCGGCCGCTCCACGCCTGCCCTCCGTTCGCCGCACGCCGCGCGCTGAGCCCAGCTCCCCTCGCCCAGCCCCGACCGGAGATACCGCCATGCTGACTATTCTCGGCTTCGCCATGGTCATGACCTTCATGTACCTGATCATGAGCAAGCGCCTGTCCGCCCTGATCGCCCTGATCATCATCCCCATCGCCTTCGCCCTGCTCGGCGGCTTCGCCAACGGCATCGGGCCGATGATGCTGGAAGGCATCGGCAAGCTCGCCCCGACCGGGGTGATGCTGATGTTCGCCATCCTCTACTTCGCCCTGATGATCGACTCCGGCCTGTTCGACCCGGCCGTGCGCGCCATCCTGCGCCTGGTCAAGGGCGACCCGCTGAAGGTGTCCATGGGCACCGCCGCCCTGGCCCTGATCGTCTCCCTCGACGGCGACGGCGCCACCACCTACATGATCTGCGTGGCGGCCATGCTGCCGCTTTACAGCCGCCTGGGCATGAGCCCGCTGATCATGGCCGGGCTGATCATCCTCGCCGGCGGGATCATGAACATGACCCCCTGGGGCGGGCCCACCGCCCGCGCCGCCAGCGCCCTGCAGGTCGACCCGTCGCACATCTTCGTGCCGATGATTCCGGCCATGCTGGTCGGCTGCCTCGCCCTGTTCGGCGTGGCCTGGCTGTATGGCAAGCGCGAGCGCGCGCGCCTCGGCGTGCTGCACCTGCCGGACGACCAGGAAAAGCACGCCGAAATCAGCGTGTCGCAGTACCCCGAGGCGCGCCGGCCCAAACTGCTGTGGATCAACGGCGCGCTGACTGCGACCCTGATGGCCACCCTGATCGCCGGCCTGCTGCCGCTGCCGGTGCTGTTCATGATCGCCTTCAGCCTGGCCATGATCATCAACTACCCCTGCCTGCAGCAGCAGAAGGAGCGCGTCGCCGCCCACGCCGGCAACGTCCTGGCGGTGGTCGGGCTGATCTTCGCCGCCGGCATCTTCACCGGCATCCTGTCCGGCACCGGCATGGTCGAAGCCATGTCGAAGAGCCTGCTGGACGTCATCCCGCCGTCGATGGGCCCGTACCTGGCGGTGATCACCGCCCTGGTGAGCATGCCGTTCACCTTCTTCATGTCCAACGACGCCTTCTACTACGGCGTGCTGCCGGTGCTGGCCGAGGCCGCCAGCCACTACGGCATCAGTCCGGTGGAAATGGCCCGCGCCTCGATCGTCGGCCAGCCGGTGCACCTGCTCAGCCCGCTGGTGCCGTCCACCTACCTGCTGGTGGGCCTGGCCAAGGTCGAGTTCGGCGACCACCAGCGCTTCACCCTCAAGTGGGCGGTGCTGATCTGCCTGGCCATCCTCCTGGCCGCGCTGCTGCTGGGCGTGTTCCCGCTGTTCGGCGGGTGAAGGCCGCAAGTACCGGAAAATTCCCGCAAAGCCGGCTAGAATCGCCGCGCTTAGCCGGCGCACGGCGCCGCCCGACTCGTTGAATAGCAAGGAATAGATATGGAATGGCTGACCAACCCGGAAATCTGGGTTGCCTTCTTCACCCTGACGGTCCTGGAGATCGTCCTGGGCATCGACAACATCATCATGATCGCCATCCTGGTCGGGCGCATGCCGCCGCACATGCAGGCCAAGACCCGCTTCTTCGGCCTGGCCCTGGCCATGGTCACGCGCATCCTGCTGCTGCTGTCCATCACCTGGGTGATGCGCCTCACCGCCGACCTGTTCAGCGTCATGGGCCAGGGCATTTCCGGGCGTGACCTGATCCTGTTCTTCGGCGGCCTGTTCCTCCTGTGGAAGAGCAGCTCGGAGATCTATCAGGGCCTGGAAGGCGAAGACGAAACCGCCGGCGAGCCGAAGAGCATGATGGGCGGCTTCGTCGGCACCATCATCCAGATCGCCATCATCGACATCGTGTTCAGCCTGGACTCGGTGATCACCGCCGTGGGCATGGTCTCCAACGTGCCGGTGATGGTCGCCGCCATCGTCGTCGCCGTGCTGGTGATGATGGTCGCCGCCGGCACCATCAGCGACTTTATCGACAAGCACCCGTCGCTGAAGATGCTGGCGCTGTCGTTCCTCATCGTGGTCGGCACCGTGCTGATCGCCGAAGCCTTCGAGATCCACGTGCCGAAGGGCTACGTCTACTTCGCCATGGCCTTCTCCCTGGCGGTCGAGGCGATCAACATCCGCATGCGCACCGCCCGCGGACGCAAGGAAGAGCCGGTCAGGCTGCGCAAGGACATTCCGGGCGAGTAAGCCCTCTGCGCACGAACCAAACGGGGCCCGATGGCCCCGTTTTTTTGCCCATGGCCCGGCCAGCTCCGTGCCGCCTTGTCGTAGGAGCGGCTGCGGACCACTGCACACAGCCAAAAGCCCAAGCGCCGGTTTCGCCAGGCGGGCATGGTCTTGCTGGCTGCCCCCGACATGTCCGAACAACCCGACCGCTCGACTGGTTAAGCGG
The DNA here is from genome assembly GCF_009799935.1 of Pseudomonas sp. L-22-4S-12. NCBI lineage: Bacteria > Pseudomonadati > Pseudomonadota > Gammaproteobacteria > Pseudomonadales > Pseudomonadaceae > Pseudomonas > Pseudomonas sp. L-22-4S-12. Next base: position 592,657 of record NZ_WELL01000001.1, on the reverse strand, counting down.
CTGATTTCCCGCAAGTTTGACGTATATTTATTGGCGCCATTGAAGTGCCATTACTGCTGTGATGAAATCGGCCCACCACAGAACAGGCCACGCATGGCTTTGCCAGTTTCAGGGAAGATACTCATCGATACTTCGCTCTTCGCGCCCGTCCTGCGCCCATATCACGCCTTGCCTGCCCTGACCGGCCAGCCACGCAGCCAGACCATGCCAGCGTGCAATACGCCTGTGCGACCCCGAACACGAGCGCCAAACCCATCGGCCACTGCGGCAAGAGTACGCCGCCTTCGGCTCGCTGCGCCCTAGTTCCAACCTGCAATAACCCGCGTCGAAATCCCCACCCCCAGTACAAGGAATGCACCATGAAAGGCAAGATCCTCGACTTCAACAGCGACAGCCGCAGCGGCATCATCAGCGCCGACGACGGCAACCGCTACAACTTCGACGTGGCCCAGTGGAAAGGCTCCGTACTGCCGAAAAGCGGTGCGGCTGTGGATTTCTCGGTGAATAACGGCGTGGCCGAAGCCATCTACCAGGAGCAGGCCGCCGCCGGTTCGTCCAAGAAGATCCCCGCCGCCATCCTCGCCTTCTTCCTCGGCGCCTTCGGCGCGCACAAGTTCTTCCTTGGCTACAACAAGCAAGGCGTGATCATGCTGCTGGTGTTCATCTTCGGCTTCATCCTGCTGGGGATCCCTTCGATGGTGATTGGCGTGATCGCCTTCGTCGAATTCATCATCTACCTGACCAAGTCCGATGAAGAGTTCGAGCAGACCTACGTCAGCGCGGCCAAACCCTGGTTCTAAGACCGGGCACCGTGCACGAGCAATAAAAAACACCGGCCTGACGCCGGTGTTTTTGTTTCAGCCTGCGCCGCGCACAAGCGCGGCAGCGCGGCCGATCACTCCAGGGTGAACCACTGCACCTCGACGCGGCGGTTCTGCTCGCTGTCCTGGCCGATCGGCTCTTCCCAGCCGCGGCCGACCAGTTCGATGCGGTCGTCGGCGATGCCGGGATGGCGGGCCAGCAGGGCCTCCTTGACCGCCAGGGTGCGCTGGCGCGACAGCTCCATGGCCTTCAGCGCCATGCTCTTGACCAGCGCCGGGCCGCCCTGACGCTCGAAGTCGGCGACCATGGCGTTGTCCACGTGGCCGCGCAGCAGGACGATGGAACCGGGGCTGACCTGGAGGAACTTCTTGATGGTGTCCAGGTAGTCCTGGTTGGCCTTGGCCTGCTTGTCCAGCGCGGCCGAGTTGGCCTCGAAGAAGAAGCGGATGTCCTTGCTCAGCAGCGCGTCGCCTTCCAGGGCGACCTTGCCGGTGGTGCGGATCGGCGCGATGGCGATGGCCTGGCCCTTGAACTGGCCGCCGGCGTCCAGCGCCTTGAGGTGCTGCAGGTTGGCGAAACGCGCCGGATCGGCCGGGTTCTTGATCAGCGCGCCGTAGGCCAGCACCGAGGACTGGAAGATGCCCTGGAAGGAGCCGGCCGAGTCGATGCTGCCGTCGAAGAAGGCCAGGTTCTCCGGCAGGTTGCTCAGGTGCACCTTGGCCAGCTCGTCGAGGGTTTCCTGCTGGGTCCAGCCGAATGCCTGGGCGACCACGCCGGCATGGCTCTGCGGATCGTCACGCAGCAGGCGGTTGCCTTCCAGCAGGCCGTGCACCAGACCCTTGACCTTGTCCGGATGGGCGGTGGCGAAGCCCTTGTTGACCACCAGGATGTCGGCCACCACCAGCAGGTTGCGGTTGGACACCAGCATCTTCGCCGCACCAGCAGACTCGGCGACCACCTCGTCGGTACGCGGCGACCAGCCGACGCAGCCGTTCAGGCGGCCAGCGCCATCCAGCTCGGCGGCGTAGGCATCGCAGGCGACGAAGGCATCCTCGTAGAACACCAGGCCCAGCTCACCCGGCGCCGGACGGCTTTCCAGGTCGCGCAGCACCTTGACCGGCACGCCGGCTTCGGAGGCCAGGTAGCGGATGAAGAACTCGCTCTCGTTGAACTGGCTGGCGCCGAGCACCTTGCCCTTGAGCTGGTTGATGCTGGCGATGCCGCTGTCCACCACCACCTGGTCGGCGCCGCGGGAGAAGGCGATCTGCGCCGGCACCGTGACCTCGAACTGGCGACCGAGCACGGCGAGCACGTCGGTGGTGGTCGCCACCGCGGCCAGCTGGCCGTTGTTCAACGCCGACCATTCCTCGCTCTCGCCCTTGTTCAGGCGCACCTGGAAGCCGTACTGCTTGGCGAAGATCGACTCCGGGTTGGGCGCCAGGCCGCCGTTGGCGACGATCAGGCCGCCGTAGCCGGCATACTCGCTGATGTCGATGTCGATGATGTTGTTCTTCATCTCGTAGGGCGCGGCCGACTGCAGCACCGGCGTGCCGCTGACCGGCTCGGCCGGCTCGGGCACCGCCGCGCCGCCACCGAGGCTACTCGGCAGGCTGGCCACCGGGCTGTCGCCGCCCTGCTTGAGCATGTCCTTGCTGACCAGCCAGCCGCCCAGGCCGAGCAGGCCGAGCACCAGCACTATGGTCAGCAGCTTGCCGGCGGCATTGCCGCGTTGGCGCTGCCTGTGTGTGGATAAATACATGACATCTCTCCCTGTCAGGGGCGGGCAATGGCCCGCCAATTCAGTGTTTGACGGTGGCCGTGGCGGCCGGCTTGCCGCCCTGGCCCTGCAGCACGTAGCGCGGCAGGCTCTGTTGTTCGTTGAGTTCGAGCACGCCGAGCAGGTCGCGCTGGTCGTTGAGCCAGCGGCTGGCCTCGTTGAACGAGGAAGTCAGGGCGTTCAGCGCCGTGCCGATCTGCTCCTCGTCGGTGGCCAGCAGGGTCTGCTCGCGGATCAGGGCGATCTGCTGATCGATGCGCGCAAGCTCCGCGTCCACATGTTCCTTGCGCCGCAACCCTTCGGCATGGGCGGCCTGGCGCGCGTCGATCACCTGCTTCTGCTGCTCCAGGCTGCGGCGCAGCTCGTCGCCGAGGTCGCTGGCGGCCAGGCGCTGGTCGATCTGCTCTTCCTGGCGCTGCAGTTCGGTGCTGTCCTGGGCGGCGGTGTCGACCACCACGCTGAGCGCCTGGCCGGCCACCAGCAGGCGCAGGTTGAGCCACACCAGCTGCTCCAGGCTGTCGGCGTGGGATGCCATCAGCGGCGAGCGGGAGAGCAGCTGCAGCACCTCGCGGGCGCGGCCCTCGATGCGCTGCTGGCGCTGGCGCTGGCTGTCGCCGAGCTGGGCCAGGGTGCTCTCGTAGCGCAGCTCGGCCGGATCGAGCCGCACCTCGCCGGCATCCACCGCGTTGCGAAAGCGCTTGCTGCTGGCCAGCAGGCCCAGGTAGGCCAGCTCCAGGCCGGCGCCCAGCACCCAGAAACCGGGGCTGATGAACGCGCCGAGCAGGCCGACGGCGGCCAGCGCCAGCCAGTTCGGCGGCAGCGGCATGCCCAGCGGACGGGCATTGAAGGCGGACCACAGATAACGCCCGACACTCATGGACTGACGGTCTCCTGGGCAAGGTGGCGCAGCGCTTCGGGGACGAAGGCGACGTCGGTAGCCTCGCGGATGGCGAGAATCATCTGCTGCCGTAGCACCTGCTCGGAAACCGGCGGCTGATAGCCCTGCAGGCACTGCTTGAGCGCGGCCAGGGCCGACAGCTTGCTGGTGCGCACCTGGCGGTAGACCTTCACCGCCAGCGCCTCGGCGGCTCCGGGCGTGAGCAACAGCGGCAGGTCGAGTTTGACCAGCTCGGCCAGCTCCAGCTTGAGGTCGAAGCGCTTGAGCAACGCCTTGAGCAGCGCCGCGCTTTCCTCGACCGTGGTGCTCGGCAGCAGCGGGATCTTCACGTCGACCCGGCCGGGGCGCTTGAGGTCGACCTCGATCAGGTCCGGGCGCGAGGAAGCGAGAATCCAGATCACCTTGCCGCGGTTGTCGGCGTCGCCCATCTCCTGGGCGATCATCGAGTAGATGCGCCCGGACAGGCCGCTGTCGCCGCTGCCGCCGTCGCGCTTGCCGAGGCTCTGGTCGGCTTCGTCGATGAACACGATGCAGCGCCCGAGGCCACGGATCAGGCGGAAGATCTTCTCCAGGTTGCCTTCGCTGGAACCGACCCAACGGTCGCGGAAGTTCTTCAGCTTGACCACCGGCACCCCGGCCTCGCCGGCCAGGCACTCGACCAGGTAGGTCTTGCCGGTGCCCACCGGGCCGCAAAAGATGTAGCCCTTGGGCAAGGCGCGCAGGTCGGCGGCCTGCCACAGCGCCATGTCCTGGCGCAGCCAGGTCTTCAACGCATCCTGGGCGTGGTAGTCGTCGAGGGTGCGCGCGGACTCGATGAATTCGACCAGGCCGGCGCTGTCGGCTTCGACCAGCTCCTTCTTCGCCTCGGCCCAGTCCTGCGCGCCGAGCACCTTGCCCTGCTGGGCGCGACGCTTGACCAGGCTGGCCAGGGCGCTGAGGCTGACCCCGGCCAGGGCCTGTACCGCACCCGCGTCCTCGGCGGCGAAGGCCTTGGGATGATCGAGCCGCAGCTGAGCCAGGCACTGTTCTAGGCTGGCGGCATCCGGCAGCGGCACCTGCACCCGGTCGATGCGCGGGTTGTTGGCCACCAGCGGATGCAGGTCGTTGAGGTTGTCGGCCAGCAGCAGGCTGGCGAAGGCCATGTCGCAGAACGGCGGCTCGGCGGCCCAATCGCGTACCAGGCTGGCCAGGCTGGCGGTGGCGAAGTCGCCCTGCAAGCTGGCCGGCAGCACCAGCTCGGCGCCCCGCAGGATCACCGCCACATGCTCGCTGTCGCCGCGGCCGAGGGCGCGCAGGTTGGCGCGGTAGCGCAGGTAGCGGCTGATCAGCTCCACCGCCTCGCGCGGGTCGTGCGGCCAGGGCTGGATCTGCGCCGCGGCCGGCCATTCGGCAAAACGCTCGCCGCCGCGCAGCAGGCTCAGGCCGTTGCCCGGGTCGTAGAGGAAGACGATGTCGAAGGTGGCGAGCAGCCTGGCGTCCAGGTAACGGGTCAGGCTGACCAGGCGGCCGTCCAGGGGGAAGCGGTCGGCGACGTTGCCGTACAGCACGAACTGGCCATGGGCGCCGCTTTCATAGGCCAGGCGCAGTTCGTCGAGCCAGTTGGGTACTTCCTGTGCCCCACTCATGGCTTACTGGCTTTCCGACTGCGGATTGCCGCCCATGCTGCGGCTGGCTGCCGGGGCCTCGCTGCTGGCTTCGGCGCCAGGCAGGGCGATGCCTTCCTTGGCCGCGAACTCGGCCAAGGCCTGGTCGGCGAGGGCATCCATCTCGGCTTCCTTGAGGTTCACTTCGCTCATGTCCATCGAGTCACGGGCCATGCGCGCGCGGCCGGCGGCCTTGGTGCGTTCTTCCTCGACCATCTCGTGCAGGCGGTTGAGGGTGTCGCCGGAGCCGCCGATGGTGCTGACCATGCCGGCGGCCATCTCGTTCATCTCGGCCATGGCGGTCTTCATGCGCATGTCGTTGATCGCGCCCTTGAGCGCCTCGATCTTGCTGCGCGCGGCGTTCACCGCCACTTCGCGGGCCTTGGTCAGGTTCTGGTAGGTCTCTTCGGCCTGGGCCAGCTGGCGGCGATTCTCTTCCAGCTCGCGGGCCAGGCTCTGCAGGCGCAGGGCGTTCTGTGCGGCGGCCGACTTGTTGCCGGCACGCAGGTGGGCGGTGGTGCGCGCATGCAGCTCACGCTCCTCGGCTTCCTGCTTGCGCACCTGGCTCATCAGGCGCTCGGCCAGGCCGGCGTGGGCGGCCAGGCCCTGGTTGAAGTTGGCGATCTGCTTGCGCAGGTTCTCCTGCTCCAGTTCCAGCAGGGCTTCCGGGTTCTGGCGCTCCAGATCCTTGATGAACAGGGAGAGGATGCCTTTGAAGACATTGGCGAGGCGGCTGAACATGAACAACTCCTTGCGATCTGCATGCAATCCATCGTGCACCGGCGCCACGGCCGGCAGGGCTTGGGGCATTCTTCGCGAGCGGGCGGGGAGATGCAACCTCGCGGCTGATTTGTGCGAAGCGGCACGCCCCCTGCGCGAGTGCCGCCAATAAGGGGCCCGGCGCCAATGCCCCGAGCTTGCGCAGCGGTAGACCACAAGTGCCGGCGCGCAGGCGCCCGCCCCGCACAGACCGGCAACCAAGGGAAAAAGCGTCATAAAACAGGCTGGTGGCAAATTGACGGCCAAGGCACTTTGCCATTAGTGTTCGCGGGTATTTGTGCGCTGCCACACATGATTCGTGCTTGAAACACAAGGAAAACGCAGGATGCGGGGTGCTTTGCTACGCAGCGGTAAGAGTCAGACTTTTACCGCGTTGGGGGAGACTGGCCAGCCGGTCTATCGCGCTGCACTGCAGTTGCGTGAAGCGATCCGTCGCAAGAACCCGCAGTTGGTCGACCATCTGGCGATCCCGCAGAGCAACGAACTGGGCGACCAGATCGACTGGTACAGCGGCATTGAGGGTGATGTCGTGCCCTGGACCTCCGCCACCGAGGAAGAACGTGCGCCCGCACGGGCGCAACTGGAAGCCCTGAAGAGCTCCCTCGACGAGCTCAGTGCCCGCTTCCTGAGCGCCGACCCGGCTGATCGCCCGGGCGACAAAGCGATCTTCGGCAAGCTGCTCAAGCGCGTGATCAACTTCCCCGACGAGAGCTTCGTCTATCTGGTCAACGGCAAGCCAATCCTGACCTTCTGGGGCTTCGAGCACGCCAATGCCGATCGCAGCCTGGAACCTCTGCACTGCCTGTATCCGCGCAACGAACCCGCGGTGCCGTTGCCGAGCAGCGCCGCGCCCCTGCTCGAAGCGCAGGGCATGCCTGCGCCAACCACTGCTGATACGACCGAGCAGCGCCCCTGGTGGCGCCGCTGGTGGTGGCTGCTGCCACTCCTGCTGCTGCTTTTGTTGCTGTTGCTCGGCCTGCGCGCCTGCGCGCCCAGCCTGGGCCTGCCAGGCCTGCCCGGGGTGACGCTGCCCAACCTGCCTGCTGCCGGCCTGCCGGATGTCTCGCTGGGCAATGGCCTGCAGCTGAACGGGCCGGGCGGCGCCGTCGGCGAAGGCGCGGGCAACGCCCCGGGCCTGCCAGGCGAACCCTCGCCCCCCGAAGCCCCACCGGCGCCGGAAGAAACGCCGCCCGTCCCGCCGGAAGAGCAGGCGGAACCAGCCACCGCAGAACCGCCGGCCAGCGAAGCGCCGCCTGCCGAGGAGCCACAAGCGCCGGCAGAACCGCCACAGCCTCCACAGCTGCCCAACGAGCCGGCCGAGCCCTTGAGCATTCCCGAGCAGGCCGGCAACGGCCCGGCTGACTTCCTCAATGGCGACTGGCGCGCCGGAGCCGGCATTCAGGATCGCCGCACGGGCAAGCCGCTGCGCCTGGAATACCGCTTCAACGACGGCAAAGGTGAAGTCACCGTACGCCGCCCGGATGGCGTGGCCTGCTCCGGCCCGGTGGTCGCCGCCATGAACGGCGGCAGCCTCGGCATCGACAGCCAGGGCCAGGCCGCCTGCGCCGACGGCAGCAACTACGACATGCCGCAGGTCACCTGCGCCCAGGGCGCACAGAGCATTGCCGACTGCACCGGCAGCTATGGAAACGAACGCTTCCCGATGTCCATGCGCCGGGCCGGCGAATAAGACTGGATGAACCACGATGTTGCCTGAAATTACCCAATTCGAAGAAACCGTCACCCTGGTCAGCGACACCGGCATCCAGTTCATGGACTTTGCCCTCGCCCTCGATCTGCGCAAGGAGCCGCCGGGCGAGTTCGCCCCGCTCACCCACTCGCTGCCGATCCGCCTGCTCTACAACGAAGAGAAGGATTTCTACTTCTACGAGCCGGAGCCGGAGAAGATCGAGAAGGCCAAGCCGGTGTTCAGCATCGACATGAAGAGCAGTCTCGAGCTGCTCGACGGTCTCTGGCTGCCGATTCCGTTCTTCCGCTTCATGCCGCCGCACCGTTTCGACGAGGGGCCGAGCAACTGGGCGCGCATGCGCCTGGTCAAACTGCCGAGCCCCGATATCGACGGCAACAGCCATCGCCTGACCCTGGCCTTCGACAGCCGGGTGATGCGCAAGCAGGACGGCACGGCCTACCTGGCGCCCAACGAGGAGGACGTCAATTCCGGGGTGGCCTTCCGCATTGCCTGCAACACCCGCGACACCCAATGGTTCCTCGACCGCGACTGGGTTCGCGAATGGCTGCTGGAAATCTTCAACGAAGGCAACGCCCATCGTCCGCGCGAGGAAGTCGACGTCGAGGTGCGCGAGAACCATCACCTGGCCCACTATCTCAATGTGCTGAGCCTGCTCGCCCGGCCTTCTGCCGCGCAGCAGACCCAGGCCCGCGCCAAGGTGGAAATCCCCGAACTCAAGGTGGTCGCCAACGAGACCAACGGTCAGGTCAAGCCGATTCCAGTGGACCTGGTGCTGGACGTCGGCAACTCGCGCACCTGCGGCATCCTGATCGAGAACCACGGCCAGGCCGGATCGGGCCTCAAGCAGAACTACGTGCTGGAACTGCGGGACCTGATCACCCCCGAGCACACCTACAACCAGCCGTTCGAGAGCCGCGTGGAGTTCGCCCAGGCGTACTTCGGCAAGGACCACTTCTCGGTCAAGAGCGGCCGCCACGACGCCTTCCAGTGGCCGACCATCGCCCGCGTCGGCAGCGAGGCCGGCCGCCTGGCCAGCCGCCGCCGCGGCACCGAAGGCTCGACCGGGCTCTCCAGCCCGAAACGCTACCTGTGGGACGAGAACGCCTACGGTCATGGCTGGCGCTTCAACTGCTCCTACGTCAAGAGCGACAGCGAGCCCTACGCCACCGCCGCGCCCTTCTCGCACCTGATCAACGAAACCGGCGAGGCGCTCTACAGCCTCGACGAGGACGACCGCCTGCCGGTCTTCATGCCGCGCTACTCGCGCAGCTCGCTGATGACCTTCATGCTCGCCGAGGTGCTGGCCCAGGCCCTGTCGCAGATCAACAGCCCGGCCCAGCGCTCGCGCCAGGGCCACACGCGGGTGCCGCGTCAACTCAACAGCATCATCCTCACCGTACCGCCGGGCATGCCCCAGGCCGAGCGCAGCATCCTCAACGAGCGCATGCTGCAGGCCATCGGCCTGGTCTGGAAAAGCCTCGGCTGGCACAACGGCGAGGACGACCCGCACGCAGAGGAAGTCAGCCGCGCGCGCACGCCGATCCCGAGCATCCGCGTCGAGTGGGACGAGGCCTCCTGCGGCCAGCTGGTGTACCTGTATACCGAGGTCAACGAAAATTTCGCCGGCCACCCGGAAGAGTTCTTCGCCACCCTGGCCCGCCCGGACAAGACCGATCGCGAACGCATCACCCTGGCCACCATCGACATCGGCGGCGGTACCACCGACCTGGTGATCACCGACTACCGCCTGGACCGTGCCGGCAATGCCGGCAGCGGCAGCAACGTGCACATCGTGCCGGAGCAGCGCTTTCGCGACGGCTTCAAGGTGGCCGGCGACGACATCCTCCTCGACGTGATCCAGGATTTCATCCTGCCGAGCTTCGACAAGGCCCTGCAGGCCGCCGGTGTGCGCGCCCCGGCCGCGCTGATGTCGCGCCTGTGCGGCGACGAATCGGTCAGTGCCCAGGACGCCATCCTGCGTCAGCAGCTCAACCTGCAGGTCTTCACCCCGCTGGGCCTGGCCCTGCTCAAGGCCTACGAGCAGTACGACCCGGAACAGCCGCAGGAAGTCACCCGCTACAGCTACGCCGAGCTGCTTGGCGAGCGCACGGTCAGCGACACCGTGTGGGAGTACGTCAACAGCGCGGTGCGCCGCGAAGTCGGCGGGCAGCAGTTCGACCTGCTACAGGTGCCGATCGGCTTCGACCTGCAGCAGCTGCATGGCTCCTTTCTCAATGGCCAGATCAACCTGACCAAGATCCTCGGCGCGCTGTGCGAAGTGATCTTCCACTATCCCTGCGACGTGCTGCTGCTCACCGGCCGGCCGTCGCGCCTGCCCGGCGTGCAGGCGTTCATCCGCAAGATGCTGCCACTGCCACCGGGACGCATCCTGCCACTGCAGAACTACCGCACCGGCGGCTGGTACCCGTTCCACAAGAGCGGCCTGATCGACGACCCGAAGAGCACCGCCTCGGTGGGCGCCATGCTCTGCCTGCTGTGCGCCAACCACAGCGTGCCGAACTTCTACTTCCGCTCGGCGGCGCTCAAGCCGTATTCGACGGTCAAGCATATCGGTGTGATCGACCTGAACAACGTCATTAAGGACGCCGACGTGCTCTACCGCAACATCGAGTCGGAAGACGGCAAGATCCGTCTGCCGCTGGTCGGTACAGGTGATGATGCCGACACCCCGCAGCTGGAGATGCGCGGCGACCTGCGCCTGGGTTTCCGCCAGCTGGCGGCCGAGCGCTGGGCCGCCTCGCCGCTGTACACCCTGCGTTTCACCGCGGCCGGACGCGAGAAGTTCTCCCGCGCGGTGGGCGAGAACGGCGAAGCGCCGCTGCTGAAGGTGCGCCTGCAGGTCAAGACCCCGGATCGCCACACCAAGAAGCAGGGCCTGATCAGCGACCGCCTGGCCATCGCCAGCATCGAATCGAATAGCAGCAGGGTCTCCTTCAACCCGCGCAGTGACCTGGAGCTGGAGCTCAACACCATGCTCGATGCCGGGCTGAGCGAGACCAAGTATTGGCTGGACAGTGGAAGTGTGAAGCGCAAATGAGCAACCTGACCCCGGAACAAAACCGCCTGGCCCATGCCTGGTCCGCCGTTCACCAAGGTGCCGGCCAGACCCTGGAATGGATTCGCGAAGTACGCGGCAACGCGCCGCGCCTGGACAGCGAAGCCGACAGTTTCAACCTCAAGCTGCACCGCGCGCGCAACCTGGCAAGCAGCCTCGGACGGGTCGCCGGCACACCGATGACCATCGGTTTCTTCGGCCTGTCCCAGGCTGGCAAGTCGTACCTGATCTCGGCCCTGGCGGCGAGCCAGAACGGCAAGCTGGAAACCCTGTTCGGCGACGCCCGCCTGGACTTCATCCAGCACGTCAACCCGGTCGGCGGCGGCAAAGAGGCCACCGGCCTGGTCACCCGCTTCAGCCGTAGCGCGCAGAGCGGGCCGGCGGACTTCCCCATCGAGTTCAAGCTGTTCAGCGAGATCGAGATCGCCAAGATCCTGGCCAACGCCTGGTTCAAGGACTTCGATCAGGACAAGATCGACTACGAGATCGACGAAGCCCGCATCAACCGCATCCTCAAGCAGGTCGAAGGCAGCAGCGGCACCGCTCAGGCCGGGGTCAACGCCGATGATGTGGTGTCGCTGATGGACTACATCCACGGCCTCGCCGAAAAGATGACGCGCAAGCTCGAGCACGGCTACTGGCCCAAGGTGCTGGAACTGGCCCCGCGCCTGAATCATCAGCAGCGTGCCGAGCTGTTCTCGATTCTCTGGGGCGAACTGCCGGAGCTGACCCGCACCTACAGTCTGCTGGCCGGCGCCCTGCAGCGCCTGGGCTCGGCACCGCGCGTGTACGCCCCGCTGCAGGCCCTGGTGAGCCGCGAAGGCGACGACTTCAAGCAGCGCGACAGCATCATGAACGTCGACATCCTCGGCCGCCTGGGCACCAGCAGCGACCTGCCGATCGACGTGCGCCCGGCCCAGGGCGACAACCTGCTGGCGCCGGTCAGCGTGCCCACCGCGCAACTGGCCGCGCTGACCGCGGAAATGATCTTCCCGCTGGTCAATCCGACCCAGGACCCGCGCGTCGAGCAGGTCGACCTGCTCGACTTCCCCGGCTACCGCACGCGCAAGGGCTACCGGGCGATGGCCGACATCCACCAGGATGACAACGCCATCTCCCAGCTGATCCTGCGCGGCAAGGTCGCCTACCTGTTCGAACGCTACACCGACAACCAGGAAATGAACGGCCTGGTGATCTGCACCCGTTCCGATGCACAGATCGAGGTCAAGGACGTCGAGCCGGTGCTGACCCGCTGGATCGAGAAGACCCAGGGGCGCAACGAGAGCGAGCGCAGCAAGCGTGCCGCCGGCCTGATCTGGGCCATCACGGTGTTCGACCTGCGCATCCAGAAGGCTCTCGACCAGAGTGAAAACCAGTTCGAGGAGTTCTGGGAAAACCTGATCAAAATGACCCTGCAGGAGCGCTTCGGTCACGCCGACTGGATGAAGAGCTGGGCCGGGCAACCGTTCAACAACACCTTCCTGGTGCGCAAGCCACGCCTGGTCACGCCTTTCCTCGAACTGGAAAACGGCGAGGAACTGGCGATCCGCGAAAGTTGCCGGCCGGCCATGCAGCTGATGGCCAGCACCTTCGCCCAGAGCGCCAGCGTACGCCAGCACATCCATGCTCCGAGCGACGCCTGGCAGGCCATGCTGACCCTCAATGACGGTGGCATCCGCCGGGTCAGCGAATACCTCGGCAACGTGGCGAGCATCGACTTCAAGCTGCAGCGCATCAACGAGCAGCTGGAGCACTGCCTGGACGACCTGCTGCACAGCCTCAACGGCTGGTACCAGAAGGACGGCGAAGGCGCCCTGGCTCTCAAGCGCGCCCAGGCGCAGATGATCCTCCAGGAGCTCGGACGCAAACCGGCGGTGCTCGGTGAACTGATCGAGCACCTGCAACTGCCCGGCGACACCGTGCGCGACCTCTACCTGAGTGGCGCCTACGAGGTCGGCGACGAGGCCGGCGAGCAGACCGACAGCGGACAGCCCGCCGCACCGCAGAGCCTGTATGGCAACGATGGCGGCTTCGACTTCGGTGACGCATTCGCCAGCGCAAGCGGCAGCGCCCCGACCGGCAAGGTCGTCGTGACCGAGCAGCACAACAGCGAACAGCGCTTCGCCAAGGCGGTGCTGGCACTGTGGATCGGCCAGCTGCGCGACCTCGGCAACCGGCAGAACCTGCTCAACCTGCTGGGTCTCAACCGCAAGGTGGTGGAGGCCGTGGTCGATGAACTGATCACCGGCGCCTACCGTCTGGGCGTGCCCGCACAACTCAGCCAGGCGCTGCAGCAACGTGCCCAGAGCGGTGCGCGGCGCGACCAGCTGGTGCAGCGCCAGGTGCTTGCCGTGCAACTGGTGCTGCGCGATTACGTGTCCTGGTTCGGCAACCTGGCCAAGCCGCTCGACCAGCGCCCCAAGAGCCTGGTCGGCAACAAGGATCACCTGTTCGCCTTCTACCGCAGCCCGCAGCCGGGCCAACTGCCCGAACTGCCGCCGCAGCCGGCCAACCAGGCCCAGCTGTTCCTCGGCGACTGGCTGTCCGGCCTGGCCTGGGTCACCCAGGAGAACGCCGGGCACAGCGCCGGCCGCGAAATCACCCTTGAACAGAACGAATGGCTGGGCCGCGTGCTCCAGACCTTCCCCGCGAGATAAGTCATGCCCATACGTGTAGATCTGCTGGCCCTGCAGCCGAGCGTGCCTGGCCAAGCGCGCCTGGCAGTAAAGAAGTGGCAAGGCGCCAGCGAACAGCTGGAGTTCTCCATTCAGCGCAATCAGGACCACTACTTCCTGCAGGATGGTCGGCAGTGGAGCAATAACGCGTTCTGGTTCAAGGTGGCGCGCTTCACCCCGAGTGGCGATGGCGATTCGCTGGAAGCGCTGGTCGGCGCGGAAGTGGTCGACCCTCTGCTGGAGGGCAGCAGCAGCTCCAACTATCGCTTCGAGCTACGCAGCCAGGATGGCAGCCACAGTGACCAGGGCGTGGTGCGGCCCGGCCCGGGGCTGCTGCTGTCGTCCTCGGAAGGCGATACCCGCTCGACCGGGGGCAGCACCGAACTCAGCGAACCCCTCGACATTCCGCGCCTGCCCGAGCTGAACCTGGCCGAAGTGGCGCCGCCGGCACCCGTCACCGAGCCGGTCGCGGAGCCTGCAACAGAGCCGACGGCCACGGCAAGCAGCGAACCCGCAGCGCTGCCGCCCCCCGCGGCCGAACAGCAGAAGAAGGCCTGGCTGCTGCCACTGATCCTAGTGCTGCTGGTCCTGCTGGGCGCGGCGGCCGCCGCCTGGTTCTGGTTCAGCAAAGACGTCGTGGAACCGAGCGGCAGCGTGCCAGTCGCCAGCGAAAGCAACGCCGTGGCGCCTGCCGCGGCGCCGGCCGCCCCGTGCGCGGTGGAGAACATGGGCAGCCTGTCCGAACTGGCCTTCGTCCAGGGCTGCGTGAAGCAGGCGCCGAGCAGCGCCGAGCTGCTGGAAGTGATCGCCAGGGCCAAGGCCGGCAAGCACTGCGGCATCGCCCAGCGCCTGTACGCCAACCGTTCGCAGGCCGGCGATGTGGAAATCGCCAGGGCCTATGCCCGCGAGTACGACCCCAAGTATCACCAGGCCAGCGAATGCTTTGCCGAGCCGGATGCCGCCACAGCCGCCTACTGGTACGAAACCATCCTCGGTTCCATGCCGGATGACGCCGAAGCCAAGCAACGTTTCGAGGAGCTGAAGCCGTGAGCCTGCGCCGCCTGAGTCTTTCTTCCGCCGCCTTGCTGGCCCTGTGTGCCAGCCCCCTGCTGCAGGCCACCGACAAGCCGCTGCTGCAGGAAGGCAAGCAGACCCTGTTCCAGCGCGTGCTGACCACCCCGGGCTGCCAGCTGAGCCCCGCCGCCGGTGGCGTGCCGGGCGGCGAACAGCCGCCGTTCAGCCGCTTCTACGTGTACGAACGGACCAGCGCGGCCAATGCCGAGTGGCTCAAGGTCGGCCCGGACAGCTTCGGCCAGACGGTCGGCTGGCTGCCGGCCAGCTGCACCGTGGACTGGAAGATGCAGCTGACCCTGGCCTTTACCAACCCGGCCAACCGCGACCGCCTGATGTTCTTCAAGGAACGCAGCACCCTGGAAGGCATCCTCGATGCGCCGGACCCAGTCAGCCATGTCGCGCCGCTGCGCGCCAAGCTCAAGCAGGGCAAGCTGGCCGAAGGCGTTCTGGCCCAGGAGCCGGAGTTCTTCGTCGACCTGCAGAAGGAGTTCTACCTGCTGCCGGTACTCAGCGGCGAAGAAGTGATGACCGAGGAAGGCTTCCGCACGCGCATCCTCAACGTCGCCTCGGTAAGCAAAGCCGAGGCCGAGGCCGCCAGCGCCTCCACTGCCGCTGCCGGCAACGGTGCAAACGCGCAGGCCGTCACCAGCCAGTTGAAGGAGTTCAGCGCGGCGGTGGTGTTCGTGATCGACTCGACCATCTCCATGGACCCCTACATCCAGCGCACCCGCGATGCGATCGGCAAGGTCTATGCGCAGATCGAGAAGGAAAACCTCGGCAAACAGGTCAAGTTCGGTCTGGTCGCCTTCCGCTCCAGCACCGATGCGGTGCCGGGCCTGGAGTACGTCAGCAAGATGTACGCCGACCCGAACAGCGTGAAGGACGGGGCCGACTTCATGAGCCAGGTCGCCGACCTCAAGCAGGCCAAGGTCTCCAGCAGCAGCTTCGACGAAGATGCCTATGCCGGGGTGATGCACGCCATCGACCAGGTCGACTGGAGCCAGTTCGGCGCCCGCTACGTGGTGCTGATCAGCGACGCCGGCGCCATCGAGGGCGACAACAAGCTGTCGAAGACCGGCCTCAGCGCCGAACAGGTGCGCATCGAGGCCAGCAACCCCGGCGTGGCCATCTACAGCCTGCACCTGAAGACCAAGGCCGGCCTGAACAACCACGGCAAGGCCGAAGCCCAGTACCAGGCGCTGTCGACCTACCCGGGCACCAACACCTCGCTGTACTACCCGGTGGATGCCGGTGACCTGGACGCCTTCGGCCGCAAGGTGGACGCCCTGGCCGCCGCCATCACCGGCCAGGTCAAGGCCGCCTACATGGGCGACGAGGCGATCGGCAGCGCGCTGAACGCCAAGCAGGAACCGGCCGAGCAGAAGATGCTCGAAGATGCTGCGCTGATCGGCCACGCCATGCGCCTGGCCTACCTCGGCGAAAAGACCGGCAGCCAGGCGCCGCCCGTGTTCCAGGCGTGGATCGCCGACCGTGATCCGATCAAGCAGAACGTGCCGACCACCGATGTGCGCGTGCTGCTGACCAAGTCCCAGCTCAGCGACCTGAGTGACGTCCTCAAGCAGATCCTCGACGCCGCCAACGAAGGCCTGATCTCGCCGGCCGAGATGTTCGAGCGTCTGCGTTCGGTGGCCGCCACCATGGGCGCCGACCCCAACCAGCTGAAACAGAATGGCAATGCCAAGCTGGCCGACCTCGGCATGCTCGGCGAATACCTGGAAGACCTGCCCTACCAGAGTGAAGTACTCAACCTGGACGAGGAAACCTGGAAGAGCTGGGACGGCCTGGCCCAGGAGAAATTCATCCGTACCCTGAGCACCAAGCTGCGTCACTACCAGCGCTACAACGCCGACGTCGACCGCTGGGTGGCGCTGGCCAAGGACAGCGATGCGCGCGACAACGTGTATCCAGTGCCCCTGGAAATGATGCCCTGACATGCTCGACATCCAGGGACTGGAGGTACAGCGCGGCACTGATGCGCAGGCTCACCGGGTGAGCCTGCCGCACCTGCATCTGGAACCCGGTGAAGTGCGCGCGATCACCGGCGAGAGCGGTTGCGGCAAGAGCACCCTGCTGGAGGCCATCGGCCTGCTGCTGGCTCCCAGCGACCTGGGCGAATACCGCCTCGGCCGCGAGCGCCAGGACATCCGCGCCCTGCTGGCCGCCGACGACCAGCCTACCCTGGCTGCGGTGCGTTCGCGCCAACTCGGCTTCGTCCTGCAGAACGGCGGCCTGCTGCCCTTCCTCAAGGTGCGCGACAACATTGCCCTGCCGCGGCACCTGCTCGGCATGCCGATGCGCAGCGCCATGGTGGACAAGGCCGTGCGCGCGCTGCGCCTGGACAACCTACTCGACAAGCTGCCGCAGGCGCTGTCCATCGGCGAACGGCAACGCGTCGCCTGTGTGCGCGCCATCGCCCACGAGCCGCAACTGCTGCTGGCCGATGAACCCACCGCGGCCCTCGACCCGCACAGCGCCCGGCGCCTGTTCCAGCTGCTGCTGGAGCTGGTCGGCGAGCTGCGCCTGAGTGCCCTGGTGGTGTCCCATGACTGGGCGCTGGTGGATGAATTTTCCCTGGCGCGCCTCGGCGCCGTCAGCGTGGCCGGGGAGACTCGCTTTGCCGCGCTGGACTGAACGCCTCGGCCTGCTCGCCTGGCTGGCCATGCAGGACCTGTGGCACGACCGCAAGGTGTCCTTCTGCATCGCGGCCTCGCTGGTCGCGGTGATCGCCCCGCTTCTGCTGCTGTTCGGCCTCAAGCACGGAGTGGTCAGCCAGTTGCAGAACGAACTGCTGCGCGACCCACGCAATCTCGAAGTGAAGATGCTCTCCAGCGGCAACTACGACGCCGCCTGGATCGCGCAACTGCGCCAGCGGCCGGAGGTCGGTTTCGCCATCGGCCAGACCCGCTCGCTGAACACCCAGGCCGACCTGTTGGCCGGGCAGCGCTTTGTGGAAAGTGCCGAAGTGCTGCCCAGCGAAGCCGGCGACCCGCTGCTGGGTAGCCAGGCGCAGAGCCTCGTCGGCCAGCAGACCATCCTCAGTGCCCGCGCCGCCGAACGACTGGCGGTCAAGGTCGGCGACAGCATCCGCCTGCGCGCGATCCGCCACCTGGACGGGGTCAGCGAACGTGGCGAGCTGAACCTGCAGGTGCTGGCAATCCTCGAACCGGCGCGTTTCGGCCGTCCCGCCGCTTTCGTCGCGCCGGCGCTGCTGCTGCAGCTGGAGCAGTTCCGCGATGGCTATCGGCAGGCCAGCTTCGGCGTCGCCAGCGGCAAGCCACTGGCCGGAACCGGCGAGCTGTATGCCCGCGCCCGCGTGTATGCCCGCGACATCGATGCGGTCGCGCCGCTGGAACGCTGGCTCAACCAGCAGAACATCGAAACCACCAGCCGCCTGGCCGACATCGAGAACGTCAAGGCGATCAACCATGTGCTCGGGCTGATCTTCGGCATCATCGCCGGCGCCGCCCTGATCGGCTGCATCGCCTCGCTGGTCGGCGCCTTCCTGGCCAACATCGACCGCAAGCGCAGGAGCCTCGCCGTACTGCGCCTGCTCGGCTTCGGCAGCCCGGCCGTAGCCGGCTACATAGTGCAGCAGGCGCTGCTGCTCAGTGCGGTCGGCTACCTGGGTGGGCTGGCCTTCTATTTCGCCGGCGCCCAGCTGTTCGACCATCTGCTCGGCGGCGCCCAGGCCACCGGCAGCTTCGTCTGCCGGATCACTGTATGGCATGGCCTGGCGGCCCTGCTGCTGTCTCTGCTGGTCGCTGCACTGGTCGCCATGGTCGGCGCCATCCGGGCGATCAGCATCCAACCTGCGGAGAGTCTGCGTGAACTCTAAACACTGCTGGCGCTTCGGCGCACTGCTGCCCCTCGGCCTTGGCTGCCTGCTGCAGGCCCATGCGGCCGGCTGGGAAGAAAAACACTACAACCCGATGCCCGCCGCGGACGACGTGCTGCTGCCGATGCCCTGCGACGGCGCGATGGTCTTTCGCAAGGTCTTCATCCCGCTGGCCGGGCCGCTCGACGACTACCCGATCAACATCGGCCAGGACAGCGCCGAGTGGGGCTACGTGGAGCAGAGCCGCCCGGCCTTCATCGCCGGCAGCTTCAGCGCCGAAGACTCCGAGAAGTCGCGCTACTACCTGCTGGCCAAGTACGAGATGAGCCAGCTGCAGTACCGCTCCCTGATGGACGAAAAGTGCCCGACGCCCTCCAACAAGCAGCGCCTGCCGGTGGTGTCGCTGAGTTGGCTGGACGCCCTGCAGGCATCTGAAAAATACAACCTGTGGCTACGCCAGAACGCGGCCGACCAGTTGCCCAAGGAAGACGGCGTGGCCGGCTTCGTGCGCCTGCCCACCGAGGTGGAGTGGGAGTTCGCCGCACGCGGCGGGCTGGAAGTCGGTACCGCCGAATTCCGCGACAGCCGCTACCCGATGGCCGAAGGCCTGAATGCCCACGAGTGGTTCGCCGGCGCGCAGTCCGCCAATGGCCAGCTGCAGCTGGCCGGCCTGCTCAAGCCTAACCCACTGGGCCTGCACGACATGCTCGGCAACGTCGACGAGATGATGTTCGAGCCCTTCCGCCTGAACAAGCTCGACCGCCAGCACGGCCAGGCCGGCGGCTACGTGGTGCGCGGTGGAGATTACCGCACCGCTCAGGGCGAGCTGCGCACCGCTCTGCGCAAGGAGCGCGGCTACTACGAAGACAAGGCCGCCTCGAAGAGCAAGACCACCGGCCTGCGCCTGGCCCTGGTCTCGCCGACCCTGACCAGCCGCGAGCGGGTCGCCAGCATCGAGAGCAGCTGGAAGAAACTCGGCACCCAGGCCTCCGCCGAAGGCGAACAGAAAGGCACCGTGCAGGAACTCGAAGCCCTCGCCTCGGGCGTCGAAGACCAGACCCTCAAGGACAAGCTGAAATCCCTGGAAAACCAGCTGCGCGCCAGCAACCAGCAACAGGAAGAGGCCCGCGACCAGGCCATCCGCGCCAGCCTCAACCTCGGCGCCTTCCTCTGCACCAAGATGCTCGACGACGGTCAGTACCTGGACTTCCTGCAGAAGAACTATGACCTCAACTGCGCCGCAGACAGTGAGCAGGACCCCAGCTGCCCGATGCGCAAGGGCAAGCTCGACGAGCAGCAGGCGCGCCTGCACAAGCTCAGCCGCTATTACGCCAGCAGCCTGGTGGAATCCGCCAGCCTGTATGGCCAGCCGCTGCTGGAAAAACAGGTGCCGGTGATGGAAGAGATCGTCAGCCGCAACAAGCAGTTGCAGGAGCTGACCCCCTACCTGCGCACCCACTGGGCCAACCAGCAGGCTTTCCTGCAGAAGCAGAAGATCGACACCCAGGCCTGGCTGGACAGCTGCAAGACCGTATCCCGATAAGAAGCACCCAACCTACGCAAGGAGCAACACCATGAAACCGAGCCAGTGGTCCCATTCCAAAGCCCTGCTGAGCTTTGTCATGAGCGCCAGCATTCTGCTCTCCGGCTGCGCCAGCACCGGCAGCTCCCAGACCGATGCGTCCGTACCCGCTGCCGACCCCCGCCTGACCCAGGGCAATGACGCCAAGTTCTTCAGCAAATCCGGCTACCAGGCCTGCGCCGTAGCGGCCGGTGTCGGCATCCTCGGCTGCGCACTGTCCAACACCGGCAACAAGGCGCAGTGCGCCATCGTCGCCGGCATCGCCGCCTGCGGTGTGGCCATGGGCGCCAACTACTACCTGGACCAGCGTCGCTCGGAATACGCCAATACCACCGAGCGCCTGCAGGTGATGAGCCAGGAAGTGCAGCAGGACACCCAGAAGGTCGCCGCCCGTACCGAAACCCTGCAACAGGTGATTCGTGACGACCAGGAGCGCCTGGCGCAGATCAAGCGCGACATGGACGGCAAGACCATCGACAAGGCCAAGGCCCAGCAGGAAATCGCCTCCATCGACGAGAACATCGGGCTGATGCGCAAGGACCTGACCAACATGAAGGCCAAGGTCAGCGAATACCAGAAGGTCGCCGATCAGGAGCGTACCCAGGGCGCCGGCGACGAAGTCGCCACGCTCGACCAGGAAATCAGCAAGATGAACCAGAAAGTCGCCGCGCTGCAGAGCGAAGTCGACGGTCTGTACAGCCAGCGTTCGGCAATCACCCTGGGTTGAGGTGCAGATCATGAAGGCACGTCCTCCCCTCGCCCTGCTCGCTCTGCTCGCCCTGGGTGGCTGTGCGACCCAGCCGGGCAGCTGCAACTCGGCCAACGCCGATGCCAGCCTGCTGACCAAGGCCAGCTGCGACTACTCGGGCGGTTATGCCGAGCAGGTCCGCCGCCAGGAGCAGGAGCTGGCCGACGCACGCGCCGAGAACGAGCAGTTCCGCCAGGTCTATGAGCAGATTGCCGCCCAGCAGAGCGCCACGCGCGAAAGCCTGCAGGTTCAGCAGCGCAAGCAGGCGGAACTGGATCAGTCGCTCGGTCAGCTGCTGGGTCAGCTGAAGAATCGCCACGCCAACAAGGGCTCGGTGCAACAGCAGATAGCCAGCCTGGAGCAGCAACTGCAGGCCTCGCGCAGCGCACCAGCCAGCAGCGACCCGGCGGCAGTGGCAGCCCGGCAAGAGGAACTCAAGGCGCTGCAGCAAAAGGTCAGCCGCCTGCAACTCAGCCTCGGCTACGAGTAACCCCTAGCAGGCACCTTGCTGGTGCCTGCGCCCCTTTTCAGGAATTCAGTTCATGCAACGGGTCATACGCGATCCTGAAGCCAGCCAGGACGGCCTGGCGGCGCTCGAGGGCAAGGTCGCCCTGATACGCCAGCACTTCCCGCCCAGTGTCGCCAACCTGTATGCCATTCCGCGGCAGGGCAGTGGTGGCGTACTGGAGTGGTGGAGCGAGCTGACCGGGCAGCCGCTGCGCTATCACGAACTGAAGCCCGCCGAACAGCAGGCCCTGCTCGACAAGTACCGGCAGCGCCAGGAGTCCGTCACCCACCTCGCCGACGCCCTGCAGGCCCGCGGCCAGGGTAACGAGGCCCTGGCACTGCGCAGCCTGGTCGGCAGTCCCGACCTGAACAACCTCTACAGCCTCAATGGCGCCCCCCTGGTGGTGCGCTGGGGTCTGGCCCCGCGCGTTGCGGCCACGCCAACACCAGCACCAACAGCAGCACCAGTACCTGCGCCGCCACGCCGGCTGAATCTGTGGCCCTGGCTGCTCGGCCCCCTGCTGCTGGCCCTGCTCCTCGGCCTGCTGTGGTGGCTGTGGACATCGCGCGCCTATTGGT
The DNA here is from genome assembly GCF_009799935.1 of Pseudomonas sp. L-22-4S-12. NCBI lineage: Bacteria > Pseudomonadati > Pseudomonadota > Gammaproteobacteria > Pseudomonadales > Pseudomonadaceae > Pseudomonas > Pseudomonas sp. L-22-4S-12. The sequence continues at coordinate 570,929 of NZ_WELL01000001.1, read as the reverse complement.
TCGGCCTGTTCCAGCGTCCGGAGATCGTTTCCTACGCCTGCCAGAAGGATCCCCAGGCCTTGCCACCGGAGTTCGCCGTGGTGCTGGACACCTCGGGCTCGATGAACGTCAACATGGATATTTCCAAGGCTGACGAAGAATGGTTCATGGAAATCGGCCAGGACCTGCCCGAGGACAATCCGCGCCGTCAGCGCCTGACCAGCGGACTGACCCGGCTGGATGTCGCCAAGCAGTCGTTCGCCAGCATGGTCGGCAACCTGCATGGCGACATCGACATGCGCCTGATCACCTTTGCCGGTTGCGACGCGCAGGTCGACCACGGCATCTTCGGCCAGGCCCAGCGGCCGGCGCTAGTCGGCGGCATCAGTGCCCTGCGCGCTCGCGGCGGCACGCCACTGGCCTCCAGCCTGGAAGAAGCCTCCAGCCTGGTCGACGGCCGCGAGCGCGATGCGGTGATCGTGATGTTCATCGATGGCGCGGACGGCTGCGAGAAGGACGTCTGCAGCGTGTCGAAACGCATCGCCCGCGAGCAGCCGCGCCTGCGCGTCAACGTGGTGAACATCAGCGACAGCGACGGCTCCGACTGCATCGCCGACAACACCGGCGGCCGTGTCTATGCGGCGGACAACGCCGAGCAGGTGGCCAGCATGCTGCGCGAGGCGACCGAGGAGGTCTCGCAGACCGCCAGTTGCAAATGAAAAGGGCGAAGTGCAGTAAACGGCCTGCGCCCGCGCAGCCGTTTACCCCTCAGGTTGATTCACCCAGGCCAGCCAACGGCAAACAGCTACTCCGTTGGCTTCGCGTAGTCGCAAAATATTGAAGCTGGAGTGCGCTGAATGAAGATTGTTAAGTGGTGGTTCATCCTGACCCTGATCTCGATGAGCATCTACACCCCGGTCTACCTGGTGGCCAACGATGCGCTGGATGCGCTGGATGAGGCGACGCTCGTGGATCTGTTGCCAACCGTCGGCATCATCAATCGCGACTACGAACGGGAAGCCGCGAGCATGGCGCGTCTGGGCATCGATACCGGCAAGCAGCTGGGCGACGCCCTGGACGACAACCCGCTGATCGATGATTACGAGATCGACTTCGTCGACAGCGAAGAGGCCCGGCAGGTACTCATGCTGAAAGGCCTGAAACTGGTCGAGATCAAGGCCGAGACCGAGAATGGCAACACCCTGTCCCTGGTCTTCGCCACCCTGGACAAGAAATTCCTCAAGCATTACGCCGCCATCGGCCCCATGACCCACTTCAGCGTTTCCAACGGCGAGGACAGCTACAACGTCGGCCCCGAAGAGATGACCACCTACCTGTCGGTGCTGTTTGCCGATGAAGACGAACACGCCGCCGAAGCGATTGCCAAACTGGAGTCCTTCCTGCCGTCAAAGGCGCAGAAGGCCCAGCAGGCCTTTGCCCAGGCAATGGCCTCCACCGAGGCCAGCAGCCCGGCCATTGCCGGCACAGCGGAACAACAGGCTTCCGAGCCCGTGCAGGCCGAACCCGTGGCCGCCCTCCAGGCGGCGATTGACGCCCATATCCAGCAGGCAACCGCACGTGACGGCGGCGCCGAGTACAGGGAGGCCCGCGTGGTGCGGAACCTGGATCTCAATGGCGACGGCGAGCAGGATGCTCTGGTGCTGTACAGCATCGAAGGACAGGGCGGCGGCAACGGCTCCTTCCAGACCCTGGCGGTTCTCCATGCGCAGGACGGTGGCTATGCCCTGCAGGCAAGCACCGTGGTAAACGGCAGTGCCACGGACGTCAAGTTGCTCGCTGCGCAAACCATCGGGGTCTCCTCCCTGACCCTCGGCCCGGATGACGCCATGTGCTGCCCGACGGTCGAGAGCCTGCAGAAGTTCTCCTGGGATGGTCGGCAACTGGTCGAAGTTCGCTGATGGCAGCCGGCCGAAGCGCCATCTGCAACGCGATGGCCGGCTGAAGGCGGGGGGAAGGTTTCACCGCCCCAGCTCCAGCTCGGCACAAGACCGGGAAAACCGGGCAATCTCGGCAGTTTCTCTTCAGAACAAGAGGAACTGCCCCTGTCCCCCTTCCTTCGGCGCCGGCAACGCCCCGGCCTCGACGGCAGCAGCCACGACGCCCAAGCGTTCGGCCAGCCCCGCCGCGCGCTCGGCCTTGGTATTCACCGCCTCGGCCAGGCGCGCCGGCAGGCCCCAGATTTCCACCTGGTGCTTGGCACGGGTGATGCCGGTGTAGAACAGCGCGCGGGTCAGCAGCGGGCTGGGCAGTTCGGGCAGGGCCAGCAGCACTTCGCTGAACTCCGAGCCCTGGCTCTTGTGCACGGTCATGGCGAAGGCGCTGTCGTGGCTGGGCAGGCGCGCCGGGGCGAAGGCGCGATAGCCGTCTTCGCCTGAGCCCCCGCTTTCAAAAAAGACGCGCAGGCCGTGCTCACCGTGCAGGCACAGGCCGATATCGCCGTTGAACAGGCCCAGCGCATAGTCGTTCTGCCGCACCATCACCGCCCGTCCTGGATACCAGCGTTCGCGTTCGGCCAGGCTGTAACGGCGCTTGATCCGCGCCTCCAGCGCCTCGTTGAGGCCGCTGACGCCCCAGGGCCCTTCGCGCTGGGCGGTGAGCGCGCGGAAGGCATTGAAGGCGGCGAAGGCCTGGGCCGGATCACCCGCGCGGGCCGCCTGCAGGTAGGGCCGATAACCCTGGTCCAGGCGTTCCAGCAGGGCGGCCGGGGTCGGCTGCGCCTGCCAGTGCAGGTCGGCGCGCTGTTCCCTGAGCAGGTTCAGCGTGCCGGGCGCGTCGCCGCCATTGATTCGTCGCGCCAGCTCACCGATGCCGCTGTCGCCGGCGAAGCGGTGGCTGTGGGTCAGCAGCACCACGGCGTCGCCCAGCCTGGAGCGCGGCGGCTCGACCGGCACGGTTTGCCCGGTGAGGCGCTGCAGCTCGGCCACCGCCTGGGCGTCGAAGCCGCGGCCCTCGCACAACTCGGCGAACACCGCGCCGGCTTCCACGGCGGCGAGCTGGTCCTTGTCGCCGAGCAGGATCAGCCGCGCATGGGGCGGCAGGGCATCGACCAGCTTGGCCATCAGTGCCAGGTCGACCATCGAGGCTTCGTCGACCACCAGCACGTCCAGCGCCAGCGGCCGCGCCGCGTCGTGGCGCACCTTGGGTGTGTCGCCACGGCTGCCGAGCAGGCGGTGCAGGGTGCGCGCCTCTTCCGGCAGGGAGGCCTTGATCGAGTCGCTAACCGGCAGAGCGGCTTTGGCATTGCGGATCGCCTCGGCCATACGTGCAGCCGCCTTGCCGGTGGGCGCGGCCAGGCCGATGGCCAGCTGGGCGCCACCCGGTTGTTCGAGCAGCGCCGCAAGCAGGCGCACCACGGTGGTGGTCTTGCCGGTGCCGGGGCCGCCGGAGATCACCGCCAGGCGCCGGCGCACCGCCTGGGCGGCGGCCAGGCGCTGCCAGTCCGGTTGTTGTTGATTGAAGGCAAACAGGCGCGCCAGGCTCTCCGTCAGCACCGCCTCGTCGACCTCTGGCAGATCGCCGGCGCGGGCCAGCAGCTGGCTGGCTAGCTGGCTTTCGTAGGCCTGGTAGCGGGCCAGATAGAGGCGCGAACCGTCGAGGATCAGTGGCGCAAACTGGCCCGGCGCCCCGACCAGGGTTGAGGCTTCCAGCTGCGTGCGCCATTCGCTCAGCGGCGGCAGGACGAAGGCGAATTCCGGCCAGGGTCGCCGCCCGGCCAGGCGCGCCAGCGGCAGGCACACATCGCCCTGGCCCAGCGCCTCGCAGCACAGGGCGGCGGCTGCCAGCACGCTATCGGGCGCAGTGGCATCGAGACGGCGCAGGCTATCGACCAGGGCCCGCTCCAACGGGCCGAGAGGCAGATCGGCGAGACTCATTGGCTTGCTCCGGCAAACAGACGATCCAGCGCATCCAGCAGCGCATCGCTGGGCCGGGCGAAGTACACCCCGGCCTGGGGCATGCCGCGCAGGAACAGGTAGTAGGCGCCGCCGAGCTGATCATTGCTGAAGTCGGCCAGGCGCTGGCGCAGGAAACGCCGCAGCGCTACCAGGTAGATCAGGTACTGCAGGTAGTAGTGCTCGCCGGCCAGGGCCTGCAGCAGGCGCTCGCCGCCGTAGTGGCTGGCGTCCGGGCCGAGCCAGTTGGACTTGTAGTCGAGGATGTACCAGCGCCCGTCATGCTCGAAGGTCAGGTCGATGAAACCCTTGAGAAAGCCCTTGAGTCCGTCGAACTCCAGGCGTTCGGCGGCCTGGCGCAGCGGCTCGGCCAGGCCCATGGCCGGGTCGACCAGAATCGCGCGCAGGCGCTGCACATCCAGATCGGCCACCGGGAAGGTGAAGCCCAGTTCGGGCAGACGCCGCGCCGCCTGCAGGCTGGCCAGGGTCAGGCCACTGCCGTCCAGGTCGCTGTCCAGCACCTGCTGCAGATGGGCGCTGGCGATGCTCGTCCACAGCTCGGCATTGATGCCGTGGGCGCTCAGCGCCGGTTCGACCAGTTCGGCCAGGGGCGCCTTGCCGCGCGCCCAGTCTTCGAGGATGGCGTGCAGGCAGGTACCGGCGCGGGCGCCACGGGGGAAGGCGAAGAAGCCGCTGCCCGGCTCGCTGGCGTCGGGCATCACCAGGCCATCGCGATCCGGTGCCTCCATATGCATGCCGGCGGCCAGGCCGGAGAAGCTGCCAATGCGCCAGGCGCTGTGCAGGCTGCGCTGGAACTGCTGCAACTGGGCCGGTGGCGCGGCGCGCTGCTCGCCGGCGGCGTTGGCCTCGCGGTTCCACAGCGGCACGCGGGCGATCATCCCTGTGCTGCCCTCGGCCAGCTGATCCAGCTCGCTAGCCAGGGCGCTGGCGGACTTGTCGTTGAGGTGGCCGGCCAGTTCGGTCAGGGCATCTTCACCGCCCAGCTCGCGACCGTGCAGCAGCCAGGCCAGGGCGCTGCTGTGCAGGCCTTCGTCGGGCAGACCGCCGTCCTTCTTCGGCTTGGGCACGGCGACCGGCCCCCAGTGCAGCCACAGGCGATGCTCGGCGCGGGTCAGGGCCACGTAGGTCAGGCGCAGCTTCTCGGCGAACACCTCGCGCCGGGCCGTCTGCAGGCGTTCGTCGAGGCGCGCGCTGCCCAGATCGAGCAGCGGCTGGCCATCTTTATCATGGCAACGGGCGCTGTCGGTGTGCTGGCCGAGCAGGCGGCCGTCCCACAGGAAGGGGCAGAACACCAGCGGGTATTCCAGGCCCTTGGACGTGTGGATGGTGACGATCTGCACCCGCTCGGCATCGCTTTCCAGGCGCAGCAGGGCGTCGTCGCCGGCGCCCTCGCTGGTGCGCTGGCCGTTGAACCAGGCGAGCAGGGCCTCCAGGCCGGGGCGCTGCAGGCTCTCGGTCTGCAGCAGTTCGGCCAGGTGCAGCAGGTTGGTCAGGCGGCGCTCGCCGTCGATGCCGGCCAGCAGGCGTTCGGCCACCTGTTCCTGATCCAGCCAGGCCCTGAATACGCGCATAAAGCCGTGCTGCTGCCACAGCTGATGGTACTGCTCGGCGTCGGCGCGCTCCTTGTCCCAGGCGCGCTCGTCGTCCTGGCAGCGCGCCAGTTGCGCGGCGTCGCGGCCGAGCAGGCGGCTGGCCAGGGCATAGCGCAGCACACCCTCGCGGCCCGGCTCGGCATAGGCGGCCAGCACCGCGGCCAGCTCGGCGGCCTCCTCGCTGTGCCACACGCTGTCGCGGCCCCGGCGCACGCTGGGCACGCCACGCACGGCCAGTTCCGCGGCGATGCTGGCCGCCTCGCGGTGGCTGGCGACCAGCACGGCGATATCGCCGCCGCGCAGCGGGCTGCGCACGCCTTTATCGTCGAAATAGGCTCGGCCCTCGCCACTGGCGGCCAGCAAGCCGGCGATGCGCTGAGCGGTGTCGAGGGCGGCGATCTCGCCGGCGCGGCCCTTGTTCAGGCCGTCGTCGCCCAGCCAGACCAGGGCCAGCGGCGCGGCGTTGTCTTCGTCCGGCAGCACCAGATCCGCCCGCGACTTTTTCCCGGCGCTGACCGGCGGGTAGTCCAGGCCGTGTTCGGCGAACGGCTGCGGGCGCTCGAACAGGCGGTTCAGCGCGTCGATCAACGCCGGCGTGGAGCGGTAGTTGAACGGCAGGTCGTAGCGCCGCGCGGCGGCATCGCGGGCTTTGAGATAGGTGGCCAGGTCGGCGCCACGGAAGGCATAGATCGCCTGCTTGGGGTCGCCGACGAAGCACAGGTCACCGCCCTCACGGTAGATGCGCTCGAAGATCTGGTACTGCACCGGATCGGTGTCCTGAAATTCGTCGATCAGCGCCAGCGGGTATTGCGTGCGCAGGGTCGTGGCCAGGTCGGCACCGGCCGGGCCGCTCAAGGCCTCATTCAAGCGATTAAGCAGGTCATCGAAGGCCAGCAGGCGCTGCGCCGCCTTGCGCGCCGGCAATTCGGCATTGAGCTGGTCGAGCAGCTCGACCTGCAGGGCGATCAGGCGCTGGCGACCGGCCGGCACGGCGGCTCCAAGCGCTTCGCTCAATACATCGAAGGCCTCGGCCAGGGCGCCCTGGGGCGTATCGAAACCTTTCTTGGTGGCCTTGTGCAGCGCCGCGGCACCGAACTTGGCCAGGCCATCGGGCTGCTCGAACAAGGCGGCAGGGTCGGCGAAATAGGCGTCCAGGCCGGCGGCCCACAGGGCGAACTTGCCGGCCTTGTGGGTGCTCTGGCTCAGCCCGCCATGCTCGCGCAGCATCGCGACAAAGGCCGTGCCCTGTTCGCGCCACAGCTGTTCGGCACGTTCCCAGGCATGGCTGGCGGCATTCAGCTCGTCGCCACTCAACGCCTCGCGCGGCTCGATACGCAGGTAGGGTTTGCCCAGGTGGCTGCGCAGGGCCTGGCGCAGGCTGCTCGGGGTGATCTTCTGCTTGGCCAGGAAGCGCGCCCAGGCCGGGTCGGCCGCCGCCAGCACATGGCGCCAGGCGTCGGCGAGCAGGGCGTCGAGCACCTCGCGGTCGTCCTGGGTCAGCTCGCTGTCGAAGTCGCCGCCGGCCTCGAACGCGGCGTCCTGCAAGGCGCGCTGGCAGAAGCCGTGGATGGTGAAGATGGCCGCCTCGTCGAAGCCGTGCACGGCCAGCAACAGACGCCGGCGCGCGTCCTCGCCGGGGTGGCGGCTGTGCAGTTCGCTGAGGAACGGGTCGTTACTCGGCGTGCCTTCGTAGAGCGCCAGCAGCTCGGCCAAACGCGCGCGGATGCGCTCGCGCAGCTCGGCGGTGGCGGCGGTGGTGTAGGTGACCACTAGGATCTGGCTGACGCTGAGTTGCTGCTCCAGCAGCAGGCGCGCGTACAGCGCGGTCAGGGTCCAGGTCTTGCCGGTACCGGCGCTGGCCTCGATCAGCGAGCGACCACTGAAGGAGGAGGTCTGCAGGTCAAGGCTCATGCGTCGTCCTCGTCGGCGGCCAGGGCCAGCAGCGCCGGGCCCAGCAGTTGTTCGGCCAGTTGCTCAAAGCGTTCGCCCAGCGGTTCGCGCTCGCGGAAGGCCAGGGCGTTCCAGGGGTCGAGGGCTTCGCCGGGGATCGGGCTGAAGTCGGCGCCGAGCCAGGCGCTTTGCGCATTGGCCCGCGCCGCGTCGAGGGGTTCCCTCTTGCTGCGCGCGCTGGGGGTGACCAGCGCCTTGGCGAATTCGTAGCTGCTGCGCGGCAGGAACGGCAGCGGCGCGCTGAGCGCCTCGCGGTAGGCGGCCAGCCAGGGCTCCAGCAGCTCGCGCGGGTTGGCCAGGGCGCCGAGCTGCCAGTCGCCGTCGGGGCTGACCAGCAGACTGTCGCGGGCGATGCCGTCGGTGACGGCGACATTCAGCAGCAGGTGGCGCAGCCAGAAGCCGGGCAGGTCCCAGGCGCTCGGCGCATTCAGGCGCCAGTCGAACAGACCACTGGAGGTCACCCCGTCCAGCCAGCCATGCAGGCGCACGCCGGCCAGGGTGATATCCACCAGCAAAGGTTGCGGCGCTTCTTCTGGCCGTGCCTCGAACAGCCGTGGGGCGAAGGCGCGCACCGGGCCGCGCAGCTTGCCCCACAGGGCGTGGCCCAGCTCGCCGGTGGGCAGCCAGCCGGCGGCGCGGGCGATGCGGCGTTCCTGCTGCTCGCTCCAGTCGCGCTCCACCGCCTGCAGGGCCAGGTGACGCAGGCCGCGGCGGGCCGGGCCTTCGAGGGCGAAGGGCTCGTCGGCGGCGATGGCCTCCTCGGCATCGGCCAGGCGCAGGCCCAGGCGCTGTTCGAGGAGGAAGCGCGCCGGATTACGGAAACACAGCAACAGCTGCGCCGGCTCGATGCACAGCCAGTCCTCGCCCGGTTCCGGCAGCTGGGTGATGAAGGGTGGCGGGGTCAACAGCGGCGCCTCGGCCAGGCGCTGGGCGGCGCGGAACCAGGCACTGGCGAAGCCCAGCTGCTGGCCCGCAGGCTGGAAGTTGCCGGGGGCAAACGGTTGCAGCGGGTGGGCGACGGTGATCGCGGCGCTGGCTTTGCCGCCAACGGGCAGCAGCGGTTCCCGACCGCTTGCTGCACTCCCCTCATCCCTGAGGGTCGCGGTGATGTCGACGGCTTCGAGCAGTTCGCTGACCAACACCGAGGGCGGCAGCACGGCGTTGTCGCGTGGGTCGCGGCCGACGTAGCTGAGGTACAAGCCGTCACGCGCCGAGAGCAGGGTTTCCAGCAGCAGGTAGCGGTCGTCCAGGCGCCGCGCGCGGTCGCCACGGCGCGGCTGGTGGCTGATCAGGTCGAAGCCGGCCGCCGGAGTACGCCGCGGCAGGGCGCCGTCGTCCAGGCCGAGCAGGCAGACCAGGCGGAACGGCAGGCTGCGCATCGGCACCATGGTGCAGAAGGTCACCGCGCCGGTGAGAAAGCCCGAGGCGCCGCCGCCGGCTTCCAGCGCGGTGCCGAGCTGCTGGCGCACCAGGGCCAGCTCCAGCGGCCGGGCGATGCCGGCATCCGCGGCCTGGCGGGCCAGGGCGGCGCAGGCCTGGCTGAGCAGCAGCAGGGTATCGCCGGCTTCGCGTTCGTCGAACAGGCTGTCGATCAGCGCCTGCAGATCCAGCGCCCAGTCGCCCAGCGGGCGGGCGCGCTGCAGGCTTTCGGCGAGGCCGGCGAGCTTGCCGACGAAGGCGCACAGGCGGCCGAGCAGCTGGCCGCGCGCGCCTTCCAGGGCGTCCAGCGGCAGGCTGTCGCCAAGCAGCGGGATGTCTTCGCCGGCCAGCTGCGGCGGGGCGGCGAAGCCCAGCAGCAGGCGGTCGAGGCCCTGGGCCCAGGTGAAGGCGTTGTCTGCCGGCAGGCCGAGGGCGGCGTGGTGGCCGGCATCGCGGCCCCAGCGCACGCCGGCGTCGCGCAACCAGTCGCGCAGCAGCGGCAGGTCTTCGGGCTCGATGCCGGCGCGGCGGGCGATGGCCGGCTGCTCCAGCCAGGCGAGGATTTCCTCGGCGGCGAAGCGGCTCTCGGGCAGGGCGAGCAGGTCGATAAAGGCTTCCAGCAGCGGCAGCTCGGCGCGCAGGCTGCGGTCGGCCAGGCTGAAGGGGATGCGCGGCGCGCCTTCGCGCGGCGCGAACACCGCCTCGATGTAAGGGGCGTAGCGCTCGATATCCGGGGTCAGCACCACCACCTGATCCGGCGTCAGGCTGGGCTCGACGGCGAAGCGGGCGAGCAGCTGGTCATGCAGGATTTCCACTTCGCGCAGCGGCGAGTGGGCGATATGCAGCTCCAGCGAGCGGTCGTCCGCGCGCAGTTCGATGCGCTCCTCGGGCTGGCGGGTACGCAGGCGCAGGATATCGTGCTGCAGGGCGTGCAGCAGGCTGTCATCAATCAGGTCGGCGTCTTCGCTGTACAGCCCGGTTTCCTGGCCACCTTCGGCCGAGGCCAGGCTGAACAGGCTGTCGAAGAAATCGCGACCCTGCTTGCCCAAGCTGGCTAACAAAGGATGACCGACATCCAGGTACCACTCGTCCGGGCTCAGCTCCGGCTGCCTGGCCAGCTCGCGGATGTCGCGAATCTCGCCCCAGGCCTCGCGGCACGGGTTGAGGGCGAAAATGATGACTTCCGTGTGCCGCGCCAGGCCTTCGAGCACGCGCAGGTGGTGCGGCGGCAGGCTGCTGATGCCGAATACCAGCAGGCGTTCGGGCAGCCCGGCGATGGGCGTGGGGTCGTACAGGCGCTGCAGCAGGTCGTCGAGCAGGCGTGCGCGGTGCGGGTGGCCGTCGGCGGTCAGCTCGCGCCAGAGCAGGGCCTGCCAGGCTTCGTCGGCGCCGAGGTCGCACAGTTCGCCACGTTCCCAGGCGGCCAGCCAGTCGTCTCGGTACAGCAAGTACTGGTCGAACACGTCGGCGATGCGGGTGGCCAGGGACAACCGGCGGCGCTCGTCGCCGCCCTCCAGATAACGTTGCAGGCGTGGCGCGCGCTCAAGATTGCTCGGCTCGCACAGCCAGTCGTACAGGCGCCAGCTCAGGGTCAACGGAGTGAAGGCGGACTGCTCGGGCAACTGACCCAGCACCAGCCGCGACAGCTCCCAGACGAAGGCCGAGGGCAGCTGCACCTCCAGTTGCATGGCAATGCCCTGTTCGCGCGCCAGCTGCAGGGTCAGCCAGCGGCCGATGCCCTGGCTCGGCACCACCACCCGCGCCGGGGCGAAGGGGTCGCGTTGCGGCTGGGCGAGCAGGCTCGTGGCCAGGGCGCCGAGGGTTTCCAGGTCAGGGGCGTGGAAGAGGTTGAGCATGGGCGGCCGGGCATGTTGAAAAGAGCGTCAGGTTACCAGCAAGGTGCGCGGGCCGGCACGGCGAAAGCGCGACACCCGGCCGCCTGGTCGAATGCCAGCGGATACACTCTACTGCAGGCAACTTTCCTGTTCGAACCGGGGGCACCATGACCGATCCGCTCACGCCAGCCACACAGCCGGATGTCTACCCACTGCTGCAGACGCTCTACGAAAAGGGCGGCTCGGACATGTTCTTCAGCGTCGGCACGCCGCCGCAGATCAAGTTCGAAGGCCATACCGTGCCGTTGCCGGTCGCGCCGCTGAAGCCAGGCGAGGTGCGGCAGATGGCCTACCAGCTGATGAACGAACGGCAGGTCGCCGAGTTCGAGCGCGACCTGGAGATGAACCTGGCGGTCAGCGTCGCCAGCTCCGGGCGCTTTCGCATCAACATCTACTACCAGCGCGGCGAAGTGGCGATGGTGGTGCGCCTGATCAAGAGCCAGATCCCCAGCCTGGAAGCCCTCGGCCTGCCGCCCCAGCTGGGCAAGCTGGCGCTGCTCGACCGCGGCCTGATCCTGATCATCGGCGCCGCCGGCTCGGGCAAGTCGACCACCCTGGCGGCCATGCTCGACCTGCGCAACCGCAACAAGTCCGGGCACATCATCTGCATCGAGGACCCGATCGAGTTCCTCCACCAGCACCAGCGCTCGGTGATCGACCAGCGCGAAGTCGGCCTGGACACCCACAGCTTCGCCGATGCCCTGCGCAACGTGCTGCGCGAGGCGCCGGACGTGATCATGCTCGGCGAGATCCGCGACCTCGACACCATGCAGCACGCCCTGCACTACGCGGAAACCGGCCACCTGTGCCTGGCCACCCTGCACGCCACCAGCACCAGCCATGCGCTGGAGCGCATCGTGCGCTTCTTCCCCGAGGAGGCGCGCGCGCAGATCCTCGCCGACGTGGCGCAGAACCTGGTGGCCATCGTCGGCCAACGCCTGATTCCGGCCCTCGACCAGCGCCGGGTGGCGGCGGTGGAACTGCTGCTCGGCACTGCGCATATCCGCGACCTGATCCAGCGCGGCCTGCTCGACGACCTGCGCGAGGCCATCGGCCGCGGCCGCGAGCAGGGCCTGCAGACCTTCGACCAGCACCTGTTCGAGCTGTTCGAGAGCGGGCGCATCTCGGTGGAGGAAGCCATCCGCAATGCCGACTCGCGCACCGACCTGACCCTGCGCATCAAGCTCGGCCACGGCACCGCCGGCGAGGGCGGCAACCTGCACCTGCTGCACGACGCCTGAAGCGGCGCCGCGGCGCGCCGGGCGTTGACCCAAGTCAAAACCGCCTGGCCAAGGGCCACCTAGAGTGCCTGTCCAAAATCCAGCGCTTGCCCCGTAGTCATGCCGCGAACGACCCCCACCATACTGGTCACCAACAGCGACCAGCAGATGGCCTGCCGCCTGCGCCGCCTGCTCCACGGCGAAGGCCTGGACTGCGCCGTGCTGACCCGCCCCGAGGACTGCAGCCAGGCCCCCCTGTGCGGCTGGCTGCAGGACCAGCCGCTGCCGGCCCACGCCAGCCTGCATGCCAGCCTGGCCGACGCCATCGAAGTGCTCGAGCGCTCCCGGCACGCCTTCAAGTCCCGCGACCTGGCCGACCTGCGCCAGCGCCTGGAACAATTGCTCGGCGAATTGTCAGCCGCGCCGGAATAAGGTAGAAAAGGCCGCAGTAGGTTCCGCCCACGGGCGGAGACCGGCTTTGCCGGGCAGGACACATGGGCCTGCAAGACGAAGCGCCGAGACGCCCCGTTCCCCGATGAACGCGCCGTCCGGCGCTTTTTTTATGCCCGCGAAAAACAACAACAGGGAGGGACACATGGGCGCAGTGGCAACACTCGAGGAACTGATGCGCCGCATCGGCCTCGACCAGGCAGAAGTCGACGAGCGCTGCCGCCTGCTCGACTGGCAGAGCCTGGACATACAGCAGCTGAACGGCGCCGCAGCGGCCATGGACAAGGCCCAGCAGGCGTTCGTCGAGCGCCTGTACCGGCACCTGGACGAGTTTCCCGGACCGGCCAGCCTGATCAGCGACGAGGCCACCCTGGCCCGCCTCAAGCACAGCCAGCTGGATTACTACCAGCGCCTGTGGCGCGGCCCCTACGACAGCGACTACGTGGCCAGCCGCCTGCGCATCGGCCTGATCCACCAGGTCGCCGGGGTCGAGCTGAAGTGGTACCTGGGCGGCTACCGCCTGTACCTCGACTCGATGCTCGCCGAACTGTGCCCCGACGCCACCCAGCGCACGCTGCTGGCCAGCCTGCTCAAGGTGGTGTTCTTCGACATGACCCTGGCCATCGACACCTACAGCGCCGCCCAGCGCAAGGCCCTGGAAGACAGCGAGGCGCGTTTCGCCCGGGCCCTGCGCGGGGCCAACGACGGCATCTGGGACTGGCACCTGGAACACGACCGGCTGTACGTTTCCGAGCGCTGGGCCGGCATGCTCGGGCTCAGCCGCGACAGCCTCGGCGAAGGCAGCGCCAGCTGGTTCTCGCGGGTCCATCCGGACGACCTGCCCGGCCTGCGCCAGGCCATCGACGCGCACCTGCGCGGCGCCAGCGCGCTGCTCCACCACGAATACCGCATGCGCCGCAGAGCCGGCGACTACCTGTGGGTGCTGGCGCGCGGCGTGGCGGAGACCGACGCCAGCGGGCAACGCCGCATCGCCGGCTCGCAGAGCGATGTCAGCGCACGCAAGGCGGTCGAGCAGCAGCTGCGCCATGCCGCCCGCCACGACCCGCTGACCGGCCTGGCCAACCGCCTGCGCCTCGACGAACTGCTGGCGCAGGCCCTGCAGCAGCTGGGCAAGGTCGGCGCGCGCCAGGCCGCCCTGCTGTTCATCGACCTCGACCGCTTCAAGCTGATCAACGACAGCCTCGGCCACTCGTGCGGCGACCAGGTGCTGGTCGAAGTCGGCCGGCGCCTCGGCCAGTGCCTGCGCCCCGGCGACCACCTGTGCCGCTTCGGCGGCGACGAGTTCGTCGTGCTGCTCACCGACATGGCCTGCGCCGGCGATGCCGAGCAGGTCGCCCAGCGCATGCTCGACAGCCTGCACCTGCCGCTGCACCTGGCCGAGCAGACCCTGGTGGTCAGCGCCAGCATCGGCATCGCCGCCCTGCAGGCCAGCGACGCCTCGCAGGATGCCCTGCAGGCCGCCGACCTCGCCCTGTACCGCGCCAAGCAGGCCGGCAAGGCGCAGTTCGCCCGCTACAGCGCCGAGCTGCAGACCCAGGCGCGGCACCAGCTGGAGCTGGAAAGCGCGCTGGGCCAGGCCCTCGACCGCGACGAATTCGTCCTGCACTACCAGCCGATCTGCCAGCTCGAACAGGGCGAGATCCGCCTGATCGGCGTCGAGGCCCTGCTGCGCTGGCGCCAGGGCGACAGCCTGGTGCCGCCGCAGGAGTTCATCCCCTCGCTGGAGGAGTCCGGGGAAATCCTCCGCGTCGGCGACTGGGTGCTGGCCCAGGCCTGCCGCCAGGTGCGCGCCTGGCAGCTGGCCGGGCAGACGCAGCTGCGCTGCGCGGTGAACCTGTCCAACCGCCAGCTGCAGCAGGACGATTTCGTCGCCCGGCTCACCGACATCCTCCTGGCCAGCGGCCTGCCGCCGGCCAGCCTGGTGCTGGAGATCACCGAGAGCCAGCTGATGCAGGACAGCACCGCCACCCTGATCACCCTGCGCGAGCTGGCCAGCCTCGGCGTGCGCCTGGCCCTGGACGACTTCGGCACCGGCTACTCCTCGCTCGGCTACCTCAAGCGCTTCCCCCTGCACATCCTCAAGGTCGACAAGAGCTTCATCGGCGGCGCGCCGCAGGATGCCGAGCTGGGCGCGATCAGCCGGGCGATCATCGGCCTCGGCCACAGCCTCGGCCTGGAGGTGGTGGCCGAGGGTGTGGAGCGTGCCGAACACCTGGACTTCCTGCACGAGCAGGGCTGCCGGCTGGCCCAGGGCTACTGGTTCAGCCGGCCACGCCCGGCCGCCGAACTGCAGCGCCTGCTCAGCGGCGAAGAGCGTTTCGAAGGATTGTGCGGCCAGCCGCCGCTGAACACCCCCCACCTCGTACCCGCGGAACTCCAACAATGAAAATCAACCTGCCGGTCAGCCAGCGTGCGGTGGACGTGCCCGCCCACGCCAACATCCTGTCCACCACCGACCTCAAGGGCGCGGTCAGCTACGTCAACCCGGATTTCATCGCCATCAGCGGCTACAGCGAGGCCGAGCTGCTCGGCCGCAACCACAACATCGTGCGCCACCCGGACATGCCGCCGGCGGCCTTCGCCCACCTCTGGCAGACCCTCAAGGACGGCCGCGCCTGGATGGGCCTGGTGAAGAACCGCTGCAAGAACGGCGACCACTACTGGGTCAGCGCCTATGCCACGCCGGTGGTGCGCAACGGCCAGGTGGTGGAATACCAGTCGGTGCGCACCCGCGCCGAGCCGGAGCTGGTGGCCCGCGCCGAACAGCTCTACGCCGAGCTGATCAAGGGGCGTACGCCACGCCAGTTGCGCCCGCCGCGCCTGGGCCTGGCCGCGCGCCTCGGCCTGCTGGTCGCCGCGCCGGTACTGGCCGCGGCCACGGCGCTCGGCCTGGGCGGCGCGCTGCCCCTGCTGCCGGCCCTGGGCGGCGGCCTGGCCCTGGCCGGGCTGCTCGGCGGCCTGCTGCAGCTCGGCCTGCGCCCGCTGGCGCAACTGACCCGCCAGGCCCGGCGCATCGCCGACAACCCGCTGAGCCAGTGGGTGTACACCGCGCGCAACGACGAGTTCGGCCAGCTGTCCTTCGCCCTGCGTAGCCTGCAGGCCGAATCCGGCGCGGTGGTCGGGCGCATCGCCGACTCGGCGCGCCAGCTCAGCCAGGAAGCCAGCGAACTGGCCGCCGCGGTGGACAGCAGCAGCCAGGCCAGCCTGCAGCAGCAGGGCGAAACCGCCCAGGTGGCCAGCGCCATCAGCCAGATGGCGGCCAGCGTGCAGGAAGTGGCGCGGCATGCCCAGCTCAGCGCCAGCGCCGCCAGCGAGGCGGACCTGGAGACCGCCAACGGCCTGCAACTGGTCGAGCAGACCCGCCAGCTGATCGCCGCGCTGGCCAGCGAAGTGCAGCAGAGCAGCCAGGTGATCCACCAGCTGGAACTGCACGGGCAGAAGATCAACCAGGTGCTGGACGTGATCCAGGGCATCGCCGAACAGACCAACCTGCTGGCCCTCAATGCCGCCATCGAGGCGGCGCGGGCCGGCGAGGCCGGCCGCGGCTTCGCCGTGGTCGCCGACGAAGTGCGCGGCCTGGCCTCGCGCACCCAGCAGTCCACCGCCGAGATCAACGCCATCATCGGCATCCTGCAACAGGGCACCGGGCAGGCGGTGGCGGCCATGCAGCGCAGCCAGCAGCAGGCCAGCGCCAGCGTCGAACAGGCCCTGCAGGCGGCCCAGGCCCTCGGCGGGATCAACCAGCGGGTCGGCCAGATCAGCGACATGAGCATCCAGATCGCCGCCGCCGTGGAGCAGCAGAGCGCGGTCGGCGACGATATCCAGCGCAACCTGTGCGGCATCCGCCAGGCCAACGAAAGCACCGTGGTGGCCAGCGACCAGAGCCGCAGCAGTGCCGAGCACGTGGCCGGCCTGGCCGAGCGCCTGCAGCTGCTGGTGGAGCAGTTCTGGGGCCGGCAACAGCCGGGCTGAGGCGCGCCGCTCGCGGGGGCGTCGGGCCCGCCGAGGCCTGACTGCCACCGCGCCGGCATGCGATGATGCGCGCCCCCGCCATACCGCACCCAGCACTCCCATGCCGCACTGGAAACCCCTCTTTCTCCGCCTGCTGTCCCTGCTGCAACGCTACCCCGGACTGATCGCCGCCTTCGGCTTCTGCTCCGGGGTGGCCAGCTTCATCCTGGTCGACCGCCAGGAAGGGGTCGGCCGGGTGATCGCCGTGCTGATGCTGCTGAGCTGGGCCTGGCTGCTGCTCGAAGGCCTGCTGACGCGCAGCGCGGCGCGCTGGCTGGGGCTGGAGATCCCGCCCAGGCTGCTGCGCTACCTGACCCAGCTGATCCACCAGGAAAGCCTGTTCTTCGTCCTGCCGTTCTTCTTCGTCACCACCGCCTGGAACAGCGGCCAGCTGGTGTTCACCAGCCTGCTCGGCGCCGCCGCCCTGCTGGCGATCACCGACCCGCTGTACTACAAGTGGCTGGCCGCGCGGCGCTGGCTGTACCTGAGCTACCACACCCTGACCCTGTTCGCCGTGCTGCTCACCGCGCTGCCGCTGCTGCTGCAGCAGACCACCGCGCAGAGCTACCGCCTGGCCCTGGCCACCGCCCTGCTGCTGGCCGTACCCAGCCTGGCCGGCGAGCTGCGCCTGCACAACTGGCGGCGCTGGCTGGCGATGAGCGGCCTGATCGCGGCGCTGGGTGTCGGCGCCTGGCTGGCGCGGCCGTGGATTCCCCCGGCCACCCTGTGGCTGACCGACGTGGCGGTGAGTGCCGAGCTGCAACAGCGCACCCCCGGGCGCAGCCTGCAGCAGGTCGGCGCGCAGCAGCTGCGCAGCGAAGGCCTCTACGCCTACACCGCGATCAGCGCGCCGCGCGGGCTGAACGAGCGCATCTACCATGTCTGGCGGCATGAAGGCCTGGAGGTCGACCGCATCGCCCTGGACATCAACGGCGGTCGCCAGGGCGGCTACCGCGCCTGGACGCACAAGCGCAACTTCCCCAGCGCGGTACTCGGCAACTGGCAGGTGCAGGTGGTCACCGAGACCGGCCAGCAGATCGGCGTGCTGCGCTTCGAGGTGGTCGAGTAGCGGGCACGCCGGCCGCCAGGCCGCCGGCGACCGGCACGCGCCTCAGCCCTCCAGCGCCGCCGCCGGGCCGAAGAACTCGTAGCGGGTCTGCTGCACCGGCACACCCAGTTCACGCAGCTCGCGCTTGAGCTGAGCCATAAATGGCTTGGGCCCGAGGAAGTAGGCATCCACATCGCGCTCGGCCGGCAGCCAGGCCTGCAGCTGCTCGCGGCCGAGGCGGCCGGTGGCATCGCCGCCATCGCCGGCGCGGCGCTCCTCGAAGCAGTAGAAGCGCTGCAGCTGCGGATGCTGCGCGGCCAGCTCGTCGACCCGCGCGGCAAACGCCTGCACCCCGGCATGCCGTGCGCAGTGGATGAAGCGAATCGGCCGGCCGTTGTGCACCGCGTCCTCCAGCATGGCCAACAGCGGGGTGATGCCGACTCCGGCGCTGATCAGCAGCAGCGGCTTGCGCGACGGCGTCAGGCTGAAGTCGCCGGCCGGGGCGAACAGCTCCAGCTGGTCGCCCACCTGCACCCGGTCATGCAGGTGGTTGGAGACCCGCCCGCCGACCTCGCGCTTGACGCTGATGCGGTACTCGCGGCCGTTCGGCGCCGCCGACAGCGAGTAGTTGCGGCGCACTTCCTCGCCGTCCAGCTGCAGGCGCAGGCCGATGTACTGGCCGGGGACGAAATCGACCACGGCGCCGCCGTCGCTGGGCTGCAGGTGGAAGGAGGTGATCTCCTCGCTTTCCGCCACCTTGCCCGCCACGCGGAACAGCCGGCCGCCGCGCCAGCCACCGGGGGCGCGTTCGGTGGCGGCATAGACTTCCTCCTCGGCGCCGATCAGCAGCTCGGCCAGCTGGCCGTAGGCGGCGGCCCAGGCGTCGATCACCGCGTCGGTGGCGACTTCGGCGCCGAGTACCTCGCGGATCGCCCGCAGCAGGCAGCTACCGACGATCGGGTAGTGCTCGGGGAGGATCTGCAGCGAGACATGCTTGTTGACGATCTGCCCGACCAGCGGGCCGAGTTCCTGCAGGCGGTCGATATGCCTGGCGTACATCAGCACGCCGTTGGCCAGGGCGCGCGGCTGGTCGCCGCTGGCCTGGTGGGCCTGGTTGAACAGCGGGCGCACCTCGGGGTACTCGCCGAGCATCAGGCGGTAGAAGTGGCTGGTCAGCGCTTCGCCGCCGCTTTCCAGCAGCGGTACGGTGGCCTTGATGATCGCGGTTTGTTCGCCGGACAGCATGGGGTAACTCCTTGATTGCACGCAGGTTTGAATTCTGCCGAGAACAATCCACGAAGCGTGCCAGTTATTTGCCCTATATAAATCATGGAGTTATGCGCTATGTTGTGTTTTAGACAGCGTCCGCTTCGCTGTCATTCAGACTGCATGGAGTCATCATGACTACGCCATTACTGCAGGCCCTGCTGCCGCTGGTGGACGACCTCAGCCGCGAGCTGAGCGAGGGCGAACGCTACCGCCGCCTGCTCAGCGCCCTGCGCACGCTGATCCCCTGCGACGCCAGCGCGCTGCTACGCCTGGAGGGCGAGCAGCTGATCCCGCTGGCGGTCGACGGCCTCAGCACCGACACCCTCGGCCGGCGCTTCCTGGTCAGCGAGCATCCGCGCTTCCAGGCCCTGCTGGCCCATCCGGGGCCGACCCGCTTCGCCGCCGACAGCGGCCTGCCCGACCCCTACGACGGCCTGGTCGAGCGCCACGCCGGGCAACTGGAAGTACACGACTGCCTGGGCTGCCCGCTGTTCATCGACGAGCAGCCCTGGGGCCTGCTGACCCTCGACAGCCTCGACCCGGCACGCTTCGCCCAGAGCGACCTGGACAACCTGGAAACCTTCGCCCGCCTGGCCGCCGCCAGCGTGCGCGCCAGCGGCCGGTTGCTCAACCTGAGCCGCCAGGCCGCCGCCGAACACCAGCTGGCCGAACGCTACCGCGCGGTGGCCGGGCAGGTCGCGCATGCCGAGCTGATCGGCCAGAGCGCCGCGTTCAAGCGCCTGTTGCGGGACATCGACACGGTGGCCGGCAGCGACCTGACCGTGCTGATCGGCGGCGCCACCGGGGTCGGCAAGGAGCTGGTGGCGCAGACCCTGCACGCCCGCTCGCTGCGCGCCGCCCAGCCACTGATCAGCCTCAACTGCGCGGCGCTGCCGGAAGCCCTGGTGGAAAGCGAGCTGTTCGGCCATGTGCGCGGCGCCTTCTCCGGCGCGCTCAGCGAACGCAGCGGCAAGTTCGAGCTGGCCGACGGCGGCACCCTGTTCCTCGATGAAGTCGGCGAGCTGCCGCTGGCGGTGCAGGCCAAGCTGCTGCGGGTGCTGCAGAGCGGCCAGCTGCAGCGCCTCGGTTCCGATCGCGAGCACCGGGTGGATGTGCGCATCCTCGCCGCGAGCAACCGCGACCTGGCCGAGGAGGTGCGCGCCGGGCGCTTTCGCGCCGACCTCTACCACCGCCTGAGCGTCTACCCGCTGCTGGTGCCGCCGCTGCGCGAGCGCGGCCGCGACGTGTTGCTGCTGGCCGGCTGCTTCCTCGAACAGAACCGCGCGCGCCTCAACCTGCGCGGCCTGCGCCTGAGCGCCGAGGCCCAGGCCGCGCTGCTGGCCCACGCCTGGCCGGGCAACGTGCGCGAACTGGAACACCTGATCGGCCGCGCCGCGCTCAAGGCCCTGGCCCGCCAGGCGCAGCGCCCGCGCATCCTCAGCCTGGAGGTGGCCGACCTCGATCTGCTGCCAACCGCCGCGGCGCCGGCCAGCAGCCCGAATCCGCCGCCCGGCAGCAGCGCCGTCGACCTGCGCCAGGCCGTCGACGCCTACCAGCGCCAGCTGATCCAGGCCGCCCTGCAGCGCCAGCAGGGCAACTGGGCCGCCACCGCGCGCGAGCTGGGCCTGGACCGCGCCAACCTGCACCGCCTGGCCAGCCGCCTGGGACTGAAGTAGCCTGCTCACGAGTAGGGTGTGCCGTGCGCACCATGAGCCCGCCCGGTGCCGGCCGGTGCGCACAGCGCACCCTACAAAAACGCAGCAGTCCCGGGAGGCGTTGGGAGCTTCGCGGCTTTAGCCGAAGAACCAGTAGCACACGCCGATGGCCGCCAGCACCCCGGCCAGGTCGGCGACCAGGGCGCAGCCCACCGCGTGGCGGGCGCGCTGGATGCCGACCGCGCCGAAGTACACGGCCAGCACATAGAAGGTGGTCTCGGTGCTGCCCTGGATGGTCGCAGCCACCAGGGCCGGGAAACTGTCGACGCCATGGGTCTGCATGGTCTCGATCAGCATGGCGCGCGCCGCGCTGCCGGAGAACGGCTTGACCAGGGCGGTGGGCAGGGCATCGACGAAGCGGGTGTCCCAGCCGGCCCATTCGATCAGGCTGCGGATGCCGTCCAGGCCGAAATCCAGGGCACCGGAGGCCCGCAGCACGCCGATCGCGCAGAGCATGGCGACCAGGTAAGGCAGCAGGCTCTTGGCCACGTCGAAGCCTTCCTTCGCCCCCTCGACGAAGGTTTCGTAGACCGGCACCCGGCGCAGCCAGCCGACCAGCAGGAACAGCAGGATCAGGCCGAACAGCACCAGGTTGCCGAGCAGCGACGACAGCGCCGCCAGGGCCGTGGCGGACAGCCCGCCGAGCAGGGCCATGAAGCCGCCCAATAACAAGGCCCCTGGCACCAGATAGGCCAGCACCACCGGGTCCCAAAGGCGCAGGCGCTGCATCAGCGCCACCGCCAGCAGGCCGGCCAGGGTCGAGGCGCTGGTGGCCAGCAGGATCGGCAGGAATACCAGGGTCGGGTCGTCGGCCCCCTGCTGCACCCGGTACATGAAGATCGACACCGGCAGCAGGGTCAGCGACGAGGCGTTGAGCACCAGAAACAGGATCTGCGCGTTGCTCGCCACCGTAGCGCTGGGGTTGAGCTCCTGCAGGGCCTTCATCGCCTTGAGGCCGATCGGCGTGGCGGCGTTGTCCAGGCCCAGGCCGTTGGCGGCGAAGTTGAGGGTGATGAAGCCGAGCGCCGGATGGCCGCGCGGCACTTCGGGCATCAGCCGGGCGAACAGCGGGCCGAGGGCGCGCCCGAGCAGGTCGACCAGGCCGGCCTTCTCGGCGATGCGCAGGAAGCCCAGCCACAGGGTCAGGGTGCCGAACAGCACCACCATCAGCTCGACCGAGACCTTGGCCATGGCGAACAGGCTCTCGACCATGGCCGCCCACACCGCCACGTCGCCGCCGATCCAGCGCACCAGCGCGGCGAGCGTCGCCACCACGAAGAATCCCAGCCACAGGCCATTGAGCATCGGTCACCCCCAGTCGATGGCGCGGATGATAGCGGGACCGGCCAGCGGCGGCCATCCAGCGGCCCCGACACCCGGCCGGCGCGGGCCGGCACGGCGAAAAAACCCATGAAAAGCGCACGCCGAATATGCCACTGTACCGGCAGCCACTCGCGTCGAATGACTTCTCAACCTCAGGAGTACAGGGATGAAACACTTGATGCTCGCTCTCGGCCTCGGCAGCGGCCTGCTGCTGGCCGGCTGCGCCAGCCAGACCACCCAGCCCGAGCAATACTCGGGCTTCCTCGGCGACTATTCGCAGCTGCAGGCGACCACCTCGGCCAGCGGCGCGCCGGTGATGCGCTGGGTCTCGCCGGACTTCAAGCTGGCAAACTACAGCTCGATCCTGGTGGAAGAGCCGCAGTTCTACCCGGCGCCGACACCGAGCGAGCAGGTCGGCCAGGGCGCCCTGAACGAAATCGCCAGCTACCTGCAGCAGGCCCTGAAGCGGGAAATGCAGGGGCGCCTGGTGGTGGTCGAACAGGCCAACCACGACAGCCTGGTGATGCGCAGCGCGATCACCGCGGTGGACGTCTCCGCCGAAGGCCTGAAAGTCTACGAGGTCATCCCCATCGCCCTGGTCGCCGCCGCCGCCAGCACCGCCGCCGGCACCCGCGACCGCACCACCGAGATCTATGTCGAGATCGAAGTGCTGGACGCCCGCACCAGCAAGCCGGTGGCCCGGGTGGTGCGCAAGGGCCACGGCCTGGACCTGGAAAACAAGAGCACCCAGCTGCGCCTCGACGACCTCAAGCCGGCACTGGATGTCTGGGCGCGCGACGCGCGCAACTTCCGCCCCTGAGTCGAACCCGGCAGGGCCCTCAGCCGCCAGGCTGGTTGAGCACCTGCAGGATGGCGGCGGTTTCCGCGTCTGGCTCGCCGTCGTAACGGGCCGGGCGGTACTTCATCTGCAAGGCCGCCAGCACGTTGCGCGTGGCCTCGTCCAGCACGCCGCTCTGCGGCGTGACGAAGCCCAGCTGCTGCAGCTGCACCTGGAACCAGGCCGCATCCGGCAGGGCCGTGGCGAAGCGCGCCTGCTCGCGGGCCACGGCGGCGGCATCCGGCCAGCGGATCAGCCCGGCCTCGGCCAGGCGCCGCCAGGGAAACAGCGGGCCCGGGTCGACCTTGCGCTGCGGGGCGATGTCGCTGTGGCCGATGATGCTGTCGGGCGGCAACTGGTGACGCTGCACCAGGTCCTTGAGCAGCGCGATCAGCGCATCGATCTGCGCCTCGCTGTAAGGCTGCCAGGCCCGCCCATTGGGTCCCTCGGCATAGCCCTGGTTGACCAGCTCGATGCCCAGGGTGCTGGCGTTCAGCCAGGTGCGCCCCTGCCAGGCACTGTCGCCGGCATGCCAGGCGCGGCGGTCCTCGTCGACCAGGCGGTAGATGGTCGGCGGGTTGGCGTCGATCAGGTAATGGCTGCTCACCTCGCCCTCGGTCAGCAGGGCCAGGGAATGGGCCAGGTCGGTCGAGGTGTAGTGCAGCACGATGTACTGCACCCGGCTGCTCTGGCTGCGGGCGCTGAAACTGTCGTTGATCGACGGGCCACTGCTGCAGGCGGCCAGGAGCAGGGCGGTGAGGGCGAGGAAGACGAGGCGCATCGGGGTCGGCACGGCTGGCGGTCGGGCCCGCAGTTTAACCCGCCGCCCGGCCGCTGCGGCACGGCTCAGGGGGCGATATGTAACACGCTTTGCAGGTTGTCCAGGAGCATGTCGACGCTGAGCATGATCAGCAGCATGCCGCTCAGGCGCTCCACCGCCGTCAGACCGCGCACGCCGAGGAAGCGCTGCAGCCAGGAGGCCTGCAGGAGGATCAGCGCAGTGCCCAGCCAGGCCAGGCCGACCGCCAGGTACAGCTCCCACAAGGCGCCTTCGTAGGTATTGCGCAGGGTCATCAGCACCGCCAGCGCCGAGGGCCCGGCCACCGCCGGGGTAGCCAGCGGCACCAGCATCGGCTCGCCGTCCGGCAGGTCGCCGAGCACGCCCTCGGGCCGCGGGAAGATCAGGCGCATGGCGATGACGAACAAGATGATGCCGCCGGCAATCGCCGTGGCCTCGCGCGACAGGCCGAGGCCGCTGAGGATCTTGTCGCCGAAGGTGAGGAACAGCATCAGCAGGGCCAGGGCGAACAACAGCTCGCGCAGCGCCACGCGCATGCGCCGCTCGGGAGCGACATTCTTCAGGGCGGCGAGGAAAATGGCGATGTTGCCGAACGGGTCGGTGACCAGAAACACCAGGACGGCGATGCCGAAAATGTCCATGTTCCACTCTCTTGCGCAAATGCCTAGTTTAGCCGGCCACGGCCCGGACGGCTGTGGCGGGCGCGGCATTCGCGGCCAGCCAGGCGACGCCTGCGGCAGGCGGGCACGCAGCAGGCATCGCACAGCTTCCTAGGCCACCAGGATGCGGTTGCGCCCTGCGCCCTTGGCCCGGTACAGCGCCTGGTCGGCGCGGTCGAACACCTGTTCGGCCGATTCGCCGGCGGCAAAGGCGGTGATGCCGCCCGACAGGGTGATGGTCACCCGCTCGCCGCGGAAGTGGAAGGGACAGGCCTCGATGGCCGTGCGCAGGGTTTCCATCAGCTGCTGGCCGCCCGCCAGCGGGGTGGTGGGAACCAGCAGGACAAACTCCTCGCCGCCGAAGCGGGCGATGAAGTCGGTCTTGCGCAGGCGCTTGCCCAGCTCGCTGGCGATGATCTTCAACACCTTGTCGCCAGCCAGGTGGCCGTAGCCATCGTTGATCCGCTTGAAGTGGTCGACATCCAGCACCGCCAGCAGCAACTCGCCGCCATAGCGCTGCCAGCGCGCCACCTCCAGCTCCAGGCGTTCGCTCCAGCCGGCGCGATTGGGCAGGCCGGTGAGCGGGTCGATCAGGGCCTTCTGCCGCTGTTCCTCGAGGTGATCGCGGAACACCTGGGCCTCCTGCTCCATCTCCGCGACCCGCTGTACCAGGGCCTGCAGGCGCTCGGCCACATCGGCCTCGCGACCCTCGCGCTGGCGCTGGTGCTCGGCGACGGTGGTCAGCAGGCCGTCGAGGCGCGTCTCCAGGACGTGCTTGAGGTCGTCCAAGTCGGCCGCCCCCTGCACGCTGGCCTGCAGCCCGCCGACCTGCTCGCGCAGCTCGCGGTTGAAGCTGCGCGCGCTCTCGATCGATTCGCTGTAGCCCTCATGGGCCTCGCTGAGGGTGCCGAGGAAGGCCGCCAGACGTTCGTTGAGCTGCTTCAGGTAGCCGGCAAACTCGCGCTGGCCGCTGTCGGTCACCGCCAGCACCAGCACCGCCAGATCGTCCAGCAGCGGCACCAGCTCGTACCAGTTCAGGCCACCCTGCAGGCGCTCGCGCAGGGCCTCGCCCTGCGGCTGGTGGCGCGCCGGCAGCTCCAGCTCGTCGAGCAGGCCCAGCAGGCTGTGCGCCACATGCACCGCCACCGCGCTGTAACCGGGCTCGGCCGATTCCGGCAAGGCATAGGCCGGGTCGTCGCTGCCGGTGAAGAAGCGCGCATCCAGCGGCAGGCTGTCGAGGGTGGCGACCGGCTTGAGCGGCGCCGGCATTGCACCGGGAACGGTCTGCGGCTCCGCTGGCGCCGCGGCCTCGGCCACCGGCACAGGGGCCGGCGGGACGGGCGGCGAACTCGGTGCGGCGGCCTGCGCCTGCTCGGCCGCCGCCGGCTCGGCGGCTTCTGCGGGCGCCGGTGCAGTGCTCGAGGCCTGAGCCTCGGGGGTGGCGGCCTCGTCGCGGCCGCCGAACAGGCGCTGCAGCAGGCCGGGGCGGGCCACCTGGTCGCTGCCCAGCACTTCCAGCACCTTGTGCTGCAGGCTGCTCAGCTCGGCCAGCAGGGCCGGCAGCTCGCGGGACTGGCTGGCCCGCTCGTCGATGCGCTTGGCGAACTGCTTGAGCGCCTTGCGCACCTCGCGCGGCAGCTCCAGGGCCAGCAGCTGCTCGGTCAGGCCGGTGATGCCGGCGACATTCTGCTCGCTGCGTTGCTGGCGGCGCTGCTCGGAGTCGAGCACGGCCTTTTCCAGACGCGGGATCAGCGCGGCTAGGCCGGCATCCATCTGCTCGCCGCGGATGATCTCGCGCAGCTCGCGCATGCACTGGTCGACCGCCTTGTCCGCACCCTCGGCGGCCAGGGAGCTGCGCACCAGGCCGCGGCGCAGCAGGTCGAGGCGGGCCTCCCAGCGCTGCTCCAGCCTTTCCTGCTGCTCCAGGTTCTCGAGGTACTTGGCTTTCCAGCGCTGAGCATCATCGGTCATGGCGGCGATCCAGTGGCGAGCGGTTTCGGCTGAGGGGCCAGCGTGCCGCTGAGCGCGGCGGGCAGGCGGATATCGACGGCGACCGGCAGATGGTCGGAAATCGGCTGGCTGAGCACCGCCACCCGCTCCAGGGCCAGGCCCGGGCTGAGCAGGATATGGTCGAGGCAGCGTTGCGGCCGCCAGCTGGGAAAGGTCGCCTCGACCTGCGGCGCGAGCAGGCCGAGGTCGCGCAGCGGCGAATGCTGCAGCAGGTCGAGGGCATGGGTGTTCATGTCGCCCATCAGCACCTGGTGGCGATAGCCGCCGATCAGCTCGCGGATGTAGGCCAGTTGGCGGGTGCGGGTGCCCGCGCCCAGCGCCAGGTGCATGACCACCACCACCAGGGCGTCGGCACCTTCGCCAAACGCCAGCAGGATCGCCCCGCGCCCAGGCGGGCCGGGCAGCGGATGGTCTTCCAGTCGGCACGGGCGCAAGCGGCTGAGTACGCCGTTGCTGTGCTGGGCGAAACGCCCGAGGTTGCGGTTGAGTTGCTGGTACCAGTAGGGGAAGGCACCGAGCTCGGCCAGGTGCTGCACCTGGTTGACGAAGCCGGAACGCAGGCTGCCGCCATCGGCCTCCTGCAGGGCCACCAGGTCGTAGTCGCCGAGCAGCGCGCCGATCTTCTGCAGGTTGCCGGCGCGTCCGCGGTGCGGCAGCAGGTGCTGCCAGCCGCGGGTCAGGTAGTGGCGATAGCGCTCGGTGCTGATGCCGACCTGGATATTGAAGCTGAGCAGGCGCAGCAGGCCGTCACAGGGCAGGCCGGTGGAATCCGCGCAGCGGCCGTTGACCTGCGGCGGGTGCAAGCCAATCGGACGCCCGGAACTCCAGCGGCGCAGCATGGCGGGATACTCAGCGAGCGGCGCGCTCTTTGTCGATGAGGAAGTCGGCCACCTGCAGCAGCTGCTCTTCGCCGCCGGCGCTGCGCACGTCGAAGCGGTACTTGCCGCCCACGATCAGCACCGGCACGCCGCTGATCTGGTAGGCCTTGGCCAGCTGGCGGGCCTTGGTCATCTGGCCTTTGACGGCGAAGGAGTTGTAGGTGCTGAGGAAGGCCTCGGCATCGACGCCCTGGTCAGCGAGGAACTCGGCCATCTCTTCCGGATCGGCCAGTTTCTTGCCTTCCTTGTGGATGGCGTCGAACACCGCCTTGTGCACCTTCTGCTCGACCTTCATCAGGTCGAGGGTGATGAACAGCTGGCCGTGGATATCCCAGGTACGCCCGAACAGGGCCGGGATGCGCACGAAGTTGACGTCGGCCGGCAGCTTCTCGGCCCAGGCATTGAGGGTCGGTTCGAGCTGGTAGCAATGCGGGCAGCCATACCAGAACAGCTCGACCACCTCGATCTTGTCCGGCTGCGATACCGGTACCGGCGTCGCCAGCTCGACATACTGCTTGCCGGCGGTGAACGGCACGGCTTCGATCGACTCGGCCTGGGCAGCGATGCCAAACAGGCTGAGGCTGGCGAGGGCGGCACTGAAAATCAGGTTACGCATGCATGACTCCTTGGCAAATGGATGCCGCTCGGGGCGGGCCTGGGTTCGACCGGCGGCCCGGGTGCGGGTTCCTGCATTGTAGCGGCGCCGCCCACAAAAAAGGGTGGCCTTGGCCACCCTTTTTCAGACGCTCGCGCAGGGCGTTAGAACCTGTTTACGATCTCGCGAGCTAGAGCCAGACAAGGAAAAAACAGCCGAGGAAGCGGAGTTTACGAGCTGTAAATGAGCATGACTCGTTTCACTCGCCCTTCGGGTCGCGCTGAAGCGCGTTAGCCGCAAGCGGCTTTCCGAGGCTGTTTTTAGCGCCGTATGGCCGACGCGCAGCAGATCGTAGGCAGGTTCTTAGTGCAGGCCCTGGATATAGCTGGATACCGCGGCGATGTCCTTGTTGCTCAGCTTGGCGGCAATGGCGCGCATGATCAGCGTGTCGCCGTCATTGGTGCGGTTGCCTTCGCGGAAGTCGGTGAGCTGCTTGGCCACATAGGCGGCGTGCTGGCCACCCAGTTGCGGGAAGCCCGCCAGGTCGTTGCCCGCGCCGTTCGGCGAGTGGCAACCGGTGCAGGCCGGCATGCCCTGATCCAGCTTGCCGCCGCGGAACAGTTCCTCGCCACGCGCCACCAGGGCCGGATCGGCAGCGCCGACGCTCATGCTCTGGCTGGCGAAGTAGGCGGCGATGTCGGCCATATCCTGGTCGCTGAGGTTGGTCAGCAGGCCGGTCATTTCCAGCACCTGACGCTTGCCGCCCTTGATGTCATTCAGCTGCTTGAGCAGGTAGCGCTCGCCCTGGCCGGCCAGTTTCGGGAAGTTCGGGGCGGCGCTGTTGCCGTCCGCAGCGTGGCAGGCGCCACACACAGCAGTCTTCGCCTTACCGGCTTCGGCGTCGCCGACGATCGCGGCATCGCCTGCAGCATACGCAGCAGAGGAAATGCCCAGGCTCAACAGCAGACTCACGAGTACTTTGTTCATCAGCTAATCCAATAACGGCTAGAGGTAAAAGAAATTTCTGCGGGACTACTCGCTCATCAACTTAATGACGGCCTGGTAATCCTCTGCAGTGCAATCCATGCACAAGCCACGCGGTGGCATGGCATTCAAACCATTGGTCACGCTCTGTACCAGCGCGTCCATGCCCTTGGCCACGCGTGGCTCCCAGGCAGCCTTGTCGCCACGCTTGGGCGCCATCGGCAATTGGCCATTGTGACAAGCCATGCAGGCCTTGGCATACACCGCCTCGGGGTCCTGCGCGGCCTGCACGTTAACGGACAGAGCGCAAAGTGCGGCGGCAACGATCAATACTTTTTTCATGGGCCAACCTCATCAGGGTTAGGAACGCTCTGCGTTCTATCGCGCAGCTAATTATGTCGTTCCCGGGACAACGGACGGGACAAAGCGCACACAAAATCTGCGGCATTATATACTGGCGTCGCTGAAACGGAAGCGACACCATGCCGCGCCCCACGCTGGCGCCCGGCTCAACCGGAAAATCCCCATGCAACCCAAGAATCCCATCATCGGTCTGTGCCAACAGGCTGCCTTCATGATCAGTGCGGCCAAGGTCGACCAGTGCCCGCCGGACGAGGGCTTCGAAGTGGCCTTCGCCGGGCGCTCCAACGCCGGCAAGTCGAGTGCGCTGAACACCCTGACCCATGCCAACCTGGCGCGCACCTCGAAAACCCCGGGGCGCACCCAGCTGCTCAACTTCTTCACCCTGGACGAAGAGCGCCGCCTGGTCGACCTGCCCGGCTACGGCTATGCCAAGGTGCCAATTCCGCTCAAACAGCACTGGCAGCGCCACCTGGAAGCCTACCTGAGCAGCCGCGAGAGCCTGGCCGGATTGATCCTGATGATGGATATCCGCCATCCGCTGACCGAATTCGACCGCATGATGCTCGACTGGTCCCAGGCCAGTGGCATGCGCCTGCATATCCTGCTGACCAAGGCCGACAAGCTGACCTTCGGCGCCGCCAAGAACGCCCTGCTCAAGGTGCGTCAGGATATCCACAAGGGCTGGGGTACGGACGCCAGCATCCAGCTGTTCTCGGCCCCCAAACGCCAGGGCGTCGAGGAGGCGCAGGCCGTGCTGGCCAGCTGGATGGGGCTGCTCGAGGAAGAAGAGGAAGACCAGCAGGACGCTGAGTAAGGCCTGGCTCGCGCGTCTCCGCGCAGCAAATCGTGAGCAAAAAATTGCCGGGAGCAATTTTTGACGTCGCTTGCGACGGCCCGGAGGGTCTCCGCCAGGGAGGGTGGAGACAAAAAAAACCCCGGACTTCGTATGGGGAGGAGAAGACCGGGGTTCAATTCTGAACCGCTAGGGCGGGGTTCAGAGATCTGCCAACACTAGAACACACATTAGGAGCATCGAAGGGCTACATGCCATTCGTAAACTCTGACCGGTGCCGGCAGCGGATAGTTCAGCCATTTTTTAAATCGCATTGCGATAAGCAGTGATTTAAAAGACCGAAAAGAGCTAATCAGCCGCACGACTGCGCCCCCATGCCGCAGCCCCTGGCCAGGTAATCAGTGCGCCTCGTCCCAGTTGTCGCCCACCCCGGCCTCGACCAGCAGCGGCACGTCCAGCGCCGCGGCGCCGCTCATCAACGGCAACAGGCCGGCCTTGAGCGCCTCGACCTGATCCTCGCGCACCTCCAGCACCAGTTCGTCGTGGACCTGCAGGATCACCTTGGCATCCAGGCCGGACTGCGGCAGCCAGGCGTCCACGGCAATCATCGCGCGCTTCATGATGTCCGCCGCGGTGCCCTGCATCGGCGCGTTGATCGCGGTGCGCTCGGCGCCCTTGCGCAGCGACGGGTTCTTCGCCTGGATGTCCGGCAGGTACAGGCGGCGGCCGAACAGGGTCTCGACATAACCCTGCTGCGCCGCCTGCTCGCGGGTGCGCTCCATGTAGGCCAGCACCCCGGGGTAACGATGGAAATACACGTCGATATAGGCCTGCGCCTGCTTGCGGTCGCAGCCGATCTGCTTGGCCAGGCCGAAGGCGCTCATGCCGTAGATCAGGCCGAAGTTGATCGCCTTGGCGCTGCGCCGCTGGTCGCTGGTCACCTCCTCCAGGGCCACGCCGAACACCTCGGCGGCGGTCGCCTTGTGCACGTCGCGGCCGTGGCGGAAGGCGTCCAGCAACCCCTCGTCCTGGGCCAGGTGGGCCATGATGCGCAGCTCGATCTGCGAGTAGTCCGCCGCCACCAGCTTGTAGCCCTTGGGGGCGACGAAGGCCTGGCGGATGCGCCGGCCCTCGGCGGTGCGGATCGGGATGTTCTGCAGGTTCGGGTCGCTGGATGACAGGCGCCCGGTGGCGGTGACCGCCTGGTGGTAGCTGGTGTGGATGCGCCCGGTGCGCGGGTTGATCTGCTCCGGCAGGCGGTCGGTGTAGGTGCTTTTCAGCTTGCTCAGGCTGCGGTACTGCATCAGCACCTTGGGCAGCTCGTAGTCCTGCTCGGCCAGTTCGGCCAGCACCGCTTCGGCGGTGGAGGCCTGGCCGGTGGCGGTCTTGCTGATGATCGGCAGGCCGAGTTTCTCGTAGAGGATCGCGCCGAGCTGCTTGGGCGAGCCCAGGTTGAACTCCTCGCCGGCGATGGCGAAGGCCTGGCGCTCCAGCTCGACCAGGCGCTCGCCCAGCTCGACGCTGTGCTGGCCGAGCAGCTTGGCGTCGACCAGCGCGCCCTGGCGTTCGATGCGCGCCAGCACCGGCACCAGCGGCATCTCGATCTCCTGCAGCACCTTGGCCAGCGCCGGGGTCTGCTGCAGTTTGGCCCACAGCGTCTGGTGCAGGCGCAGGGTCACGTCGGCGTCTTCGGCGGCATAGGGGCCGGCCTGTTCCAGGGCGATCTGGTCGAAGGTCAGCTGCTTGGCGCCCTTGCCGGCGATGTCCTCGAAACGGATGGTGCTGTGATCGAGGTACTTCAGCGCCAGGCTGTCCATGTCGTGACGGGTGGCGGTGGAATCCAGCACATAGGATTCGAGCATGGTGTCGAAAGCCACGCCCTGCACCATGATCGGCGTCGAGGCATTGGCCAGCACGTTGATGTCGTATTTGGCGTGCTGGCCGACCTTGGCCTTGGCCGGGTCTTCGAGCAGCGGCTTGAGTGCGCGCAGCACCGCGTCGCGATCCAGCTGCGCCGGCACGCCCATGTAGGAGTGGGCCAGCGGCACATAGGCCGCTTCATGGGCGCTGACGGCGAAGGACACGCCGACCACCTGGGCCTGCTGCGGGTCGAGGCTGGTGGTCTCGGTATCGAAGGCGATCAGTTCGGCGGCCTGCAGCTTGTCCAGCCAGGCATCGAAGCGGGCCTGCTCCAGCACCGTTTCATAGCGCGCCTCGCTGCCGGCCGGCGTTTCTGTCGGCTCGCCTTCTGCGGCGGCCGGTGCCGGCTCGTCGAACAGCCCGCCGCTGGCCGCGACCGGCTTGGCGGCTGCCCTGGCCGGCGGCTTGCCCTGCGCCTGGCCGCGCTGCAGTTCGTCCAGCCAGCCGCGGAACTCCAGTTCGCTGTACAGCGCCACCAGCGCCTCGCGATCCGGCTCGCCCGGGTGCAGGTCGTCGATGGCGATGTTCAGTTCGAGGTCGATCTTGATGGTCGCCAGCTGGTAGGACAGGTAGGCCATGTCCTTGTGCTCGATCAGCTTGGCCGGCAGGGTCTTGGCGCCGCGGATCGGCAGCTCCGGGACCTTGTCGAGGTTGGCGTAGAGCACGTCGAGGCCGCCGCCGACGCCGACCAGCAGGCCCAGCGCGGTCTTCTCGCCGACCCCCGGCACGCCGGGGATGTTGTCGACCTTGTCGCCCATCAGCGCCAGGTAGTCGATGATCAACTCCGGGCCGACGCCGAACTTGGCCCTGACCCCCTCGATGTCGTAGACGCTGCCGGTCATGGTGTTGACCAGGGTCACGTGCGGGCAAACCAGCTGGGCCATGTCCTTGTCGCCGGTGGAGATCACCACGTCGCGGCCCTCGGCCGCGCACTGGCGGGCCAGGGTGCCGATCACGTCGTCGGCCTCGACGCCCTCGACGCACAGCAGCGGGTAGCCGAGGGCGCGCACGCTGGCATGCAGCGGCTCGACCTGGCCGCGCAGCTCTTCCGGCATCGGCGGACGGTTGGCCTTGTAGTGCTCGAACATGGCGTCGCGGAAGGTCCCGCCCTTGGCGTCGAAGACCACCGCGAAGGGGCTGTCCGGGTACTGCTTGCGCAGGCTCTTGAGCATGTTCAGCACGCCCTTCACCGCGCCGGTCTGCAGGCCCTTGGAGGTGGCCAGCGGCGGCAGGGCGTGGAAGGCGCGGTACAGGTAGGAGGAACCGTCGACCAGAACCAGAGGGGTGTTAGACATGCGCAGGATCAACCTTTTGCCAGGGGCGGGCGCTAGAATGAACCCACCAACCAGAGAAAGGGACAAGGTTACCATGCGCGTACTCAACCGCCTGTTGCTCACCGGCCTGCTGGCCATCAGCCCGCTGTATGCCATCGCCGCCGAGGATGCACCGGGCGCCGACCCGGACGTGACCATCCGCCAGGATGGCGACAAGACCATCACCGAGTACCGGCAGAACGGCTTCCTCTACGCCATCAAGGTCACCCCGAAAGTCGGCAAGCCCTACTTCCTGGTGCGCGCCGACGGCAGCGAGGGCAACTTCATCCGCTCCGACCAGCCGGACATGCTGATCCCGGCCTGGGAAATCTTTAAGTGGTAACTGCCGGCGGCGGGCCACGGCCCGCCACCCCGCACCTCGGAGGCTAATGCCATGTCGGTCTTCACCCCGCTGGAACGCCACGAACTGCAAGCCTTCCTCGAGCCCTACGGGCTGGGGCGGCTGAAGGACTTCCAGGGCATCAGCGCCGGCACCGAGAACAGCAACTTCTTCGTCAGCCTGGACGGCGGTGAATACGTGCTGACCCTGATCGAGCGTGGCCCGCGCGCCGACCTGCCGTTCTTCATCACCCTGCTCGAGCGCCTGCACCAGGCCGGCCTGCCGGTGCCCTACGCGATCCCCACGCAGAACGGCGAAACCCTGCGCGAGCTGGCGGAAAAACCCGCCCTGCTGCAGCCACGCCTGGCCGGCAAGCATGTCGGCCAGCCCAACGCCCACCACTGCGCCGAGATCGGCAGCTGGCTGGCGCGCCTGCACCTGGCCACCCAGGGCGACATCCTCGAACGGCGCAGCGACCGCGGCCTCGACTGGATGCTCGAGGAAGGCCCGATGCTGGCCCTGGAGCTGCACGACGAACAGCTGCCGCTGCTGCGCGACAGCCTGCACGAGGTGGCCGAACTGAAGGAACGCATCCTCGCCCTGCCGCGCGCCAACCTGCACGCCGACCTGTTCCGCGACAACGCGCTGTTCGACGGCAACCAGCTGGCCGGGGTGATCGACTTCTACAACGCCTGCTCGGGGCCGATGCTCTACGACCTGGCGATCACCGTGAACGACTGGTGCTCGCAGGCCGACGACAGTATCGACCTGCCGCGCGCCCGCGCCCTGCTCGGCGCCTACGCCGCCCTGCGCCCGTTCAACCGCGCCGAGGCCGAGTTGTGGCCGGCCATGCTGCGCATCGCCTGCCTGCGCTTCTGGCTGTCGCGGCTGATCGCCGCGCGGCGCTTCCAGGGTCGCGACGTGCTGGTCAAGGACCCGGGCGAATTCCAGCGCCGCCTGGCGCAGCGCCAGCAGGTCAGCCTGACCCTGCCCTTCGCCCTGTAAGGCCCAGCCTCAGAGGCTTTCCAGGCAACCGGCCAGCTGCTGGCCGAGGTTTTCCAGCAACTGCTCGTAGCCCTGCGCCGATACCGCCAGGCTGCCGCCCAGGGCGTCCATTTCCGCCAGCTTGACCGGCAGGCCGGCGCTCAGGGTTTGCGCCAGGCGCGGGCGCAGCGGCGGCTCGCTGAACACGCAGCTCGGCCCGGCCGCCTGCAGGCGCTCACGCATGGCCGCCACGTGCCGCGCACCCGGCTGCACCTCGGCCGCCACGCTGAATACGCCGGCGTGCTGGAGGCCATAGGCGGCCTCGAAGTAGTCGTAAGCCTCGTGGAAAACGAAGTAGGGCTTGCCGACCACCTTGTCCAGGCGCGCGTGCAGGCGCTGGTCGAGGGCATCCAGACGCGCTTCGAAGGCGGCCAGGTTGCTCTGGTAGCGCGCCGCATTGGCCGGGTCGGCCTGGGCCAGGTCGGCGGCCATCTTGGCCGCTATCACCTTGGCGTTGTGCGGCAGCAGCCAGAGGTGGGCATCCAGCGTGCCGGGACGGTGGTCGTGGTCATGCTCATCGGCAAGCACCTCATCGTCATGCTCGTCATGCCCGTGTTCGGCGTGCTCGCCCTCGCCGCTGTCTACCTTGGAAAAATGGCGCAGCTGCAAACCCGGCAAGTCCTGCACGGCCACGTTCGGCAGGCTGCGGCCCTGCAGCACGCGCGGCAGGAAGCTCTCCATGTCCGGGCCGATCCAGTACAGCAGGGTGACGCCGTGGATCCGCCGCACATCCGAGGGGCGCAGGGCGAAACGGTGCGGCGAGGCGCCCGGCGGCAGCAGCACGGCGGGCGTGCC
This sequence comes from Pseudomonas sp. L-22-4S-12, assembly GCF_009799935.1. Taxonomy (NCBI): domain Bacteria; kingdom Pseudomonadati; phylum Pseudomonadota; class Gammaproteobacteria; order Pseudomonadales; family Pseudomonadaceae; genus Pseudomonas; species Pseudomonas sp. L-22-4S-12. The sequence continues at coordinate 535,774 of NZ_WELL01000001.1, read as the reverse complement.
GACCCCCTCCTGCACGGCGGCGGCGATCAGCTGCAGCGGCTTGATGCTGGTCAGCAGCTGCACCTCGGCACGGGCGGACAGGGAAAACAGGCACAGCAGGACAACAGCAGACAGACGCGACACGACGGCAACACTCGGCGGATAAAGAGTTATAGAATAACGTCTCTTACCCCGGACGTCGCCGCCCATGCTCAAACCCCACACCGCCAAGACCCCGCTGGCCTGCCTGCCACACGACCATTCGCACTGCGTCAGCAGCGCCCTGGCCGAGGCCGATGCGCTGTGCAGCAAGCAGGGCACGCGCCTGACCGCCCTGCGCAAGCGCGTGCTGGAGCTAGTCTGGCAGAGCCACAAGCCGCTGGGCGCCTACGACATCCTCGGCGTGTTGAGCGAAGAAGACGGCCGCCGCGCCGCCCCGCCGACCGTCTATCGGGCGCTGGATTTCCTCCAGGAGAACGGCCTGGTCCATCGCATCGCCTCGCTCAACGCCTTTATCGGCTGCGTGCGCCCGGAGCACGCGCACCAGGGCCAGTTCCTTATCTGCAAAAGCTGCCATACGGCCATCGAACTGGAGCTGCCGAGCATCAGCCAGGCGATTGTCGCCGGCGCCAAAGAGGTCGGCTTCGTGGTGGAAAGCCAGACCGTGGAAATCGTCGGCCTGTGCGCCAGTTGCCGGGAGGCGGCATGAACGAGGTGCTGATCCAGCTCGACGGCGTCGGCGTCGGCTTCTCCGGGCAGCGCGTGCTGCAGGATGTGCAGCTGACCGTGCGCGCCGGCGAGATCGTCACCCTGATCGGCCCCAACGGCGCCGGCAAGACCACCCTGGTGCGCGCCGTGCTCGGCCTGCTCAAGCCCGACAGCGGCCGGGTGCAGCGCAAGCCGCGCCTGCGCATCGGCTACATGCCGCAGAAGCTGCACGTCGACCCGACTTTGCCGCTGTCGGTGCTGCGCTTCCTGCGCCTGGTGCCGGGCGTCGACCGCGCCGCGGCGCAGGCGGCGCTGGCCGAGGTCGGCGCCGAACAGGTGATCGACAGCCCGCTGCAGGGCATTTCCGGCGGCGAGCTGCAGCGCGTGCTGCTGGCCCGCGCCCTGCTGCGCGAGCCCGAGCTGCTGGTGCTCGACGAACCGGTACAGGGCGTCGACGTGGCCGGCCAGGCCGAGCTGTACCGCCTGATCACCCGCCTGCGCGACCGCCACGGCTGCGGCGTGCTGATGGTCTCCCACGATCTGCACCTGGTGATGAGCACCACCGACCAGGTGGTCTGCCTGAATCGCCACGTGTGCTGTTCCGGCCACCCGGAACAGGTCAGCAACGACCCGGTGTTCGTCGAGATGTTCGGCCAGGATGCCAAGAGCCTGGCCATCTACCACCACCACCACGACCACAGCCACGACCTGCACGGCGCGGTGGTCGATCAGCCCGGCCTGACCATCCACGGCCCGGCCCATGTCCACGGTCCAGGTTGCAAACACTGATGCCAGATTTTCTCCTCAACGCACTGCTCGCCGGCCTGGCCCTAGCCCTGGTCGCCGGCCCCCTGGGCTCCTTCGTGGTCTGGCGGCGCATGGCCTATTTCGGCGACACCCTGTCCCATGCCGCCCTGCTCGGCGTGGCCCTCGGCCTGCTGCTGGACGTCAGCCCGACCCTGGCGGTAACCGCCGGCTGCCTGCTGCTGGCCGTGCTGCTGGTGACCCTGCAACAGCGCCAGCCGCTGGCCTCGGACACATTGCTGGGCATCCTCGCGCCGACCACCCTGTCGCTGGGCCTGGTGGTGCTGAGCTTTATGGACGAGGTGCGCATCGACCTGATGGCCTACCTGTTCGGCGACCTGCTGGCCGTCGGCCCCGGCGACCTGGCCTGGATCATCGGCGGCGCCGTGCTGGTCCTGGCCCTGCTGCTGCCGCTGTGGCGCCAGTTGCTGGCGATCACCGTGCACGAGGAGCTGGCACGGGTCGAAGGCCTGCCGGTGGCGGCCCTGCGCCTGGCGCTGATGCTGCTGATCGCGGTGGTCATCGCGGTGGCGATGAAGATAGTCGGCGTGCTGCTGATCACCTCGCTGCTGATCATTCCGGCCGCCGCCGCCCAGCGCCATGCGCGTACCCCGGAGCAGATGGCGATCGGCGCCAGCGTGCTGGGCATGCTCGCGGTAGCCGCGGGCTTGAGCCTTTCCTGGTACCAGGACACACCCGCCGGGCCGTCCATAGTTGTGGCCGCTGCCGCACTTTTCCTGCTGAGTTTTGTACTCCCCCGTCGGGCCCGTTAGTATTGGCCGTTTTTTGCACAAACAAAAACGAACAAGAACCGACAGGTCACAAAATGAACGCTACTGCGCCGCGCTATTTCATAGCCCTTGCCCTGGGCCTGCTGCTCAGCGAAGCCCGTGCCGAGTACTGGACCATCGACGAACAGGTCAAGGACTTCAACGCCGTCTCCGCGCAGATCAGCCGCGGTGAACTGCAGGCCGCCGAGCAGGGCCTGGCCGCCCTGCAGCAGCAGACCGCCCGGAACGACGTGCGCATCGAGCAGTACCAGCGCGAACTGGCCGGCGCCTACCTGCGACAGGGGCGCCAGCAGTTGCAGGCCGGCGATACCGCCGCGGCCAATGCGACCCTGAGCCAGGGCGAGCGCCATCTGAGCGCCGCGTCTCCGGTGCTGCGCCAGGAATACCAGGCCAGCCTGACCGCCAGCGCTGTCCAGGGCGGTGCCAAGCCGGCACCGGTCGCCGCGGCCAAGCCGAAAGCCGAACCGAAAGCCGAGCCCGCCAAGGTCGCGGCCAAACCGGCAGTCGCCGCCGTTGCCGAGGACTCCGCCGAGCGCCGCGAGAACGTCGAACGGCGCCTGCGCGAGGCCGAGGCGATCATCGCCAAGAAGGAAGCCGAGCGCGCCCGCCAGCAGCAACTGGCCGAGGAGCAGGCCGCCGCCCTGGCCGAACGCGAAGCGGCCGCCGCCGAACAGCGCGCCGCCCGTGAGGCCGCCAGCGCCGCACCAGCGGTGGTTGCCGCCGCGCCTCAGGTGGTCAGCAAGCCGCAGGAAAGCGGCCGCGCCCGCCTGATCGACCCCAGCGCCAGCAGCAGCAGCGTGGCCATGCCGATGCTCGACGCCAACGACCGCGACAGCCTGCGCACCCTGCTCGACGCAGTCGCCGCCGATGTGGTCGCCTTCGACTGTGCGGTGCGCCTGGAGGTGCGCGAGGCCAAGGACTATCCCTTCGTCGCCGCCCTGCTCTCGGCCCGCATCAAGAAGCTCGACCCCAGCTTCAACCCGCAATTCTCGCCGGTGCTCAAGCCGGACCAGGAGCCGCGCCTGGTGCTCAGCCCGCAGAGCAACAGCTGAGCGGCACCTACGCCGCAACCGGGTAGGTTGTGGTTGAGCGCAGCGAAGCCCAACACAGGCGGTCACGACGCCAACCGTTGGGCTTCGGCGCTATGCACCTCAACCAACCGACATGCTTATGCCTGGCTGATCGCTATTCAGGCCAATAAAGACTAAGAACGCATAAACAAACCGGCTAAAATGCGCGGCTTTCGGCTAACCGCCTAGGCTAGAAGGAGTCGCCGCGCCCATCGGATGGCGGCAGTCACTCCCCCGTACCCACAAGGTTCGCTCCGTGATCGAGTTCCACCACGTCAACAAGACCTACCGGGTCGCCGGGCGCGACGTGCCCGCCTTGCAGCCCACCGACCTGCGCATCGAAGCCGGCCAGGTGTTCGGCCTGATCGGCCATTCCGGGGCCGGCAAGAGCACCCTGCTGCGCCTGATCAACCGCCTGGAGGAACCTTCCGGCGGGCGCATCACGGTCGACGGCGAGGACATCACCGCGTTGGATGCCAACGGCCTGCGCCGCTTCCGCCAGCAGGTCGGGATGATCTTCCAGCACTTCAACCTGCTGTCGTCGAAGACCGTCGCCGCCAACGTGGCCATGCCCCTGCAGCTGGCCGGCGAGCTGAGCCGCGACGCGATCAGCCAGCGGGTGGCCGAGCTGCTGGCCCGTGTGGGCCTCAGCGAGCACGCCAACAAGTACCCGGCGCAATTGTCCGGCGGGCAGAAGCAACGCGTCGGCATCGCCCGCGCCCTGGCCACCCGGCCGAAGATCCTGCTGTGCGACGAGGCCACCAGCGCCCTCGACCCGCAGACCACCGCCTCGGTGCTGCAGCTGCTGGCCGAGATCAACCGCGAACTGGGCCTGACCATCGTGCTGATCACCCACGAGATGGACGTGATCCGCCGCGTGTGCGACCAGGTGGCGGTGATGGACGGCGGGCAGATCGTCGAACAGGGCCCGGTGGCCCAGGTGTTCCTCCATCCGCAGCACGCCACCACCAAGCGCTTCGTCCAGGAAGACGAGCACATCGACGAGAACGAGCAGCGCGACGACTTCGCCCATGTGCAGGGCCGCATCCTGCGGCTGACCTTCCAGGGCGAGGCCACCTACGCGCCGCTGCTGGGCACCGTGGCGCGCGAGACCGGAGTGGATTACAGCATCCTCGCCGGGCGCATCGACCGTATCAAGGACAGCCCCTACGGCCAGCTGACCCTGGCCCTCACCGGCGGCGACATCGACGCCGCGCTGGCGCGCTTCCAGGCGGCCGACGTGCACCTGGAGGTGCTGCGATGATCGAATCCCTGCTGGCCAGCTGGCTACCCAATGTCGACTGGCAGGAGATCGGCTACGCCAGTCTCGACACCCTCAACATGCTCGGCGGCTCGCTGCTGTTCACCGTGCTGCTCGGCCTGCCGCTGGGTGTGCTGCTGTTCCTCACCGGGCCGCGGCAGATGTTCGAGCAACGCGCGCTGTACGCGGTGCTGTCGCTGCTGGTCAACGTGCTGCGCTCGGTACCGTTCGTGATCCTGCTGATCCTGATGATCCCGCTGACCGTGCTGATCACCGGCACCTCGCTGGGCGTGGCCGGTGCCATCCCGCCGCTGGTGGTCGGCGCCACGCCGTTCTTCGCCCGCCTGGTGGAAACCGCCCTGCGCGAAGTCGACCGCGGCATCATCGAAGCGACCCAGGCCATGGGCGCGACCACCCTGCAGATCATCTTCCGCGCCCTGCTGCCGGAAGCCCTGCCGGGGCTGATCGCCGCCGCCACCGTGACCGCCATTACCCTGGTCTCCTACACCGCCATGAGCGGCCTGATCGGCGGCGGCGGCCTCGGCGACCTGGCCGTGCGCTACGGCTACCAGCGCTACCAGCCGGACGTCATGGCGGTGACCGTGATCCTCCTGCTGGTGCTGGTGCAGGTGCTGCAGACCGCCGGCGACAAGCTGGTGGTGCATTTTTCTAGGAAATAAAAAGCTCGCGCAAGTAACCGACTGAATTCGCCCTACCCCATAGAACAGCGGGCGACCCGTTACCCACGGGACCCCGCGCCCCATCCCACAAGGAGTTGAACCATGAAGAAACTGCTGACCGCCCTGGCCGCCGCGGCCGCCCTGACCAGCGCCGCCGCCCAGGCCGCCGACACCCTGCGCGTCGCCGCCACCGCCGTGCCGCACTCGGAGATCCTCGAGTTCGTCAAACCGGCCCTGGCCAAGGACGGCGTCGACCTGCAGGTGAAAGTCTTCACCGACTACGTGCAGCCGAACGTGCAGGTGGCCGAAGAGCGCCTGGACGCCAACTTCTTCCAGCACCAGCCGTACCTGGATGAATTCAACGCTTCGCGCGGCACCAAGCTGGTGAGCATCGCCGGCGTGCACGTCGAGCCCTTCGGTGCCTACTCGAGCAAGATCAAGACCCTCGCCGAGCTGCCGCAAGGCGCCCAGGTGGTGATCCCCAACGACGCCACCAACGGCGGCCGTGCCCTGCTGCTGCTGCAAAAAGCTGGCGTGATCAAGCTGAAGGACGGCGCCGGCATCACCGCCACCGTCAAGGATATCGCCGAGAACCCCAAGGCGATCAAGGTGCGTGAGCTGGAAGCGGCCACCCTGCCGCGCGTGCTGGCCCAGGTCGACCTGGCGCTGATCAACACCAACTACGCCCTGGAAGCCGGCCTCAACCCGACCAAGGATGCCCTGGTGATCGAAGGCAGCGACTCGCCTTACGTCAACATTCTGGTGGTGCGCGAAGCCAGCAAGAACGACGCGGCCCTGCAGAAGCTGGCCAAGGCGCTGCACAGCGCCGAAGTCAAAACCTTCATCGCCGACAAGTACAAAGGCGCGGTAGTGCCGGCGTTCTGATCGCCTGCTTAGAACCTGTTTACGATCTCTTGATCGTCGGCCATGCTGCGTTGAAATTGGACTCGGGCTGCTCATTTACGGCTTGTAAACTCCGCGCCCTCGTCCACTTTCGCCTTGCCTGGCTCTAGCTCAAAAGAGCGTAAACAGGCTCTTAACCCGCCCAAGAAAAAGCCGCGCACTGCGCGGCTTTTTTCTGTCCGAATAGCGGGCGATCACTCTGCGCTCTGCAGCAATCCCGGCAGCTGCGCCGCCAGCTTGTCGTTGTTCAGCGGCGCACGGATGAAGCCGCGCTGGGTGCCGTCCGGGCCGAGGATCACCAGGTTGCCGCTGTGGTCGACGGTGTAGTTTTCCTGGCTGGTATCGGCCGGGATATAGGGAATGCTCACCGCGCTGGCCAGCTTCTGCAGATCCTCCTGGGCCCCGGTCAGGCCGAGGAAGGCCGGGTCGAAGAAGCCCAGGTATTTCTTCAGCTGCTCGGGGTTGTCGCGTTGCGGGTCGACCGTCACCAGCACCACGCGCAGCCTGGCCTGGGTCTCGGCCGGCAGCATGCCCTTGAGCTGGCGCAATTGGGCCAGGGTGGCCGGGCAGATGTCCGGGCAGAAGGTGTAGCCGAAGAACAGCAGGCTCCACTGGCCCTTGAACTGGTCCACGGCCTGCGCCTGGCCGTCCTGGTTGGTCAGTGACAGGCCCGGCAGGCTGCGGCTCTGCGGCAGCAGGACGATGCCGGCATCGAGCAGGGCCACCTTGTCGGTGCCGTCGCCCTTGCTGTTGAGCACCTTGTTGACGGTGAGGCCGAGCACCAGGGCAACGGCGGCGAAGAGGACAAAGACGGTTTTCTGCGTTCGGGTCATAGGTTCAGCAACAGGTAGTGATCGGCGAGGAGGGCGATAAACAGCAGGAACAGGTACCAGATACTGTACTTGAAGGTGTTGATCGCCGCGTGCGGTTTGCTGTCACGGTACAGCACCACGGCCCAGTACATGAAGCGCCCGCCGAGCAGCACGGCGCAGGCCAGATAGAGCAGCCCGCTCATGTGGATGGCATAGGGCAGCAGGGTCACGGCGATCATCACCGCGGTGTACAGCAGGATGTGCACCTTGGTGTAGTGCTCGCCATGGGTCACCGGCAGCATGGGAATGTCGGCCTTGGCGTATTCGGCCTTGCGGTGGATGGCCAGGGCCCAGAAGTGCGGCGGCGTCCAGGCGAAGATGATCAGCACCAGCAACAGCGGCTCGGCGCTGATGTGCCCGGTCACCGCAACCCAGCCGAGCAGCGGCGGCGCGGCGCCGGCCAGGCCGCCGATGACGATGTTCTGCGGCGTGGCGCGCTTGAGAAAGCCGGTGTAGAGCACCGCATAGCCGAGCAGCGAGGCCAGGGTCAGCCAGGCCGCCAGCTCGTTGGTGAAGGTCAGCAGCAGGGCCATACCCGCCACCGCCAGCAGCAGGGCGAAACCCAGCGCCGCCGCCGGCGACAGGCGCCCGGCGGTGACCGGGCGCTTGTGGGTGCGCGCCATGATCGAGTCGATGCGCCGGTCGACCACGTGGTTGACCGCCGCCGCCGCGCCGGCACACAGGCCGATGCCCAGGTTGCCGAACACCAGCACCGGCCAGGCCACCCCTGCACGGGTGGCGAGGAACATGCCGACCAGCGAGGTGATCAGCATCAGCAGCACCACGCGCGGCTTGGTCAGTTCCAGGTAGTCGCGCCAGCTGGCGTGCTCCCGGCGGGTTTGCAGCAGAGTAGCCATGGGGGTCTCTCCTTATCCTAATTTGCCGACCTGGGCCAAAACCGTAGGAGCGAGCTCTGCTCGCGAACCATCGGTGGCGCAGGATTCGCGAGCAGAGCTCGCTCCTACAGAAGCTGTACGCAGGCGGTAGTTGATCAGCACCAGCACCAGCAACAGGGCCGCGCCACCCGCGTTGTGCGCCACGGCCACGGCCAGTGGCAGATGCAGCAGCACATTGCTCAGGCCCAGGCTGACCTGCACCGCCAACGCCAGCAGCAACAGACCGCTGAGCTTGCCCTGGCCGGCGGCCCGCAGGCGCCAGGCCAGCAGCAGCAGAACCAGGCTGACCAGCAGGGCGCCGATGCGGTGGCTCATATGGATGGCGGTGCGCGCATCGCTGTCGAGCTGGCCACCGAGGTAGTTGGGGCCGATGTGCTGGGTCAGGTGGAAGCCGTTGGCGAAGTCCATCGCCGGCAGCCACTGGCCATGGCAGGCGGGCAGATCGACACAGGCCACCGCCGCGTAGTTGGAGCTGACCCAGCCACCCAGGGCGATCTGGCCGATGACCAGGACCAGGGCCACGCCCGCCAGCAGACGCAAGCGTCGGGAAATGCTCGGCAGGGTTGGCAGCGCGCCGGACAGGCGCAGGGTCAGCAGGAACAGCAGGGCCAGGGTGGTGAAGCCGCCCAGCAGGTGCGCGGTGACCACCTGCGGCCACAGCTTGAGAGTCACCGTCCACATGCCGAAGGCGGCCTGGGCGATCACCACACCGAGCAGCAACAGCGGCAGTTTGAGCGGCTGGCCCGGCTCGCCGCGCCGGCGCAGGGCCTGCAGCGCCAGGCCGAGAATCACCAGGCCAAGGCTGCCGGCGAAGTAGCGATGGACCATCTCGTTCCAGCCTTTCTGCGCCTCCACCGGCGCCTCGGGGAAGCGCGCCTCGGCATGGGCCAGTTGCGCCTCGCTTTGCGGCACGCCGATGAAACCGTAGCAGCCCGGCCAGTCCGGGCAGCCGAGGCCGGCATGGGTCAGCCGGGTATAGGCGCCGAGCAGAACCACCAGCACCGCCAGCAGGGTGGCGAACAGGGCCAGGCGGTAGCCGGGGCGGGTTGTGCGTTCAGTCATCCAGGGGCCTCGTTCTTGTTGTTATGCGGGCATGGGTTTGGCGAGTACGTCAGCCGATCTGCGACAGCTTCAGCAGCAGGCGCAGGTCATTGAGGATGGCCTTGCCCTTGACCGTGGCGTCGTAGCGCAGCACCAGGTTGCCGTGCGGATCGACCAGCCACAGCTGGGCGCCGCTGGCGCCTTTGCTGGTCTTCTCGTAGGCCGGTAGCGCCAGTTCATAGCGCCCCAGCTGCGGGTATTCGCGCTGCAGCTGGGCGTCGTAGTCGGCCGGCAGCGGGCTGCCGCTGGCCAGGCCATGGCTGGCGCGACTGGCATCGCGGTTGAGGCCGATCTGGATCTGCCGGGCGGTGTAGACCAGCTGGCGACAATCCTCGGCGCAGCCCTGCGGCGCGGTGACCAGGATCTGCCAGCGCTCCTGGGCGGCCCCGGTGACGCCGAGGTCGGCCAGGCTCTGGCCGTCGCCGATCAGCTCGCCGTGGTAGTTGCGCGCATCCGGTACCCAGAAGCGCCACTGGTACATGGCGGTGGCCAGGATCATCGGGCCGATCGCCACCAGCAGCAGCAGGATCAGCTGCAGGCGTCCGCGCAGGCGCGGCACGACCACCTCAGGAGTGCTGTTGGGGGGATTCATGGTTGTGCTCATCGTGCTGCTCCCGCGCATTGCGCCATCCGAGATAGAGATAAAGGCCACACAGTGCCGCCGCCAGGGCGAACCACTGCACGGCGTAGCCGGTGTGCTTGTCCGGGCTCATGGCCACCACCGGCCACTCGGCCAGGTAGGCGGCCGGGCCGGGTTCGAGACGCACTTCGTAGGCCAGGCCGCCGCGGCCGAGCTGCTGCCACAGGCGCTGCGGCTCGACCAGGGTGATCAGCCGCGGCCAGCTCTTGCCCGGCGGGTCGGCCTGCAGCTGGAAGCCGGCGCCCGGCGACAGGTAGACCTGCGCCACCAGTTCCAGGGGCTGCTCCGGGGTGCTGAACTGCGGCGGAATGCGCCGATCCGGCCAGGGCAGCCAGCCACGGTTGACCAGCAGCCACAGGCCGCTGGCCTGGTCATAGAAGGGTTGCAGCAGCTCGACGCCGACCTGGCCGCGGCGCTGGCGGTTGTCCAGCAGCAGGCTGTGGCCGGCATCGAACTGGCCCTGCAGGCGGATGCGGGTATGGGCCGGGTCGCGCAGTTGCTCAAGCTCGGCCAGGCTGATCGGCGCCGCCTGCTGACGGGCCGCATGGCTGGCCAGCAGGGCACGCTTCTGCTCGGCCCGCTCGAGTTGCCAGACGCCCAGGGTCACCAATAGCGGCAACAGCAGCGCCACCACCACGCTGGGCAGAATGCCGGGACGAAAGGCGCTCATCGGCACCTCCCGAAACCCGCAACGCGGCTGGCTATACTGCAAGTGCACCCCATTGCCCATCCCCTGGAGTCCCGCATGCTGAAAGCCGCGATCGTCCTCTTGCTGCTGGCCACCCTGGTCAGCCTGTTCAGCGGCCTGTTCTTCCTGGTCAAGGACGAGGGCCGTGGTATGCGAGTGGTCAATTCGCTGAGCCTGCGCGTGGCACTCACCGCCGTGACCGTGGCGCTGATCGCCTGGGGTTTCTACAGTGGCCAGCTGGCCAGCCACGCCCCCTGGTAAGGCCGCCGAAGCCGGCCGCCCGGCACTCGCCTCAAAGCACGTAGACGAAGACGAACAACCCCAGCCAGACCACATCGACGAAGTGCCAGTACCAGCTGGCCGCCTCGAAGCCGAAGTGTTTGTCACCGTCGAAATGACCCTTGAGGATGCGCACCAGCATCACCGTGAGGATGATCGCCCCCAAGGTCACGTGGGCGCCGTGGAAGCCGGTGAGCATGAAGAAGGTCGCGCCGTAGATGCCCGAGCCGAGGGTCAGGCCCAGTTCGGTGTAGGCCTCGATGTATTCCTCGATCTGCAATGCCAGGAAGCTCAGGCCGAGCAGGATGGTCAGCGCCAGCCAGGCCTTGAGCGGGCCGCGCTTGTTCTTCTTCAGCGCATGGTGGGCGAAGGTCACGGTGAAGCTGGAGCTGACCAGCAAGATGGTGTTGATCAGCGGCAGGTGCCAGGGATCGATCACTTCCTTGGGCGGCGGGAACAGCTTGGCATCCGGGTTGTTCAGCGCCGGCCAGGCGAACTCGAAGGCCGGCCAGAGCATGTTGGCCACGCCCTTGGCGCCCTCGCCGCCGAGCCAGGGCCCGGAGAAGTTGCGCACATAGAACAGCGCGCCGAAGAAGGCGGCGAAGAACATCACCTCGGAGAAGATGAACCAGCTCATGCCCCAGCGGAACGAGCGGTCCATCTGCGGGCTGTACAGGCCGCCGCGGCTCTCCTTGATCACCGCGCCGAACCAGCCGAACAGCATGTAGGCGAGGAACAAGCCGCCGACGAAGAAGATCAGCGGGCCGTTGGAGTCGGCACGCTCGGCCTTGAGGTCGTTGAACCAGGTGCCGAGACCGTAGACGGTCAGCAGCATGCCGAGTGTGGCGATGATCGGCCACTTGCTCTGGGCGGGAACGTAGTAGTGCTGGTGACTCGACATTGTTGTTCTCCTTATGGAGTCGTCTGCGCCACAGAAACCTGCGCCGCAGTGATATCGAACAGGGTGTAGGCCAGCGTCAGGTGCTTCACATCGGCAGGCAGGTCGCGGTCGACGATGAAGCGCACCGGCATCTCGATGCGCTCGCCCGGCTGCAGCACCTGCTGGGTGAAGCAGAAGCACTCGGTCTTGTGGAAGAACGCCGCCGCCTTGGACGGCGCCACGCTGGGCACGGCCTGGGCGGTCATCGGCTTGTCGGTCGGGTTGTAAGCGACGAACAGCATCTGGTTGCTCGCCCCCGGATGCACCACCAGGTCATCCGCCTTGGCATGGAACTCCCAGACCATGTCGGCGGCATTGGTGGCAAGGAACTGCACGCGCACCTGACGCTGCTCGTCCACCACCTGGCCGCCCTGGTAGGCCCCGGCGGTCTTGCCGTTGATGCCGAAGGCCTGGCACATCACGTCGTAGATCGGCACCAAGGCGAAGCCGAAGGCGAACATGCCGACCACCACCGCCAGCAGGCGGACGATCAGGCGACGGGTGGCCAGGGCTTCGCTCACGGCGGTGCTCCTACTTCACGTCCGGCGGGGTGGTGAAGGTGTGGTAGGGCGCCGGCGACGGCACCGTCCACTCCAGCCCTTCGGCGCCGTCCCAGGGCTTGGCCGGGGCGGGCTTGCCGCCACGGATGCACTTGATGACGATGAACAGGAAGAGGAATTGCGTCGCGCCGAAGGTGAAGGCGCCGATCGACGAGAGCATGTTGAAGTCGGCGAACTGCAGGTTGTAGTCGGGAATGCGCCGCGGCATGCCGGCCAGGCCGACGAAGTGCATGGGGAAGAACGCCAGGTTCATGCCGATGAAGCTCATCCAGAAATGCAGCTTGCCGAGGGTCTCGTCGTACATGTGGCCGGTCCATTTCGGTAGCCAGTAGTAGGCCGAGGCGAAGATGCCGAAGATCGCCCCGGGCACCAGCACGTAGTGGAAATGCGCCACCACGAAGTAGGTGTCGTGGTACTGGAAGTCCGCCGGGGCGATGGCCAGCATCAGCCCGGAGAAGCCGCCGATGGTGAACAGGATGACGAAGGCCACGGAAAACAGCATCGGCGTCTCGAAGGTCATCGAGCCCTGCCACATGGTGCTGGCCCAGTTGAACACCTTCACCCCGGTGGGCACGGCGATCAGCATAGTGGCGTACATGAAGAACAGTTCGCCGGTGAGCGGGATGCCCACGGTGAACATGTGGTGCGCCCAGACGATGAACGACAGGAAGGCGATCGAGGCGGTGGCGTAGACCATCGAGGTGTAGCCGAACAGCGGCTTGCGCGCGAAGGCCGGGATGATCGAGCTGACCGCACCGAAGGCGGGGAGGATCATGATGTACACCTCGGGGTGGCCGAAGAACCAAAACACGTGCTGGAACAGCACCGGGTCGCCGCCGCCGGCCGCGCTGAAGAAGCTGGTGCCGAAGTGGATGTCCATCAGCATCATGGTCACCACCCCGGCCAGCACCGGCATCACCGCGATCAGCAGGAAGGCGGTGATCAGCCAGGTCCAGACGAACAGCGGCATCTTCATCAGGGTCATGCCGGGGGCGCGCAGGTTGAGGATGGTGGCGATCACGTTGATCGCGCCCATGATCGAGCTGATGCCCATCAGGTGCACGGCGAAGATGAAGAAGGTCACCGACTCCGGCGCATAGGTGGTCGACAGCGGCGCGTAGAAGGTCCAGCCGAAGTTGGGCCCGCCGCCTTCGCTGAACAGGGTGCTGACCAGCATGCCGAAGGCCGCCGGTAGCAGCCAGAAGCTGAAGTTGTTCATCCGCGGCAGGGCCATGTCCGGCGCGCCGACCATCAGCGGGATCATCCAGTTGGCCAGGCCGACGAACGCCGGCATCACCGCGCCAAAGACCATGATCAGGCCGTGCATGGTGGTCATCTGGTTGAAGAACTCCGGCTGCACGATCTGCAGGCCCGGCTGGAACAGCTCGGCGCGAATCACCATGGCCATGCTGCCACCCAGCAGGAACATGGCGAAGCTGAACCACAGGTACATGGTGCCGATGTCCTTGTGGTTGGTGGTCAGCACCCAGCGCATCAGGCCCTTGGCCGGGCCATGGTGGTGGTCAGTATGACCGTGGTCGATCACTGCACTCATGTCCTTACTCCTGAGCCTGTTTGAACGCGAGGACGTCTTTCGGCGTGACCATGTCGCCCACCGCATTGCCCCAGGCATTGCGCTCGTAGGTGATGATCGCGGCGATATCGACTTCCGACAGTTGCTTGCCGAAGGCGGCCATGGAGGTGCCGGGCTTGCCGTTGACCACGATGCCTAGATGGCCGGCGACCGGGCCGGTGGCGATCTTCGAGCCCTTGAGCGCCGGGAACATCGGCGGCAGGCCTTCGCCGGTCGGCTGGTGACAGGCGGCGCAGTTGGTCTGGTAGGCCTTCTCGCCACGGGCGTAGAGCTCGTCGCGGGTCCACTCCTTGCTGGTCAGCTCCTTGACCTTGGCCGCCTCGGCCTTGCGCTCGGCCAGCCAGAGGGCGAAGTCTTCCTTGCTCTTGGCTTCCACCACCACCGGCATGAAGCCGTGGTCCTTGCCGCACAGCTCGGTGCACTGGCCACGGTAGACGCCGGGATTGTCGATGCGGGTCCAGGATTCGTTGACGAAGCCGGGGATGGCGTCCTTCTTCACCGCCAGAGCCGGCACCCACCAGGAGTGGATCACGTCGGCGGCGGTGATCAGGAAGCGCACCTTGGTGCCGACCGGCACCACCAGCGGCTGGTCCACCTCGAGCAGGTAGTGCTCGCCTTTTTCCGCCTGGTTGTTGATCTGCGCGGCGGGCGTGGCCAGGTTGCTGAAGAACTCGACGTCCTGACCCAGATACTTGTAGTGCCACTTCCACTGGTAGCCGGTGATCTGGATATCCAGCTCCGACTCGGAGGTGTCGTAGATGTCGATCAGGGTCTTGGTCGCCGGCACCGCCATCACCACCAGGATGGCGAACGGCACCACGGTCCAGAGGATCTCCACCGTGGTGCTTTCATGGAAGTGAGCGGCGACCTGGCCGGTGGAACGGCGGTGGATGATCATCGACCAGAACATCGCGCCGAAGACCACCACGCCGATCACGACGCATATCCAGAAGATGATCATGTGCAGGTCGAAGACTGAACGGCTGACCTCGGTGGCGCCGGGCAGCATGTTGACTGCCCACTCGGCCTGCGCCGAGCCGAATGCCAACCACAGCAGGAGGCCCATCCAGACTCGTGGATGTCGCATCATTGCGGGTTCCCCTTAATTGTTCTTGTTATCCCGCCGGCAAAGCCCGCGGCAAAGGGATCGACTGCCGATACAGCTGGCTGAAACTGTCGAAACCTCTCCGTGCCGCAGCCCGTCCGGTTCCATCAGGTAACGCCTTGCGATTTCGAGTATAGACAGCCACTGCGACATAACAACGCAGCCAGAAAAATGCCGCGGGGAATTTATCCTTGGCGCAGGGGCAGCAATGGCGGGGGCTGCGACCTAGAGCGGGGGCACGCTATATAGCAAGCAAGAATAAATATTTAATAATTATGACAATCCGATCTTAGTCAGCACCCGTGGCGAGCTAAGGTGAACTTTCGTTTGAATCATGTCCTCAACACAGGAGCCGTCATGAATACCCTCGCACTGCGCGAACAGATCCAGCAGGCACTGGCCCATGAAGCCGACAGCGGCGCCCTGGCGCAACAGCTGCAAGGCCAGCTGGCCAAGCTGCACCCGACCATCCAGCTGCCGGCCAGCGACGCCCGTGGCGTGCTCGAACGCTTCGTCGCCGCCTATATCGAGCAGGTCCCGGACGTGCTCGACGCCGCCTACAGCGTGGCCCGCGAGGCCGGCATCGAGGAGCAGATCAAGCCGGTGCTGAAGCTGGCCGAGCAGTTCTTCCTCAGCCCGCCGAGCGTCATGGAGGGCCATCAGGGCCTGGATGCCCTGCTCGACGAATCCTACCTGGCCCACCGCCTGGTCGAGGAGGTCAACGACCGCTACATCACCCACCTCGGCCAGCCGCTGATCCCGCTGGATACCACGGTGGCCAACCTGATCGCCCACCAGCTGATCGGCGAGCCCTTCGCCAACCAGCTGGACGAAGCGGTGCAGCACACCATGGACGGTCTGCTCGACGACAGCGTGTTCCAGCAGAGCTCGGTGCAGGACTACCGCGCCCGCCTGAGCAGCCCGCAAACCCTGGCGGCCTGGCAGAGCTGGCCGTGCCTGTCGCGCCAGCTCGGCGTGGAGCTGGGCCTGCCGGCCTGAAAACCCGTTCAGAAGCTGCTGCGCGTCGGCCATGCGTCGTCGAAAGCACCTTCGGAATGCTCATTTACCAGCAGTAAACTGCGCTTCCTCACGTACTTTCTCCTAGCCTGATCCTAGCTCGCGAGCTCCTGAGCGAGTTCTAATTGACGCCAGATGCAACAAGGCCCGCATTCGCGGGCCTTGTCGTTTCACTGCGCCGGGTAGCGCGCCCTGGGCGTGGCCATCGGCACCACCTCGCCGTCCAGCGGCAGGAAGTCCCCGCTCTCGGCGTGGTAGGCACGGATCGCGCTGCTCTCGATGTCGTAGACCCAGCCGTGGATGAACAGCTGGCCGCTGGCCAGCCGCGCCGCCACCGAGGGGTGGGTGCACAGGTGATTGAGCTGGGCGATCACGTTCTCCTCGGTGAGGATGCCCAGGGTGTCGTGGCCGCCGCAGCCGCAGTTCTCCTCGACCACCTTGAGCGCCACCTCGCTGTGGCGCAGCCAGGCCTTGACCGTGGGCATGCTCTCCAGGGTCTCGGGGGCCAGCACCGCCTTCATCGCGCCGCAGTCGGAATGGCCGCAGACGATGATGTGCTGCACGCCCAGGGCCAGCACCGCGTACTCGATGGCGGTGGAAACCCCGCCCATCATCTGCCCGTAGGGCGGCACCACGTTGCCGACGTTGCGGGTGACGAACAGGTCGCCCGGCGCGCTCTGGGTAATCAGCTCGGGCACGATGCGCGAGTCGGCGCAGGTGATGAACATGGCCCGCGGGTTCTGCGCGTTTGCCAGGGCCTTGAACAGCTCCTCCTGCTGCGGGAAGACCTCGCTGCGGAAGCGCTTGAAGCCGCCGACTATGGCGCTCAGCGCCTCGTCGGCGCTTTCCGGCGCGGTGCGCGCCTGCAGGGGAATGGCGTTGTGCTTGTAGGGCATTGCGTCTACCTCATGCTGAACCGTTGCGCTGGGCGAATTATCGACCCGGCATGCGGACAGCCGCCAGCCGCGAATAGTCACAAATTACAGCAAGGACAGCTGGCCGCCGGGCGGGGCGAACTGGCTGCAGTCGAGAGCGAAACCTTCGCGCCGATTCAGCCCCAGGCGCTTGAGCGCCAGGGCGAAGCGCTGCGCCAGCAGCTCGGCGAACACGCCCTGGCCACGGAAGCGCTGGCCGAAGCGACTGTCGTACAGCTCGCCGCCGCGGCTCTGGCGGATCAGGCTCAGCACATGCTCGGCGCGCTGCGGGTGGTGCGCCTGCAACCATTCCTCGAACAGCGGCGCCACCTCCCGCGGCAGGCGCAGCAGCATGTAGTTGGCGCTCTGCGCGCCGGCCTGCTGGGCCGCCTCCAGCAAGTTCTCCAGCTCCATGTCGTTGATCATCGGGATCATCGGCGAGCACAGCACGCCCACCGGGATGCGCTGTTCGCGCAGTACGCGAATCGCCCGCAAGCGTGCGGACGGTGCGGCGGCGCGCGGTTCGAGGATGCGCTTGAGCTCGTCGTCCAGGGTGGTCAGGCTGATGTACACCGAAACCAGGCGGCGCTCGGCCAGCTGACTGAGCAGGTCGAGGTCGCGCAGGATCAACGCGCCCTTGGTGACGATGGTCAGCGGGTGGCCATAGCGCAGCAGCACTTCCAGGCAGCGACGGGTCAACTGGTGTTCGCGCTCGATCGGCTGGTAGGGGTCGGTGTTGCTGCCTAGGGCGATCGGCGCACAAACGTAGCCCGGCTTGCTCAGCTGCTGCTCGAGCAGGGCCGGCGCGTTGCGCTTGGCGATCAGCTTGGTCTCGAAGTCGATGCCCGGCGACAGGTCCCAGTAGGCATGGCTGGGCCTGGCATAGCAGTAGATGCAGCCATGCTCGCAGCCGCGGTAGGGGTTGAGCGAGCGGTCGAACGGCAGGTCCGGCGACTGGTTGCGGCTGATGATGCTCTTGGCCATTTCCACCCGCACCTCGGTGGCGCGGCTGGGCGGCACTTCCTGGAACCAGCCGTCGTCCGTGGCGATGATGCGCTGCGGCGCGAAGCGGTTGTGCGGGTTGCAGGCGGTGCCGCGACCGCGCGGCGGCAGGGGGGTGGACATGGCGAGGCCCTTGGCAGATAACTGTACAAATATACAGTTATCTGCCGAGAGTGACAGTACCGTCCGGAAGTTACTCGGCGGGCTTTTTCAGCTTCGGGTTGGGGAAGAACTGCACCGCCTGCACCTTGGGGTTGGCCGGCTTGGCTGCGCTCTGGTTGACCCGCGTGCCAAGCTCCCGGGGCACCGACTGGCCCTGGGCGTTGAGGGTGTCGGCGTAGCCGCAGGCCACGCACTCGCGGTTCGGCGTGCCGTCGACATCCCACATCTGGATGGTGTCCATGGCGCTGCAGGCCGGGCACACGGCACCGGCGATAAAACGCTTCTTCACGCTGCTCATGCCGCCTCCCCGCTCAGGCCGGAATGGCGCAACAGGGCGTCGATGCTCGGCTCGCGGCCGCGGAAGTCGACGAACAGCAGCATCGGTTCCTGGGAACCGCCACGGGCCAGGATCGCCTCGCGGAAGGCGCGGCCGGTGGCCGGGTTGAGCACGCCCTCTTCCTCGAACCGGGAGAAGGCATCGGCGCTCAGCACCTCGGCCCACTTGTAGCTGTAGTAACCGGCCGCGTAACCGCCGGCGAAGATGTGCGCAAAGCTGTTGGCGAAGCGGTTGTAGGCCGGCGGACGCAGCACCGAGACTTCGGCGCGGATGCCTTCGAGCACCTCCAGCACGCTGCGGCCGTCGCCGTGAGTGGCGTGCAGTTCGAAGTCGAACAGGCTGAACTCCAGCTGGCGCACCATCATCAGCCCGGACTGGAAGTTCTTCGCCGCCAGCATCTTGTCCAGCAGGTCCTGGGGCAGCGGCTCGCCGCTCTCGTAGTGGCCGGAGATCAGTGCCAGGCTCTCCGGCTCCCAGCACCAGTTCTCCATGAACTGGCTCGGCAGCTCCACCGCATCCCAGGCCACGCCGTTGATGCCGGACGCGCCGGCATGTTCGACGCGGGTCAGCAAGTGGTGCAGGCCGTGGCCGAACTCGTGGAACAGGGTGGTGACTTCGTCGTGGGTCAGCAGCGCCGGCTTGCCGAGGGAGGCCGGGGTGAAGTTGCACACCAGGTTGGCCACCGGGCTGACCAGCTGGCCATCGGCGGCCCGGCGCTTGTCGCGGGCGCCATCCATCCAGGCCCCGCCGCGCTTGTTGGCGCGGGCGTAGAGGTCGAAGAAGAAGCGGCCGACGTGCTGGCCGTTCTCCTCAATCTCGAACAGGCGCACGTCCGGGTGCCAGCTATCAAAACCACTAAGCTCCTTGATCTGGATGCCGTAGAGCTTCTCGACGATGGCGAACAGGCCGCTGAGCACCCGGTCTATGGGGAACCAGGCGCGCACCTGCTCCTGGGAAATGCTGTAGCGCTGCTCGCGCAGCTTCTCGCTGTAGTAACCGACGTCCCAGCTCTGCAGATCGGCGCAGCCTTGCTCGGCGGCGAAGGCTTTCAGTTCCGCCAGGTCCTGGGCGGCGAAGGGCTTGCTGCGCACGGCCAGGTCGCGGAGAAAATGCAGAACCTGGTCGGTATTTTCGGCCATCTTGCTGGCCAGCGACAGCTCGCTGTAATTGCCAAAACCGAGCAGACGGGCCAGCTCCTGGCGCAGGTCGAGGATCTCGGCCATCAGCGGGCCGTTGTCGAACTGGCCGGCGTTCGGCCCCTGGTCGGAGGCGCGGGTGCAGTAGGCGGCGTAGACCTCTTCGCGCAGGGCGCGGTCGTCGGCGTAGGTCATCACCGCGAAGTAGCTGGGGAATTCCAGGCTGATCAGCCAGCCGTCCAGGCCCTTGGCCTCGGCGGCCTGGGCCATCTGCGCCTTGGCCGAGTCGGTCAGGCCGGCCAGGGCCGCTTCGTCGCCGACGTGCTTGGTCCAGGCCTGGGTGGCGTCGAGCAGCTGGTTGGAGAACTTGCTGGTCAGCTCGGACAGCTTCATCTGGATCTCGCCGTAGCGCTTCTGCTCGGCGGCCGGCAGGTCGATGCCGGACAGGCGGAAGTCGCGCAGGGCGTGTTCGAGGATGGTCTTCTGCGCTACGTCGAAACCGCCAGCCGCCGGGCTGCCCGCCAGCGCCTCGTAGGCCTGGAACAGCGGCTTGTTCTGGCCCATCTCGGTCCAGTACTCGGACAGCTTGGGCAGGCAGGCCTCGTAGGCCGCGCGCAGCTCGGCGTTGTTGCACACCGCATTGAGGTGGCTGACCGGGCTCCAGGCACGGCCCAGGCGCGCGTTCAGCTCGTCCAGGGCCAGCACCAGGCCGTCCCAGCTCGGCGCGGCACGTTGGCTTTCGAGGATGGACACCAGCGCTGCCCGGCTGTCGGCGAGGATGCTGTCGATGGCCGGCTCGACATGCTCGGGCTTGATCGCGGAATAGGGCGGCAGGTCGAAATCTTGGAGAAGAGGGTTGCTGGCGGACACGGCAAGGCACCTTTGATGCACGAATTCATGAACAGGTTATGGGGCCGCGGGCGGCAATTCACAACCGCAGTGCTGCGCATGTTAATTACAATCGGGGCAAACCGCAGCTTGGGAGCTTTTATCGTGGCGATTCGTAAATACCAGGGGGTGACTCCGCAGCTCGGCGCGCGGGTGTTTGTCGACCGTGCGGCGGTGGTCATAGGTGACGTGCAGCTGGGCGAAGACAGCTCGGTGTGGCCCTTCGCCCTGATCCGTGGCGATATGCACCGCATCCGCATCGGCGCGCGCACCAGCGTGCAGGACGGCAGCGTACTGCACATCACCCACGCCGGGCCGTTCAACCCAGACGGCTACCCGCTGATCATTGGCGACGACGTGACCATCGGCCACCAGGTGACCCTGCACGGTTGCACCCTGGGCAACCGCATCCTGGTCGGCATGGGCAGCATCGTCATGGACGGCGCGGTGGTGCAGGACGAAGTGGTGATCGGCGCCGGTTCGCTGGTGCCGCCGGGCAAGGTGCTGGAAAGTGGCTACCTCTACGTCGGCAGCCCGGTAAAGCAGGCGCGGCCACTGAGCGACAAGGAACGTGCCTTCTTCAGCTACAGCGCGGCCAACTACGTGAAGCTGAAAGACCTGCACCTGGCCGAGGGTTACGACCAGGCCGAGTGACCCGCATCACGCCGCCGACCCGGCTGGCTTTTGGCCCGCCAACCCTGCCGGCTATGCTGGCAGCGCGACGTCTACCGAGCAGAAAAGGATTTCCCCCGTGCACGCCAACCCTTTCGACCTACCCGTCAGCCAAACTCCCGCAGCAGCGTTGACGGCTCGGGCATCCGCCTTGCCCTTTGCCTTCATGGGCCTGGCGCTGCTGATCAGCCTGATCGGCTTTGTGATCAGTCTGCTCAGCGTGTGGCTGTTGCAGGACGAGCAGATTTTCACCAGCTACCTGGAGTACCTGCCGCAAATCCTCGCCTCGTTTGTCGAAGGGGCGCTGCTCAGCGCCGCCGCCGTCCTGCTGCTGAGCCGCAGCTACCTGGAGCGTCACGCCATCGCCGGCTTCGCGCGCCCCCGGCAGCTGCTGGCGCTGTTCTTCGGCATGGCGCTGGTGCTGTCGCTGGGGCTGGGTTTTGTTGCGGGGCAGGTGCTGTCACAGCTGTTGTCCCGGGCCTACGAATGGTTCGAGTCGCCGACCCTGGCGCAGCTGTTGGTCAGCGAGCCGATCAACCTGCTGCTGTTCGTCCTCGACACCCTGTTGCCGCTGTGGCTGAGCCTGCATCTGCTGCGCCGCCACGCCGTGCCGGGCGCGGCGCACACGGTCCGGCGCTGGGAGCCGGCCCTGGTCTTCGCCCTGTGCTTTGCCGTGTGCTACCTGAAGCTGGTGAGTCTGCTGCCGGAACAGCTGTTCTTCTACGACAGTACGTGGATCTACAGCCTGTTCCTGCTGGCGGGTCTGCTGCACACCGCCCTGGTCTTCGCCGCCGCCTGGAGCGCTCTGCCGGTGCAGCTGCGCCAGTGCAACCCGGGCCGACTGATCCTCGCCAGCCTGCTGTGCCTGCTGCTGTGGTTGCTGGCCTTCGTGCTGGTTGCCGTGGCCATCGCGCTGTATACCCTGAGCGGCAACGAGCTGTTCAGCGAAGCGCTGCTGGCGCTGCCCGGCCTGGGATTGCTGGCTCTGCTCTGGCCACTGACCCGCCTGAGCCTGCGCTGGGTGTACCGGCCGCAAGCCGCCTGATGGTCAGCCAAGCGCGCTAGTCGCCCGCCATCAGCCTGTTCAACCGGGCATGGCGCTGCTCGGCCGGCAACTCGCCCAGCTCGGCGGCGCGCGCGTAGAAGGCCGCCCAGTCGCTGCCGGCCTGGGCAAACAGCGCGGCGAAGGCCGGCACCCACTGGTCATACAGACCGAAAGGCAGCAGCTTGGCATTGTTCAGCGGCGCGTTGATCCAGGCATCGAAACGCCGGTCGCCGCGCCACTGGCTGTCGCGCAGCTGGCGGTATTCGCTGCGCAGGCGGGCGAACTCGGCGGCCTTGCCCTGGCGTTTCTCCTCATCGCTGCGCGGGCTGGCGTACAGCTGTTCGAGGCGCGCGCGGCTGGCCAGGATCAGCGCGATGAACTGCTGCTTGTGCCGTTCACCGGCGTCGTCCTGCTCCGGCAGGCCATGGCTGGCGCGCCACTGGCGCAGGCCCTGCTGCTCGACGAAGCTGGCGAAGGATTCGTTGAACGCGGTGTCGTCCTGCACATACAGCTGCTGGTGGGCCAGTTCGTGGAAGATCACCGCGGCCAGGCGCTCGTCGTCCCAGCGCAGCATGCTGTTGAGGATCGGGTCGTCGAACCAGCCTAGGGTGGAATAGGCCTCGATGCCGGCGACATGGGTATCCAGCCCCTCCTGACGCAGCAGCGCGGCGGCACCACGGGCGCGGCCCTGCTGGTAGTAGCCGCGGTAGGCCACGCAGCCGGCGATGGGGAAGCAGTGGGTCTGCGGCGCCAGGGATAGCTCGGCGGTGGCGAACACGTTCCACACCACAAAGGGCCGCTGCAGGTCGGCATACAGGCGATAGCTGCGGTTGTCCGGCAGGCCCAGTTCGGCGCTGGCAAAGCTGCGGGCCTGCTGGGCCAGGGCCAGACGCTGCTGCAGCTGCGGGTCGGCGTCCGGGTCGGCGAGAATCGCGCTGACCGGCTCACGCGCCTGCAGCAACCGCGTCTGCCCCACGGCCAGGTGGCTAAAATAATCCAGGTTGGCACAACCGCCCAGCAGCAGGCCGAGCAGCAGGGGAACCACGCGGCGGCGGGCGCGGTCGAGCATGACGAACGATGGGATCGGTAACATGCCCATGAGCCTATTGCATTGCCCCTGCCATACGCCAGCCATGAGGAAAACCGCCATGCGCCGCCTGTTGCTCTGCTGCCTACCCATCGTCCTTGCCGGCTGCGCCCTGTGGCTGCCGCGCCACGACCCCAGCCAGGCCTGGATCGAGCTACACGGCGGCGAAGATCAGCAGTTGCAGGCCCTGCAGGTGGACGGCAAGGCCCTGGAAGACGACCGCTACTTCCAGGTCAGCCCCGGGCGCCACGCCCTGCAGGTGCGCCTGCAGTTCCAGGTCGCGCCGGGCAATATCGGCCCGCTCAGCCAGGGCCGCCCGCGCACCTGCCTGCTGACCCTGGACTACGCCGAATTCGCCGCCGGCCAGCGCTACCTGCTGCGCAGCGGCAGCCATGGCTTCCGCCCCTGGGCCAAGCTCTACGATGCCCACGGCCGGCACCTGGCGCGGGCCCGCGAAGGTCGCTGCGGCGAGGTTTGATCGGCGTTATGCTGAAAGTTCGTCGCCCGGAGCCCTCCACCATGCGCCCGCACTTTCTCCTCGCCCTGCTCAGCCTCAGCGCCTGCGCCAGCCCGCTGCCCCCGCCCGACCCGCAGCAGGCCTGGGTCACCCTGTACGCCAGTGCCGGCTACACCCTGATGGCGCACAAGCTGGATGATCAGCAGACCCCCGACGGCCGCTACTTCCAGGTCAGCCCCGGCGCCCACACCCTGGACGTGCGCTTCCAGTTCGAAGTGGCCGGCGGCGGCGGTGGCAGCGACTTCAACAGCGAGCCGCTGCAGATGACCTGCCACCTGCGCCTGCAGTACGACGGCTTCGCTGCCGGCCAGCAGTACCGCATCGAGGCCCGGCCGCTGCTGATGAAGGCCCAGGGCTGGCTGTACGACAGCCAGCGCCGGGTGCTGGCGCGGGCCAAGGTACTGCGCTGCAACACCTTTGGCTGATGGCCCCGCAGAGGCACCCCGGTGCGCACGGCGCACCCTACGGGCTATGCGTGGGTCAGATACCAGCGCCAGTCCTGCTCGCCGACTTCGCCCATGAACTGGCGGAACTCGTTCCACTTGATCGCCAGGAACACCTTGAGGAAGTCCTCGCCCAGGGCCTCCTTGGCCCAGCTGGAGTTCTCCAGGGCACGCAGGGCGGTCAGCCAGTCGGTGGGCAGGGTCTCACGGGCCTGCTCGTAGCCGTTGCCGACTATGGCCTCGCCCGGGTCGATCTGGTGCTGGATGCCGTGATGGATACCGGCGAGGATCGCCGCCGCCGCCAGGTAGGGGTTGGCGTCGGCGCCGCAGATGCGGTGCTCGACATGCCGGCTGCCTGCCGGCCCGCCCGGCACGCGGAACGACACGGTGCGGTTGTTCACCCCCCAGCTCTTGGCCAGCGGCGCGTAGCTGTTGGCCTGGAAGCGGCGGAACGAGTTGGCGTTGGGGCAGAAGATCGCCAGGGCGTCGTTGAGGGTGGCCATCATCCCGCCAATCGCATATTTCAGCAGCGGCGTGCCCTGCGGGTCTTCCGAGGCCATCAGGTTGTTGCCGTGTTCGTCGGCCAGCGACACATGCATATGCAGGCCGCTGCCGGCCAGGTCGCCGAACGGCTTGGCCATAAAGCAGGCTTGTAATCCATGTTTATTGGCCACGCCCTTGACCAGGCGCTTGTAGCGCACACCTTCGTCGATGGCCTGCAGGGCGTCGAAGCGGTGCTCCAGGGTCAGCTCGACCTGGCCGGGGGCGTACTCGGAGATCGCCGTGCGCACCGGCAGGCCCTGCACTTCGCAGGCGGCGTAGAGGTCGTCGAGGAACGGCTGCAGCTGCTCCAGCTCGTACACCCCATACACCTGCGGTGCCTGTGGGCGCACGCCGTTGGCCTGCAGCGCCGGCTGCGGGCGGCCGTTGGCGTCGCGCTGCTTGTCCAGCAGGTAGAACTCCAGCTCCACCGCCATCACCGGATGGTAGCCGTCGGTCTTGAGGCGGTCGATGGCGCGCACCAGCACGTGGCGTGGATCGGCCGGGGCGGCCGGCAGGCCCTGGCTCGGGTGCATGCTGACCTGTAGCTGGCCGGTGGGTACCGTGCGCCAGGGTTGCAGAGTCAGGCTGCCGGGCAGCGGGTAGGTCCAGCAGTCGGCATCGGCGACTTCCCAGACCAGGCCGCTTTCTTCGACGTCCTCGCCCTGGATGGTCAGCGCCAGGATCGAGCTGGGCAGCGGCCGGCCGTTCTCGTAGATGGCCAGCAGCTCGTCGCGGTGCAGCAGCTTGCCGCGCGGGATGCCGTTGGCGTCGATCAGCATCAGCTCGATGCTGCGCACTTCGGGGTGGGCGGCGAGGAAGTCGCGGGCTTCCTGGGGGTTGGCGAATTGCATGGTGGTTTCTCACGTAGGGTGCGCCGTGCGCACCACAGGGTTAACGGTGCGCACGGCGCACCCTACGAATTATTCGCGGGCGCCGGGAATGGCCAGCAGCTCGGTCAGGGCCTGGTCGAGCATGCCGATCAGCTTGTCCACATCCTCCGCCGTGGTGCTCGGGCAGCACAGGGTCATGTTGTGGAACGGGGTGATCAGGATGCCGCGGTTGATCAGGTACAGGTGCAGGGCCATCTGCAGCTCGTCGTGGAACGCCGCTTCGGCCTCGGCGCCGGTTCTCGGCGACACCGGGCAGAACTGGAACTCGCTGCGCGCGCCCAGCTCGGTCACTGACCACTTCAGCTCGTGCTTGCCGATCAGCGAACGGAAGCCGTCGGCCAGGCGCTTGGCCAGCGGCAACATGTGCGCGTAGGCGGCCGGGGTCATCACCTGTTCCAGGTTGGCACGCATGCAGTGCATGGCCAGGGCGTTGGCCGACAGGGTGGTGCCCATGCCGCTGTGGCCGTGACCGTGGCTGCCCTCGCTGGCGCGCTGGCGCGCGGCGGTCATGGCCTCGGCCATCGCCGCGCTGCAACCGAAGATGCCGCACGGCACGCCGCCGGCGATCGGCTTGCCGACCACGAAGAAGTCCGGGTCGAGGTTCCACAGTTTGGTGCAGCCACCCATATCGGTGGAGATGGTGTGGGTCTCGTCGATGATCAGCAGCGCGCCGTATTTACGGGTCAGCTCGCGGCATTTCTGCATAAAGCCCGGTTCGGGCAGGACCATGCCGATATTGGTCATCGCCGGTTCGCACAGCAGGGCGCAGACGTCGCCCTGGGCCAGTGCCGCCTCCAGTGCGGCCACGTCGTTGAACGGGATCGAGCGGCTGTACTCGGTCAGGTCGTAGGCCTGGCCGACCAGGCCGGAGCGCGGCACGGTCTCGCCGTCGATGCAGCGCACCATCACGTCATCCACGGTGCCGTGGTAGCAGCCGTCGAACACCAGCAGGGTCTTGCGCTGGGTGATGGCGCGCGCCCAGCGCAGCACGTAGCGGTTGGAGTCGGTGGCGGTGGCGGTGACCTGCCAGAACGGCAGGCCGAAGCGCGCAGCCAGCAGCTCGCCGCAGACCACCGCGTCCTCACCCGGCAGCATGGTGGTCAGGCCGTTGTTGCCCTGCTCGGCGATGGCTTTGGCGATCGGGTCCGGCGAGTGGCCGAACATGGTGCCGGTGTCGCCCAGGCAGAAGTCGATGTACTCGTGGCCGTCGACGTCATAGAAGCGCGCGCCCTTGGCCCGCTCGACGAACAGCGGCACCGGGGTCGACCAGTCGGCCATCCAGTGCATCGGCACGCCGCCGTACAGGGAGTGCCGCGCACGCTCGGCCAGGGCCACAGACTTGGGGTTGCGCTCGATGAAGCGCTGGCGCTCGCGGCTGGCGAAAGTTGCTACGGCGGCTGGGCTGATGCCACTGGCAGTCATGTTGAACACCTCGTTCGAATTTCTGCACATGATTGTTTGTGATCACAAATAAGTCAATAGGTGTCTTATAAGCGGTATTGAGGTAGATTCCCCTAAATTTGTGATCACAGGTGGCGATGAAAATGGACAATACACAGCAAGTGGCCCTGATCAGCGGGGCCGGCAGCGACAGCGGTATCGGCATGGCCATTGCCCGCCGTCTCGGCCGCGCTGGTGTGCGGGTGCTAATCACGGCCAGCAGTGCGCGCATCCAGCAGCGTGCCGCCGAGCTGCAGGCTGAAGGTATAGACGCTCGCGCCATGGCCGCCGACCTCACCGACGAAGCGCAGGTCAAGGCGCTGGCCGAGTGGGCTCATGCTCAGTTCGGCCATATCGACATTCTGGTGAATAACGCCGGGATGGCCATGGTTGGCAGCCCGGAGCCGTTCGCCGACGTGGCGGACATGGAGCTGGCGACCTGGAACCTGTCGCTGGCACGCAACCTGACCAGCGCCTTCCTGCTCACCCGCAGCGTCTTGCCGGGGATGAAGGCCCGTGGTTACGGGCGCATCGTGCATATCAGCTCGACCACCGGCACCCGCGGCAGCAACCCCGGCGAGTCGGCCTATAGCGCGGCCAAGGCGGCAATGCTGGGGATGAACATGAGCCTGGCTCTGGAGGTCGGCAAGCAGGGCATCACGGTCAACAGCGTGGCGCCCGGCTGGATCGCCACGGGCTCCTCCACGGAAGAAGAACGGCATGCCGGCACCTATACCCCGATCGGCCGCGCCGGGCGCCCGGAGGAAGTGGCGGCGGCGGTGGCCTTTCTGGCCTCCCGCGAGGCCAGTTACATCACCGGCGAGGTCATCGTAGTGGATGGCGGTAACTGCCTGATCGAGAACAAGGCCCCGTAGGGTGCGCCGCGCGCACCAGCCAGCCCGAGTCGAGTCCCGGTGCGCACGGCGCACCCTACGCCTAAACCCTACAAGGACATCAACATGCGCAACTGCTCGCTGACTCTCGCCCAACTGCCCGCGCCACCGGCCAAGGGTGAATGACCATGGCCGACAATCTGCAGGACCAGCTCTACCAACGCATTCGTGAAGGCCTGCTGGCCGGGCGCTTCCAGCCCGGCGAGCGGCTGAAGATCCGCGACCTGGCCGCCGAGTGGGGCACCAGCCCGATGCCGGTGCGCGCCGCCTTGCAGCGCCTGGTCGCCGAGGGCGCCCTGGAAGGCGAGCCGCAACGCTCGGTGCGGGTGCCGCCGATGACCCGCCAGCGCTACCAGGACATCTTCCAGGTGCGCCTGGGCCTGGAAGGCCTGGCGGTGGAGCTGGCCACCCCGCGCCTGAGCCCGGCCGACCTGGCCGAGCTGCGCGACTGCGTGGCGCGCATGGACCAGGCCATCGAGCAGCGCCAGGTGCAGGCCTACCTGGACGCCAACAGCCAGTTCCACCTGTGCCTGTACGGCGCCTGCGGCAACCCGGTGCTGCTGCGCTCGATCGAGTCGCTGTGGCTGCAGATCGGCCCGTTCTTCAACCGCCTGTTCACCGGCGCCGACCTGTCGCTGCGCCTCAACGACTTCCACGAGGAAGCCTTCGCCGCCATCGAGGCCGGCAACGCCAAGGCCGCGCGCCAGGCCATGGAGCAGGACCTGATCTACTTCGCCCGGTTCCTCCTCAACCTGCTGGAGCTGGAGCAGGGCGGTTGAGGGGCGATTCATGCCTTACACTGCAGTGACTTTTGCGGCCGTACAAGGATCCAGCCGATGGCGGATTACAGCAGCACGCGCTTTCTGATCGTCGACGACTTTTCCGATTTCCGCAGCTCGCTCAAGGCCATGCTGCGCGATATCGGCGCCCGCGACGTGGACACCGCCGACCGCGGCGAAGAGGCCCTGGCCCTGTGCCGGCAGAAGCGCTACGACATCATCCTGCACGACTACAACCTGGGCGCCGGCAAGAATGGCCAGCAGGTGCTCGAGGAGTTGCTGGTCGGCAAGCTGATCAGCCACCAGTGCATCTTCGTCATGGTCACCGCCGAGAGCAGCCAGGCCATGGTCCTCAGTGCCCTGGAGCACGAGCCGGATGCCTACCTGACCAAGCCGTTCAACCGCGCCAGCCTGGTCCAGCGCCTGGACAAGCTGGTGGAGCGCAAGGCCGCGCTCAAGCCGATCCTGCAGGCCCTGGACAAGGGCGAGCCGGCCGCCGTGCTGGCCGCCTGCGACGCCCTCAGCCGCCAGGACCGGCGCTTCGTGCCGCTGTGCCAGCGCTACCAGGCCGGCGCCCTGCGCGAGCTGGGGCGCAACGCCGAGCTGGAGAAGCTGCTCAACGCCGTGCTCGCCGACCGCGCCATGCCCTGGGCCTACCTGGCCCTCGGCCGCCTGCTGCAGGCGCGCGGCGAGCTGGGCCGCGCCCGCGAAGTCTACGAGCGGGCGCTGCCGGCCTGCCCGATGCAGCCGGGGCTGTACGACGGCCTGGCCGCGGTGCTCGCGGCCCAGGGCGAGAACCAGCGCGCCCAGGCGGTGCTCGAGGAGGCAGTGAAACTGTCGCCGCTGGCCATCCGCCGGCAGATGCAGCTGGGCCAGCTGGCGCTGGACAACGAGGACTTCGCCAGCGCCGCCAAGGCCTATCGCCAGGCCATGGAGCAGGGCCGCAACTCGCGTTTCAAGAGCCCGGAAAGCTACCTGGGCCTGGCCCAGGCACTGCTGGCCGAGGCCGGCGACGAGAGCCTGGACAAGCGCGTGCAGGCCGAGATCGGCCAGGCCATGGGTGAGCTGGACAAATACTACGGCGAGGACCCGGCCCTGCAGGTGCGCGCCAGCCTGATGCAGGCCGGGGCTCTGGGCAAATCCGGCGAGCCGGCGCGGGCGGCCAGGCTGGCCGAGGAGGCGGTGGCGCGCATGGCCGAACTGCCGCAGTTCTTCTGCGCCGACGCGGCCCTGCAGGTCGCCGGCCAGTTGCGCGAGCTGGGCCAGGCGGCGGCCAGCGACAGCCTGCTGAAGAGCTGCATGGAGATCTACGGTGACGACCCGGCGGTGCTGCAGAAGGTCGCCAGGCAGACCGACGATCCGCAGATCCTCGGCGCCGGCCAGGAGGCCGTCGACTTCAATCGCCAGGGCGTGCGCGCCTACCAGCTGAGCCGCTTCGGCGATGCCCTGGAACTGTTCCGCCGGGCCCTGGCGCTGCAGCCGAAGAACATCAGCATCACCCTCAACGTCGCCCAGTCGCTGCTGCGCCTGGGCGGCGAGCAGCCGGCGGCGGGCGTGCTCGAGGAGTGCCGGCGCTGCCTGGATGCGGTGAACCGGATGCCGCCCGGCGACCCGCGCTACGAGCGCTACCAGCAGCTGCGCCGGCGGGTGTTCGGCGCATGAGCGGGGAACGCGACGGGCTGGACTTCTCCACGGTGATCGCCTCCACCGTGCACGACATGAAGAACTCCCTGGCCATGCTCACCCAGACCCACGGCCAATGGCTGCAGCAGATGCCCGAGGCCCTGCTGCACGGCCGCGAGCACGGCATCATCGAGTACGAGTTCGCCCGCCTCAACG
The DNA here is from genome assembly GCF_009799935.1 of Pseudomonas sp. L-22-4S-12. Taxonomy (NCBI): domain Bacteria; kingdom Pseudomonadati; phylum Pseudomonadota; class Gammaproteobacteria; order Pseudomonadales; family Pseudomonadaceae; genus Pseudomonas; species Pseudomonas sp. L-22-4S-12. Next base: position 505,299 of record NZ_WELL01000001.1, on the reverse strand, counting down.
GCATGCTGGTGCAGCTGCTCGGCCTGTACAAGCTGGGGGTCAACCAGCTGCCGCTGCGCCCGGCCTACCACGAGCTGGAGGACTTCATCGAGGCGCAGCTGGCGCGCCACCACGAGGTGCTGCAGAGCCGCCATATCGTTGCCCGCTGCGAGGTCGCGGAGTTCGACCTGCTGGGTTTCTTCGACCAGGAACTGCTCGGCTCGGTGGTGGCCAACATCATCACCAACTCCATCCGCTATGCGCGCAGTGCCCTGCTGGTGCGTGCCTGGCAGGAGCCGGGGCACCTGGTGCTGGCGATCTGCGACGATGGCCAGGGCTACCCGCCGGCCATGCTCGCCGAGCAGTCCGACTACGTGCTGAGCCTCAACCACAGCACCGGCAGCACCGGCCTGGGCCTGTACTTCGCCGGGCGCATCGCCGAGCTGCACGAGCGCAACGGCGTGCACGGGCATATCGCGATCAGCAACGGCGGCCCGCTGGGCGGCGGCGAGTTCCGCATCTACCTGCCCTGAGCGGCGGCGGCGAATAGCTACAAGGGTGCGCCCAACCCTTCCCACAAACAGAGCACGATATGAGCCAACCCGCTATCGCCCTGGCTAAAGTACAAGCCATTGCCCGGTGCCAGTTCGCGTGGAACGCAGGGCTGCTCCGCCGCAGTGCACGAGGCACCCAAAGGCAGCAGAAGCAACCGGCTGTAACGCAAAGCGGTGACCATCGGCGGCGCCTCCTGGCGGATGGCAAGCACGCGGCTTAGCGGGCCGCGGGCGGATCGGGGATACTGCGCGGCTGCCGCGGCCGCAAACTTGCATGGCCCGGCGCGCTGGCCCCGCGAAGATCACCCGCAGCACCTATAACAATAAGCAGACCCGCAGGACTGCACAGGCCAGCACTTTCTTACTTGCCTATGAGAAACGCATGGAACTTGGAACCAACAAACTGTCGATGACCGTCCTGATGACCCCGGACATGGCCAACTTTTCCGGCAAGGTGCATGGCGGCACCCTGCTCAAGTACCTCGACCAGGTCGCCTACGCCTGCGCCAGCCGCTATGCCGGCAGCTACGTGGTGACCCTGTCGGTGGACCAGGTGATCTTCCGCGAGCCGATCAACGTCGGCGAGCTGGTGACCTTCCTCGCCTCGGTCAACTACACCGGCCGCACCTCGATGGAGATCGGCATCAAGGTGATCACCGAGAACATCCGCGAGCGCTCGGTGCGCCACACCAACAGCTGCTTCTTCACCATGATCGCGGTGGACGACAACGGCCAGTCCCAGCCCGTGCTGCCCCTGCAGCCGACCACGGCCGACGAGCAGCGGCGCTTCTCCCAGGCGCAACAGCGTCGGGCCATCCGCGAGGAACTGGAGCAGCGCTACCTGGCCCTCAACGCCTGAGTCGCGCTTGAGCGGCACGGCGCGCCCGCGGCAACCACCACGGGCACGCATCGCTCAGAGCTGCACGCAGCGGCCGAAGTCCTTCTGCGGCAAGGGCCCCTCGAAGCACAGGCGCCCCTGCTTGTCGAGAAACGGCCGTTGCGCCGCCTCGTAGGGGTTGCCGGCATCCGCCAGGGTGGCCAGCTGCTCGGCACCGACCAGGCCCGGCGCGAGCTGGAAGCTCAGGTTCGCCAGCTTGATCTTGCTGTCCAGGTCCATCACCCGCCCGACGAAGTCGACGAAATCCGGATTGGCGATACTCAGCAGAATATTGCCGATGCGGTTGCGCAAGCCGGTATAGGGCACCTGCGGCCCGCTGCCCAGCTTGAGCAGCTGGGCGAAGCCCGCCGGGGTGACCTCGGAGCCCTGGCCGATCGCCTGATACAGGCCGAGGCTGGCGTTGATGGTCATCTGCGGCTTGTACTCGAACAGCAGCGACGCCTCTTCGAGCAGCGCCGGGATATCCTCCTCGCGCAGGTTCTCCAGCATTACCTTGCCCAGCAGGAACTCGCGCTGCATGGCGGCCACCAGCGAACGCTCGGCCTGGCTCAGCGGCGCAATCGGCGCCGGCCGCGGCAACCAGCCCTGGCGATACAGGCGCACCTGCCACTCCAGGTTGCGGTTGAGCATGGACACCAGGCCCATCTTCAGCACCAGGTGATCGGCCCGGGCCAGCTGCCGGCGCAGCCCGGCCTGGTCTTCCGCCAGCAGCGCCAGGGCCGCCGGGCCATTGCCGGACAGTGCCTGCTGCAGCGCCTGCAGGCTCAGCAGCTGCTGGCCGCGCATGAGGTACGGCAGCGGCGGCATGGGCTCGGCCATCCCCGGCGCACTCAGGGTGTGGTAGTCGTCCAGGCGCAGGAAGTGGCGATAGCGCCCGAGCAGCGCCGCATGCTCGGCCAGCAGTGCCGGCAACTCCTGCTGGCGTTGCCGCAGGCTGGCGAAGCAGGCGCCGGCTTCGATGGCGCAGAACGCCGCCCCGGCCGGCAGCGCCAGCTGGGCCTGGGGCGCCGGCGTGAAGCCCTGCGCCGGGCCATGCTGCGCCAGCCAGCTTTGATAGGCGCGCAGGCGGCTCTCGCCCAGCGCGGCCGGCGAGTGCCGCGGCGGCGCATCCAGCCCGGCGAGGAACAGGTAGGCGGCGCTCTGCGCCGGCCTGGCCTGAATCTGCTGCAACCAGGCCTGCACCTCGGCGCTGGGCGGCTCGTCGCGCAGCCAGAAGAACGCGCCGCTGGCGATGGCCAGCGCCAACAGGGTTAGGCACAGCAGCTTGATCACGCGCATCCGGGCACCCGCCGATGGTCTCGTCGGCCGACGCTAACCAAGAAGCCGGGCCGTCGCAAGGGCGGGGGCTGAGTTCTGCGGGCCGGTCGGTTAAGCTGCCGGGGTTGCCCGTGGAGTTGTCATGCTGAGCCTGGCCGATCTGACCCTGCTGCTGTTGTGCGCCGCCGTCGCCGCCTGGCTCTGGCGTGGCCACGGCATTCGCGAGCGCGCCCTGGAACTGGTCAAGCGCCACTGCGCCAAGCTGGATATCGAGCTGCTCGATGGCAATGTCGCCCTGCGCGGCCTGGCCCTGCGCCGCGACACCCATGGCCACCGGCGCCTGGCCCGGCTCTACGACTTCGAGTTCACCGTCACCGGCGAGCAGCGCCTGAGCGGCAGCATCAGCATGTTCGGCCAGCAGCTCGGGCGCATCGAGCTGGACGCCTACCCGATCAGCACCCCGCAGGAGGAGCCGGTGGCCACCCAGCACGAGGCCAAGGTGATCCAGCTGCAGGACTGGAAGCGCCGCCACGACCGGATGGACCACTGACGGGCCATCACGCCTCCCGGAGCCGCCGGCAGATCAGCCGCCAGTGCTCGATGCAGGCATGGGTCATCGGCCGGCGCAGCAGCCGGCATTTGCCGCGGTGCCAGCGCCCGCGCTGCTGGTTGCGCCGGCACTCGTCACGCAGCCACTGCGGGTCGAAAGCGTCCCACACACCGGCCACGCTCCAGGCGTTGAGCCAGACCACCGGCGCCACCTCGTAGTAGAAGATCCGCTCCAGCTCGGCAACCGCCAGGCCGCTGGCACCCAGGGTGCGCACGATGGAGTCGAGCGTGGCGGCATCGGTCTCGCTATCCAGCCACAGCTCGGCCAGCGCCAGCCAGACCGCCTCGCGTGCGGCGCTCATCTCAGCCGCGCGGCAGGAGGAAGTCGCCGACCCGTTCGGCACTCTGCGCCGGCTGCTCCTGCATGAAGCAGTGCCCACCCTCGACCTGCCGCTCGAGCACTGCCGGGTTGCTCGCCGCCAGGCGCCGCGCCGATTTGCCGACGAAGGGGTAGGTCTTGCCGCCGTGCAGCAGCAGGGTCGGCGTCTGTACCTTGGCCAGCGCCGGCCACAGACGCTTGGGGAAGGAACTGAAGATATCCACCTCGCGGCTGGGCCGGCATTTCAGCTCGACGCCGCCCCCGGCCACGTCCTTCAGCGCGTGGTCGACATAGGCCTGCAGCGCCGCGTCGGTCCAGCCGCGGAAGATGCCGCGGCCCTGCAGCAGGGCGAAGGCCGTGGCGCGATCCGGCCAGTGCCTGCGGCGCGCCGCCGACTTCTTCGCCATGGTGTTGCGCCGGTGCAGGCCGAGCAGTTCGGAGAGGCTCATGACGCCGATCATCGGCGGGCTGAACAGCACCGGATCGAGCAGCACCGCGCGCTGGAACAGCTGCGGGTGGTGCGCCAGGATCAGGCTGGTGAGGACCCCGCCGAAGCTGTGGCCGAGGGCGAAGCACGGCACCGCGCCGAAGATCCCGCGGCCGGCCTCGAAGGCCTCCACGGCCAGCTCGGCGCTGCGGTTCCAGCCATGGAAGCGGCCGCCGTGCTCGGTTTCGCCGTGGCCCTGGACATCGCACAGCCACAGGTCGAACCGCTCGGCCAGCAGCGCCAGCATGGGCTCGTAGGTACGCCCGCAGAAACCGTTGCCGTGCAGGAAATGCAGCAAGGGCTTGCCGGACGGCGGCGTATGCCAGCCGGTCAGGGTGAAGCCGGCAGAACTCGGGTGGGACCAGGGAAGCAGGTGCATGGGAAACGCCGCAGAGGAAGTCTGCGGCTAGTGTAACCAGCGCACCGGCACGCGTCAGGCGGGTAAAGCCGCCGAATGCTCGGCGATAAAGCCATCCAATAGCCGGTTCAGCGCCTCGGGCTGGTCCAGCGGCGTGGCATGCCCGGAGTCGGCGATCACCTCCAGGCGGGCGTTGCGCAGCAGGGCGACGTAGGCCTGCTTGTAGGCCAGCGGCGTGTAGTCGCGGTCGCCGGCCACCACCAGCAGGGGCGTGTCCACCGTTTGCACCGCCGGCAGGCTCGACCAGCCGGGAATCGCGCGCATGGCGTGCATGTAGGAGCTCTGCTCGTTGCCGGCGATGCGCTGGGTCACCAGTTCGCGCAGAGCCTGCTGCTCGGGTTTGGGGAACAGCTTGGCGGCCAGCATCCGCGCCAACCCCGGCAGGCCGAACAGGCGCACCAGGCCCAGGCGCAGCCAGACCTGGCAGCGAATGCGCCAGGAGTCGACGATGAAACTCGGCGCGCTGTTGATCACCACGGCCGCGCGCACCAGCTGCGGCTGGTCGGCAAGCAGCTGGAAGGTCAGCATGCCGCCCATGGAGATGCCGACCAGGATGCACGGCCCGATGCCCATGGCGGCGATGAAGTCCGCCACATCCGCGGCCAGTTCGGCCATGCTCACCGGCGCGCGCAACGGCTCGCTCCGGCCGTGACCGCGCACGTCCATCGCGTACACCCGGCAGTAGCGCGCCAGGTGCTCGATCTGCGGTTGCCAGTCGAGCAAGGACGAGCCCAGGCCGTGCAGCAACAAAACCGGCGTACCCTGGCCCTCGCAGAGATAGGCGAAGCGCCCGCCGGGCAAGTTTATATAGTCCATAGCGGTTTCCATTGATTAATCGAAGACAATAAAAGTGCATTACCCGGAAACTTTCGGATAAATAGAAAGTTGCTCTTATCGTTAATTAACTGAACTTTTCTAGCATTTTCCGGCTATTTGCCTTGCTCCGGTAAAGGCCCTAGAATCGGCCGGCGCCGGTTCGAGAATTGATCATGTACAGCATTGCCAGTCCCACCCAGGCCCGCAGCAAGAAAGCCCTGGAACGCTTCCTCAATGTCGCCGCCGAACTGCTGGCCAATAACCGTTTCGAGGAAACCGGCATCTCGCAGATCGCCCAGCTGGCCGAGTCCTCGGTCGGCACCTTCTACCGCCTGCTCGGCGACAAGGACATGCTGCTGTACGCCGTGCATGACCGCTTCGTCGAGCAGAGCCGCGCCGCCATCGATGCCCTGGTCGCCGAGGAACTCGGCCACAGCACCCTGCCGCTGCAGGCGCAGATCGAGGGATTCATCCAGGGCCTGATCCGCCTGTTCGATGGCAGCGAAGGCCTGCTGCGCGCCCTGATTCGGCGCAGCTCGGCCGACCTGCAGTTCCGCCAGCGCTTCCACCAGCTCAACGCCTACATCGGCCAGACCTTCTGCCGCATCGCCCTGGCCCGCCCCGGCGACCTCGGCCACCCGCATCCCGAACAGGCCGCCGATCTGGCCGCACACATGCTGCTGGCCGGCATGAACTACTTCACCATGGTCGGCAGTCTGGGCGTGACCCCCCGGGAAGTTGTGCCCGGGGAACTTTCGCGGCTGATCTGTAATTACCTGGAAGTTGCCAAGCACTAACGGCGACTGTCGCGGCGTAGTTGCGCCGGGGTGAAGTCTGAGGGTTTCAGGGCAATATCGAACTGATCCGCCGGTTCTTCATTGGACAATATGCCGATGACATAACGCCCGCCGATCAGGTCATATACCGCATCGCCCTTGGTCCAGATCAGTGGCTGGTCATACATGTTGATGGTGTAGGACTCACCCAGGCGCCAGAGGTTGTCGCGGTTGTCGTAATGATCGACCAGCAGGATCTGGTAGCTGTCCTCGTCGAAGTAGATGTCGCGCTGCTTGTACTGGTGGCGCTCGCCGGCCTTGAGGGTGGCGCGCACATGCCAGACGCGGTGCAGTTCGTAGCGCAGCAGGTCCGGGTTGACGTGGCCGGCCTTGACGATGTCGCGGTACTTGTTGGTTTTCGCGGCGAAGCGGTAGTTGTTGTAGGGCACGTACATCTCCTTCTTGCCCACCAGCTGCCAGTCGTAGCGATCCGGGGCGCCGGAGAACATGTCGAAGTTGTCGGTGGTGCGCATGCCCTCGGAGGCGGTGCCGGGCGAGTCGTAGGCCACGTTCGGGGTGCGCCGCACGCGGCGCTGGCCGGCGGCGTAGAGCCAGGCCAGGCGCGGCTCCTTGACCTGGTCGACGGTCTCGTGGACCAGCAGCTCGGTGCCGGCCAGGCGCGCCGGCGCCAGTACCGACTGACGGAAGTAGAACAGCACGTTGCCGTTGTCCTTGCTAGCGTCGCCGGCATCCTGGTTGAACAGGAACAGGTCCTCGATCTGGGTCATGAAGTAGTCGCCGCTGGCATGCGGCACCGCCTGGGCGTAGTAGCGCTTGACGCTGTCGCCGCGGTAACGCACCAGGTGGTTCCACAGCACTTCCAGGGCCGACTGCGGGATCGGGAAGGGCGTGGCGACCTTGAAGTCGGCGATGCCGTTGCCCTGCTCGATCAGCTTGGCGCTGCCGGCATTGGCCTTGATCGCCGCATACACCTTGTCCGGGTAGGAGGCCGAGCGGCGGCTCGGGTAGACCTGCAGCTTCCAGCTGTCCGGGTAGCGCTGGAGCATGGCCAGCTGGCCGGGGCTGAGCTGCGCGCGGTACTGCGCGGCGTTGGCGTGGCTGATGCTGAACAGCGGCTGGTCGGCGGCGAACGGGTCCTTGTAGCCGGCAACCGGGTCGAAGGCATCGCTGCGCCGCGCCAGGCCGCCCTCCCAGGGCGGGATGGTGCCGGCGGCATTGCCGGCCTTTTCCGCGCCCAGCGGCGTGAGATCCTGACCGAGACGGGCGGCCTGCTCGGCACTGACCTGGGCCTGCAGCAGGGGGGCGACCAGCAGGCTGGCGGCCAACAGGCCGGTGTGCAGAAGTGCGGATTTGTACATGACGGTTCGTCCCTTGTCAGAAGCTGTATTTGACGTTGAGGCTGAGGAAATCGCGGTCGCTGCGCTTGTTCGACAGACCGCCGCCGCTGTAGTCGACGTACTTGGCGCCGACGGTGAAGGACTCCTGGTAGATCGCGTCGAGACCCAGCGACCAGCTCTGCGCCTCTTCGTCCAGGCCGTTGGTCAGCTGCGGGGCCACGCCGTTGATGCTGTACTGGTAACTGACGCTGGGTACCAGGTTCACCAGGTTGAACACGTTGGGGTAGTTCAGCTGCAGGCTGGCCTGGGCACCGTAGGCGCTGCTGGTGGCTTCGTAGTAGTCGACATCCGACTCCAGGCCCTGCACGCGGCTGGCCACCAGCTCGGAGAACAGGGTCGCCGAGTCGGAACCGAGCACGCCGTTGAAGTTGTAGATACCGACCAGCGAGGCCTGGAACATGTCCTTCTCGCGGTAGCCGTCCAGCTGGCTGCCGACCGGCAGGCCGGCCAGGCTGCCAAGCAGGGCATCCGGCAGGTACTCGTTGAGGCCGAGGGCGATCGGCGTGTCCGGGCGGTAGCTCAACTCGCCGGCCAGCGACAGGCCGTTGAAGATGCTGTCGCCGCCGATCGAGGTGTTGAAGCTGATGCCATACAGGTCGCGCTTCTCCAGGTACTCGGCGTAGTAGCGCGAGCTGCTGGCATCGGGCAGCGCGCCGACCACCGGGATGGCCACCGGCTGGCCGACGGTCAGGCCGAGCATCGGCACCTGCATGTTGTAGCGCAGGTAATAGAAGCCCAGCTCGGTCTCGTTCAGCTCCGGCACGAACCAGCGCAGGGCGACGCCGTACTGCGGCGAATCATCGCCGTCGATGTCCTTGCCGCGCGGGATGAAGGTGCTGGGCAGGTAGCCGCGCAGCAGGTTGTTGACGAAGCCGGGCGCCAGGCCGTCGGCGTAGGCCTGGGCCGCCGCCGGGTTGTCGAACGCCAGGGGATCGCCGGCCAGGTCGGTCGCGGCCTCCTGCAGGGGCGAGGCCGACAGGTAGTCACAGCCTTCGCCGAGCACGTCGAGGGTCGAGTAGTAGGTGCCGCAGGGGTCGATCTTCGAGGCTTCCCAGGCCCAGCCCGGCTGCCAGTAGCCTTCCACACTGAGGTTGTCGCGCAGTTCAAAGGAGCCGTAGACCATGAAGGTCGGCATGTAGGCCTCCTTCACTTCCGAGCCGGGCGCGCGCAGGGCGTTGATGTCCACCGGGTTGGTGGCGCCGATGCCGTTCTGGTAGAACAGGCCCTCGCCCCAGTTGATCACCTGGCGGCCGAGCCGCGCGTTGAGGGCGCGCTCGTTGGGCGTCCAGCTGCCGTAGACGAAGGCGTCCAGCAGATCGGCGCTGGAGCCGGCCTCGTCCAGACCGTCGTTGCTGATTTCGCGGTGGCGACGCGAGTCGTCTTCCAGCTCGAAATCGTAGAAGGCCCGGCCGCGGACGAAGATGCCGTACTGATCCTGGTAGCGCAGATCCAGCTCGGACACCGCCTTGACCACCTCGGAGAACAGCTCGCCCTTGCGGAAGTTGAGGTTGCCGTCGTCCGAGTTGATCAGCCCGGCATTGCTGCCTCTGCCGCCATTGGCGCGGGCGATCAGTTTGCCATCCTGCCCCTCCATGCGGTAACTGACGCCATAGGAGAGAGTGGTATCCAGCGAGGTGGTCCAGTCCCCCGAACGCACCTGAAACGCCTGCGCCACGCCCACGGGCAGGGTGCCGAGCAGGGCCAGACCGGCGAGCGCCAAACCTTTTCCTTGGTAAGTCACGATGACCTCCAGCTGTTGTTTTTATCGGAATCGGAACATCGGTTCCGAATCAATTTAGCCGTACGTCTTCCTGCTGGCAAGCCCGAGCCGCTATTTTTTTGCCGCCACCCCTGTCACTTAGCGGCGCCGGCCGTCGCATGCCATGAATATGGCGCTGCTATTTCGAGAGTTTTCCCCTGCGCCGGCCTTTACTGCCCTGTGTCACTCACAGAAAGCAGGTGCCGTAGCATGCCGACTGTCCTCCTCCCCCGCGCCATCCTCGCCGCCAGCCTGCTCCTGGGCAACGGCGCCACCTGGGCCGAATCGCGCTGCAGCGAAATCACCAGCAGCCAGCCGGCCACCCTCAGCTGCAGCTACAAGACCCTGGCGATCGATTCCGGCAGTGCCGGCAAGCGCAAGGTGGTCTACCAGGTCCCGCTCGGCAAGGCGCCGGCGGGGGGCTGGCCGGTGGCGCTGCTGTACCACGGCGCCCTGGTCACGGTGTACAACTTCAGCTACCACAGCGACATGCCCTTCGGCGGCTATTACCAGGGCAAGCTGATCCAGGGCCTGCTGGACGGCGGCTACGCGGTGGTCGCGCCCAACGCCCTGACCGCCAAGGAGGCCTGGCAGACCAACGCCCCCGAGTACGCCAGCGATTACCAGCAGAGCAACGACTACCTGTTCCTCAACAACCTGTTCGGCGCCATCGCCAGCGGCAAGTTCGGCCCGCTGAACCGCAAGCGCCAATACGCCACCGGGATCTCCAGCGGCGGCTACAACAGCAGCCGCATGGCCGTGTCCTTCCCCGGCAAGTTCAAGGCCCTGGCCATCCAGTCGGCGTCCTACGCCACCTGCGTCGGTGGCGACTGCGCGGTGCCGGCCCTGCCGGCGGATCACCCGCCCACCCTGTTCATCCACGGCCAGCTCGACTGGATCGTGCCCTGGACCAGCATGCAGCCGTACCACGAGCGCCTGCTCTACCAGGGGCTGGAGACCAGCCTGCACAGCGAGCCCGACGGCGGCCATGCCTGGTTCGCCAGCAGCCCCGGCCTGGTGCTGGACTGGTTCAACAGGCACCCCTGAACCGCTCGTCGCCCGCTCGCCAGCGGCAGGCGCCGGCGTTGCCCGGGCGAACGCTCTAGCGCGCCACTGCGGCCATGGAGCCCGGCATGCACTGAGTCAAACCCACGGCCGGCATGGCCTGCAGCCACTTGACGGAATCGGAATTCCGGTTTCTATTAAAAAGGCAGTCCATAACAACAACGGAGAACCACTGCCATGCCCACTGCCCGCATTCGCCGCCTGACCCCACTGCTCGCCTTGCTCCTGGTCGGCCTGCTGCACGACACCGCCGCAGCCGATTCGCGCTGCAGCGAACGCAAACAGAGCCTGCTGCTGCCGGCCAAGGTCAGCTGCAGCTACCAGTCCACCTGGATCGACTCCGGCCTGGTCGGCCAGCGCCAGGTGATCTACCAGACGCCGCTAGGCACCCCGCCGGCCGGCGGCTGGCCCACGGTGCTGATCTACCAGGGCTCGTTCTTCCCGCTGGACAACTTCACCTACTACAGCAACCAGCCGTTCGGCGGTTTCTACGAAGGCAAGCTGGTGCAGACCCTGCTGGACAACGGCTACGCGGTGGTCGCGCCCAGCGCCCCGGCCGACCTGTTCTGGCAGACCAACATCCCCGGCCTGGCCCAGGCCTACGAGACGAGCACCGACTACGACTTCCTCGGCAACGTGTTCGCCGCCATCGCCAGCGGCCACTTCGGCCCACTGAACAGCCAGCGCCAGTACGCCACCGGGATCTCCAGCGGCGGCTACAACACCAGCCGCATGGCCGTGTCCTTCCCCGGCAGGTTCAAGGCCCTGGCGATCCAGTCCGGCTCCTACGCCACCTGCAGCGGGCCGCTGTGCGTGGTCCCCGACCAGCTGCCGGCCGACCATCCGCCGACCTACTTCCTGCATGGCTTCGCCGACCTCACCGTGCCGTGGTGGAGCATGGACCTGTACTACGACCGCCTGCTCTACCAGGGCATCGAAACCGCGCGCTACACCGAGCCCCTCGGCGGCCACGAATGGTTCGCCGCCTCGCCCGGCAAGATCCTCGCCTGGTTCAACGGCCACCCCTGACGGCGCTGCCCGCCTAGTCACCCAGCAGGCAGGCCTGCAGGCCGCGCTGCAGCTCGGCCGCGTTCTGCGTCTCGGTGAAGATCAGCTCCAGCCGCGAATCCTTGCGCCACTCGCTGTTCTGCCAGTGCGGCGCCTGGCCACCCAGGGCATTGGCCGACAGCCAGCCGGCATTGGTCTGCAGCACCAGCTTGGCCCGGCGCCAGGCCAGGCCGGCCAACCACTGCTGGACCCGCAGCAACTCGAAGCGCTGGCTGGGGTGCCAGCGCCAGCCGATGCTCCAGCCCTCGGCCTGCTGCCGGGTCTGGCAGATCGGCGTACGCGCATCGGTCCACACCGCCACCGGCGGCGGGGCGCCCCGGGGCAGCTCGGCTGCCGCGCCCGCTTGCCCGGCACGGCTTGCCTGCCCCGGCAGGTCGGCGAATGCCAGGCGTCCCTGGCTGGTCCAGCGCAGCGGCAGCGCCGGCAGACGCGCCGCCAGCTCGGCGCGGGCGGCCTGGTCCAGCCGCTCGGCCTTGTTCAGCAGCAGCAGGCCCATGGCGCCCAAGGCATCGGCCTGCACCACCGGCAGCGCCTCGCCGGCGGCCAGGGCGGCGGCATCCAGCACCATCACCGGCGGCTGCACGGCCAGCACCCCAGACCAGGGTGCCTCGGCCAGTTGCTGCAGCAGCTGCAGCGGATGACCCAACCCGGAGGGCTCGATCAGCAGGCGGTCGGGCTGCGCCTTGCGCAACAGCCGCCCGAGGCCGACCTGGAACGGCGCGCCGTTGACGCAGCACAGGCAGCCGCCGGCCACCTCGGCCAGGCTGATGCCATCGGCGTCGGTGGTCAGCAGCGCGGCATCCAGGCCGATCTGGCCAAATTCGTTGATCAGCACCGCCCAGCGCTCGTGCGCCGGCTTGTCCGCCAGCAGGTGGCGGATCAGGCTGGTCTTGCCGGCGCCCAGCGGGCCGGCGATCACATGACAGGGGATATTCGTCAGCATGGCCCTATGGTGCGGTTTTGCCGGCTGGCGGAAAAGGCTAAAGTCGGCACTTTGCTTTTCAAGGATAAGCGGGATGCGTTCGATTGCCGTCGTACTGTTGCTCGGGCTGGCCGGCCAGGCCTGGGGCGAGGCCTGCGTGGTGCACAGCCAGGGCAGCCAGGTGGATGTGAAAGTCTGCCAGCAGAACCGCAGCATCCCGGCCAACCTGTTCCGCAACGGCTTCTGCGCCCCGCAACTGCAGGGGCAGAAGGTCGAGGTCAGCTTCGTCGCGCAATGCCCCGCCGGCGCATTCGGCGAATGCCGCAATGCCCGGGTCAGCGGCACGCCCTACCAGCAGGACATCCACTACTACGGCGTCGCCAGCGACGCGCGCTACCTCAAGCCGGCCTGCGAACAGCAGAGCAAGGGCGTGTGGATGGCACGCTAGGCCGGCATCAGGCCGCCTCCTCGATCCAGGCGCCGAACGGATCGGGCAACCGCACCCAGGCCTCGGGGCCGGCGGCCATCTCGGCGTCGCTCAGCAGGCAGTCGTCCAGCTCGCGGCGCAGACGCGCGAAGTCGATGTGCTGGCCGATGAACACCAGCTCCTGGCGGCAGTCGCCGACTGCGGCATCCCACTTGGCCATGACGCCGCGCCGACCATCCTCGTCCTGCGGCCACTGCGCCTCGGGCACGAAGCGCCACCAGCGCCCGGCATGGCCATGGCGCATCAGGCCGCCGGCCTGGGACCAGCTGCCGGCCTCCTGCGGTTTGCTGGCCAGCCAGAAATAGCCCTTGGAACGCAGCAGGCGGCCGTTGCTCCACTCGCCGCCGAGGAAGGCGAAGAAGCGCTCGGGGTGGAACGGCCGGCGCGCCTGGTAGGCGGTGGAAGCGATGCCGTATTCCTCGGTCTCCGGCACATGCTCGCCGCGCAGCTCCTTGAGCCAGCCGGGCGCCCGGGCGGCAAGCTCGAAGTCGAAGCGACCGGTGTCGAGGATCTGCTTGAGCGGCACCTGCCCCATGACCATCGGCAGGATCTGCGCCTCGGTGTTCAGGCCGCGCAGGATGGCGGCCAGCTCCTCGCGCTCGGCGCCGGAGATCAGGTCGGTCTTGCTGATCAGGATGACGTCGGCGAACTCCACCTGCTCGATCAGCAGGTCGGTGATCGCGCGCTCGTCCTCCTCGCCCAAGGTTTCGCCACGGCTGGCCAGGCTCTCGGCGGCGTGGAAATCGCGCAGGAAATTCACCCCGTCGACCACAGTCACCAGCGTATCCAGCCGGGCCAGATCGGCCAGGCTCTGGCCCTGCTCGTCGCGGAAGGTGAAGGTCTCGGCCACCGGCAGCGGTTCGCTGATGCCGGTGGATTCGATCAGCAGGTAGTCGAAGCGGCCGTCGCGGGCCAGCCGCGCCACTTCCTCCAGCAGGTCCTCGCGCAGGGTGCAGCAGATGCAGCCGTTGCTCATCTCCACCAGCTTCTCGTCGGCGCGGTTGAGGCTGACATCGCGCTGCACCTCCGAGCCGTCGATGTTGATCTCGCTCATGTCGTTGACGATCACCGCCACGCGCAGGCCGGCGCGGTTTTTCAGCACATGGTTGAGCAGGGTGCTCTTGCCGGCGCCGAGAAAGCCGGATAGCACGGTAACGGGGAGACGCTTATCCATCGGGTTTACCTCATCGATCACGGAGCGCTTTGTCGCGCTGCTGCTGGTGCACCTTGGCCTTGCGCGCAAGGTCGCGCTCACCTTCGCTCGGCGCGGCTCAGCCAGGTCAGGCTTTTGAATTTACTTGTTATAACATAACATTAAATTCCAACCACCACCGACGGATTGCCGATGAACACCCTCACCCTGCCGGATGTCGCCCTGCACGGCGCTACCTCGCAACAGACACTGGACTGGGTCGGCATGCAGCGGATCGCCCTGCCCCTGCGCCTGGCCGGCCAGCCGCTGACGGGGCGAGCCAGCGCCGCCGTGAGCCTGGACGACCCCGCCGCACGCGGCATCCATATGTCCCGCCTGTACCTGGCGCTGGAGCAACTGGAAGGCTGCGAGCTGGATAGCGCGGCACTGCGCCAGGTGCTCAAACACTTCCTCGCCAGCCACCTGGGCCTGGCGCAGCAGGCGTACCTAGAGCTGGCTGGCGAGTTGCTGCTCAAGCGCCCGGCCCTGGTCAGCCCTCTGGCCGGCTGGAAAGGCTACCCCTTCGCGCTGTGCAGCCGCCTGGACGCCCAGGCAGGGTTTCACGTGGAACTGCAGCTGGAGATCGGCTACTCCTCGACCTGCCCGTGCTCGGCGGCCCTCGCCCGGCAACTGATACAGCGGCAATTCAGCAGCGATTTTGCGGGAAAGAGTCTCGATCATGCGGACATCATCGAATGGCTGGGCAGCGCCCAGGGCATTCTCGCGACCCCGCACAGCCAGCGCAGCAGCGCCACCCTGCAAGTGCGTCTGTCCCCCCATGCGGCCGAGCTGCCGCTGCTGGCGCTGATCGAGGGCGCCGAACAGGCGCTGGGCACCGCCCTGCAAACCGCGGTCAAGCGCGCCGACGAACAGGCCTTCGCCCTGGCCAACGGGCAGAACCCGATGTTCTGCGAAGACGCTGCCCGCCGCCTGCATGCCGCGCTACGCAAACAACCCGGCATCAGCGCCTTCCAGTTGCAGGTGGTGCATGCGGAAAGCCTGCACGCCCATGACGCCGTGGCGCGCAGCAGCTGGCACTGGTGATGGCGCTGACGGCGCGCGGCGGGCCTGCTACCGTGCAGCATCCCGACGCGCCACAGGAACTCCACCATGAACAGCCTGGCCCTGCTGATCCTCGCCCTGATGCTGTTGGCCGTGCTCGGCTGGGCGTTCTGGAGCTGGCGCAGCGCGACGCAACTGCAGCAGCTGGCTCAGCGCGCGCAGCAACAGCGCGAGCTGATCGACGCGATGAACGAGGTGCTGGACAACCCCAAGCTCAGCGAAGACGAGCAACTGGCACACAGCCTGCGCCTGGTGGAGAAGCTGAAAGCCACCAGGCGCTGAGCGCGCCGGCCGGGTTCCCGCACGCCGCCTTACCAGCCACCGCCGCCACCGCCACCGCCACCGCCGCCCGAGGAGCCGCCACCGGAAGACGGGCTACTGGACGAGGACGACGAGGAACCAGCCGAGCGCGGACTGGGCGGCGGCGTCGAGGCGCTGGCCAGGGTTTGCGTCAGGCGGCCGGTCAGGCCTTGGGTGGCACCGAAAGGGTCCCGGCCACTGAACCAGTCCGGCCGGTACTCGCGCAGTTCGGGCTCGATCGCGCCGCTCTGCAGGGCATGGCTGAAGCGCGCCGTCCACTGCGCCTCGACGCCCAGCGCCATGGCATAGGGCAGGTGCTGCTCGTACAGGGCAATGCTCATCGCCGGCGCGGTGCCGACCCGGGCCAGGCTGTCGCCCTCGGCCAGACGCAGGTACTCGCGGTAGCCCTCCAGCTCATCCAGCAGCTGCCGCGTCTGCCGGGTCGGGGCGCGCAGCAGGAAGCGAAACAGGATGACCTGCAGCCATAGCGCCAGCACCAGCCCCATCACCACATCGCCGACCCGACTGGCGACGATGACCAGCAGGATCAGGGCGACCGACACGCTGATGACCCCGGTAATCACGCCGTTGTCGCTACCGCTGTCGAAGGCGTAGACGGCAATGCCGCCGGTCACCGCACAGCCCAGCAGCAGCCCGAGCATTTCCCGGGTGTCACTGCCCTGCCCCGGGAGCAGCAACAACAGGCTGCAGCCGCTGGCGATGAACAGGCCGAGTCGCCAGATATCGCTGTTCGTGTCGAACCAGCGACTGGCGTACAGCTTGAGCCCGGCCGCACAGGTCTGCAGGGCTTGCGCCAGACGCGGCTCGTAGCGCCGGCGCAGCAGCAGCGGCTGGGCGTCGGCGGGAAACAGCTGATCCAGCAGCTGCTTCTCCTCGGCGCGGGCCTGCTCCCGGGCAACATCGCCCGGCAGCAGGCGCAAGCCGCCGGACTCCGGGTCGTCCGCCAGACGCAGCAGGCGGCGGATGGCCATATCGGTCAGGCTGATGCCCAGTTCGCGGCTGGCCGTCTTGCCCGCGGCAAATCCGCGATGCCACATAAAACAGGCCGCCGCCGGGCTGAGCCCTTCCGGTGCCGAGAAGCGCGCAATGATCAGGCCCTTGGCCGGATCACGCCCAAACTTGTTCCAGTGGTAGCCGTAGAAGGCCAGTAGTCCGAGCACACACAGACCGCCGAAGAGGATGGCAAGGTTGTCCAGCAGCACGCGCCACAGGCTGGCCCACGGCCCCGCGCGCTCGACCAGCCCGGCCGGCCAGGCGACGGCCAGGGTGAAGCCCTCGCCTGGATGCAAGGTACGCGTGGTGGCCAGCAGCAGGCGATTATCCTGGCGACCGAGCTCGCGGTAATCGGTGCCGCGACTGCCCCGCACGCCGGTGTAGCCGCTCAGTGCGCCGATCGTCGCGCCCACGGGCAGCACCACCTCGGCGCTGGCCGCCAGGATCGGCAGGCTCCAGGCATTGCCGGTGACGTTCCAGTACAGCTCGTCCTCGCCGTCGCGATGGGCCAGCTGGGCATCCAGGCGATAGCGCAGTTCATAGCGATAACGACCGGGGTCGAGCAGCCGATCGGCCGAGCCCAGGTAGAAACGCACGCCATGCCCCGACGACTCTTCGCGCACGGGTTCCGGCCGGCCGTCGCGGGTCACGCCGAGCAGGGCGATCGGCGTCTTGCGCTGCAGGCCATGCTCCAGGCCGTAGCGGGTCGGAATCTCGCGAAAGATACCGCGCCGAATCTCCTGGCCTTCGGCCAACACGGTAATGCGCTCGGTAACCAGCAGGTTGCCGTCGGGCTCGACCTGCAGGGTCGCCTCGAAGGACTCGATCAGTTCCTGCGCGCCGGCCAACCCCGGCAGCAGGCACGCACACAACAACAGGGATTTCAGCCATCCTGGCATGGGTAACGCTCTCCATAGCAAAGTCGGCGCCCGGCCGGGCGCCGCGGTTTCATCATTGGCTACCAGCCGCCTCCGCCACCCCCACCGCCACCGCCGCCCGAGGAGCCGCCACCAGACGAGCCGCCGGAAGAGCTGCCAGAGGATGACGGGCTGGGCGGCGGCGTCGAGGCGCTGGAGGTGGCACTGCTCAGGCCGCCGACCAGGGCCCCGGTCAACGCGCTGGGGGTGGCGAAGCTGCTGCGGCTGCGATACCAGTCCGGGCGGTACTCGTGCAGCTGCGGGTCGATCAGCCCGGCATCCAGGGCCGCGGTGAAGCGCGCTGTCCAGGCCGCCTCGACCTGCAGGGCCATGGCGTAGGGCAGGTGCTGCTCGTACAGGGCGATGCTCATCGCCGGCGCCGTGCCGGCACGCGCCAAGGTCTCGCTTTCGGCCAGGCGCAGGTAGTCGCGATAGCCCTCGAGCGCGTCCAGCAGGCGGCGCCCTTCCGCGGACGGCGCCTCCAGCCAGCCACGGAACAGGATCACCTGCAGCCAGAACAGCGCCAGCATCACCATCACCAGCGGCGCCACGTTGCTCAGCAGCACGCCCAGGCCGATCAGCCCGGGGATGACGAACACCGCCCCGGCAATGGTCAGGCCGACGCCGCCATTGCCCGGCCCGCCGTCGCGCCAGGACTGGATGCCGAAGATCAGCAGGAAGCTGCCGGCCAGGCCGAAGCCCAGGGTGAAGACCAGGCCGAAGATGACCAGGCCGACCTGCTCCTCGCCATTGGCGCTGGCAAACACGCTGACCAGGCTGCCGAGCAGCGCCCAGACCAGGCCCAGCCACCAGTAACCGCGGTTGAGGCTGAACCACTGCTTGCCGCGCTCGCTCAGCGCCGCGCCGTGGGCTTCCAGCGCCGCGGCCAGGCGCGGCACGTAGCTGCTGCCCACGCGCAGCGCCTTGGACACCTTGCCGTTGGGGAACAGTGCATCGAGCAGGGCCCGCTCGTGGCTCTGCAAGTCATCCGCCGTTGCCTCGACGGGGCTGAGGACGAAGGCCGCGCCGCGCGGGCTGTCGGCCAGGTTCAGCTGCTTGCGGATCGCCAGGTCGGTGAAGCTCACGCTCAGCGCCTCGGCCGGGCTGTAGCCGTTGCGCAAGCCGCGCTTCCACAGGTAGCCGACCGCGGCCGGGGCCAGGCCGTCGGGGGCGGAAAACAGCGGGATGATCACGCCCTTGCGCGGGTCGCGGCCGAGGTCGTGCCAGCTCCACAGGTAGAAGGCGAACAGGCCGAGCAGCATCAGCAGGCCGACGAACACGCCGGGGTTGTCCTCGATCAGCCGGGCGATCTGTTGCAGGCGTGTGGGGCGCGCCACCAGGCCGGCCTGCCAGTCCACGGCGATGGTGAAGCCTTCGCCGGGTTGCAGGATGCGTGTGGTCAGCAGCATCAACTGCTGGCCCTCGCGGCTGGCCACGCGGTAATCCGTGCCGTTGTCGCCGACCCCGCCGGTATAGCCGGCGACATCGCCGATGCGCGCTCCCGCAGGCAGCTGCACCAGGGCGCTGGCAAGCCTGATCGGGAAGCTCCAGTCATTGCCGGTGACGTTCCAGTACAGCTCGTCCTCGCCGTCGCGCTGCAGCAGTTGGGCATCGATCAGGTAATGCAGCTGGTAGGTGTAGCGCCCGGGCTCCAGCTCATGGTTGGCCGAGCCCAGATAATAGCGGATGCCGGCCCCCAGCGCCTCGCTGTGGAACGGCTCGGCCGCGCCGTCGCGGGTGACCTCCAGCATCTGCACCGGGGTGCGCCGCTCGAGGCCGTTGCCCAGGCTGTAGCGGGTCGGGATGTCGCGGTAGATGCCGCGGCGGATCTGCTCGCCCTCGGCCTGCACGGTGATCCGCTCCAGCACCTCCAGCATGCCGTCGGCACGCACCTCGAGGCTCACCGCGTAGCTCTCGATGACTTCCTCCGCCCAGCCCGTCGCGGGCAGCAGGCAGCACAGCAACAGCAGGGACTTCAGCCATCCTGGCATTTCAGAACTCCATCTTCGGCGACAGCCCCTCGCGGGCATCGTCCAGGGTGAAATAGGCGGCGCAGGTGAAACCGCAGCTGCGCGCCACCAGATTGCTCGGCACCGACTCGACCAGCACATTGAGTTCGCGCACCGCACCGTTGTAGTAACGGCGGGCCATCTGGATCTGCTCTTCGAGTTCGCTGAGGTTGCGCTGCAGGTCGAGGAAGGCGCCGTCGGCCTTCAGCTCGGGGTAGTTCTCGACCAGCGCGAAGGTGCGCAGCAGGGCGGCCGTGAGCTGGGTTTCGACCGCCGCGCGGTCCGCGGCGCCATCGCGCTCATGGGCCTGGGCCTCGCCGCGACGGCTGGTCAGTTCCTCCAGGGTGTCGCGCTCGTGCGCCATGTACGCCTTGAGGCAGCTGACCAGGCTGGGAATCAGGCTGGAGCGGCGCTTGAGCTGCACGTCGATGCCGCTCCAGGCCTCCGCCACCCGCGCCCGGTTGAACACCAGGCGGTTGTAGCAGTAGATGATCGCGACCAGCAGCGCCGCCGGCACGGCCACTGCGCCCCATAACCAGATTCCTTGCATGTCCTGCTCCCGCGCCGCTCCAAAGTGCCGCAGTCTACCTGCCGCGGCGGCAATCCGCCGTCGACTGCACCACAGGCATTCGGCGCCAGGCAAGGGCAACGCGGTTCAACGGTAGAGATCGGCGCGGCTCCAGGGCAGCTCGTGGCTGCCGTCGGCATGCGGGCGGCTCGCCAGCACCTGGTGCAGGTTGACCCAGCCCCGGCGGAAACCATGGGCGCAGCCGGCCAGGTACAGGCGCCAGATGCGCAGGGCCTTCTCCGGGACCAGGGCGGCCGCCTGCGCCAGGTGCGCCTCCAGGTTGTCGCTCCACAGCTGCAGGGTGCGCGCGTAGTGCAGGCGCAGGCTTTCCACGTCGACCACCTCCAGCCCGGCCGCACTGAGGTCGGCACTCAGCCGCGCCAGGTGCGGCAGCTCGCCGTAGGGGAACACGTAACGTCCGATGAAATCGCCGGCACCGCGGCCGACCTGGCGGCCATCGACATGCCGCGCGGTAATCCCGTGATTCAGCACCAGGCCGCCGGGACGCACCGCGCCGAACAGCTGGCGACAATACAGCGGCAGGTTGGCGTGGCCGACATGCTCGAACATGCCGACGCTGACCACCTTGTCGAAGCGGCCGTCCTGCGCCAGGTCGCGATAGTCGAGCAGCTCCAGATGCACCTGCCGCTGCAGGCCGGCCTGCGTCACCCGTCGCCGTGCCAGCTGCAGCTGCGCGCGGCTGAGGGTGATGCCGTGCACCTCGACGCCGTACTCGCGGGCGGCGAACAGGGCCAGGCCGCCCCAGCCGCAGCCGACATCCAGCAGGCGCTCGCCGGGCTTGAGGCGCAGCTTGCGGCACAGGTGCTGCAGCTTGGCGGTCTGCGCCGTTTCCAGGTCTTCCGTGCCGCTGGGGAAATAGGCGCAGGAATAGATCATCCGGCTGTCCAGCCAGAGGGCGTAGAAGTCGTTGGACAGGTCGTAGTGGTAGCTGATGGCCGCGGCATCGACGGCCTTGTCGTGGGCAAGGAATTCCACCGCGCCGGGGTTGTCGTCGCCAAGCAGGGCTTCACTGAGCCGGTCCGTCAGCTGCACCACCTGCATGATCGGCCCATCCAGCTCCAGCCGGCCCTCGACATAGGCGCTGCCCAGCGCATCCAGGCTCGGCCGCTTGAACTCGAGCAGCAGGCTCGGATCCTTGACGATCAGGGTCACCTGCGGCTTGGCGCCGAGATCCAGCTGCTCGCCGTTCCACAGGCGCAGGCGCAGCGGCAACTGCAGATCGCGCAGCTGGGTGGCTAGTCCGGTAAGCATGCTCGGCCTCCTCGCGCTTCGATCCTACAAACGATAGACCAGCGCAATGGCCCTTTGCCGCCCTGGCCGGCATGCCGGCAGGGGCTTCGCCGACCAACGGTAGCGCACGCGCCCGCGTCATGCGCCCGATCGCCGACGCAGGCAATACGCCAATTGGCAAAAGTTGTCCGCGGTCACACTAAGTTGCCCGTTCGCACCGACAATTGTGATGCACGCCCGATTAACCGGTAAGTATTTACTTACAACGTCAGCGGCATATTTCCAATCGTTATTAATGATTTAAGACAACTTGTCCGCTGCGTCAGTATTTCCCGACCAGCACTTCCGCCAGTCGTTCCCGGCAATCATCTTGGTTGCAATGCAAGTCACACTTTCTGCGCTTGCCCACCCCCACCCTCAGGTCTAGGATGCCCACCCCATAGGGATTGTGCGCAACTTGTTGCACACGGATATGCGCAACAAGTTGCGCACATGAGAAAACAAACACACTTATCAAGTGCGCTCGATGGGTGTTTGCAAGTTGCTCTGGTTAATTGAAAGGTCACGGAATGACTGCCGCCAACCCGCTCGCCGAACATTATCTGCACCTGGCCAACTCTCCAATTAAAGAAGGGGATTTCGCCGGTGCGGATATTCGTTATTCGCCGGAATACGAAGTGCTGGAAAGCGAGCTGGAAAAGGCCGCTGCCATGCACCAGACCGATGCCATCGACTGGCAGAAAGTCCGCGAGCAGAGCGAGGCGCTGCTGCGCGAACAGTCCAAGGACCTGCGCGTCGCCAGCTGGCTGACCTGGAGCCTGTACCAGCGCGAGCACCTCAGCGGCCTGCAGGCCGGTCTGGGCCTGCTGCACCAGCTCTGCAGCCAGCACTGGGACGAGCTGCACCCGCGCAAGGAACGCACCCGCGCCGCCGCCTTCGCCTGGCTCACCCCACGCCTGGAAAAGGCCCTCGGCGAAGACATTCCGGTGGCCACCCAGCTGCTGCTGTTCCGCACCCTCGCCGAGCTGCTGCGCAAGCTGGAAGGCTGCCTCTCCGCCCACCTCGGCGAAGACGCCCCGCTGCTGCTGCCGCTGTGCCGACGCATCGACGAGCAGATCAACCGCGCCACTCAGGGGCAGGCCGAACCGGGCGTGGTCGGCGCCGCCCTGGCCCAGGTCAAGCAGGCCGCCAGTCAGGTGTTCAGCGCCAGCACGCCGATCGACAACGAGCGCGACGCGCACAAGTCCCTGCGTGCCCTGCAGGACGGCGCGCGGCCGCTGTGCGGCTGGTGGCTGAAGCAGAAGGCCAGCGACATCCGCGCCCTGCGCCTGGCCCGCACCCTGCTGTGGCTGCCGATCGACAGCCTGCCGGAACGCAATGCCGAGCAGGTCACCGCCCTGCGCGGCCTGCCGGCAGACAAGCTGGCCAGCTACCGCGAACGCTTCGCCGCCGGCCAGTACGCCGATCTGCTGCTGGAGCTGGAAACCAGCATCGCCCGCGCGCCGTTCTGGCTCGACGGCCAGCGCCTGGCCTGGGAGTGCCTGCAGGAGCTGGGCGCCGAGCCGGCCATGGCCGAGGTGGAGATCCAGCTGGCGCTGTTCCTGCAGCGCGTGCCGGGCCTGGAAGAGCTGTACTTCCACGATGGCCTGCCGTTCGCCGACGCCGAAACCCGTGCCTGGATCGGCGCCCATGTGCTGCCGCATCTGCAGACGGCCAGCGCCGAGCCCGTCGTAGCAATCAGCGAAAACGGCAGCCTGCCGGCCTGGGAAGTCGCCCTGCAGGCGGTGCTGCCGCAGCTGCGCAAGGACGGCCTGAAAGCCGCCGTGCAACAGCTCAAGCAAGGCATGGCCCAGGCCCAGGGCGGCCGCGCGCGGTTCTTCTGGCAGCTAAGCCTGGCGCGCCTGTGCAGCGCGGCGAAGAAGCACGAACTGGCCAAGACCCAACTCGAATCCCTCGACCAGACGCTGCAGGCCTCCGGCCTCGGCGAGTGGGAACCCGATCTCGCCCTGGAAGTGCTGCGCCTGCTGCACAGCTGCTACGAGCTGCTGCCGCAGAGCCACGTGATCCGCGAACGCAAGGAAGAGATCCACCGCAGGCTGTGCCACCTCGACCTCGAAGTGGTGCTGGATTAAGGCCGCAAGGCCCGTACATACCGAAAACGTAAAGGAGAACAGCCATGGCCAAAGAAGGCTCGGTAGCCCCCAAGGAACGCATCAACGTCACCTTCAAGCCCGCCACAGGCGGCGCCCAGGAAGAGATCGAACTGCCACTCAAACTGATGGTCCTCGGTGATTTCACCCAGCGCGCCGACGAGCGCAAGATCGAAGACCGCAAGCCGATCAGCATCGACAAGAACAACTTCGACGAAGTGCTCGGCAAGCAGGAACTCAACCTGACCTTCAGCGTGGCCAACCGCCTGCAGGATGAGCAGGGCGCCGACGAACTGCCGGTGCAGCTGCGCATCAACTCGATGAAGGACTTCAACCCCGCCGCCGTGGTCGACCAGGTTCCCGAGCTGAAGAAGCTGATGGAACTGCGCGACGCCCTGGTCGCCCTGAAAGGTCCGCTGGGCAACGCCCCGGCCTTCCGCAAGGCGATCGAAAGCGTGCTCGCCGACGACGACTCGCGTGACCGCGTGCTGAGCGAACTGGGCCTGACCCAGCAAGACGCCTGATCCCTCGACAAGGAAGCCCGAGCATGAGCACCAGTGCAGTAGTGGAAACCACCCGGAATGTCGCCGAAGCCGGCATTCTCGACCGCATCATCGCGGAAACCCGGCTGACCCCGGACGACGAGGCCTATGACATCGCCAAGCGTGGCGTGTCCGCCTTTATCGAAGAGCTGCTGAAGCCGCACAACCAGAACGAGCCGGTGAAGAAGGCCATGGTCGACCGCATGATCGCGGAGATCGACGCCAAGCTCAGCCGGCAGATGGACGAGATCCTCCACCACGCCGACTTCCAGGCCCTGGAATCGTCCTGGCGCGGCCTCAAGCTGCTGGTCGATCGCACCAACTTCCGCGAGAACACCAAGCTGGAAATCCTCAACGCCTCCAAGCAGGACCTGCTGGACGACTTCGAGGACAGCCCGGAAATCACCCAGTCCGGCCTGTACAAGCACATCTACACCGCCGAGTACGGCCAGTTCGGCGGCCAGCCGGTCGGCGCCATCGTCGCCAACTACTTCTTCGACCCCAGCTCACCGGACATCAAGTGCATGCAGCACGTCGCCTCGGTGGCCTGCATGGCCCACGCGCCGTTCATCGCCGCCGCCGGGCCGAAGTTCTTCGGCCTGGAGAGCTTCACCGGCCTGCCCAACCTGAAGGACCTCAAGGATCACTTCGAGGGCCCGCAGTTCGCCAAGTGGCAAAGCTTCCGCGAGCGCGAAGACGCCCGCTACGTCGGCCTGACCCTGCCGCGCTTCCTGCTGCGCAACCCCTACGATCCGGAAGAGAACCCGGTGAAGAGCTTCGTCTACAAGGAGAACGTCGCTGCCAGCCACGAGCACTACCTGTGGGGCAACACCGCCTACACCTTCGCCTCCAAGCTGACCGACAGCTTCGCCAAGTTCCGCTGGTGCCCGAACATCATCGGCCCGCAGAGCGGTGGCGCCGTGGAAGACCTGCCGCTGCACCACTTCGAGAGCATGGGCGAGATCGAGACCAAGATCCCCACCGAAGTGCTGATCTCCGACCGCCGCGAATATGAACTCGCGGAAGAAGGCTTTATCGCCCTGACCATGCGCAAGGGCAGCGACAACGCCGCGTTCTTCTCCGCCAACTCCACTCAGAAGCCGAAATTCTTCGGCATCAGCGAGGAAGGCAAGACCGCCGAGCTGAACTACAAACTCGGCACCCAGCTGCCCTACCTGTTCATCGTCAACCGCCTGGCGCACTACCTGAAAGTGCTGCAGCGCGAGCAGATCGGCGCGTGGAAAGAGCGCACCGACCTCGAGCTGGAGCTGAACAAGTGGATCCGCCAGTTCGTCGCCGACCAGGAAAACCCCAGCTCGGAAGTGCGTAGCCGCCGCCCGCTGCGCGCCGCCCAGGTGATCGTCAGCGACGTCGATGGTGAGCCGGGCTGGTACCGCGTCAGCCTCAACGTGCGTCCGCACTTCAAGTACATGGGTGCCGATTTCACCCTGTCCTTGGTCGGCAAGCTGGACAAGGAGTAACAGCCAGTGAGTTACGGCAGCCTGTTCGAGCGCCTGGGTGGCGAAGCCGGCAAACGCGCCGGCTGGAGCCATGAGGTGTCCGCCATGGCCTCGGTGGCTGCCCACCTGGCGAAGATGCTCAGCACCCGGGCGGGCAGCGTGCAAACGCTGCCCGACTACGGGTTGCCCGATCTCAACGATATGCGCCTGTCGCTGCACGATGCCTTGCAACAGGCGCGTATCGCCATCGAACGCTTCATCGAAGCGTACGAACCGCGTTTGACCCAGGTGCGCGTGGTGTCACTGCCCCGCGACCACGATCCGCTGAGCCTGGCCTTCGCCATCGAAGGCCAGCTGGAGATCGACGGAGTCAAACGCCCCGTAAGTTTTGCCGCGCAGCTGGATGGCAGCGGGCAAGTGAAGGTCAGGTAAGGGCCTGTTCATAGGAGAGCATGGATGTCCGGTAAACCCGCCGCCCGCCTGGGCGACCCTACTGCTTGCCCGATTCCGGGCCACGGCACCAATCCCATCGCCGCCGGCTCGCCCGACGTACTGTTCGATGGCAAACCGGCCGCGCGCATGGGCGATGCCTCCGCCTGCGGCGGCGCCCTGGTCGGCAATGTGATCCCGACTGTGCTGATCAACGGCAAACCGGCGACCACCATCGGCACCGTGGGTAGCCACGGCAATGTGGTGGTGGCGGGGTCGGGGACGGTGTTGATCGGCGCCACTCACTCGCCTGCGCCATTTGCTGAGCCTCTTGGTTTGCCTGGCTTCTTCGATGAGTTCTTTGTCATCCAGGACGATAGCGGGAACCCCATCGCCAACTATGGCTACCGGATCGTGACCACCGCAGGAGAAGTGCATGAAGGCATCACGGACGGTGAAGGCAGGACCACTGTCATCAACACTGGCAAACAGTCTCAGGGATTGACCCTTTCACTGCTGCAACCAAACGGTGTCGCTCATGCCTGACGCAGCCCTGAAACGTGCCAATTCCACTCCTTCCAGCCAACGTACCGGACAAGTCGTCAACCTGAGGCTGGCCAAGCTGGCTCGTTACGAGCTGAACATCCGCTCGTTTCACCCAGCCAAGACTTTCGGCTGGAGCGGCTTCAATTACGAAGGAGACGCCCGCGGGTTCTCTCTGGGTGCCAGTGGCAAATCGGGTAGCAGCGGAGCGCAAGTCACCTCACGCATCTGGCATCGCTTTGCCGTCGATACCAACGCAGGTGAAGTGCTGGATGTGGAAACAGCGTCGAATGACTCGGGAAAACAAGGTGAAGCCCACACCCGCTATGACGGGGAACTGCAACCCAAAGGCGGTAGCTGGCCTCTGGTGAAAAAAGAAAGTGGTCCGGTGACAACCCTTTTTGTTGATGGCGGTTATGCCGGCGAGAACCATGCATTTCCACTCTCGGCGACGGCCAAAAAGACTACGGGGATGACCTTTGTTCCCAGCCTTGATGTTAGCTACAAGATTGTCATTACCGTGGATCGTGTTGCCAAGCATGTCGATATTGTCAGTTATATCAGCGGTGATGGTTTTCCTAATTGCGAAGCCTTTATTTCCGACAGCAAAGGAACTGCCGTTTTCCTTGGTATCCATGTACGTAAAGGAGCTGCCTCCTTCTCGCTGTGGGGAGACAAGAAATACCCCATGATTTCTTCTGCCATACGTCTAGGCATAGACGAAGATGGAAATTTTAATGGCCTGATCGCCAATGAACTGAAGCGCAGGAAGCTGAACAAAGAAAAACTGGAATTCCACCCTCTTGCCGAGTGGAACAATTTCTTCACCAGCCTTGATCCCAGTGCAGAGCGCTGGATGTGGATGTGGGAAGAGCCCATGCCTGAACAGTCGAAAGGTAGCTCAAGGTAATGAATCGTCTACATTTCTTCCGTACAGCAATATGGGCCCCATTCGTCCTACTTTCCCTCGTGTTACTGGGAGAGTGGCTGATAGAAGATCGGCAAGACATGCCTTTCGAACAACTATTTCTGATCTACGGGCTGGGTTTTGGAGTATTGGCCTATCCGGTCTTTGCATTCTGGGCCAATCGCCAAATAATTAATAAAAGTGAGCCGGAAATTATCCGACGGATCTGGCTGGCTCCACTTATTTTTATTCCTATCTACGGCACACCCTGGATCGTCTATGGACTGTTCAATCTCGTTATAGGCAACACCTCCGGAGTTGGCATGTTGTTTCTCTGGATCAGTTTCGTTCCTTACATTCTGGTTGTTGGCTACTGCGTTTCAACAATAACGTTTTTCATTAATAAACTTATTAGCCCGAAAACAACCGAATTATAGAGCTGCTTTACCGCAAGGATGCGACGCTGAAATGTCTTTCAACCACCACTACCAGAGCGAACTCACTGCCCTGCGCCAGCTGGGCAAGCGCTTTGCCGAGCGCAGCCCGGCGCTGGCGCCGTTCCTCGGCCAGGCTGGGCGCGACCCGGATGTCGAGCGCCTGCTGGAAGGTTTCGCCTTTCTCACCGGGCGCCTGCGGCAGAAGCTCGACGACGAGCTGCCGGAGCTGACCCATTCGCTGATGCACCTGCTGTGGCCGAACTACATGCGCCCGCTGCCGGCATTCAGCATGTTGCAGTTCGATCCGCTCAAGCGCCCCGGCCCGGCCCTGGCGGTACCGCGGCATACGCCGGTGGAAGCCAAGGCCATCGAAGGCGTGACCTGCCGCTTCCGCACCGCCTTCGCCTGCGAAGTGCTGCCGCTGGCGCTGAACGGCCTGGACTACTCGGTGAAGGGCGACGGCGCGCTGCTCAGCCTGCGCCTGGGCATGAGCGCCGATGGCCACCTCGGTGAAGTCGAGCTGAGCAAACTGCGCCTGCACCTGGCTGGCGAGCGCTATATCAGCCAGCTGCTCTACCTCGGCCTGCTGCGCCACCTCGGCGGCATCCAGCTGGTGTTGCTGGATGGCGAGGGCAAGCCGCTCAAGGATGCCTACGACCAGCCACTGCCAGGCTTCGCCCTGGCTGCCGACAAGGTCGAGGCGGTGGGCTTCGCCGAAGACGAGGCGCTGGTGCCCTACCCGCTGAACACCTTCCGCGGCTACCGCCACCTGCAGGAATACTTCGCCTTCCAGGACAAGTTTCTGTTCGTCGAGCTCAAGGGCCTCGAGCTGCTCAAGCGCCAGCCGGCCGAGGTGCTGGAGCGCGCTCGCGGCCTGGAGCTGCGCTTCGATATCCAGAAGACCGGCCTGCAGCGCATCCGCCCGACCCTGGACAACGTGCGCCTGTACTGCACACCGGTGGTCAACCTGTTCGCCCACGACGCCATCCCGATCCGCCTGGACGGCAAGCAGGACCAGTACCTGCTGCTGCCGGCCGAATTCGAGACGCGCCACTGCGCGGTGTTCTCGGTGGACCGGGTGACCGGCTGGAAGCCCGGCGGCATGGGCTACGAGGAATACGTGCCGTTCGAATCCTTCGAACACGACGCCAGCTTCGATGTGCCCAAGGCCCGTCCGCACTACAGCGTGCGCCAGCAGCCCTCCATGCTCGGCGACGGCCTGGAGACCTGGCTCAGCTTCGGCATGCGCCAGCAGGATCAGCAGGAAACCCTGTCCATCGAGCTGACTTGCACCAACCAGAACCTGCCACGCCAGCTGGGCCTGGGCGCTATCTGCCTGCCCAGCGAGGACACCCCGGAGTTCCTCACCTTCCGCAATATCAGCGCGGTGACGCCCAGCTACGCGCCGCCGCTGCACCGCGACTACCTGTGGAAGCTGATCAGCAACATGTCGCTGAACTACCTGTCGCTGGCCAACGTCGAGGCGCTCAAGGTGATCCTCGAGACCTACGACCTGCCGCGCTACTACGACCAGCACGCGGAAAAGGTCAGCAAGCGCCTGCTCGGCGGCCTGCAGTCGATCCGCCACCAGCACGTCGACCGCCTGCACCGCGGCCTGCCGGTACGCGGTGTGCGTACCGAACTGAACATGAACCCGGACGGTTACCTGGGCGAAGGGGACCTGTTCCTGTTCGCCTCGGTGCTCAATGAATTCTTCGCCCTCTACGCCAGCCTCAACTCGTACCACGAGCTGCGCGTACACAGCACACAAGGAGAGGTGTACCGATGGACGCCGCGCATGGGGCAGCAGCCCCTGCTCTAAGAGCCGCTGCAAAGGCTAGCGAGCTAGAGCCAGGTAAGGCGAACTCGGGCGAAGAAGCGCAGTTTACGAGGTGTAAATGAGCATTCTGAGCCCGAGTTCAACGCCGCCTGGCCGCAGCGCAGCAGACTTTGCAGTGGGTCTTAACCGCCTCAGCCGGGGCATCCGCGAATACAGCCTGTTCCAGGGCGTGCTGCTGGTGCTGGACCGCTTGCGCACTGCCCATCCCGAACTGGATGAGGAGCAGCTGTACGAGCGCCTGGAGTACCAGGCCAACCCCAGCCTGGGCTTCCCCGGCAGCGATATCGATCGCGTGCAGTTCTTCGAGGAACAGGGCGAGCTGCGCGCGCAGCTGCGCATCAACCTGGTCAGCCTGTTCGGCGCCGGTTCGCCGCTGCCGGCCTTCTATGGCGAACAGGCGCTGGGCGACAACCCGGACGGCAACCCGACCCGCGAATTCCTCGACCTGTTCAACAACCGCCTGCAGCGCCTGCTCCTGCCGATCTGGCAGAAGTACCGCTACTACGCGCGCTTCCAGCGCGGCGCCAGCGATGTGTTCTCCAACCAGCTGTTCGCCCTGATCGGCCTCGGCGGCGAGCAGATCCGCGCCGCCGAGGAACTCAACTGGAAACGCCTGCTGCCCTACCTCGGCCTGCTCAGCCTGCGCGCCCATTCGGCGGCACTGGTCGAGTCGGTGCTGCGTTACTACTTCAAACACACCGACCTGCGCATCGAGCAGTGCGTCGAGCGCCAGGTGCAGATCATCGGCGAGCAGCGCAACCGCCTCGGCCTGGCCAACAGCCAGCTGGGCGAAAGCCTGGTGCTCGGCGAGCGGGTGCGCGACCGCGGCGGCAAGTTCCGCATCCATATCCGCCAGCTCAGCTGGGCACGTTTCCACGAATTCCTGCCGATCGGCACGGGCTACCAGCCGCTCTGCGCGCTGGTGCGCTTCACCCTGCGCGACCCGCTCGACTACGACATCCGCCTGGCCCTGCGCCACGAGGAAATCCGCGAGCTGCGCATCGGCGCCGGCAACCCCTGCCACCTCGGCTGGACCAGCTGGCTGGGCCACGAACAGGCCGATGGTGTGGTCACCATCGGCAGCATGACTCACTAAGGACAGAGAGAATGATCAACGTCGACCTACAACAGTTGGTCCAGGCACTGGACGCCGACACCCGCCGCGACCTCGAAGGCGCCGCCGAGCGCTGCCTGCAGCGCGGTGGCAACAAGATCCTGGTGGAAGACCTGCTGCTCGGTCTGCTCGAACGCCCGCAAGGCCTGCTGGCCCGTGCCCTGCAGGATGCCGAAGTGGACGCCGGCGCCCTCGCCAGCGCCCTGCAACCGCGCGGCGAACACAGCGCCTCGCGCAACCCGGTGTTTTCCGCCGAGCTGGTGCAGTGGCTGCAGGACGCCCTGCTGGTGGCCAACCTGGAGCTGGGCCAGAGCCAGGTGCAGCAGGCCGCGCTGATCCTCGCCCTGCTGCGCAACCCGCTGCGCTATGCCGGCAGCCACTACCAGCCACTGCTGGCCAAGATCGACGCCGAGCGCCTGCGCGATTTCGCCCTCAGCCAGCAGCCGCAAACCGCCGCCGGCAAACCCGCCGCGCCGGGTGAATCCAACCTGCAACGCTTCACCCACAACTTCACCCAGCAGGCCCGCGACGGCAGGCTCGACCCGGTGCTGTGCCGCGACGGGGCGATCCGCCAGATGATCGATATCCTCGCCCGCCGCCGGAAGAACAACCCGATCGTGGTCGGCGAGGCCGGCGTCGGCAAGACCGCCATCGTCGAGGGCCTGGCCCTGCGCATCGCCAGCGGCGAAGTGCCGGAAGTGCTCAAGGGCGTCGAGCTGCTGTGCCTGGACATGGGCCTGCTGCAGGCCGGCGCCAGCGTCAAAGGCGAGTTCGAGCGGCGCCTGCAGGGGGTGATCGACGAAGTGAAGGGCGCGGCCAAGCCGATCATCCTGTTTATCGACGAGGCCCATACCCTGATCGGCGCCGGCGGCCAGGCCGGTGGCTCGGACGCCGCCAATCTGCTCAAGCCGGCCCTGGCCCGTGGCGAGCTGCGCACCATCGCCGCCACCACCTGGAGCGAATACAAGAAGTACTTCGAGAAGGACCCGGCACTGGCCCGGCGTTTCCAGCCGGTGCAGCTGCACGAGCCGACGGTCCAGGAAGCCGTGACCATCCTGCGTGGCCTGGCCCCGGTGTACGAGCAGAGCCACGGCATCTACCTGCGCGACGACGCAGTGGTCGCCGCCGCCGAGCTGTCGGCGCGCTACCTGGCCGGCCGCCAGCTGCCGGACAAGGCGGTCGACGTGCTCGACACCGCCTGCGCACGGGTACGCATCAGCCTGGCCGCCGCCCCGGAAGCGCTGGAGCGCCTGCGTGGCGAGATCGCCGAAGGCCAGCGCCAGCGCGAAGCCCTGCGCCGCGACCTGGACGCCGGCCTGCCGGTCGACGGCGAAGCCCTGGAGCAGCTGGAAAATCGTCTGCGCGAGGCCGCTGGCGAACTGCAGCAGATCGATGCGCGCTGGAGCGAGCAGCGCCAGCTGGCCGAACGTCTGCTGCAACTGCGCCAGCAGTGCGCCGCCGCCCGCCTAGATCAACCTGCCGAGGCAAGTGACGACAGCGGCGAACCCCTGCCGAATTTGGCCGAACTGGAAGCAGAGCTGCGCGCGATCCAGGCCGAGCTGGCTGCAGCACAAAGCGCCGAGCGCCTGGTCAGCCATGAAGTCTGCCCGCGCCTGGTGGCCGAGGTGATCAGCCACTGGACCGGCGTGCCGCTGAGCCAGCTGGCCCGCGAACACAACGCCAAGGTGGCCGGTTTCGCCAACGATCTGCGCGCCCGCGTGCGCGGCCAGGAGCAGGCGGTGGTGGCCCTCGACCGCGCCATGCGCGCCAGCGCCGCCGGCCTGAACCAGGACGATGCGCCGGTCGGCGTGTTCCTCCTGGTCGGCCCCAGCGGCGTCGGCAAGACCGAGACCGCCCTGGCCCTGGCCGACCTGTTGTACGGCGGCGAGCGCTTCCTCACCACCATCAACATGTCCGAGTTCCAGGAGAAGCACACGGTGTCGCGGCTGATCGGCGCGCCGCCCGGCTACGTCGGCTACGGCGAGGGCGGCATGCTCACCGAGGCGGTGCGGCAGAAGCCCTACTCGGTGATCCTCCTCGACGAGGTGGAGAAGGCCGACCCGGACGTGATGAACGTCTTCTACCAGATCTTCGACAAGGGCGTGGCCAACGACGGCGAAGGCCGCGAGATCAACTTCCGCAACTGCCTGATCCTGATGACCAGCAACCTGGCCAGCGAGCAGATCGCCCAGCTCTGCAGCGATGACCAGCGTCCGGCTGCCGAAGTACTGGAACAGGCCATCCGCCCGGCCCTGAGCCGCCACTTCAAGCCGGCACTGCTGGCGCGCATGCGTGTGGTGCCCTACTACCCGGTGGCCGGCAGCGTGCTCGAGGAACTGGTCGCACTCAAGCTGGCGCGCCTCGGCGAGCGCCTGGCCCGCCGCCAGCTCGGCTTCAGCCACAGCCCGGCGCTGCTTGGTCACCTGGCCCGCCGTTGCCAGCACAACGACAGCGGCGCACGGCTGATCGACCAGCTGCTGGAGCAACAGCTGTTGCCGCAGATCGCCGACCGCCTGCTGGCTGCCATGGCCGCCGGCGAAAGCCTGCAGCAGGTGCACGCCACCCTCGACGGTGAAGGAGCGCTGGTCTGTGAATTCGCCTGAACGCCTGCCGCCCCAGCTGCCTGAGCCACCCCAGCTGCTGCAGCGCATTGCCCAGCCGCTGCCCTATGCCGAAGCCCTGCTGGAGCAGTTCGGCCAGCTGTCGCGCCTGGCCAAGGCCGACGACCTGCCGGCCGGCCTGGTGCAGGCCGCCGCGCAGCTCGCGGGTTGCGAACTGAGCCAGCTGTACCTGCTCGACAGCACCCACACCCGCTTGACCCTGGCCGGCGAATGGCTGGATGGCCAGGCGCACCCCGAGCACAGCGCCAGCCTGCCCAGCGACTACGACGGCGAGCAGCTGCTGCAGTACTGCCTGTGCCAGAACCGTCACCTGAGCCTGGCCAACCTCGACCACAACCTGCACGAAACCAGCTTCCTGCCGACCCGCGAGCAAGCCTGGCGCAGCCTGTTGTGTCTGCCGCTGCAGGACGAGCAGGGCCGCGTCGGCGGCCTGTTGTTGCTGGCCAGCCACAGTGTCCGCGAGCTGGAAGGTTTCGCCGGCTCGCTGGCCAGCCTCGGCACCTTCGCCCTGACCCAGCACCAGCTGCTGCAACGCCTGCGTGCGTCGCAGGCCACGCCGCTCAGCACGGCACCGGCCAGCCTGCCGAGCAGCGGCTACGGCCTGATCGGCAGCAGCGCGCCGATGCGCGCGGTCTACCAGCTGGTCGGCAAGGTGCTGCACAACCCGGTCAGCGTGCTGCTCACCGGCGAGACCGGCACCGGCAAGGAAGTGGTCGCCCGCGCCATCCACGACTGCGGTTTCCGCCGCAGCCAGGCGTTCATCGTGCAGAACTGCGCCTCGCTGCCGGAAAACCTGCTGGAGAGCGAACTGTTCGGCTACCGCAAGGGCGCCTTCACCGGCGCCGAGCGCGACCGCAAGGGCCTGTTCGACGCGGCCGACGGCGGCACCCTGTTCCTCGACGAGATCGGCGACATGCCGCTGGCCCTGCAGGCCAAGCTGCTGCGCGTGCTGCAGGAAGGCGAGGTGCGCCCGCTGGGCAGTACCGCCACGCACAAGGTCGACGTGCGCATCATCGCCGCCACCCATCGCGACCTGCGCGCGCTGGTCGAGGAAGGCCGCTTTCGCGAAGACCTGTTCTACCGCCTGTCGCACTTCCCCATCGAGCTGCCGCCACTGCGCGCCCGCGCCGAGGACATCCTGCAGCTGGCCCGCCACTTCGCCACCGAGGCCGCCTGCTTCCTGCAGCGCGATGCCTATCGCTGGTCCGAGGCGGCGCTGGACCACCTGGCCGGCTACGCCTTCCCCGGCAACGTGCGCGAGCTCAAGGGCCTGATCGCGCGCGCCGTGCTGCTCTGCGAAGGCGACGAGCTGCTGCCCGAGCACTTCAACCTGCACCCGGCCGGCCAGGTCGAAGACAACTGCATGAACCTGCGCGAACGCCTGGAGCAGGTCGAACGCAACCTGCTGCTCGACTGCCTGCGCAAGAACCGCGGCAACCAGAGCCAGGCCGCCCGCGAACTGGGCCTGCCGCGACGCACCCTGCTGTACCGCATGGACCGGCTGAAGATCAGCCCGGCCGACGTTTAAGGAAGAACCCTGATGAGCAAAACCAAGGACATCCTGTTCCTGCTGACCCTGGAACCACTGGTTTCCAACGGGCGTATCGGCCGTCTCAAGTATCTGCTGCTCTCGCTGTGGAGCCAGTGTGCCCTGGCCATCTGTCTGTTGGGTCTGCTTTTTCCCGAGCCGCTGCAGGAGTACGTCATCAACACGCTGCTGCTGATCGGCTTGTTCTACACATTCGCCGCCACCCTCTGCCTGGGCATCCGCCGCCTGCACGATATGGGCTTTAGCGGCGTCCTGGTCCTGCTGGTCGCCATCATCTGGCCGCTGTTGCTGCTCTGGCCTGGCCAGTCGCAAGACAACCGCTATGGCCACCGACCGCAGCCTGCGTTCGCCTGAATCCAATCACCTCAATCACCGCCTGTGGAGAACCCGAGATGTCCCACCGCCTGCTGACCACCACCCTGCTCGCCGCCCTGCTCTGCCTGAGCGGCTGTGCCGGCAACTACAAATCCAGCGATGACGACTACCGCCCGCTGGGCGACCCGCACGCCGAGCAGCGCGACAACTGATAAGCCGAGGAGCACCGCACCATGGAACTGGTATTCGACGTCGTCAGTGCCCAGCAATTCGCGCCGGGCATGCTGACCAGCAAGAGCTTCAAGAAGGCCGGTGGGGTGATTGGCCGCAGCGAGGACTGCGACTGGTCGATCCCCGACAGCAAACGCATCATCTCCAGCCGGCATGCCCAGGTCAGCTACAGCGATGGTCACTTCTACCTGACCGACACCAGCAGCAACGGCATCCAGCTCAAGGACAGCGGCGCCAGCCTGCGCCGTGGCGAGCCGCTGCGCATCGGCCACGGTGACGTGTTCTGCCTGGGCGAGGTGGAAATCCGCGCCCGCGTGCTGCAGGACCCGGCGCAGTTCGAGGAGCAGATCGGCCAGCGCCAGGCCGCCGGCAGCATCATCCCGGACGACGCCTTCCTCGACCTCGACCCGATCGCCGCCCTCGAACAGCGTCCGCGCGGCTACAGCAGCCTGGACGAATTCGCTGGCCTGGTGCAGGAGCCGGAGGAACAGTTCGAGCGCAGCCAGTACGCGCGCATCGACATGGAAAGCCTGCTGCTGCCGGAGCTGGTGGAAGCGGCCGTCGAAGAGGCGGTCGAAGTGCCGGTTGCCGTGCGCGTCAGCGAGCCGACCGCGCAGCCGCGCCCGACCGTTGCCAGCGAGCCACAGAGCGCGGCGTTTTGGCAGCGTTTCGGCGAGGCCCTCGGCGTGCCGCTCGACGACCTCGACGCGGCCGGTCGCGAAGCCCTGGCGCTGAATGCCGCACGCCTGCTCAAGCAGAGCATTGGCGGTCTGCAGCAGAGCCTGCGCACCCGTGGCGAGCTGAAGAACGAACTGCGCCTGGCCCTGACCACCGTGCAGAGCGCCGGCAATAACCCGCTCAAGCACAGCGCCGATGCCGGCGAGGCATTGCAGGCCCTGTTGCGCAGCAACAAGCCCAGCCAGCTGGCCGCCGAGCAGGCCGTCGGCCGTGCCTTCCGCGATCTGCAGGCGCATCAGGTGGCGCTGTTCGCCGCCAGCCGCGCGGCGGTCAAGGGCCTGTTCGACCAGTTCGCCCCGGAGCAGCTCACCCTGCGCTTCGAGCAGGAGCGCAAGCCGCTGCTGGCCACCGCCGGCAGCCGCTGGCGCGCCTACCAGCGCCAGTACCGCCTGCTCGAGCAGGACGACGACTGGAGCCAGCGCCTGTTCGCCCGCGACTTCGCCAAGACCTACGAAGAGCAGGTGCGCCTGATCGCCACGCTCAACACCGACTTCCAAGAATGAAAGCAAGGATGAATGCCATGCGCCGTCTTATCAGCCTCAGCCTGTTGTCTCTGTTCGTCGCCCTAAGCGGCTGCGCCAGCCTGTCGCCCTTCTCGGACAAGACCAAGCTCGACCTGACCCTGGCCGCCAGCGACGACCTCAACCCGGACCTGCACGGCCGCCCCTCGCCGATCGTGGTGCGCCTGCTGGAGCTGAAGAATCCCTCATCGTTCAACAACGCCGACTTCTTCTCCCTCTACCAGCGGCCGAAGGAATCGCTGATGCCCGATCTGGTCAGCTTCGAGGAGCTGGAAGTGCGCCCCGGCGAAACCCGCGAACTGAAACTCGCGGTGCAGCCGGGCAGCCGCTACGTCGGCGTGGTGGCCGCCTACCGCGATCTGCCGGAAGCCAGCTGGCGCTTCGTCGTATCGCTGCAGGAAGGTGAGATCAACCAGGCCGGTGTGAGCCTGGACAAGCGCGGCCTGCAGGCGCTGAGCGACGCACAGGAAGAGGACTGAGCACATGGAAATGCTCAAGGTAGTCTGGCAAGAAGGGATGCTCCTGCGCCCGCAGCACTTCCAGCAAAGCGACCGTTACTACGAACACCAGCTCAAGGCCCGTACCCGCCTGCTGGAGGTCTATCCCTGGGGCTTCTTCAGCCTGGAGATCGATCGCCAGTTCCTCGGCATGGGCAAGCTGGTGCTGAGCCAGGCCGGCGGCGTGCTGCCGGATGGCAGCCTGTTTGAGATCGACGCCGCGCGCGAGCCGCTGGCCATCGACGTGCCGCCGAACACCTCGGCCACCCCGGTGTACCTGGCCCTGCCGCTGGTCACCGGCAACCACATCGAGAGCCGCCGCGCGGAGCAGCAGGACGTGCTCGCGCGCTACCGCGCCCAGGAGCTGGAAGTCACCGACTCGAATGCCGGCGACAGCGCCGCCAGCCAGGTCAGCTGTGGCCGTCCGGATTTTCGCCTGCTGCTCGGCGAGCAACAGACCGACCAGGCCTTCGTCAAACTCAAGGTCGCGGAGATCCTCGACACCAGCCCGGACGGGGTGGTCGTGCTCGACCCGGATTTCAGCCCGACCTTCCTCCATGTGCAGGCGTCGAACACATTGCTGGCCTACCTCAAGGAAGTGATCAGCATGCTCGGCCATCGCGGCGACATCCTCGCCGAGCGCGTGCGCGCAGCCGGCAAGCTGGGCAATACCGAGGTCGGTGACTTCCTTATGCTGCAGCTGGTCAACCGCTACGAGCCGCAGCTGCGCCACTACCTGTCGCTGGAGCAACTGCACCCGGAGCGCATCTACCGCGAACTGGTCGGCCTGCTCGGCGAGCTGGCCACCTTCGCCAGCGACCACAAGCGCCCACGCCTGGACAGCCGCTACCTGCACAACGACCAGGGCGGCAGCTTCCGCAAGCTGATGGACGCGCTGCGCCAGGTGCTGTCGATGGTGCTCGAACAGCACGCCATCGAGCTGCCGCTGCAGCAGCGCCAGTACGGCATCCAGGTCTCGCCGCTGCAGGACCACAAGCTGCTGACCAGCGCCGAGTTCATCCTCGCCGCCAGCGCCCAGTGCGACTCCGAGGAGCTGCGCAAGCGCCTGCCGGCGCACCTGAAGATCGGCGCGGTGGAGCGCATCCGCCAGCTGGTCAACCTGCACCTGCCGGGGATCAAGGTGAAGCCGCTGCCGGTGGCGCCGCGGCAGATCCCCTTCCACTCGGACAAGACCTACTTCGCCCTGGAGCTCGGCTCGGAAGAGCTGGCGCAGCTGGAAAGCTCGGGTGGGTTTGCCTTCCACGTGTCCGGGGACTTCTCCGGGCTTGAGCTGAAATTCTGGGCGATCAGGAGCTGAACATGATCAAGGAAGCACAGGACAAGACCGTCGTCCTCAACCGCCAGACTGCCGGCGCGGCGCGCAGCCCGCTGACCGACTTCGCCGCGCCGCCCATGGAGCAGCTCGAAGAACGCATGGTGTATGCCGCGCGCATGCGCCCGGCGGAAGTCTTCAACATCAGCTTCAACCCGCTGGTGGCTGCCAGCGCGCTGCTGCTCTCGGAAGTGGTGCGGCTGAAGAACAGCGCCAGCGCGGAAAACTTCCAGGCGCTCAACGAGCGCCTCAGCGTGGCGATCAAGCTGTTCGAGCACCGCGCCCTGCAGGAAGGCGCCGAGGGCGGCCAGGTGATGGCCGCGCGCTACGTGCTGTGTACGGTGGTCGACGAAGCGGTGGTGACCACGCCCTGGGGCAACGAAAGCGCCTGGTCGCAGATGAGCCTGCTGTCGAGCTTTCACAACGAGACCTTCGGCGGCGAGAAGTTCTTCCAGCTGCTCGAGCACCTGTCGCGCAACCCGGTCAAGCACCTGGCCATGCTCGAGCTGATGTACATCTGCCTGTCGCTCGGCTTCGAGGGCAAGTACCGCGTGCTGCCGCGCGGCATGCTCGAACTGGAGGCGATCCGCGACAGCCTGTACCGGCAGATCCGCCAGTTGCGCGGGGACATTCCGCGTGAGCTGTCGCCGCACTGGCAGGGCCTCAAGGACGGCCGCCGCCGCCTGGTGCGCATCGTTCCGGGCTGGCTGGTGGCGGTGGCCACGGTCGCCGGCCTGGCTCTGCTCTACGCCGCGTTCAGCTGGGTGCTGCACGAGCAGCGCAGCACGGTGCTGCAGCCCTACCAGGCGGTCGAGGTCGCTCCGGCGGCCGCCGCACAATCCACTCAGGGATAAGTTGAGATGAAGGATTTTCTCAAGAAAACCGCCACCTTCCTGCGCCAGACCTGGGTCTGGAGCCTGTGCCTGGTGCTGTTCCTGGCCCTGCTGGTGTGGTTCGTCGGGCCGCTGCTGGCGGTGGCCGACAGCAAGTTCTGGGAATCGGCGGCCAGCCGCCTGGTCAGCATCAGCCTGCTGTTCCTCGCCTGGGGCCTGTTCATCGTGTTCATCAGCTGGCGCGCCAATGTGCGCAAGAAGCAGGAAGCGGATGACGTTGATGCCCAGGAGCGCCTGCGCCGCGACGGCCTGATCAGCGAGGAACAGGTCGAACTGCGCGGCCGCTTCAAGCAGGCCCTGCGCACCCTGAAGAGCTCCAGCCTGTACCGCGGGCGCAGCGACAAATGGCGCAACGAACTGCCCTGGTACCTGCTGATCGGCCCGCAGGGCAGCGGCAAGACCAGCCTGCTGGACTTCTCCGGCCTGGACTTCCCGCTGAGCAAAGGCGATGCCCAGCGCCTGACCAAGGACGTCGGCGGCACCCGCTACTGCAACTGGCACTTCGCCGACCACGCCGTGCTGCTCGACACCGCCGGGCGCTACCTCAACCAGCCCGACGTGGCGGTCGACAGCCGCGCCTGGCACACCCTGCTCAACCTGCTGCGCAAGCGCCGCGCGCGCCCACTCAACGGCGTGCTGGTCAGCATCCCGGTGGACAGCCTGCTGTACCACAACGAACTGGAGCTGGAGAACCTGGCCCGCCAGGTGCGCCAGCGCCTGCACGAAATCCACGCCGAGCTGCGCGTGGAAGTGCCGGTGTACCTGGTGCTGAGCAAGGCCGACAAGATCCTCGGTTTCGACGAGTTCTTCGACCAGCTGAGCCGCGAGGAAAGCGACCAGGTACTCGGCGCCAGCCTGCGCAAGGAGCAGAACGCCACCGACGCCGGGGTGATCCGCCAGGAGTTCGAGGAACTGCTGCGCCGCCTCAACAGCCAGGTGATCCTGCGCATGCACCAGGAGCGCGACACCCAGCGCCGCGGCCGTATCCTCGACTTCCCGCACCAGCTCGGCCAGCTCGGCGAGCGCCTGTGCCTGTTCGTCGAACTAGCCTTCAGCGGCAACCGCTACCAGCGCTCCAGCCACCTGCGCGGCTTCTACCTGACCAGCGCGCCGCAGCTCAGTGATGCGCTCGACCCCAGTACCACCGGCATCGGCCGCAACCTCGGCCTGGCCGGCAGCACCTTGCCGACCTACCGCAGCGGCCGCGCGCGCTTTATCAACCAGCTTCTCAGCCGGGTGATCTTCCCCGAGGCCGATCTGGCCGGGCTGGACGACAAGGAAGTACGCCGCATCGACTGGCGCCAGCGCGCCCTCTACGCCGGTGCCGCCGCCTGCCTGGTGCTGTTCGGCCTGCTCTGGGGCAACAGCTATTCGGCCAACCACGGCCGCCTGGAACAGCTGCGCGAACTGGCCCAGCAACTGGGCCGCGAAGGCGAGAGCCTCAATCCCAAGGACGAGGCCGAGCAGGTGCTGCCGCTGCTCGACAGCAGCTACGCGGCGACCCAGGTATTCCCCGCGCCGAGTGACGCCGCCCTGCTCGAACGCGGTGGCCTGTACCAGGGTGAGAAGGTCGAGCCGAGCGTGCACCAGGCCTATCGCCGCCAGCTGGAAAGCGAGCTGCTGCCGCGCGTCGCCCGTCAGCTGGAAGGCCAGATCCGCGCCAACCGCGACGACCGCGAGCTGCTGCTCGGCAGCCTGCGCGCCTACCTGATGCTCAATCTGGAACAGCGCCGCGAAGCCGAGTACCTGCAGGACTGGCTGGCCGCCGACTGGTCGCTGCGCTACGCCGGCGCCGAGCCGACGCAGAAGGGCCTCAACGGCCACTTCCAGCGCCTGCTGGCCGAACCGTTCAGCGCCTACCCGCTGAACGACGCGCTGGTGGCCGAGGCGCGGCAGATCCTGCGCAACGAGTCACTGGCCAACGTGGTCTACCGCATGCTCCGCGACCAGGCCCGCAGCCTGCCGGAATACCGCCTGAGCCAGCAGCTGGGCAGCCAGGCCACGCTGTTCATCGGCAGCGACTACAGCATTCCCGGGCTGTACACGCAGAAGGGCTACCAGCAGTACTTCGTCGCCCAGGGCCTCGGCCTGGTGCGCGACATCCTGCGCGACAACTGGGTGCTCGGCGAAGGCAACCAGCTCAGCGACAACGACCTCAGCCGCCTGCTGGTGGAACTGGAGCAGCTGTACTTCCGCGACTACGCCAACTACTGGGGCGAGGCCATCGCCCAGCTCAGCCTGGAGCCGATCGGCAACACGGCCCAGGGCATCCTCCAGCTGAGCGCGCTGACCGCGGCCAACTCGCCGCTGCTGCAGGTTCTGGTGGAAGTGCGCGAGAACACCCGCTTCGATCTGCCAACCGCCGCCGACCAGGTCGACGAGCTGGCCGCCGCCGCGGCCGAACAGGGCATCGGCGCCATCGCCAAGAACCTGCCGGACACCGCGCGGCGCGCCCTGCAACGGCGCTTCGAACCGCTGCACCGGCTGCTCGATGACAACAGCGGCGCCGGCCCGGAACTGGCCGCCACCCTGCAGGCGCTGGATGCCCTGCAACTGCAGTTCAGCGGCCTGGCCCACGCCAGCGCCCCGGAACAGGCCGCTTTCGAGATGGCCAAGGCGCGCATGGCCGGCCGCCCGGATGCGATCAACCAGGTACGCAGCAGCGCCGCACGCCTGCCGCAGCCGGTGGGCAACTGGCTGAGCCTGATCGCCGACGACAGCTGGCAGCTGGTGCTCAACGACGCCTACGGCTACCTGAACAAGCGCTACCGCAGCGAGCTGTACTCCTTCTACAAGGAGTCGCTGTTCAAGCGTTATCCGTTCAGCGCCAAGAGCGACAGCGACGTGGCCATCGCCGACTTCCGCGAGTTCTTCAAGGCCGATGGCGTGGCCGACGGCTTCGTCGACCGCTACCTCAAGGCCTTCGTCAGCGACAGCGAGGGC
This sequence comes from Pseudomonas sp. L-22-4S-12, assembly GCF_009799935.1. Taxonomy (NCBI): domain Bacteria; kingdom Pseudomonadati; phylum Pseudomonadota; class Gammaproteobacteria; order Pseudomonadales; family Pseudomonadaceae; genus Pseudomonas; species Pseudomonas sp. L-22-4S-12. The sequence goes on along the minus strand of NZ_WELL01000001.1, from coordinate 463,091 downwards.
AAGTACCAGCTGCGTCGCCTGGACGGCCAGGGCCTGCCGCTGTCGCCGGCATTCCTCAAGCAGATGAACCAGACCCAGGTGATCCGCCGCAGCTTCTTCGCCGAGAACCCCACCGAGCCGCTGGTGCTGTTCAAGCTGGAGCCGTTCACCCTCGACTACAGCCTCAACCGCGCCGACTTCCAGTACGGCGGCAAGCAGATGGAATACCGCCACGGGCCGATCGTCGCCACCGCGTTCCGCTGGCCGGCCGAAGGCGACAGCGAGCGCAGCAGCCTGGTGCTCGAAGAGCAGGGCGGGCGCCGCGTCGGCATCGAGAAGAGCAGTGGGCCCTGGGCGCTGTTCCGCCTGCTCGACCTGATGCAGGTCGAGCAGCACAGCGGCCGCGACGTGCTGATCCTCAAGGCCAACCTGCAGGGTCTGCAGGCCAAGTACCTGTTGCACAGCCAGCGCTCGCCGAACCCGTTCGACGCCAGCCTGCTGCGCGACTTCAAGCTGCCGGCGACGCTTTGATGGAAGTCGCCAACCTGCTCTGGCACAGCGCCGCGCGCACCGACACCGGCAAGGTGCGGGCGCGCAACGAGGATGCCTTTCTCGACCAGCCGCAGCGTGGCCTGTGGGTGGTCGCCGACGGCATGGGCGGCCACCAGAACGGCGACCTGGCCAGCCGCCTGATCGTCGAGAGCCTGGGCGAGCTGGACGCCGCCGGCAGCTTCGAGCAGCGCCTGGAACGCCTGCGCGACTGCTTACACCGGCTCAATCGGCACCTCAGCCTGGGCCTCACAGTCACCAGCGAGAACCCCGACATGCTGGTCGGCAGCACCGTGGTCGCCCTGCTCGCCGCCGGCAGCCGGATGGCCTGCGTGTGGGCCGGCGACAGCCGCTGCTACCTGCTGCGCGGGCGCCAGCTGTACCAGTTGAGCCGCGACCATTCGCTGCTCCAGCAACTGGTCGACGAACGCGGCATGAGCGTCGAGGAAGCCGCGCGCCAGCCGGCCGCCCATGCCCTGACCCGGGCCATCGGCGCGGCCGAGGAGCTGCAACTGGATATCCTTGAACTGGAGAGCCTGCCCGGCGACGTGTTCCTGCTGTGCAGCGACGGCCTGTATCAGGATCTCGACCACGACCAGCTCGGCGCCGCGCTGATCCGCCCCAGCGCCAGCCTGGCCCTGCAGCGCCTGTTCGAACTGGCGCTGGATGGCCCGGCCCGCGACAACCTCAGCGCCGTGGTGATCAACCGATGAGCAGCGCGATGAACCACCAGGCCGCGGCCACCGCCGCCAGCGCCGACCTGACCCTGATGGCCGGCAGCAGCGCCAAGGCGCCACGGCCCCTGCCCAAGGACCTGCCGCCGGTGCTCTGCGGGCGCTACCGCATCGAACGCCTGCTCGGCGTCGGCGGCATGGGCGCGGTGTACCGCGCCCGCGACCTGCTGCGCGAACAGTTCGGCGACCCGCAGCCCTATGTGGCGCTGAAGACCCTCAGCGAGGATTTCGCCGAGTACCCGGACGCCAGCGCCCTGCTCTACAGCGAGTTCGCCCTCAGCGCGCGCCTGAGCCAGCGCAACCTGGTGCGCCTGTACAGCTTCGAGATCGACCCGCCCAGCCAGCGCGCCTTCATCACCATGGAGCTGCTCAAGGGCTGCACCCTCGACAGCCTGCTGCAGCAATACCCCAGCGGCCTGCCCTGGGCCGAGGCCCGCACGATCAGCCTGAACCTGCTCGAAGCCCTGCATTACGCGCACGGCCAAGGCGTGCTGCACGGCGACCTGAAGCCGAGCAACCTGATGCTCGGCGACAGTGAACTGCGCCTGTTCGACTTCGGCCTCGGCCAGGCCATGGATGGCTTCCTCACCGGCCTGCCGCGCCTCTCGCGCAGCCGCTTCGCCGCCTGGACGCCGCGCTATGCCGCCCCGGAACTGCTCGACGGTGCCCCCCTGAGCGCCGCCGCCGATGTCTATGCGGTGGCCTGCGTGATCTACGAACTGTGCAGCGGCCAGCATCCTTTCCGCCGGCAAAGTGCTAAACAGGCCAAGGCAATGGAACTGCCGCTGCATGCCCCCGCCGATATGCCCCGCGCCCTGTGGCCGGCCCTGCGCGCCGCGCTGGAGTTCGACCCGGCCCAGCGCAGCAGTCTGCCCCGTTTGCTGCGCGCGTTCCGCGAACAGCAGCGCCCGGCTTCCCGGCTGCCGCGCTGGCTGCGCCGCCGGCCAGCCCTCTGACAAGGACGACAGAATGTTCAACCCCGCCAACCAGACCCACTTCAGCCTGACCCTCGACGGCCAGCGCCATGACCTGCAGGTGCTCGAATTCCACGGCCGCGAAGCGCTCAACCAGCCCTACCGCTTCGAGGTGGATCTGGTCAGCGAGCGCCCCGACCTCGACCTGCAGAGCCTGCTCGGCCAGCCCGCCTTCCTCGCCTTCAGCCCGGACGGCAACGGCATCCATGGCCTGGTGCACGACGCCGCCCAGGGCGAGTCCGGCAAGCGCCTGACCCGCTACCGCCTGGTGCTGCAGCCCAAGCTGGCCTGGCTGGCGCAACGCACTAACCAGCGCATCTACCAGCCGCTGACGGTGCCGCAGATCATCGCCCTGGTATTGGAGGAGCACGGTATCCTCGGCGGCGCCTACCGCTTTCAGCTCGGCCCGACGGTTTATCCCGAGCGCGACTACTGCGTGCAGTACGACGAGAGCGACCTGCACTTCATCCAGCGCCTGTGCGAGGAAGAAGGCCTGCATTACCACTTCGAGCACAGTGGCCAAGGCCATGTGCTGGTCTTCGGCGACGACCAGACCAGCTTCCCGCGCCTGGGCCAGCCCACCGCCTACGTGCAGGACAGCGGTATGGTCGCCGACGAACCGGTGATCAAGCGCTTCGCCCTGCGCCTGGCCACCCGCAGCAACCGCGTGAGCCGCCGCGACTACGACTTCGAACAACCGCGCCTGCTGCTGGAGGCCGCCGCCAAGAGCGAGTTCCAGCCCGACCTGGAAGACTACGACTACCCCGGCCGCTACACCGAGCGCACACGCGGCAAACACCTGGCCCAGCGCGCCCTGGAACGCCACCGCGCCGACTACCAACTGGCCGAAGGCCGCAGCGATCAGCCCAAGCTGCTCAGCGGCCACCTGCTGGAAATCTCCGACCACCCGCGCCGCGAATGGAACGATCTGTGGCTGCTGCACGAGGTGATCCACCAAGGCAAACAGCCGCAGGTGCTGGAAGAATCCATCAGCAACTTCGGCGCCGGCTTTCTCCCCTCTCCCAATGGACAAATCGGCAGGACAGCCGATTTGGGCAGCTTTAGCTGGCCGCAGGCCGAGCCACAGGGACGTGGCGAGTCCAGAGGAACCGGGGGAGAGGGTCTATCCGGCAACTCCGCCGACTTCCACCAAGGCTACCGCAACCACTTCAGCGCCAGCCCCTGGAACATCCTCTACCGCCCGCCCCTGCAACACCCGAAACCGCGCGTGCTGGGCAGCCAGACCGCCGTGGTCACCGGGCCCAAGGGCGAGGAGATCCACTGCGATCAATACGGCCGGATCAAGGTGCAGTTCCACTGGGACCGCGAAGGCCAGGGCGACGACAGCAGCAGCTGCTGGCTGCGCGTCTCCAGCAGCTGGGCCGGCGACCGCTACGGCGGCATCGCCATCCCACGGATCGGCATGGAAGTGCTGGTCACCTTCCTCGAGGGCGACCCCGACCAGCCACTGGTCACCGGCTGCCTGTACCACAAGGAACACGTCGTCCCCTACGACCTGCCGGCAAACAAGACCCGCAGCGTATTCAAGACCCTTAGCTCCCCCGGCGGTGGCGGCTACAACGAGCTGCGCATCGAGGACAGAAAAGGCGCCGAACAGATCTATATCCACGCCCAGAAAGACTGGGACGAAAACATCGAGCACGACCAGAAGATCCGCATCGGCCACGAACGCCACGACACGGTCGAAGCCAACAGCTACACCGAGCTGAAAGCCGAGGAACACCACACCACCCACCTGGATCGCAAGGTGGAAGTCCGCGCCGACGACCACCTGACCGTGGCGCAGAACCAGCACATCAAACTCGGCACCGCCCAACTGACCCAGGCCGGCCGCGAGATCCACCTCAAGGCCGGACAGAGAATGGTCATCGAAGCCGGCCTGGAAATCACCCTCAAAGCCGGCGGCAGCTTCATCAAACTCGACCCCAGCGGCATCACCCTGGTCGGGCCGATGGTCAAGATCAATGCCGGCGGCGCGCCGGGCAATGGCTCGGGCATCGCCGTCAAACCGCCGCGCCAGCCGGGGATGGCGGATGCGGACAAGGCGGGGAATCTGCTGGAGCAGGCCGGAAGTAATCCGCTGGCCATGCCGAACAAACCACCGGCCGTCTGCGAAGAATGTCTGCGCAGGGCACAGGCCAAAGCGCAGATTCTGGTCGCGCGTTGAAAGGAAATAAGCCGTGACGACTTCAACCGCCCTTTGGCTCACCAACCTCACCCGCAGCGCGGCACAGGCCAAGCTGCCTTACATCGACGTGCTGGTAGACGCCACCAACCTGGATTTCCCCCTGGCCGAACGCCTTGCCGGGCTGCACCCACCTGCCCAGCAGGATGCCATCCTGCGGCACACGCCAGAGCAGGAGGTCGCCCAGGTCGGCCCCTGGCTGCTGAGGCTCGACAATAGCAATGCCGAGCACCAGCAGTTGCTCACCGACCTGTCGAATTGCCCCCGCAGCCATCAGCATCTCCTGGCACTGACCAGCCCCTGGGATTTCCTGGAGCTCGCCACACACCTGGGACATTGCACCCAGGCCGAATGGAACGACGGTCAGAGCAGTGGCCTTTTGCGCTTCTTCGACCCCCGCCTGTTACTGGCGGTGAGCGAAGCGCTGAACCCTCAGCAATCCTGGTTTCACGCCGCGGTTGTCACCTGGCATTGGCGCAATCGCGACGGCGAAGCACAGCAACTTGCCGGGCATTGCCAACGTAGTTCGGAGCTGCAATCGCCCTTGCCGGTCTTGCGTCTCGAACGTGCGCAGGTCGTCCATCTCCAGGCCTGGAGCCTGGCCGAGCATTACTACCGCAGCAATGACATCGAACCTTGTGATTACGGCTTGAACAAACAGGAAACGCTGATGCGCTATCTGGTTCACGCACAACAGGCAGCCAGCCGCGAAGGCATTCTCGATCTCGATCAGCGCGAACAGTTCGTCGACGGCTGGTTGAAGCGGAACGCGATGGGGGCATTGGCATGAACATATGCGAGCGGGTGCTCTGCGCGCTGATCGTTGCGCTACTGGGCGCGGGCTGTACCCACCAGCCACCGAAATTCCTCAACCCCTCGGTCACCGGCTACAACTACACCCCCGCCGCTATCAACTCGTTCAAGGTCAATGGCGACGGCGGGCCCAATCTGGGGCCTCACCAAGGAGGCGGTAAATTCACTTGCTGCACCACCGTACCCCGCCAATGGCAACCGGGCATGACGGCCACTGTGGAGTGGGAAAAAGATCCCAATGTCGGAGCCTCTGTGAATTGGCCAAAGTTCGGCACCGATGGCTGGCGGGAGGAGTACAAGAAACACGCGGCCAAATACACCCACCATCGCGTCACCGTCGAAATTCCTCGCTATGAAGTCGTAGGCACCATGAAAGTCCACTTCCTGCCCTGCGATCAGGTTCTGGTAGCCGTGAATAATGTTCAACCGGGTTACCCAGGCTACCCCCACAACGACGTCATCAACGCGCTCAATTTGGAGGAGCCCGCAACATGTCCCAACACCTAAACCTCACGTTTTGCTGCCTGCTGGCGCTGCTTATAGGCGGCTGCCAGGCCCAACCGCCGAAATTCCTCAACCCCTCGGTCACCGGCTACAACTACACCTCGGCCGCTATCAACTCGTTCACGGTCAATGGCGACGGCGGGCCCAATCTCGGGCCTTATACAGGCGGAGGTGGCTTTGCCTGTTGCACCACCGTACCCCGCCAATGGCAACCGGGCATGACGGCCACTGTGGAGTGGGAGAAGGATCCAGAGCCTTTCGCATATGCCAACTGGCCACCTCTGGGTACAGATGGGTACGAGGCAGCCTATAAGCAGCACGCAGCCAAATACACCCGCCACCGCGTCACCGTCGAGATTCCTCGCTATGAAGTCGTCGGCAGCATGAAAGTCCACTTCCTGCCCTGCGATCAGGTGCTGGTCGCCGTCAATAATGTTCAACCGGGTTACCCAGGCTACCCCCACAACGACGTCATCAACGCGCTCAATTTGGAGGAGCCCGAAACATGTCCAAAACCTTGACCGTCGAATGTCCGCCTGCCGCAAGCCCGGTTCTTATCGCCCCACGCTTTGCCCGATCAGGCCTGCCACAAGATGCCCATGAGGTAAAAACCAACCTGGATAGGCAGCAGGTGGATGAGAAGCGATTCTGGAACCAGGCCATCCAGACTGCGGCCAGCTGCGGCCAGGAAGCCACCGAGCCCTGCACCAAGACCCTGCACATCAGCCTGTTCTTCGACGGCACCAATAACCACGAACCGAGCGACAAGGACGCCGATCCTCGCTGCACCAGTAATATCGCCCGCCTCTACCACGCCACCATCGACCACGGAATAAAGGAAGCCGCCAAGTCTGGCTATTACCGCTATTACATCCCCGGAGTCGGCACGGTTTTCAAGGAAATCCACGAGCATGTTCCCCTCGCCGACGGTCTCAAGGGCGCCGAAGGTGGGGAGAGCCGGATCAACTGGGGGCTGGTACGACTGATCGATGCCCTCAAGTTGACCCTGACTCCCGAAGAGCCTTTATCAGATGAGGATGCCTATAGGCTCGTCGATAAGATGAGCACCTGCTGGTACGGCCATGTGTTCAGCGGCACCTTGCTGGAAAGAGGTGATGCCAAACGCAGGGACACCCTGACCCCCGAGCTGGAACAACTGGCCCTGCTGCTGGAGCAACGCCGGCAAACGCAGCAGAAACCGGAAATACTTGCCCTGCGCCTGTATGTCTACGGTTTTTCTCGCGGCGCTGCCGAAGCGCGGACCTTTGCTAACTGGCTGGCCGACCTGACCCGCTGCTCCACAGAAGAAGGCGAGCAATACCGCTTGGCCAGCCTGCCCATCTCCATCGAGTTTCTCGGCCTGTTCGATACCGTGGCGGCGGTAGGCATCGCCGACAGCGCGCCCTTCGCCGCCGGCCATATGGATTGGGCTGACGGCACCATGCGCCTTCCGGACGAAAGCGCTACACAGAATTGCATGCCCACCACGCTGGTCGAAGACCGCCGCTTCCTCAAGCGCTGCGTTCATCTGGTTTCTGCCCATGAGCAGCGCGCCAGCTTTCCCCTGGACTCGATCCGCCGCCGCGCCCGCATGGCCGATGGCTCGCTGGAAGAAAAGTCCACCTACCGCGCCGGCACTGTCGAGTATGTCTACCCCGGCATGCACTCCGATGTAGGGGGCGGTTACCCACCCGGCGACCAGGGCAAGGCCATGGGAGGCCAGGGTGAACTGATGTCGCAATTGCCGTTGAATCATATGTATCGCGAGGCATTTGCTGCGGGGGCCCCGCTGCAAGTGCCGATAGAGATGGCAAAGGATCTGGCCGAATGGAGATCCATGCACACAGATACTCATGATGCCTTCAAACTTTCACCAACACTGACTGTCCGCTTCAACGCCTGGCAATCCCAAGCCCAAAACAAATCTGGCCCACTCGAAGATGTGGTGAAGCACGAAACCGCTCTGATCACCGGCTGGCGAATTGATCGTTATGCCGGCGGTGTGGGGAAAACCAGCTTCTACGGAGCCATCCAGACGGGCGACGAGCCCCAGGAAGTATGGGACGCCAAGCGCCGCCTCCACGCCCACAAGCATGCGGAGATGGCGCGTAAACGCGAAGGTATCGTTGAGGTTAGCTGTGCCGATCGTATAGCAGCCGGCACAGCTGTCGGAGCTGGCGACTGCCAGGGTTACTCGGCCGGCGAATCCTGGGAGGTGAGCAGCCCGGGCAAACGCTTCTGCTTCGAGGAAGACTTCAAGCTGGTCGGCCCGGATAAATATGAAGGCCTCAATACCAATAAGGCCTACGAACCACCACTGGATAGGCGCCAGCTACGCCGCGCTGCCGACGAATTCCGCCGCGACTATGAAAAATCCTGGGAGATGGGTGAGGACACCCTGTCTTTCGGCGGCATCCTCAACATCGCCCTCGGCGGCCTGGTCTACCTGATCAACGAGGAAGACGAAGCGAAGGAATACGACGAGATCTGGGAGCAGGGCACCTTGGAATATCGCAAGCTCTTCACCCAGGGGAATCAGATCGCCCCCGGGCAAGAGGACTTGGTCAAGCTATTCGACGACCATGTACACGACTCGCGGGCCTGGTTCATGAACTCCTCCTTTGTCGCAGAGCGCGAACCCTTCACCGACTATTTCCGCCACCGCCTGGTGCATTTCGATGATCAGTCCAACAAGCGCCTTTCGCTGCTGGCCAAAACCGGTCGCGTGGTCGGGGTTGGTATCGCCCTGGCCAGCATCGGACTTACCATCAAACGCCGCGACCCACGCTACCTCCTCGGCCTGAGCCTGCCTTCGCTGGCTATCCCGGTGCTGCGCGGCAAGGTCGACTTCCCCGAGATCAGCGCCTTCGACCCACAAACCGGCCTGGCTTTGCCCATGCAGGCCGGCCTGGAAGCGGTGCGCACCTTCAGCAAGGACACCGGCAGCCTGAACAGGCTGGTAGACAGCCTGCCCGCCCCCATCGAGCTGACCGAACAGACCGCTACGACGCCTGAGCTGAAGAAAATCTTCCAGGCCGCACAGGCAGCCAAGGCGGTAGCCGAGGCCAAGGAAGGCAATCCGATGGGGCTGGTCGATATGCTCGCCGAGCAAGTGAATGAGGCGGAGCAGCCGGACAAGAGCCAGTCACCGGATTGGCTCGATATGGCAGGCGACATGCTCGGCAAGAAGATGGGCGTCAGTTGATGCTGATCTCATGCCGTGCCGCCTTGGCATTTCTGATGGCCTCGGCGGCAGCGACCGGCCAGGCCGAGCTGCTGGATATTGCTGGTAGTCACTGGCAGGTCGAGTCGCATTGTGCCGCAGGTAACTGCCAGATAGCCCTCACGGACGGGGTCATTAGCGAACCCGTCCTGCAGTTCCCCTCGCCGCCCAACCACGCCAGCCAGGATGCCGGCATCTTTCTCTTCACTTTCAGCTGTGGAAGCGCCTGCTCGGCGACTTACGCCTACAAACTCGGTGGCCCGTTGGGCGGCCCTTTCCCTCTGGTGGAAACCGTCGATAGCGAGCGAGAAGTAATGATGAGCCTGGGCGAACACTCCGTGCGCTTCTATCGAATGTTCGATAGCACGGATAAACCGCTGCACGAAATAGCTCCCGCATTGGGCGGCTCCAGCCTGCTGGAAAGCATTGCGGATACCGGCATCGAGGATCACGTATTCCGCATGACTTACCAAGGCCAGACGGGCCTGGAGATGCTGGAATACGAAGCACCTCCGCTGCCGTAGCGCCACGAAAAAAGCGGGCCATTGGCCCGCTTTCTTTTTTCCACTACCGACTTATTCCACCGTCACACTCTTTGCCAGATTGCGCGGCTGATCCACATCGGTACCCTTGAACACCGCCACGTAGTACGACAGCAGTTGCAGCGGCAGGGTGTAGAGGATTGGCGCCAGGGCGTCATGGATGTGCGGCATGTTGACCACGTGGGTGCCTTCGCCGTTGCTCAGGCCGGCCTGCTGGTCGGCGAAGACGATCAGTTGGCCGCCGCGAGCGGCGACTTCCTGTAGGTTGGATTTGAGCTTTTCCAGCAACTCGTTGTTCGGCGCCACGGTGACCACCGGCATGTCGCTGTCGACCAGGGCCAGCGGGCCGTGCTTGAGCTCGCCGGCCGGGTAGGCTTCGGCGTGGATGTAGGAGATTTCCTTGAGCTTGAGCGCACCTTCCATGGCCACCGGGTATTGTGCGCCGCGGCCGAGGAACAGGGTGTGGTGCTTTTCGGCGAACAGTTCGGCGATTTTCTCCACGGTCTTGTCCATGGCCAGGGCTTCGCCGAGGCGGGTCGGCAGGCGGCGCAGTTCTTCCACCAGCTCGGCGGCCACGCCGGCTTCAAGGGTGCCGCGTACCTGGCCGAGGGCCAGGGTCAGCAGCATCAGGCCGACCAGCTGGGTGGTGAAGGCCTTGGTCGAGGCCACGCCGATTTCCGGGCCGGCCTGGGTCAGCAGGGTCAGGTCGGATTCGCGCACCAGGGAGCTGATCCCGACGTTGCAGATGGCCAGGCTCGCCAAATAGCCGCCGTTATCCGGCGCGCGCTCCTTGGCGTTGCGCAGGGCGGCCAGGGTGTCGGCGGTTTCGCCGGACTGGGAGATGCTGACGAACAGGGTGTCCGGCTGTACCACCACCTTGCGGTAGCGGAACTCGCTGGCCACTTCGACCTGGCAGGGGATGCCGGCCAGGCCTTCGAGCCAGTAACGGGCGACCATACCGGCGTGGTAGCTAGTACCGCAGGCGACGATCTGTACGTTGCGCACTTTGGCGAACAGCTCGGCGGCCTGCGGGCCGAAGGCCTGGACCAATACGTGGTCACTGCCCAGGCGGCCTTCCAGGGTGCGCTGCACGACCTTGGGCTGCTCGTGGATTTCCTTGAGCATGAAGTGGCGGTACTCGCCCTTGTCGGCGGCCTCGGCGCCTTCGTGGTATTGCACCTGCTCACGCTGTACCGACTGGCCACTGGCATCCCAGATCTGCACGCTGTCGCGACGGATTTCGGCGATGTCGCCTTCTTCCAGGTACATGAAACGGTCGGTGACCTGGCGCAGGGCCAGCTGGTCGGAGGCGAGGAAGTTTTCGCCGAGGCCCAGGCCGATCACTAGCGGACTGCCGCTGCGGGCGGCGAGTAGGCGATCTGGCTGCTGGGCGCTGATCACGGCCAGACCGTAGGCGCCGTGCAGCTCGGGGATAGCGGCCTTGAGCGCGGCGGTGAGGTCGCCGTGTTCGGCAAGCTTGTGCTGCAGCAGGTGGACGATGGTTTCAGTGTCGGTATCCGAGCTGAAGACGTAGCCCAGGCCTTGCAGGCGGGTGCGCAGTTCCTCGTGGTTCTCGATGATGCCATTGTGCACCACGGCCAGGTCGGCGCCAGAGAAGTGCGGGTGGGCGTTACGCTCGCTGGGCACGCCGTGGGTGGCCCAGCGGGTGTGGGCGATGCCCAGGTGGCCATTGAGCGGCTCGCCGGCCAAGGCCTGGGCCAGTTCGGCGACCTTGCCGACCCGGCGGCAGCGCTGCAACTGGCCGCTCTGGGTGAAGACCGCCACGCCGGCGCTGTCGTAACCGCGGTACTCCAGGCGCTTGAGGCCTTCGACCAGGATCGGGGTGATGTTGCGTTCGGCGACGGCGCCAACAATGCCACACATGGCTGTTCTCCTAGGGTTGCACGGCGGCGAGGATCAGGGTGATGCCGCGCGCCTTTATCTGTTCGGCCGCCTGGGCATCCAGGCGGTCGTCGGTGATCAGGGTATGGACGCTGCTCCAGGGCAGTTCCAGGTTGGGAATCTTGCGGCCGATCTTGTCGCTCTCGACCATGACGATGACTTCGCGCGCCACCTCGGCCATGACCCGGGACAGGCCAAGCAGTTCGTTGAAGGTGGTGGTGCCGCGCTGCAGGTCGATGCCGTCGGCGCCGATAAACAGCTGGTCGAAGTCATAGGAGCGCAGCACCTGCTCGGCGACCTGGCCCTGGAAGGACTCCGAATGCGGGTCCCAGGTACCGCCGGTCATCAACAGCACCGGTTCGTGCTCGATATCGCGCAGGGCGTTGGCCACGTTCAGCGAGTTGGTCATCACCACCAGGCCGGGCTTGTAGCCGAGCTGCGGGATCATCGCCGCCGTGGTGGTGCCGCTGTCGATGATGACCCGTGCATGTTCGCGGATGCGCTCGACGCCGGCGCGGGCGATGGCCTGCTTGTGGCTGGAGACCGGCTGTGCCGGCTCGCCGATCAGCTCCTGCGGCATGGGCACGGCACCACCGTAGCGACGCAGCAGCAGGCCGTTTTTCTCCAGGGCAGCGAGGTCCTTGCGGATGGTCACTTCGGAGGTGGCGAAGGCACTGGCCAGCTGGTCGACACTGACCTCGCCCTGCTCGGTGAGCAGGGTGAGGATGGTGTGGCGACGTTGTGGTGTGTTGCGCTTGGACATCCGTAAGTTTCGATTCGAAAGATAAGTGTGCGAATCAAAACCTAACGAAAGCTGATGGTCAAGCCTGAAACGGACAAAAGGCGGCCTGGGCCGCCTTTTGTCTTGTGCATAACTGCTGATACCCGTTGGGCTTCTTTGCTTCGAGAATCAACCCAACCTACTTCTTGGTCGGGCGCTTCCAGCCTTCGATATTGCGCTGCTTGGCCCGGCCCACGGCCAAGGTCTTGGCCGGTACGTCCTGGGTCACGGTGGAGCCGGCGCCAGTGGTGGCGCCATCGCCCAGGGTCAGCGGTGCCACTAGAGAACTATTCGAGCCGATAAATACGTCCTCGCCCAGCACGGTGCGGAACTTGTTGGCGCCATCGTAGTTGCAGGTGATGGTGCCGGCGCCGATGTTGGTCCGCGCGCCGATCTCGGCATCGCCCAGGTAGCTCAGGTGGCCGGCCTTGGCGCCCTCGCCCAGCACCGCGTTCTTCAGCTCGACGAAGTTGCCGACGTGGGCCTTGGCGCCCAGCTTGGCCCCCGGCCGCAGGCGGGCGAACGGGCCGCAGTCGGCGCCCTCGCCCAGCTCGGCACCTTCCAGGTGGCTGTTGGCCTTGACGATGGCGCCACGGCGCAGGGTGCTGTTTTTGATCACGCAGTTGGGGCCGATCTGCACGCCGTCCTCGATCACCACCTGGCCTTCGAGGATCACGTTGATGTCGATCAGCACATCGCGGCCGACCGTGACCTCGCCACGCAGGTCGAAGCGCGCCGGGTCGAGCAGGGTCACGCCCTGGGCCATCAGGCTCCGTGCGGCACGCAGCTGGTAGTGACGCTCGAGCTGGGCCAGCTGGATGCGGTCATTGGCGCCCAGCACTTCCATCTCGTCCTGGGCGCTTTCGGTGGCAACCACCAGGCCGTCGGCCACCGCCATGGCAATCACGTCGGTGAGGTAGTACTCGCCCTGGGCGTTGCTGTTGGACAGGCGGCCCAGCCAGTCGCTCAGGCGTTTGCCCGGGACGGCGAGGATGCCGGTATTGCCCTCGCGGATGGCGCGCTGGGCCTCGCTGGCATCCTTCTGTTCGACGATGGCCTGCACCACGCCGGCTTCATTGCGGATGATGCGGCCGTAGCCGGTCGGGTCGGCCAGGTTCACAGTGAGCAGGCCAAGCTGTGCATCGTTGACCTGCTGCAGCAGGCGGGTCAGGGTTTCCACCCGCGTCAGCGGCACATCCCCATAGAGGATCAGCACTCTGTCCGCACTGAGAAACGGCAGTGCCTGGGCCACGGCATGGCCGGTACCCAGCTGCTCGGCCTGCAGGACGAAATTCAAGTCATCCGCTGCCAGGCGTTCCTGCACCACCTCGGCACCATGGCCGATCACCACATGAATGCGCTGCGGTGACAGCGCGCGCGCGGTGTCGATCACATGGCCGAGCATGGACTTGCCGGCAATCGGGTGCAGCACCTTGGGCAACGACGAGCGCATGCGGGTGCCCTGGCCGGCGGCGAGGATGACGATTTCGAGCGACATGGGGTGCGATCCTGAACTGATGCGGTCAGTCGGCGGCGCTGCGTGAGCGGGACTGACCGGCGAATACACGGCGGAAAAGAAAAAGGGTAGCCAAGGCTACCCTTTATCCCAACGCTGTTGAAGCCGGTGGCCTTAGCCGCCGAACTTCTTGCGCAGTTGTTGCACGGTACGCAGCTGGGCTGCGACCTCGGCCAGATGAGCCGATGCGGAACCGTAGTCGAACTCCGCGCCATGCTGGTGCAGGGCCTTTTCGGCGGCCTTGAGGGCCTCCTGGGCTGCTGCTTCGTCGATGTCGCTAGCGCGAGTGACGGTGTCGGCCAGGACCTTCACCATGTTCGGCTGCACTTCGAGGAAACCACCGGAGATGTAGTACACCTCCTGCTCACCGCCCTGTTTTACCAGACGGATCGGACCCGGCTTGAGGTCGGTGATCAGCGGGGCGTGGCCCGGAGCGATACCGAGATCGCCCAGGTTGCCGTGCGCGATAACCATCTCGACCAGACCGGAAAAGATTTCCGCTTCGGCACTGACGATATCGCAATGGACTGTTATGGCCATACGCTTGCCTCACATGTCGGATGTTCTGCAGCTACTGCGCTCGTTCATGCTGCGTTGGAAGCCGGTTCGTGCTGCTCGTTTATTCCCATAAACTGCGCGCCCTCACCCACCTCCGCCTTGCCTGAACTTCGCTCGCTACGCCGCAGAACACCCTTGCCGCGCCCGTTGCCGGGCGCACGGATTACAGTTTCTTGGCTTTCTCGATGGCTTCTTCGATGCTGCCAACCATGTAGAACGCCTGCTCCGGCAGGTGATCGTAGTCACCTTTCAGAATACCGCTGAAACCAGCGATGGTGTCCTTCAGGGAAACGTACTTGCCTGGCGAACCGGTGAAGACTTCGGCCACGAAGAACGGCTGGGACAGGAAGCGCTGGATCTTACGAGCGCGGGATACCAGCTGCTTGTCGGCTTCGGACAGTTCGTCCATGCCGAGGATCGCGATGATGTCCTTCAGTTCCTTGTAACGCTGCAGAACGTACTGCACGCCACGTGCGGTCTCGTAGTGCTCCACACCAACCACCAGCGGATCGAGCTGGCGGGAGGTGGAGTCCAACGGGTCCACGGCCGGGTAGATACCCAGGGAGGCGATGTCACGGGACAGTACGACGGTGGCGTCCAAGTGGGCGAAGGTGGTCGCCGGGCTCGGGTCGGTCAGGTCGTCCGCAGGTACGTATACGGCTTGTACCGAGGTGATCGAACCGTTCTTGGTGGAGGTGATGCGCTCTTGCAGAACGCCCATTTCCTCGGCCAGGGTCGGCTGGTAACCCACCGCGGAAGGCATACGGCCCAGCAGTGCGGATACTTCGGTACCGGCGAGGGTGTAACGGTAGATGTTGTCGACGAACAACAGTACGTCACGACCTTCGTCACGGAACTTCTCGGCCATGGTCAGGCCGGTCAGGGCTACGCGCAGACGGTTGCCTGGCGGCTCGTTCATCTGACCGTAAACCAGGGCTACCTTGTCGAGAACGTTGGAGTCCTTCATCTCGTGGTAGAAGTCGTTACCCTCACGAGTACGCTCACCCACACCGGCGAACACGGAATAACCGCTGTGTTCCATGGCGATGTTACGGATCAGTTCCATCATGTTTACGGTCTTGCCGACACCGGCACCACCGAACAAACCGACTTTACCGCCCTTGGCGAACGGGCAGACCAGGTCGATAACCTTGATGCCGGTTTCCAGCAGCTCGTTACCGCCCGCTTGTTCAGCGTAGGACGGCGCAGCGCGGTGGATTTCCCACTTTTCTTCTTCGCCGATCGGGCCAGCTTCGTCGATCGGGTTGCCCAGCACGTCCATGATCCGGCCCAGGGTCGCTTTACCGACCGGTACGGAGATGGCCTTGTTGGTACGGGTGACGTCCAGGCCGCGTTTCAGGCCTTCGGTCGAACCCATGGCGATGGAACGAACCACGCCGTCGCCCAGCTGCTGCTGAACTTCCAGAGTGGTTTCGGCGCCGACTACTTTCAGCGCCTCGTAGACTGCCGGCACCTGATCACGCGGGAATTCCACGTCGATGACGGCGCCGATGATTTGAACGATACGTCCGCTACTCATCTTTGGTTCCTCTGAATATTTGAACCGTTCTTTAAACCGCGGCAGCGCCGCCGACGATTTCCGAAATTTCCTGGGTGATCGCTGCCTGACGCGCCTTGTTGTAGATCAGCTGCAGGTCTTTGATCAGATCGCCAGCGTTGTCGGTGGCGTTCTTCATCGCGATCATCCGCGCAGCTTGTTCAGCCGCGTTGTTCTCGACCACCGCCTGGTATACCTGCGATTCCACGTAGCGCACCATCAGGCCGTCGAGCAGCTGTTTGGCGTCGGGTTCGTAGAGGTAGTCCCAGTGGTGCTTGAGCTCAGCATCCGGAGTCGCCACCAGGGGAACGAGCTGCTCCACTGTCGGCTTTTGCGTCATGGTATTGATGAACTTGTTCGAGACCACGGACAGACGATCGATGCGACCTTCGAGGTAGGCATCGAGCATGACCTTGACGCTGCCGATCAGATCGTTGATCGACGGTTCCTCGCCCAGGTGGCTGATCGCAGCAACGACATTGCCACCAAAGTTGCGGAAGAACGCCGCACCCTTGCTGCCAATCACGCAGAGATCAACCTCTACGCCTTGCTCGCGATTGCTCGCCATGTCCTTGACCAGAGCCTTGAACAGGTTGGTATTCAGACCACCACACAGACCACGGTCCGAACTCACCACCACATAACCGACGCGCTTTACTTCGCGCTCGATCATGAACGGATGACGGTATTCCGGGTTGGCGTTGGCCAGATGACCAATCACCTGGCGGATACGCTCCGCGTAGGGACGGCTCGACGCCATGCGCATTTGTGCCCTGCGCATTTTGCTGACCGCCACCTTTTCCATGGCGCTGGTGATCTTCTGCGTGCTTTTGATGCTCGCAATCTTGCTGCGAATCTCTTTTGCGCCTGCCATGTAACACCTATCAGGTTAGCAAGCGGGGATCTTGCGATCCCCACTGCGGCTTACCAGGTTTGAGTGGCCTTGAACTTCTCGATACCGGCTTTCAGCTGGCCATCGATGTCGTCATTGAAGTCGCCCTTCTCGTTGATCTTCGCCATCAGTGCGGCGTTCTCACGGTTGAAGTAGGCGATCAGGGCCTGCTCGAAGCTGATGATCTTGGCGACTTCGATGTCGGCCAGGAAGCCACGCTCGGCGGCGTACAGCGACAGAGCCATCTCGGCGATGGACATCGGCGCGTATTGCTTCTGCTTCATCAGCTCGGTTACACGCTGACCATGGTCAAGCTGCTTGCGAGTGGCTTCGTCCAGGTCAGAAGCGAACTGGGCGAAGGCCGCCAGTTCACGGTACTGAGCCAGAGCGGTACGGATACCACCGGAGAGCTTCTTGATGATCTTGGTCTGAGCCGCACCACCCACACGGGATACCGAGATACCGGCGTTGACCGCCGGACGCAGACCCGAGTTGAACATGGCCGATTCCAGGAAGATCTGACCGTCGGTGATCGAAATCACGTTGGTCGGAACGAACGCGGAAACGTCGCCAGCCTGGGTTTCGATGATCGGCAGAGCGGTCAGCGAACCGGTCTTGCCAGTCACGGCGCCATTGGTGAACTTCTCGACGTACTCTTCGGAAACGCGGGAAGCGCGCTCCAGCAGACGGCTGTGGAGATAGAACACGTCGCCCGGGTAGGCTTCGCGGCCCGGCGGACGGCGCAGCAGCAGGGAGATCTGGCGGTAGGCCACGGCCTGCTTGGACAGGTCGTCGTACACGATCAGGGCGTCTTCACCGCGGTCGCGGAAGTATTCGCCCATGGTGCAACCGGCGTACGGTGCGATGAACTGCAGGGCAGCCGATTCGGAAGCGGACGCAGCCACCACGATGGTGTTGGCCAGGGCGCCGTTCTCTTCCAGCTTGCGTACGATGTTGGCGATGGTCGATTGCTTCTGACCGATAGCCACGTAGACGCAACGGATGCCGCTGTCTTTCTGGTTGATGATGGCGTCGATGGCCAGAGCGGTCTTACCGATCTGACGGTCACCGATGATCAGCTCGCGCTGGCCACGGCCTACCGGGATCATGGCATCGACCGACTTGTAACCGGTCTGCACCGGTTGGTCGACCGACTTACGCCAGATCACGCCCGGCGCAACCTTCTCAACCGCGTCGCTGACGACGTTGTTCAGCGGGCCTTTGCCGTCGATCGGGTTACCCAGTGCGTCGACCACGCGGCCCAGCAGTTCCGGACCAACCGGAACTTCCAGGATGCGGCCGGTGCACTTGGCGCTCATGCCTTCGGCCAGCGACTGGTAGGCACCCAGAACCACAGCGCCGACGGAGTCGCGCTCGAGGTTCATGGCCATGCCGTAGACGCCGCCCGGGAACTCGATCATTTCGCCGTACATGACGTCGGCGAGACCGTAGATCCGCACGATACCGTCAGACACGCTGACGATGGTGCCTTCGTTACGAGCCTGGGAAGAGACGTCGAGTTTCTCGATACGTCCCTTGATGATTTCACTAATTTCGGAAGGATTGAGTTGCTGCATTGCTCTGCTGCCCCTTCAAACTCAAGATTTCAACGCTTCGGCCAGTTTCGCGATTTTGCCGCGAACCGAGCCATCGATAACCAGGTCGCCCGCGCGGATCACGACGCCACCGATGAGGGTGGAGTCTTCCGTCGCGTGCAGACGCACTTCCCGGCTGAGCCGTGCGCTGAGAACCTTGGCGAGTTTGTCTTGCTGTTCTGTGCTCAATGCAAAGGCACTGGTCACTTCCACGTCCACCGACTTTTCCTGCTCGGCCTTGTACAGCTCGAACAGTGCGGCGATTTCCGGCAACAGGTCGAGACGACCGTATTCGGCGACGATGGAAATGAAGTTGCGTGCCTGGGCATCGAACTTGTCACCACACACTTCATTGAAAGTGGTGGCCTTTTCTGTACTCGTCAGACGCGGGGCCTTGAGCACGCGTTGCAGGGTGTCGTCTTGCGACACCACTGCAGCCAGGCCGAGCATGGCTGACCAGGAGGCCAGTTGCTGGTGGGCCTGGGCGTGCTCGAAAGCAGCCTTGGCGTAAGGTCGGGCCAGCGTGGTCAGTTCTGCCATGATCGCCCTCGCTTAGATTTCGGCTGCCAGTTTGTTAACCAGCTCCGCATGCGCGTTTTGATCGATGGTGGCTCCCAGGATCTTCTCGGCACCGCCGACAGCCAGGGCACCCAGTTGGGCACGCAGGGCGTCTTTGACGCTGTTCAGTTCCTGTTCGATCTCGGCCTGAGCCTGAGCCTTCACACGGTCAGCTTCGACACGAGCCTGATCACGGGCTTCGTCGACGATCTGAGTACCGCGTTTCTTGGCCTGCTCGATGATTTCAGCAGCCTGGGTTTTGGCTTCGCGCAGTTGCTGGGCCACTTTCTCGTGGGCCAGCTCCAGATCACGAGCCGCACGGTTGGCGGCGTCCAGACCATCGGCGATCTTCTTCTGGCGTTCGCGCAAAGCCGTGATGACCGGAGGCCATACGAACTTCATGCAGAACAGCACGAAAATGAAGAACGCAACGGCCTGTCCAATCAGGGTTGCATTAATGTTCACGCCAACACCTCGCTCGTTCGTTGTTCGTCAAACCAATCACTCGGGAACGAGTGATTAGCCGGCGATTTGACCAACGAAGGGGTTCGCGAAGGTGAAGAACAGAGCGATACCCACGCCGATCATGGTCACGGCGTCCAGCAGACCGGCGACGATGAACATTTTGACCTGCAGCATCGGAACCATTTCCGGCTGACGCGCAGCGCCTTCCAGGAATTTGCCGCCCAGCAGGCCGAAGCCAATGGCAGTACCCAGGGCGCCCAGGCCGATCAGCAGGGCAACAGCAATCGCGGTGAGACCAACTACAGTTTCCATCTTTCCTCCCGACTTTTTATGTCGTATTGGTTAGGGGTTTTCAAAGTGAAGCGGTAAAGCGTTTTTCGTTACCCAAAGAGGCAAGCGCCTCTTAGTGGTTGTCTTCGTGTGCCATCGACAGGTAGACGATGGTCAGCATCATGAAGATGAAGGCCTGCAGGGTGATGATCAGGATGTGGAACACCGCCCACGCCCAGTTCAGCGCAACACCCAGGGTGCTGAGCAGGAACATGCCACTGCCGAACATCACGGCAATCAGGATGAAGATCAGTTCGCCGGCATACATGTTGCCGAACAGACGCAGAGCCAGGGAAATCGGCTTGGCGATCAGGGTGACGAACTCGAGCAGGAAGTTCACCGGGATCAGCAGGATCTGCACGGCGATGTTCTTGCTACCGAAAGGATGCAGGGTCAGTTCGCCGAGGAAGCCGCCGATGCCCTTGACCTTGATGCTGTAGAACACGATCAGGGCGAACACCGACAGGGCC
This sequence comes from Pseudomonas sp. L-22-4S-12, assembly GCF_009799935.1. Classification (NCBI taxonomy): domain Bacteria; kingdom Pseudomonadati; phylum Pseudomonadota; class Gammaproteobacteria; order Pseudomonadales; family Pseudomonadaceae; genus Pseudomonas; species Pseudomonas sp. L-22-4S-12. Next base: position 442,942 of record NZ_WELL01000001.1, on the reverse strand, counting down.
ATGCCCAGGGTGGCGTTCGGGTCGGTGGTCGGCACCACGCGGAAGAACAGGTGATCGTTACCGGTGATGGTCGCCGCCAGCATCGGCAGGAAGTCGACCGGCACCAGGTCCATCAGGTTCATCAGGAAGATCCAGACGAAGATGGTCAGGGCCAGCGGGGCGATCAGCGCGTTGCGGCCATGGAAGGTGTCCTTGACGCTGCCGTCGACGAACTCGATCAGCACTTCGACGAAGTTCTGCAGGCCGCCCGGTTGGCCGCTGGTGGCGCGCTTGGCGGCCATGCGGAACAGCAGGACGAAGATCAAGCCGAGGAAAACGGACCAGCCCAGGGTATCCACGTGGAATGCCCAGAAACCCATTTCCTTTGCTTCTTGTGCGGTGTGGGCCAAGCCCCAATCACCATTCGGCAGTTTCCCGAAAGTCAGGTTCTGCAGGTGGTGCTGGATGTAGCCCGAAGCGGTTTGCTCTGCCATGTTTGCCTCAAACGCTCTAAGGTCTCGAAAGTCTTGTTCTCATCAGCAAGGGTGCGAACCAGTTGACTACCTGAGTCAGCAGGAAGACACCGAATAGCGCCAGTGCTTCCAGAGGTTTCACTCCTGCAAACGCCAGCGTGAACAACGCTGCCGTCAGAATCAGTTTGCCCGCCTCGCCGGCATAGAAAGACCGGACGATGCTCTGGGCGGCCCGCGCTCCGCTGAAGCGGAACGCCTTATGGGCGAAATACAGGTTGGGCAGCCAGGCAATCAGCCCCCCACAGAGTCCCGAATAACCGCTTACCGGGCCACGCCAGCCATACAGGGTAGCAGCAGCCAGCAGCAACACGGCCAGTTGGGCCAGCAGCACCGGGAAAACCGGCAAACGATGGAAGGGCAGGCGGTTTGGCGTGCGGGCATCCATCACTACTGTTCCTCTGGCGTCGGCCGCCTTAAATCAAGCACTTGGCATATTTTGTGCCGACAAAATGCGCGCAGAGTATAGGGGCGCTTCCCACCCCGTTCAACTGGCCGGTAGTGAATTCCGACCATGCGCTACAGCAGCAACAATGAGCAATTGTGTCAGCGGATATGCGCCAGGACACCCTGCAACTCGTCCAGCGAGCTGTAGCGGATGACCAGCTGACCCTTGCCCTTCTGACCATGCTTGATCTGCACCGGAGCCCCTAGCTTCTCGGCCAGGCGCTGTTCCAGGCGGTTGATGTCCGGGTCGGACTTGACCACCGCGGCGGGCCTTTCCTTGCTGTTCAGCCACTGGCGCACCAGGGCCTCGGTCTGGCGTACGGTGAGACCGCGTGCGACAACGTGTCGCGCACCTTCGACCTGCTGTTCCAGGGGCAAACCGAGCAGGGCACGGGCGTGGCCCATTTCCAGGTCGCCATGGGACAGCAGGGTCTTGATCTCTTCCGGCAGGGCAATCAGGCGCAGCAGGTTGGTGATGGTCGCACGCGACTTGCCCACCGCGTCGGCGACCTGCTGCTGGGTCAGCTCGAACTCCTGTTGCAGGCGCTGCAGGGCCACGGCCTCCTCGATCGGGTTGAGGTCTTCGCGCTGGATGTTCTCAATCAGCGCCATGGCGATGGCCGCTTCGTCCGGTACTTCGCGGACCATGGCCGGGATCTTCTCCAGCCCGGCCTGCTGGCTGGCGCGCCAGCGGCGTTCGCCGGCGATGATCTCGAAACGCCCACCGCCGATGGGGCGCACCACGATCGGCTGCATCACGCCCTGGACCTTGATCGAGTTGGCCAGCTCCTCGAGCGCGCCCGGGTCCATGTCGCGGCGCGGCTGGTACTTGCCGCGCTGGATCAGGTCCAGCGGCAGGTGCTGCAGCTCGCGGCTGTCGGCTTGTACCGCCTGTTCTTCCAGGGCGGCGGCAGAGGTGCCGCCGAGCAGGGCGTCGAGCCCGCGGCCGAGTCCACGTTTCTTGATGGCCATGGGATTCCTTATGCGGTAGCGGTTTTGGCGTTGCTGCGCTGGCGGCGCACCAGTTCGCCAGCCAGCGCCAGATAGGCGATGGCGCCACGGGATTGCTTGTCGTAGACCAGCGCCGGCATGCCGAAGCTGGGCGCCTCGGCCAGGCGCACATTGCGTGGAATGACCACGTCGTACAGCTTGTCGCCGAAGTGCTGCTTGAGCTGGGCACTGACATCGTTGGTCAGGCTGATGCGCGGGTCGTACATGGTGCGCAGCAGGCCTTCGATCTTCAGGCTGGGGTTGAGCAGCTCGGCGATGCGCTGGATGCTGTTGACCAGGTCGCTCAGGCCTTCCAGCGCGTAGTACTCGCACTGCATGGGGATGATCACCCCATCGGCGGCGACCAGGGCGTTGACCGTCAGCATGGACAGCGCCGGCGGGCAGTCGATCAGGATGTAGTCGTAGTTCTCGCGGATCGGCGCCAGCGCATGGCGCAGGCGGCTTTCCTTCATCTTCATTTCCAGCAGGCCGACTTCGGCAGCGGTGAGATCGCGGTTGGCCGGCAGCAACTGGTAGCCGCCATGCTCGGAGAACTGCATGGCCTCGCCGACCGTGCTCTCGCCGATCAGCACGTCGTAGATCGAGTGTTCCAGGGTCTGCTTGTCGACGCCGCTGCCCATGGTGGCGTTGCCCTGCGGGTCGAGGTCGATCAGCAGCACGCGGCGCTTGGTAGCGACCAGAGATGCCGCCAGATTGATGCAGGTGGTGGTCTTGCCGACCCCGCCTTTCTGGTTGGCGATCGCAAATACTTTAGCCATGCTGCCGTTCCCCCTAGACCAAGCGACGCAGTATCAACAGATGGCGCTGGCCTTGGCAACCGGGAACCTTGAGCACGTGCGTGCTTTGCAGACGGAAGTCCGCCGGCAGGGCCTGCAGCTCGTCGTCCGGGTGCACGCCTTTCATCGCCAGCCAATGGGTCTGGTCGTCGCCCAAGTGGCGGGTCCAGTTGCTGAAGTCCTCCAGCGAACTGAACGCCCGCGAGCAGATGCCGCTGAACGGCTGCTCGGGACGGAACTCCTCGACCCGGCTGTGGATAACTTCCAGATTGGCCAGTTTCAGCTCCAGCTTCACCTGGGTGAGGAAGCGGGTCTTCTTGCCGTTAGAGTCGAGCAGGGTGAAGCGCCGCTCGGGGAACAGGATGGCCAGGGGAATCCCCGGCATGCCGCCGCCACTGCCGACGTCCAGCCAGTTATCGCCATGCTCGGCGACGAAGGGCACCACGCTCAGGCTGTCGAGCAGGTGGCGCGAGACCATCTCGTCCGGGTTGCGCACGGCGGTCAGGTTGTAGGCCTTGTTCCACTTGATCAGCAGCGCCAGGTAGGCCAGCAGCCGTTCCTGCTGCTGGGCGGACAAGTCGACGCCAAGCGTCTGCGCGCCTTGCGCGAGTTCTTCGGCATGGCGTTGGGTGACGGCAGACATCAGGCGCTTTGCTCCAGTTGACGGCCAGCGCCGCGTTTCTTCAAATGGATCAGCAGCAGGGAAATCGCCGCCGGGGTCACGCCGGGGATGCGCGAAGCCTGGCCGAGAGTCTGCGGACGGGCATTGCCAAGCTTGCCCTGGATCTCCTTGGACAGCCCGGAGATCCCGGCGTAGTCGATGTCGGCCGGCAGCTGGGTATCTTCGCTGGCGCGCAGACGTTCGATCTCTTCCTGCTGACGCTCGATATAGCCGGCGTACTTGGTCTTGATCTCGATCTGCTCGGCGACCTGCGGGTCGCTGGCACCGGCGCCGGTCAGTTCGATCAGGCTGGCGTAGTCGATTTCCGGCCGGCTGAGCAGGTTGAGCAGGTTGTACTCGTGGGCCAGCGGCGTGCCGAAGCGCTCTACTATGGCATCGCCCTGGGGTGTACCCGGGCGTACCCAGGTGCTCTTCAGGCGCTGCTCTTCCTGGACGATGCCCTCGCGCTTGGCTTCGAAGGCGGCCCAGCGCGCGTCGTCGACCAGGCCCAATTCGCGGCCTTTCTCGGTCAGGCGCAGGTCGGCGTTGTCCTCGCGCAGGATCAGCCGGTATTCGGCGCGCGAGGTGAACATGCGGTACGGCTCCTGAGTGCCGAGGGTGATCAGGTCGTCGACCAGCACGCCGATGTAGGCCTCGTCGCGGCGCGGGCACCAGGCTTCCTTGCCCTGGGCGCGCAGGGCGGCGTTGGCGCCGGCCAGCAGGCCCTGGGCACCGGCTTCTTCGTAGCCGGTGGTGCCGTTGATCTGCCCGGCGAAGAACAGGCCGCCGATGACCTTGGTCTCCAGGCTGTACTTGAGGTCGCGCGGATCGAAGTAGTCGTACTCGATGGCGTAGCCGGGCCGCACGATATGGGCGTTCTCCATGCCGCGGATGGAACGCACGATCTGCAGCTGCACATCGAACGGCAGCGAGGTGGAGATGCCGTTGGGGTACAGCTCATGGGTGGTCAGGCCTTCCGGCTCGATGAACACCTGGTGGCTGTCCTTGTCGGCGAAGCGGTGGATCTTGTCCTCGATCGACGGGCAGTAGCGCGGGCCGATGCCTTCGATCACGCCCGAGTACATCGGCGAGCGATCCAGGTTGCTGGCGATGATCTCGTGGGTACGCGCGTTGGTGTGGGTCATCCAGCAGCTGATCTGCCGTGGATGCATGTCCTTGCTGCCGAGAAAGGACATCACCGGGATCGGCGTGTCACCCGGTTGCTCGGTCATCAGCGAGAAATCCACCGAACGGCCATCGATGCGCGGCGGGGTGCCGGTTTTCAGGCGACCGACGCGCAGCGGCAGCTCACGCAGGCGCTGAGCCAGGGCGATCGAGGGCGGATCGCCGGCACGGCCGCCGGAGTAGTTCTGCAGACCAATGTGGATAAGTCCGCCGAGGAAGGTGCCGGTGGTCAACACCACCGAATCGGCGAAGAAGCGCAGGCCCATCTGGGTGACCACGCCTTTGACCTGCTCCAGCTCGACGATCAGGTCGTCAGCGGCTTGCTGGAATATCCACAGGTTGGGCTGGTTTTCCAGGATCTCGCGGATCGCGGCCTTGTACAGCACGCGGTCGGCCTGAGCGCGGGTGGCACGCACGGCCGGGCCCTTGCGGCTGTTGAGTACGCGGAACTGGATGCCACCCTTGTCGGTGGCCAGCGCCATGGCGCCGCCGAGGGCATCGATTTCCTTGACCAGGTGGCTCTTGCCGATGCCGCCGATGGCCGGGTTGCAGCTCATCTGACCGAGGGTTTCCACGTTGTGGGTCAGCAGCAGGGTCTTCACGCCCATGCGTGCGGCTGCCAGCGCAGCCTCGGTACCGGCATGACCGCCGCCGATCACGATCACGTCAAAACGGGAAGGGAAGTCCACCACGCACCTCGTGCCTGTAGAAAAGGGGGAAAAAGAGAAGGGGCGCAAGTATAGGGAGTTAGGCCGGGTGAATGAAGCCTTCTGCACAAAAAATAGCCAGTCGGTAAGGCTTCAGGTTTATAGAGAATAAAAGAATGAATTTTTATAAAGCCTTGTTTTTATGTTTATGTATGGTGAAGGCCTTTTCTGTGGATAAAGCGCTACAGGCCTTTATTGGCGAGCTGTACAGCGAATGATAAGCCTGTGCTGAACCTGGCACTTTCCACTGGGCAAGCTGCCCATGAGCTGTGGATGGAATGGCTAGTTATGCACAGAGGATTTTATCTTCAGTTTTCAAGCCCAGTTATGGACCGGGCTTAGGCTGGGTTTTCCACAGGGCTTAGGTTCGTCTTTGCGGGCCATTGGATAACTGCCGGGCAGGGACAATCCGCCTTGGGCCAGGCAGGCGGATGCTGCGTAAGCAGGCTTATTTGCCGATGCAGAAGCTGGAGAAGATGCGCCCAAGCAGGTCGTCGGAACTGAAGGCGCCGGTGATCTCGCCCAGGGCTTGCTGGGCCTGACGCAGGTCCTCGGCCAGCAGCTCGCCGGCCCCGGCCAGGGTCAGCTGCGCGCGGCCGTGCTCGAGGTGGCTGGAGGCCTGGCGCAGGGCTTCCAGGTGGCGGCGGCGGGCGCTGAAGCTGTTCTCGGTGGTCTGCTGGTAGCCCATGCAGGCCTTGAGGTGTTCGCGCAGCAGATCCAGGCCGTCGTTGGACTTGGCCGACAGGCTGAGGGTGACGTGGCCATCCGCGCAGGTATCCATCGCTACGGCCTCGCCGGACAGGTCGGCCTTGTTGCGGATCAGGGTGACCCGCGCCGGGTCCGGTCGCTGGTCGAGGAACTCCGGCCACAGGGCAAAGGGATCGGCGGCTTCCGGGGCGGTCGAGTCGACTACCAGCAGCACCCGGTCGGCCTCGCCGATGGCCTTCAGCGCGCGCTCCACGCCGATCTTCTCGACCTGGTCGTCGGTGTCGCGCAGGCCGGCGGTATCCACCACGTGCAGCGGCATGCCGTCGATGTGGATATGTTCGCGCAGCACGTCGCGGGTGGTCCCGGCGATCTCGGTGACGATCGCCGCCTCACGCCCGGCCAGGGCGTTGAGCAGGCTGGACTTGCCGGCGTTGGGCCGGCCGGCGATGACCACGGTCATGCCGTCGCGCAACAGGGCGCCTTGCCCGGCCTCGCGCAGCACTGTGGATAAGTTGTCGCGCACGCCATCCAGCAGGCCGAGCACATGGCCATCGGCGAGGAAGTCGATTTCTTCCTCGGGGAAGTCGATGGCCGCTTCCACATAGATGCGCAGCTCGATCAGCTTCTCGGTCAGGCCATGCACGCGCCGCGAGAACTCGCCCTGCAGCGAGCGCAGGGCATTGCGCGCGGCCTGGGCCGAGCTGGCTTCGATCAGGTCGGCGATGGCTTCGGCCTGGGCCAGGTCGAGCTTGTCGTTGAGGAAGGCGCGCTCGCTGAACTCGCCGGGCCGCGCCTGGCGGGCACCGAGCTGCAGGCAGCGCTGCAGGAGCATGTCCAGCACCACCGGGCCGCCGTGGCCCTGCAGTTCCAGCACGTCTTCACCGGTGAAGGAATGCGGGCCGGGGAAGAACAGCAGCAGGCCCTGGTCGATCACCTCGCCTTGGTGGTCGTGCCAGGGCCCGTAGTGGGCATGCCGTGGCTTGGCTTCGAGGCCGCTCAAGGTGATGCCGATGGCCCGCGCCCGTGGCCCGGAGACCCGCACGATGCCGACCCCGCCACGACCCTGGGCAGTGGCGACGGCGGCGATGGTTTCACGGGCGGCGTTCATGGCGGTTCTCTCGGCAGTAAATGGCAGATAGCAAAACGCCCCACGAGGGGGCGTTCAGTGCAGCGGCGAGGACGGTCAGGCTTTCGCCGCGGCCGCCTCGATCTTGCGGGTAATGTACCACTGCTGGGCGATGGACAGGACGTTGTTGACCACCCAGTACAGCACCAGACCAGCCGGGAACCAGAGGAAGAAGAAGGTGAAGATGATCGGCATCAGCTTCATCACCTTGGCCTGCATCGGATCCGGCGGCGTCGGGTTCAGCTGCTGCTGGATGAACATGGTGGCGCCCATGATGATCGGCAGGAGGAAGAACGGATCCTTGATCGACAGGTCGGTGATCCACAGCAGCCACGGGGCCTGGCGCATTTCCACGCTTTCCAGGAGGGTCCAGTAGAGGGCCAGGAACACCGGCATCTGCACCAGGATCGGCAGGCAGCCACCGAGCGGGTTGATCTTCTCCTTCTTGTACAGCTCCATCATCGCCTGGGACATCTTCTGGCGGTCGTCGCCAAACTGTTCCTTCAGTGCGGCCAGCTTCGGCGACACCGCACGCATGCGCGCCATCGACTTGTAGCTGGCAGCGGATAGCGGGAAGAAGGCCAGTTTGATGATGATGGTCAGGACGATGATTGACCAGCCCCAGTTACCTAGGATGCTGTGGATATGTTCCAGCAGCCAGAAGATCGGCTGGGCGAGGAACCACAGGATGCCGTAGTCGACGGTCAGCTCCAGGCCCGGGGACAGCTCGCCCAGGTGCTTCTGGATCTTCGGGCCGGCATAGAGGATGGCGCTGGTTTCGGCCTGGGCACCGGCAGCGACGCTGAGGGTCGGGCCGGTGAAGCCGATGATGTAGTTGCCCTGGCTGTCCTTGCGGGTCTGCACCACGTTGCTGGAGTCCTTGGCCGGAATCCAGGCGGTGACGAAGTAGTGCTGCAGCCAGGCGACCCAGCCACCCTGCACGGTTTCCTTGTCGGCCTGCTTGTCGATATCGCTCATCGACACTTTCTTGTACGGCTCGTCGCTGGTCCACATGGCGGCGCCGAGGTAGGTCGCGGTGCCGGTGGCAGTGGTCGAGGACGGATCGCCGCTGCTGTCGCGCTTGAGCTGGGCAAACATGTTGCCGCTCCAGGCCTGGGCCGACTGGTTGTCGATCCGGTAGGCCACGGCCAGTTCGTACTGGCCGCGCTTGAAGCTGAAGCGCTTGATGTAGTTGACCCCGGCTTCGCTGTATTTCAGCTCGACCACCAGCTCGTCCTGGCCGTCGGCCAGTTGGTACTGCTGCTGGGCGCTGCTCCACAGGGCACGGCCGCTGCTCTTGTCCGGCGCATTGCTGCCGATCAGGCCGCTCTGCGCCAGGTACAGGCGCTCGCCGCCGTTGTCGAACAGCTGGAACGGAATCTCCGGATGATCCTGACGACGCGGGTAGGCCGGCAGGGTCAGCTGCACGATGTCGCCGCCGCGCGGGTCGATGGCTAGGTCGAGCACGTCGGTCTTGACCCGGATCAGCTGATCGCTGGTGGCCGCCACCGGGCTTTCCGGTTGCTGCTGCTCGGCATTGGCCGACGGAATGTCGTCATGGTTGCTGGCGGCGGCGGGCGTATCCGGCAGAGCAGGCGTGCTGCCGTTGCTGGCGACGACGGCACTCTGGGTCGGCAGAGCCGCCTGGCCGTAGTCCTGGTTCCACTGCAGAACCATCAGATAGGACACGACTGCCAGGGCGACGAGTAGGATCGAGCGTTGGATATCCATGGATTACTCGGTCATCGAAGGGGAAGAAGGGGGCGGAACCGGGTCGTAACCACCGGGGTTCCAGGGATGACAGCGACTCAGGCGGCGAATGCCGAGCCAGCTACCCCGCAGGATGCCATGCAGTTCGATGGCTTCCTGGGTGTAGCAGGAACAGCTGGGATAAAAGCGACAGTGACTGGCCATCAAAGGGCTGATGGCGTAGCGGTAAAACTGGATCGGAAGGATAGCCAGTTTACGCATGGGGACTGTCGCTCACCCCTGGTCCGATATCGGGTTCAGGGCTAGGTCGCTGGCGGGCCAGGCGTTTCCAGAGCTTGCTGAACTGCTGATGCAGTTCCACGTTGTCCAGATCGCCAAGGCCCTTGCGTGCCACCACGACAATGTCCAGACCGCCCAATAATTCCTGATGGTGCCGGAACGAATCCCGGATCAGGCGTTTCAGGCGGTTACGCTCGACGGAAAGCTTGACGCTTTTCTTGCCGATCACCAAACCCAGGCGGGGATGGTCTAGATCGTTAGTGCGAGCGAGGAGCAGGACGTTCTTGCCAGGAGCCTTGCCGCTGGGTGAGTCGAAGACTGCCTTGAATTGCCGGGGTGTAAGCAGACGCTTTTCCCGGCTGAAGCCCTGACTCACCACCCGTTCCGGTTTATCAGACGGTCAGGCGCTTGCGGCCCTTGGCGCGACGACGCGACAGGACGGCACGACCGTTCTTGGTGGCCATGCGTGCGCGGAAACCGTGGGTACGAGCGCGCTTGATAGTGCTGGGTTGGAAAGTGCGTTTCATGGTGCTTACCTGGGTGGTCCACTACGGGCCGGAATGGCCCCCGTTTAAAGAGACCGGCGATTCTAGTGAAAGCGCGGCCCCAGGTCAATTTCCAGACAGGCTTCTGCGCATAAAGAAGATAAAAGGAAAGAAATTCTTAAAAGACCTGTAGTGCTTATAAAGCTTTAAGCAGCCGCTTTTCTGTGGACAACTGGTTGCAGGCCTTGGCCGACGGGGCTTGCAGTCGGGCAAAAGGCTGTCGGTAACCGGTGCTGTGCCTGTGCCGGGGATGGGGATTGCCTGTGCAGCGAATGGCAAGTTACCCACAGCGAGGTTATCCAGAGGTTTTAGCCCGGTCTTATCCACCAGGCTTATGGGTGCTTTATCCACAACCTTTAGCCGCACCTTGCGTTACCCCTGGAAACAGCAATAAATCCTTGATTTTGCTGGCTTGAAAGGCGTTTTACATGTGGATAACTCGGGTCTCGACGGCTACAATGCGGACTGTTTTTTGCCTCGCCGATCGTAGCGACCTAGGGGATTTCCGTGTCCGTTGAACTTTGGCAGCAGTGTGTTGAGCTGCTTCGCGACGAATTGCCTGCCCAGCAATTCAACACCTGGATCCGCCCACTGCAGGTGGAAGCCGAAGGTGATGAACTGCGCGTCTACGCCCCCAACCGTTTCGTGCTCGACTGGGTCAACGAAAAATACCTGGTGCGCCTGCTGGAGCTGCTGGCCGAACGGGCCAACGGCCTGGCGCCTGCCCTGTCGATGCTGATCGGCAGCAAGCGCAGTGCGGCGGCGCGCGTTGCCCCCCAGGCAGCCCCTGCTCCCTCTATTAGTAGCCAGGTGCCCGTTGCCGCTCCCGTGCCGGATGCCCCGGTCAGTGAGCCGGCCGCGCCGCAGCCGGTTGCAGCGACACGCCCAACCGAGCGCTCGGTTCAGGTCGAAGGCGCGTTGAAGCACACCAGCTACCTCAACCGCACCTTCACCTTCGAGAACTTCGTCGAGGGTAAATCCAACCAGATGGCCCGCGCCGCAGCCTGGCAGGTGGCGGACAACCTCAAGCACGGTTACAACCCGCTGTTCCTGTATGGCGGCGTTGGTCTCGGCAAGACCCACCTGATGCATGCGGTGGGTAACCACCTGCTGAAGAAGAATCCGAATGCCAAGGTGGTCTACCTGCATTCCGAACGCTTCGTCGCCGACATGGTCAAGGCGCTGCAGCTCAACGCGATCAACGAATTCAAGCGCTTCTACCGTTCGGTCGACGCGCTGCTGATCGACGATATCCAGTTCTTCGCCAAGAAGGAGCGCTCCCAGGAGGAGTTCTTCCACACCTTCAACGCCCTGCTCGAAGGTGGCCAGCAGGTCATCCTCACCAGCGACCGTTACCCGAAGGAAATCGAAGGCCTGGAAGAGCGTCTCAAGTCGCGCTTCGGCTGGGGCCTGACCGTGGCGGTCGAGCCGCCGGAACTGGAAACCCGCGTGGCCATCCTGATGAAGAAGGCCGAGCAGACCAAGGTCGACCTGCCCCACGACGCGGCCTTCTTCATCGCCCAGCGTATCCGCTCCAACGTACGTGAACTGGAAGGCGCGCTGAAACGGGTGATCGCCCACTCGCACTTCACCAACCAGCCGATCACCATCGAGCTGATCCGCGAGTCGCTGAAGGATCTGCTGGCCCTGCAGGACAAGCTGGTCAGCGTGGACAATATCCAGCGCACCGTGGCCGAGTACTACAAGATCAAGATCGCCGATCTGCTGTCCAAGCGCCGCTCGCGTTCGGTCGCCCGGCCACGCCAGGTGGCCATGGCCCTGTCGAAAGAATTGACCAACCACAGCCTGCCGGAAATCGGCGATGCATTTGGCGGAAGAGACCACACCACAGTTCTGCACGCCTGTCGTAAGATTGCCGAACTGCGGGAATCCGACGCGGATATCCGCGAGGACTACAAGAACCTGCTGCGCACCCTGACTACCTGACACGCAGCCTCATTAGGCAAGGGACTAGACCATGCATTTCACCATTCAACGCGAAGCCCTGTTGAAACCCCTGCAACTGGTCGCCGGCGTCGTCGAACGCCGCCAGACCTTGCCGGTACTCTCCAACGTGCTGCTGGTGGTCGAAGGCCAACAGCTGTCGTTGACCGGTACCGACCTGGAAGTCGAGCTGGTTGGCCGCGTGACTCTGGAAGACAGCGCCGAGCCGGGTGAGATCACCGTACCGGCACGCAAGCTGATGGACATCTGCAAGAGCCTGCCGAGCGATGCGCTGATCGATATTCGCGTCGACGAGCAGAGGCTGGTAGTCAAGGCCGGGCGCAGCCGCTTCACCCTGTCGACCCTGCCGGCCAACGACTTCCCCACCGTGGAAGAAGGCCCGGGTTCGCTGACCTTCTCGCTGATCCAGAGCAAGCTGCGCCGTCTGATCGAGCGCACCAGTTTCGCCATGGCCCAGCAGGACGTGCGCTACTACCTCAACGGCATGCTGATCGAAGTGCAGACCGGCGTACTGCGCGCCGTCGCTACCGACGGTCACCGCCTGGCCATGTGTGCCATGGACGCGGCTATCGAGAACACCGAGAAGCATCAGGTCATCGTGCCGCGCAAAGGCATCCTCGAACTGGCGCGTCTGCTCACCGAGCAGGACGGTGAAGTCGCCATCGTTCTCGGTCAGCACCATATCCGTGCGACCACCGGCGAGTTCACCTTCACCTCGAAACTGGTCGACGGCAAGTTCCCGGATTACGAGCGGGTGCTGCCGCGCGGTGGCGACAAGCTGGTGATCGGTGATCGCCAGGCGCTGCGCGAAGCCTTCAGCCGTACCTCGATTCTGTCCAACGAGAAGTACCGCGGCATTCGCCTGCAACTGGCCAGCGGTCAGCTGAAGATCCAGGCGAACAACCCGGAGCAGGAAGAAGCGGAAGAAGAGGTGGCGGTCGACTACAACGGCGGCTCGCTGGAGATCGGTTTCAACGTCAGCTACCTGCTCGACGTGCTGGGCGTGATGACCACCGAGCAGGTGCGTCTGATCCTCTCCGATGCCAACAGCAGCGCCCTGGTGCAGGAAGCCGGTAACGACGACTCGTCCTACGTTGTCATGCCGATGCGCCTGTAACCGCTGAATGTCCCTCTCCCGCGTCACCGTCACCGCGGTGCGAAATCTGCACCCGGTGACGCTCTCCCCCTCCCCCCGCATCAACATCCTTCATGGCGCCAACGGCAGCGGCAAGACCAGCCTGCTGGAAGCCATCCACCTGCTCGGCCTCGCCCGCTCCTTTCGCAGCAACAAGCTGCTGCCGATGATTCAGTACGAGCAACCGGCCTGTACCGTATTCGGTCAGGTCGAGCTGGCTGACGAGCGCTCCAGTAATCTGGGTATTTCCCGCGATCGCCAGGGCGAGTTGCAGATTCGCATCGATGGGCAGAATGCACGCAGCACCGCGCAGCTTGCCGAAGTGCTGCCGTTGCAGGTGATCAACCCGGATAGTTTCCGCCTGCTCGAGGGGGCGCCGAAGATCCGTCGGCAGTTCCTCGACTGGGGGGTGTTCCACGTGGAACCACGCTTTATGCCGGCCTGGCAGCGCCTGCAGAAGGCCCTGCGCCAGCGAAACTCGTGGCTGCGGCATGGTACACTGGACGGCGCTGCGCAGGCCGCGTGGGACCGTGAACTGTGCCTGGCCAGCGATGAGTTGGACGGCTATCGACGGGCCTATATCCAGGCCCTCAAGCCGGTGTTCGAGCAGGTGCTGAGTGAGCTGGTGGAGCTTGAGGGGCTGACCCTGAGTTACTACCGAGGCTGGGACAAGGACAAGGCGCTGACCGATGTACTGGCTGCCACCCTGCCCCGCGATCAGCAGCTCGGCCATACCCAGGCCGGACCGCAGCGCGCCGATTTACGCCTGCGCCTCGGCGCACACAATGCCGCGGAGATTCTGTCCCGCGGTCAGCAGAAGCTGGTGGTCTGCGCACTGCGCATCGCCCAGGGGCATCTGCTGAACCAGGCCAAACATGGCCAATGCATTTATCTGGTGGACGACTTGCCGTCGGAGCTGGATGAGCAACATCGACGGGCCTTGTGCCGACTGCTGGATGATTTGCAGTGTCAGGTGTTCATCACCTGTGTCGATCACGAATTATTGAATGATGGCTGGCGCACGGATACGCCGGTCGCCATGTTCCACGTGGAACATGGCTGTATCACCCAGACACGACCACCGGGAGTGAAGGCATGAGCGAAAACCAAACGTACGACTCCAACAGTATCAAGGTCCTCAAGGGCCTGGATGCCGTACGCAAGCGACCAGGCATGTACATCGGCGACACCGATGACGGCAGCGGTCTGCACCACATGGTCTTCGAGGTGGTCGACAACTCGATCGACGAAGCGCTGGCCGGTCACTGCAGCGACATCAGCATCACCATCCACCCGGATGAGTCGATCACCGTGCGCGACAACGGTCGCGGCATCCCGGTGGACATGCACAAGGAAGAAGGCGTCTCCGCCGCCGAGGTCATCATGACCGTGCTGCACGCCGGCGGTAAGTTCGACGACAACAGCTACAAGGTATCCGGCGGCCTGCACGGCGTGGGTGTCTCGGTGGTGAACGCCCTCTCCAAGGAACTGGTGCTGACCATTCGCCGCAGCGGCAAGGTCTGGGAACAGACCTACGTGCATGGCGTGCCGCAGGCTCCGCTGGCCGCAGTTGGCGATGCCGATGGCACCGGCACGCAGATCCACTTCAAGCCGTCGGAAGACACCTTCCACAACATCCACTTCAGCTGGGACATCCTGGCCAAGCGCCTGCGCGAACTGTCCTTCCTCAACTCCGGTGTCGGCATCGTCCTCAAGGACGAGCGCAGCGGCAAGGAAGAGCTGTTCAAGTACGAAGGTGGTCTCAAGGCGTTCGTCGAATACCTGAACACCAACAAGACCGTGGTCAACCAGGTGTTCCACTTCAACATCCAGCGCGAGGAAGATGGCGTCGGTGTGGAAGTCGCCCTGCAGTGGAACGACAGCTTCAACGAGAACCTGCTGTGCTTCACCAACAACATCCCCCAGCGTGATGGCGGTACTCACCTGGCCGGTTTCCGCTCCGCCCTCACCCGCCACCTGAACAACTACATCGAAACCGAAGGCCTGGCCAAGAAGCACAAGGTCGCGACCACCGGTGACGATGCCCGTGAAGGCCTGACCGCGATCATCTCGGTCAAGGTGCCGGATCCGAAGTTCAGCTCGCAGACCAAGGACAAGCTGGTTTCCTCCGAGGTGAAAACCGCGGTGGAACAGGAGATGGGCAAGCACTTCGCCGACTTCCTGCTGGAGAACCCCAACGAAGCCAAGGCCGTGGTCGGCAAGATGATCGACGCCGCCCGTGCCCGTGAAGCGGCGCGCAAGGCGCGCGAGATGACTCGCCGCAAGGGCGCGCTGGACATCGCCGGGCTGCCCGGCAAGCTGGCCGACTGCCAGGAAAAAGACCCGGCGCTGTCCGAACTCTACATCGTGGAAGGGGACTCCGCGGGCGGTTCTGCCAAGCAGGGCCGTAACCGCAAGACCCAGGCGATCCTGCCGCTCAAGGGCAAGATCCTCAACGTCGAGCGTGCCCGTTTCGACCGCATGATTTCCTCCCAGGAAGTCGGCACGCTGATCACCGCCCTCGGCTGTGGTATCGGTCGCGACGAGTACAACATCGACAAGCTGCGCTACCACAACATCATCATCATGACCGACGCCGACGTCGACGGTTCGCACATCCGCACCCTGCTGCTGACCTTCTTCTTCCGTCAGCTGCCGGAGCTGGTCGAGCGTGGCTACATCTATATCGCCCAGCCGCCGCTGTACAAGGTCAAGAAGGGCAAGCAGGAGCAGTACATCAAGGACGACGAGGCCATGGACGAATACATGACCCAGTCGGCCCTCGACGATGCCAGCCTGCACGTCAACGAGAACGCCCCGGGTCTGTCCGGCGCGGCGCTGGAGAAGCTGGTCAACGAATACCGCGCGGTGATGAAGACCCTCGGCCGCCTGTCCCGCGTCTACCCGCAGGACATCACCGAGCACTTCGTCTACCTGCCGGCCGTATCACTCGAGCAGCTGGCCGACCAGGCGGCCATGCAGACCTGGCTGGCGGCTTTCCAGGAGCGTTTGAAGGGCGTCGAGAAGTCCGGCCAGACCTACACCGCCAGCCTGCGTGAAGACCGCGAGCGCCACCTGTGGCTGCCGGAAGTGGAAGTCATGGCCCACGGCCTGTCGAGCTACATCACCTTCAACCGCGACTTCTTCGCCAGCAACGACTACCGCACCGTGACCACCCTCGGCGAGCAGCTCAACAGCCTGCTGGAAGACGGTGCCTACGTGCAGCGCGGCGAGCGCAAGAAGCCGGTCACTACCTTCAAGGAAGCGCTGGGCTGGCTGATGGCCGAAAGCACCAAGCGCCACAGCATCCAGCGCTATAAGGGGCTGGGCGAGATGAACCCGGAACAGCTGTGGGAAACCACCATGGACCCGAGCGTGCGCCGTATGCTCAAGGTGACCATCGAGGACGCCATCGCCGCCGACCAGATCTTCAATACCCTGATGGGCGATGCCGTGGAGCCGCGCCGCGACTTCATCGAAAGCAATGCCCTGGCGGTGTCCAACTTGGACTTCTGATCAGGTGTCTAGGGGCACATTAAACGTCCGAAGTGGGCGGGGTTAATGTCCGCCATCAAGAAAGAACCCCAGCCATTGTGCTGGGGTTTTTCTTTGTAGAGTATTTTTTAGAAATACACCTCAGCAGGCAGTTGTTAATTGCCGCATGGCGGATACGAGTTGCTTAAAAGCCATGGCACTGCCATTGTAATGACAAGTGTCATTACATATGAGGGCCATGCCATGGCTTCAATCAATATTCGTGTCGACGATGAGCTGAAAGAGCGGGCTTATCATGAATTGGAAAAGCTCGGCGTCACTCCTTCTGAGCTGATGCGCCAGGCCTTGCAGTATGTGGCCGAGCGCGGTCAGTTGCCCTTCCGTCCGGTGTTGATGACCGAGGAAGATGAGGCTCTGATCGCCACAGTCCGTGAACGCCTTGCGACTCCCCAGCGAGTGAAGGTTTCGCTGGATGACCTATAGCCTCGAATTCGATGCACGGGCACTGAAGGAGTGGCACAAGCTGGGGGACACTGTCCGTCAGCAGTTGAAGAAAAAGCTCGTGGAGGTGTTGGTCAATCCGCGTATCGAGGCCAACCGACTTCATTCGCTACCGGACTGCTACAAGATCAAACTACGTAGCAGCGGTTATCGCCTGGTGTATCAGGTGATCGACCATGAGGTGGTGGTGTTTGTCGTGGCGGTGGATCGGCGTGATCGCGAGCAGGCCTACCGCAAGGCTGCCGAGCGGCTCAAGTAGCTCCCGTCCGTACCATAAGAGCCAGGCTTTAATGTGATGAGTTTGAGCAACTGCGGGCCGAGAATGCTCGCCTGATCGCATTGCTGGAGGCCCATGGCGTTGAGTGGCGCTTGCCGGCTGAGACGTCAAAGCCCTAGCTGGATGGCACGCCACCTCCTTTAATTCCGATCCTGGACACCAATGAGAAGCTGGCGCGGTTCAAGCGCCTGTTCCGGGGGGCGAGCCGATGTGTTTCCCTTGCGCTGGGAAAGCAAGGACGGAAAGTCCGGTTACTCACCTGCATGTGCGAATGAGTGGCGCCCAGGCGTGTGTGAGAAGCCGCGGATCAAATGCGGAGATTGCTCATACCGGGAGCAATATGCAGGTCGCCTGCATCAGGAGCATGCGGACAAGACGGATGTCCGCATCATAGATTTCATCGACTCTGGCCATCCTGCTTTGCTCCGTATGTGGAACAAGCGGCAGGCGGGCTACAAGGCGATAGGCTATGGATTGGCGGATTCAGCCAGCGCAATGGAGCTTCTGCCGCAGGACTGAAAGCCTGCGGTGGATCAAAGGACTGGGCTGCTGACAGTGCCCACACAGGGGGCTCGTCCAGCTCAATCAACAGGGTATTGTCAGCAACGGAACGAGAGGCGACGACTTCGTAGCCTGGCCAGAAAGCGGCAAGATCAATAGGACGCATGGCGACAGCAGGGTGTGGGTGTGTTTGGCGACCGCCAATCTACCCGCGTCCCTGCCTGTCAACTCGCTCTTCCCCCAAAGTCCGCGAAGATCCTTTTTAGCGCCTGCCCCACCCTGCCCGTTCAGGCCTGCGCTTGCAGGCGCTCTGTCGGTGCCGACAGGCTCAGGCAGTTGCGCCCGCCAGCCTTGGCTGCGTAGAGCGCCTTGTCCGCGTGGGCGATGAGCTGATCGGTGCTGTCGTCCGGGCCGGGTATGCCGCACCAGAGGCCGGCGCTGAAGCTCAGCGGGATGGTGGCTCCAGCGAAGTGCGCCGGGGTCTGTGCCAGGGCTTCACGGAGGGCATCGACGGCGACCATGGCGCCTTCGGCGCTGGTCGCCGGGAGTAGCAGGAGAAACTCCTCGCCCCCGTAGCGACCGATGCAGTCGGACTGGCGCAGGCGCTGCTGCAGGTTGCGCACGCAGTGGCAGAGCACTTCGTCGCCGGCCAGATGACCGTGCTGGTCGTTGATCTGCTTGAAGTGGTCGATGTCGATCATGGCAATGGCCAGCGTGCTGCCGCAACGGCGGGCACGCTCCAGTTCCTCGGCGAGTTGCTCGAGGATGGCGCGGCGGTTGAGGATGGTGGTGAGCGCATCGTGGCGGGCCATCTGCCGCAGGCGCGATTCGCTGCGTTCATTCGACAGCAGCACCAGGCCCAGGGAGTACATCATCACGGTGACCGTGCCGATGCTGACGGAAATGGTTTGCTTCAGGTTGCTGACGTCGTACTGCATCTCCGTGGCGCCTCCGGCCAGGATGGCGATGACCCGCAGGGTCAGGCCGATCAGGCTGATGCCGCCGCCGATGATCAGCAGCATGTAGGAGCGGCCGGTCGAGCGGGCATGCCGATGGGCCCAGTAGACGAGCAGCAGGCATTGCCCGGTGAGCACGCCCGAGGCGGCCAGCATGCGCGGTTCAAGGGTATTGATCAGCGAGGCCATCAGCAGCGCCATGAGCGCAGGCAGGCTGGCAATCAGCGGCCAGGGTACGCGCAGTTCACGAATGCGGAAGATGCCGGCGGTGTAGAGCGCCAGGGCCACGGACAGCAGCAGATTGGCCGCACCATAGGTGAGCCACAGGGGGGCCTGCCCGTAGAGGGTGTAGCAGACATAGGCCAGGGCATGGGCGAGCAGGCCGCAGCCGGTGGTGAACAGACCATCGCGCTTGTTCAGCTGCCCGACCAGGATCAGGCAGAACGCCATGATCGTGGCGACCAGGGCTACCGAGGCGAATAGGGTCGGGGTGTGGGCGATCATGGTGGTCAAGCGAGTGTGCTGGCATTAACCAAGGATGATGCCAGTCTAGTGGCCACACTAAGATTGTGGGGATAATTTGCATGCCCCCGGGGTGCACCAAGGTCGTCTTGCACCGCTGCCAGGTTATCGGGCGCTGATGCGGACAGAAAAAACCCGGCGGGCGCCGGGTCTTTTCTCAGGCGTTCTTCACGCCCACCAGTAGCGCACCACATGGAAGAAGATCGGCGCGGCGAAGCACACCGAGTCGAGGCGGTCGAGCATGCCGCCGTGGCCTTCGATCATATGGCCCCAGTCCTTGACGCCGCGGTCGCGCTTGATCGCCGACATCACCAGGCCGCCGGCAAAGCCCAGCAGGTTGACCAGCAGGGCTAGGGCGGCGGCCTGCCAGAAGCCGAACGGGGTGATCCAGCACAGCAGCGCACCCACCAGGGTGGCCAGGGCGACACCGCCGACGAAGCCTTCGACGGTCTTCGATGGCGACAGCAGCGGGGCGATCTTGTGCTGGCCGAACAGCTTGCCGCAGACGTACTGCAACACATCGGACAGCTGCACCACTATCACCAGCCAGGCGATCAGCAGCAGGTTGCGTCCTTCGTAGCCGGGGATATCCAGGGTCAGCAGGGCCGGCACCGCGGAGATGCAGTACACCGCGATCATCAGCCCCCACTGCACCTTCGAGGCGCGTTCGAGGAAGCGCGTGGTATCGCCGCCGAGGGAGGCGAGGATCGGCAGCAGGAGGAACAGGTAGACCGGGATGAAGATGCTGAACATGCCGTACCAGTCGATGCCGATCAGCAGGTACTGCACCGGCAGGGCGAAGTAGAAGGCGGCGACCAGGGCCGGGTAGTCGCTGCGCCGGGTTGGCGTGAGGGTCATGAACTCGCGCAGGGCGTAGAACGACACGCCGTAGAACAGCACGATCACCCCGGTCTTGCCGAACAGGAAGGCGATGCCGATCACCAGCACCATCACCCACCAGGCATTGATGCGCGCATTGAGGTTGTCGATCACCGCATTGGGCGCATCGCCGGAGCGGCGCTTGAGGATGAAGCCGACCAGCGAGGCCAGCAGCAGTACGGCACCGATGCCGACGAACAACAGCAAGGTATTGCGATCCATCTCAGGCCTCCTCGGGCGCGAGTGCCAGCAGGGCGTTACGCGCACGTTCGAGGAACGCCGCCTTGTCTTCGTCGGCCAGGCGCTCCAGGGGGGCGCCGAAGCTCAGGGTGCACAGCAGCGGCAGCGGCAGCGCGCGGCCCTTGGGCATGACCCGGTTGAGGTTGGCGATCCACACCGGAATCAGCTCGACCTGCGGGCGGGCCATGGCCAGGTGGAACAGGCCGCTCTTGAACGGCAACAGGGGTTCGTCGCCGAGGTTGCGCGTGCCTTCGGGGAAGAGGATCAGCGAGTCGCCGTTGTCCAGGGCATCGAGCATGGGTTGCAGCGGGTTGCTCTCGGGGCTGCTGCGTTCGCGGTCGATCAGCACGCCGTTGAACACTTCGTTGATCACGTAGCGGCGCAGGTTGTCGCGCTGCCAGTAATCGGCGCCGGCCACCGGGCGGGTGCTGCGGCGCAGCTCGTCGGGCAGCGAGGCCCAGAGCAGGACGAAGTCGCCGTGACTGCTGTGGTTGGCGTAGTACAGGCGCTGTACCGGCTGCGCGGTGCAACCCAGCCACAGCGCGCGGGCCCCGGTGAGCAGACGCGCCGCCGAGGTGATGGCGAAGGCAATCAATGAAGCAAGCATGGACAACTCCTATCCAGCGAAGGAAAACCAGGGCATGGCCAGAATGGCGGCCAGGGCCAGTAGTACTTGGGCGCCCAGCCACAGCGCCTGCCGGCGCAACAGCTGCAGGGCGCCGCGGCTGCGCGCGTCCCAGTCGCGCCCGCCGGCCGTGGCCGGTTGCAGGCCGAGCCCGGTCAGGGCCAGGTCGAGCTGCTGGGTGTGTGCCGCCAGCTGTTGCGGCTGCCGGGCCAGCCGGGCGAACAGTTCGCCATCCAGGGCGACTCGCACGGCCCAGTACTTCTGCGCCAGGCCGAGCATCACCAGCAGGCCGCAGAGCAGCGCGCTGGCGCTGCTGGGCGTGCTGCCGAGCAAGGGCGCGAGGCCGATGGCCAGGGCCAGCAGGGTCAGGCCGCCGGACAGCTGGTCGAGCAGCCGGCCGCGGCGCAGCAGGCTGGCCACCAACTGCAGTTGCAGCTCAGAGGCCATGGGCGACCTCCAGCACGGGCTTGTCGGCCGTTCGTGGCAGCTGCTGCATGTCGTGCAGGGCCTGTTGCTGGGCGTGGCCGAGGACGATCTGTGGCCTGGCCTGGCGGATCAGCTGCAGCGCCGCCGGGACATCCGGGCTGTGGCCGTGGTGCAGCAGCCAGGCCGCCACGGCGGTGGCGCTGCGCGAATAACCGAGGGCGCAGCAGACCAGCAGCGGCCCGTACTGACGCTGGGCCTCGACGGCTTCGGCCGCCTGCAGGCAGGCCTCGGGCGTGAGGACGCAGAGATCGAGCCAGGGCAGCGCGCGGTAGGCCTTGCCCCTGGGCTCGACCGGCAGCTCGGCACACAGGTCGAGCAGCGCGGCGAACGGCTGGGCCTGCCCTGCCCCGGGCAGGCGCCCGAGCCAGATGCCCTCGACTATCTGATCCGCCTGCGGCTGGCGCCGGGTCCACAGCCGCGAGTTGAGCCAGGCGGCGGCCAGATAGGGGGCGAACAGCCACCGCGCCGCCGTGCTCAGGCGACCATCGGCCTGCTTCTGGAAGCCCTCGGCGCCGAACCAGGCGTAGTTCAGCGCCACCAGCAGCAGCGACAGCGCCGGCCACAGCAGCCACAGCCAGGCGCCGCCCAGGTTGACCGCCAGGGCCGTGCACAGGGCCGCCGCCAAGCCGTAGCCCAACGCCAGGCGCCAGCGCCTGGCGTCGCGGGCCAGGCTGGCCTGCTGCAGCGGACTGCGCCCTTCGGTTGGCCACAGCCACACGCACAGCCAGCCGGCCAGGGCGCCGGTCGGCACATCGATGAAGTGGTGCTGCCAGGTGGTCAGCACCGACAGGCCGATCAGCGCCATCCAGCCATGCAGCAGGCCGCGCAGCAGCACGCCGTGGGTATGCCGGGCGAACATCGTCCAGATGATCACCAGCAGGGCGATATGCAGCGAAGGCGCCTGGTTGAAGGGTTTGTCGAAGCCCATCAGCACGTCGAACATCCAGCCGAATACGCCGCCCAGCTCCGGCCGTTCGACGGTGAAGCGCAGCGGCCAGAGCAGGAAGCAGGCGACGCAGAAGACCTGGGCGCTGAGCAGGCGCAGGGCATGCCGGTCCATTTCCCGACGGGTGGCCGGGAGCAGGAAGGACAGGCCGTAGAGCAGGTCGATCGACCAGTAGGGCACGATGCTCCAGGGCCACAGCGGCATCGCGCTTTCCCAGGCGAACACCAGGCTGCCGACATCCTCGCGCCGCACGGTCAGCCAGTTGGCGAAGCCGTAGCTGGCGAAGAACAGCGGGCCGAGCAGCAGCAGCCAGAGTACTCCGCGTCTCCACAGCCCGGCTTCGCGTGGCGGGTGGGCGTCCATCAGGACACCCGCTGCGCCAGGGATACGCTGAAGATGCCCCACTGGTCGATGCGCTGGGTCAGCTTGCGGAAGCCGGCGGCCTCCACCAGCTGGTCCATCTCCGCCTGGCTGCGCCGGCGCATGACCCAGGGCTGGCCGTCGCGGTGGCTGGTCAGGGCGCGGGCGATCAGCTCCAGCTGGGGGTGCCAGGGCTGGCCGGTGTAGACCAGGTAACCGCCCTCCTCGACCGCCGCGGCCAGCCCGGCCAGCGAGTCGCCGACCATCTGGTTGCTGCCGAACAGCTCGTACAGGCCGGAGACCACCGCCAGGGTCGGTTTCGGATCGAGGGCCGCCAGGTCGGCCTTGTCGAAGGCATCGCCTCTGACGAAGCGGGCGATGGCGCCCAGGCCCTTCTGCTCGATCAGCGCGGCGCCGTCGCGCACGTTGATCTCGCTGTAGTCGCGCAGCAGGATCGAGTCCGGCTGTTGCTCCAGGCCTTCCAGCGACTCGAGGATGTAGCGGCCGTGGCCGGCGGCGATATCGACGATGCGCACCGCCTTGCCGGATTCGCGCAGCTGGCCCATGGCCAGGCGCAGCAACTCCTCGGCATGCACCTTGCGCTGGCGGATGCCACGCCAGCCGATGGAGTTGAGGTAGTTCGCATCGATCAGCCGACCCAGGGCGCTCTTGCCGCTCGGCGTGTTGCGGTAGACATAGTCCAGGGTGCTGCCGGAGTCGAAGCCGGTGGCGAAGCCCAGCTTGACCCCGTCGGACAGCCCGCTGCCGAGCTTGAGGCCGGCCCGGGTGGCGCGCCAGTACAGGTCGGCGCAGGAGTTTTTCGGCAGTGGCGCCGCCAGCTCCTCGGCTTCCGCGCAGGTGGCGCCGAGGCGGTCGGCATCCAGCAGCGAGGGGCGGTTCAGCGGCTCCTCGAAACTGCGCAGGATAAAGCGCCGCGCACGCACCAGGGCATGGGCGCGGTCGCGCTCGCCGAGGGTGTCGTGGAAGAAACCGGGGAGGATGTGCTTCTCCTTGCGCAGGCTGTCCAAGCGCTCGAAGAACTGTTCCTGCGGCTTGCGGTGCACCACGAAGTCGGCGCCGGAAATCAGCAGCTGGGTGGGAATCTGGATCGCCTGGGCATCGGCCACCACACGGTCGGCGGCTTCGTACAGGCCGAGCAGCATGTTCACCGAGATCGGCCGGCTGATCAGCGGGTCGCTGTCGAAAGAGGCGATGCGCTCGGGGTCATGGCTGAGGAACCTGGCCTTGACGTAGCTGTTGACGAAGAAGTTGCCGCGCCAGGCGCGCATCAGCTTCAGGCCGGGACGGGCGAACGGCACGTAGAGCTTGACCTTGAACGCCGGCGAGGCGAGCACCAGGCAGCGGATCTGTGGCGCGTAGTCGTGGGCCCAAGTCGACACCACCACGGCGCCGACGCTCTGCGCCAGCACGGCCATATCCGTCTGCTGGATGCCATGGGTGGCGCTGATGTGGTCGAGGAAGGTCTGCACGTCGCGCACGCTGGTGGCGAAGCTCGGGCTGTCGCCGCGGGCGCCGGGGGACAGGCCGTGACCGCGGGCATCCCAGGCGAAGAAGTCGAACTCGGGCAGGTCCAGCTCGCCCGGCAGGTGGGCCATGCGCCCGCCGTGCTCGTGGCCGCGGTGGAACATCACCACGGCCTGGCGTGGGCCTGCAGTCGGGGCGGTGGCGGGCCAGTGGCGATAGAGCAGCTCGACGCCATCGTGGGTGGTGAAGATGTGGTTCTGAGATTCGCGCATCGAAATATCCTTATTCCGATCAGGAGGGTTGTGTCGCCTCGGCCAGACCTTGGCGCACGCGGTTGAACAGGGTGTACAGCAACAGGGCCAGAATCACGGCGAGCAGCCCGTTTATCCAAGACGCCGCCAGCAGCCCGCCCGCCACACCGGCACCCAGCACGCCGAAGCAGAAGGCACGGTCGCTCTTGCCCATGGGCCCGTCGTAGCGCCGCGCGGCGCCGACCATCGGGCCGAGCACCCCGGCGTATTCGCTGATCACGGCGAACAGCACCACCAGCACCACCAGCAGCGGCGAAACGCCTGGCAGCAGGGCGAATGGCAGGTACAGGGCGCTGTCGGCGATCACGTCGCACAGCTCGTTGAGGTAGGCGCCGAGCTTGGACTGCTGGCCGAACTCGCGGGCGAGCATGCCGTCCACGGCATTCAGCGCCATGCGCAGCAGCATCCACAGCGGGATCAGGGCGAACAGCCAGACGTGGCCGGGCAGCAGGGCGAGGAGGCCGCCGAGCAGCAGCGAGACGATCCCGGCGGCCAGCGTCACCTGGTTGGCGGTGACGCCACGATCGAACAGGCGTTGCACGCCGGGGCGCAGCAGATTCTGGAAACGCGGTTTGAGCTGATAGATCGACAGCATGAACGAAATTCCTTTTTCAGCGGGGCCGGCGGCCAGCTCCTAGCTTAGCCCGGTTGCCCTGGGTGCCAGCGTGCGCAATTCGTGGATTTGGCCGCCCGGTGCGGCGGGAAAAAACTTATGCCCCGCCGTGGGTTAGCCATGAACTACAGTTAATCCTTGTATTTCAACAACTTGTAGATAATGAGTGGATTTCGTGCACAGCTTATCCACAATCGCCCTCAAACGGTTTCGGATGTCTCTACGGGCTCGTCCCGCAGCGGCACGGCGGAGATTCGCTGCTGGGTCTGCTTGACCCAGGCGAAGGCCCGCTCGTTGAGTTCGGCGATGGCGCGCGGGCCGCTGCCCTCGGCATGCATCACCGGGCCGATCACCACCTTGATGGTGCCCGGGTACTTGGCCCAGCCCTGCTTGGGCCAGAACTCGCCGGCGTTGTGGGCGATCGGCAGCACCGGCAGGCCGGCATTCACCGCCAGTGCCGCCCCGCCGCGGGAGAACTTGCCGATCTGCCCTGGCGGAATCCGCGTGCCTTCCGGGAACACCAGCACCCAGGCGCCCTGCTCCAGGCGTTCGTGGCCTTGCTTGGCCAGTTGCTTGAGCGCCGCCTTGGGATTGCTGCGGTCGATGGCGATGGGCCTGAGCAGGGCCATCGCCCAGCCGAAGAACGGCACGTGCAGCAGCTCGCGCTTGACCACCTGCGACAGCGGCTCGAAGAAGGCGGAGAGGAAGAAGGTTTCCCAGGTGCTCTGGTGCTTGGCGAGGATCACGCAGGGCCGCTGCGGGATGTTCTCCACGCCTTCGACCTCATAGCGCAGACCCACCACGGTTTTCGCCAGCCAGGTGGCGCAGCGGCACCAGGTCTGGATCACCAGGCGATAGCGGGCGCGGAACGGCAGCAGCGGCGCGATGAACACGCACAGGGTGCACCAGACGAACGCGCTGGCAGACAGCAGCAGGTAGAAGAGGACGGTTCTGAGGGCCTGCACTGTCGACATTGAGCTTTGACCTTAGAGAAGAAGCTGATCGGCGATGGCCGCCAGATCATCGAATACCAGGGTCCCCGCGGGCAATGGCTTGCCGAGGGTCCGTTCGCCCTTGCCGGTTTTCACCAGTACGGGCTGGCAATGGACGGCCAGCGCGGCCTCGAGGTCACCGCGACTGTCGCCGATGAACCAGATCCCGTCCAGTGGCACGGCGTAGTGCGCGGCGATCTGCTGCAGCATGCCCGGTTTCGGCTTGCGGCAGGCGCAGCCATCGTCCGGGCCGTGTGGGCAGTGCACGATCAGGCCGACTTCGCCGCCCTGCTCCGCCACCAGCTCACGCAGGCGCGCGTGCATGGCGTCGAGGGTGCTCTGGTCATAATAGCCGCGGGCCAGGCCGGACTGGTTGGTGGCCACCGCCACGGTCCAGCCGGCCTTGCTCAGGCGGGCGATGGCCTCGACCGCGCCGGGCAGCGGAATCCACTCCTCCAGCGACTTGATGTAGGCGTCGGAGTCGTAATTGATCACGCCGTCGCGGTCGAGGATCAGCAGCTTCATCGATCAGCCCAGCAGCGAGATGTCGGCCACGCCGAGGAACAGGCCGCGCAGCTTGGCCAGCAGGGCGTAGCGGTTGGCCCGTACGGCGGCATCCTCGGCGTTGACCAGCACCGCCTCGAAGAACGCATCCACCGGCTCGCGCAGGCTGGCCAGTTGCTCCAGCGTCTCGCGGTAGCGGCGTGCGGCGGCCAGCGGTGCCACGGCCTGTTCGGCGGCGGCGACGGCGGCGGCCAGGGTCTGCTCGGCACCGGCTTCCAGCAGGGCGTTGTCGACGCTGGCCGGGATCTGCCCGTCGAACTTGCCCAGCAGGTTGGACACGCGCTTGTTCGCCGCGGCCAGGGCCTCGGCTTCGCTGCGCGCGCGGAAGGCCTGCACGGCCTGCACGCGCTGGTCGAAGTCCAGAGGCGCGGTCGGGTTGAGGGCACGCACGGCCTGGTACACGGCGACGTCGACGCCTTCGTCCTCGTAGCGCGCACGCAGGCGGTCGAAGATGAAGTCCTGCACCTGGGCGGCCAGGCCGTCGGCCTTGACCTTGTCGGCGTACTGGTCGATGGCGAAGGCGATGGCTGCGCCCAGATCCAGATCCAGCTGCTTCTCGATCAGGATGCGCAGCACGCCCAGGGCGGCACGGCGCAGGGCGTAGGGGTCCTTGGAGCCGGTGGGCAGCATGCCGATGCCGAAGATGCCGACCAGGGTGTCGAGCTTGTCGGCCACGGCCACGGCAGCCCCGGTGAGGGTCTGCGGCAGCTCGGCGCCGGCGCCGCGCGGCATGTATTGCTCGTTCAGCGCCTGGGCCACGTCGTCGGCCTCGCCGTCGTGCTTGGCGTAGTAGTAGCCGGCGATACCCTGCATTTCCGGGAACTCGCCGACCATCTCGCTGGCCAGGTCGCACTTGGAGAGGATGCCGGCACGCTCCGCACGGGTGGCGTCGCCGCCGATGCGTGCGGCGATAAAGCCGGCCAGGGCGGAAACCCGCTCGGCCTTGTTGAACACGCTGCCGAGCTGGGCCTGGAACACCACGTTGGCCAGGCGCTCGTTGCGCTGTTCCAGCGGCTGGCGCTTGTCCTGCTTGAAGAAGAACTCGGCGTCGGTGAGGCGCGGGCGCACCACCTTTTCGTTGCCGGAAACGATCTGCGCCGGGTCTTTCGACTCGATGTTGGCGACGGTGATGAAGCGCGGCAGCAGCTTGCCGTTGGCGTCCAGCAGGCAGAAGTACTTCTGGTTGTCTTGCATGGTGGTGATCAGGGCTTCCTGCGGCACTTCGAGGAAGCGTTCCTCGAACGAGCAGACCAGCGGCACCGGCCATTCGACCAGGGCGGTGACTTCATCCAGCAGCGCCGGCGGCACGATGGCGGTGCCGTTCTCGGCCTTGGCCAGTTCCGCCACGCGGGCGGCGATCTGCTCGCGGCGCTTGGCGAAGTCGGCGACCACGAAGGCGCCGCGCAGGTCGTGGGAGTAGCTGGCCGGGCTCTCGATCGCCACTTCGAAGTTGGCGTGGAAGCGGTGGCCGCGGGACATGCGCCCGGCCTTCTGGGCGAGGATCTCGCAGTCGACCACATGCTGGCCGAACAGCATCACCAGCCACTGGCTGGGGCGGACGAATTCGGTCTTGCCGGCGCCCCAGCGCATGCGCTTGGGAATCGGCAGGTCGTTCAGCGCTGCGGCGACGATGTCCGGCAGCAGGCTGACGGTCTTCTGCCCGGCGATGGACTGGCTGAACTTCAGCTTCGGGCCGCTCTGGTCGATCTGGCTCAGCTCGACGCCGCACTTCTTGGCGAAGCCCAGCGCTGCTTGAGTGGGGTTGCCGTCCTTGTCGAAGGCGGCCTGCACGGGCGGGCCGTCGAGGTTGACGGTGCGGTCCGGCTGCTGGCTGGCCAGGGTCTCGACCAGCACGGCTAGGCGGCGTGGCGCGGCGTAGTAGCGGGCCTTGACGTAGCCCAGGCCGGCGCCCTTGAGGCCCTTCTCGACACCGGCGAGGAAGGCTTCGCCGAGGCTCTTCAGGGCTTTCGGCGGCAGCTCTTCGGTGCCCAGTTCGACCAGGAAATCATGTGCACTCATTCTGCAATCTCCAGCTTCGCCAGTACTTCGTCACGCAGTTCGGGGGTGGCCATCGGGAAGCCGAGCTTGGCGCGGGCCAGCAGGTAGCTCTGGGCGATGTTTCGCGCCAGGGTGCGCACGCGCAGGATGTACTGCTGGCGCGCGGTCACCGAGATGGCGCGGCGGGCATCCAGCAGGTTGAAGCTGTGCGAGGCCTTGATCACCATTTCGTAGGCCGGCAGCGGCAGCTGCAGGTCCATCAGGCGGTTGGCCTCGGATTCGTAGAAGTCGAACAGGTCGAACAGCTTGTCGACGTTGGCGTGTTCGAAGTTGAAGGTGGACTGCTCCACTTCGTTCTGGTGGAACACGTCGCCGTAGGTGACCTTGCCGAACGGGCCGTCGGAGTAGACCAGGTCATACACCGAGTCGACGCCCTGCAGGTACATGGCCAGGCGTTCCAGGCCGTAGGTGATCTCGCCGGTGACCGGGTAGCACTCGACGCCGCCGACCTGCTGGAAGTAGGTGAACTGGGTGACTTCCATGCCGTTCAGCCAGACTTCCCAGCCCAGGCCCCAGGCGCCGAGGGTCGGCGATTCCCAGTTGTCTTCGACGAAGCGGATGTCGTGGACCAGGGTATCGACGCCGATGCGGCGCAGCGATTCCAGGTACAGGTCCTGGATGTTCGCCGGGTTCGGCTTGAGCACCACCTGGAACTGGTAGTAGTGCTGCAGGCGGTTGGGGTTCTCGCCGTAGCGACCGTCGGCGGGACGCCGGGACGGCTGCACGTAGGCGGCGTTCCAGGTCTCCGGGCCGATGGCGCGCAGGAAGGTGGCGGTGTGGAAGGTGCCGGCACCCATTTCCATGTCGTAGGGCTGCAGGATCACACACCCCTGCTCGGCCCAGTAACTCTGCAGGGCAAGGATCAGACCTTGGAAGGTGCTCACGTCGGGCGTAGTCTGGCTCACGAATTTCACCGGTATCGAGGCTTGGGCATAAAGCCGGGCAGTATACCCGATCAATTCTGCGGAAAGCGCAAGGAAGGCCCCATGCCACGCTGCTTCTGGTGCAACGACGACCCGCTGTACATCGCCTATCACGACCAGGAATGGGGCGTGCCGCTGCGCGATCCCCAGCGCCTGTTCGAGTTGTTGCTGCTGGAGGGCTTCCAGGCCGGCCTGGCCTGGATCACCGTGCTGAAGAAGCGTGCGCGCTACCGCGAAGTGCTGTGGGACTTCGATGTGCAGCGCCTGGCGCAGATGAGCGACGAGGAGATCGACGAGCTGATGCAGGACCCCGGCATCATCCGCAACCGCTTGAAGCTCAAGGCCGCACGGCAGAACGCGCGGGCCTGGCTGGAGCTGGAGGATCCGGTGGCGCTGCTCTGGTCTTTTGTCGGCGGTGCGCCGAAGATCAACCACTTCGCCGGCCGTGGTGATGTGCCCGCGGTGACCGCCGAGGCCGAGGCGATGAGCAAGGCGCTGAAGCAGCGCGGCTTCACCTTCGTCGGCCCGACCATCTGCTATGCCTACATGCAGGCGGCGGGGATGGTCATGGATCACACCAGCGACTGCGACCGTTACCACGCATTGCGTGGCTGAACCCGGCGGTCACACTGGTTACAATGCCCGCCCCTTTCCGTTCGGGAGTTGCTCGTGGAGAAGTTCAAAGGCGCCCTGGTCGTCGGTTTCCTGCGCTTGTTCGCCCTGCTGCCCTGGCGTGCCGTGCAGGCCGTGGGCAACGCCATCGGCTGGCTGCTGTGGAAACTGCCGAACGGCTCGCGCGAGGTGGTGCGCATCAACCTGGCCAAGTGCTTCCCGGAGCTGGATGCCCAGGCCCGCGAGGCGCTGGTCGGGCAGAGCCTCAAGGACATCAGCAAGACCCTGACCGAGAGCGCCTGCGCCTGGATCTGGCCGGCGCAGAAATCCCTCGCGCTGGTGCGTGAAGTCGAAGGGCTGGACGTGCTGCATGCGGCGCTGGCCAGTGGCAAGGGCGTGGTCGGCATCACCAGCCACCTGGGCAACTGGGAAGTGCTCAACCACTTCTACTGCGCGCAGTGCAAGCCAATCATCTTCTACCGGCCGCCGAAGCTGCAGGCGGTGGACGAGCTGTTGCGCAAGCAGCGGGTGCAGATGGGCAACCGGGTGGCGCCGTCGACCAAGGAAGGCATTCTCAGCGTGATCAAGGAAGTCCGTCGTGGTGGTGCCGTGGGCATTCCGGCGGACCCCGAGCCGAGCCGCAGCAGCGGGGTGTTCGTGCCGTTCTGCGGCACCCAGGCGCTGACCAGCAAGTTCGTTCCGGGCATGCTGAGCGGCGGCAAGGCGGTCGGCGTATTCCTGCATGCCCTGCGCCTGGACGATGGTTCCGGCTACAAGGTGATACTCGAAGCGGCTCCCGCCGGCATGTACAGCGAGAACGTGGAAGAAGGCGTGGCGGCCATGAGCGCAGTGATCGAGCGCTACGTGCGGCGCTACCCCAGCCAGTACATGTGGAGCATGAAACGCTTCAAGAAGCGTCCGGCTGGCGAGAAGAAATGGTATTGATGCGCTAGCCGTTAGCCAGTACCGTCAGCACAACTTTCCACGGCAAGGCAGCAGGGTAGGCATGGACAACAAGCGCGAGCACAACCGCACCCCGCTCAAGGTCCAGCTGCGCATCGACCATCCGGTGCACGGCCAGATGATGGTGACCACCCGCGACATTTCCGAGAGCGGCGTGTTCGTGGTGATCGACGATGCCCAGCGCCTGCTGCAGATCGGCGAGAGGGTCAGTGGCCAGGTGCAAGGCCTGCCCATGGAGGCGCCGGTGGTGCAGATGGAAGTGGTGCGCTTCGAGCCCAGTGGGGTAGCGCTGATCTTCCAGCGCGACTGAGAACCTGCATAGGGTCTCTTGATCGTCGGCCATGCTGCGTTGAAATCGGGCTCGGATTGCTCATTTACACTTCGTAAACTCCGCGTCCTCGCCCAATTTCGCCTTGCCTGGCTCTAGCTCAAAAGACCCTAAGTAGGTTCTAAGGGCTAGCCTAGGGTGCGCCGTGCGCACCGGGAAACCCACAGACGCCAATGGTGCGCACGGCGCACCCTACGGGGCCTGGTGACCCTGGCCCGCCGTCTTCTCCAGGCGCCGTAGAAACACCAGCATTTCCTTTTCCGTCTGCTTGTCGCCGCGCTTGCGCGCCACTTCCAGGCCGTTGTGCCAGGCCAGGCGTGCCTCCTCGAGCATGCCCTGACGCAGGCAGGCCTGGCCCAGCAGTTTCCACGCCGCCGAATAGTTGGGGTCGAAGCCCAGGCACTTCTGCAGGTGCTCGGCGGCCAGCGCCGGCTCGCCGGCATCGAGGTAGCCCTTGCCCAGGCCGAAGCGTAGCAGGGCGTTGTCGACGCCCTTGGCCAGTAGCTTTTCCAGGGAACTTGGCGTGGTCATGGCATCGCCTCAGAAGAAGGTCAGGCCTACCTGGAACAGACGCTCCACATCGCGAATGTACTTCTTGTCGACCAGGAACAGAATCACATGGTCGCCCGATTCGATCAGGGTGTCGTCGTGGGCGATCAGCACTTCCTCGTCGCGGATGATCGCGCCGATGGTGGTGCCTGGCGGCAGGGCGATCTCCTCGATCATCCGCCCGACCACCTTGCTTGACTTGGCGTCGCCATGGGCGATGGCCTCGATGGCTTCCGCCGCACCGCGGCGCAGCGAGTGCACGCTCTCGATGTCGCCGCGGCGCACATGGGTCAGCAGGGTGCCGATGGTGGCCAGCTGCGGGCTGATGGCGATGTCGATATCGCCGCCCTGGACCAGGTCGACATAGGCCGGGTTGTTGATGATGGTCATCACCTTGCGCGCGCCCAGGCGCTTGGCCAGCAGGGACGACATGATGTTGGCCTCGTCGTCGTTGGTCAGGGCCAGGAAGATGTCGGCGTCGTTGATGTTCTCTTCCACCAGCAGGTCGCGGTCGGAAGCGCTGCCCTGCAGGACGATGGTGCTTTCCAGGTTCTCCGAGAGGTAGCGGCAGCGCGCCGGGTTCATCTCGATGATCTTCACCTGGTAGCGGCTCTCGATGGCCTCGGCCAGGCGCTCGCCGATATGCCCGCCGCCGGCGATCACCACTTTCTTGTAGCTGTCTTCGAGGCGGCGCATCTCGCTCATCACCGCGCGGATATGCGCCTTGGCGGCGATGAAGAACACCTCGTCGTCGGCTTCGATCACGGTGTCGCCCTGCGGCATGATCGGCCGGTTGCGCCTGAAGATCGCCGCCACCCGGGTGTCGACGTTGGGCATGTGCTGGCGCAGCTGCTTGAGTTGCTGGCCGACCAGCGGGCCGCCGTAGTAGGCCTTGACCGCCACCAGCTGGGCCTTGCCCTCGGCGAAGTCGATCACCTGCAGGGCGCCGGGGTATTCGATCAGGCGCTTGATGTAGTTGGTCACCACCTGCTCGGGGCTGATCAGCACGTCGACCGGGATCGCCTCGTTGTCGAACAGGCCGGCGCGGGTCAGGTAGGCCGCCTCGCGCACCCGGGCGATCTTGGTCGGGGTGTGGAACAGGGTGTAGGCGACCTGGCAGGCGACCATGTTGGTCTCGTCGCTGTTGGTCACCGCCACCAGCATGTCGGCGTCGTCGGCGCCGGCCTGGCGTAGCACGGTGGGAAAGGAGCCGCGGCCGACCACGGTGCGGATGTCCAGGCGGTCGCCAAGGTCGCGCAGGCGGTCGGCGTCGGTGTCGACCACGGTGATGTCGTTGGCTTCCCCGGACAGGTGTTCGGCCAGTGTGCCGCCGACCTGGCCGGCACCGAGAATGATGATCTTCACTGATCGCTCCGTTAGCCGCGCGCTGAGGCGGCGATTTTTATCAGCTTGGCATAGTAGAAGCCGTCGTGGCCGTCGACCTGCGGTAGCAGCTGGCGGCCATGGGCCGTTTTCAGGCCGGCGGTCGGTTGTCCAGGCGGGCCGGCAATATCCAGCTCGCGCGCACCCGGGGTACGGGCGAGGAAGGCGGCGATGTTGTCACTGTTCTCCTGCGGCAGCACCGAGCAGGTGGCGTAGAGCAGCACGCCGCCGACCTCCAGGATCGGCCACAGGGCATCCAGCAGTTCGCCCTGCAACTGTGCCAGGGCAGCAATATCTTCGGGTTGGCGGGTCAGTTTGATATCCGGATGGCGACGGATCACCCCGGTGGCCGAGCAGGGTGCGTCCAGCAGGATGCGCTGGAACTGCTGGCCGTCCCACCAGGCGGCAGTATCGCGGCCGTCGGCGGCGATCAGGGTGGCGTCGAGCTGCAGGCGGTCGAGGTTTTCCTGCACCCGGGCCAGGCGGCTCGGCTCCAGATCCAGGGCGACTACTTGTTTGAGGCCAGGTTCGGCTTCGAGTAGATGGCAGGTCTTGCCGCCGGGTGCGGCGCAGGCATCCAGCACGCGCTGGCCGGGTGCCAAGTCGAGCAGCTCGGCGGCCAGCTGGGCGGCTTCGTCCTGCACGCTGACGCGGCCGTCCAGGAAGCCCGGCAGGGTCTTCACGTCGCAGGGCGCCAGCAGGCGGATGCCGTCGCGGCTGAAGGTGCAGGGTTCGGCCGCGAAGCTGGCGGCCTGCAGTTCGACCAGGTAGGCGTCGCGGCTGCCATGGCGGCGGTTGACCCGCAGCAGCAGCGGCGGATGCTCGTTGTTGGCGGCGCAGATCGCCTGCCAGTGCTCGGGCCAGTCGGCCTTCAGGCGTTTCTGCAGCCAGCGCGGGTGGGCGGTGTGCAGCACCGGGTCCTTGTCCAGGCTGGCGCACAGCGCTTCGCCGTCGCGCTGGGCGTTGCGCAGCACGGCGTTGAGCAGGCCCTTGAGCGAGGACTTCTTCAGCTTGTCGACGCAGGCCACCGTCTCGCCGATCGCCGCATGGGGCGGGATGCGGGTGTAGAACAGCTGGTACAGGCCGATCAGCAGCAGCGCCTCGACATCGCGGTCGGCGGCCTTGAACGGCTTCTGCAGGAGCTTGTCCATCAGCAGGGCCAGGTGCGGTTGCCAGCGCGCGGCGCCGAAGGCCAGGTCCTGGGCCAGGCCGCGGTCGCGCGCCTCGACCTTGTCCAGCAGCGGCGGCAGGCTGCTGCCCAGCGAGGCCTTGCCATTGAGCACGGCGGCCAGGGCGCGGGCGGCGGCCAGGCGCGGGTTCATTGCCCGAGCACCAGATCGATGGCGAACTGCTCGCGGCGGCTGTTGTACAGATCGCTGAAGGCCAGCGGCTTGCCGCCCGGCAGCTGCAGGCGGGTCAGGCGCAGCGCGCCCTCGCCGCAGGCCACGGTCAGGCCGTCCTTGCTGGCGGCGAGGATCTGTCCGGGCTGGCCTGCGCCCTCGCCCAGGCTGGCGGCCAGCACTTTCAGCGGCTCGCCGTTCAGGCTGCTGTGGCAGATTGGCCAGGGGTTGAAGGCGCGCACCAGGCGCTCCAGCTCCACGGCCGGACGGCTCCAGTCCAGGCGCGCCTCGTCCTTGTTCAGCTTGTGCGCGTAGGTGGCCTGGCTGTCGTCCTGCACTTCGCCGTGCAGCTCGCCGGCGGCCAGCTTGTCCACCGCTTCAACCACCGCCGCCGAACCCAGCTGGGCCAGGCGGTCGTGCAGGCTGCCGCCGGTATCGTCGGCGCTGATGGCGGTGCTGACCTTGAGCAGCATCGGCCCGGTATCCAGGCCGGCCTCCATCTGCATCACGGTGACGCCGCTGCTGGCATCGCCGGCCTGCACCGCGCGCTGGATCGGCGCCGCACCGCGCCAGCGCGGCAATAGCGAGGCGTGGCTGTTGATGCAGCCCAGGCGCGGGGTATCCAGCACCACCTGCGGCAGGATCAGGCCGTAGGCCACCACTACCATCAGATCCGGCTGCAGCGCGGCCAGTTCGGCCTGGGCCGCCGGGTCGCGCAGGGTCTGCGGCTGGTACACGGCGATGCCGTGCTGCAGGGCCAGCTGCTTGACCGGGCTGGGCGCGAGCTTCTGCCCGCGTCCGGCGGGGCGGTCCGGCTGGGTGTAGACGGCGACGATCTGGCGACCGGCGTCGAGCAGGGCCTGCAGGTGCTGGGCGGCGAATTCCGGGGTGCCGGCAAAAACGATACGCATGGATGACTCGCTACAGAAAAAGAAAAAGGCTTGCCGCAGCAAGCCTTTGGATATCGGGGGTCAAGCTTGCTGGCGGTGCTGTTTTTCCAGCTTCTTCTTGATCCGGTCGCGCTTGAGGCTGGACAGGTAGTCGACGAACAGCTTGCCGTTGAGGTGGTCGCACTCATGCTGGATGCACACCGCCAGCAGGCCTTCGGCGATCAGCTCGTAGGGCTGGCCGGTACGATCCAGCGCCTTGATCCTGACCTTCTGCGGGCGGTCGACGTTCTCGTAGAAGCCCGGTACCGACAGGCAGCCTTCCTGGTACTGGTCCATCTGTTCGGTCAGTGCTTCGAACTCGGGGTTGATGAACACCCGCGGCTCGCTCTTGTCCTCGGACAGGTCCATCACCACCAGGCGCTTGTGCACGTTGACCTGGGTCGCGGCCAGGCCGATACCGGGCGCGGCGTACATGGTCTCGAACATGTCGTCGATCAGCTGTTGCAGCGCGCCGTCGAACTGGGTGACCGGCTTGGCAATGGTGCGCAGGCGCGAGTCGGGAAATTCGAGGATGTTGAGAATCGCCATAGATGTTTGTGATGCACTTGTGGAATAAAGTCAAAAAGCGCTGCTAAGATGATGAACAGCTTTGAAAAACGGCTTTGAAGCCACGTATTCTGCGGCTTACAGGCGCCAGCCACATAATAAAGGGATTCACCGCATGAGGAAATCACTACTCGCCCTGCTGCTTCTCGCCGTTGGCGGTCTAGCCCAGGCAGAAGTGCAGCTCAAGGAAGGTCATCCAGACCGCTATACCGTCACCAAGGGTGACACGCTCTGGGATATCTCTGGCAAGTTCCTCAGCCAGCCGTGGAAGTGGCCGGAACTCTGGCATGCCAACCCGCAGATCGAAAACCCGCACCTGATCTACCCGGGCGATACCCTGAGCCTCATCTACATCGATGGCCAGCCGCGCCTGACCCTCAATCGCGGCGCCTCGC
Organism: Pseudomonas sp. L-22-4S-12; assembly: GCF_009799935.1. Classification (NCBI taxonomy): domain Bacteria; kingdom Pseudomonadati; phylum Pseudomonadota; class Gammaproteobacteria; order Pseudomonadales; family Pseudomonadaceae; genus Pseudomonas; species Pseudomonas sp. L-22-4S-12. Next base: position 406,378 of record NZ_WELL01000001.1, on the reverse strand, counting down.
GTGGCACCATCAAGCTGTCGCCGCAGGTGCGCAGCACGCCGATTGCCGAGGCGATTCCCGCCATTCCGCTGGAAGCGATCAACAGCTTCCTGTTGACCAATCGCATCGTTGACACCCCGGAAGACTTCACCCAACGGCCTTACATTGTGGCCGGCAACGCCGAGCGCGTGGTCAGCGGCTCGGGTGATCGCATCTATGCCCGCGGCACCTTCGACCAGGCTGACCCGGTGTATGGCATCTTCCGCCAGGGCAAGGCCTATACCGATCCGGAAACCAATGAGTTCCTCGGCATCAATGCCGACGATATCGGCAGCGGTGAAGTGGTGGCCCAGGAAGGCGATGTCGCCACGATCAGCCTGAGTCGCACGACCCAGGAAGTACGTCTGGGTGACCGCCTGTTTCCCACCGAGGAACGGGCGGTCAATTCGACCTTCATGCCCAGCGAACCGGCCACCGATGTTTCTGGCGTGATCCTCGATGTGCCGCGCGGCGTGGCCCGTATCGGCCAGTTCGACGTGGTCACCCTGAACAAGGGCAAGATCGACGGCCTCAGCGAAGGCAACGTCCTGGCGATCTACAAGACCGGCGAAACCGTGCGCGATCGCATCACCGGCGAGTCGGTGAAGATCCCGGACGAGCGTTCCGGCCTGCTGATGGTGTTCCGCACCTACGAGAAGCTCAGCTACGGGCTGGTGCTGTACGCTACCCGCGACCTGGCGGTGCTGGACAAGGTGAAGAACCCGTAATACCCGGAACCCCCGCTGCTGCGGGGGTTCTGCTTTCTGTCTGCGCTTCGTCAACCGATCAAGGATGATCGCCGTGACCGTCACCTCGCCTGCCGAACTCGAGGCGCGCCTGCGCCTGCACTGCCTGCCCGAACTGGGGCCCCGGCGTTTCCGTCGTCTGCTCGATGCCTTCGGTTCGGCATCCGCCGCCCTCAGCGCGCCGGCTTCGGCCTGGCGCTCACTGGGCTTGCCGGCGGCCTGCGCGGAACTGCGCCGCGCGGCGAAAACCCGTGAGCGGGCGGCGCAGGCGCTGGCTTGGCTGGAGCAAGCCAACCAGCATCTGCTGATGTGGGATCAGTCGGCCTATCCGGCCCTGCTCGCCGAACTGGTCGATGCCCCGCCGCTGCTGTTCGTCGCCGGCGATCCGAACATCCTCGAACTGCCGCAACTGGCGGTGGTCGGTAGCCGCCGCGCCTCGCGTCCGGGGCTGGATACCGCCCAGGCCTTTGCCCGCAGCCTGGCCGGCGGCGGTTTCGTCATCACCAGCGGCCTGGCCCTGGGCATCGATGGCGCGGCCCACCAGGGCGCGCTGGATGCCGCCGGCAAGACGGTGGCGGTGCTCGGCACCGGCCTGCTGCGGCTATACCCGCAGCGCCATGTCGGCCTGGCCGCACGGATCGTCGAGGGTGGCGGCGCGCTGGTCTCCGAGCTGCCGCTGGACTGCCCGCCGCAGGCCAGCAACTTCCCCCGGCGCAATCGCATCATCAGCGGCCTGGCCCTGGGCGTGCTGGTGGTCGAGGCCAGCCCGTCCAGCGGCTCGCTGATCACCGCCAAGCTGGCGGCGGAACAGGGCCGCGAGGTCTACGCGATTCCCGGCTCGATCCATCATCCCTGTGCGCGTGGTTGCCACCAGCTGATCCGCGACGGCGCGACGCTGGTCGAGAGCGTCGAGCATATCCTCGAAGCCCTGCGCGGCTGGCAGAGTGTGCCGCCCGCCTCCGCCAGCCTACCGGTCGAGGAGCATCCGCTGCTGCTGCACCTGCGCGCGGCGCCACAGAGCAGCGAAAGCCTGGCGCAGGCCTGCGGCATGGCGCTGGGCGAAACCCTGGCGCTGTTGACCGAGCTGGAGCTGGAGGGCCGCGTGGTGTGTGAGGCGGGGCGCTGGCTACACCGCGCCGGCTGAGGCCGGTACACTCGCGCCAGTGATTCTGGCCGGGGGTAGGCATGTACAGCAGTTGGCAGGTAAAACGCATCGCGCAGATCGTTCGTCAGGGCGGGGTGGTCGCCTACCCGACCGAGGCCGTCTGGGGCCTGGGTTGCGATCCGTGGAACGGGGACGCGGTAGAACGCCTGCTGGCGCTCAAGGATCGCCCGCTGCACAAGGGCCTGATCCTGGTAGCGGACAACATTCGCCAGTTCGACTTCCTCCTCGAAGACCTGCCCGAGCGCTGGGTCGACCGTCTGGCCAGCACCTGGCCGGGACCGAACACCTGGCTGGTGCCGCACCAGGACCGCCTGCCCGCGTGGATCACCGGGCAGCACAACAGCGTGGCCCTGCGCGTCAGCGACCATCCGCTGGTGCGCGATCTTTGCGCCCTCACCGGCCCACTGGTGTCGACCTCGGCCAATCCGGCCGGGCGTCCGTCCGCCCGTTCGCGCTTGCGCGTCGAGCAGTACTTCCACGACCAGCTCGACGGCGTACTCGGCGGTGCCCTCGGTGGGCGGCGCAATCCCAGCCTGATCCGCGACCTGCAGACCGGCAATGTGGTGCGCCCGTCGTAGGTTGGGTTGAGGAGCAACGCGACGAAGCCCAACGGGCAATAACTGGCTCAGCCACAGAGGCGTCAGCAGGATTGCCCGTTGGGCTTCGCTGCGCTCAACCCAACCTACGGCAACAGGATGGTCGAGCCGGTGGTCTGCCGGCTGCTCAGCGCCGCATGGGCCTTGGCCGCCTCGGCCAGGGCGAAGCGCTGGCCGATGTCCACCCGCAGCTGGCCGTCGGCGACCAGGGCGAACAGCTCGTCGGCCATCGCCTGCAGGTGTTCGGCCGTGTTGGCGTAGTGGCCCAGGGTCGGCCGGGTGACATACAGCGAGCCCTTCTGCGCCAGGAGGCCCAGGTTCACCCCGGTGACCGCCCCCGAAGCGTTGCCGAAGCTGACCAGCAGCCCGCGCGGCGCCACGCAGTCCAGCGACATCTCCCAGGTGTCCTTGCCCACCGAGTCGTAGACCACCGGGCACTTCGCCCCGCCGGTCAGCTCCAGTACCCGCGCCGGCACGTCCTCGCGGCTGTAGTCGATGGTCGCCCAGGCGCCGTGGGCCTTGGCCAGCGCGGCCTTTTCCGCTGACGACACGGTGCCGATCAGCTGCACGCCGAACGCCCGTGCCCACTGGCAGGCGAGCAGGCCGACGCCGCCGGCCGCGGCGTGCCAGAGAATGGTCTGCCCGGGCTGCACCGCGTAGGTCTGGCGCAGCAGGTACTGCACGGTGAGACCCTTGAGCATCAGCGCCGCGGCCTGCTCGAAGCCGATCGACTCCGGCAGCCTGACCAGGTGGCTGGCCGGCAGCACGTGCAGCTCGGCGTAGGCGCCCAGCGGTCCGGTGGCATAGGCGACGCGGTCGCCCACCTTGAGGTGGCGCACCTCGCGGCCCACTGCCTCGATTTCGCCGGCGCCTTCGCTGCCGAGGCCGGACGGCAGCGCCGGCGGTTGGTACAGGCCGCTGCGGTAATAGGTGTCGATGAAGTTCAGGCCGATTGCCCGGTTGCGCACCCGCACTTCCTGCGGGCCCGGCTCGGCGGGAGTGAAGTCGGTGTATTCGAGCACTTCGGGGCCGCCGTGGCGGGAGAACTGGATGCGTTTGGCCATGTCCGCGATTCCTTGACGAAAGAGCCTCCATGCAAGCGCTCCGGCTGACCGCCGTCAAGCCTGCGGGACGGACGACGATGGTATGCTTGCGCCCTTTCCAGCTCGTCCGGATGACTGCCGTGAGTGACCGTACCCAGGCCGTGAAGGCCTACCTGCTCGACCTGCAAGACCGTATCTGCGCCGCCCTCGAAGCCGAGGACGGCGGCACCCGTTTCTTCGAGGACAGCTGGCAGCGCCCGGCCGGTGGCGGCGGCCGCACCCGGGTGATCGAGAACGGCGCACTGATCGAGAAGGGCGGGGTCAACTTCTCCCACGTGTTCGGCGACAGCCTGCCGCCGTCGGCCAGCGCCCATCGCCCCGAGCTGGCCGGGCGCGGCTTCGAGGCCATGGGCGTATCCCTGGTGATCCACCCGGAAAACCCGCACGTGCCGACCTCCCACGCCAACGTGCGCTTCTTCAGCGCCGAGAAGGCCGGCGAGGAGCCGGTCTGGTGGTTCGGCGGCGGCTTCGACCTGACCCCCTACTACGCCCATGAGGAAGACTGCGTGCACTGGCACCAGGTGGCCCGCGCCGCCTGTGCGCCGTTCGGTGCCGAGGTCTACCCGAAGTACAAGGAATGGTGCGACCGCTACTTCCACCTGAAGCACCGCGGCGAGCCGCGCGGCATCGGCGGGCTGTTCTTCGACGACCTCAATCAGTGGGACTTCGACACCAGCTTCGCCTTCCTGCGCGCCATCGGCGATGCCTACATCGACGCCTACCTGCCGATCGTCCAGCGGCGCAAGGCCACCCCGTTCACCGAGGCGCAGCGCGAGTTCCAGGCCTACCGCCGGGGCCGCTACGTCGAGTTCAACCTGGTGTTCGACCGCGGCACCCTGTTCGGCCTGCAATCGGGCGGGCGTACCGAGTCGATCCTCATGTCCCTGCCGCCGCACGTGCGCTGGGGCTACGACTGGAAGCCCGAGCCCGGCACGGCGGAAGCGCGCCTGACCGAGCACTTCCTCAAGGATCGCGACTGGCTGGCGGAGGCCGGGCTGTGACCGATCGTTACGGCGTATTCGGCAACCCCATCGGCCACAGCAAGTCGCCGCTGATCCATCGCCTGTTCGCCGCGCAGACCGGCCAGGATCTCTCCTACGAGGCCCTGCTGGCGCCGCTGGATGACTTCGCCGGTTTCGCCCGTGCCTTCTTCGCCGAGGGCCAGGGCGGCAACGTCACCGTGCCGTTCAAGGAGGAGGCCTATCGCCTGGCCGACGAGCTGAGCGAACGGGCCCGCCGCGCCGGCGCGGTGAATACCCTGAAGAAGCTGGCCGACGGCCGCCTGCTCGGCGACAACACCGACGGCGCCGGCCTGGTCCGCGACCTGACGGTGAATGCCGGGCTCGACCTGGCGGGCCAGCGCATCCTCCTGCTCGGTGCCGGCGGCGCCGTGCGCGGCGTGCTGGCGCCGCTGCTGGCGCACAACCCGCAGGCGCTGGTGATCGCCAACCGCACCGTGGCCAAGGCCGAGCAGCTGGCCCACGAGTTCGCCGACCTCGGCCCGGTGGCCGCCAGCGGTTTCGACTGGCTCAGCGAGCCGGTCGACCTGATCATCAACGGCACCTCGGCCTCGCTGGCCGGCGAGCTGCCGCCGATCGAGCCGAGCCTGATTCGGCCCGGCCACACCGTCTGCTACGACATGATGTACGGCAAGCAGCCGACCGCGTTCAACCGCTGGGCCTCCGAGCATGGCGCCGCGCGCTGCATCGACGGCCTGGGCATGCTGGTGGAGCAGGCCGCCGAGGCCTTCCTGCTGTGGCGCGGCGTGCGGCCGGACAGCGCGCCGGTGTTGGCGGAACTGCGCAAGCAACTCGCCTGAGCCGATGCCCTACCTGCTGACCGTCACCGCGATCTGGGCGTTCTCCTTCAGCCTGATCGGCGAGTACCTGGCCGGCCAGGTCGACAGCGACTTCGCCGTGCTCGCCCGGGTGGCCATCGCCGCCCTGGTGTTCCTGCCCTTCCTCCGCTGGCGCGGCGTGCCCAGGCCGCTGCTGGCCGGCTTCTGGCTGGCCGGGGCATTGCAGTTCGGCGTCACCTACCTGTGCCTGTACCGCAGCTTCAGCGTGCTGACGGTGCCGGAAGTGCTGCTGTTCACCGTGCTCACGCCGATCTACGTGACCCTGCTCGACGACGCCCTGGCCCGGCGCTTCAACCCCTGGGCCCTGCTGGCTGCGCTGGTGGCGGTGGGTGGCGGGGTGATCATCCGCTTCGAGCGCCTGGAGGGCGACTACCTGCTCGGCTTCCTGCTGCTGCAGCTGGCCAACCTGACCTTTGCCGCCGGCCAGGTGCTGTGCCGCCAGTTGCTCGTGCGTTACCCGACCGCGCTGCCGCTGCCGCGCCTGTTCGGTCATTTCTTCCTCGGCGCGCTGGTGCTGGTATTGCCGTCGTTCCTGCTGTTCGGCAATCCGGAGCGCCTGCCGCAGACGGCGGTGCAATGGGGCGTGCTGCTGTGGATGGGCCTGTTCGCCACGGCGCTGGGCATGTTCTGGTGGGTCAAGGGCAGCACCCGGGTCGATGCCGGCAGCCTGGCGGTACTCAACGAACTGCACGTGCCGGCCGGGCTGCTGGTCAACCTGCTGATCTGGAACCGCGACTTCGACCTGCCGCGCCTGGCCCTCGGCGGCGCGGTGATTCTCGCCTCGCTGGCGCTGCTGCGCGTCGGCCGCCGGGCACAACCGGCCAGCACCAGACGCCGGCCTGCCTAGGGCATGCGCGAGGCCAGTACGATCTCCTCGCCGGCCACCATGAAGGTGCCGTAGCCGCGGTGATGCAGGGTCTGTGGCTGGCTCACGTCGGGATCGTGCCAGGCCTTGAGCACTTCCAGCACGAAGAAGTTGTAGGTGTTCACCAGGCGCGTATCGACCACCCGGCATTCCAGGTTGGCGAAGCATTCGGCGATCAGCGGCGCCTCGACCAGGCTGGCCGGCTCGGCGTGCAGGCCGAAGGTGGCGAACTTGTCCAGGCTGCGCCCGCTGCTGTTGCCGCAGGCCACCAGCTGTTCGGCCAGGTCGCGCTGGGGGATGTTCAGCGTGCAGACCCGGCGGTTCTTCAGCGCGGCGAAGGAGAAGTCGTTGCCGCTGACCACGCAGCCGATCAGCGGCGGCTCGAACTCCATCATGCAGTGCCAGGACATCGGCATCACATTGGGCACGCCACGGCGCTGAGTGCCGAGCAGCAGCACCGGGCCCGGCTCGATCAGGCGATAGACCTCGGATAACGGCAGCGGGCTTTTCATGGCGGGCCTCGGCGGTGACGGATAGCGCTCGCCCCACTCTACTCCGCGCCAGGCCGCCTGCCAGCCGGGAAAAAGCGCTCCGGCCTGTCATCAGCCTGACTTATACTGACAAGGCCTGCACGGACGCCCTGGCCTCTTCATTCCTACTCCAGGGGACCGTCTCCGTGAATATCCGTCATTCGCTCGTTGGCCTGCTGCTCGCCGGCCTTGCCATGGTTGCCGCGTCCGTCAGCGCGGCCGAACGCAGCGGCGCGACCCAGGAGCTCGCCTCCGGCAGCGCCCTGCTGGTCGACCTCAAGACCAACCAGGTTCTCTATTCCAGCAACCCCGACCTGCAGGTGCCGATCGCCTCGGTCACCAAGCTGATGACCGCCATGGTCACCCTGGATGCCCAGCTGCCCATGGAGCAGAGCCTGCCCATCGTGATCAAGGACGTGCGCGAGATGCGCGGGGTCTATTCGCGGGTGCGCATCGGCAGCGAGCTGAGCCGCCGCGACATGCTCCGGCTGACCCTGATGTCCTCGGAAAACCGCGCCGCCTCCAGCCTGGCCCACCACTACCCGGGCGGCGTGCCGGCCTTCGTCGCGGCGATGAACGCCAAGGCCCGTGCCCTGGGCATGACGCGCACCCGCTACAGCGAGCCGACCGGGCTGTCGGAAGGCAACGTCTCCACCGCCAGCGACCTGGTCAAGCTGGTCGAGGCCAGCGCCCAGTACCCGCTGATCGGCCAGTTCAGCAGCACCCGCGAGCACACCCAGGCCTTCCGCAAGCCGGCCTATACCCTGGGCTTTCGCAACACCAACGGCCTGGTGCACAAGCCCAACTGGAGCATCCAGCTGACCAAGACCGGCTTCACCAACGCCGCCGGTCACTGCCTGGTGATGCGCACGCAGATGGCCGGCAAATCGGTGGCCTTCGTGGTGCTGGATGCCTTCGGCAAGTACACCCACATGGCCGATGCCAACCGCCTGAAGAAGTGGCTGGAAACCGGCCAGGTGACCAAGGTGGCGCCGGCGGCGCTGGCCTACAAGAAGCAGCGGCAGGTCGAGCGGGCGCGCACCATGCAGGCGGCGCAGTAACTCCCGACATGCAAAAATCCCGGCAATCGCCGGGATTTTTTGTTCCAGGGGCTGAGTTAGCGCGTAGGTTGAGAAGCGTAGCGACGAAGCCCAACCCAAGGATTCCGCCGCCACCGTTGGGCTTCGCTGCGCTCAACGCCAACCTACGGTCACGCGATGCCTCAGAGGAACCAACGGTACTCCCGCGCACTGACCTCGTGCATGAAGTCCAGGTGGTCCTGGCGCTTGTTCTCGCAGTAGACGAAGACGAACTCGCTGCCCAGCTTGTCCTTGACCACCTCGTGCGAGGCCATCGCCGCCACGGCGGTGAGCATGTCCTTGGGGAAGTCGATGCCGCTGCCACGGTCCTCGTTGAGCGAGGGGATCGGCTCACGGGCCTGGTCCAGGCCATGTTCCATGCCGCTGAGAATGGCCGCCAGCACCAGGTAGGGGTTGGCGTCGGCGCCGGCCAGGCGGTGCTCGATGCGCAGGTTCTTGCCGTCCGACTCGGGGATGCGGATGCACGCATCGCGGTCCTCGAAGCCCCAGCTGGCCTTGCTCGCCGAGTTGACCATGGCGCCGTAGCGGCGGAAGGCGTTGTGGTTGGCGGCGAAGATCGGCATGCAGTGCGGCAGCAGTTCCAGGCAGCCGGCCACGGCGTGGCGCAGCGGGCGCTGCTGGTCGCCATCGAGCAGGTTGCGGCCGCCCTCGTCGTACAGGCTGACGTGCACGTGCATGCCGCTGCCCGGTGCCTGCAGGTAGGGCTTGCTCATGAAGCTGGCGCGGCAGCCATGCTGCATGGCCACGCCGCGGGTGCTGCGGCAGAACAGCGCGGCCTGGTCGGCGGCGTGCAGGCCGTCGTCGCAGTGGGCGAAGTTGATCTCGAACTGGCCGGGGCCGAGCTCGGCGGTGATCACGTTGGCGTCCACGCCCTGTTCCCGCGCCGCTTCCACGGTTTCATGCAGCACGTCGGAGAAGCGCGTCAGGCGTTCGATGTGCATGTTCGGCTGGTCGTCGGCGTCGCCGGTCAGCGGGTCGCGGGGGAATTGCGGCAGGCCGTTCTCCAGTTTGCGGTCGAACAGGTAGAACTCCAGCTCGAACGCCACCACCGGGCGAATACCTCGGGCCTGCAGGCGCTTGAGCACGCGGGCCAGCACTTCGCGCGGCTCGAATTCGATCGGTGCCTCGGTGCCGTCGGAGCTGATCAGCATCTGCGCCATCGGCTGCTTCTCCCAGCGCACCGGCTTGAGGGTGCCGGGGATCAGGCGGCGCGGTGCGTCCGGGTCGCCGTCGTTGAAGCAGTAGTCGCCAATCGGGTGCAAGCCGCCCTGGGCGCCGAGCAGCACGCAGTTCTGCGGCACTTTCAGCGGGCCGCCGGCGGCGACTTTTTCCAGCATGTCCATGGGGTAGCGCTTGCCGTAGAAGTGCCCGGGAATGTCCAGGCAGATCAGTTCGACGTAGCGCACGTCGGGGTGGGCGGCGCGGAAGGCACGCACTTCGCTGAGCAGGTCGGGGAATGTCGTTGTTGTTGTCATGGGGGGTATCTGCGCGGTCAGGTGAAGACCCAGAGCACTCGTGTGGGTTTATCGGTGAGATTGGCGTAGCGGAACTGGGCGTGCGGCGGCAGCTGGAAGCTGTCGTTGGGGCCGAGGGTGACCGGTTCGGCGGCGTCGCCGTACCACAGGGTCAGCTCGCCTTCGAGGACGAAGCCGCCCTGCTCCGAGCTGTCGTCCAGGTGGCCTTCGCCGCTGCTGGCGCCGGGTTCGAGATGGCTTTCGAGCATGGAGAAACCGCCGGACATGGTCGGCGAGGCCAGCACGTCGGTGATGCCGCCGGCGTAATAGAGGGTGCGTCGCTCGTCCGGACGGGTCACCCAGCGCACCTCGCGCGGCTTGTTCAGGCTGTAGAAGTAGGTGGTGGGCACGCCCAGCGCTTCGCTGATGGCGGTGAGGTCGGCCACGGTCGGGCGCGACAGGCCGCGCTCGACCTGGGACAGGAAGCCCACCGAGCGGCCGATGCGTTCGGCCAGTTCGTTGAGGGTGACGTTCTTGTGCTTGCGCAGGTCGCGCACCAGGATCGCCAGCCCTTCTATTTCATCCTGCATGTCCACGGGGTATTTCCTTCAATCGGGTTTCTGCTGGGCGCCAACCGTGCTGGCGGCCAGTTCAAATGGTGTCGCGCAGCCGGTACCAGGCCTTGCCCACCGCTTCGATCGGCGCGGCCAGCAGGTCGCCACCGGGGAAGCGCGGGTTGCTCAGGCCCTGGTACAGGCCGAGCAGCTGTTCGTCGCCGAGGATGGCGTCGCTCACCGCGCGCGCCGCGGCCAGGGTCGGCAGGATGCCGTGGCCGGAGAAGCCCTGCAGCCAGTACTTCTGGCCCTGGCGGCCGACATCCGGGGTGCGGTGCATGGTGCAGTCGATATGCCCGCCCCAGCCGTAGTCGATCTGCACCCCACGCAGCTGCGGGAAGACCCGTTCCAGATAGGGCCGGGTAGCCGCCGGCACGTCCTTGGGGATGCCGCCGAGATAGGTGCAGCCGCCGCCGAACAGCAGGCGGTTGTCCGGGGTGACGCGGAAGTAGTCGGGGACGAACTGGTTGTCGATGGCGCAAGTGCCGCGCGGGAACAGCGAACGCGCCAGTTCCGGGTCCAGCGGCGCGGTCGCCACCTGGTAGGAGCCAACCGGCAGCAGGCGCTTGGACAGCGTGCGGTCAAGGCGGTCGATGTAGGCGTTGCAGGCCAGCACCAGCACGTCGCCGCGTACCTCGCCGTGTTCGGTACGCGCCACATAACCTTCGCCAGTTTCGCGGTAGTCGAGTACCTGGCTCTGCTCAAAGATGCGCCCGCCGGCCGCCTCGATGGCGGCGGCCAGGCCCTGGGCCAGTTTCAGCGGGTTGAGGTGGGCGCCACCGGCGTCATGCAGGGCGGCCAGGTAGCGCGGGCTGGCGATCCACTCGGGCAGGTCCTGCTTGGGGATGAAACTCAGCTGCTGGTAGCCGTACTTCTGCTCGGCCTCTTCGAGGTTTTCCTGCAGCTGGCGCACGCGGCGCGGCAGCACGGCGGTGTAGATCGCGCCCGTGCGGTAGTCGATGTCGAAGCCGTGGCGCAGGGGCAGCTCGCGCATCTCGTTGGCGGCCCAGGTCATGCTGTCCCACAGCTGGCGGGCCCGTTCCAGCCCCAGGGCCTTCTCGAACGGCGGCATGTCGCAGGACCAGCCCGGCAGCGCCTGGCCGCCATTGCGCCCGGAGGCGGCCCAGGCCAGGCGGCTGGCTTCCAGCAGCACTACTTTTTTGCCGGCCAGGGCCAGGCGCAGGGCGGTATGCAGGCCGCTGAAGCCGCCGCCGATGACCAGTACCTGGCACTCTTCGCTGCCGGCCTGGCTCGGACGCAGCGGGATGCTGCCGTAGGTAGCGGCGTAATAGGTACCGATGTGCTGCGCGGATTGCTTGAACATACAGGCCTCATGAAATTATCTGTTTTGTATTTCATGAAAAAATACATCAGATAATTCACGAAGCCAAGCCCGGCCGATGACTGGTGCTGCGCCGAGTCCCGTTTCGTCGCGCCGCGGGCACCGAGCGGATCGCCATGCACGGGCTGGCGGTGGCGGTTATCCTGCTGTCATTCCCAGCGAGAGGCCCGGCCATGCAGATTCGTAGCGACTTCGACAGCGGCAATATCCAGGTGCTGGACGCCGGCAACCCGCAGCAGGTGCGCCTGGCGATCCGCAAGGACTTCGCCAGCGAGCACTTCCAGTGGTTCCACTTCCTCGCCGAGGGCCTGAGCCCCGGCCAGCGCCATGGCTTCAGCCTGGTCAACGCGCCGCAGTCCAGCTACCAGAACGCCTGGAGCGGCTACCAGGCGCTGGCCAGCTACGATGGCCAGGACTGGTTCCGTGTGCCGACCCGCTATGACGAGGGTGGCCTGCACTTCGAGCTGGTACCTGCGCAGGCCCAGGCCTATTTCGCCTACTTCGAGCCCTACAGCCGCGCCAGGCACGCGCAATTGCTGGTGCGCGCCCTGGCCCTGGCCAACGTCGAGCTGCTGGCCTGCGGCAGCAGCCTGCAGGGCCGCGAGCTGCCGCTGCTGCGCGTGCGCGGCACGGCCAGCGCGCCGCGCAAGATCTGGCTGATCGCCCAGCAGCATCCGGGCGAGCACATGGCCGAGTGGTTTATGGAAGGCCTGATCGAGCGGCTGCACGAGCCGGATGAGGAGCTGCGCGGGCTGCTGGCCCAGGCCGATCTGTACCTGGTGCCGCACATGAACCCGGACGGTGCCTTCCTCGGCAACCTGCGCACCAATGCCGCCGGCCAGGACCTCAACCGCGCCTGGCAGGCGCCCAGCGCCACGCACAGCCCGGAAGTGCTGTTCGTCCAGCAGCAGATGGCCGCCCACGGCGTCGACTGCTTCCTGGATATCCACGGCGACGAGGAGATCCCCTACGTGTTCACCGCCGGCTGCGAAGGCAACCCCGGTTTCACGGCGCGCCTGGATGCGCTGGAGCAGGAGTTCCGCCGGCGCCTGATGGCCTGTGGCGAGTTCCAGGTGGAGCACGGCTACCCGCGCGACGAGCCCGGCCAGGCCAACCTGGCGCTGGCCTGCAACTGGGTCGGGCAGACCCATGACTGCCTGGCCTTCACCGTCGAGATGCCGTTCAAGGACCACGATCTCAGCCCCGATCCGCGCACCGGCTGGAACGGGGCGCGCAGCAAGGCCCTGGCGCGTGCCGTGTGCAGCGTGCTGGCGGCACTGGCCGGCCGGCTGCGCTGATCCGCCAGCCCTAGAGCTCCCACTCGGGCAGGTGCGGGCGGCGGTCCCCGCCGCTGCGCCGATCGGCCTCGAAGCGGATGGTTTGCCGGCGCTCGCCGTTCTGCCGGCGGTCGGGTCTGTGCTTGTCGCGGCTGTCGATCTGGAAGCTGGCCTTCTGCTTCGGCGCATTCGGCGGCGGGGAGGATTCTTCCAGGGACTCCAGGCTGAGTTCGAGAGGGGGAAGATCGTCGTTCATGCTACGCCTCCAGCCTCCGCCGCTCGCCCGGGGAGGGCGAACGGCTGGCGGAGGCCATCACCGCTCAGGCTAGACAGGCGCCATGGGGGGTGCCATGTCGTTCGTCCGGATGGGCCGGCCGGCTGTAGCCTGCCCCGGCTGCTCTAGCGGTACTGAGACTCAGAAGCGGTAGTTGGCGCTCAACTCCAGGGTGCGCGGCGCGCCGGGGGTGATCAGGTCCACCGAGCCGTGGGCGGAGGCGTAGTGGTCCTTGTTGGTCAGGTTGCTCAGGCGCAGGGCGGCGTCCCAGGTCGGCTCGTTGTACAGCAGGGCGGCGTCGAAGGTGGTGTAGCCGGGCATCACCGTCACGTTGTCCAGCGCGGTGTAGCGCTCGTCGACGTAGTTGGCACCCATGCCCAGGCGCCAGCGCGGGGCCAGCTGGCGCACCAGCCAGAGGTTGGCGCTGTTGCGCGGGGTCAGGGTCGGCGTCTGGCCTTCGTTGGCCACGCCGTTGGTCTTGCTGTTGGACTGGGTGATCTCGGCGTCGAGGTAGGCGTAGCCACCATAGACCTGCCACCGGTCGCCGAGCTCGCCGCTGAAGGTGGCCTCGAAGCCGTCGGTGCGCTGCTCGCCGGCGAGGACCAGCAGGGCCGGGTTGGCCGGGTCGGCGGTCTTCATGTTGGTGCGCTCGAGGCGAAACACCGCGGCGGTGAGCGACAGGCGGCCGTCGAACAGCTCCCACTTGCTGCCCAGCTCGTAGTTGGTGGTCTCCTCCGGCTCCAGGTCGGCGTTGGCCGCGTTGACGGCGAACACTTCCCCCGAGGGCTGGTAGCCGCGGCTGACCGAGACGTAGTAGGACTGCACCTGGTCGGGCTGGAACACCAGGCCGGCGCGCGGGCTCCAGGTCTTGTCGGTGCGGTCGAGGTCGACGTTGGCCGCGCGCTCGTCGTCGTACTCCTGGCCGAAGATGTCGTAGCGCACACCCAGCAGGGCCTTCCACTGGGCATTCAACTCGATCAGGTCCTGCACGTAGAAGCCGGCGGTTTCCTGGAAGTTGGTGCCCTTGGATGTCAGGGTGCCGGCGTGCTCCGGCACGACGACCAGGGCGTCGCGATACACCGGCACCTGGGCCACGTTGCTCTGGCTGAATACCCGCTGGTGCTTGTCCTGATGGCCCAGCTCGACGCCGTAGAGCAGGCTGTGCTGCAGGCCGGCCAGCTGCGCCTGCTGCTTCAGCTCGGTCTGGTTGAAGACGCCGTATTCGTCGCGGGCGACATTGCCGCGGTTCAGCTTGACCAGCAGCTCGCCGTTCGGCGCGGTGACGAAGCGTTTCGCGCCGGAGTCGGCCAGGGTGTTGTTGCGGTCCAGGTCGTAGTGGTAGTAGCGGGTGTTGTTGCTCAGGCTGAGGCCGTCGTCGATCTGGTAGTCGAAGCCGGCGGTCAAGGTGAATACCTCGCTGCGCGCGTAGTCCTGGTCCGGGTCGCCGGAGCCGAAGCGCTTGTCGCGGTCGACGTCGACCGGGCGGCCGTCGCGCGCGGGGATGCCGAAGTCGATCAGGCGCTGGTCGTACAGGTAGGTGGCGCCGAGGTTCAGCTCCAGGTCGTCGGACAGGCGGAAGTAGGCCGAGGGCGCGATGGCCTTGCGTTCGGTATAGCCGTCGTCGCGGAAGGTGTCGCTGTCCTCCAGCGCGCCGGTGAGGCGCAAGGCCTTGTCGCCCTGCTGCTGGTCGGCCCAGCCGGCATCGAACTGGCTGCGGCGCTGGCCTTCGCTGTCGAAGCTGACGCCGACTTCCTGTTGCGGGGCGAAGTTCGGCTTCTTGCTGACGTTGTTGATCAGCCCGCCGGAGGAGCCGCGGCCGTAGAGCACGGCGGCCGGGCCCTTGATCACCTCGACCCGTTCGATGTTGGACAGGTCGCGGAAGTACAGGGCGTCGTCGCGGAAGCCGTCGACGAAGATGTCGCCGATGGCGCTGAAGCCGCGGATGGTGACCTGGTCGCGCTGGCCGTCGCCGTTGGAGAGGCCGATGCCGGGCACGTTCTTCAGCACGTCCTCCATGGACTGGGCGCCCTGATCCCTGATCACGCTCGCGGGCACCACGTTCACCGTCTGCGGGATGTCGCGCAGCGGGGCGTCGGTCTTCAGCGCCCCCTTGCTCTCGGTGGCCTGGTAGCTCTGTTGGGCGTAGTCGCCCTGGATGGTGGTGGCCGGCAGGGTCGCGGCTGACAGGGCGGGGGCAACGAGTAGGCCGACCAGTGGCAGGGTCGAGGGGATACGCGAGAAGATCACCGGACAGCTCCTTCGAAAATGGTTCGCATATGGTAACAATTCTTATACGTATTTCGAAGAGCTATCACAACGCAAGCGCCATGTTTCGGCCCGGCCTATGGCGCAGGCAGCAAAAAGCCGCTGCCTGCGCGAGCAGGACAGCGGCTCCGGTGGTGCGGGATGGCTTAGCGGCGCGCGCCGCGCACGCCCTCGGCCAGCTGGTGGCACAGGCCGAGCACGCCGTCCACGGCCTGCTGGTCGTCCTTGGCGCCGGCGATCTGGTCGACCAGCGCCGAGCCGACCACCACGCCGTCGGCCAGGCGGGCAATGGTCGCCGCATGTTCCGGGGTGCGGATGCCGAAACCGATGCTGATCGGCAGGTCGGTGTGGCGGCGCAGGCGGGCCACGGCTTCCTGCACGTGCTCGACGCTGGCGCTGCCGGCGCCGGTGACGCCGGCCACCGAGACGTAGTAGACGAAGCCGGAACTGCCGTTGAGTACGGTGGGCAGGCGCTGGTCGTCGGTGGTCGGCGTGGTCAGGCGGATAAAGTCGATACCGGCGGCCTGGGCCGGGTCGCACAGGTCGAGGTTATGTTCCGGGGGCAGGTCGACCACGATCAGGCCGTCCACGCCGGCCTCCTTGGCGTCGGCGATGAAGCGCGGCACGCCGTAGTAGTGGATCGGGTTGAAGTAACCCATCAGCACCAGCGGCGTGCTCTGGTCGCCTGCGCGGAATTCGCGGACCATCTGCAGGGTCTTGGCCAGGTTCTGCTTGCCGGCCAGGGCGCGGATATTGGCCAGCTGGATGGCCGGGCCGTCGGCCATCGGGTCGGTAAAGGGCATGCCCAGCTCGATCACGTCGGCGCCAGCTTCCGGCAGGCCCTTGAGGATCGCCAGGGAGGCATCGTAGTGGGGGTCGCCGGCGGTGACGAAGGTCACCAGGGCGGCGCGGTTCTGCTGTTTCAGCTCGGCAAAGCGCGTCTGCAGGCGGCTCATGCGTGCTTCTCCTGTTCGCTCATATGGTGCATCACGGTCTGCATGTCCTTGTCGCCGCGGCCGGACAGGTTGACCACCATCAGGTGATCCTTGGGCAGCTGGGGTGCGCGCTTGAACACTTCGGCCAGGGCGTGGGCGCTTTCCAGTGCCGGGATGATGCCTTCCAGGCGGCAGCAGGTGTGGAAGGCTTGCAGGGCCTCGTGGTCGGTGATCGAGCAGTACTCGACGCGGCCGATATCGTGCAACCAGGCGTGTTCCGGGCCGATGCCGGGGTAGTCGAGGCCGGCGGAAATCGAGTGGGCGTCGATGATCTGGCCATCGTCGTCCTGCAGCAGGAAGGTGCGGTTGCCGTGCAGCACGCCCGGCACGCCGCCGTTCAGGCTGGCCGCGTGCTTGCCGGTGTCGATGCCGTGGCCGGCGGCTTCGACGCCGACGATCTTCACGCTGCTGTCATCGAGGAAGGGGTGGAACAGGCCCATGGCGTTGGAGCCGCCGCCGATGCAGGCGACCAGGCTGTCGGGCAGGCGCCCTTCCTTCTCCTGCATCTGCTCGCGGGTTTCCTTGCCGATCACCGCCTGGAAGTCGCGCACCATCGCTGGGTACGGGTGCGGGCCGGCCACGGTGCCGATCAGGTAGAAGGTGTTGTGCACGTTGGTCACCCAGTCGCGCAGCGCTTCGTTCATCGCGTCCTTGAGGGTGCCGGTGCCGGCCACCACCGGGATCACCGTGGCGCCCAGCAGCTTCATGCGGAACACGTTGGCCTGCTGCCGGTCGATGTCGGTGGTGCCCATGAAGATCACGCATTCCATGCCGAAGCGCGCGGCCACGGTGGCGGTGGCCACGCCGTGCATGCCGGCGCCGGTCTCGGCAATGATGCGCTGCTTGCCCATGCGCTTGGCCAGGAGGATCTGGCCGATGCAGTTGTTGATCTTGTGCGCGCCGGTGTGGTTCAGCTCTTCGCGCTTGAGGTAGATCTTGGCGCCGCCGCAGTGTTCGGTCAGGCGCTCGGCGAAGTACAGCGGGCTGGGCCGGCCGATGTAGTCGCGCTGGAAGTAGGCCAGCTCCTTGAGGAATTCGGGATCGGCCTTGGCCTTCTCGTATTCGGCGGCCAGGTCGTGGATCAGCGGCATCAGGGTTTCGGCGACGTACTGACCGCCGAAGTGGCCGAACAGGCCGGTGGCGTCAGGGCCGGTGCGCAGTGAAGTCATGGAGCTCTCCCAGGGAGGATGTGCGATGGCGCCATTCTACCCCTGGCCGCTGCCCTGAAAAGCGATTAGATTGCCGTAACTCGTCAGTAAAACTCACAGATAGCATGAGCCGAGAACTGCCCCCGCTGAATGCCCTGCGCGCCTTCGAGGCCGCCGCCCGCCTGCAGAGCGTCAGCCAGGCCGCGGATGAACTGAGCGTTACCCATGGCGCGGTGAGCCGGCAGATCCGGCTGCTGGAGGAACAGCTGGGGGTGGCTCTGTTCGGCAAGGACGGGCGTGGCGTAAAACTCACCGATGCCGGGGTCCGCCTGCGCGACGCGGCGTTCGATGCCTTCGAGCGCCTGCGCAGTACCTGCGCCGAGCTGAAACAGCAGCAGGTCGACGCCCCCTTCGTCCTCGCCTGCCCCGGCAGTCTGCTGGCGCGCTGGTTTATCCCGCGTCTCGACAGATTGCAGCGCGAGCTGCCGGAACTGCGCCTGCAACTGTCGGCCAGCGAGGGTGAGCTGGACCCGCGGCGCCCCGGGGTCGACGCCACCCTGTGCTTCGCCGAGCCGCCCTGGCCGGCGGATATGCGGGTATTCGAGCTGGCCGCCGAACGCATCGGCCCGGTGCTCAGCCCGCGCTACCAGGGCCACGCCCGCCTGAGCGCCGCGCCCGCCGCGGTGCTGCTCGGCGAGCCGCTGCTGCATACCGTGTCGCGGCCGCAGGCCTGGCCGCAGTGGGCCCGCGCGCAGCGCCTGGATGCCCGGCGGCTGCAGCTGGGCCAGGGTTTCGAGCACCTCTACTACCTGCTGGAAGCGGCGGCGGCCGGCCTCGGCGTGGCCATCGCGCCGCAGCAGCTGGTCGCCGACGACCTGGCCGGCGGCCGCCTGCTGGCGCCCTGGGGCTTCGTCGAAACCCCGGCCCGCCTGGCCCTGTGGGTGCCGGCGCGGGCTCGCGATGCGCGCGCCGAGCGCCTGGCGCAATGGCTGCGCCAGGAGCTGGCCGGCTGATTCTCGACTAGCCTCAGACAGGAACAGTCCTGCCCGAGGAGAAGCAGCATGTCCGATCACCGCACCTACAAGAAGATCGAAGTTGTCGGTACCTCCAAGCTGAGCATCGAGGATGCCATCAGCAACGCCCTGGCCGAGTGTGCCAAGTCCGTGCGCAACATGGACTGGTTCGAGGTCATCGATACCCGTGGCCATATAGTCGACGGCAAGGTGGCGCATTACCAGGTCGAGCTGAAGGTCGGCTTCCGCATCGGCAATAGCTGAGGCGTTGGCAGAAATTCCCCGTTCCTTGCGCTAGGCTGCCCGAGGTCTGGCAGCGTGGCGCCGGGGTTCGCCCAACGGCGTCCGCCCCTGCCGCCTGGGGTGGAGTGCCCCGTCACGGCTCGTATGAGCCCTTTGCCTAACGAAGGAGCGTTAACCATGAAGCAACTGATCCTGGGCCTGGCCCTGTTTTCCCTGGCCGGCTCGGCCCTGGCGGCGGCCAAGCCGTGCGAGGAACTCAAGGCGGAGATCGACGCCAAGCTCAAGGCCAAGGGCGTCGCTGCCTACAGCCTGGACGTGGTGGACAAGGACGGTGCCGGCGACAAGACTGTGGTCGGCACTTGCGAAGGTGGCAGCAAGGTAATCGTCTACCAGCGCGGCTGAGCGTAGCGCTCGTCGGCACAGGCCGGGGTTCCCGCAAGGGGCTCCGGCCTTTTCGTTGTTGCCTTTCGCCGCGCCGCCCCCATAAAGCAGGGATGACCTCAGGAGGCTGTATGAGCAGGCTATCCACCACCCCGTTTTCCATCCTCGACCTGGCGCCGATGCGCGACGACGAGACCGGCCCGGCGCCGGCCCTGCAGCGTTCCCTGGCCCTGGCGCAGCATGCCGAGCGCCTGGGCTTCTCGCGCTACTGGGTGGCCGAGCACCACAACATGGAGGGCATCGCCAGTTCGGCCACCGCCGTGCTGCTCGGCTACCTGGCGGCCGGCACCAGTACCCTGCGCCTGGGTTCCGGCGGCATCATGCTGCCCAACCATGCGCCGCTGGTGGTGGCCGAGCAGTTCGGCACCCTCGCCGCCCTCTATCCGGGGCGCATCGAGCTGGGCCTGGGCCGCGCGCCGGGGGCCGACCAGCAGACTGCCCGCGCCCTGCGTCGCGACCGCCTGGGCAGTGCCGACGACTTCCCCCAGGATGTCGAGGAACTGCAGGCCCTGCTCGGCCCGCGCCAGCCGGGGCAACAGGTGATCGCCATGCCCGGCCTGGACAGCAACGTGCCGCTCTGGCTGCTCGGCTCCAGCCTGTTCAGCGCCCAGCTGGCGGCGCAGAAGGGTTTGCCCTATGCCTTCGCCGCGCACTTCGCGCCGCGCTACCTGCACCAGGCGCTGCGCGTCTACCGCGACAACTTCCAGCCCTCGGCCGTGCTCGACAAGCCCTATGCCATGGTCGGCGTACCGCTGATTGCCGCGCCGACTGACGAGGAGGCCGAGTTCCTCGCCACCACCGCCTTCCAGCGCGTGCTGGCGCTGCTGCGCGGGCAGAGCCTGGTGCTGCGCCCGCCGGTGCAGAGCATGGCCGGGCGCTGGCAGCCCCATGAGCAGCAGGCGGTGGGCGATTTCCTCGGCCTGGCGGTGATCGGCGGGCCGCAGAAGGTGCGTGCGCGCCTGGAGATCCTGCTGGAGCAGACCGGCGCCGACGAGCTGATCTTCACCGGCGACCTGTACCAGCACGAACATCGCCTGCGCAGCTTCGAGATTGTTGCCGGCTTGCGCTAAGGCCTGTGCGGGGCAAGGGGGAGCGATGCGCCGTGCGCACCGCGCTCTATATGGTCTATCTGGTGCGCGCGGTGCACCCTACGGTTGTGTGGTGTTGTTTCAGCTTTCCAGCCAGACGTCGCGGGCCCAGTGCCACACCGAGTCCCAGCTCTCGTCGGTCAGTTCGCCTGCGTCGCCGTCCCACAGCCAGACCTGGCCTTCCACATCCACGGCGTAGTAGTCGCGGCCGTCCTGGCACAGCGGCACCAGGTCGCGCGGCAGGCCGAGGTCCCAGGCCACCGAGGCGACTTCCGGCAGGTAGGTGTGCGAGTGTGGGTCGGCGGCGGTGACCGGCTCCAGGCGGCCGTAGACCACGTCGCTGACCTTGAGCAGGAATTCGCGCAGCTCGAAGGGCAGGTGGATGAGGATCTGCTCCTGGATTTCCACCAGGGTTTCCTCTTCCGGCAGCTCCAGGGGAACGGGAACCGGCTCGTTGAGTTCACGCAGCTGTTCGATGACTTCTTCCACGGGGCTTCTCCAGGCAGAGCGGTGGTCGGCTAGAGGGTAGCCGATCGACCCGCGCCTTTTACCCCGAGGGGCCCGCCGGCACAAGGCCGTCGGCCGAAAAGCACGCAGCCGGGGCTGGCCCGGCTGCGTGTTGCGGGGCGTTAGCGCTTCAGAGGATGCGCTTGCCGTCCTCGCGGGTGATCACCACGGTGGCCGAGCGTGGGCGGCGGCCGGGGCCGTCCGGCCAGGTGCTGAGCAGGTTGGTCGCGCTGGAGCCTTCGCCCGGGTGCTGGATATTCACGAACAGGGTGCGGAAGTCCGGCGTGGCGCTGATGCCGGTGACTTCGGCGCCGATCGGCCCGGTGAGGAAGCGCTTGATCTCGCCTGTGCGCGGGTCGGCCACCAGCATCTGGTTGTGGCCGAACGGGCCGCTGGCCAGCTGGCTGCCGCTCATGTCGGTCTGGATCCACAGGCGGCCGTCCGGGTCGAACCACAGGCCGTCCGGGCTGGCCAGGATGTTACTCTCGTCCAGCGCCGCGCCGCCGGGGCCGCGGCTGTCGGCCTGCGGCCCGGCGAGCAGGAACAGGTCCCAGGCGAAGTGCTGGCCGGCGTGGTCGCGGCGGTCTTCGCGCCAGCGGATGATGTGCCCGTAGGGGTTGGCCGCGCGCGGGTTGGCCGCGTCCGCCACGGTGCGCGAGCTGTTGTTGGTCAGGGTGAAGTACACCTCGCCGTTGTCCGGATTGACCGCGCCCCATTCCGGGCGGTCCATCTTGGTGGCGCCGGCGATGTCGGCGGCCAGGCGGGTGTTGATCAGCACTTCGCCCTGGTCGGCGAAGCTGACCCCGGCGGCGCTGCAGGCGGCCTGGAAGGCGGCGTCATGGATATCCAGGGCCAGCCAGTCGCCGCTGCCGTCGGCGTTGAAGCGCGCCACGTACAGGGTGCCCTCATCCAGCAGGCGGCCCGGCTGGCGCAGCAGCGGCCGGTACTTGGCGCGGCTGACGTACTTGTAGATGTATTCGTTCTGCGAGTCGTCGCCGGAGTAGCACACCAGCGGCTTGCCGGCCTGCACCGGGGCGAAGATCAGGCCTTCGTGGGCGAAGCGACCGAGGGCGCTGTGCTTGACCGGGGTGGAGTCGGGGTCGAAGGGATCGATCTCGACGATCCAGCCGAAGTGGTTGGGTTCGTTGCGGTAGTCGCCTTCGGCGGCGGCGGCCTTGCGGGTGGCGTCGAAGCGCTGGAATTCGTCGCCGGGCAGGGTGTCCCAGCCGAAGCGGCTGGTGGCGCGCAGGCCGTAGCGCTTGAGCTCGCGCGGCAGGTCGGCGTCGCGGGTGGCGAAGTAACCGGCCCAGTTCTCTTCGCAGGTCAGGTAGGTGCCCCAGGGCGTGTAGCCGTTGGCGCAGTTGTTCTGGGTGCCGCGGCTGGCGGTGCCGTCCGGGCTGTGCAAGGTCTTGAGCAGGGCGTGGCCGCGCGCCGGGCCGGCCATGCGCATCGGCGTGGCGGCGGTGACGCGGCGGTTGTAGCGGCCGGGCACCACCTGCCAGTCGCCGCGCACGTCGCGGCGGATCTCGATGATGGTGACGCCGTGGGCGTTGATTTCCTTGCGCACTTCCTCGGCCGAGCTGCGCTTGCCGTCCACCGTGGTCGGGCCGTTGGGGTGCAGCAGCGGAGCGTCGATGTATTCGTTGTTGAACACCAGCAGGCCGTGGTTGGACTGGCGCCCGCCGACCAGGCTGCGCTGCGCGTCGAGGGGGAAGAAGTGCATGCCGTCGTGGTGCATGCCGACCTGCTCGGCCTGGTCCTGGGCGCTGTTGCTGGCGTCCTCGAGGAAGGCTGGGTAGCGCCCGCAGATCGGCGTGCCCCAGGGCACGAAGGCCGTGGCACGGTAGCCGGCCGGCACCGTGATGGCGTCGGCGCGGCTCACCGCCACGGCGTCGAACGGCAGGCGGTTGCGCTTGCCGAACGGCGGCCGCGCGGCTGCGCTCTGCTCGGCGGCTGCCACCGCCTGCGGCAGGCTGACGCCGAGGAAACCCAGCGCGCCGAGGGCCGCGCCGCCGGCCAGCAGCTGGCGCCGGCGCTGGTCGATCAGCTCGCTCAGGTGCGGGTTGTGGGAGTGGTTGCTGGGGAGTTCATCGCCGCTGCCAAACAGCACGGCGTTGTGGGGATCTAGGCTCACGGTTCGGTTCCTTCTGGGAGGATGGCGACGGAGCTCTGACGCTAGCGAGGGAAGAAGACGGAAGCGTGACGCTTGTGTGGCGAGTCGATGCTTTGTGCGGGCGTTAACCTTTGCCATGGTGCCCGTCGAGCGTGGTGCCGGAACTGCGTTGGCGTCCTTTCGCGGCTAAAGCCGCTCCTACGCGAGCCCCGAGGGTTTTGCCGCACGGCTCATCAGGCGCGCATCGAGCAGGGCGTGATGGGGGATCGCCGCCTCGTCGAGGTCGCTGAGCAGGCTGACCTCCTCACGGCAGCTGATATGGGCGGGCAGGCCGGGGCGGCCGAGCAGTTCGAGCAGCAGCGGCCAGTCCCAGGCCAGGGCGTCGCTGACGATTTCCACGGCGCTGTAGCCCTGCAGGAACTGCTGCAGGGCGGCGCGGGCCTGGCTGCGGCTGTGGCCGTGGCGGGCCAGGTCGAGCTGGGGCAGGACGATGGCCTGGACGAACTCGGAGCAGTCGGCGGCGTCCCAGCCGTCGCTGAGTTCCACGTAGAACTCGGCGCCGGCGGGGTCAACCAGGGCCAGGCTGATCAGCCGGTAGTCGGCGCTCAGGCTGGTGAACTCGGTATCCAGGTACAGGGTGTGCATATGCAGCGGGCGTCAGCCCATGTGGAAGAAGGCCAGCTTGTGGCCGTCGAGGTCGCGGAAGTAGCCGGCGTAGAAGCCCGGCATGCGCTCGCCGGGGGCGCCTTCGTCGCTGGCGCCGAGGCTGATGGCCTTGGCATACAGCTTGTCGACGTTGTCCCGCGAGCCGGCAGGCAGGGCGATCATGCTGCCATTGCCGACGCTGGCCGGCTGCTTGTCGTAGGGCAGGCACACGCCCAGCATCGGCTGGTCCATGGCCTTGCCGTAGAAGGCCGCGCGGCCGACATCCATCACCAGCTTGGCGCCCAGTTCGGCGAGCAGCTCGCCGTAGAAGGCCTTGGCTTTGTCCAGGTCGGCGGTGCCGATCATTGAGTATCCGATCATGACGATGTCCTTGGTTGGGGGTGGGCAGAATCTAGCGCAAGTGCGCGCAAGTACAAGGCGAAATACGCTGGGGTGGGCCGGCTATGAAGCGGTTACCTGTTGCTGCGCCGCACCGGGGTGTGGTGCAGGTGCTTGCGGTTGTTGGTGGGCGCGAATGCATTGGCGATAAGGGCTGGCGCTGAGCGGCCTGTTAATCGCGGATAAATCCGCTCCCACTAGAGCTCGATGACGGGGGCGGGAATAAAAAACCCGGGCCAGGCCCGGGTTTTTCGTAGTGCCTGCGGTTCAGCCGTTCTGGCGGATGCCGGCGACCAGCCAGGGCTGGTTCTCGCCGTTGATCCGCTCCATGCGCCAGCTTTCGCTGAACGGCTCGCCCTGGTCGAAGCGCGAGGTCTTGGCCACGCCGCGGAAGGTCAGGGTGGCGACGGTCTTGTCGGCCAGTTCGTCGATGCCGTCGAGCTGGGCGTCGAGGTCGTCGATGTAGGTGGACTGGAAGCCCTCACCCAGGCTGGCGCGCTCTTCCTTGAGGAAGCTGAGCATCTGCGGGGTGACGAATTCGCCGATCTTGTCCATTTCGGCGGCGTCCCAGTGCTGCTGCAGGGCGAGGAAGTGCTCGCGGCCGGCGGCGATGAAGCGCTGCTCGTCGAACCAGGCCGGCGCCTTGATCACCGGACGGGCGGCTGCGCCGCCGCCAGCACCGAAGATCGCTTGCTGCGGCATCTGCCGCTGCATGCCACCGGGCATGGCCGGCTGGCCATGGGCCTGACGGCGCGAGGCGATCAGGCGGAAGATGACGAAGGCGACCAGGCCGAGCAGGAGGATGTCGAGCAGCTGGATGCCTTCGAAGCCGTCGCCCATGAACATCGAGGCGAGCAGGCCGCCGGCGGCGATGCCGGCCAGCGGGCCGAGCCAGCGCGAAGCGCCGCTGGCGGCCGGCGCGGTACGCCCGGCGGTGGCGGCAGTGCCGGTGGCAGCCGCAGGTGCGGCGGTTGGCGCATCGGCCTGGCGGGTCTGGTGGGTCGGCGCGGAGCCGAAGGTCTTGCCGCCACCCATGCGCTTGGCGCTGGCGTCGAGGCTGAGAGTCAGGCCCAGGCACAGAGCCAGGGCGATGCTGAGAAAGCGCTGCATGAGGGTATCCCGGTAATGTGGTGGTACGCGCGTCATCCTGCCCAGTCCGGCGGGCAAAGGCCAGCCCAGTGTGTTTCCGGATTTATGTACAACTGTGTCTGTTCGCCCTGGCGGGCTTGCGGTACATCTGTACCCTGCGCGTTTAGCCCGAGGTGTCTGCATGTATATCCCCAAGGCGTTTGCCGTCGGCGAGCTGGCCGAATTGCACGGTTTGATCGAGCACAGTGGCGTGGCCACCCTGGTCTGCCAGGGCGAACAGGGCCTGCAGGCCAGCCATCTGCCGCTGCTGCTGGTGCCGGGCGAGGGTGAGTTCGGCACCCTGTACGGTCACTTCGCCCGGGCCAACCCGCAATGGCGTGCTCTGGCTGACGGGGCCGAGGTGCTGGTGGTGTTCCAGGGCGCCGAGGCCTATGTCAGCCCGAGCTTCTACCCGGCCAAGGCCGAGCACGGCAAGGTGGTGCCGACCTGGAACTACCAGGCGGTGCATGCCCATGGCCGCGCCGAGGTGTTCGACGAGCGCGAACGCCTGCTGGCGCTAGTCGGCGCGCTGAGCGACAAGCACGAGCAGCGCCGCGAACGACCCTGGGCGGTGAGCGATGCGCCGGCCGACTATATCGACAGCATGCTGCGCGCCATCGTCGGCTTCGCCCTGCCGATCAGCCGCATCGAGGGCAGCTTCAAGCTCAGCCAGAACAAGAATGCCGCCGACTTCGCCGGGGTGCGCGACGGATTGGCCGCGTCGCCGCAGGACAGCGAGCGACGCCTGGCCGCGTGCATGCAGCGCTTGCCCTGAGCGTCTAGGACCTTCCAGCCTGCCGCACTGGCGCACCCTACTTGAGCAGCCAGGGCAGCGGGCCACGGCGCAACTGGCGGCGCAGCAGGGCGCGCAATTCGGCCTCTCCCTCCGCGGGGTGGCGCAGCCAGTGCACGAAGGTGCGCAGATAGACGGCAGTCAGCAGGCTTTCCTCGGCGATGCGGGAGAGGTGCAGGTTCTGTCGCAGCGCCGCCTCGCGCCACCACTGCACGGTGCGGCTGATGCGCAGCAGGCCGCCGAGCTGCAGGTGGACATGTCCCGGCTCCAGCTTGTACAGCAGCATCTGCCCGGTCACCGCGCGGTGCGTGGCGAGGCTGGCCAGCCAGGCGACCAGCAGTTCCTCCAGGCGCTTCTCCGCGTTCAGGCCGGGCAGGTCGGCAGCTTTGGCGCGGGCCAGCAGGGCCTGGTCGGCGCGGTCGAACCAGGCTTCGACCAGGTCGTCCTTCTGTTGGTAGTGGCGGGCGATGGCGGCCAGGTCGCTGTCCAGCTCGGCGGCGACTTCGTGCAGGTGCAGGCGTTCCCAGCCGCAGCGGTCGGCCAGGTGCAGGGCAGAGTCGAGGATCTTGTCGGCGGATGGATTGCTGCGGGGCATGGGCTCACCTCCGTCCACCAGTATGGCGAGGTCACTGGACTGGGCGGGGGAAGCTGACCGGCGGAACGGTGCTGCTGCTCGTTATCTAGGGTGCGCCGTGCGCACCTGAGAGATGCGCGGAGTTCGCGGTGCGCACGGCGCACCCTACATGAGGGCTGTTACAGCGCCTCCAGCTTGGCGTAGCCGAGCATCAGCCACTTGCTGCCTTCGGCCTCGAAGTTGACCTGTACCCGCGCCTGGGCGCCGCTGCCTTCGAAGTTGAGGATCACCCCGTCGCCGAACAGCGCGTGGCGCACGTGCTGGCCGAGGCGGAAGCCCGTATCCGGCACTTCGGCGTTGGCGAACATGCTCATGCTGCTGGTACCGCTGCTGCTGGCACTGCCGCTGCCATAAGGGCGGCTGACGCTGTTGCTCAGGCGCACTTCCTGGATCAGTGCCGGCGGGATCTCGCGGACGAAGCGCGAGACCTTGTTGTAGGTCTCGCTGCCGTACAGGCGGCGGGTCTCGGCGTAGGTCAGTACCAGGTGCTGCATGGCGCGGGTCACGCCGACATAGGCCAGGCGGCGTTCCTCTTCGAGGCGGCCGGGCTCTTCCAGGCTCATCTTGTGCGGGAACAGGCCTTCTTCCATGCCGACCAGGAACACCATGGGGAATTCCAGGCCCTTGGCGCTGTGCAGGGTCATCAGCTGGATGCTTTCTTCGTGCTCGTCGGCCTGGGTGTCGCCGGCCTCCAGCGAGGCGTGGGTGAGGAAGGCCGCCAGCGGGCTCATTTCCTCTTCCTCGTTATTCTCGAAGTTGCGCGCGGCGCTGACCAGTTCCTCGAGGTTTTCCACCCGCGCCTGGGCCTTCTCGCCCTTCTCGGCCTGGTGCCAGGCGATCAGCCCGCTCTGCTCGATCACCGTCTGCGCCATCAGGTGCAGCGGCATGTCCAGGGTCTTGGCGGCGAGGTTCTCGATCAGTTCGACGAAGGCGGCCAGGGCGCCGGCGGCGCGGCCGGGCAGGGCCTTGGCGGCCAGCAGTTGCTGCATCGCCGCCCACATCGACAGCTCGCTGTGGCGCGCGTGCTCGCGGATCGCCTCGACGGTCTTCTCGCCGACGCCACGGGTCGGCACGTTGATCACCCGCTCCAGCGCGGCGTCGTTGTGCCGGCCCTCGAGCAGGCGCAGGTAGGCCACCGCGTTCTTGATCTCGGCGCGCTCGAAGAAGCGCTGGCCGCCGTAGATGCGATACGGGATTTTTTCCCGCAGCAGGGCCTCTTCCAGCACCCGCGACTGGGCGTTGGAGCGGTAGAGGATGGCGATTTCGCTGCGCGACAGGCCGGTCTTCAGCGCCCGCTCGATGCTCTCGACCACGTAGCGCGCTTCGTCGTGCTCGTTGAAGGCGGCGTACAGGCACAGCGGTTCGCCGTCGTCGCCGTCGGTCCACAGCTCCTTGCCCAGCCGACCGTTGTTGTTGGCGATCAGGGCGTTGGCGGCCTTGAGGATGCCGGCGGTGGAGCGGTAGTTCTGCTCCAGGCGGATCATCTGCGCGTCCGGGAAGTCGCTGCTGTACTGCTGGATGTTCTCGATCTTGGCGCCGCGCCAGCCGTAGATCGACTGGTCGTCGTCGCCCACCACCATCAGGCTCTCGCCGCCCTTGGCCAGCAGGCGCAGCCAGGCGTACTGCACGGCGTTGGTGTCCTGGAACTCGTCGACCAGGATGTGCTTGAAGCGCTGCTGGTAATGCGCCAGCAGGCCCGGGTTGTCGCGCCACAGGTCGAGGGCGCGCAGCAGCAGCTCGGCGAAGTCGATCACCCCGGTGCGTGCGCAGGCCGCTTCGTAGGCCTCATAGATCTTCAGCATGGTGGCGAGGAACAGGTCGCCGCCGGCCTGGATGTTCTTCGGCCGCAGGCCTTCGTCTTTCTGCCCGTTGATGAACCACTGGGCCTGTTTGGCCGGCCAGCGCTGCTCATCCAGGCCCAGCTCGCGGATCACCCGCTTGACCAGGCGCTGCTGGTCGTCGGAATCGAGGATCTGGAAGTTCTCGGCCAGCCCGGCTTCCTGCCAGTGCGCACGCAGGATGCGATGCGCCAGGCCGTGGAAGGTGCCGACCCACATGCCATTGGGGTTGAGGCCGAGCATCTGCTCGATACGCTGGCGCATCTCGGCCGCCGCCTTGTTGGTGAAGGTCACCGACAGGATGCTGTAGGGCGAGGCGTTGACGATCTGGATCAGCCAGGCGATGCGGTGCACCAGCACGCGGGTCTTGCCCGAGCCGGCGCCGGCCAGCACCAGCTGGCGACCGAGCGGGGCTGCCACGGCCTGGCACTGCGCATCGTTGAGGGAAGCGAGGAGGAGTTCGGGGTCGAAACGGGCGGGATCATTGTGCATCGCGGCATTCTACGGTCCGGGGCAGGGGGCGGCAAACCGCCGCTCGGCGTGTCGCAGGTCGCGCAATGGCCGCAACCGCGCCTGGCCTCGCCTGCGTCGCGCTAGAATCGCCGCCGACAAGGACGCACGAGGTTTACATGCAGGAAGCCACCCCACCGTTGCTCGGTATCGACCTGGGCACCACCAACAGCCTGATCGCGGTCTGGCGCGCCGGACGCGCCGAGCTGATCCCCAACGCCCTCGGTGACTGCCTCACGCCCTCGGTGGTGAGTGTCGACGAGGACGGCAGCATCCTCGTCGGGCATGCCGCGCGGGCGCGCCTGACCACCCACCCCGAGCGCAGCGCGGCGGCGTTCAAGCGCTTCATGGGCAGCGACAAGCGCTTCGAGCTGGGCGGGCAGAGCTTCAGCCCGGAGGAGCTGTCGGCCCTGGTACTCGGCACCCTCAAGCAGGACGCCGAGGCCTGGCTGGGCTGCCCAGTGCAGGAGGCGGTGATTTCGGTGCCGGCCTATTTCAGCGACGAGCAGCGCAAGCGCACCTGTTTCGCCGCCGAGTTGGCCGGGCTCAAGGTGCAGCGGCTGATCAACGAGCCCACGGCGGCGGCCATGGCCTACGGCCTGCATGAGCAGCAGTGCGAGCGCACGCTGATCTTCGACCTGGGCGGCGGCACCTTCGACGTCACCGTGCTGGAATACGCCCTGCCGCTGATCGAGGTGCATGCCTCCACCGGCGACAACTTCCTCGGTGGCGAGGACTTCACCGCCGCGCTGCTGCAGGCCTGCCTCAAGGACTGGCAACTGGCCCCCGCCGCCATCGACGCGCAGGCCCTGGCCAGCCTCGGCGATGCGCTCGAGCAGCTCAAGCGCCAGCTCGGCGAAGGGCCGCAGCAATTGACCTGGAGTGGTGCCGGCGAGCCGCGCGAATGGTCGCTCGACGAGGCCCGCGCACAGAAGATCTGGGAGCCACTGCTGGCGCGCCTGCGCGCGCCGATCGAGCAGGCCCTGCGCGATGCGCGACTGAACCCGCGCGACCTGGACAGCCTGGTGCTGGTCGGCGGCGCCACGCGCATGACTGCGGTGCAGCAACTGGTGGCCACCCTGTTCGGCCGCCTGCCCTACCGCCACCTCGACCCGGACACCATCGTCGCGCTCGGCGCCGCCACCCAGGCGGCATGCAAGGCCCGCGAGCAGGCCATCGAGGAGATCATCCTTACGGATGTCTGCCCCTACACCCTGGGTATCGCCTCGCTGCGTGGCGAGGGTGTCAGCGGCGCGTTCTCGCCGATCATCGAGCGCAACACGGTGATCCCGGCCTCGCGGGTGCAGCGTTTCTACAGCACCCATCCCCAGCAGAGTGCCGTGCGCATCGAGGTTTATCAGGGCGAGCGGCCCTGGGTGCGCGACAATATCTTCATCGAGGCCTTCGACGTGGCGCTGCCGCAGACCGGCGCCATCCAGGCGCTGGACGTGCGCTTCAGCTACGACATCAACGGCCTGCTGGAAGTCGATGTGACCTTGCTGGAGGGCGGCGGGCGGCATGCACACAGCATCGACCGCAGCCCCGCGGGGCTCGGCGCAGAGGCGCGCCAGGCCAGTCACGCACGGCTCGCCGCGCTGAAGATCCACCCGCGCGACGCCTTGCCCAACCGCACCCTCAGCGCGCGTCTGGAGCGCGCCTGGGTGCAGACCCTGGGCGAGGAGCGCGAGCGGATCGGCGCCTGGCTGGATGAGTTCAACAGCGTGCTCGGCGGCCAGCAACCCCAGCAGATCGCCGCCAGCCGCCAGCGCCTCAACAGCGCGTTGGACGAACTGCGCCTGTAGCCGCCATCAGGCTGGCGGGCGCCAGCCGTTCAGACCGCGCAGGACCGCCTGCAGTCCTCCGGGCAGGGCGCCCTGGGCGGCGCTGCCCGGCGGCATGCCGTAACGGTTGGGCAGGGGATCGCCCGAGACGAAGAACAGCGCCAGCGGGGTTAGCGGCAGCACCAGCGTCAGGCCCAGGTAGAGCAGCAGCATGCCCACACCGTGGCCAGCATCGTGCAGGCGGCGCAGGCTCATGCCGAGCAGGGCGACCAGCTCCAGCAGGAGAATGGCGCAGGCCAGGCCGATGTTCTCCGCACCCGCCACCAGGCTTATCGCCAGACCGCTCGCCAGCAGCAGGCTGGAGATGCTGCACAGGGCGAAGCCCGCGCGGCCCAGGCGACTGCCCAGGCGCCAGAAGGCCCAGGGGGCCGCAGGTTTGGCTGTGGCTTTGGCCAGCAGCAGGCGTTCGCACCAGGACAGCAGGGCGCTCATGGCCAGGCGCAGGCCCAGGGGGTTGGCGCTATCGTCCTTGGCCTGCTGCAGGCGCTTGAGTACGGCGCTGCGCGGCACGCCGGCACTGCCGTGGCGGATCAGCCCGGCGAGCGTATCGAGGGCGGCGTAGCAGGGTTCCGCGGCGATTCCGGCGCTGCGCAGGACCGCGCGGGGAGGGTGTAGCGGCCGGCCGCGGATCAGGCCATCGCGGAATGTCTCGAACCACGCCCCGGCGGACGTGAAGGCGGCGATCTCCTGCAGGACCACGCCGTGCTGCTCGGCATTCAGCAGCGGGTCGTGGTAGAGCACGGCGCAGAGCAGCAACAGACCCAGCGGGTCGTTATCGAAGGCCGCGAAGTTGTCCTGGTAGCAACCGAACAGCCGATCGTTGCTCAACAGGCAGGTGGCATCCAGCGCCTGCTGAACCTGGAACAGACGTCTGGCCACGAGCTGCTGGACGGGGTCGGCGCGATCCAGCCAGGCCAGCAGGCCGGCATGGTCGCCCTGCTGGCGGCGCAGGCGCAGCAACAAGTGCTGCAGGTCGTGCAGGGGGTGCGCCGATGCCACCGGCAGGCTGTCCAGCAACTCGCCGGGCAACAGCTCCAGGCAACGCTGCGGCTGCTCGAGCAGGGCGAGCAACAACAGCGTCTGGCGGTGCCATTGCCACAAGGCTGCGCCAGGCTCGGGGGCGGGCAGGGGCCTGCCGCGTTCGGCCAGTTGCTGCAGCAGGTGCAGCCCGTGCAGGGGCGTGTCCTGCTTATGCAGGGCGAAGGCCTGGTCCAGGCGCTGTAGGGCTTGGGCAGTGTAGGGGCGCAGGCGGCGTAGCCAGAGCAGGCACAGATCGCGGGCCTCGCCCGGGGCGACCAGTGCCGGGTGCGGCTCGGTCTGCGGGCTGGGGCTGGCGAGAAAGTCCTGCAGTGCCAGTAGCACCGGCGCCTGTTGCAGCCAGTGCAGTTGTTGTTCGGCCTGGGCCTTGAAGCTGTCCACGATCAGCACGTCGAGCGCACTGCCCCGGTCCTGCTCGTCGAGCACCTGACGCAGCAGGTCGCTGTCGCCGCGCTGCAGAACCCAGGCGTGGCGATACAGGCGCGTCAGCAGGTGGTCGCCGGCGTCGCCGAGCAACCAGGCCAGCAGCGGCAGTTCGTCGTCGTCCAGGCGCCATTGCACGAAGGCCGCGGCAAGGCCGTCGAGCCCGCTACGCGCGGCCCGGCTCCAGCGGGCCAGGGTTTCCGGGCGCTGCGCCGGACTGCCGTAGGCCTGGCTGTCGTCGGCCAGATCGGCCGGCCACTGGCGGTAGCCGTCCTGCAGGTCGAAGGCCTGGATCAGCAACGGCAGGCGCTGCGGTTCATGGCGGGCGCACCAGTCCAGCAGCCAGGCGGCAGCGCGGGGGTGGCGGTGCTGCTGCCACAGCTGCAGCCAGTGTGGCAGGGCCTGCTCGTCCAGGCCGAGGGCGCTGCTCTGGCAGGCCAGCAGGTAGCGCCAGTCGGCGTCCTCGGGTGCCTGGCGCAGGCGCTCGACGCACAGCTCATGCAGGCATGGGCTGCCGATCCCGGCCTGGCTGAACTGCACCAGCAGGCGCTGCAGGTAGGCCTCGTCGTGGGGCAGGGGCAGGCAGGTATGGATGGCGGCGAAGGCGGCGAACTCGTGCAGGGGGCGGTTCTGGTAGAGGTGCTCCAGGGTGCGCGCGTACCACAGGGTTTCCAGCTGGGCGGCCGGCGACCAGGCGGCCATCAGGTCGAGGTCGAAGGGGTCGTCCTGCTCGATGCGCTGGAGAAACTGGTCGGCGCGCTGCGCGCTATCGAACTGCAGCTGCAGCAACTGGCCGGCCCAGCCCAGGCGCCGGGCCAGCAGGCGTGCGCAGGCATGCGAGAGCGGCCCGCTGTCGAGCAGGTGGCCCAGCAGCTCCCAGCCCAGTGGTTCGAGCAGCTCCAGCGGGATCGGCTCGAGGCGGGCGATAAAGGCTTGCCAGGCCGGCGAGCTGAAGCGCCGGCTGGGGTCGTCGAGCAGCGCCTGGAAGTCTTCCAGCAGCTGCTCCATGGGGTCGGGTCCTGCACCTGGGGGCGGTGGCTCGGCCTGGGGCGGCGTGCGGGCCTGCCGCAGGGCCGCTTCATAGGCCGCGCGCAGGGCCTGGAAACCCTGCGGGTCGGTTTCCGGGTGATGCTGGGGCAGCAGGGTGCGGTAAGCCAGACGGATGGCGTCCTGGTCCTGGGTCGGCGCGATGCCGAGGCGTATCCAGCAGCTCATGACCAGTTGAACTCCTCGAGCGAGACCGGTTTGTCAGGCCGCGCCAGGGGCAGATCCCAGGGCAGCTCGGCGAAGGGCACTGCAGGGTCGAGGCCGAGCTCGCGCATTATGCCGAGATTGCCGAGGTAGGAGCCCTGCCGCTCGAGCTCGTGACCGACCTGCTCGTCGCTGTTGCCGAGGCAGTTCCAGAAGGCGCGCCCGATGAAGAAGCCGGCCACGTAGGTGGACCAACTGTTGTAGTAGTGGCGTGCGCGCACGGCCAGGCAACTGTGCAGCCAGAGGCTTTCGTCCAGATCGATCCAGGCGTTGCCCCGGGCGCAGCGCAGCAGGAAGCTCATGCGTCCCAGGTCCCAGGCGCGAATACCACCGGGGCCGCATTCGCCGGCGGTGCGGCTGGCGTACTGGTGGAGAATGCGCTCGCGTGGCGCGAGGCTGGCGAGCAGGGTCTGCCACTGGCTCGGCAGGCAGCGCTGCCACTGCCAATAGGCCGCGGCCAGCTGGCTGGCGTGGCCGTTATCGGCCATGCGCAGCATGTCGAGCAGCTCCGCGCGATTGTGGATGCCCCAGCCATCGACCAGGTTCACCCTGCGGTCTGCGTAGAAATCGGGTGCCGTATAGCTGGCGCCTGGGTTGAGCGCCACCATCGGCGCGGACAGGGCATACAGCCAGTGCTGCGCGCGCTCATCCATAAGCAAGGTCTCCAGGGTTTCGGCTGCGGCCGGCAGCGTCTCTCGGTCGGGGATTCTAGGGATGGCTGTCGGCGAGGGCAAACCGTGACCGGATTGAACCGATCAGTCAGTGAACAGCTGTGCGCCTTTTGTCGGTGCGCGGTTGCGCCGGGCCTGCAAAAGGCTTGGGCGAGCCCTCTAGCTCGGGTATGCTCGGGCAAAGTCGGGCAAACCATTACAAGAAAATCGCCTATGACCACCCCCGTTACAGGATCGACGGCAGCCCTGTCGCTCGATGATGCGCGCGCCATTCGCCAGCAGTTCGCCAGTGAAATAGCGGCCGAACAGACGCGCCTGCTCTATCAGGGCTCCCAGGTGCCCACCCTGTTCATGCTGCTCAACGCGCTGGTCTGTGCCGGTCTGCTGTGGGGCGGCGAGCAGAGCCTGCTGCTGGCCGGCTGGCTGGTCTGGGTGGTGCTGCTGGCGGTGCTGCGCCTGATCCAGATGGCCTCGTTCAATAGCGCCCCGCCTGCACGCCAGGCCAGCCCGCAGTGGCGGCAGATGTTTTTGCTCGGTGCCGGGCTGTCCGGCCTGACCCTGGCGTTTGCCGCGGTGGTGCTGGTGCCGGGCGATCGCTTCCTGCTGCAGGCGCTGGTCTACGGCCTGATCGCCGCCGCCATTTTGTTCGCCAGCGTGGCCTATGCCGTCAGCCGTTCGGCCTTCCTGGTGTTCGCCCTGCCGTGTCTGCTGCCGTTCATCGCCTACACCCTGCTGAGTGCGCAGCCGCGGCTGCAGGCCTGGGGCGCGCTGGGCCTGCTGCTGTTGCTGAGCCTGTGCGTGGTGGCCTGGCAGGTCAATCGCCTGGTCCAGCGCAGCCTGTTGCAGCGCTTCCAGAACCAGGCGCTGATCAGCGGCCTGGAGCAGGCCCGCGCGAGCGCCGAGGGGCTGAATCAGGAGCTGGCCCGCGAAGTGGAGCAGCGCCGCCGCGCCGAGCGCGAGCTGCGCCAGGCCCACGACGAGCTGGAAATCCGCGTGGCCCAGCGCACCCTGGAGCTGGACGATGCCAGCCATGCCCTGGGCAAGAGCGAGGCGCGCCTGGCCCTGGCCCTGGAGGCCAGCGAGCTGGGCCTGTGGGACTGGGACCTGCAGACCGACCAGGTGCACCACAGCCACCTGGAAAGCATCTTCGGCATCAGCCAGGAGCAGGTGAAGGGTGTGCTCAGCCACCTCAAGCCGCGCCTGCACCCGGACGACCTGCCGCTGCTGCGCCGCGCCCTGGTCGAGCACCTCAAGGGCCGCACCGACGGCTACTGCGTGGAATACCGCGTGCGCCATGCCGACGGCCGCTGGCGCTGGGTCGAGGATCGCGGCCGGGCGGTGGAGCGCGACGCGCAGGGCCAGGTGCTGCGCATGCTCGGCACCCGTCGCGACATCACCGGGCGCCGGCTGCGCGACGAGCAGCAGCGCCTGGCCGCCACGGTGTTCGAGGCGACCAGCGAGGGCATCGTCATCCTCGATGCCGACTACCTGCTGCTGTCGGTCAACCAGGCGTTCAGCCAGGTCACCGGCTACCGCAAGGACGAGGTGCTCGGGCGCAGCGTGGCGACCCTGATCAGCAGCCGCGACGCGCGCCGCCAGTACCAGCTGATCCGTCAGGAGCTGGAGCTGCACGGCTGCTGGCGCGGCGAGCTGATCGAGACGCGCAAGAATGGCGAGCTGTACCCGCAGTGGCTGCAGCTCAACGTGGTGCGCGATACGCGCGGCCAGGTCAGCCATATCGTCGGCTTCTTCTCCGACCTGTCGTCGCGGCGGCAGACCGAGGAGCGCCTGCGCTACCTTTCGCACTACGACGAGCTGACCGGCCTGGCCAACCGCACGCTGTTCCGCGAGCGCCTGCACGAGGCCGGCGAGTGCGCGCGGCAGAGCGGGCGCAGCCTGGCCATGCTGCATATCGACCTGGACCGCTTCAAGCTGCTCAACGACAGCCTCGGCCATGAAGTGGCCGACCAGCTGCTGCGGCAGATGGCGCGTCGCCTGACCCAGGCCGCGTCGGAGGCCAACACCATCGCGCGGCTGTCCGGCGACGAGTTCGCCATCCTGCTCGACGATTTCGGCAGCCTGTCGATCCTGGCGCGCACCGCCAGCCGCC
This sequence comes from Pseudomonas sp. L-22-4S-12, assembly GCF_009799935.1. NCBI lineage: Bacteria > Pseudomonadati > Pseudomonadota > Gammaproteobacteria > Pseudomonadales > Pseudomonadaceae > Pseudomonas > Pseudomonas sp. L-22-4S-12. Next base: position 370,342 of record NZ_WELL01000001.1, on the reverse strand, counting down.
TGCTCAGCAAGCTGCGCACGCCGATGGATGTCGGCGGCCACGAGCTGGTGCTCAGCGCCTCCATCGGCATCAGCCTGCTGCCGGACAACGCGCGGGAAATCTCCGCGCTGATCAGCCAGGCCAACATGGCCGTGCAGCATGCCAAGCACCTGGGCGGCAATACCTTCCAGTTCTACACCGACAACCTGCAGGCCTGCACCCTGGAGCGCCTGCAGCTGGAGAACCAGCTGCGCAAGGCGATCAGCGACGGCCAGCTGGAGGTGTTCTACCAGCCCAAGCTGTGCCTGGCCGACGACAGCCTGAATGCCGCCGAGGCATTGGTGCGCTGGCGCCACCCGCAACTGGGGCTGGTGCCGCCGAGCGACTTCATCCCGCTGGCCGAGGAAACCGGGCTGATCGCGCCGATCGGCGAGTTCGTCCTGCGCCAGGCCTGCCAGCAGGCGCGCGAGTGGCAGCGCCAGGGCCTGGTCGATCTGCGCGTGTCGGTCAACCTGTCGGTGCATCAGCTGCGCCAGGGCAACCTGGTCGGCCTGGTGCACCAGGTGCTCGACGAGACCGGCCTGCCGCCGCGCCTGCTGGAGCTGGAGCTGACCGAGAGCCACCTGCTGGACAACGTCGAGAACGTCATCAGCACCTTCCAGCAGCTGCGCGATTTCGGCGTCAAGCTGGCGATCGACGACTTCGGCACCGGCTATTCCTCGCTCAGCTACCTCAAGCGCTTCCCGGTGGACTACGTGAAGATCGACCAGACCTTCGTCCGCGACCTGTCGGTGGGTGGCGAGGACGCGGCGATCACCCGGGCGATCATCGCCATGGCCCACGGCCTGGAGCTCAAGGTGGTCGCCGAGGGCGTGGAAACCCAGGCGCAGATGGACTTCCTCAAGGCCCAGCGCTGCGATGAGATCCAGGGCTTCCTGATCAGCCCGCCGCTGCCGGCCGAGCAGTTCGCCGAGCTGCTGCGCGCCCACGCGGCGATCTGCTGAAGCGGGTCAGCTGTCCCAGCGTTCCTCGCTGTAGGAGAACACCGGCAGCGACCAGGACCAGCGGATCGCCGCCAGGCGCACGCTGAGGCCGAAGACGAAGGACGCCAGCAGGTTGAGGTCCTCGGCCACGCCGAGGTGGCGCAGGCCCAGGTAGAGCAGGGCGACCAGCAGCGAGACGCTGGCGTACAGCTCCTTGCGCAGCACCATCGGCGTGCGGTTGCACAGGATGTCGCGCAGGATGCCGCCGAAGATGCCGGTGATGATCCCGGCCATCACCACCACCGGTAGCGAATAGCCCAGGCGCAGGGCGACGTTGCAGCCGATCACCGTGAAGGCGATCAGGCCCATGGCGTCGAGCAGCAGGAACAGTCGGTGCAGGTGGTGCATGAAGCGCGCGACCAGCATGGTCGACAGGCCGGCGCATACGGTCAGGTAGATGTAGGCGGGGTGTTGCGTCCAGCTCACCGGGAAGTTGCCGAGCAGCATGTCGCGCACGGTGCCGCCGCCCAGGGCAGTGATGAAGGCGATCAGGCTGACGCCGAACAGGTCCATGTTGCGGCGCCCGGCGGCGAGCGCCCCGGACATGGCTTCGGCGGTAATGGCAATCAGATAGGCATAGGTCAGCACACAGAATTCCTGCGTTAGGTGCCTCTCCCCCTGTCCTGTGTACCTGAGAGTTTGTGCGGCGCTGAGCCGCTTGCCCCTTCGGTGGGTTGCCTGGGCAACCGCTCTCCAGTCGGCTGGTATGGATTCCGCAGTTCTGAGCCTGAGCGATTATGGGAGTTTGCGCCTTCGGCGGAGGGCCTGGGGCCCCCACTCTCCTGCGGGGCGCGGATTATAGGGGCTGCGCCCGCGCTTGTCCCCTCAGACCTTTGGCCAGCCCCACCGCCCCCGTAGGAGCGGCTTCAGCCGCGAAGCGCCCCGGCCCCGCGCACCGGCATGGCCTCAGTCGAGATGGCGCATCAGCAGGGCATAACGCGGGTCGATCTGCGCCGGTAGCGGCAGGTAGAGGATGTGGCCGTCGCCGGGGGCCACGGCCACCGCCTCGCCATTGGCCTTCTCCAGGTGCTCCAGGGTGAAGCTGAAATTGCCCCCGGGGGTCATCAGCTCCAGGCGGTCGCCGATGCCGAAGCGGTTCTTCACCTTGACCTCGGCCAGCGCGCCGCGGCGTTCGCCGGTCAGCTCGCCGACGAACTGCTGGCGCTCGGAGAACGAGTTGCCGCGCTGGTAGTTCTGGTACTCGTCGTGCACATGGCGGCGCAGGAAGCCCTCGGTGTAACCGCGGTTGGCCAGGGACTCCAGGTCGTCCATCAGGCGGCGGTCGAACGGCCGCCCGGCTACGGCGTCGTCGATCGCCTGGCGATACACCTGGGCGGTGCGCGCCACGTAGTAGTGGCTCTTGGTGCGGCCTTCTATCTTCAGCGAATGCACGCCCAGCTGCACCAGGCGCTCGACGTGCTGCACGGCACGCAGGTCCTTGGAGTTCATGATGTAGGTGCCGTGCTCGTCCTCGAAGGCCTCCATCAGCTCGCCGGGGCGGCTGCTGTCTTCGAGCAGGAACAGCTGCTCGGTGCTCGGCCCGGCACCGAGGGTCGGCGCCGCCTGGGCGCCGCAACTGCGCACGATCTCGCCCAGCTCGTTCTGCTCGCCCTGGTGAGCCTGGTACTGCCAGCGGCAGGCATTGGTGCAGCTGCCCTGGTTGGGGTCGCGCTTGTTGATGTAGCCGGACAGCAGGCAGCGCCCGGAATAGGCCATGCACAGCGCGCCGTGGACGAACACTTCCAGCTCCATCTGCGGCACCTGCTGGCGGATCTCGCCGATCTCCTCCAGGGACAGCTCGCGCGACAGGATCACCCGGCTCAGCCCCTGGCGGCGCCAGAACTCGACACTGGCCCAGTTCACCGCGTTGGCCTGCACCGACAGGTGGATCGGCACCTGCGGGAAGTGCTCGCGCACCAGCATGATCAGCCCCGGATCGGACATGATCAGCGCATCCGGGCCCATCGCCACCACCGGTTCGAGGTCCTTGAGGAAGGTCTTCAGCTTGGCGTTGTGCGGCGCGATGTTGACCACCACGTAGAACTGCTTGCCCTGGGCGTGGGCCTCGTCAATGCCGATGGCCAGGTTGGCGTGGTCGAACTCGTTGTTGCGCACGCGCAGGCTGTAGCGCGGCTGGCCGGCATACACCGCATCGGCGCCATAGGCGAAGGCATAGCGCATGGCCTTGAGGGTGCCGGCGGGGCAGAGCAGTTCGGGTTTGGCAAAGGTGGGCATGGCGGTAATCGACGGCAGTGTGAACGGCCGTCGATTCTAGGGCGGTGCGGGGCGCGGGGTATTGATATGGGTCTATGGCCTGGGTGCGGGGCTCGGCAGCGGCCGGCTCCGCTCCTGTGGCTCAGGGATAGTTTCCCGCGACGAATCCGACGCCCCGTTTCAACCTGTCGCAACAGGTATTTCGGCGGGTTCTTCAGTGAATTTGATCTTGTAGTAATCCAGCAGGTTCTGGCCTTTGGCGAAGGCGTTGCGGATTTCGGCGCTTTCCTTGAGCAGTGCCTCGCTCGGTTTGGCGTGCTGCTCGGTGGGCAAGGGTTGCGACCAGTCCAACACCTCTTGCGGAAACACCGCCTTGGGGCGGCGGTTGACCCACTGGGCGATATGGCAGGGCAGGGTCCAGCCGCTGCAGAACTGGATGACCAGAAAACCGAAGGCATAGCGTGGCCACCAGTGTTCCTGGCGGTACACGCCCCGGCACATGTGGAAGTAGGCCACGGTGCCTTCCTGGAACTCCTCGTCGGACAGCACCGGCGTTGGCAGGGCCGCGGGGCCGTCTTCCATATACACACGAATGGCCTCCCACTCGCTGACTACCAGACCCAGGTTGCCACCGGGTATGGTGACCCAGTAGACATCGCCGCTACTGGCATTGCGCAGGCCTAGCAGCAGGGCGAAGCTGGGCATGACCGCGTATTGGGTGACGATCTGGCTGGCCGAAACGCAGGCGATTACCTCTTCCCATGGCACATAGACAGGGGCTTCGCCGCGAAACACCAGGGCCACTTCGCGGCGCTGGCGGTTAAAACGCACGGGCGAGCGAGAGCCAATATTGCGGATAATGCGGTACATGTTGAAGCCGGCCAAAGCGGCAATGCAGGCAATAAAGCCCCACATGGGCGGAGTGGAAAAGCCATCGATCCAGCCATCAAGAAACGGTTCCTTATACCTCCGAAGCCAAGCTCCAAAGCCGGAGGCACAGAAGAATAAGATTATTAAGGTCATCACCGAGCCGATATAGGCCCTGGCTGCGAATTCGACGCTGGCCTGGCCGGCGCCCACATCCAGAAAGACTTCATTGGCCTCCTGGCGCAGGTTCTGCCCGCTGAAGGCCGGCATGCCGGTGGGCACCGGCCGGGGGGCCAGGTAGAACACCTCGGTGCCGGCTTCGCGCTCGAAGTCCCCGGCGTGGGGCAGGCGTTCGTATTGGTTTTCAGGCATGCAGGTGCTCCGGGGAGATTTCGATCCATTGCGGGGCAATACGGGTGGGGCCGACGGAGGGTTCGCCCTTGATCGGCTCGCTCGAAGCGGTGGAGCCTAACGGAATCGAGTAGTACAGGTATGCATCGTTTTGCTTGAGTGGTGTGCCGGCCAATTCCGGCTGTACCGCCAGGCGCAGGCGTAGGCGAGATTGTGCTCCGGACCAATCGGCCGCTATCTCCAGTTCGAGGGTGAGCGGATTGTCGCCGACTTGCCGCAGGTTGTTGCGTACGATCGTCGCCGACGTCCCTTGCTGGCCAGCCGAGTTGGTACTCCCATTCGGCGGTAAGGCGCAGCGGGCGCTGGCGCAGGCTGGCCAGGCTCACGCCCGGCAGACTCAGCAACAGGCGGCGCGAGTCTTCGCCATCCTGAGGGCGCTTGACCAGGCCCTGGTCGGTAACCAGCGGGCGCAGACTGGCTTCGGCCAGGCCCTGAGCGTGGGTGGGCCAGTCCCAGCCTTTGCTTTCCAGGCCCCAGCAGCAACCCAGCATCCAGCGCTGCTGATCATCCAGACTGCCGTAGTTGTACAGCGTCTCGCCGCCAAACTGCATGAGCCAAAAGGGGGCAGATTTATTTTCCAGTAACTAGACCATGGATAGTCACCCGCCTCTGCAGTCATGCGGGTACGCACCGGGTTGAGTTCGATATAACGGGAGCAGGCGAGCAGGTAAATGTCGGTTTGCACGACACTGGACTTGTAGCGACTTTCCCAAAGAGTCCCGCTGCGCCCCTCTAGGCGATTGCGATAGCGTGTGGCCCTTGCTGCCAGGGCCTTCATCAACTGCCCAAGCCCGGCCACCAAATCACCTGGAGCCAGCAGCAGGTGAACATGATTGGTCATCAGGCAGTAGGCATAAACCTTTACGCCGAATACATCCTTGAGCTCTCGAAGATCACCCAGGTAGCGCTGGTAGTCATCTTCCGCCGCAAATACCACCTGCCGATTGTGCCCACGCTGCGCCACATGATGCGGATAGTTAGGCAACACAATACGCCCCATCCTTGGCATGTCTTTCCCTCCATCCATGGAGGACTTCAGCTTAGTCGACCATATACATAGTCAGAAAATAAATCTGTCCCCTTTTTCGTCCCCTTTTTCCTAGTGGTGTTGCGGGAACTCGATGGGCTTGTTCCAGCGCAACAGGTCAAGAAGGATTTGCAGGTCGTTGTTCATGATTGAACTGGCTGTTGCGTTGAAGTTAGTAAACTTCGATCTTTTCTTCTTGCCATTCCAAGTGCGATAAATAATTTTTCAGAAAGTCGATGGCGGTGCTGAGTTCTTTCTTCTTGCAGTATATGAACAGGATGCCCTTGTCCATTTCCTGGCGGTGGGTGTTGAAGTAGTCGAAGTGTAGGCCGATGATTGAGCGCTGAGTGTAGATAGAGGCACGGTTGAATTTATCCCACTTGCAGTCCCGGTGGTGGTATTCGGTGTGCATGTCCTTAAAGCCTTTGGAGTTGGCCATTGCCAGATAGGCGAGTCCCATGCCACCGGGGCCGGCCAGGGCGAGTATGAATGCGCTGGGGTCCAAGGCAATGAGGAAAACGACGACAATGGCAGAGAAGATGGCGAACCACTTCACGAACACCAGCAGCGCTTGGGAAAGCTCCTTCCATTCGCATACCTCCATGCCTGCTTTGGTAAAGCGGTAGGCGAATTTGGTTTTTTGGTGGGTGGTTCCGTATAGGGCAGATATGAACAGTAGATAGACTAAAGTTCCTATAGTCATGGAGATAGCGGACTCGTCCTTGCTTCCTGCCCATGAGAAAAATAACGTTGCAATTATCGCCATGAAAGCAAACATGCCATTAGCAATGGTCGTGTTGTAGGGGCGGGCCCTAATACGCCATTCCAATAAGGCGGGTT
>NZ_WELL01000001.1:0-363861 GCF_009799935.1 Pseudomonas sp. L-22-4S-12 | reverse complement strand
CACCGGGGCCGGCCAGGGCGAGTATGAATGCGCTGGGGTCCAAGGCAATGAGGAAGACGACGACAATGGCAGAGATGATGGCGAACCACTTCACGAACACCAGCAACGCCTGGGAAAGCTCCTTCCATTCGCATACCTCCATGCCGGCTTTGGTGAAACGATAGGCGAACTTGGTTTTTTGGTGGGTGGTTCCGTAAATACCCGCCATGGTTATGGAATAAAAGAAAAAGGCAACGAGCACGCCTTCTAGACTGTATCCAAATGATATGGATGTGAGAAAGGGGAAAAGTACCGTTGAGATAGTTCCTAAGAATATAAACATGCCATTGGCAATGGTCGTGTTGTAGGGGCGGGCCCTAATACGCCATTCCAATAAGGCGGGTTGATCTTCGTGCTTCCACTGGTGGTGTTGCGGGAGCTCGATAGGCTTGTTCCAGCGCAACAGGTCGAGAAGAACTTGCAGGTCGTTGTTCATGGTCGTCTTAATAACTGGCTGCGGGCACATGGAGGGGGAGCAGGCGGGTGGCCTTGCCGGTCAGCACCATGTCGGCAATGGGTTCGCTGCTGAAGGTGTTGCTTTTCAGTTGCGCGTTGTCGGCCGAGACGTCCAGATCCAGGCGGAACATGTAGCCCCGGCCGTTGCTGCTTTGCAGTACCGGCTCAGGGTAACGGACTTCCAGCTCCAATAGCGGTTTGCGCGGGTAAGGAATCCAGACCTGCCAGAGGCGCTGCTGCTCGCTGTGGGCGTAGAGGGCGTCGCCTGGCAACGGGCCGCTCGGGCGCTGGGCGGGCAGTTGGCCGAGCTGGTCGAGCGGCGCCCAGTGGCCGCGCAGGAACTGCTCGTAGAAAGTGCCCTCCAGGCCTTGCATCAGATCATCCTCGAACCAGCCGCGGTCGATCATGGCCGGTTGCAGATGCACGGCATGGCCGTCGAGCTCGGCGGGCAGCAGCAGTTGCAGCCAGAAGCCGGTGTAGCGGCGCGGGCCGCGGTCGTAGAGCGGGGCGGCGGTGGCCCGGGCAAGCAGGCTGGGGCGCAGGCAGATTTCCGCCAGGGCGCGTTGCGCGGCCTTGTGGTCGTCGTCACTGTGCGACCACTGGGGCGCCTTGCCCCAGCTGCAGCGGTGCAGCCACAGGCGCAGCCCCTCGCGCTTGTAGTGGTTGGCGACCATGCTGGAGAGCAGGTAGAGCACGCCCAGCACGGCAATCAGCACGGCGACGGGGCCCGACATGACCCAGGCGAAGCTAAACCAGAAGCCCAGGGTGCTGCCGACTATCTGTGCACCAGAGATGAGAGTCATTAGGCCTAGAGAGAACTGTTTCGCGCGGAGAGCAAGCTTCTCCTCCGAACTTGTCGATTTATCAAGATCCTTGGATACCTGCCAGGCCTCGAGCCCTGCGGCGATGGCGCCTAGTGCCGCCATGCTCAAGGTGCGCAGTACCAGCTTGTGAGCTAGCCGTGAAAAGTCCGCCTGGCCGGCTTTTAGCCAAGCTGTAGCGCCGGCCTTCGCCAGTTGCGTGGTTCGGTTGCCTATCACCGCTTCTAGCTTCGCCCATCTATTCCACGCCGGCACCACCCATAGGGCCATCAGGGCATTGCCGGTATAGGCGGCATTGGCGCCGATGGTGCGCAGTTCGTCGGCGCTGAAGATGCCGTCCTTCTCGGCCTGGGCCAGGGTGTTGCGGAAGTTCCAGAGGTTAAGCCCGGCGACCAGTACCGGCAGGCTGCCGCCCAGGTTCTGGTTGACCCAGTGATGCGTGCGCGCGGCGTAGGCCGCCGCGTTCTTGGCCTTGAGCTGAAGCTGTTCGAGCAGCTCTGCCTGGCCCAGGGTGGCCAGCCAGTGCTGGGTCTGCTGCACCTGAACATGGGTGGTGTGGGTCTGGGTGGCGATGGCGCCGGTTACTTCGTGGGGTTTGCTCAGATCCAGCCCGAGCCGCTGTGCCTCCAACTGGGCCAGTTGGATCTGCGCCGCGCGCCTGTCGTGTGCCGGCGTACCCGGGCGATTGAGGGGGCCTTGCTGGCCGCTGATCTTTTTGGTCAGCTGGGCGGAGTCCATTTGCCACTGGCGGATTTCCCGTGGGTATTCGGCGTCCTTGAGCAGTTGGGTCTGGTGAGAGATTTCCGTCGAGAATAGTACCTGGGTCACGCTGTGGGAAAAGACCCGAACCTGGGGGGCGAAGCGGTTGCTCAGGGCTGGCAGCAGGGTGAAGGCGATCAGGTTCCAGCTACCCTGGGCTTTTTGCCCGACCACCTGGCGCAGGGTCTCGAAAGCGCGTTTGGCCGGCTCGGAGAGCGCCTGGTAGAGCATGCTTCGCTGGACGCCGGGCAAGTCCAGAACGGCCTTCAATTCATTGGCTCGGGTCGCGACACTGGTACCGTCGGAGAGGCCGCCGATCGCTTGGCCGCTGCCGTCGCCCTGTTGCCCAAGATCGTCGATGGTGCCGTGGCGGGTGAAGTTATCGGAGACGCGGTGGATCAGCTCGGAGAGTTCGGTGTTGAAGTTGACCAGGGCCAGGCCCGCGAGCGTGGTGGGGCGAACGTACTGCTCGCATAGCCAGTCCTTGCCCCGCTCAGTGGCGCCCAAGTGCTCGTAGAGGCTGGCCATGGTGTTGAGCAGTTCGGTGGCCTGTGCGGCATGGCAGGGGTCGTAGGAAACCTCCTCCGGCCGGGGGGTGAGCCGCTCCAGCCAGGCGAGCAGATCGCCTTCGCTGCGTGCGATATGGGCGTTGAGGCGTGCCTGCTCAGCACTTTGCTGGTGCAGATAGGCCAGGGACTCGTCAAATTTCACATCCGCGCGCCAGATGCGCTTGTCGTGCCATTGCTCGACCAGCTCCTGCCAGCCTTTGCCGGTGGGGGGGCTGCCCCAGCTGGCGCGGTACTTCGCTTGTGCCTGCTGCAGGAGCTGGGTTTTGTGCGTCAGTGTCGCGTCGCTGCCATTGTGGTGACGCACGTTGGCCTCGGCGTCGAGCAGGGCGTTGGCGTCTTTGATAAAGGCATAGTGGCGCTGCGGGTCGTTAGTAACCGAGCGAGGCGTGAACGGTTCCAGATCGGCGCCGCACAGCATCTGTACGTTGATGGCGCTCTCGATCTTGTTGCGCTGCTGCTCGTCGGCGGCGTTCAGCTCCAGCCAGCGGCCCTGCAGGTTCATGGCCAGGTCGTCGATGGCTGCGAGAGGGTCGTCCAGCGCGATGAACAGTGCGCTGTCCTGATCGGGGACCCGACCCAGCACCATGGCCTGGTCGATGGCGGCCTTGCAGGGGCGCGAGCTGTCATCGGGCCGGGTGGGGAGCAGGCAGGTTTGGAACGAAGGGGCTTGGCCGTCGGCCAGGATATCGGCAACGGCATGGCCCAGTTCGCGTAGCGGTGCGGAATGTGCAGCGCTTAGCTTGGTGCAGTAGCTGGAAAGATCCAGGTCGCGCATCCAGCGTTCCTGCTCCTGGGGATTACTGCGCATCTTTTCGCACAGGCGCCATGTCCACTGAACCGGGGAGTAGGCGATGCGCAGGCGGCTACGGCGTGGATATAACAGGTAGGGGCGTGTCTCTGCGGGATTGTTGCGTGTGTCCTGGTTCAGTTGCGCATCGGTCCATTTGTGACGGATGAATTGATGGCCTTGGACTTGGTATTCGTGAAGGGTTTTGTCGGTTTCGTTCCAGACATAGAGCCAGCCATCACGCAACTGGCGAAGTGTGTAGCTGCGAGTGGCGAGCTTGGGGAGATGCCGATCCGACCAACCTTGGGGCAAGGGGTTGGGGCCCTTGGCAGTTCCCTTGGCTGGCGATTCGTCGATGGCATAGCGCACCGGGAATATGGCCAGTTCAAGGGCCTTGGCCGGGCATTGGCCCTGAGAGCTGAGCGGCTTGTTCTCAAAGGCCTGGTTGCGTTTGGCTTGTTGCAGTTCTTTGCTGGGCGTTTGGGTCGTCATGGCGCCTTTCCTTCAGCTTGTCAGGCAGTCGTCGTCCAGTGCCTGGATGCGCAGTTCTGGGGGAAGTTGCTGGGCTACCGGCTTGCGCCTTAGCCACTCCTGGTAGGGGCTATCGGGGCGGGTGGCGAAGTCGCTGCCCCAGTAGGCGCAGCGCTCCAGCCAGATGGCGATGCTGCGCTCGCTGACCAGCCCCCAGGTTTCGGCATCTTGTATTCGTTGCTCCAGCCAGCGGCCGCGCGCGTCTTCAGCGAGCGGGCGCAGCGTGTTCGGGAAGTCGTGGTCGAGCCAGTCGTACAGGCGTTCCTTGAAGCGCCAGCGATGAGCCTGATCCAGTGCCTCGACTTGGCTCTGGGTCATATGGCTGAGGGGGTGGGCGAGAGTTGGGCTGTCGGGCTGGGGGCGAAAGGCTCTCCACTCCCAGGGGGTGGAGGGGGCCCAGTTTGGAGGCCGCACGGCAACATTCCATTGGCTGATCGGGCCTAGCAGGCTCTTGTAGGCCTGTTCCGGATAGCTGGCTAACCAGTGCCAGGTAACCAGTGGATCGGCAAAGCGCAGCAGGCTCTGGCTGCCTAGATCGTCGGTTATGCTGATGAACTGACTAAGGTGCTCGGCCACGGTTGTCGAGGGTGCTTGGGTGGAAATCAGACTCGCTTGGCTTTGCAGGGCATTGTCGTGCTGTATTGCACCTAGCAAAGGCGACCACGCGTCGAGCGCCACGAGTATTGGGCCAAGCTCCTGGAGCTCTTCCCAGCGGGTGCCGAGGTAAAGCGGTATGACCTCCAGCGGTTCACCCGATTGGTAAATCCACTTCGTGGCATCTTGGCGCAGTACGCCGTCTATCAGCAGCAGTTGGTTGGTCATTGCCCCCCCTCCTGCTTTAGTTGCTCGCATATCTCGCAACGGGGCGTGGCTCGCAGTAGTGCCTGGCGCTGCGCCTGGATCAACAGCTCGCCAGCTTTATCGCTGTCCGCTGCTCTCACCTTGCCCGGCAATAGCGGCGCAGCCCCCGAGCCACTACCCGGCCCACCGCCGGAGTTGATCTTCACCGTCGCGCCGCTGAGGGTGATGCCGCTGGCGTCGAGTTTGACGAAGCTGCCGCCGGCCTTGAAGGTGAGTTCTGCGCCGGCTTCGAGGACGACTTTCAGGCCGGCGTTGAGGTGGATCTCGTTGCCGGCTTCGACGAACTGGCCGGTGCCGATCTTCACGTGCTGGTTGTTGGCCACGGTGAGGTGGTCGTTGGCGCGGGTTTCCACCTTGCGGTCGGCGTGGGTGGTGCGGTGTTCCTCGGCCTTCAGCTCGGTGTAGTTGTTGGCTTCGACCGTGTCGTGGCGTTCGTGGCCGATGCGGATCTTCTGGTCGTTTTCGACGTTTTCGTCCCAGTCTTTCTGCGCGTGCAGGTAGATCTGTTCCTGGCCTTTGCGGTCTTCGATGCGCAGCTCGTTGTAGCCGCCACCACCGGGGGAGCTGAGGGTCTTGAATAGCGTGCGGGTCTTGTTCGCCGGCAGGTCGTAGGGCACCACGTGCTCGGCGTGGTACAGGCAGCCGGTGAGCAGTGGCTGGTCGGGGTCGCCTTCGAGGAAGGTGATCAGCACTTCCATGCCGATGCGCGGGATGGCGATGCCGCCGTAGCGGTCGCCGGCCCAGCTGCTGGAAACGCGCAGCCAGCAGCTGGTCTTGTCGTCGGCCTGGCCCTCGCGGTCCCAGTGGAACTGCACTTTCACCCGGCCGTACTGGTCGCAGTGGATTTCCTCGCCCTTGGGCCCGGTGACCACGGCGCTCTGGCTGCCGAGGATGCGTGGCTTGGGGTGGTTGAGCGGCGGGCGGTAGGGGATGTCCCAGGGAGTGGCGCTGAAGCGGTTGCGGTAGCCCTGCTGGAAGCTATCGGCCGCGCCCTGCTGTGCCGGGCCGGGGGCGGCGCGGGTGCCGCCGAGAAAGTCGGTGACCGACTCTTCCAGCACCTGCGGCTGCTTGCCTTCGTGGTGGATTTCGTTGAGCAGCCACTGCTGGTTCCAGTCGGCGCGCGGGTGGGCGGTCAGTTCGAGGAAGTGGCCGCTGAGCAGCAGGGGCTGGTCGCTGCTGCCTTCGGCCAGCTGGTAGTCGCTGCGGTGGCGTTCCAGGGCGCGCTGGGACAGGTGTTTGCCGCGGCTGCGGTCGGTGAAGCGGCCGGGGTAGTCGTAGTCTTCCAGGTCCGGCTTGGCATCACCTTTATGCGCGGCCTCCAGTTGCAGGCGCGGCTTCTCGAAGTCGTAGTCGCGGCGGGTGACGCGGCTGGTGCGGGTGGCCAGGCGCAGGCCGAAGCGTTTGATCACCGGATCGTCGGCGACCAGGCCGGAGTCCTGCTGGTAGGCCACCGGAGCCAGGCGCGGGAAGGCGGTCTGGTCGTCGGCGAAGACCAGCACATGGCCGTCCGGGCTGTGCTGGAAGTGGTAGTGGATGCCTTCCTCCTCGCACAGGCGCTGGACGAAGTGCAGGTCGCTCTCGTCGTACTGCACGCAGTAGTCGCGCTTGGGATAGCTGGCGCCGAGCTGGAACTGGTAGGCGCCCTGTACGATGCCGTGCTCTTCAAGGATGCTGGCGATGATCTCGGCCACGCTGAGCTGCTGGAAGATGCGCTGGTTGCTGCGGTGGGCCAGGTAGGCCAATTGTGGGCGCAGGACCAGTTGGTAGCGGGTCAGGCGCTTGCCGGATTCGCCACGGCCGGCCTGGTGGATGTAGGCGTGGATGCCATTGCCCTGGCTGGACAAGGCGAGAAAGGCGCGCTGGTGCAGCAGGCCTTGAAGATCGAGGTCGGGCTGTTCGCTGACCAGTTCCAGGGTGAAGACGAAGGGCTGGCTGAGGCCCTCGAAGCCCTTGAATTCGAGCACTTGCAGGTCGTGCGCGACGCCGTCGATGCTCAGGCTGAAATGGGTCTGATTGGCTGGGGCGAACATCCGTTGTTCCTTCTGCCGAAATGGCATCGGCCAGGAGACCTGGCCGATGCGGGTAGTGCGGTCTGCGTTCCAGCAGGCCTGTGCATTCTCGGCGACTGCCCGGCGCCGTGCGTTGACGCGTGGCGCAAATTACCAATAGGCGGTGGCCGAGAAGCCTGCGCAGCTTAGGCGGAGATCGGCGAACGCCAGTCGTCCGAGCCGGAAGTGCCGGACACTTCGTGGGTCCAGACGATCTTGCGGTAGGTGAAGTAGACGTCTTCCAGGTGGGTGAAGTGGGCCATGCCCGGGTCCTGGCAGTTCGGCATGCGCGACTGCACGTCGACGATCACCGCGTCTTCCAGTTCGATGGTGTAGTAGTGCTCCTGGGTGCCGGTGGCGGAGGTGCGGTACCACTCGATGCGGCACTTGTTCAGGCGCTCGCCGGAGGTCAGCGAGTTGAAGATCAGCGGCGAGGACTTGTCGAACACCTTGGTGATCATCAGCGGCTTGTGTACGCGCTGGCCGGTCGGTTGGCCGGACTGCGGGTCACGCGGGATGATCACCTGGTGGTTGAAGGCCTGTACCAGCACCTGGTCTTCATGACCTTCCTGGAAAATGTTGCCGACCGAATCCTCGGTGAAGGTGCCAGCGGTGATCAGACCTTGTTTGGTGCCTTCGAGGGTCATATACGCGGGTGTTGGCATGAGTGCTCTCCTTGCCTGGGTCATGGACCTTGTCTGGTCCGGGAGCCAGGTTCAGTTCAAGAGCTGTGCCAGCAATGAAAAATCATTAAAAAACAAACGGTTGCGTTTTCTCTTCGGCGGCTTGGAAACACGCCTGCCAATTGGCGCACAGAAAGCTGCGCAAGGCTTTGCGCAGGGCTGCGCAGAAACCTGCGCAGGCGGCCGGGGGCCGTGACGGGCAGGGGCTGCAGGGTGTTCGGCGGGCGCTGGCGGCGGCCTGGCTGTGCAACAACTGGCGCAGTCAGTCCTGCCAGGAACGACCTTGCAGCGCCAGCAGGCTCTGCGCCTGTTCCGGGCCGTCGCTGCCGGCCGGGTAGGGGCGCGGGCTTTGGTAGTACTCCAGCCAGCCTTCGAGGATCGGATCGACCCAGGCCCAGGCCGCCTCCACTTCGTCGCGGCGCATGAACAGCGTCGAATCGCCCTCGATCACGTCCAGCAGCAGGCGCTCGTAGGCGTCCCAGCGGCGTTTCTGCGGGAATACCTGGGCCAGGTTGAGGTCCAGCTCCATGGGCGTCAGGCGCATGCCCTTGCCCGGGCTCTTGCCCATCAGCTGCAGGCTGATGCGCTCCTCCGGCTGCAGGCGGATCACCAGGCGGTTGGCCTGGCTGGCCTCGAACAGGCGGTGCGGCACCGGCTTGAACTGGATGACGATCTCCGAGCATTTGCGGGCCATGCGCTTGCCGGTGCGCAGGTAGAACGGCACGCCGGCCCAGCGCCAGTTGTCGATCTCGGCCTGGATGGCGACGAAGGTCTCGGTATCGCTGTCGTTGTCGACCTGTTTCTCGAAATAGTAGGCCGGCACTTCCTGCCCGCCGATCTTGCCGGCGGCGTACTGGCCGCGCACGGTCTTGTCCTGCACGTCGAGGCCGCTGATGGGTTTCAGCGCTTCGAGGATCTTCACCTTCTCGTTGCGCACCGCTTCGGCGTCGAAGCGCACCGGCGCCTCCATGGCCACCAGGCAGAGCAATTGCAGCAGGTGGTTCTGCAGCATGTCGCGCATGGCGCCGGCATGGTCGTAGTAGGCGCCGCGGTTCTCTACGCCGAGGGTCTCGTTGACGCTGATCTGCACGTGGTCGATGTGCCCGGCGCGCCAGATCGGCTCGAACAGGGCGTTGGCGAAGCGCAGGGCCATCAGGTTCTGCACCGTTTCCTTGCCCAGGTAGTGGTCGATGCGGAACACCTGGGCCTCGCTGAACGCCGCGCCGATCGCCGCGTTGATCTCGCGGGCCGATTCCAGCGAGTGGCCGATGGGTTTTTCCAGAACGATGCGCGTGTTGTCGCCGGCCAGGCGGGCGATGGCCAGGTTCTCGGCGATCGACTCGAACAGGTCGGGGGCGGTGGCCAGGTAGTAGATGCGCCCGCGCTGGCAGGTGCCGGCGCCGAGGAACCTGCCCAGGCGGCCGAATTCGGCACTCTGCGAGGCATCCATGGCCAGGTAGTCGAGGCGCTCGGCGAAGCTGGCCCAGGTGGCGTTGTCGAAGTCGCTGCGCGCCACCTGGGCGCGGCAGCGGCGCTCGGCCAGGGCCTGGTAGTCGCCGCGGCTCAGCACGTTGCGCGCCACCGCGAGGATGCGCATGTCGGCGGCCAGGCGGCCGTCGCGGTGCAGGTGGTAGAGGGCGGGCAGCAGCTTGTGCAGGGCCAGGTCGCCAGTACCGCCAAAAACCAGCATGTCGCAGGGGGTGTTCAACAGGATGACTCCGGGTTTGCCTGTGCGGTGCAGTCGCTCATGTAGTATAACTACAAGATCACTACAGCCTGATCATAACCCGAGTCCCGCCCGTGAATCTGTTGCAACACATCGCCCAGTCCCGCCATCTGCTTCGCAAGTCCGAACTCAAGGTTGCCGACTACGTCCTGCAGGACCCTTCGGCGGTGATGCACAGCTCCATGGCCGACCTGGCCCACGAGGTCGGCATCAGCGAGCCGACCATCGTGCGCTTCTGCCGCGCCATCGGCTGCACCGGCTTCCAGGACCTCAAGCTGCGCCTGGCGCAGAGCCTGGCGGCGGGGGCCAGCTTCGGCCAGTTCGCGATCCAGGAAGACGATTCGGTCACCGACTTCAGCCTGAAGATCTTCGACACCACCCTGCACACCCTGATGGAGGTGCGCGAGCGCCTGGATACCCAGGCCCTGCAGAAGGCCATCAACGCCATCGCCCATGCCCAGCGCATCGAGTTCTACGGTTTCGGCGCCTCCGGCGCGGTGGCCGCCGATGCCCAGCACAAGTTCTTCCGCCTGCTGCTGACGGCTGCCGCCTACTCCGACCCGCACATGCAGGCGATGTCGGCTGTAACGCTGAAGCCCACCGACGTGGCCATCTGCATCTCCCAGTCCGGGCGCTCCAAGGACCTGCTGATCACCGCCAACCTGGTGCGCGAGTCCGGCGCCACGCTGATCACCCTGTGCCCCAGCCAGACCCCGCTGGCCGACCTGGCCACGGTCAACCTGGCCATCGACGTGCAGGAAGACACCGAGATCTACACCCCGCTGACCTCGCGCATCGCCCACCTGGTGGTGATCGACGTGCTGGCCATGGGCGTGGCCATGGCCCGCGGGCCGGACCTGGTCAACCACCTGAAAAGCGTCAAGCGCAGCCTGCGCAGCCTGCGCCTGTCGCCCAAGTCGGTGCGTGCCGCCGAGGATTGAGCGGGGCGCAACCGCAGGCTGTGGGAGCGAATTGATTGGCGAGAACAAGCGGTTCGGTGCTGCTGCAATCGCGAATGAATTCGCTCCCACAATCAGCCTGAGCCTACTGGCTCTTGGGTGCAGGCGTCACCCGATCTTCACCGCCTTGTCGGCAAATCGTCACGCCACCACTGCATGCTGATGCTTCCCGCATCCGCACTGGAGTCGTGCCATGTCCCGCCATCACGCTGACCAGCAACAGTCCGCCAGCCGCTCGCGCCGCCAGCAGGAAGACCTGCGCCGCATGCGCTTTCGCCGGGCCATCGAGGATTACTCCGAACAGCGCCGGCTGAATCAGGAAGTCAGCGACTTCCCCGAGCTGGGTGCCATGGGCGGCCTGATGACGCCACAGCTCGCCCGCCATTTTCACTGAGCGCTGCGCGGCCGGGTTCGGGCTGTGCCGAATTCGGCATGGGCACACGGCAAAGCGATCAAGCCTGGAGGGCTCCCGCAGGCCACTGTAGCCAGTGGATAGCAAGGGAGCCCGACATGATCCGACTGACATTGGCGCAAGCGCGCGAACTGGCGCAGGCCGTCCTGCGTAAACATGGCTTCAGCGAAGGCTATGTCGAGGCCATCAGCGCCACGGTGGTCGCCGGCCAGCGTGACGGTTGCGCCTCCCACGGCCTGTACCGCCTGCTGGGTATCGTGGCCACGCTCAAGGCCGGCAAGGTGGTTGCCGATGCCGAGCCGCAGGTCATCGACCAGGCGCCCGCCGTGGTGCGCGTCGAGGCCAATGGCGGCTTCTCGCAATTGGCCTTCCAGGCCGGCCTGCCGGTGCTGTGCGAGAAGGCCCGGGCCAATGGCATTGCGGCCCTGGCGATCAACCGTTGCGTGCATTTCTCCGCCCTGTGGGTCGAGCTGGAAAGCCTGGCCGAGCAGGGGCTGGTGGGCCTGGCCTGCAACCCGACCCAGGCCTATGTGGCGCCGGCCGGGGGCAAGCGTCCGCTGTTCGGCACCAACCCGATCGCCTTTGGCTGGCCGCGTCCCGAGGGCCAGCCGTTCATCTTCGATTTCGCCACCAGCGCCATCGCCCGTGGCGATATCGAGCTGCATCGCCGTGCCGGCCAGGTTCTGCCCGAGGGTTGGGGGGTGGATGCCGAGGGGCGGCCCTGCACCGATGCCAACGAGGTGCTGGAGCACGGCGCCATGCTGACCTTCGGCGGACACAAGGGCTCGGCCTTGTCGGCCATGGTCGAGCTGATCGCCGGCCCGCTGATCGGCGACCTGACCAGTGCCGAATCGCTGGCCTACGATGGCGGCAGCAAGGGCCTGCCGTTCCACGGCGAGCTGATCATCGCCTTCGATCCGCAACGCTTCCTCGGCGCCGATGCCGACCAGCACCTGTTGCGTGCCGAAGCGCTGTTCGAGGCGATCCAGGGGCAGGGTGCGCGACTGCCGTCGCAACGCCGCTACGAGGCGCGGGCGCGCAGCCTGGTCGAGGGGGTGGAGATCCCGCGGGCGCTGCACAAGGACCTGCTGGCGTTGCTGGCTTGAACGCGGCGCCGCCAGGTTGTTGAACCCGGGCCGTTGGGCTTCGCTTCGCTCAACGCCAACCTACCCGCCCTGCCTCCCATGGCGTGTTGCACAGGCCATCGCGCTTGAGTGGGAGCGGATTTATCCGCGATAAACAGGCCGCTCGGCGTAGGCCCTGATCGCGAATGAACTCGCTCCCACGAACAGCCAGAGCAGCCACCACGAGCGCTTGAGCCAAACAACGGCGCGGCGTAGCAACGCGTAACAGGCACATAGCCATAAAAAACCCCGGCGCAAGGCCGGGGTAAAGGGTGCGGAAGCTACCGATCCGTGCCGACACGAATCAGAGCAGCGGCTCCCGCGTGCTTCTGCCATCCACCAGGCGCGCAATGCCCAGCGGGTTGGCGTTTTTCAGGGCGTCCGGGAGCAGGGCGTCCGGGTAGTTCTGGTAGCACAGCGGGCGCAGGAAGCGTTCGATGGCGAGGCTGCCGACCGAGGTGCCGCGGGCATCCGAGGTGGCCGGATAGGGGCCGCCGTGGACCATGGCGTCGCACACTTCCACCCCGGTGGGGTAGCCGTTGAGCAGCAGGCGTCCGGCCTTCTGTTCGAGCAGCGCCACCAGGGGCGCGGCCTGCTCCAGGTCGGCGGCCTCGGCGATCAGGCTGGCGGTCAGCTGGCCGCCCAGGGCGCCCAGGGCCTCCAGCAGCTCGGCCTGGTCGGCCACTTCAACCAGCACGGTGGTCGGGCCGAACACCTCTTCCTGGAGCAATTCGTCGTGCTCCAGCAACAGCCGTACATCGGCCTGGAACAGCTGCGGCAGGGCCTGGCGTCCTTCCTGCGGCTGCCCGGCCAGGTGGCGCATACCGGGGTGGGTGTGCAGCGCGGCCACGCCTTTGGCGTAGCTGTGCAGGGTGCCGCTGTTGAGCATGGTCTGCGCCGGGCGCCGACCGATCTCGGCGATCAGGTTGGCGCTGAACAGGCTGAAGGCGGGCGAGGCGATGCCGATGACCAGGCCCGGGTTGGTGCAGAACTGGCCGCAGCCCTGCACCACCGAGTCGGTCAGCTCGCGGGCGATCTGCTCGCTGCGCGCGGCCAGGGCCGCCGGCAGCACCAGCACCGGGTTGATGCTGCTCATCTCGGCGAACACCGGGATCGGCTGCGGGCGCGCGGCGGCCATGTCGCACAGCGCGCGACCGCCCTTGAGCGAGCCGGTGAAACCCACGGCCTGGATCGCCGGGTGCTTGACCAGCCATTCGCCCACGCCGCCGCCGTAGACCATGTTGAACACCCCGGCCGGCATGCCGGTCTGTTCCGCCGCGCGGACGATGGCCTGCGCCACCCGCTCGGCGGTGGCCATGTGCCCGCTATGGGCCTTGAACACCACCGGGCAGCCGGCGGCGAGCGCCGCGGCGGTGTCGCCGCCGGCCGTGGAAAACGCCAGGGGGAAGTTGCTGGCGCCGAATACGGCTACCGGGCCGACACCCAGCTGGCACTGGCGAATATCCGGGCGCGGCAGCGGCTGGCGCTCGGGTAGGGCGCGGTCGATGCGCGCCCCATGGAAGTCGCCGCGGCGCAGCACCTGGGCGAACAGGCGCATCTGGCCGCTGGTGCGGCCGCGCTCACCCTGGATGCGCGCGGCCGGCAGGGCGGTCTCGCGGCAGACGATGGCGACGAAGTCGTCACCGAGGGCATCGATTTCCGTGGCGATGGCTTCGAGGAATTCGGCACGGCGCACCGCGCTCAGGCTGCGGTAGGCCGGGTAGGCGGCGGCGGCGGCGCGGGCGGCGGCGTTCACCTCGGCCTCGGTGGCCTGGTGGAAGCTGTAGGGCAGGGCCTCGCCCGTCGTGGCGTCGAGGCTCTGCAGGATGACCTCACCGGCGGCGCTACGGCCGCCGGCGATGAAGTTGTGGCCGATGATGGCGGGCATTGTTGGCTCCTGTTGGGGGCTGGCATTGCATGCCAGATCGGCCGGGTTCGCTGGGCGCCCCCGGCCGAAGCGTGGCGATCAGGCGAGTTGCTGTTCGGCCGACCAGTTGGCGTGCCACTGGCGGAACAGCTTGTACTGGGTCTCGGCGTAGTTGCGCTGGGCGTCGCTGAGCGCATCGGTTGCGTTGAAGTGCAGGCTGTACTCCGGGTCGCCACCCAGCACCATCAGGTACTTGTAGTAGAGGACCAGGTCGCAGCCTTCGTCGAAGGACGACAGCACGTTCAGCGCCTCGGACAGCTCCAGGGCACGGCGGCGGGCGATGGCGTCGCCCTTGGCGGCCTGCTTGCTCAGCTCGACCAGCTGCAGCACTTCGCGCGGCAGGACGTTGCCGATGCCGGTGATGGCGCCGGTCGCACCGCAATTGACGAAGCCATGCATCACCTGGGTATCGACGCCGGCCATGAGGATCACCTGGTCATCCTGCGAGGTGATGTGCTCGGCGGCGTAGCGCATGTCGGCGGCGCCGCCGAATTCCTTGAAACCGATCAGGTTGGGGTACTGGCGACGCAGCTTGAAGAACAGCTCGGCGCGGGTCGCAAAGCCGTAGTACGGGCTGTTGTAGATCACCGCCGGCAGCTTCGGCGCCGCTTCGAGAATGGCGGCGAAGTGCGCTTCCTGGGCGGCCGGCGAAGCGCCACGGGACAGCACGCGCGGGATGACCATCAGGCCATGGGCGCCGACCTGGGCGGCGTGGGCGGCGTGGGATACGGCTTCGCGACTGTTCACCGCACCGGTGCCGACGATGGTCGGGACGCCGGCGGCGACCAGGCGCGCCACCCCTTCCTGGCGTTCGGCCTCGGTGAGCAACGGCCAGTCGCCCATGGAACCGCAGTAGACCACGGCGCTCATGCCGGCCTGGATCAGCTCGCGGCCCTTGCGCACCAGGGCGTCGAAGTCCGGCTTGCGCTCGGCGGTGCAGGGGGTCATCAGGGCGGGGATGGTGCCGGTGAAGATGGTGCTGTTCATGCTGTTGCCTCCTGGGCAGAGTCAAAGTATTTCGTA
Source organism: Pseudomonas sp. L-22-4S-12 (assembly GCF_009799935.1). Classification (NCBI taxonomy): domain Bacteria; kingdom Pseudomonadati; phylum Pseudomonadota; class Gammaproteobacteria; order Pseudomonadales; family Pseudomonadaceae; genus Pseudomonas; species Pseudomonas sp. L-22-4S-12. The sequence goes on along the minus strand of NZ_WELL01000001.1, from coordinate 349,136 downwards.
TACGAAAGAAAAGGGTCGTTTTCAGCCCTTGTTTACATGGGTTGGGCCTGAGCCCGGTTCATCGCGCCGGCGAGGCGGCGGTTGGCAAATCTTGAAAAACAGGTATTACGGCTTCGGCTCGACCGGCCAGGTATCCGAGAGGCGGTAGCCCTGCGGCCAGGGGTCGTCCGGGTCGAGCAGGTGCTGGTGGGTGCCGGTGATCCAGGCCCGGCCGGACAGGCAGGGGACGATGGCCGGGCGCCCGGCCACCTCGGTCAGGCTGTCGATGCGGCAGTGGAACTCTGAGCCGATGATCGAGCGGCCGACGAAGCGTTCGCCCACCTGCAGCTGGCCGCGCGCCTGCATCACCGCCATGCGTGCCGAACAGCCGGTGCCGCAGGGCGAGCGGTCGATCTTGCCGGGGCGGATCACCACCGCGTTGGCCGCGCTCAGCACGCCGTCGACGCGCTCCAGCGGGGCGGCGATCTGGCAGAAGGAGATGTGGTCCCAGTCGTGGTTGAGCGGGTGGACGAAGCCCAGCTGCGCGTTGGCCGCGCGGGTGATCTTCAGGCCCATGGCGGCCAGGTCGGCGGCCTCGTCGGCGCTCAGGGAAAAGCCCAGGGTGTGGGCATCGGCGATGACGAAGCTGTCGCCGCCGTAGGCGGTGTCGACCTTGAGGCTGCCGAGGCCTTCGACCTCGATCATGGCGTCCAGCTTGTCGGCGAAGGACGGCACGTTCTTCACCTCGACCCGCTGCACCTTGCCGCCCGAGCATTCGGCCACGGCCTCGATCAGCCCGCCGGGGGCCTCCAGCACCAGGCGGGTCTGCGGCTCGCTCATCGGCAGGATGCCGCTGTCGAGCAGCACGGTGGACACGCACAGCGAGTTGGAACCGGACATCGGCGGGGTGTCCGCCGGCTCCATGATGATCCAGGCCATCTGCGCCCGCGGGTCCTTGGCCGGCACCAGCAGGTTGACGTGACGGAACACGCCGCCGCGCGGCTCGTTCAGCACGAAGTTGCGCAGCACCTGGTCGCGGGCGATCCAGCGCGACTGCTCCCAGACGGTGGCGCCCGGCGGCGGGGCGACGCCGCCGACTATGACGTCGCCGACCTCGCCTTCGGCGTGGCAGCTGACCACATGGATGACCTTGCTCGAACGCATCGCTGTCTCCTGATTGGCGGGGATGGGTTTGGGGCTGGGTTTACAGCACCGACTTGAGGAAGTCCGCGGTTTCCGGCTTCTGCGGGTTGCCGATGACCTGCTCGGGCGAGCCGATCTCGTGCACCAGGCCATTGCGGAAGAACGCCACGCGGTCGGACACGTCGCGGGCGAAGCGGATCTCGTGGGTCACCAGGATCATGGTCATGCCTTCCTCGGCGAGCAGGCGCATGGTGTCCAGCACCTCGCCCACCAGCTGCGGGTCGAGGGCGCTGGTGGCCTCGTCGAACAGCATGTAGTCCGGGCTCATGGCCAGGGCGCGGGCGATCGCCATGCGCTGCTGCTGGCCGCCGGAGAGCTTGCTGGGGAACACCTTGAGCTTGTCGCCCAGGCCGACGTGGGTGAGCTGCTTGACCGCCAGGGCCTCGGCCTCTTCCTTGCTTTTGCCGAGCACCTTGCGCGGCGCCAGCATGACGTTCTCCAGCACGGTCAGGTGGGGGAAGGCGTTCCACTGCTGGAACACGATGCCGATCTTCTGCCGCAGCTTGTTCAGGTCGGTGCCCGGCGCGTGCACCTCGGTACCGTCGACGCGGATGCTGCCCTTCTGGATCGGCTCCAGGCCGTTGATGCACATCAGCAGGGTCGACTTGCCGGAGCCGGAGCCGCCGATGATCGACACCACCTCGCCCTTGTTCACGGTCAGGCTGACACCCTTGATGACTTCGAGCTCACCGAAGGATTTATAGACGTTGTCGATCTCAATCATTTTCCTGCCACCTTTTTTCCAGCCGGTTGCCGAGGCGGGCCACGACCAGGCTCATGACGTAATAGATGAGGCCGGCGATGCACAGCACCAGCAGCGGCTCCTGAATGCGCGTAACCACGGTCTGCGAGGCACGCAGCAGCTCGATGATGCCGATCCACATGACCAGTGCCGTGTCCTTCATCACCGACAGCACCAGGTTCAGCCAGCCGGGGAAGGCCACGCGGGTGGCGAGCGGCAGCACGATGTAGCGCAGGTCCTGCCAATAGTTCATGCCCAGCGAGCGGGCGGCGCGGCGCACGTTGGGCGACACCGCGAGGATGCCGCTGCGCACGATCTCGGTGCAGAAGGCCGCGCAGTAGACGCCCAGCACCAGGCAGCCGACGCTGAAGGCGCTGATGTCGAGGCCGGCGATGCTCTTCATCGAGTTGAACAGGACGAACTGGATCAGCAGCGGCACGCTGCGGAACACATCCAGCAGCCAGGCCAGCGGCAGGCTGAGGCGCGGTGCGGAGGCGCGCAGCAGGCCGAAGACGACGCCGGCCAGGGTGCCGATGAGCATGGCGCCGGCGGTCAGCTGCAGGGTCACCCAGGCGCCGTTGAGCATGAACAGCAGGTCGTTGGAGGTGAGGCTGGTAGTAAACATGTCGGCCTTCCTCAGTAGCGGAACAGGCGCCAGGCCATCAGCCGTGCAGCCAGCACGATGGTCTTGGCGATGAGGTAATAGAGCACCGCCGCCATGGCGAAGTACTCGAAGGTGCGGAAGGTCTTCACGTTGTAGTCCTGGGTCACTCCGGTGAGGTCGTTGTTGAGGCCGACGATCACCCCCAGCGAGGTCATCAGCACCGCCCAGACCATCTGGTTGGACAGGGGGTGGAAGACGATGCGCAGCAGCTGCGGCACGATGATCATGCGGTAGGCCTGAAAGGCGCTCATGCCCAGCGAGCGCGCGGCGCGCATCTGCGTGTCCGGCACCGCCTTGAGGCCGCCGCGGAAGTTCTCCGCCAGGTAGCCGGCATTGTTGAAGGTGATCCCCGCCAGCAGGGCCACCCAGGAGCTGACATGCAGGCCGAAGGTGCCGAGGCCGAAGTAGAGGATGTAGATCTGGAACAGCGACGGCGTGTTGCGCGCGATCGAGACCCAGGTATTGGCGAAGTGGCGCAGCAGCGGGTTGTGCATCTGCCGCATGACCGTCAGCAGCAGGGCGATGAGGACGCCGAAGATCATCGACAGAGCGGCGGTCTCCAGGGTCACCCAGGCGCCGCCGAGCATGTCCGGTAGCGCCTTGAGCGCCGTGTGCCAGTGAAAGGTGTAGTCGAACATCGCGCTGTGGCTCCCTTGAATCAGTGGCGACCGAGCCAGGCCGGGACGTGGAGGGGGTTGGTTCCCGTGCAGGCGGCGTCGACGCACGCGGCAAGGCTGCCGAAGTGCACCTGACGGCCGACCAGGCCGGGGGCGTAGTGGGCGTACTTGCCCGAATTGGTCATCAGGCGCCGGGCCTGGCGCGGCACGACGGGCTCGTCGAGCATGCACCAGCAGGTATCGGTGACCAGTTGCACGCCGAATGCCTCGAGGCTGGCGACATACCCGGCGGCTTCGGCCTGGGCATGGATGCTGCGGCCACAGGTCACCACCACGGCGGTCTGCGCATGCTTGTGGCGGCCGCGGCAGAGCTCGGCCAGGCGCGCGCATTCGCTGAGGGAGAAATGCGGGTTGCCCAGGGCGACCAGCTCCACTGCCGGCTCGCTGGCGTTGTTCAGCTCGTGCCAGCTGCCCAGCAGGTCGGCCTGGCTGACCCGCAGGTGGCGCAGCGGCGCCTTGCCGCCCAGGGCGCTTTCGGCATCGGGTGCTTCCGGGGTGATGCCGGCGATATGGAACATCGGTGCCGCCGAGGTCGTGGCGAAGGCGGCGCCGAAGGCCTTCAGCTCGTCGCTGCCGGCGCCGCTCCGCTCCAGGCCGCAGATCACCGGGATGGCGCTGCTGCAGAGCAGGCCGACGTGGTAGCCGAGCAGCGGCCAGAAGGCATCGTCGGCGCCGTCCAGGGCCGGCACATCGATGCGCAGGGTGGCCCGGCGGCCGGCATCGAGGTGGCAGCCGATATGCGGCGCGCGGCCGGTCAGGGCGATGCAGATATCGAGGAAATCCGGGTATTTCAGGGTCCGCGCGCCGAGCACGCTGTTGGCGTAGACCACCGCATTGGATTCGGCCCAGGCGATCTGCTCACCGCGCTCGGGGGCGCTGTCCAGCAGGTAGGGCGCGCAGGTGTAGCTGAGCGCCGCGCCCATGGCCATGTAGGTGTCGCCCAGGGCACTGGCCGGCTCGCCGAAGGCCGGGTCGATGCCCAGGGCACGCCAGCGGCGCTGGTCGACCGAGATCGCATTGAGGGTGGTCGGCACCCGCACGCGGGCGCCCCAGTCGAGCAGCTGGCGGGCAAAGCGCAGGCAGGCCTCGCCGGTGTAGATGCAGCCGTCGATGTGCGCCTGGCGGATATCCATCAGCGCGTCGGCGCCCTGCAGTTCGGCCATGCGCAGCAGCAGCTGCATGGCGACCTGGGCGGCCTTGCCGTGTTCGCCGGCCAGCAGGGCCTGGTCGACGGCGCTGAGAGCCACCCTGCCTGGCTGCGCCACGGCGCTGGCGCCGTCGGCCTGCCAGGCCGTTGTCGGAGCCTGTTCGAACAATTGCAGGTGCGCGCCGGCGAGGCGGGCGAAGCCGGCGCGGGGCAGCTCGGCGAAGCGTTCGTGACCGATGCACAGCACCGGCAGCGAACGCTGGAAAATGAGCTCGGCGACCAGTACGCCGAGGCTGAGAATCTCGTCGGCCTCGGCCAGCACCAGGGCTGCCGGGGCGTGACCATTGAGGATCAGTTCCAGCATGACGCTGCTGCCGGTGCAGGAGCCGCGTCCGCTGGGGATGGCCAGGACGCGCCCGGCCACCGATTGACCGCTCAGCGGGTGGTGACGATCGATCACCTCGCCGCTGAGCGGGTCGATCCCGCCCCAGAAGCTCAGGCCCACATCGGCGCAGAGCCAGGGGCCTTGGCCCCTGCCGTGCACCAGGCTGCGGCCGCTGATCTGGACTTCAGACATGCAGATGTCTCCAGGGTTGGGCGGGGGCGTTATCAGTAGTACACGCCGGGGACGGTCAGGTTGGCCGGGGCGATGTCCTTGCCCACCCACTTCAGCCACAGTTCCTGGTAGCGGCCGCTGCGTACCTGCTGGTTGACGAACAGGTTGAGGTAGTTGATCAGGCCGTACTCGCTGCGCTTGGCGGCCAGGGACACGTAGTCGACGACGTAGGGCGCATCGCCGGCGACCTTCAGGCCCTTGTACTTGCCCGACTTGAGGGTGGCGGCGGCTACGGTGTTGGTCACCACGGTGGCGTCGATGTGGCCCTGGGCCACGGCCAGGATGGTGTCGTTCTGCGACTGGTAGGCGCGGAAGCTGCCTTCGCCCCAGGCCTTCACGTCCTTCTCCAGGGCGATGGCCTCATAGGTGCCGCTGGTGTTGCCGAGATTCTTGCCCTTGAGGTCGGCGTAGCTGTTCACCCCGGCGTCCTCGCGGGTCAGCACGACCATCTGGAAGGCGAAGTAGGGCACGGTCATGCCCACGGTCTTGGCGCGTTCCAGGGTGTCGGAGGTGGAGGCGACGATGACGTCGGCGCGTCCGGAGATCAGCGCCGGGATACGATCCGGGAAGGGCGTTTCGACCACTTCAGCGGTGACCCCGAGGACTTTGGCCAGGTCATGGCAATAGTCGACGTCGAAGCCGGCGGGCTCGTTGTTTTCATCGCGCAGGCCCATGGGCGGGAAGTCCAGGGTCACGGCGCAGCGCAGCTTGCCGGAGCCGATGATGTCATCGAGCTTGTCGGCGTGGGCGTTGCTCATCAGGGTGGAGCCGAGAAGGGTGCAGACTGCTACGGAAAGAAGCTTGGATTTCATGGATATCTCTCTTCTGTCGTTCGGTTGGGCAGGTGCTGGATCGGATTGAGTTCCGAAGATTTCGTATACGATATTTTATATGCAGAGTGCATGCCAGCTTGCCCGGTGGCCCTGCGGGCGGCCCGGAGCGCTCTGCAATGCAGGCCTGACGTGTTCAGCGTAGCGAAAGGAACGTGAGGGCGAGACCGGGCGGTCACGAAATGTGCCGTACGGTTACGCCCAGGTGTTACATAAAGGAGCGGCGTGTCCCGTTATGGAGCAGTGGGCTGCGTGCGCGTGCCGAGCGAGTCGCGATACTGGCTGGGCGACAGGCCGGTGTGGGCCTTGAACTGGCGGCTGAAGGCGCTGTGGTCGGTGTAGCCGCAACGCAGGGCGATTTCGGTGATCGGCAGGTCCTGGCCCAGCAGCTGGGTGGCGGCGCCCAGGCGGGCCTTGTGGATCATCTGCCGCGGGCTGAGCTGGAAGATGCGCTTGCAGTGCCGCTCCAGCTGGGCCACCGACAGGCCGGCGATCGCGGTCAGCTCGCCGAGGCTGATGGGCTGGGCGTAATGCTGGCGGATATGCGCATCGACCGCCGCCACCTTGCGGTAGGCCGGGTGGTTGGAGTGGGCGCTGGGGAGGTCGCAGGACACCCCGGCCATGCCGATGATGCGGCCGTGGGCATCGCGCAGCGCCAGCTTGTGGGTCAGGCACCAGCCGGCCTGGCGGCCGGGGTACAGGTGCAGTTCCAGCTGGTCTTCGAGCTGGGTGCCCGAGGCCAGGACCTGGTGATCCTGGGCCGTATACAGGGCGCCGAAACGGTCCGGGAAGACTTCCTCGGCGCGCCGCCCGAGCAGCTCGGCCTTGTGCCGGTAGCCCAGGCGCTGTACCAGGGTCTGGTTGAGCATGACGTAGCGCGCCGCCTCGTCCTTGATGAAGAACACCACCCCGGGCAGGGCGTCGAACAGCGGCGCCACGGCGCCCAGGCTGGCGAGCAGGCTGGGCAGGTCGGCGGGGGCGGGCGGCAGCAGGTCGAGCATGGGCGATGGGCCGGGGCTGGGAGGCGTCCATTCTGCGCAGCGACGGCGGCAACGGACAAGCGCTCTGCCACCTTGGCGCCTGTTAGAAGGCTCGCGAGCTATTCCGGTAGGCTGGGTTGAGCACAGCGATACCCATCGCGGGCCACTGCGAGGGGTATCGTCGCAGGCGACTCAAGCCATCCTACGGGCTCAGTCGTCGCCGAGCTGGAGCAGGGTGTCGATGCGCGCCGGGCTGAAGGGCGGGCGCGGCGCTGGCGCCGGCCAGCCGAACAGCGCCTGGGCGGCGCCGCCGCAGATCCGCCCCTGGCAGGCGCCCATGCCGCAGCGGCTGGCCATCTTGGCCTGGCTCCAGCCGTGCTGATCGGCCACGGCCGCTAGCGGTACGTCCTCGCAGCGGCAGATCAGGGTGTCCGGCCGGGCCAGCTGTTTCACCTCGTTGCCGAGGGCAAAGGCGGCGTTCAGTGCGGCGGCGAAGCGATGCCAGCGCTGGCGCTGCGACCACAGGCGCTGCGCCGCGGCGTGCTCGCCGACCGCCGCATGGCCGGCGATGGCGCCTTCGACCAGGGCCTTTTCGCTGCCGCCGAAGCCGGTGCTCTCGCCGGCGGCGTAGACGCCGGCCAGGCTGCTGGCCTGCCAGGCATCGACGGCGATGGCGCCGTCGTCGATGCGGCAGCCCAGGGCCTGGCCCAGCTGCAGATTGGGAATCAGGCCGAAGCCGCAGGCCAGACGCTCGCAGGCGACTTCCCGGATCTGCCCGCCGATGCTCAGGCGCACGGCCTCCAGGCGGCCGTCGCCCAGCGCTTCGATGACATGGCTGTTCGCCCGATAGCCGGGGTGGAACAGGCCGAAGGACTGCAGCAGCTTGTGCGGCCAACGCGGCAGCTGCGCGGCGAAGCCGGCCACGGCGGCCCAGCCGGCCTGTTCGGCGATATGCAGCACCTTGGCGCCGTGTTCTTTCGCGGTGGCGGCGCTGGCCAGCAGCAGCGGGCCGCTGCCGGCGATGACGATGCGTTCGCCCTGCACCGGCAGGCCGCCCTTGATCAGCGCCTGCAGGCCGCCGGCGCCGGTGACGCCGGGCAGGGTCCAGCCGGGGAAGGGCAGCAGCAGCTCGCGGGCGCCGGTGCAGAGAATCAGTTTCTGGTAGTGGATCACCCGGCCCTGCTGCGGGTCTTCGACCAGCAGCGCCTGGGGGCCGGCCAGGGCGACCACGCGGCAGGCCGGCAGCAGCTCGATATTGGCCTGTGCGGCCAGGCGCTGGCGGTACTCGCGGGCCAGCGGCGGCAGCTGCGCCTGCGGGCCGTCGCGCCAGATCTGCCCGCCGGCGGCCGGGTTGTCGTCGAGTACGGCGATGCGCGCGCCGCTGGGGGCGGCGGCCAGGGCGGCGGCCATGCCGGCGGGGCCGGCACCGATGATCAGCAGGTCGACATGCATCAGCGCGTCTCCACCCGCATGCCGTCGCGGCACAGCGTCTGGCAGGCCAGGCGGCGCTGGCCGTCGATGTTCACCCGGCATTCCTGGCAGATGCCCATGCCGCAGAAGGGCGCGCGGCGCTGGCCGCTGACCGAGGTGCGGCAGCAGCCGTCGGCACCGAGCGCCAGGGCGGCGGCCACCGTGGTGCCTTCGGCCACGCGCAGCGGGCGGCCGTCGAGACTGAGTTCAGGCATGCGCGTCTCCGAGAAAGCGCTGGGGCAGATAGGGGGCGACGGGCAGCGGCGCCTGTTCGCCGAACAGCTGCGCGACCAGCAGGTCGGCGCTGCCGGGGGCGGTGGTGACGCCGAGCCCTTCGTGGCCGACGGCCAGCCACAGGCCGGGCTGGTGCGGGTGTTCGCCGAGCAGGGGCAGGCCGTCCGGGCTGGCCGCGCGGAAGCCGGTCCAGGCGCGGATGCCGTTGAGCCGGGCCAGGCCCGGCATGTAGTCGACGGCGCGGCGCAGCATCTTGGCCAGCATCCAGGGCTCGACCTCGGGGTCGCTGGTGCCGAACTGGCGCGAGGCGCCGATGAACAGCTGGCCGGTCGGGCGCGGCTGGATATTGGCGGCGGTCGAGGGGCCGCTGGCGTTGTGCGCGCTGGTGACGTAGCCCAGCTCGACCAGGGTATGGCGGATCATGCCGGGGTAGCGGTCGGTGATCAGCAGGTGGCCTTTCTTCGGCTCGATCGGCAGCTCCGGGCACAGGCCGGTGGCGTGCACGCCGTTGGCCAGGATGACGGCGTCGGCCCCCAGCCACTGGCCGTCGGCCAGGCGCACGCGGTTGCCCGCGACTTCCACCACCTGGGCCGGGCGCAGGCTGATGGTTGGCTGTTGCAGCAGCCAGCGGGCGGCGTTGGGGGCATACAGAATGCCGTCGCCGGTGACCTTGAGGCCGCCATGCAGGCCGGCGCGCAGCTCGGGTTCGCAGTCGGCCAGGGCCCGGGCGCCGAGCAGTTCGCAGGCCAGGCCGTGCTCGCGCAGGACGCCGAACTTGGCTTCGGCCACGGCCATTTCCTCGGCATTGGCGGCCAGCCACAGCGTGCCGTTCTGCCGGTAGGCGCAGTCCTCGGGCATCTCGTGGGCCCAGTCGCGCCAGCGCTGCACCGAGTACTGGCTGAGCGCCAGTTCCGCCGGGTTGTCGTCGAGCACGATCAGGTGGCCCATGCCGGCGGCCGTGGCGGCGCGCAGGCCGGCGTCCAGCACCAGCACGCGCAGGCCACGGCGGGCCAACTGATGGGCGCAGGCGGCGCCGACTATGCCGGCACCGATGACGATGATGTCGGCGCTGCGCGCATCGCTCACAGGCGAATGCCCCAGGCGAACGGATCCTCGTCCTCGATCAGCAGCTCGGCTTCGGCGCTGAGGTAGGCGCGGCCGCGAATGGTCGGGATGATCTGCGAGCCGTCGGCCGCCCACTGGAAGCTGGCCTCGAACTGGCTGCCGATCACGCTGGCCTGGCGCCAGACCTGCCCCGGCTGCAGCTTGCCGTCGGCCGCCAGGCAGGCCAGCTTGGCGCTGGTGCCGGTGCCGCAGGGAGAGCGGTCGTAGGCCTTGCCCGGGCACAGCACGTAGCTGCGGCTGTCGGCCTGCTCATCGCTGGCGAACAGCTCGATGTGGTCGATCAGGCCGCCGTCGTCGCCGCGGATGCCCTGGTGCTCCAGGGCCTGCTGCACCGCGCAGCTGTAGGCCATGAGGGCGTCGAGGTTGTCGCCGGCAACCCGCTGGCCGTGCTCGGCGATCAGGAAGAACCAGTTGCCGCCCCAGGCGACATCGCCGCAGACCGTGCCATAGCCAGGGACTTCGAGAGTCAGGTCCTGGTGCAGGCGGTAGGCGGGAACGTTGCGCACGCTGACCGAGCGGTCCTCGTGCAGGGTCGCCTCGACCGTGCCGACCGGCGTCTCGATCCGGTGCACGCCCGGGCCGATGCGCCCGAGGTGGGCCAGGGACGCCACCAGGCCGATGGTGCCGTGGCCGCACATGCCGAGGTAGCCGCTGTTGTTGAAGAAGATCACTCCGGCACAGGCGCTGGGCTCGACCGGCGCGCACAGCAGGGCGCCGACCAGCACATCGCTGCCGCGCGGCTCCAGCACGCTGGCGGTGCGCCAGCGGTCGAAGCGCTCGGCCAGCAGCTGGCGGCGCTCGGCCATGCTGCCGTGGCCCAGATCGGGGAAACCGTCGAGTACCAGGCGGGTCGGTTCACCGCCGGTGTGCGAGTCGAGGACGCGGATACGTTGCATCAGGCTGGCCCCACGGGCAGGGAAGGTGCCTGCAAGGGTGACCCTGCGCGGCCCCGCCCGGCTTGATGGATTTCGGCCGGCCCTCTGACGAAATCGGCACAGTGGCGGGCGCCGCCCGGAGTGCCGGCTAAGTGGCCTGCTTGTAGCCGGGCAGCTGGGCGTAGAGGGTCTGGCAGACGCCGTTGATGTGCGCCTCGATCAGCTGCGCGGCGAGGTCGGCATCCCCGGCGCGGCACGCCGCGATGATGTCGCGGTGCTCGTGGTCGGCGCGCTCCTTGCCTTCCGACAGGCTCATCTGCATGCGCAGATAACGCTCCAGCTTGTCGTGGATGGAGCGAATCAGGCTGACCAGGAACGGCCGCTGGGCCGGCTCGTACAGGCAGGTATGCAGTTGCCAGTTCAGTTCGGCCCAGCGGCCCACGTCCAGCTCGCCGAGGAACGCCTGGCAGATGCTTTCCGCCTGGGCGAAGGTGGCCTCGGTCATGTTCGGCACGGCCAGGCGAATGGCCTGCACCTCGAGCAGCACGCGCACCTCGAACATCTGCGCCAGCTCGGGTTCCGAGATGCGCGTGACCACTGCGCCCTTGTTGCGCTGGAACAGCACCAGGCCTTCGGCTTCCAGGCGCTTGAGCGCCTCGCGCACGGGGATCTTGCTGACGTTGAACAGCCGCGCGATGTCGTCCTGGCGGATCGGCTCGTCCTCGGCGAAATGCCCCGAGATGATCGCCTCGCGCAGGTGCTTGGCGATGGTTTCCGAGGCCGATGGCGCGAGACCCAGATTGGGAGCACTGAAGGCGGGTAGAGGCACGGGGCGATACCTGATGGGTGAGATCGTACGAATATAATATACGAAGTTCTCTTGGCTTCGCTTGGCGCGGCGTCTACCGCTCGTCTTCGTTGCGTGGGCTGGCCTGGTTGAAGCGCTCGGCCAGTTGGTTGATCTGCAGCCGCTCGGCGCGGATGAAGTCGAGGAAGGCCTGGGCCACCGGCGACAGGCGCTTGCCGCGGCCGTGCACCACGCACCAGCTGCGCAGCAGCGGCAGCTCCTCCACCGGCAGCTCGCGCAGCAGCCCGGCGGCCAGCTCCAGGCGCACCGCGTGGCGCGGCAGCAGGGCCAGGCCGAGGCCGGCGATCACCGCTTCGACCTGGGATTCGCTCGAGCCGATCTCGATGACCTGGGCGAAGTGTGCGCGCTTCTGGTGGCAATACTCCTCGCAGGCGCGGCGGGTGCCCGACCCGGCCTCGCGCACCAGCAGCGGGAAGTCGCTGAGATCGCTCAGGCGCAGGCGCTGCAGCGAGCACAGCGGGTGGCTCGGCGGCGCCACGGCGATGATCGGGTTGGTGAAGAACGGGAAGAAGTCCAGGGCCAGCTCGCTGGGCACCTGGGACATGATCAGCAGGTCGTCGCGGCTCACCGACAGGCGCTTGACCGCCTGGGCATGGTTGACCACCACCAGCTGCAGGCTGACTTCCGGGTGCTGGGCGCGGAAGGCGGCGAACAGGTGCGGCACCAGGTACTTGGCGCTGGATTCCACCGCCAGGTTGAGCTGGCCCTGCAGCGAGCCCTGCAGGTCGGAGAGCTGCATGTCGAGGCTCTCCAGGCGGCCGAAGATGTCCTCGCTGGCCTTCAGCAGCGCTTCGGCGGCGGGCGTCAGGTAGAGCTTCTTGGCCACGTAGTCGAACAGCGGCTGGTCGATCAGCTCTTCCAGCTGGCGAATCTGCAGGCTCACGGCCGGCTGGGTGAGGGCCATTTCTTCCGCGGCGCGGCTGTAGGAGCGGCTCTCGCACACCGCGCGGAAAATCTGCAGCTGACGAAATGTCATGCGCATCAATGACTTACGCATTAATAGGGCTCGTCGAGAGGATGGGGTGCGTTAAACTATAAGTCTTTGCTAATGACTAACCCAACAAATATTGATTTTGGTTAATCACCGCGTCGGCGTAGGGTAAATGCAAGACCGCTACATGCCCTGCGGTCACCCGTCGACCGCCCTGCTGCGGCCGTTTGTTCACGTGATCGAGGAACCAGGCTCGTGATCAAGAAGATCCTCATCGCCAACCGCGGCGAGATTGCCGTCCGTATCGTGCGCGCTTGCGCCGAGATGGGCATCCGCTCGGTGGCCGTCTACTCCGAGGCGGACCGCATGGCGCTGCACGTCAAGCGCGCCGACGAGGCCCACAGCATCGGCGACGACCCGCTGGCCGGCTACCTCAACCCGCGCAAGTTGGTGAACCTGGCCGTGGAAACCGGCTGCGACGCCCTCCACCCGGGCTACGGCTTCCTCTCGGAGAACGCCGAGCTGGCGGAAATCTGCGCCGAGCGCGGGATCAAGTTTATCGGCCCGTCCGCCGAAGTGATCCGCCGCATGGGTGACAAGACCGAGGCGCGGCGCAGCATGATCGCCGCCGGCGTGCCTTGCACCCCGGGCACCGAAGGCAACGTGGCGGATATCGCCGAGGCCCTGCGCGAAGGTGAGCGCATCGGCTACCCGGTGATGCTCAAGGCCACCTCCGGCGGCGGCGGGCGCGGCATCCGCCGCTGCAACAGCCGCGAGGAGCTGGAACAGAATTTCCCGCGGGTGATTTCCGAGGCGACCAAGGCCTTCGGCTCGGCCGAAGTGTTCCTGGAAAAGTGCATCGTCAATCCCAAGCACATCGAGGCGCAGATCCTCGCCGACAGCTTCGGCAACACCGTGCACCTGTACGAGCGCGACTGCTCGATCCAGCGCCGCAACCAGAAACTGATCGAGATCGCCCCCAGCCCGCAGCTGACCCCCGAGCAGCGCGCCTATATCGGCGACCTGGCCGTGCGCGCGGCCAAGGCGGTGGGCTACGAGAACGCCGGCACCGTGGAGTTCCTGCTCGCCGAGGGCGAGGTGTACTTCATGGAGATGAACACCCGGGTGCAGGTGGAACACACCATCACCGAGGAAATCACCGGCATCGACGTGGTCCGCGAGCAGATCCGCATCGCCTCCGGGCTGGAGCTGTCGGTCAAGCAGGAAGACATCCAGTACCGCGGCTTCGCCCTGCAGTTCCGCATCAACGCCGAGGACCCGAAGAACAACTTCCTGCCCAGCTTCGGCAAGATCACCCGCTACTACGCCCCCGGCGGCCCCGGGGTGCGTACCGACACGGCGATCTACACCGGCTACACCATTCCGCCCTACTACGACTCCATGTGCCTGAAACTGATCGTCTGGGCACTGACCTGGGAAGAGGCGATGGACCGCGGCCTGCGCGCGCTGGACGACATGCGCCTGCAGGGGGTGAAGACCACCGCCGCCTACTATCAGGAAATCCTGCGCAACCCGGAGTTCCGCAGCGGCCAGTTCAACACCAGCTTCGTCGAAGCCCACCCGGAACTGACCAACTATTCGATCAAGCGCAAACCGGACGAGCTGGCCCTGGCCATCGCTGCCGCCATCGCCGCCCACGCCGGCCTGTGAGGAATTGAGCCATGACTAAGAAAATCACCGTTACCGACACCATCCTGCGCGACGCCCACCAGTCGATCATCGCCACGCGCATGCGCACCGAAGACATGCTGCCGATCTGCGACAAGCTCGATAAGGTCGGCTACTGGTCCCTGGAAGTCTGGGGCGGCGCCACCTTCGACGCCTGCGTGCGCTTCCTCAAGGAAGATCCGTGGGAGCGCCTGCGCAAGCTCAAGGCCGCACTGCCCAACACCCGCCTGCAGATGCTCCTGCGCGGGCAGAACCTGCTCGGCTACCGCCACTACAGCGACGACGTGGTGCGCGCCTTCGTGGCCAAGGCGGCGGTCAACGGCATCGACGTGTTCCGCATCTTCGACGCGATGAACGACGTGCGTAACCTGCGCGTGGCCATCGAGGCGGTGAAGGCCGCCGGCAAGCATGCCCAGGGCACCCTGAGCTACACCACCAGCCCGGTGCACACCGTGGCCGCCTACGTCGAGCAGGCCAAGGCCATGCAGGCCATGGGCATCGACTCGATCGCGATCAAGGACATGGCCGGGCTGCTGACCCCCTACGCCACCGCCGAACTGGTCAAGGCGCTGAAGGCCGCAGTCGACCTGCCGGTGTTCATCCACAGCCACGACACCGCCGGCATGGGCGCGATGTGCCAGCTCAAGGCCATCGAGGCCGGCGCCGACCATATCGACACCGCCATCTCCAGCTTCGCCTGGGGCACCAGCCACCCGGGCACCGAGTCGATGGTCGCCGCGCTCAAGGGCAGCGAGTACGACACCGGCCTGGACCTGGCCCTGCTGCAGGAAATCGGCCTGTACTTCTATGCCGTGCGCAAGAAGTACCACCAGTTCGAGAGCGAGTTCACCGCGGTGGACACCCGCGTGCAGGTCAACCAGGTGCCGGGCGGGATGATGTCCAACCTGGCCAACCAGCTCAAGGAGCAGGGCGCCCTGCACCGCATCAACGAAGTGTTCGCCGAGATCCCCAAGGTGCGCGAAGACCTCGGCTTCCCGCCGCTGGTCACGCCGACCTCGCAGATCGTCGGCACCCAGGCGGTGTTCAACGTGCTGGCCGGCGAGCGCTACAAGACCATCACCAACGAGGTCAAGCTGTACCTGCAGGGCCGCTACGGCAAGGCGCCGGGCAAGATCAACGAACACCTGCGCTTCCAGGCGATCGGCAGCGAGGACGTGATCGACGTGCGCCCGGCCGACCTGATCAAGCCGGAACTGGCCAAGCTGCGCGAGGAAATCGGCGCCCTGGCCAAGTCCGAGGAAGACGTGCTGACCTACGCCATGTTCCCCGACATCGGCCGCAAGTTCCTCGAGGAGCGCGCCGCCGGCACCCTGACTCCGGAACTGCTGCTGCCGATCCCGGAAGCCGGCGGCGTGGCCCCGGCCGACGGCGAAGGCGTGCCGACCGAGTTCGTCATCGACGTGCACGGCGAGAGTTACCGGGTGGACATCACCGGCGTCGGCGTGAAGGGCGACGGCAAGCGCCACTTCTACCTGTCCATCGACGGCATGCCGGAAGAGGTGGTGTTCGAGCCGCTCAACCAGTTCGTCGGCGGTGGCGGCAGCAAGCGCAAGAGCGCCAGCGCCCCGGGCGATGTCAGCACCACCATGCCGGGCAATATCGTCGAGGTGCTGGTCAAGGAGGGCGACCAGGTCAAGGCCGGCCAGGCCGTGCTGATCACCGAGGCGATGAAGATGGAAACCGAAGTGCAGGCGCCGATCGCCGGTACTGTCAAGGCCATCCACGTGGCCAAGGGCGACCGGGTAACGCCGGGCGAAGTGCTGGTGGAAATCGAAGCCTGAGTGGCTGACCGGCAATGAAAAAGGCCATGTCCCAATAGCGGGTTGCACAGGCCATCGAGCTTGAGTGGGGGCGGATTTATCCGCGATAAATAGGCAGCCCGGCGTAGGCCCTGATCGCGAATGAATTCGCTCCCACCAACAGCCAGATATGAAAAAGGGGGAGCATGATGCTCCCCCTTTTTTATCGGTCAGACGCGAGGTCCGCGCCGCGGCTTAGCGCCAGAACGGCTTGCTGACCTCGACCTGGCGCTCGTATAGGCTGATGCCGGCGTCGGCTAGCAGGCGTTCATCGAGGCGGGCCAGCTGGTGGCGGCTGACGATGCGGCGTTTCCACAGCAGCAGGGTGGCGATGATCTGCAGCGGCAGGCTGCCGCGAACGTTGCTGGAGCTGTCTTGAAAGAGCGAGTCGGAACTGAGGGTACGTTCCATGGTGGTGCTTCCTTCCGCTTGTGGCGGGGTGAGAGAGTGTTCGTCTGTAGAGGCATTTTCCTGACTTTATGGTCATTTTTGTAGGCACAGCTGCGATCAATTGCAGGGCTATTTGTTAGTCAGCTTGGTAACTGTACTGCTCTTTTGTCGGCAACTGTACTGGTCATAAGTGGAAAGTCATGCCGTGAGCTATACGGCGAGATTTTCCGCTATGCCTGGTGATAATTGCGGCAAATTCGTGGCGGTACAGTTGTTTTGCGGCCCGGTAGATTTGGCATCTGTTATTGCCCGGCCGCGTCGGATGGCCAGACCCCGCCCGGCCGCGCGTCGAGCGCGCTTCAGGCGCCGCAGTGGCGCTGGAGGAAGTCGGCAATCAGTGGGTTGACCCGTTGCGGATGGGTGATCGGGCCCATGTGGCCGAGCTCGGCAAACTCCACCAGCTGCGCCTGGGGCAGCGCGCCGGCGAGCAGGCGGGCGACTTCGCGGGCCGAGAGCGGCGACTGCCGGCCGACCAGGTAGAGCACCGGCACCTGCAGCTGCCGCCAGGCGTCCAGGCTGGTCGGCTCGCCAAACAGGGCGTCGGCCCAGCCGCGCACATTGACGATCGAGGCGAGGATCGGCCCGCGCCGGCTGGCGGCGGTGGCCGCCCAGGTGCCGGGGCCCATCCAGTAGTCGATGAAGCATTCGGCGGCGGCGTCCGGATCACCGGCGGCCAGGCTGGCGACGGCCCGGGCCACGGTGGCGCGGATGCCGTCGGCCGCGTTCGGCGCCGGCCGTTCGGCATCCAGCAGATTGAACAGGGTCGGCTCGTACAGCACCAGGGCGCGTACTCGCTGCGGTTGGCTGAGGGCGGCGCGCAGGGCGAGCGCGGCGCCATAGGAGTGGCCGACCAGGGAGAAGGAGTCGCCGGCGCGCTGGAACACCGGCTCCAGCAGGGCGACTTCGTCGCTCAGGGCCATCTGCCGCTCACCCGGCCAGGGCGGGCTCTTGCCGGCGCCGTAGGAGTCGGCGGCGAGCACATGGAAGCGCTGCGCCAGGCTCTCCTGCAGCGGGCGCCACTGCGCGGCGCTGCTGGCATTGGCGTGCAGGCAGACCACCGCCGGGCCGGCGCCGGCTTCCCGGTAGAAGGGGCTGGGCGCGGACATGGCAACCTCCGGTACGGACGCGACGGGCGGTTTCTCAAGCTAAGCCGCTGCCGCCGCCTTGTCCATCCGGCCGCCCCGGCAGCGGCCGGGCGGTCGGCGCCGGGCCGGGTTCAGCTGCCGGTCTTGATCTTGCTCCAGGTGCGGGTGCGCACCCGTTCGATCTTCTGCGGCAGCGGTTGCAGCACGTAGAGGGTCTTCTGCGCCGCGGCGCTCGGGGTCAGGTTGGGGTTGTCGCGGATCTCGGCGCTGACCAGCGGCATGGCGTCGCGGTTCGGGTTGGGGTAGCCGAGGAAGTCGGAGATCGGCGCCACCACTTTCGGCTCCAGCAGGTTGTTGAGGAACTCGTGGGCCTCGGCGACGTTCTTCGCGCTTTTCGGAATGGCGAAGGAGTCGTACCACAGCGGCGCGCCTTCCTTGGGCAGGCGCCAGTCGACCACCACGCCGTTGCCGGCTTCCTTGGCGCGGTTGGCGAACTGGTAGAAGCTGCCCGAGTAGCCGATGGCCACGCAGATGTCGCCGTTGGCGATGTCGGTCATGTACTTGGCCGAGTGGAAGTAGGCGACGTAGGGGCGGATCTTCAGCATTAGCTCGCCGGCCTTGGCGTAGTCGTCGGGCTTGGCGCTGTTCGGGTCCAGGCCCAGGTAGTGCAGGGCGATCGGCAGGATGTCGCCGGGCGAGTCGAGCATGGCCACGCCGCACTGCTTGAGCTTGCTGATGTTCTCTTCCTTGAAGATCAGGTCCCAGCTGTCCACCGGCGCATCCTCGCCGAGCACGGCCTTGACCTTGGCCGGGTTGAAGCCGATCAGCACGGTGCCGTACATGTAGGGCACGGCATACTGGTTGCCGGGGTCGTTGGCGGTCATCAGCTCGAGCAGGCCGGGGTCGAGGTGCTGCCAGTTGGGCAGCTGGCTCTTGTCCAGCTTCTGGAACACCCCGGCCTTGATCTGGGTGTCGAGGAAGGTGTTGGTCGGCACCACCAGGTCGTAGCCGGAGTTGCCGGTGAGCAGCTTGGCCTCCAGCGATTCGTTGGTGTCGAACACGTCCCAGGTCAGCTGGATGCCGCTGTTCTTCTGGAAGTCCTTGGGCACCGCCGGCAGCATGTAGTCGGCCCAGTTGTACACGCGCAGCTCGCGCTGCTTGTCCGCGGCCTGGGCCTGGGTCGCGCCGGCCAGCAGGGCGGCGCCGCACAGGGTGGTAGCGATCAGCTGGTGGAGTTTGTTCATCGTGTGCTCCTCATGCGGGGCGCTTCAGGCGCCCTGGAAACCTTCGAGTACGTTGACGGCGTTGATGCCGATTTCCGCCACCGCGTAGCCACCTTCCATGACGAACAGGGTCGGTTTGCCGAGGGCGGCGATGCGCTGGCCCATGCGCAGGTAGTCCGGGCTGTCGAGCTTGAACTGGGAGATCGGGTCGTCCTTGAAGGTGTCGACGCCGAGCGAAACCAGCACCACGTCCGGGGCATAGGCGGCGATGCGCTGGCAGGCGCTGTCCAGGGCGGCGCCCCAGACGTCCCAGGCGCTGCCGGCGGGCAGCGGCAGGTTGAGGTTGAAGCCGCGCCCGGCGCCCTCGCCGACCTCGTCGGCATAGCCGAGGAAGAACGGGAACTCGAAGCTCGGGTCGCCGTGGATCGAGGTCACCAGCACGTCGTTGCGCGCATAGAAGATCGACTGGGTGCCGTTGCCGTGGTGGTAGTCGACATCGAGGATGGCCACGCGCAGGGCGCCCTGGTCGAGGCAGGCCTGGGCGGCGATGGCGGCGTTGTTCAGGTAGCAGTAGCCGCCCATCAGGTCGGCCGCGGCGTGGTGGCCTGGCGGCCGGCACAGGGCGAAGGCGCTGTGGGCGCCCTGGCTGATCTGCTGCTGGGCGGTCAGGGCGACCTGGGCCGAGCTGTACACGGCCTGCCAGGTGCCGGCGGTGATCGGCGCGCCGCCGTCGAAGCTGTAGTAGCCGAGCTGGCCGTGCAGGCTGTCCGGCAGCTTGTGGCGCAGGGTGCGTGCCGGCCAGGTGAAGGGCAGCAGGTCGCCGTTGGGGTTGCCCGTGGCGGCCCAGCGCGCCCAGGCACCTTCGAGGAAGGTGAGGTAGTCGGCGCCGTGGATGCGCTCGATCGGCGCCATGCCGAAGTCGCTGGGGCCGCGCACTTCGCCCAGCTTGCGCTCCTTGACCCGTTGCAGCACGTGGTCGGCGCGCGAGGGCATCTCGAAGCAGGGCTTCAGCTCGCCGTCGATCAGCTCGCAGCGGCCGTGGTGCAGGCGGTGGTCATCACTGTAGAGGGTCAGCATCTTGTTGTTCTCCTGGCAATGCATCTGGCGCCATTGTTGGCAGTGCCGTGGCCGGGAGAAAACGACCGGAGCGGCCACAAGGGGATAGATGTGGCCAATTTGTTGGGGCCCGCAGGTCCGTCTCAGGCGCGGAAGCGACTGGGCGGCACTCCACTCCAGCGCTGGAAGGCATGGCGGAAGCTGGCGGTTTCGCTGTAGCCCATGGCCTCGGCGATCTGGTGGATGGGCAGCTCCTGCTGTTCCAGCAACTGGCGGGCGCGGCTGAAACGCAGTTCGTCGAGCAGGCTCTGGTAGCTGCTGCCGGCATCGTGCAGGTGGCGGCGCAAGCTGCGCGGCGAGCAGTGCAGCTGCTGCGCCAGGCCTTCCAGCCCCGGCGGCGCCTGCAACTGGGCGGCGAGCAGCTGGCGGCAGCGCATGACCAGGGCCTGCCGGCTGACGAAGGTGGCGTTGAGCTGGCGGCACTGCTCGCGCATGTCGCGCGCGGTCACCGGGTTGGCCAGGGGCAGGCGCCGCTCCAGCCAGGCGCGGGAGAAGCCGAAGGCGTTGCGCGCGGCGCCGAACTGGCGCGGGCAGGCGAAGCTGTCGGCGTACTGCGCCTCGTAGGCGGGGGCGGCGTGGCGGAACTGCGCACCGATCAGGGGCAGCGGCTGGCCGAGCAGGTCGTCGCAGATCAGCTTGAGCGAGGCCAGGCAGAACTCCACGTTGAAGGTCTGCAGTTCGGCCTGGTCGCGGTAGCCGTCGGCCTGCATCCAGACGCTGTCGCCGTCGTCCACCAGGCTCAGCTCGAAGTAGGTGCCGAGCAGCGCCGGGTACTCCAGAGCCAGCCGTAGGGCGTCACCCAGGGTAGCGCTGGCGAGCAGGGTGTAACCGAGCGAGCCGTAGGAGGAAACGTGCATGCGCCGGCCCATGAGCAGGCCGAGCTCCTGGCAGTGGGCCTGGGCATTGGCGCACACGCGCATTTCCTGGGCGGTGCTGATGCGGATATCCGGGTGCTGCAGGTCGGCCAGGCGAATGCCGCTGCCGGCCAGCAGGGCTTCGGCGCTGACGCCGGGGTGGTCGCCGAGGATCTGCAGGATCAGGGCGACGCTGTGCAGGGTGGTGAGGTGAGAATGCAGCATGGCGACACCGCCAGTGAAGGATGCCAATTCAGGAGCAAGAAGCATGCCCCGGCAGGCAGCGGCTGGTCACCGCCAACTGTGATGGACGGCGTGCGCCGGGCGTCTATTTCGCCTCGTGGATAGGTGGAGACAGGCCATGCAAGCGGTGTTGAACGAGATTCTGGATCAGGTCCGCCCTCTGCTGGGCCAGGGCAAGGTCGCCGACTACATTCCGGCCCTGGCCGAGGTGCCGGCCAGGCAGCTGGGCATCGCCGTGTATGGCATCGATGGCAGCCTGTACACCGCCGGCGACGCCGACACGCTGTTCTCCATCCAGAGCATTTCCAAGGTGTTCAGCCTGGTCCAGGCGATCCAGCATGGCGGCGAGGACATCTGGCAGCGCCTGGGGCACGAGCCGTCCGGCCAGCCGTTCAACTCGCTGGTGCAGCTGGAGTTCGAGCGCGGCCGGCCGCGCAACCCCTTCATCAACGCCGGCGCCTTGGTGATCTGCGACATCAACCAGTCGCGCTTCGCCGCTCCGGCGCTGTCCATGCGCGACTTCGTCCGCCGCCTGGCGGGCAACCCGCAGCTCAACTCCGACGGCAAGGTGGCCGACTCGGAGTACCAGCACCGCGCGCGCAACGCCGCCGCGGCCTACCTGATGCAGGCCTTCGGCAACTTCCACAATGAGGTCGAGACGGTGCTGCGCAGCTACTTCCACCACTGCGCGCTGGCCATGAGCTGCGTCGACCTGGCGCGGGCCTGCGGCTTCCTGGCCAACCAGGGGGTCTGCCCGTTCAGCGGCGAGGCGCTACTGACTCCGCGGCAGACCCAGCAGGTCAACGCCATCATGGCCACCAGCGGGCTGTACGACGAGGCCGGCAACTTCGCCTACCGGGTCGGCCTGCCGGGCAAGAGCGGGGTCGGCGGCGGCATCGTCGCCGTGGTGCCGGGGCGCTTCAGCCTGTGCGTGTGGTCGCCGGAACTCAATGCGGCCGGCAACTCGCTGGCCGGCATGGCGGCGCTGGAGCTGCTCAGCGAGCGGATCGGCTGGTCGGTGTTCTCGCCGCTCAAGGCTTAGCGGCGCAAGGGATATCCGGGTTTCCAGGCAAGCCCGCACCCTTTCGTAGGAGCGGCTTTAGCCGCGATGCCGTTTGCCGAAGAGCATCGCGGCTAAAGCCGCTCCCACGGGAACCCTGGCTGCTTACTCGGCCAGCTCGCCGCACAGGTCGAGGGCGAACAGGCGCTCCACCTCGGTCTGTGCCAGGCCCGCGCCGAGCAGGCTGAACAGCTTGCCCAGTGCCGCCTCGCGGCTCATGCCGCCGCCGCTGACCAGGCCGGTCTGCGCCAGGGCGCTGCCGGCGGCATACACGCCGAACTCGACATGGCCCTGGGCGCACTGGCTGATCGCCGCCAGCACCACGCCGCGCGCATGGGCCTCGCGCAGGGTGGCGAGGATCTCGGGGTTGTCCGAGGGGCCGGTGCCGCTGCCGTAGCATTCCAGCAGCAGCGCCTGGACGCCGCTGGCCAGCAGCGCACGCAGTTGCGTCGCACTCAGGCCTGGGAACAGCGGCTGCACGGCCAGCGTCACCGGGCGGCGTGGCTGGCGGTAGTGCAGGGCGCTCGGCAGTGCGGCGATGGCCTGGCCGTGGCGCGGCCGGCGGGTGTCCTGGAAGGCGTCGAAGGCCTCGCTCTTCAGCTTGCTGGCGCGGGCGCCGTGCAGCAGCTGGCCGTTGAAATACAGGTGCACGCCAGGCGCCACGCCCTCGGCGAGCAGGGCCAGGGCGCCGAACAGGTTCGGCCAGGCATCGCTACCGGGCACGCCGGCCGGCTGCATGGAGCCGGTCAGCAGCACCGGCACGTCGAGGCCGAGCAGCAGAAAGCTCAGGGCCGCAGCGCTGTAGGCCAGGGTGTCGGTGCCGTGCAGCAGCAGCACGGCGTCAACGCCGTCCTCGTCCACCGCGTGGACGATGGCATCGCGCATGGCCAGCCAGTTGGCCTGGGTCATGTTGGCGCTGTCCAGCGGCGGCAGCAGTTCGGCGAACTGCCAGGCCGGTGCCGGGCGCTCGGGGTGGGCGGCCTGTTCGGCGCGCAGGCGGGCTTCGAAGCCGGAGGCCGGGGCCAGCCCGGCGGCGCTCATCTGCATGCCGATGGTGCCGCCGGTATACAGCACCAGCAGCTTTTGGGTCGGATTCATGGGGTCAACCAAACAAGTGTCGATACTGGATAAAGCCGGAGCGGCTGGCGATCCGGTCGTAGAGTTGGCGCGCCTGGGCGTTGTCTTCCTGGGTCAGCCAGTGCACCCGGCTGGCGCCGGCGGCCTGGGCGGCGGCATACACCTGCTCGATCAGCGCGCGGCCGATGCCGCCACCGCGCACGCCTTCGGCGACATACAGGTCCTGCAGGTAGCAGTAGTCGCCGAGCGTCCAGCAGGAGCGGTGGAAGATCCAGTGCACCAGGCCGATGGCCACGCCGTCCTGCCAGGCCAGCGCGGCGTGCATCGGCTCGCTCGGGTCGAGGAAGCGCTGCCAGGTCACGGCGCTGACTTCGGCCGGAATGTCGCTGTGGTAGAAGCGCTGATAACCCTGCCACAGCGGCAGCCAGGCGGCGTGATCGGCGGCGGTGACGGGGCGGATTTCCAGGGACATGCAAAGGCTCCTTGCGCTGCAGGGTGCGACGGTTTCAGCCGAGTGTACTGGCGAATCGCTGCAGCCTGCTCGCAGAAAAGGCCGGGCGCCGCGCTCCTTGTGGGAGCCGCTTTAGCCGCGAAAGCGTTAGGCGGGGAGTCGGGCTCTTATCGCGGATAAATCCGCTCCCACTCAAGCCGGGGCAAGAAAAAGGGGGCCTAAGCCCCCTCATCCCTGAGTACGGAGACTCAGCGCTGGTGCGCGGTGTGAGCCAGCTCGGCACGGGCATTGGCGCTTTCGCCCTGGGTCGGGGTCGGCCAGGCAGCCGGGTCCAGGTCGAGGTCGGCATAGTCCTGCGGATCCAGTACCGGCGACTGCACGCCGGCCTTGATCTGCCGGTCGTAGTCGCGCATCAGGCGCAGGCCGGTCTTGAACAGCAGGGCCACGGCGGCCAGGTTGACCAGCGCCAGCAGGCCCATGGTCACGTCGGCGAAGGCGAACACGGTGGACAGGTCCTGCATCGAACCCCACAGCACCAGGGCGATGACCAGCACGCGGTAGGCGATCAGCAGCGCAGGCTTCTCGCTGAAGAAGCTCAGCGCGTTCTCGCCCAGGTAGTAGTTGTACACCAGGGTGGTGAAGACGAAGAGCAGCAGGGCGGAGCTGACGAACACGCGGCCCCACTCGCCGACTTCGGCGGCCAGGGCGGTCTGGGTCAGGACCACGCCGGCCAGGTTGCTGCCCGGCTCGTAGACGCCCGAGAGCAGGATGATCAGCGCGGTGCTGGTGCAGATCAGCAGGGTGTCGATGAACACGCTGAGCGACTGCACGATGCCCTGGGCGGCTGGGTGCTTGACCGCAGCCACGGCGGCGACGTTCGGCGCACTGCCCAGACCCGCTTCGTTGGAGAACAGGCCGCGCTTGACGCCCATGATGATGGCCGCGCCGATACCACCGGCGAAGGCCGGCTCCAGGCCGAAGGCGCTCTTGACGATCAGGCTCAGCACCGCCGGCACTTCAGAGATGTTCATGCCGATCACCACCAGCGCCATGGCGATGTAGGAGAAGGCCATGATCGGCACCAGCACGTCGGCGGTGCTGGCGATGCGCTTGATGCCACCGAAGATGATCAGGCCGATCACCGCCACCAGGGCGATACCGCTGACATAGGTCGGCAGGCCGAAGGTGTCATGCAGCGAAGTGGCCACGGTGTAGGACTGCACGGCGTTGAAGCCGAAGCCGAAGGTCACCAGCAGCAGGACCGAGAAGATCACCGCCAGCCAGCGCTGACCCAGGCCATGCAGGATGTAGAAGGCCGGGCCGCCACGGTAGGTGCCGTCGGGCTCGCTGCGCTTGTACAGCTGGGCCAGGGAGCACTCGAAGTAGCTGGTGGCCATGCCGAGCAGGGCAACCAGCCACATCCAGAAGATCGCGCCAGGGCCGCCGAGCATGATGGCTACCGCCACACCGGCGATGTTGCCGGCGCCGACGCGGCCGGCCACGGAAAGCATCAGCGCCTGGAACGAGCTGAGCTGGCCCGGTTTGCGCTGGAAGGCTTCGGCGAAGATGCTGAACATGCTGCCGAAGTAACGGAACTGGACGAAACGCGAGGCGATGGTGAAGTACAGGCCGAGACCGACCAGGGCGACGATGAGGACCTTGCTCCAGAGCAGGTCGTTGAGAAGATCGAGCATGATGAGGGTGTCTCTCTTGTTGTTCTGGATGGGCGAGGCCGCGCCACCGTGCGGCCCCCGAATGGTTGGCCAAGGGCGGCGCCGGCGCAATTTCGCGGGTCGCGGCGAGTTGATGCGAGTTGATGCTAGAATCGCGTCACTCGCATCATCAGGACCAGGCCCATGGCGGAGCATTTCGGCGACAACCTCAAGCTGCTGTGCAGCCATTACCGCTCGATCGCCGAGGTTTGCCGCAAGCTGGCGATCAATCGTGCCCAGTTCAACAAGTACCTCAGCGGCCAGAGCCGCCCGACGCCCTACAACCTCAAGCGCATCTGCGACTTCTTCGGCGTCGAGGAATACGAACTGGGCCAGCCGCCGGAGCAGTTCGCCCGCCTGATCGGCGCCCGTGACGCCAAGCCGGGCAAGGTCAGTGACGGCGACCCGCTGCTGGAGCTGCTGCAGCCGCTGCGCGACAACGCCGGCAACCTCGGCCGCTACTGCGGTTACTACTTCGAATACTCCAACTGCATGTCGGTGCCGGGCTTCATCCTGCTGTCGCTGGTGCACCTGCGCGAGGAGCGCGGCACCTACCTGTTCGAGCGCCAGGAACGCCAGGAGCGCTCGCGGGCCGGCGAGGCCGAGGACTGGGTGCGCTGCCGTTACCTGGGCGCGGCCTTCGCCCTGCAGGACCGGCTGTTCCTGCTGGACTACGAGTCGCTCACGGTCAACGAGATGAGCCAGACCATCCTCATCCCCAGCTACAAGAGCCGCATCACCCGCCTCAACGGCCTGAAGACCGGGGTTTCCAGCGGCGACGGGCGCAATCCGGCCTGCACCCGCGTGGTCTGGGAATACCTGGGGCCGGAGATCAACCGGGTCAACGCCTACCGGCAGATCATGCTGTACCGCCCGGACGACCCGCGCATCGATGCCGACATCCGCCAGCGCCTGACGGTGGAGCCGCTGAAGAACGGTTTGTTCGAGATCGAGTAGTGCCAGGGGCTAGAGGGCGGTTTCTGGTGGCTATGTCCACAGGAGCGATAAGCCGTAGGTTGGGTTGAGGAGCCCCGCGACGAAGCCCAATGACTCACCCCTGTCCGTTGGGCTTCGCTACGCTCAACGCCAACCTACCCCCGTGTGCGCCGCGACATACGGGGCAGTTCTGCCTGTCATTCCATGCAGTACATGGCTGGGGCAGAACCTTTGCGCATGGCGCACCCTGCGGATCGTGGCGTTTTTCGGACAAAAAAAGGGATGGCCGGAGCCATCCCTGAGGGTAAGAGGCGGGGGCGCCTCTCGGTCGATGTTCAGTGCGCGCTACCGCGCGCCGCCGGCTCAGGCTTTGAGCGGCACCAGGCGCGGGGCGATCATGTTCTCCGGGCGCAGGATGTCGGCCAGGGTGGCGTCGTCCAGCAGCTTCTCCTCGCGCACCAGCTCCAGCACACCGCGGCCGGTATCCAGCGCCACCTTGGCGATGCGGGTGGCGTTCTCGTAGCCGATGTAGGGGTTGAGCGCGGTGATCAGGCCGATGGAGTTCTCCATCAGCTGGCGGCAATGGGCTTCGTTGGCGGTGATGCCGTCGATGCACAGCTCGCGCAGCATGTCCATGGAGCGGGTCAGCAGGCGGATCGAGTCGAGGATCTTGTAGGCGATCAGCGGCTCCATCACGTTCAGCTGCAGCTGGCCGCCTTCGGCGGCGATGGTCAGGGCCAGGTCGTTGCCGATCACTTCGAAGGCCACCTGGTTGACCGCTTCCGGAATCACCGGGTTGACCTTGCCCGGCATGATCGAGCTGCCCGGCTGGCGTGCCGGCAGGTTGATTTCGTTGATCCCGGTACGCGGGCCGCTGGAGAGCAGGCGCAGGTCGTTGCAGATCTTCGACAGCTTGACCGCAGTGCGCTTGAGCATGCCGGAGAACAGCACGAAGGCGCCCATGTCCGAGGTGGCTTCGATCAGGTCGGCCGCCGGCACCACTGGGTGGCCGCTGATTACGCCTAGGCGCTCGACCGCCAGCTTCTGGTAGGCCGGGTCGGCGTTGATGCCGGTGCCGATCGCGGTGCCGCCCAGGTTGACCTCGGTGAGCAGCTGCGGGGCCATGCGCTTGAGGTGCTGCAGGTCTTCGCCGAGGGTGGTGGCGAAGGCGCGGAATTCCTGGCCGAGGGTCATCGGCACGGCGTCCTGCAGCTGGGTGCGGCCCATCTTCAGCACGTGGCCGAACTCCAGGCCCTTGGCGGCGAACGACTGGATCAGCTTGTCCAGGGCGGTGAGCAGGAAGTCATGGCCGAGCAGCAGGCCGACGCGGATGGCGGTGGGGTAGGCGTCGTTGGTCGACTGCGCCATGTTCACGTCGTTGTTCGGGTGCAGGTACTGGTACTCGCCCTTCTCATGGCCCATGGCTTCCAGGGCGATGTTGGCGATCACCTCGTTGGCGTTCATGTTGGTCGAGGTGCCGGCGCCGCCCTGGATCATGTCGACCACGAACTGCTCGTGGAACTCGCCCTGGATGATGCGCGCACAGGCGGTGCTGATCGCGGTGTGCTTGGCGGCGGACAGGTGGCCCAGCTCGCGGTTGGCGTCGGCGGCGGCCTGCTTGACCATGGCCAGGGCGATCACCAGTTTCGGGTAGTGCGACAGCGGTACACCGGAGAGACGAAAATTCTGCACGGCGCGCAGGGTCTGGATGCCGTAATAGGCATCGGCCGGGACTTCCAGTTTACCGAGCAGGTCTTTTTCGACGCGGGTGGATGCAGCAGCGGACATGATGAGATTTATCTCTGGTAGATACGGCGAGTGCCGCGATGCCCAATAGACTAGGCCTGAGTCCGTTTGTCGGCTAATGCTGTTAACCGCTATGGTATGCACAATCGGCATAATGTCGCGGTGACCCGAGGCGAATGTCGCGCGTGCATAATTTCGAACGAATTGGCGGGATAAAAATGCACAGCCGGATGCAATTCGGGGTGGGGAGATTCGCTGAGCCGGCAAAGCGGGTGGCTGGGGCTTCATCGCCCTGGCCGGCACCCGCAGCGGAGCCCTCGGCGGGCAGTAGCGAGCCCGAAGGTCGGCGTGCCGGGCGGGCTTCGCCGCGGCCCGGCAGGGGTTACGCCAGGCCTGGTGGCTATCGCGGCCCTGTGCGCCAAGGCGCGGGCCGCCTGGACTGTCAGCACAGCTGCGGATGTTTTGTGCAGCTGCCGTAGCCTTCGCGGCGCATCTGCTCCAGGGCCTGTTGCAGGCGCTCTACCACCTCGTCCGGGGTGTCCTTGTGCAGGGCCAGGTAGAGCGGCGAGGTCTGGAAGCTGAGGATGGTGTCCAGGCCCTCGACCCCTTGTTCCTTGGCGTAGGTGCGCCAGACCGGGTCGGAGGTGGCCCATAGGTCGATCCGCCCGCGTTGCAGCTTGTAGATGTTTTCCTGGTCGCGCAGGGCGTTCTGCGGCTTGAAGCCCAGGCGCTCCAGGTGCTGGCTGACCGCCGCGCTCTGGTAGGCGCCGATGCGGTAGGCCCTGGCTTGTTCCAGGTCGGCTGGGCGGGGGCCGCCATCCTTGAGGCCGACCAGCACGCTCTGGTACTGGGCGATGGGGCCGACCCACTTGAACAGCGGCTTGCGCGCCTCGCTCAGGGAGGTGGAGAACAGGCCGTGGTTGGGGGTGGTCATCGCCTGCTTGTAGATGCGGTCCCAGGGGAAGCGCAGGGTCAGGCTGTAGTCGATGGCGGCGCGCTTGAACATCTCGCGCACGATGTCGGCGCTGATGCCCTGGATATTGGCGTCGCGGGCGAAGTTCTTGCCGTTGCTCGCCATGTTGAAGGGCGGGAAGTTCTCGGTGAGCAGCACCACCTTGTAGTCGGGCGGCAGCTGGGCCTGGCTCAGGGGGCTGAACACCAGGCAGAACAACAGAGCGGCGCAAAGATAATGGCGCATGGTCTGGCACTCCTGTGAAACAGAGAGTCCCGCGCCTGCCACCTGGCTGCGCGGGGCCTATGACACAAAGCAAGCGCCCGGAACGGAGTCCGGGCGGCAGGGTTTCAGCGTTGTTGCAGCACGTGGGCCGGCGTCTGGCTGGTCACGCTGGGCCGGGCGGTCAGCGGCTTCTCTGGCCAGGCGGCCGGGTCCAGGTCGAGGTCGGCGTAGGCCTTGGGATCGAACACCGGCGACTGCACGCCCGCCTTGCGCTGGGCGTCGTAGTCGCGCATCAGGCGCAGGCCGGTCTTGAACAGCAGGAACAGCGCGGCCAGGTTGACCAGTGCCAGCAGGCCCATGGTCACGTCGGCGAAGCCGAACACGGTGGACAGGTCCTGCATCGAGCCCCACAGCACCAGGGCGATCACCAGCACGCGATACACCTGCAGCAGGATGCGCTTGCTGCTGAAGAAGCCCAGGGCGTTCTCACCCAGGTAGTAGTTGTACACCAGGGTGGTGAAGACGAAGAGCAGCAGGGCGGTGCTGACGAAGATCCGGCCCCACTCGCCGACTTCGGCGGCCAGGGCGTTCTGGGTCAGGATCACGCCGGCCATCTCGCTGCCCGGCTGGTATACGCCGGAGAGCAGGATGATCAGCGCGGTGCTGGTGCACACCAGGATGGTGTCGATGAACACGCTGAGCGACTGCACGATGCCCTGGGCGGCCGGGTGCTTGACCTCGGCCACGGCGGCGACGTTCGGCGCACTGCCCAGACCGGCTTCGTTGGAGAACAGGCCGCGCTTGACGCCCATCAGGATGGCCGCGCCGATGCCACCGGCGAAGGCCGGCTCCAGGCCGAAGGCGCTCTTGACGATCAGGGTGAATACCGCCGGCACTTCGCTGACGTTCATGCCGATCACCACCAGCGCCATGCCGATGTAGGAGAAGGCCATGATCGGTACCAGCACGTCAGCCATGCTGGCGATGCGCTTGATGCCGCCGAAGATGATCAGGCCGATCACGCCGACCAGAGCCAGGCCGCTGGCCCAGGTGGGCACGCCGAAGGTGTCGTGCAGCGAGGTGGCCACGGTGTAGGACTGCACGGCGTTGAAGCCGAAGCCGAAGGTCACCAGCAGCAGGACCGAGAAGATCACCGCCAGCCAGCGCTGACCCAGGCCATGCAGGATGTAGAAGGCCGGGCCGCCACGGTAGGTGCCGTCGGCCTCGCGGCGCTTGTACAGCTGGGCCAGGGAGCATTCGAAATAGCTGGTGGCCATGCCGAGCAGGGCGACCAGCCACATCCAGAACACCGCGCCCGGGCCGCCGAGCATGATCGCCACGGCGACACCGGCGATGTTGCCGGCGCCGACGCGGCCGGCCACGGAGAGCATCAGCGCCTGGAACGAGCTGAGCTGGCCCGGCTGGCGCTGGAAGGCTTCGGCGAAGATGCTGAACATGTCGCCGAAGTAGCGGAATTGAACGAAACGCGAGCGAATCGAGAAGTACAGGCCGAGGCCGACCAGCGTAACGATGAGGACCTTGCTCCAGAGCAGGTCATTGAGTAAATCCAGCATGGGTCTCTCCCTCACTTGTGGTGATATCGGGGGGATAAAAGGTGATGACGCCGCGGCGGCGCCCGGATAGGACGGCGCCGGCGGTCGACAACGGGTGGGCCAGATGACCTGGGCGCCCGTTCAGTC
This sequence comes from Pseudomonas sp. L-22-4S-12, assembly GCF_009799935.1. Classification (NCBI taxonomy): domain Bacteria; kingdom Pseudomonadati; phylum Pseudomonadota; class Gammaproteobacteria; order Pseudomonadales; family Pseudomonadaceae; genus Pseudomonas; species Pseudomonas sp. L-22-4S-12. The sequence continues at coordinate 318,456 of NZ_WELL01000001.1, read as the reverse complement.
GATCAAGCTCGGCCTGGTTGTGCGCCGACACGGAACTGCCGCGCCGCGTCATGGCCAGCCATGACGGATGCAGCAGCGTTAGCAAACCGGGCTTGAGTCAACTGAGCGGGCTGTTCAGGCGACCAGCAGTCGGTCGGGGATTAACCCGAGCGACTGCTGGCGCGACAGGGATGGCCTGACGTTTGGCGGGGGGAGAGACGACAGCGGTCGATCAATTTCATGGTGTCACCCTGTGTAGTTATTGTAGGTATGCCCTGGATGCCGATAAGCATCTCGTTGGCTGCCGGTTTCCTGCCGGCTTATGCCGATGCGCTGGGTCGGCGCATAAGCCCCGCACGTCCTGCTGCGGGTATTGCTCTGGTTGACGAGGCCGGTGCAGAGCATGGCTTGAGCCTGCAATGCCCTTCGTTGCGCCGTGACTCAGGCTGCAAGCGGCGCGATCAACCTATGCTCGACCACTCCGTTTCGGCCCTTGCGACAGCAGCACGCTGCAGAGACGAACATTCTGTTCGGCGTGCGGGGGCTGGATGGCGCCATAGATCCCGGCGGCGACTTCCCGGATGCCAGGCAGGTCTTTTCCGTCTCGGGAAGATGCAGCTGCGGACATAATGGGCATCTTCTCTGGAAGATCCGGCGAGGTCAGCGATAGCCTGTAAGATAAGGACTGCAGCACATTCTCGACCAATGCTGTTACAAGCTGGGGCATGCATAATCGGCATAGTGTCGGTGTGACGCCCCAAAGTCTTTGGACGTGTAATCTGCCTTTATTCGCCCACGGAGCCTCGATGAATCTGGAAACCAAGTGGCTGGAAGACTTCGTCGCCCTGGCCGCCACCCGCAGCTTTTCCCAGGCCGCGGAAAAACGCTTCGTCACCCAGCCGGCCTTCAGCCGGCGCATCCGCAGCCTGGAGGCGGTGCTGGGCCTGACCCTGGTCAATCGCTCGCGCACCCCGGTGGAACTCACCGAGTCCGGCCAGCTGTTCCTGGTCACGGCGCGGAGCATGGTCGAGCAGCTCGGTGAGGTGGTGCGCCACCTGCACAACCTCGAAGGCCAGCAGGGCGAGGTGCTGCAGATCGCCGCCGCGCACTCGCTGACCCTCGGCTTCTTCCCCGAGTGGATCGCCCGCCTGCGCCGCGAAGGCCTGCCGCTCAATACCCGGCTGGTGGCGAGCAACGTCGGCGAGGCCGTGCATGCCCTGCGCGAAGGCGCCTGCGACCTGATCCTCGCCTACTACGACCCGGATGCGGCGCTGCAGCTGGCGCCGGAAATCTTCCCCTCGCTGCACCTGGGCGCCACCTCGATGCTGCCGGTGTGCGCGGTGGACGAGCATGGCGCGCCGCTGTTCGACCTCGACAGCGGGCACAGCGTGCCGCTGCTGGCCTACAGCGCCGGGGCCTTCCTCGGCCGCTCGGTCAACCTGCTGCTGCGCCAGCGCGCCCTGCGTTCCAGCACGGTGTACGAGACGGCGATGGCCGACAGCCTGAAGAGCATGGCCCTGCAGGGCCTGGGTGTGGCCTGGGTGCCGCGCCTGTCGGTGACCGCCGAACTGGCCCGGGGCGAACTGGTCATCTGCGGCGGCGAACACTGGCAGGTGCCGCTGGAGATCCGCCTGTACCGCTGCGAACTGTCGCGCAAGGCGCTGGTGCGCCTGCTCTGGCGCAAGCTGGGGGCGGGCGTCGGCCAGGAGTAGGGTGCCGGCGGTGCTTTGCGCCTGCTGCCAAGCCGGCGCAACAGCCGTCGATCCGTTAGTTTCGCCACTGAAACAGCACCCCGGATACCAGCGTCTATAGTGAAACAAGTTGCGAACCCGGCCCGCCGGTGACCCCCGCTGCGGCCTGTGGCATTGCCGTCAGGCGCAGGACCGAGAGGGGCGTACCCCGTTCGCAGCGTGCCCAGCCGCCGGCTGTGGCCGTGACGTTGCGCCGCGCCTCGCCAGATCTTCGCGCGCACCGCCGGTTGACAAGGTCTGGAATCGAAGCGGATGGATGCAACATGTACCTGTCACAGGGATCCCGTGCGCTTTAGGGCATGCTGACAGGATTGCACCATGGTTGCCGCGGAACGCATTGAGCCCGATCCCGAGCCTGTGGATCTGGGGTTGGCGCTGGTCAAGGCCGGCTGCCTGTCGGAGGCCGATCACAAGCGCGTGCTGCGCATGCAGGCGGCACAGCCCGAGGCCGGTTCGCTGGTCAACCTGCTCAACCGTCTGGGCCTGGTCGCCGAGCGCGACATCGCCGCCGAGCTGGCGCAGTTGCTCGACCTGCCGCTGATCGCCGGCGAGGACTTCCCCGCCGAGCCGCTGCTGGCCGAGCGCCTGTCCTTCCGCTTCCTCAAGGAGTGCCGCGCGCTGCCGCTGGAACTGGTCGACGGCGAGCTGCGGGTGGCCATGGCCGACCCGCAGGATGCCTTCGTCCTGGCCGCCCTGCGCCTGGCCAGCGGCTGCCGGATCAGCCCGCGGGTGGCCCTCGGCTCGGAGATCGACGCCGCCATCGAGCGCATGCACGGCCAGGGCCAGAGTCAGATGGGCGGCATCCTGGCACGGGTCGAGAGCAACGAGCAGGACGAGGTGGCCGACGTCGAGCAGCTGCGCGACCGCGCCAGCGAGGCGCCGGTGATCCGCCTGGTCAACCTGATCATCCAGCGCGCGGTGGAGCTGCGCGCCTCGGACATCCACATCGAGCCCTTCGAGAGCCGCCTCAAGGTGCGCTACCGCATCGACGGCCTGCTGCAGGAAACCGAGGCGCCGCCAGTGCAGCTGTCGCCAGCGGTGATCTCGCGGGTCAAGCTGATGGCGCGGCTGAACATCGCCGAGCGGCGCCTGCCCCAGGACGGCCGCATCGAGATGCGCGTGCAGGGCAGCGACCTCGACATCCGCGTGTCCACGGTGCCGACCATGCACGGCGAAAGCGTGGTGATGCGCCTGCTCAATCGCGAGAACGTGGTGCTCGACTTCGCCGCCCTGGGCTTCGGCGAGCAGCCGCTGGCGCGCCTGCAGGCCGCGCTGCGCATCCCCCACGGCGTGCTGCTGGTCACCGGGCCCACCGGCAGCGGCAAGACCACCACCCTGTACACCGCGCTGAACAGCCTCAATACCAGCGAGAGCAAGCTGATCACCGTGGAAGACCCGGTCGAGTACCAGCTCGAGGGGGTCAACCAGATCCAGGTCAAGCCGAGCATCGGCCTGACCTTCGCCAGCGCCCTGCGCTCCATCGTGCGCCAGGACCCGGACGTGATCATGGTCGGCGAGATGCGCGACCTGGAGACCGCGCGCATCTGCATCCAGTCGGCGCTGACCGGCCACCTGGTGCTCTCCACCCTGCACACCAACGACGCGCCGAGCAGCATCACCCGCCTGCTGGAGATGGGCGTCGAGGACTACCTGCTGACCAGCACCCTCAACGGCGTGCTGGCCCAGCGCCTGGTGCGCAAGCTGTGCCACGCCTGCCGCGAGCCCTATGAGCCGCTGGCGGAGATGGTCAGCGAGCTGAACCTGGCGCGCTTCGCCGGCGGCCGCCCGGTGCGCCTGTACCGGGCGCGGGGCTGCAAGGCCTGCAACGGCAGCGGCTACCACGGCCGCATTGCCATCATCGAGGTGCTGGTGCTCAGCGATGCGGTGCGCCGCCTGATCCTGCAGCACGCCGACGCCGGCCAGCTGCTGCAGGCGGCGCGCGGCGAAGGCATGCTGACCATGTATGAGGACGGCTGCCAGAAGGCCGTGGATGGCCAGACCACCCTCGAAGAGGTGATCCGCGTCACCCAGGAGGGCTGAGATGGCGCTCTATCACTATCGGGCGGTGAAGGACGACGGCGAGGTCCAGCTCGGCCAGCTGGAGGCCGACAGCGAGCAGGCGGTGCTCGAGCAGCTGCGCCTGCGCAACCTGATCCCCATCGAGGTGAGCACCCGGCGCAACTGGCAGGCCCTGCTCAACGTCGAGTTCGGCAGCCTGCTGCGCCACTCGCGCCAGGGCCGCCTGACCCTGCGCTTCACCCAGTACCTGTCGTCCCTGCTGCAGGCCGGCGTGCCGCTGGATCGTTCGCTGGAGATCATGCACAAGGTCAACCGCGACCCGGCCATGCAGGCGCTGGTCAAGCAGATCCGCGATGGCGTGCACCGCGGCCAGTCGCTGTCGCGGGTCATCGGCGAGGAGCGCCAGGTGTTCGGCGGCTTCTACGTCAGCATGGTGCAGGCGGCCGAGATGTCCGGCGACCTGGCCAGCGGCCTGCACAACCTCAGCTACTACCTGGAGCGCAGCAAGTCGCTGCGCGACAAGCTGGTCTCGGCGCTGATCTACCCGATGATCCTGCTGGCCGTGGCCATGCTGTCGCTGCTGATCATCCTGACCTACGTGATTCCCCAGTTCAGCCAGCTGTTCGCCGACATGGGCGCCAAACTGCCGCTGTCCACGCAGATCGTCATCGGCGTGGCCAACGGCCTGCAGGCCTATGCCGGCTGGGCCGTGGTGGTGCTGGTGGTGCTGGCCTGGTGGGGCCAGCGGACCCTGCAGCGCCCGGAATATCGGCTGGCCTGGGACCGCTGGCGACTGCGCCTGCCGCTGCTCGGCGGGCTCTACCAGCGCATCGAGACAGCCCGTTTCAGCCGCAGCCTGGGCACCCTGCTCAAGGGCGGGGTGCCGCTGCTGGCGGGTCTGGAGATCTCGCGCCAGGTGGTGGGCAACCGGGTGATGGCCGAGCAGATCGGCGTGGCCGCCGAGAGCCTCAAGCAGGGGCGCCTGCTGGCCCCGCCGCTGCTGGCCACCGGGCTGTTCCCCGACCTGGCCATGCAGATGATCCAGGTCGGCGAGGAGACCGGGCGCCTCGACGAGATGCTGCTGAAAGTGGCGGACACCTATGACCTGGAAGTGGAGACCGCCATGCAGCGTTCCCTGGCGGTGCTCGAACCCTTGTTGATCGTCGGCCTCGGCGTGCTGATCGCCGGGATAGTCATGTCGGTTCTGGTGGCGGTGATGAGCCTCAACGAACTGCCCATCTGAAGTGCAGGAGGAAATATGCAGCGTTCGGCAAACAAGCAAGGCGGGTGGGCGCGCAGCCGCGGCTTCACCCTGCTGGAGATCCTGGTGGTGCTGGTCATCCTCGGCATGCTCGCCAGCCTGGTGGGGCCGCAGGTGTTCAAGCAGCTGAGCGGCTCCAAGACCCGCGCCGCGGAGTTGCAGATCCAGGAACTGAGTGCGGCGCTCGACCTGTACCGCCTGGAGATCGGCAGCTACCCCAACAGCGGCCAGGGCCTCGATGCCCTGATCAGCCAGCCCACCGGGGTGAGCAAGTGGAACGGCCCCTATCTGAAGAAGTCGGTGATCCGCAAGGACCCCTGGGGCAACGACTACAAGTACCGCTACCCCGGTCAGCACGGCGATTTCGACCTGTGGAGCCTCGGCGCCGACGCCAAGGATGGTGGCGACGGCGAGGACCGCGACGTGCGCAGCTGGGAGTGACGAGGTGCCGGCATGGGCAAAACTGCGTCGAAGGGTTTCACCCTGCTCGAGCTGATGGTCACCCTGGTGATCATCGCGACGCTGGTCGGCCTGGTGGCGCCGCGCCTGGGCGGCGCCCTGGCGCCGATCAGGCTGGAGAGCGAGGGGCGCAAGGTGGCGGCGCTGTTGCGCCATGCGCGCAGCCAGGCGGTGCTGCGCAACCAGGACGCCGAAGTACGCCTCGGCGGCGAGCCCCCCGGCCTCAGCCTGGATGCCGGCGAGGCGCCCTACCGGCCGCCACAGTCGATCCAGCTGGAGCTGCGCGGCGGCAAGGTGACGGCGGCCGAAGCGGCGGCCACGGCCGAGGCGACGATCCGCTTCTACGCCGCCGGCGGCTCCAGCGGCGGCGAGGTGATCCTCAGCCTGGAGGACGGGCGGCAGACGGCGGTCAGCGTCGACTGGCTGTCCGGACGGGTGCGCGTCGATGACTAGCAGAGCGCGCGGCTTCACCCTGATCGAGGTGCTGGTGGCCTTCGTCATCCTCGCCCTGGCCCTCAGCGTGCTGACCCGCATCCTGTCCCTGGCGGCGTATTCCCTGGCCACCGCCGGGCATTACCAGCAGGCCCTGTACCTGGCCGAGTCGCAGCTGGCGGAGATCGGCGCGACCCTGCGCGCGCGGCGCAGCGAGCGCCTGCGGGGCAACCTGGAGCCGCCCTACCGCTGGGAGGCCGAGCTCGAACCCTACGACTTCGTCAGCAGCCAGCTGAACCTGGAGGAGCGGATCAAGGCGATGCTGATCACGGTCAGCGTGTCCTGGGGCGACAACCCCAGCCAGCGGGTCAGCCTGTCGACCATCCGCCTGGTCGAGGAGCCCCTGTGATGCGCGGCCCGGCCGGCTTCACCCTGATCGAGCTGCTGATCGCCATGCTCCTGGCCAGCCTGCTGGCGGTCCTTACCTACACCGGCCTGCAGCTCGGCCTGCAGGGCTGGACGGTGTCCGAGCGGCGCCTGAGCGAGCTGGAGGAGCGCTACCTCGGCCAGACCCTGCTGCGCCGCCTGCTCGAAAGCCCGTTGCAGCGCCTCCTGCGCGACGAGGAGGGGACGCTGCAGATGGGCTTCTACGGCACCGAGGAGGACCTGATGTTCGTCGCCAGCCTGCCGCAGATCGAGCACAGCACCGACCTGTACTGGGTGCAGCTGGCCCAGGTCGAGCTGGACGAACAGGACCCGCCGACCTGGCAGCTGGTGCTGCGCTACCTGCCGTTCGACCGCTACCTGAGCGTCGACTGGCCGCGGCTCGAGGAGCAGCTGGCCGAGAGCGGCCGCCAGGAAGTGCTGCGCGACGGTCTGGCCGGGCCGCTGCGCTTCACCTACTACGGCGAACTGCCGGGCGCCGAGGCGGCCTGGCACCTGCAATGGCAGGCGCAGGAGCGCCTGCCATCCCTGGTCAAGGTGGACGCCAGCGAGGAGAGCGACGGCGCCATCCGTCTCTCGGTGGCGCCCCGGGAGATGGCCTATGGCGTCAAGCAACTGGACTGAGCCGCGCCGCTGGCGCGGGCTGGCCCTGGTCGGGGTGCTCTGGGTGCTGGTCCTGCTGTCGCTGATCGCCCTCAACATCTCCGCCACCAGCCGGCTCGAACTGAAGCTGGCGGCCAACCTGGTGGAAGCGGCGCAGCGCCGCCACGTCAACGACGCGGCCGTCAACTGGGCGCTGTGGAGCCTGCTGCAGCCCGGCACCGCCGGCTGGCTGGCCGATGGCAGCCGGCGCCTGCTGAGCCTGGAGGACTACCAGATCGAGGTGGCCATGCAGGACGAACACGGCAAGATCGACCTCAACGAGGGCAACCCGCTGCTGCTGCAGGGCCTGTTCCTCGCCGTGGGCCTGCAGCCGGAGGTGGCGGTGGACCTGGCCGACGCCATCCTCGACTGGCGCGACAGCGACGAGCTGCGCCGCCTGCACGGCGCCGAGGCCGAGGAGTACCGCGCCGCCGGCCTGGTCGAACCGGCCAACCGGCCGTTCGAGCGCGTGGAGGAGCTGCGCCTGGTGCTGGGCATGAGCCCGGCGCTGTACGAGCAGGTGGCGCCGCTGCTGACCCTGTATTCCGGGCAGGCCCAGGTCAACCCGCTGGTGGCCCCGCAGCAGGTGCTGCTGGCCGTGCCGGGGGTGTCCGAGGCGAATGCCCTGCAGTACATCGAACAGCGCCGCAGCACCTACGAGCAGGGCCTGCCCACGCCGCCGTTCGGCTCGGTCAACGCGAGCCTGCTGAACAGCAACATGCCGGGCATTAGCTATGCTATCGAAACAGCGGTGAGCAAGGCCGGCAGCATCGTTTCCCGGCAGAACCTGATCATCCGCCGGCGTGGCGGAATGGGCAGCCGATTCGAGATTCTCAGTCTCAGTTCGCCTCAGGTTGCCCCCGAGCCCGGCCGCGATCCCGCGGTGCCAGGAGAGCCTCTATGAACATGCGCGGTTACGGAGCCCAACTGGGGGCGCGGCTTCGCACGCTGCTCGCGCAGGCCAGCGACTTCGCCATCTGGTGGTGGGACGAGCTGCTGGGCCTGATGCCCGAGCGCTGGCAGCGCCACCTGCGCCACCTGGGCAACAGCCTGATCATCGAAGTGGACGAACAGCAGGCCGCCTTCAGCCTCGGCAATCTGGCCCAGGCCGAAGCGCTGGAAAGCCTCAGCCTGGAAGCCCTGTGCGGCGACGGCGGGCTGCGCGAGGCGAGCCTGGCGCGGGCCGCCAAGGCCGCCCAGATCATCCTCCTGCTGCCCGCCCAGCATGCCCTGCGCAAGACCGTCGGCTTGCCCCTGGCCACCGAAGGCAAGGTGGACAACGTGCTGCGCTTCGAGATGGACCGCTACACCCCGTTCAACAACGAGCAGGTGTATTTCGGCCATCGCCAGCTGCGCCACGCTGGCTCCCGCGAGCGCATCGAGATCGAGCTGACCGTGGTCCAGCGCGACTACCTCGACCCGCTGCTGGCCGCCCTCGGCCGGCTCGGCCTGGCGCCCGACGTGGTGTCGCTGCGCGACAGCGCCGACAGCGCCGGCAACCTGGTCAACCTGCTGCCGGCCAGCCGCGGCCTGGCCGGCCGCCAGGGCTGGCGCAAGCGCCTGCGTGTGGTGTGGGTGCCGCTGCTGGTGCTGGGCCTGCTCGCCTGGCCCTTCTTCCAGCAGGACCGCGAGCTGCAGGCGCTGCAGGCCGAGGTGCTGCAGCTCAAGGACCAGGTCGATCAGGCGCGCGGCCTGGGCAGCACCCTTGAAGAGCTGCAGACCGGCCGCGACTTCCTCCTGCGCCAGCAGGCCCTGGCCCCGCAGCCCCTGCTGCTGCTGGACGAACTGACCGCCCTGCTGCCCGACAGCACCTGGCTGACCCGCTTCGAAGACGACGGCAGCAGCGTGCGCCTGGACGGCGAGTCGGCCGAGGCGTCGAGCCTGATCAGCCTGCTGGAGAGTTCGCCGCTGCTGGAGAACGTGCGCTTCGCCTCGCCGGTGACCGCCAACCCGGGCACCGCCCGCGAGCGCTTCAGCCTGGTGGCCGATGTCAGCCGCAGCGAGGTGCAGCCATGAAGAGCCTGCGTCGCCGGCAGCGCCAGGCACTCGCCCTGCTGCTGTTGCTGGCCGTGCTGGTGCTGCTGCTGGGCGGCGTGGTGCAGCCGCTGCTGATGCATTACTGGAGCAGCGAGCGGGAGATCGAGGCGCTGCACAGCCGCCTGGAGCTGTTCCGTCGCCTCGCCGCCGCGCTGCCCGAGCAGGAGCAGAACCTTGCCCAGCTGCAGGCTCAGGACCCCGCCAGCCAGCTGCTGTTCCAGGAGCCGCGCCCGGCCCTGGCGGCAGCCAGCCTGCAGCAACTGGTCGGGCAACTGGTGACCCAGGCCGGCGGCCAGGTGGTCAGCACCCAGATCATGCCGCGCGAGCGCGGCGACACGCCACTGCCGGAAATCGCCTTGCGCGTGCAGTTGCGCGGCGACAGCCGCACCCTGGTCGGCGTGCTGCACGGCCTGGCCTACAGCCAGCCGCTGCTGCTGACCCGCGACCTCACGGTGGCCAGCAACCCGCGCCAGCGCGCGGCCCAGCGCCTGCTGCGCAATGCGCCGAACGCGCTGGACGTACCGCCGCTGGAGCTGTCCTTCACCGTGGCCGGCTACACCCGCCGGGTCAGCGATGGAGCGAGCGACGAGGTGAGTGATGAATAAGGCCATGTCCTCCTTATGTGTTGCATGGGGTGGCGAGCGTGGATTGCTCTGTATTGCGCCGCGCGCCTGCGTGGGTAGGTTGGCGTTGAGCGCAGCGAAGCCCAACAACCGGGGCAGGCTCGTTGGGCTTCGTCGCGCTGCTCCTCAACCCAACCTACGACTTATCGCCTTTGCAACACGCTATTGGGACATGGCCATGAATAAGTCCCGCCCGTTGGCCTGTGTTGCCCTGCTGCTGCTCGGCGGCGTCGCCCTGGCCGCCGAGGAGGCCGTCGAACCGGCGCCGCCTCCTGCCTTGGTCGCGCGGCCGCTGGGCGACTTCCAGCGCATGCTGGAGCGGCCGTTGTTCAACGCCAACCGTAAGGCCGAGGACAGCACCCAGGACGACACGGTGAGCAGCGCCGACGAGCAGCAACTGCGTGAGAACTGGCGCCTGACCGGGGTGCTGATCGAACCCCAGCGCCAGCTGGCGCTGTTCTCCCAGCTCAAGGGCGGCAGCAGCCTGCAACTGGAGAGCGGCGCGGTGCTGGACAACAACTGGGTGCTGGAGCAGATCGCCGCCGACCACGTGGTGTTGCAGCGCAGCGGCCTGCGCATCGAAATCCTGCTGTACGACCCCGCCGCCCAGCCCGTGGCTGCCCCCCAGGCACCACAGGCTGCGCCACCGGCGGCCAAGCCGAAGCCGAACAAGTCGCAGGATGCGGCACAACCCAAGATCCCGGCAGTACCGGGATAAAGGAGGGGCGTCATGACCCATCGAGCAAGCTGGAGGTACGCCTGGCTGTTACTGGCCGGCGGCGTGCTGGCCGGCTGCGGACTCACCCCGGGTGGGGAGCGCAACACCATGGACGCCTGGCGCAAGCCGCCGCCCGAGGCGCCGCAGCCATCGGTGCGGCGCAAGGGTTCGAGCGCGGAGCTGGCGCAGCGCGATGCCAGCCGCCTCGACCCCGAGGAGCGCAGCGACGCCCTGGTCAGCACCCCGCAGACCCCGCGGGCAGAGGTCTACCGGGGCGCCCCGGGCATGCTCGACCTCGGCGCGGCGATCACCCCGCAGCCGACGGCCGAAGGCGACATCACCCTCAACTTCCAGCAGAGCAGCATCGTCGAGGTGGTCAAGGTCATCCTCGGCGAGATCCTGCGGGTCAACTACGTGCTGGACCAGGGCGTGGTCGGCAACGTCAGCCTGCAGACCAGCCGCCCGCTGCTGCGCGAGGACCTGCTGCCGATCCTCGAATCGGTGCTGCAGCTCAACGGCGCGGTGCTGGTGCGCAGCGGCGACCTCTACGAGGTGCTGCCGCTCGATGCGGCCTCGGCCGGGGCCATGGTGCCGCGCCTGACGCCGCTGCCGCAGCAGGGCTTCCAGCTGCTGGTGGTGCCGCTGCGCTACATCTCGGCCACCGAGATGCACAAGGTTCTCGAACCGCTCAAGCCGACCAAGGGCCTGCTGCAGGTCAACGAGGCGCGCAACCTGCTGCTGGCCGCCGGCACCCAGGAGGAGCTGAACAACATCCGCGACACCGTGCGCCTGTTCGACGTCGACCAGCTGCGCGGCAAGTCGGTGGGCCTGTTCCACGTGCAGGAGGTGGACGCCAAGGTGCTGCTCGGCGAGCTGGATGCGATCTTCGGCGACACCGCCAGCGGCCCGCTGGCCGGCATGGTGCGCTTCATGCCGATCGAGCGGCTCAACGCCCTGCTGGTGATCACGCCGCAGGCCAAGTACCTGGAGGATGCGCGGGCCTGGGTGGAGCGCCTGGACCGTGCGGAGAACGGCCAGGGCAGCAACATGTTCGTCTACCAGGTGAAGAACGGCAAAGCGCCGCAACTGGCGGAAATCCTCAACGCCCTGCTGGAAGGCCAGGGCCAGGCCCAGGAAGCCGAAGGGGAGGGCGCCGGGCCGCTGAACCGCGACGAGCCGGTCATGCCGGCGGAAGGCGAAGGCGAGGCCGGCGAGCCGCCGAGCACGCCGGGCGCGGCCCTGGCCAGCAGCCTGGGCGTCGACGGCAGCAACCTGGAAGTCGGCACGGTCAGCGTGATCGCCGACGAGGAGAACAACGCCCTGCTGGTGCTGGCCACCCCGGCCGACTACGACAAGCTGCTCAAGGTGATCCGCAAGCTCGACGTGCTGCCGCTGCAGGTGCTGGTGGAAGCGACCATCGTCGAGGTGGCCCTGGAAGACGAGCTGCGCTACGGCCTGCAGTGGTACTTCAAGGGCTCGATCGGCGGCAAAACGCTGCGCGGCGTGCTCGGCCAGTTGCCCCTGGTCAGCCCCACGGACCCCTTGCCCACCGGCTCGCTGAGCCTGGTCGATGCTGGCGAAGCGCGGGTTCTGCTGGACTTCCTCGCCACCGACTCCAAGGTCGACGTGATTTCCTCGCCTACCCTGATGGTGCAGGACAACCGCACCGCGACCATCCGCGTCGGCGACCAGGTGCCGATACGCACCTCGGAAACCACCAACACCAGTGGCGTGATCGACGACCCCGTCGACCCCTCGGCGCTGGTCACCAGCACCATCCAGTACCAGGACACCGGGGTGCTGCTGGAGGTCAAACCGCGCATCAACTCCGGCGGCATGATCGCCCTGGAACTCACCCAGGAGGTCAACGACGTCAAGGAAACCACCACCTCCGGCATCGACTCGCCGACCATCACCCAGCGCCGCATCAACACCAGCGTCAGCGTGCTCAGCGGCGAGACCCTGGTGCTCGGCGGGCTGATCCGTGAGAACAACTCGCGCGACAGCGAAGGCCTGCCCTATATGCGCAACATCCCGGTGCTGGGCTGGCTGTTCGGCAGCCAGGGCAAGGCCAAGAGCCGTACCGAGCTGGTGGTGATGATCACCCCCACGGTGGTCTCCAGCCTGGACGAAGCCCGCGACGTGACCCAGGAGTACCGCAGCAAGCTCAAGGGCATCGAGCTGCCGCAGGATGCCTGGCAAGGCGACGAGCCATAGCGCTGTCGCACACCCCGCCGCGCAATGCGGCGGCTTGTGCGCAGCTTGTCCGATAAGCCGTAGGTAGGGTTGAGGAGCAGCGCGACGAAGCCCAACGCTCCTGCCCCCGCCTGTTGGGCTTCGCTCCGCTCAACGCCAACCTACCCGCGTATGCGCACCGCGAAATACCGGGCAAGCCCCGCTCATCACCCCATGCCACCCATAGTCGAGGCCGAGCCCGAGCGAAGCCCTGGCGCACCTTGCACCGCCCCCGGTGTTCCATCCCTGCCGAGCCCCTCGGCCCCGCGCCAGAGCCGTTTTTCAAGGCGGTGAAACAGCCGGAGTTGCAGCACCTTAACAATCGAGCACTGCCCCGCTACGGGCGCCAGGCCCCATGCAACGGGGCTTGCCCGGCATTCGCCGGAATCGACTGTTAACCAGGCCTGACAGAAACCCCGGAAATTCCCGCAAAAGCCGGGCAAGGGCTCGCTTTCTGGCTTTGTATCAAGAAATTAATTTATATAAATCAGATGCTTACAGCTATGGCACGGTAATTGTCTATCAGAGCGCGAGGGGACGCAGTTTGTCTTCGGAGGCGGTACCGGATGCTGGGTCGGTGCAAGGCACAGGACAGCACGCGGGGCCGCAAAATGTGTGATTTCGACTTGTCCTGCTGCTCACGGAAAACAATCTCGGCCAAAGACCGACACAGCCCGTGACCCCAGGCAAGCCTGAAAAGGCCACACCTGCCATGGCTAGTCGGTGGGCGGGGCCAAGGAGCATCGATATGCGCACGCGAAAATCAGTCCGCTCGTGTCGCCCCGGACTACTAGGCCGTCTACCGGCCTATTTGCTGGGGGCGATCCTGTCGACGGGGATGGTCTTCTCCGTCAACACCTATGCGGTACACGACATTGATGTGTTCGAGCTGGATAACGGCCAGCTGGGCGCCAATGCCATCGACGAAACCGACATCGGCAATGCCGATGCCTCCGCCCCGGACGACTGGGCCAAGGTCGGCGGCTGCCCGAACGGCCTGGCCAGTTGCGGCTATGTCTCCGGGCCTACCGTGGACCCCGACAATCCCGGCGGCTCGGCCTTCAAGAGCCTGTTCATCCAGGACCCCAATGGCGTGGCCAACACCGATGACATCTTCACCGGTGGCGGCTCCAAGGATGACCTGGACGTCAAGCAATGGCTGACCAAGCGCGGCTCGACGCCGGACAAGGATGACCTGCTGCCGATCGGCGCCGCGGCCTATTTGGAAGATATGTCGGATGACGGAGTCGACAACCCGGATCTGCTGATCTACCTGTTCGGCTCCCTGTTCGCCCCCAATGGCAGTGCGGCTATCGGTGCCTGGCTGTTCAAGAAGGACATCGGCATTTGCGATGACGGCATCGGCGGCGCAGACACGGACCCCTTCGGCGTGGTCGACGGCAATGGCAACTGCCTGCCGCCCGCCCAGCAGCCGATCAATTTGCACACCATCGGCGACGTGTTCGTGGTGGCGGAGAACGTCAACGGCGGCCGCGTGGTGATCATGGAAGTCTACAAGTGGGTCGACGAGAACACTGCGGGAGGCCAGGATACGGCCGCCGCCACGGCCGCCAAGGCCGCGTGCACCAGCGACGGTGGCACGCTGGTCAACGGTACCCTGTGCCGGGTGTTCGCTGACGAGGATGCCCACTGCGATAGCGTCAATCTGGCCAATGACGATGCCTGCGGCACCATGAACCTGGGTGAAACCAAGGGGCAGAATGCGCAGCCGGGCGTGCCCACCGAGTCGCCGGACGACTGGGGCTTCCAGTCCAAGTTCCCACCGGCAGCTGGCCCGGCCAGCCCGCCCGGAACCGACGGCATCCAGAGCAATGACTTCCCGCCCACCTCGCTGTTCGAGGCTGGCTTCAACTTCACCAATCTGTTCCCTGAAGCAATCGGGTGCTTTAACACGTTCCTGATGAACACCCGTGCCTCGCACAGTGTGGATGCCACGCTGAAAGACATCGGCATGGGCAAGTTCCCGCTGTGCGGTATCAGCGTGAGCAAGAGCGGACCGGAGAAATCCAAGATCGGTGACGATGCGGACTTCACCTTCACCATCACCAACACCGGTGCCATCACCCTGTATCTCGATACCGTCGTGGATGATGTACTCGGCGATCTGGAAACGGCTGCCGTAGCAGAAGGTTGCGCCACCCTGGCGGCACAGGCCTCCTGCGAGTTCACCGTGACCAGGCCGATTCCGGATGGCTCGCCCGACCCGCTGGTGAACACGGTGACGGTGCACTACAACTCCGCGCAGAGCCTGCAAGGGGATGACCAGACCTCAACGGCCAGCCACAGCACCAACCTGTTCCAGCCGAGCATTACGTTCGACAAGACTGGTGATGCGCTGTCCAAGGCCACCGACACCACCAACTACACCATCACCCTGAACAACACCAGTTCGGCCGATACACCAGACCTGGTGTGCACCATCACCGACCCGCTGTTGAATCTGGATGAGGATGTAACCCTGGCCTCCGGGGCTAGCCACGTGATCAACACGAATTACGTCGTCCAGGCGGGCGATAGTGATCCGCTGCTGAACACGGCCTCGGTCACCTGCTCGCCAACCGGCTTCCCGAACATCTACACCGCGTCGGATGGCCACAGCACCAACCTGTTCCAGCCCAGCATCACGCTGGACAAGACGGGTAGCGAGCTGTCCAAGGTGGGTGACCCGGTGGACTACACCATCACCCTGAGCAACACCAGCTCGGCCGACAGCCCGGCGCTGGACTGCACCGTCAGCGATGCGCTGCTGGGTATCGACGAGGCGGTGACCCTGGCCGCCGGTGAACAGCATGTGATCAACGCGCAGTACACCGTGCAGGCGGGTGATGCGGATCCGTTGCCGAATACGGCATCGGCCACCTGTTCGCCGCAGGGCTTCCCGAACGTGCTGGCGGCTGAGGATAGCCATAGCGTCAACCTGTTCCAGCCGAGCGTGGTTGTGGTCAAGGAAGGCGACGCGTTGTCCAAGGTGGGTGACCCTGCCAGCTACACCATCACGGTGACCAACACCAGCTCGGCAGATAGCCCGAACCTGGTCAACGGCACCATCGTGGATACGCTGCTGGGCGATCTGCTGGCGGCCAACCAGTATGTGAGCAACTCCAGCTGCACCGGCACCCTGGCGACCGGGGCAAGTTGCGTCATCCAAGCCACCCGCACGGTACAGGTCGGTGATCCCGACCCGCTGCCGAACACGGTGACGGTGCACTACAACCCGAGTGGCTTCCCGAACGACATCACGGACAGCGACGACCATAGCGTCAACCTGTTCCAGCCGTCGGTGGCCGTCGACAAGACTGCCAACTGCGACCTGGATGTCATAGTCGGGCAGACCATCACCTACAGCTACACCATCAACAACACCGGCTCGACGGACAGCCCGAACCTGAACCTGGCCAGCATCGTGGATGACAAGCTGGGTGACCTCGCTGCACAGGCTGCCGCTGCCAATTGCAACACCTTGGCATCGGGTGCTTCCTGCAACTTCACCGTGGACTACGTGACCCAGGCCACGGACGTCGGCGCGCCGATCGTCAACACGGTGGATGTGCACTACAACCCGGCCGGCTTCCCGAACGACATCTCTGACCAGGACGATCAGAGCTGCAACGTCGTGCTGCCGAACCCGGCTACCGTGGTGATCGAGAAACTGCTGCTCAACGCCGAGAACCTGGCGTTCAGCTACAGTACGACCGGTGATCTGCCGCCGAGCTTCTTCCTGACTCCGCTGTATGGTCAGCTGCCGCTCACCAACTCGCCGTTCGCTGATCCGCTGGCTGGTCAGAGCTTCGCGAGCTCCATCGAGTACACGGTGGATATCCCGAGCTTCGGCGCCACGGAACAGGTAAGCGTTACGGAAGACGAGCCGTTGCCGCCGTTCATCAGCGCGGTCAGCCTGACCTGCGCTGCTGCCGATGGCGGTAGCCTGACCGGTCAATCGGTAGCTGGCCTGACGGCAACCCTGACGCTGGGCAGTGGCGACTATGCCTTCTGCCGCTACGTCAACCAGTTCAACCCGGGTGACGAAGGCTGTACTCCGGGGTACTGGAAGCAAGAGCAACACTTCGGCAGTTGGACCAACCCGCCGTACGATCCGTACAGCACCCAACTGCAGGACGTGTTCAACTTCGCTGGGGTTAACGGCCAGATCGGCGGCCTCGCCGACGACCTGATGCTCGATGCCCTGAGCTACTCGGGTGGCACTGGCAAGCTGGGCGCAGCCCAGATCATGCTGCGTGCCGCAGTAGCCGCCGTGCTCAATGCCGCCAATGGTGGAGTGCAGTACGCCTTCACCCTCAGTGATGTGATCAGCGACGTCAATGCCCAGCTGCAGAGCGGTACTCGCGAAAGCATGCTGGCCCTGGCCACCCAGCTGGACGATGCCAACAACGGGGTGTTCGACAACCCGGATGGCGGCGAATCCTGCCCGTTGGGCCTCAACCCGCTGTAGTGAACCATGCCCCTAGGGGCTAGGAGGAAAAAGGGCGATGCCGCGAGGCATCGCCCTTTTTTATGGCTATGTGGCCGTTACGTGTTGCATGCGCCATCGAGCGTTGGTGGGAGCGGATTTATCCGCGATAAACCGGCCACTCTGCGCAGGCCCTGATCGCGAATGAATTCGCTCCCACGCACAGCCCGTGCGGCCGGGCAGGGCGGGAGCACGCCGCGCGGCGGGCGATGCAAGGCGGGTTTCACCCACCCTACATGGGGAAAGGGCGATGCCTCGCGGCATCGCCCTCTTTATATACAGCTTGCGGCTCGGCCTTATTTGCCTTTGCCACCATTGCCGCCCGTACCGCCGCTGCTGACCAGGCTGACCTGCACGGTGGCGCTGGCGACCTTGCTGCCGTTGCTGATGCTGTAGGTGAAGCTGTCGGTGCTCTTCAGGCCGCGGCCCGGGCTGTAGGTGACGGTGCCGTCGGCATTGGCCTTGACGGTGCCCTTGCTGCCCTGGGTTACGCTGACCAGGCTGAGCTTGGCGCCCTGCGGGTCGCTGTCGTTGGCCAGTACCGCGATCACCACCGGGTTCAGGCTGCTCAGGCTGGCCGAGTCGTTATTGGCCACCGGTGCCTGCAGGGCGCTGGCGGCGATGCTGACGCTGACTGGGGCATTGGCGCTGCCGCCACGGCCGTCGCTGATGCTGTAGGTGAAGCTGGTGGTGCCGCTGTAGCCGCTGTTCGGGGTGAAGGTCAGGCTGCCGTCGCCGTTGAGCTTGACGCTGCCGTTGCTCACGCCGCTGATCGAGCTGACGCTCAGGGCATCGCCGTCGGCATCGCTGTCGTTGCCCAGCACGGCCACGGTCACCGCAGTGCCGGCGCTGCCACTGGCGCTGTCGCTCTTGGCCACCGGCGCGGTGTTGGCGGCGGCCGCTTCCACCACGTAGAGGGCGGAGGCGCTGACGCTCTGGCTGCCGCTGACGGCGTTGGTGATGATGTCGTAGTAGGCGGCCGGGGCGCTGCTCGCCGAGGTCACGCTGAGGGTCGCGCTGGTGCTGGCGCCGGCGGCCAGGCTTACCGAACTCTTGCTCAGGCTGGCGCTCCAGCCGCTGGGCACGCCGGCGCTCAGGTTGAAGCTGCGGCTGGTGCAGCTGCCGCTGTCGCGGTTGACCAGGTTCAGGGTGTAGCTCACTGCGGTGCCGGCGCTGACCCAGTTGTCGCCGCTGGCGGTCAGGCTCAGGCTCGGCGCACTCTGCACGCACTGCTCGGCGCCCAGGCTGACGTCCACCAGGGCCTCCTTGCCGTCGGCCCACTGGGTGCTGACATTGACGCCGCTGGTGCTGTCGCTGAAGCGCTTGCCGGCGACCAGGGCGGCGTCATACCAGCCCGAGGTTTCCGGGGTCATGTCGAGCATGTAGCTGGCGTTGCCGTTGAGGTCGATGCCGCTGTGGATGGACACGCCCTTGTGCAGGTTGCCGCCCGAGGACTCGTAGGCGCTCAGCGGGCTGTCGAGGCCGATGGCCTGGCGGTATTCCACGTAGTACCAGGTCTTGGCGCCATTGGTGGGGTCGACGCTTTTCAGGGTCTTCAGGGCCAGCGGCAGGCTGCCGCTGAACTCCTGCGGCGCCAGGCGGTAGCTGCCCGAGCTGGCGACGGTGAGGATGCGGTTGCCGAACCAGCCCAGGCGGTCTTTCTGGTAGGCGTTGAAGTGGCCCTTGCCGGCACCCATGGTGTCGGCAAGGTCGCCGTATTCCTTGACGGTGCAGTTGCTGCCCAGGGTGCTGCCGGCGCAGACCTGGTCATGGGAGTGGTACAGGCCCAGGTTGTGGCCCAGTTCGTGGGTGTAGGCGCCGCGGTTGAACGAGCCGTTGAGCCAGGCCCGCGACGGCTTGCCGCCGACGCTGCCGAGGCCGCCCCAGCCGCAGGCGGAGGACACCGGGAAGGCGTAGACCAGGCGGTCGTAGTTGCTCAGCACATGGCCGGCGGCGGTGGCCGCCTGGTCCGCCAGGTTGGTGATGGCGGTGCGGTCGCAGCTGCTGCTGTTGGTGGCGATGGTCTGCCAGTTGAGTACGGTGGCCTGGAACGAGGTCTGGCCGTAGGAGACTTCCTGGTAGAAGGGGTTGATCTGGTTGCTGAACATGGACTGCATGTCGGCGCTGGTCCAGGGCTTGTTGCTGGGGGCGTCCTGGAAGTTGACCATCATCACCAGGGTGCGTTGCTCGCCCACGGTGTTGGCCTGCACGCCCGGCTGGCTGCCGTAGCTGGCGGCGCTGCCGGCGGCCAGGCTGAGGATGTCCTCGTCGAAGCTGGCGACCACCAGCTCGCCGGCCTCGCCCGACTTGGCGTTGGCGCCGGCGGGAATCAGCACGCCTTTCAGGCGCACCTTCTGCCCGGTTTGCAGCTCGCGGTGGCTGTGGCCGGCGTCATGCAGGCGCACCTGCTCGCCATAGGGCGTCTTCAGCAGGTGTTCGATGCGGTTCAGGCTGGGGTCTTCGAAGTTGTCGACATGGATGATCTCCAGCTCGCCTTCCACTTCCACCGCTTCTTCCACCAGCGCCAGCACTTCGCTCGGCAGCTGGCCCTGCTTGTCCGTCGGCACGGCAACCCGCAGCACTTCGCCCGGCTGCTGCAGGGCCAGTTCGCTGAGCAGCGCGCGACGCTGTTCGGCCTGGTCGCGCATCTGCTGCTGCAGGTGGGCCTTGGCCTCGCCGCCGGCGTTCTGCCAGCGCTGTTGCAGGTCGAACAGTGCCTTGGTCTGGCCGGTGGCCGCGGCGCGGGCGGCCTGCCCGGTGCTGCTGGCGGCCTGGGCCTGGGTGTCGAGCGGATGGGCCAGGGCGGCCGGGGCGAGGCTGGCGGCCAGAATGGCCAAAGCGAGGGCGAAACGGGGCTGGGACGGGCGCATGAAGGCTCTCCTGAATCAGGTTCAGAAAAGTTCCTCTTCACGGCTGTCCATGAGGGATGTCTCCTTCGGCAGTCCGGCGACCCATGAGGGCCCGTGACTTTGCGTCGCCAGGTTGCCCTGGTTATGCCTTTGTCGGGAGAGGAGCTTTCTGTAGCGATACAACGTGGGCAGCCGCGGCTGCCCGATTAAAGCCCCTCGATCTTCGACGACATGTAATGCCAGTGCGTGGATCGGCAAACCTCACTGTTCACTGCGCAATGCAGCGGGGTATTTCCTGTAACAGATGCCAGGGTTGTACTGTTCATTTTCTGTACAGCTGTTACGGGAGCGGAATCTATCACGCGATTTGTTCGTTTTTTATACAAACGAGGCATAAGGCTGTAGAGGTTTGGTTAAAAAACGATCTGGAACTTTTTCGCCGGGCAGGCGAAAGGCTCGCGCTAGAGGCCTGGGGGCAAGTCGAGCCGAGCATCGGCTCTTTGCTACCGTTCATCGAGCCGGCGGTGGAAATGCGCGTGCTGTCACACTGGCTTTCAGCCACTAATGGCGCTTTGAAATCATGGCCAAATGCTGGCCTTGCGCCCGGGGTGAATGGCCGCACGGCGCTGCCGGCGCGTGGCGCGGGCGGGTCGGGGTCGGCGGGAGGGGCGGTGCAGGAGGGCGTGGCTCAGAGCCTGTTCAGGCTATTTTCCCGGCTCTGCCAACGAGGCGAATCCACCGATTTCAGGCCCTTGCGTAGGGTGCGCCGTGCGCACCGCAGGCCGGTGTGTGGTTTGTGGTGTGCGCGGCGCACCCTGAGAGAGATCGTCAGCAGGCGCTCGGAACAGGTGCTCAGGGATCTTCCGCTTCGTCCCACAGCAGGATTGGCGGCGAACTGGAGGGATGCTGGCGATGCTGGATGCGCTGCTTGCGGTAGTGGTACCAGTTGACGAAGGGCGGCTCGCTGAACAGGGGGAAGGCCAGCATGCCGCTTTCCGGGCATGCGCCGACCACTTCCGCGGCGCCGCTGCCTCTTCTTTCCGGCGTCTGCAGATCGGTGGCTCGGCGACCGCGTTCGGGCATGCTGCTTACCTCCGTACTGGCCGGAGAAATCATGCAGGTAGCACGCCAAAGCCCTGAAAGGCCCGCCCCAGGCGGGGCGCCGCGCTAAACGCGGGGCGCCGGGGCGGTCGACTGTTGCTCGGTCGTTACAGCTGCGCTTAACGGATGCCGTATTTGTCCATCATGCGATAGAGGGTTACACGGGACACGCCGAGCAGTTTTGAGGCCTGCGACACGTTGTTCATCGAGTGGCTCAGGCAGCTGCGCACGGCCAGTTCCTCGGCATGGGCGCGGGCCTGCTCCAGCGGCATGACCATGTCCAGGCTCTCGCATTCCTCGAGGCCGAGGTCGGCCGCGCTGATCATGCGGTTCTCGCTCATCACCAGGGCGCGGCGAATGCGGTTGATCAGCTCGCGCACGTTGCCCGGCCAGCTGTGGCTGAGCAGGGCGCCGATGGCCTGGCGGGTCAGGCCGCGCGAGCTGGTGCCGTACTCCTTGGCGAACTTGTGCAGGAAGTAGCGCGCCAGCAGCTCGATGTCGTTGCCGCGCTCGGCCAGGCGCGGCACATAGATGCTCAGCACGTTGAGGCGGTAGTAGAGGTCCTCGCGAAAGGTGCCGTCGGCCACCGCCTGTTCCAGGTTGACGTGGGTGGCGGCGATGACCCGCGCATTGACCTGGATGCTCTGGTTGCCGCCCAGGCGCTCGATGGTCTTCTGTTCGAGAAAGCGCAGCAGGTAGACCTGCATCTGCGGCGGCAGGTCGCCGATCTCGTCGAGGAAGATGGTGCCGTTCTGCGCCGCCTCGATGCGCCCGATCTTGCGCTTGTAGGCCCCGGTGAAGGCGCCTTTCTCGTAGCCGAACAGCTCGGCATTGATCAGCGTCTCCGGCAGGGCGCCGCAGTTCACCGCGACGAACGGCCCCTCGGCCTGCGGCGAACGCTGGTGGATGGCGCGGGCGATCATCTCCTTGCCCACCCCGGTCTCGCCGCGGATCATCACCGGCGCCTCGACCCCGGCGACCCGGCGGATCTGGTCGAAGATGGCGAGAAAATGCCGGCTGCCGCCGACCATCTGGAACTCGGCCAGCGGCACCAGGGCCTCCTGCTCCAGGGCACGCAGGCGCGACATGCCGTCCAGATGACCGAGGGCGTGGCGCAGGTGATCCAGGCTGTTGCCCTGCAGCGGCAGGGAAAAGTAGTCGTAGAAGTGCTCGTAGATCAGTCGTCGGAAATTCTGCTGTTCCAGCAGCCCGGAGCGGGTCAGGGCGACCCAGGACAGGTGCTCGTCGTGGTCGAGCAGGCTTTCGAGCTGCTCGTACTGCTCCTCGGCGAGCTCCGGCAGCATGACGATGCCGACCCGGTATTGATGGAACTTCAGCAGGCCCTGGGCGCTATCCAGGGTGGTGACCCGGTCGAATACCCAGTCCTGCAGATGCTGCAGAGGCGGCGGGGTCTCTTCGCTGGAGAGATCGAGAAGCAGCGCGCGGCGGGGGGCGCCGGGCGCTTCGGAGACTATCGCGGACATGTGTTAAGCCTTTGATACAGTAGCGTGATTCTGCTACTCCAAACAGGCGATCCTCTTTACACAGTGTAGATCGGGGCGACGATTTGGCTGTTCCGCCGACGAAAGGACGTATGCCCGTACCGGACTGGAAAGTGCTCTGACGACTTCTATAGTCACAGGTAGACTGCGAGGTCAGACGTCCATGTACAGCAATTATTTCGGCTTCTCCGAACTGCCGTTCACCATAGCGCCCAACCCGCGCTACCTGTACCTGAGCGAGCAGCACCGCGAGGCATTGGCCAGCCTGCTCTACGGCATCAACTGCAACGGCGGTTTCGTCCTGCTGACCGGCGATGTCGGCACCGGCAAGACCACGGTGTGCCGCTGCCTGCTCGAACAGCTGCCGGAAAACACCGAAGTCGCGGTGATCCTCAATCCCAAGTACAGCATCACCGAGCTGCTCGAGGCCATCTGCGACGAGCTGAAGATCCACCGCCCGCACAACAGCCACCGGATCAAGGGCTATATCGACGCGATCAACCAGCACCTGCTGGAAGCCCACGGGCGCGGGATCAATACCGTGCTGATCATCGACGAGGCGCAGAACCTCGGCCTCGACGTGCTGGAGCAGATCCGCCTGCTGACCAACCTGGAAACCAGCAGCCAGAAGCTGTTGCAGATCATCCTGATCGGCCAGCCGGAACTGCTCGCCACCCTGGCCCGCCCCGAGCTGCGCCAGCTCGACCAGCGCATCACCGCGCGCTACCACCTGCACGCCCTGTCCCGCGAGGAGCTACCGGCCTATGTCGGCCATCGCCTGGCCGTGGGCGGACGCGATGCGCCGCTGTTCAGCCGGGCGGCGCTGCACCGCCTGTACCGCCTGACCGGCGGGGTGCCGCGGATGATCAATGTGATCTGCGACCGCGCCCTGCTCGGCGCCTATGTCGAGCGCCGGCCACGGGTCAACTGGTGGCTGCTCAACCGGGCGGCGCGCGAAGTGCGCGGCCAGTTCGCCGCGCCCGCGTCGACCTGGCGCTGGGCGCTGCTGCCGCTGGCGCTGCTGCTGTTGCTGCTGGGCGGCTTCCTGATTCCCGGCGGGCGCGAGCTGCTGGCCTGGATGCGCCCCGTGCCGGTCGAGCAGGTGCCGGCGCCACCGGCCGCCCCGCTACCCGTGCCCGTGGCGGAGCCGGTAGCGGCTCCGGCCGCCGAACCGGAGGCCAGCGAACTGCCGGCGGGCGGCCAGGTGCAGCCCGCGCTATTGCCGTCGAGCCCGGCGCAGTGGCAATGGCCGGCGGGCACCGACCTGACGGCCACCGAGGTGCTGGCCTACCAGCGCCTGTTCGATCTCTGGGGGCTCGACTACGACCCGCAGCAGGCGCCGGTGATCTGCCGCTTCGCCCGTCAGCACGGGCTGGATTGCCTGCAGACCCCCGGCCCGCTCGAGGAACTGCTCGGCTTCAACCTGCCGGCGGTGATCAGCCTGCGCAATGCCGGCGGGCAGCGCTTCCATGCCACCCTGGTCGGCCTCGACCAGCAGACCGGGCGCGCCACCCTGGACGTCGCCGGCGAGCCGCGCGAGGTCGAGCTGGAGGACCTGCGCAACTGGCTGGACGCCGGCGCGCTGCTGCTCTGGCGCCTGCCGCCGGGCTACCAGGAACCGCTGCGCCCGGAGACCAGCAGCCCGGTGGTGCCGTGGCTGGCGGCGCGCCTGGCCAAGCTGCAGGGTCTCGAGCCGCCGCGCGGCCAGCGCCAGCGCTACGACGAGCCCCTGCAGATGCAGGTGCTGGCCTTCCAGCATCAATACCAGTTGGCGACCGATGCGGTACTGGGGCCGCAGACCCTGATCCGCCTCAGCACCCTGACCGAACCCGGTATTCCCCTGCTGACCGCCGCCGCCGAAGCGGACTGGGAGTGAGGCCATGTCCTACATCCTCAATGCGCTGAAACAGTCGGAAAGCCAGCGCAACCTGGGCGAGATCCCCCATATCGACACGGCCCAGGAGCCGACCAGTGCCTACCGCCCGGCGCCGCGCCGCGGCATCGGTCGCGGCTGGGCGATGCTGGCCGGCCTGCTGCCGGTGCTGGCGGTCGGCTGGGTGATGATGAACCGCCAGCCCGAACCGGCCGCCGAGCCGCCCGCGCCACCTGCCGCGGTCGCCCCGAACCCGCCGCCGCCCGCCGCAGTCGCTGCCGTGCCCGCTCCGGCGGCGCCCACCGATCCACAGGCCCCCGGCCTGTCGCAGTTGCAGAGCATGGCCGGCACGCGCATCCAGCTCGACGACCAGCCGCCGCCGGCCCGCCCCGCGGCGCCGGTGGTGCTGGAGCTGCCGGTGGCCGCCGGGCGGGTGACGCCGCCGCAGGCCTCGCTGACCCGCGAGCGCCGCGCACCGCCGCCGATTCCGCAACGCGGCGCCGAGGACGCGGGGCAGGGCCAGGGCGCCCAGCTCAACGGCGTCAGCCACTGGAAGGGCCTGCCTTCCGGCATCCAGCGGCAGGTGCGCGAACTGGGCATCAACGCCCATGTCTACTCCGCGGACAGCAGCGCCCGCTTCATCCGCGCCAAGGGGCGCAGCCTGCACGAAGGCGACCGTCTGACCGACGACCTGCAGCTGCAGCAGATCACCAGCGACGGCATCGTCTTCACCTACCAGGGCGCCCCGTACTGGATGCGCCTGAACTGAGCGGTGGCTCGTGGCTTCGCCCTGCCAGGTTGCGAGGCCTGCCGTAGGGGGCGCCGTGCGCACCAGGCACTCGCGGGGGTTATCGGTGCGCGCGGCGCACCCTACGAGCGAGTCGCCGGGGCTCAGAACCTGTGCAAAGTCTCGCGAGCTAGAGCCAGGCAAGGCGAAATCGGGCGAAGAAGCGCAGTTTACGAGTTGTAAATGAGCATTCTGAGTCCGATTTCAACGCAGCATGGCCGACGCGCAGCAGACTTTGAACAGGTTCTCAGCCCAGGCCGTACTTCTTCACCTTGTCGAACAGCGTGGTCTTGGCCATGCCCAGGGCCTGGGCGGCCTGGCTGAGGTTGCCGGCGTGGCGCTCCAGGGTGGCGCCGAGCAGGTTGCGCTCGAAGGCTTCCACCGCCTCGGCGAAGCTCGGCTCGTGGCCGTCCGGCACCGCGCCGCTGCCCTTGAACACCGGCAGGCCGAGGGCGAAGCGCTCGGCCACGTTGCGCAGCTCGCGCACGTTGCCCGGCCAGTCGTGGGCCAGCAGGGCGGCGCTGGTGCTGCGGTCGAGCACGGGCGGGGCACGGTCGAAGCGCAGCGCGGCGAGCTGCAGGAAGTGCTCGAACAGCAGCAGGATGTCTTCGCGGCGGTCGCGCAGCGGCGGCAGCTCCAGGGTCACCACGTTGAGCCGGTAGTACAGGTCGCTGCGGAACTCGCCGCGCTTGCCCAGCTCGGCCAGGTCGGCCTTGGTCGCGGCGATCACCCGGCAGTCCACGGCGATCGGCTGGTTCGAGCCGAGGCGCTCCAGGCTGTGTTCCTGCAGCACCCGCAGCAGCTTGATCTGCAGGGCCAGCGGCATGCTCTCGATCTCGTCGAGGAACAGGCTGCCGCCGTCGGCGTGCTCGATCTTGCCGATCCGCCGCTTGCTGGCGCCGGTGAAGGCGTGCGCCTCGTGGCCGAAGATCTCGCTCTCGAACAGGCTCTCCGGCAGGCCGCCGCAGTTGAGGGCGACGAAGGGCTTGGCCTGGCGCCGGCTGAAGTCGTGCAGGCAGCGCGCCACCAGCTCCTTGCCGGTGCCGGTCTCGCCTTCGATGATCACGTTGGCGCCGGTGTCGGCGACGTTGGCGATCAGCTCGCGCAGCTGCTGGATGGCCGGTGAGCGGCCGATCAGGCGTTGTTCCAGGGCCTGGCGCCCGGCCAGCTGGCGGCGCAGGGCGCTGACTTCGCGGGCCAGGCCGCGTTGCTCCAGGGCGCGGCGGGCGACCTCGACCAGGCGCTCGGGGGAGAAGGGTTTCTCGATGAAGTCGTAGGCGCCGTCCTGCATGGCGCCGACCGCCATGCCGATGTCGCCGTGGCCGGTGATCAGCACCACCGGCAGGCTCGGGTCGCGCTGCTTGAGGCGGCTCAGCAGGGTCAGGCCGTCGCTGCCCGGCAGGCGGATGTCGCTGACCACGATGCCGGGGAAATCCGCGCCGACCTTGGCCAGCGCCTCCTCGGCGCTGCCCACGCCGATGCTGGCGATGTCTTCCAGCTGCAGGGCCTGCTGGCAGCCGAGCAGCACGTGGGGGTCGTCTTCGACTATCAGGACGCTCAGCGTTTCAGTCATGGCGGTGATTCCCCTCGCGCAGGATCGGCAGGCTGAGGATGAAGGCGCTGCCGCCTTCCTCCGGGTGGCGCACGGCCAGGCTGCCGCCGGCGGCTGCGGCCAGGCTGGCGGACAGGGTCAGGCCGAGGCCCAGGCCCTTCTCGCCGGGCTTGGTGGTGAAGAACGGCTCGAACAGGTGGGCGCGCACGTCCGGGGCGATGCCGGCGCCGCTGTCGCGCACCTCCAGATGGTAGCTGTCGCCGGCCGCGCTGCCGCTCAGCCACAGCTCGCGGCACGGCTGCTCGCGCAGGGCGTCGAGGGCATTGCTCAGCAGGTTGACCAGGATCTGCTCCAGGCGGGTCTGGTCGATGGCCAGGCGCGCCTCGGCGAACTGCCGGTGCAGGCTCGGCCGCTCCTGCTCGATGCGGCTGTGCAGGAGGAACAGCGCGGCCTCCACCGCCTGCTCCAGGCCGGCCTCACCGCGGTCGCCGCCGCGCCGGGCGAAGGCGCGCAGGCTGGCGGTGATGCGGCCCATGCGGTCGACCAGTTCGCCGATCGCCTGCAGGTTGCTGCCGGCGGTATCCAGGGCGCCGCGTTCGAGAAAGCGCGCGGCATTGGCCGAGAGGGTGCGCAGGGCCGCCAGCGGCTGGTTCAGTTCGTGGGCGATGCTGGTCGACATCTGCCCGATCACCGCCAGCTTGCCGGCCTGCACCAGGCCGTCCTGGGCCTGGCGCAGGGTCGCCTCGGTCTGCTGGCGTTCGCGCACCTCGTCCTGCAGGCGGGTGTTGCTGGCCTGCAGGTCGGCGGTGCGCTCGGCGATCTTGCGCTCCAGCTCGCTGTTGGCCCGCTCCAGCGCCGCGCGGGCGGCCAGGCGGGTGGCGATCACCTTGCGCCGCTGGTTCAGCACCAGGGCCAACAGCAGCAGCAGGGCGCAGGCCACGGCGGCGAGCATGGCGTGGCTGCTGGCGGCGCGGCGCTGGTCGTCCAGCGGGGTGAGCAGGGTCAGGTGCCAGGGGCTGTCGGCCAGCGGCCGGCTCTGGCGCAGGTAGTCGCGCGGCTGGCCGTCGGCGCCGGCCAGGCGCACTTCCTCGAGGCCGTCGGCCAGTTCGCGGCGGGCCAGCGGCTGCATCTCCTCCAGCGCCGCCCAGTGGTACTGCAGGCTGCGCGCCAGGCGTTCACGGCTGGCGGCGTCCAGCGGGCGGATGGCCTTGAGCCGGCGGCGCGGATCGCTGGAGAGAATGATGATGCCGTTTTCGTCGCTGACGTAGGCCTCCACGCGGGCGTCGGCCCAGCGCTTCTCCAGGGCGTCCAGGCGCACCTTGACCACGGCCACGCCGATCACCCGGCCGTGACTGCGCAGGCCGTGGGCCAGGTAGTAGCCGGGCTCACCGGTGGTGCTGCCGATGCCATAGAAGCGCCCCGGGCGACCGCGCACGGCATCCTGGAAATAGGCGCGGAAGGACAGGTCCTCGCCCAGGTAGCTGTCCGCCTGGTTCCAGTTGCTGGTCGCCACCACGCGGCCTTCGCGGTCCAGCACATAGGTGGCCAGGCTGCCGCTGCGGCGGTTGAGGCCTTCGAGGTAGTCGTTGAGGCGCTGGCGGTCCTCCGTGCTGGGCGTCCGCAGCAGGCGGCTGACGCTGTTTTCCAGCTCCAGCAGGCTGGGCAGGTAGGTGTACTGGTTGATCTCGCTTTCCACCGCGCGGGCGTTGAGCTCCAGCTGGCGTTCACCATTGCCGGCCAGGGCGCGGATGCCGCTGGCTTCGCTGAGGCGATAGCCGGCATAGCCGCAGGCGCCGATCAGCAGGAGCGCCAGCAGGGTCAGCAGCAGTTGGCGGAACAGGCGTGGTTTGACCATGAGGGCGGGCGGCAGGGCGCGGACGCTGGGGGAGAGACATTGCATCACAGTCGTCCGGGGCTGGCCAGCGGGCGCCCGGAGCCGAGGCTCCGGGCTCTCCCTCAGAACCTGTTTAGGATCTTTTGAGCTAGAGCCAGGCAAGGCGAAATTGGGCGAGGGCGCGGAGTTTACGAGCTGTAAATGAGCAGCCCGAGCCCGATTTCAACGCAGCATGGCCGACGATCAAGAGATCCCAGACGGGTTCTCAGTGCTGGAGGATCTTGGCGAGAAATTGCTGGGCCCGCTCGGAACGGGCGTTGATGTCACCGAAGAATTCCTCCTTGGCGCAGTCTTCGACGATCTGCCCGCGATCCATGAAGATCACCCGGTCGGCGACCTTGCGCGCGAAGCCCATCTCGTGGGTCACGCACATCATGGTCATGCCCTCGTTGGCCAGCTGCACCATGACGTCGAGCACCTCGTTGACCATCTCCGGGTCGAGTGCCGAGGTCGGTTCGTCGAACAGCATCACCACCGGGTCCATGGCCAGGGCGCGGGCGATCGCCACCCGCTGCTGCTGGCCGCCGGAGAGTTGCCCCGGGTGCTTGTGCGCATGGGCGGCGAGGCCGACCCGGTCGAGCAGCTTGAGACCCTTCTCGCTGGCCTCGGCCTTGCTGCGGCCGAGCACCTTGACCTGGGCGATGGTCAGGTTCTCGGCGATGGTCAGGTGCGGGAACAGCTCGAAGTGCTGGAACACCATGCCGACCCGCGAGCGCAGCTTGGGCAGGTTGGTCTTGCTGTCGGCGATGGAGGTGCCGTCGACCACGATGTCGCCCTTCTGGAAGGCTTCCAGGGCGTTGACGCACTTGATCAGGGTCGACTTGCCCGAGCCGGACGGCCCGCACACCACCACCACTTCGCCCTTCTGCACCTCGGTGCTGCAGTCGGTCAGCACCTGGAAGTCGCCATACCACTTGTTGACGTTCTGGATGGAAATCATACGGCTAACCTCTTTTGCAGGAACTTGACCGCCTGCGAGGCGGCGAAGCTGAGGGTGAAGTACACCAGGCCGGCGAAGATCAGGAATTCATGGGCCTGGCCGAGGATGTCGCCGCGCGAGCGGGCGGCGTTGAGGAAGTCCATCAGGCCCACGGTGTAGACCAGCGAGGTGTCCTGAAACAGGATGATGCTTTGCTGCAGCAGCAGCGGGGTCATCTTGCGGAAGGCCTGCGGCAGGATGATCAGGCGCATGCTCTGCGCGTAGCTCATGCCCAGCGCGCTGGCGGCGCCCATCTGGCCCTTGGGGATGGCCTGGATGCCGGCGCGGACGATCTCGCAGAAGTACGCCGCCTCGAACATCACGAAGGCCACCAGGCACGAGGTGAAGGCGCCCACCGGGGTGTCTTCGCCGGTGATCCAGCGCAGCAGGAAGGGCACCATGAAGTAGAACCAGGTGATCACCAGCAGCAGCGGGATGGAGCGGAAGTAGCTGACGTAGGTGGCCGCGGCCTTGGCCAGCAGCTTGTTGTGCGACAGCCGCGCCATGGCCAGCAGGGTGCCCAGCAGCACGCCGCCGAGCACGCCGAGCAGCATCAGCTGCAGGGTCATGGCCATGCCCTGCCAGAGGCCCGGCAGGGCCGGGAGGATCGCGCTGAAGTCCATTATTTGCCTCCCATGGCGATCAGCCCCGGCACCGCCACGCGCTTCTCGATCAGGCGCATCAGCAGCATCAGGCTCATGTTCAGGGTGAAGTAGATCAGCGTGGCCAGGGTGAAGGCCTCGAACAGGTTGGCGCTGAACTCGGCGGTCTGCTTGGTCTGCGCCAGCAGCTCCATCAGGCCGATCAAGGACGCCACCGAGGAGTTCTTGAAGATGTTGAGGAACTCGCTGGTCAGCGGCGGAATGATGATGCGGTAGGCCTGCGGCAGCAGCACGTCGCGGTAGATCTGCGCCAGGCTGAAGCCCAGGGCGTAGCCGGCGGCCAGCTGGCCCTTGGGCAGCGCCTGGATGCCGGTGCGCACCTGCTCGCAGACCCGCGCGGCGGTGAACAGGCCGAGGCAGACCACCACGCTGAGGTAGGCCGAGGTGGCGGGGTTGAGGTCCTGCTTGAACCACATCTCCAGCGGCTCGGGCAGCAGGTCCGGCACCAGGAAGTACCAGAGAAACAGCTGCACCAGCAGCGGCACGTTGCGAAACAGCTCCACGTAGCAGGTGGCGAAGCCGCTCAACCAGCGGTTCGGCACGGTGCGCAGCACGCCGAGCAGCGAGCCCAGCGCCAGGGCGATCAGCCAGCCGGCCAGGGCGATGGCGAGGGTCCAGCCCAGGCCGGTGACGAACCAGTCCAGGTAGATCTCGCTGCCGATGCCGGTGGACTTGAAGAACACGCTCCAGTCCCAGTTGTAATTCATGTGGGTTTCCCCTCGGGTAAAGCCGATGCAAGGCCCAGGCGGACGGGTGGCCGGGTACTCGCGTACCCCCGTCGCGGGTGGCGGCGGTGCCCCTGTCCTATCTGGCGAAGGCGGGGGCGGTCGCCCCCTGGTTCCCGCACCGCGCCTCTCGTGAAGGCGCGGTGGCACCGTGTCAGAGCTGCTCGGCAGCCTTGTCGGTGGGGTTGGCGACCAGCTTCTTCAGCTCGTCGCTCATCGGGAAATTGAGGTTCAGGCCCTTGGGCGGGACCGGGTTGAGGAACCACTTGTCGTAGATGGCGTTGACTTCACCGGACTTGAAGGTGGCGGTGAGGGCGTCGTCGACCACTTTCTTGAACGCCGGGTCGCCCTTGCGCACCATGCAGCCGTAGATCTCGTAGGACTGCGGGGTGCCGACCACGTGCCAGTCGGCCGGCTGCTTGGCCTTGGCCATTTCGCCGGCGAGCAGGGCGTCGTCCATCATGAAGGCCACGGCGCGGCCGGATTCGAGCATCAGGAACGACTCGCCGTGGTCCTTGGCCGAGATGATGTTCATGCCCATCTGCTGCTCGGCGTTCATCGACTTGAGCAGGCGCTCGGAGGTGGTGCCGGCGGTGGTCACCACATTCTTGCCCTTGAGGTCGGCGAAGTCTTTGATGCCGGTGGTCTTCTTCGCCAGCAGGCGGGTGCCGACCTCGAAGATGCCGACCGAGAAGTCCACCTGCTGCTGGCGCTCGACGTTGTTGGTGGTGGAGCCGCACTCCAGGTCGACGGTGCCGTTCTGCACCAGCGGGATGCGGGTCTGCGAGGTCACCAGGTTGTAGCGCACCTTCAGCTCGGGCAGGCCCAGCTTCTGCTTGAGCGCCTCGACCACTTTCAGCTGCAGGTCGTGGGAGTAGCCTTCCGGCTGTTGCGGGTCGCTGCCGAAGTAGGAAAAGGGGATGGACGAGTCGCGGTGGCCGAGGACGATGGTGCCGCTGTCCTTGATCTTCTTCAGGGTGCCGGTCAGTTCCTCGGCCAGCGCCGGGGAGCTGCACAGGGAGGCGGCCAGGGCGATGCCGACGGCGCGGGAGAGATTGCTCTTGAACATGCTGATCCTCACTCTTGTTGTTATGCGGGTGGCCGTCGGGGTGCGGCGCGGTGCCCGTGGGTGGTGGAAGGCGCGTGGCATTCCTGCAGTGAGGTAGAGCAGGTTGTGTGCCAGGCTTTCGGCATGGCTCGTGTTCTATCTAAGTTATTGAAAATAAACGATTAAATAATATTTTGCGATGAGCCGCGGCAGCCGCCGCGTTCGCCCTGGCGAACCGGGCGCCATGCCGCGTTCGGTTAGCCGAACGCGCAGCGGGCCCTACGGCTGCCTGCCTCTGCCTTAACGATCATTCCCACGAACGCCCAGGCAACTCCGAGCGCCCCATCAGGAGGGTGGGTGGAATCGCTGCGTGGGGGGTTGAGCCGCAGGGATGCGTGATAACTGCATGGATGTAGGAGTTGGAGCGCCGCAGGATGCCAAAGCCGAAAGGCGTATAGGGCTACGCCGATCCGTATGTGACCGCGGACAATGCGCAGTCCGGGTGGGTCCGATAGCATGCACGGCCCTGTTATTGCTCAAGGATGGAGCCATGCGCCGTTTGCGCTTACTTTTCCTGCCCCTCTGCCTGTTGCTCACCGCCTGTGACCGTGACGAGCTGGTGCTGCACTTCGATACGCCGATCAGCACACTGACGGGCGGCATTGAGCCCGCCTTGCGTGAGTCCCTGGAACAGGCCCTGCAGGAGCAGCACTTCGATGCTGAGCAGTTCGACCTTGAGCTGCTCGAAAATGAACAATCGCTGCGGGTGAGCTTTGCCGAGCCGCTGGATGCTGCGCGGCGTCAGGCCGTGCAGGGCTACTTTGCCGGCCGCCTGGAAGCGCGCAAGCAGTGGTCTGGCAAGCTGACTCTGGAGATTCAGCCGGAGCGGCTCGATGAGCACCTGGCGCAAACCACCGGCGGGTTGCTGGCGAAGGAGCAGCGCGAGCAACTGCGCAAGAGGGCCGAGGCTATGCGGCGTCAGTTCGAGAGCCAGCTGACCTTCCATGGCGAGGCCGAGCTGGTCTATTCGGCACGCGAGCAAGACTTCCCGCTGGCGACCAGTTCGGATGAAACCTTCTGTCAGCTCTCTGCAATCCTGGATAAGCCGCTGCCTGAGATCAGCTACCGCCTGCAAGCAGGCGGCAACGATGTTCTGCTTAACGACTTCTTCCAGATGGTGGGCCGTATTGCACCCATCTCGATTCCCCATCGCATGCAGTTTGCCGATGCCAACCTGCAGGCCATCATGGACGCCGCTGCAGTGAGCTATGTGCTGCGGCCGATTCCGTGGGCCAAGGAAGGCGATAAGCGCCTGCGCATGATGACGTTCCAATTCGGCAGCGTCGGTATGGTCACCCATATGGACGGTATGGTGACGGGCTCCCTGGAGCGCTACGAGCGTGAATGCCTGCAGCGGATCATCGACGCCGGTCGGCCGTTCACCTACTTCTATGGCAAGACCCTGGATCGGATGCATACGGTCGACTACTTCTTCCAGGAAGCGTCCTGAGCGGACCTGCTGCCGCTTCGGCGCCAAGAGGACGAACGGTAAAGCCGGAGGCGCGCGGGTTTACGCTTTCCGGTATACTGCGCCGCCTCCAGGCCCCATGCGGCCTGGCCCGCACATAACAAGCCACGCCCGATGCGTGGCTTGTTGGTTTTTGTCGCGCCGACAGGCGCCCGAGTCAGAGGCAAAACGATGAGCGCACTGGTTGGCGTGATCATGGGCTCCAAGTCCGATTGGAGCACCCTCAGTCACACCGCAGACATGCTGGAAAAGCTGGGCATTCCCTATGAAGTGAAGGTGGTTTCCGCCCACCGCACCCCGGACCTGCTCTTCCAGTACGCCGAACAGGCCGACAGCCGTGGCATCCAGGTGATCATCGCCGGTGCCGGTGGCGCGGCGCACCTGCCGGGCATGTGTGCGGCCAAGACCCACCTGCCGGTGCTCGGTGTGCCGGTGCAGTCGGCCGTGCTGTCGGGCGTCGACTCGCTGCTGTCGATCGTGCAGATGCCGGCCGGCATCCCGGTCGCCACCCTGGCCATCGGCAAGGCCGGAGCGATCAACGCCGCGCTGCTGGCGGCGAGCATCCTCGGTCACCAGCACCCGCAATTCCACGCGGCGCTGCAGCAGTTCCGCACCGAGCAGACCGAAGCGGTGCTGGAAAACCCGGATCCGCGTTCCTGATAGGGGCTCAGAAGCTATGAAGATCGGTGTGATTGGTGGCGGCCAGCTGGGCCGCATGCTGGCGCTGGCGGGCACTCCGCTGGGCATGAGTTTCGCCTTCCTCGACCCGGCGCCGGACGCCTGTGCCCAGGCCCTGGGCGAGCACCTGCGCGGCGATTACAACGACCACGAGCACCTGCGCCGCCTGGCCGATGACGTCGACCTGGTGACCTTCGAGTTCGAGAGCGTGCCGGCCGAGACCGTGGCCTTCCTCTCCCAGTTCGTGCCGGTCTACCCGAGCGCCGAAGCGCTGCGTATCGCCCGCGACCGCTGGTTCGAGAAGTCGCTGTTCAAGGACCTTGGCATCCCCACCCCGGACTTCGCCGATATCCAGTCCCAGGCCGATCTCGATGCCGCGGTAGCCGCCATCGGCCTGCCGGCGGTGCTGAAGACTCGCACCCTGGGCTATGACGGCAAGGGCCAGAAGGTCCTGCGCCAGGCTGAGGATGTGGTCGGCGCCTTTGCCGAGCTGGGCAGCGTGCCGTGCATCCTCGAAGGCTTCGTGCCGTTCACCGGCGAAGTGTCGCTGGTGGCCGTGCGTGGTCGCGATGACGAGACGCGCTTCTACCCGCTGGTGCACAACCGCCACGACAGCGGCGTGCTGGCCCTGTCCATCGCCAGCACCGCGCATCCGCTGCAGGCCCTGGCCGAGGACTATGTCGGCCGCGTGCTCAAGCAGCTGGATTACGTCGGCGTGCTGGCCTTCGAATTCTTCGAAGTCGACGGCGGCCTGAAGGCCAACGAGATCGCCCCGCGCGTGCACAACTCCGGGCACTGGACCATCGAAGGCGCCGAGTGCAGCCAGTTCGAGAACCACCTGCGCGCCGTCACCGGCCTGCCGCTGGGCTCCACGGCCAAGGTCGGCGAGAGCGCCATGCTCAACTTCCTCGGCGAAGTGCCGGAGGTGGGCAAGGTCACGGCGATTGCCGATTGCCACCTGCACCACTACGGCAAGGCCTTCAAGGCCGGGCGCAAGGTCGGCCACGCCACCCTGCGCTGTGCCGACATGGCCACGCTGAAGGCGCGCATCGCCGAAGTCGAAGCGCTGATCGAACCCGCCTGAGGCCCGTGAGGCTGCGCCCCGGCGCAGCCTTGTCGTTCACGCCCCATCGAGAACCCCCATGCGCCGAATCCTGCTTGCCCTGCTGCTGATGCCGTTGCTGGCCCTGGCCGAACCGCGGGAAACCGACTGGCTGGAGCTGATGCCGCGCGAGGACCAGAAGGCCCTCGAAGCCATGCCGGAAATCAGCCACGAGACGCCGGAAGGCGCCGGTACCTTCGGCCAGCAGGGCGGCCTCAAGCAGCAGGCCAAGGACCTGCCGGCGGTGATGTACTCGAGCAAGACCGTGCCCCACCTCAACGGCAAGCTGGTACGCCTGGGCGGCTACCCGGTGCCCCTGGAAAGCGACGCCGAGGGCCGCAGCACCCTGTTCTTCCTGGTGCCCTATCCGGGCGCCTGCATCCACGTGCCGCCACCGCCGCCGAACCAGATCATCCTGGTGCGTCCGGCCAAGGCCATCCTCCTCGAAGACATCTATGCGCCGCTGTGGGTCAGCGGCACCCTGAAGATCGAGGCGGTCAGCAATGACCTGGCCGATGCCGCCTACACCATCAGCGGCGGCGAAGTGCGCCTGGTCGAGGAAGAAGACCTGTAACCCCGCGCCCCGCGTGGGGCCTGGTGCGCGCGGCGCACCCTACGCCAGCGGCGTTGCCCCTTCGCCCGCGCCCATACCGGCTCATCTCTGGCACAGCCGCCCCACCAGCGCCTAGTCTGATTGGACTGGAGCCTGGGAGATGGGCATGCGCAAACTGTTATTCGGCGTCCCGCTGCTGCTGGTGCTGGGTCTGTTGCTGTGGTGGTGGAGCCGGCCCGAGCCGCTGCCGGTGCGCCTGGTGGCGGTCGAGCGCGGCACGGTGGAAACCCTGGTGGCCAATACCCGCGCCGGCACCCTCAAGGCCTGCCGGCGTTCGCGCCTGTCGTTCAACCTCGGCGGCCAGGTCACCCAGCTGCTGGTCGACGAGGGCCAGCGCGTGCAGGCCGGCGAGGTGCTCCTGCGCCTGCGCCAGGATGACCGCCAGGCCCGGGTCAGCGAGGCCGAGGCGCGCCTGCGCGCGCAGCGCAATGCCCGCGAACAGCGTTGCCAGCAGGCCCATCTGGAACAGCGTGACCTCGAACGCCTGCGCCACCTGGCCGAGCGCAAGCTGGCCGCCGCCGACCGCCTGGACCAGGCCCAGACCCGTGCCAACCTGTCGGCCCTGGTGTGCGCGGCCAGCACCGCGCTGATCGCCGAGGCCGAATCCCAGCTGGAGCTGCAGCGCTCGCTGCTCGACCAGGCCACCCTGCGCGCGCCCTTCGCCGGCATAGTCGCGCAGATCAACGGCGAGCTGGGCGAGTACGTCACCCCCTCGCCACCGGGCATCCCCACGCCGCCGGCGGTGGACCTGATCGACGACAGCTGCCTGTACGTCGAGGCGCCGATCGACGAGGTGGACGCCGCCCGCGTGCGCCTCGGCATGCCGGTGCGGATCAGCCTGGACGCCTTTCGCGGCCGCCATTTCGCCGGCCAGGTCAGCCGTATCGCGCCCTTTGTCCGCGACCTGGAGAAGCAGGCGCGCACCGTCGACGTGGAGGTGCGCTTCGCCGAGGTGCCGCCCGAGGTGATCCTGCTCACCGGCTACAGCGCCGATGTGGAAATCCTCCTGGAGGAGAAGCGCGAGGTCCTGCGCGTGCCCACCGAAACCCTGCTCGACGGCCAGCGGCTGTACCGCTACGACGCCGCGGCCGGGCGCCTGCGCGAGACGCGCATCCGCAGTGGGCTGAGCAACTGGCGCTGGACCGAGGTGCAGGGCGGCATCGAGGCGGGCGCGCGGATCCTCGCCAGCCTGGACCAGGAGGGCCTGGCCGACGGCCTGGCGGTGCGCCCCGAGGAGGCGGCGGAGAGCCCGCCATGATCGAGCTGCGCGCAGTCAGCCGCTGCTTCCAGCTCGGCGATCAGCGGGTGATGGGCCTCGACGCGGTGGACCTGCAGGTGGCGGCCGGCGAGTACCTGGCGGTGACCGGGGCGTCCGGCTCGGGCAAGTCGACCCTGCTCAACATCCTCGGCCTGCTGGATGCCCCGGACAGCGGCGAGTACTGGCTGCGCGGCGAGGCCACGGCGACCCTCGACGAGGTGCGCCGCGCCGAGCTGCGCAGCCGCTGGATCGGCTTCGTGTTCCAGTCCTACCACCTGATCCCGCGCCTGACCGCGCGGGACAACATCGAGCTGCCGATGCTCCTGGCCGGCATCGAACCGGCCGAGCGCCGGCGCCGTAGCGCCAGGCTGATCGAGCGCCTGGGCCTCGGCGACCGCCAGGCCCACCGCCCCGGCGAGTTGTCCGGCGGCCAGCGCCAGCGCGTCGCCATCGCCCGCGCCATCGCCATGCAGCCGGCCCTGCTGCTGGCCGACGAGCCCACCGGCAACCTCGACAGCCACACCGGCGGCGAAGTGGTGGCGCTGCTCGAGGAGCTCAACGGCGAGGGCCTGACCCTGCTGGTGGTGACCCACGATCCGCAGCTGTCGCGGCGCGCCCGGCGCCAGCTGCTGATGCGCGACGGGCGCATCGTCGAAGACCGCCACCAGGAGCCGAACTGATGCGCGCCGCCGATGCCCTCGGCCTGTGCCTCGGCAGCCTGCGCGGGCACCGTTCGCGCAGCCTGATGCTGCTCCTGGCGGTGGCTATCGGGGTCGGCGCGGTGAGCCTGCTCACCGGCCTCGGCGAAGGCGCGCGCAGCTATGTCCTCGGCGAGTTCGCCGTGCTCGGGCGCAACACCCTGATCATTTTGCCCGGGCGCAAGGAAACCAGCGGCGGCATGCCGCCGATCACCGGCCTGGCGCCGCGCGACCTGACCCTGCAGGACGCCGCGGCCATCGCCCGCCTGCCCGCGGTGCTGCGGGTGGCGCCGCTGCAGGCCGGGCAGGTCGAGGTCAGCGTCGGCAACCGCAACCGCGAGGCCTTCACCCTCGGCACCAGCCAGCAGTTCTTCGCCATCCGCCAGCTCCAGGTCGGCCAGGGCCAGCCGCTGCCGGCGCTGGACTTCGGCGAGGCGCGGGCGGTCTGCGTGATCGGCGCCAAGCTGCGCCGCGAGCTGTTCGGCACGCGCCCGGCGCTGGGCGAGTGGCTGCGCGCCGGCGACCGGCGTTTCCGCGTGGTCGGCATCCTCGCCGAGCGCGGCGAATCGCTGGGCATGGATTTCGGCGAGATGCTGATCATCCCGGTGGCCAGCGCGCAGATGCTGTTCGACCGCGAGGGGCTGTTCCGCGTGTTCGCCGAGCTGCGCGGGCCCGGCCTGCTGGCCAGCGGCAAGCGGCAGATCATCGCGACCATCCGCGAGCGCCACGAGGGCGAGGACGACATCACCCTGATCGGCCAGGATGCCATGCTCGCCGCCTTCGCCGACATCCTCCGCGCGCTGACCCTGGCCCTGGCCGGGATCGCCGCCATCAGCCTGCTGGTGGCCGGCATCCTGATCATGAACGTGACCTGGATCGCGGTGAACCAGCGCACCGCCGAGATCGGTCTGCTCAAGGCCATCGGCGCCAGCGCGGCGCAGGTGCGCCTGCTGTTTCTCGGCGAGGCGGGGCTGCTGGCCGGCGCCGGCGCCCTGGCCGGGCTGGCGCTGGGCGAGGCGCTGCTGTGGCTGGGGCGCTGGATCTGGGATTTCCCCCTGCATGCGCCCTGGTGGGCGCGCCTCAGCGCGGCGCTGCTGGCGCTGGCCACGGCGCTGCTGTTCGCCTGGCTGCCGGCCAGCCGCGCGGCGGCGCTGCACCCGGTGGACGCCTTGCGTCCGCAGGCGGCGCGCTGATGGCCATGCTTGGCGGGAACCGGCCATGATGCGCCTGCGCGATGGCTTCGCCCTGACCGCCTCGGCGCTGACCAGCCGGCCGCTGCGCAGCCTGCTGACCCTGCTCGGGGTGGCCATCGGCATCGCCGCGGTGGCGCTGCTCACCGCCATCGGCGAGGGCCTGCGCGGCTACGTGCTGGACAACTTCTCGCAGTTCGGCACGCGGATCATCGCCATCCACCCGGGCAAGACCCAGACCGGCGGCCTGGGCGGCATCCTCAGCAGCGTGCGCCCGCTCAACCTGGGCGACGCCGCGGCCCTGGGCCGGCTGGCGCATGTCGAGGCGGTGGTGCCGATCATCCAGGGCAGCGGCGACATCCAGTACCAGCAGCGCTCGCGGCGCAGCGACATCATCGGCGGCGGCCACCAGCTGGCCGAGGCCTGGCGCTTTGAGCTGGCCCTCGGCCAGTTCCTGCCGCCGGCGCGCGACGGCCGTTCGCCGCCCTACGCGGTGCTCGGTTACACCCTGCACCGCGAGCTGTTCGGCGCGGCCAACCCGCTGGGCGAGCTGGTGCGCATCGGCGGCACGCGCTTCCGGGTGATCGGGGTGATGGCCGAGAAGGGCCAGCTGCTTGGCTTCGACCTCGACGACATCGCCTACATCCCGGTGGACTGGGCGCAGAGCCTGTTCAACCGCGAGGGGCTGATGGAGATCGACGTGGTGTTCAATGCCGGCACCGGCTCGGCGCCGCTGGCCGAGCGCATCCGCACGCTGCTGGTCGAACGGCACGGCGCCGAGGACTTCAACATCACCACCCAGGACGACATGCTTGCCAGCCTGGGGCGCATCCTCGCGGTGCTGACCCTGGCGGTCGGCGCCCTCGGCGGGGTTTCCCTGCTGGTGGGGGCGGTGGGCATCCTCACCATCATGACCACCACGGTCAGCGAACGCACCGCGGAGATCGGCCTGCTGCGCGCCATCGGCGCCAGCCCGCGGCAGGTGCTGGGGCTGTTTCTCGCCGAGGCCACCCTGCTGTCGCTGGCCGGCGGCCTGCTCGGCCTGCTGTTGCTGGCGTTGCTGCTCGGCGTGCTGCACCTGGCGGCGCCGGGCCTGCCGCTGGCCCTGCGCCCGGCGTTCCTGCTGCTGGCGCTGCTGCTGGCCGGGCTGATCGGCGTACTGGCCGGCATCGCTCCGGCGCGGGCGGCGGCGCGCCTGCACCCGGTGGAGGCGCTGCGCGGCGAATAGGCGCCTGCCCGCGCGGGGCTTAGAGCAGGTTTCCTAGAGCGCCTCGCTGCTGAGCGTTAGCCGCAGGCTGTGGGACTCGCCGGGGGCCAGGGTGACGATGTCGTCGCCGACGTTCGCCGTTTCGATGCACAGCATGCGCTGCCAGGCGTCCTCGGCGAATTGCGACAGGCGCCGGGCCTTGTCGATCCAGGGGTTCCAGACGATGGCCGAGTGCGAGCCCCAGGCATCCAGGTGGATGCGCCGCTGCCAGCCCGGATCGACGATGCTCAGGCGCGTCGGGGTGTCCAGGTAGATGCGGTCGGTTTCCCCGGCAAAGCCGAGGGCGCCGTGCTGCCGGTGCTGCTGCCAGTTGTCCAGGGTCTCGATATAACGGCAGCCGTCCAGGCCCTGCACGCTGACCTGGCGGATATCGCTGACGGCGAAGTAGCTGTGCAGCGCCTGGCTCAGCGCCAGCGGCTGCTCGCCGAGGTTGCGGCTGCCCAGCTTCAGGTGCAGCTGCTGGTCGAGGCGGATGCTCAGGTGCAGTTCGGCCGCATGCGGCCAGTCGGGCAGGGGATGCTGGCGGCTGTCGAAGACGAAGTTCAGGCTGACCGCGCCGTCGGCCTGCTCGATGCCCTGCAGCTGCCAGTCCAGGCCGCGCACCGCGCCATGCGCCGGGCTGATCGTGCCGCCGGCGTACTGCGCCTGCACCGCCGGCGGGTTGCGCCGCAGGTCGCCGAACCAGGGCCAGCACACCGGCACGCCGCCGCGCACCGACTGGCCGCGGTGGTAGGCGGCCTGCTCGCTGAGCCAGATGATCGGCGCCTGCGCGCCGTGCTGGTAATGCAGGATCTGCGCGCCCTGCTGGGCCACCAGCAGTTCGGCGTCGCCGACATGCACGCGCCAGCAGGTCAGTTCATCCAGCTCGACGCGTTCGACAGAGGGGAGGGCGTTCATCTCGGTATCCGCACGCTAAAAGTAGAGGTGTACCGCAGACTTCGGCGAAAGGCCAGTGCCGCGGCGCGGCGCGTGGGTGGGTGCGGCTTGTCGCTGCCGCCGGCGTGCTAGAGCGTCCGCGTGCCCCATGCGGGGCGGCGCGCGCCGGCAGCCGATGGCTGGTGCGCGGGCTGCGGCCTGGGGCCGGCTCAGCCGCGGCGCGGCGGTACCGGGCGGGTGCGGCCGCTGCCGTCGATGGCGACGAACACGAACACCGCCTCGGTGACCTTGCGCCACTCGCTGGACAGCGGGTCGTCGCTCCACACCTCGACCAGCATCTGGATCGAGCTGCGGCCGATTTCCAGGGCCTGGGTATAGAAGGACAGCTGCGCGCCGACGGCCACCGGGACCAGGAAGGCCATGCGGTCGATGGCCACGGTGGCCACCCGGCCGCCGGCGACCTTGCTGGCCATGGCGGTGCCGGCCAGATCCATCTGCGACACCAGCCAGCCGCCGAAAATATCGCCGAAGCCGTTGGTTTCGCGCGGCAGCGCGGTCAGCTGCAGGGCCAGATCGCCTTGCGGTATCGGATCTTCCTGTTCGAGCTCGATCATGGTGGGCCCCGTGCCGGTGTTCTTATGTTTGGAGTGGTATGGGAGATTCTGCAAAGGCTTGGCCGGCGGCCAGGCCTTTGCGCAATCGCCCGCGGCCCAGCGGGCCTGACGCGCAGTATATCGGGCGGCGCGTCAGACGACGACCGCCCGGTTCTGCATTTGTCGCCCGATTGTGCGGCCCAGACGGCGCTTTCGGCGCCCCGAAGCCTCGCGGCGACGGCAGGTCCTAAGACCGCTGCAATTTGCTATCGTGCCCCGGCTGCCGCTGGCAGCCGTCCCTCGACTCTTAGAAGAAGCTGCCGACCATGCCTTCCGTGCCCTCCAGCGCTGCG
Organism: Pseudomonas sp. L-22-4S-12; assembly: GCF_009799935.1. Classification (NCBI taxonomy): domain Bacteria; kingdom Pseudomonadati; phylum Pseudomonadota; class Gammaproteobacteria; order Pseudomonadales; family Pseudomonadaceae; genus Pseudomonas; species Pseudomonas sp. L-22-4S-12. The sequence goes on along the minus strand of NZ_WELL01000001.1, from coordinate 276,239 downwards.
CCCGCGGCGCGCCCGTTGACCCGTGGCGATTACAAGACGCTGTCGCTGTCCGCCCTGGGCGGCGCCCTGGAATTCTACGATTTCATCATTTTCGTGTTCTTCGCCGCGGTGGTCGGCAAGCTGTTCTTCCCCGCCGACATGCCCGAGTGGCTGCGCCAGCTGCAGACCTTCGGCATCTTCGCCGCCGGCTACCTGGCGCGGCCGCTGGGCGGCATCATCCTGGCCCACTTCGGCGACCTGCTCGGGCGCAAGCGCATGTTCACCCTGAGCATCTTCCTGATGGCCGTGCCGACCCTGCTCATGGGCCTGCTGCCGACCTACGCGCAGATCGGCATCTGGGCCCCGCTGGCGCTGCTGGCGCTGCGCGTGGTGCAGGGCGCGGCGATTGGCGGCGAGGTGCCGGGGGCCTGGGTGTTCGTCGCCGAGCACGTGCCGGCGCGGCATGTCGGCTTCGCCTGCAGCACCCTGACCGCCGGGCTGACGGTGGGCATCCTGCTCGGCTCGCTGACCGCCAGCCTGATCAACCGGGTGTTCAGCCCCGAGGAGCTGGCGGCCTACGCCTGGCGCATCCCGTTCCTGGTCGGCGGGGTGTTCGGCCTGATTTCCGTGTACCTGCGCCGCTGGCTGCACGAGACCCCGGTGTTCGCCGAGATGCAGCTGCGCCAGGCGCTGGCCGCCGAGCTGCCGCTGAAGGCGGTGGTGCGCGAGCACAGGCCGGCGGTGTTGCTGTGCATGCTGCTGACCTGGGTGCTGTCGGCCGGCATAGTCGTGGTGATCCTCATGACCCCGAGCCTGCTGCAGACCCTGCATGGCTTCAAGCCGGCCGATGCGCTGCAGGCCAACAGCCTGGCCATCGTCTGCCTGAGCCTGGGCTGCGTGCTGGCCGGCTGGGCGGCCGACCGCTTCGGCGCCAGCCGGGTGTTCGTGCTCGGCGGCCTGCTGTTGCTGCTCAGCTCCTGGGCCTTCTACAGCAGCCTGGCCAGCCAGCCGCAACTGCTGCTGCCGCTGTACGCCCTGGCCGGCCTGGGCGTGGGCAGCATCGGCGCGATTCCGCTGGTGATGGTCCGCGCCTTCCCGGCCGTGGTGCGCTTCTCCGGGCTGTCGTTCTCCTACAACCTGGCCTATGCCATCTGCGGCGGGCTGACGCCGATCCTGGTCAGCCTGCTATTGAAGTGGAGCCCGCTGGGCCCGGCCTACTATGTCGGCGCCCTGTGCCTGCTGTTCATGCTGATCGGCGGCTGGCTGTGGCAGCGCCGCGATGCGGCGCAGGTGCTGGCGTAGGTTGGGTTGAGCGCAGCGAAGCCCAACGGCGGTGCCCGGTCCAGCCTCGCGGCTGGCTTGTCGGCAGGCCGTTGGGCTTCGGCGCTACGCACCTCAACCCAACCTACGCTCACCAGGCCCGCAGGCGCGCCTTGGTAATTTCCCGCGCTTTAATCTAATTGTCACAATCCGTTCATAGAGTGGTCATGCGGCCTGCAGATACTTGGCCCCGTTCAATCCAACCCTATCCTGCTTGGAGCAAGGCATGAAACTGAAGCGTTTGATGGCGGCCCTGACTTTCGTCGCCGCTGGCGTAAGCGCCGCTACCGCAGCGGCTGCTATCGACCCGGCTCTGCCGACCTACGAAAAGACTTCCGGTGTATCGGGCAACCTGTCCAGCGTCGGCTCCGACACCCTGGCCAACCTGATGACCCTGTGGGCCGAGGAATACAAGAAGCTCTACCCGAACGTGAACATCCAGATCCAGGCCGCCGGCTCCTCCACCGCGCCGCCCGCGCTGACCGAAGGCACCTCCAACCTCGGCCCGATGAGCCGCGAGATGAAGGACAACGAGCTGCAGGCCTTCGAAGAGAAGTTCGGCTACAAGCCGACCGCCATCCCGGTCGCCGTCGACGCCCTGGCCGTGTTCGTGCACAAGGACAACCCGATCAAGTCGCTGGACATGGCCCAGGTCGACGGCATCTTCTCCGCCAACCGCCTGTGCGGCGGCAGCAACGTGCAGAACTGGGGTGACGTCGGCCTCTCCGGCGAGTGGGCCGGCAAGCCGGTGCAGCTGTTCGGCCGCAACTCGGTATCCGGTACCTACGGCTACTTCAAAGAAGAAGCCCTGTGCAAAGGCGACTTCAAGCCTAACGTCAACGAGCAGCCGGGTTCGGCTTCCGTGGTGCAGTCGATCTCCAGCACCGTGAACGCCATCGGTTACTCGGGCGTCGGCTACAAGACCGCCAGCGTCCGTGCCGTGCCGCTGTCGAAGAAGGGCGGCGAAGCCTTCGAGGCCAACGAGGCCAACGCCCTGGCCGGCAAGTACCCGCTGTCGCGCTTCCTGTTCGTCTACGTCAACAAGGCGCCGAACAAGCCGCTGAGCCCGCTGGAAGCCGAGTTCGTCAAGCTGGTGCTGTCCAAGCAAGGCCAGGAAGTCGTGCTCAAGGATGGCTACATCCCGATGCCGGCCAAGGTGGCCGCCAAGGCGCTGAAGGATCTGGGTCTGTAACCGGCCCCGCCAGTGCCCGGGCCACAAGCCCGGTGCGCCAGCCGATACGCCCGCTACTCTTTGGAGTCGCGGGCGTTGTCATGTCACCACGCTGTAATCTTTCTGTCACACAAGGTGGCTAGATTTAAGCGCCTGCTCAAATCAGGGGCGCGCGTGCGCAACCGCCCAGAGAATTTCGCATGAACGACTTGGCCAACGACACCATGACCGCTTCCTCGGACAACAGCCAACGGCTGGACTTCAACACCCCGGCCCTGCTGCGCAAGCGCCGCATGCGCGCGCTCAAGGACCGGATGACGCGCTGGTACGTGAGCGTCGGTGGTCTGGCCGTGCTGGCCTGCATCACCCTGATCTTCTTCTACCTGGCTCACGTGGTGCTGCCGATGTTCGGCGGCGCCGAGCTGACTTCGCGCAAGGCCCAGCAGCCGGCCTGGCTGGCCAGCCAGGGCGAGGCCCTGTTGCTGGCCGTGGAAGAGCAGAACAAGGTCGCGATGCGCCTCAGTCGCGCCGGCCAGGTGCAGTTCTTCAGCCTCAAGGACAGCGCCCTGCTGAATGACTACCAGCTGCCGCTGCCGGCCGGCGTTGGCATCAGCTCGGTCAGCCAGGACCAGCCCGGCAGCCGCCGCGTGGTACTCGGCCTGTCCAACGGCCAGGTGCTGCTGTTCCAGCACGACTACAAGGTCAGCTACCCGGACAACGTCAAGACCATCACCGCCAAGGTCAACTACCCCTTCGGCGAGGTGCCGCTGGTGCTGGATGCCCAGGGTCGCGCCCTGGAACACGTGGCCGTCAGCCAGAACGACGATACCCTGCTGCTCAGCGCCTCCACCGGTGCCGAGCTGCACCTGCTGTCGATCACCCGCAGCGAGAACCTGCTCACCGGCGAGTCGAGCCTGGAGGAGCAGCGCATCGCCCTGCCGCAGATCGCCGAGCCGATCAAGGCCATGGTCATCGACCCGCGGCAGATGTGGCTGTACGTGATCAACGGCAAGGCCACCGCCGATGTCTTCGACCTGCGCAGCAACAGCCTCAACGGCCGCTACAAGCTGCTCGAGGGTTCGGCCGAGGTGACCAGCGTCAGCCAGCTGCTGGGCGGCATCTCGCTGATGGTCGGCGACAGCCAGGGCACCATCGCCCAGTGGTTCATGGTCCGTGATGCCGACGACAAGTCGACCCTGACCCGTATCCGCGACTTCCAGCTGAACGGCCAGGCGATCACCCAGATCCTCCCGGAAGAACGCCGCAAGGGCTTCCTCGCCCTGGATGCCGCAGGCCGCATGGGCATCTTCCACAGCACCGCGCACCGCACCCTGCTCACCGAGCAGGTCGCCGATGGCGCCGCCATTGCCGCCCTGTCGCCGCGCGCCAACCGCGTGCTGGTCGAGTCCCAGGGCCAGGTGCAGCGCTTCGTGGTCGACAACCCGCACCCGGAGATTTCCTGGAGCGCGCTGTGGAGCAAGGTCTGGTACGAAAGCTACGACGAGCCCAAGTACGTCTGGCAATCGACTTCGGCCAACTCCGACTTCGAACCGAAGATGAGCCTCGCCCCGCTGACCTTCGGCACCCTCAAGGCGGCCTTCTACGCCATGCTGCTGGCCGCGCCGCTGGCCATCTGCGCGGCGATCTACACCGCCTACTTCATGGCCCCGGCCATGCGCCGCAAGGTCAAGCCGGTGATCGAGCTGATGGAAGCGCTGCCGACGGTGATCCTCGGCTTCTTCGCCGGCCTGTTCCTCGCCCCCTATGTGGAAGGCCACCTGCCCGGCATGTTCAGCCTGCTGCTGCTGATGCCGGTCGGCATCCTGCTGGCCGCCTACGCCTGGAGCCGCCTGCCGGAGAAAGTCCGCCTGCTGATCCCGGACGGCTGGGAAGCGGCGCTGCTGATCCCGGTGATCCTGCTGATCGGCGCCGGCTCCCTGGGCATGAGCGGTCACCTGGAGAACTGGTTCTTCGGCGGCGACATGCGCCTGTGGATCAGCAATGACTTAGGCATCGCCTTCGACCAGCGCAACGCCCTGGTGGTCGGCCTGGCCATGGGCTTCGCGGTGATCCCGAACATCTACTCGATCGCCGAAGACGCCGTGTTCAGCGTGCCGAAGAGTCTGACCTTCGGTTCCCTGGCCCTCGGCGCCACGCCCTGGCAGACCCTGACCCGGGTGGTGATCCTCACCGCCAGCCCGGGCATCTTCTCGGCGCTGATGATCGGCATGGGCCGTGCGGTGGGCGAGACCATGATCGTGCTGATGGCCACCGGCAACACGCCGATCATGGACATGAACATCTTCGAAGGCCTGCGCACCCTGGCCGCCAACGTGGCGGTGGAGATGCCGGAGTCGGAAGTCGGCAGTACCCACTACCGCGTGCTGTTCCTCTCCGCGCTGGTGCTGCTGACCTTCACCTTCGTGATGAACACCCTGGCGGAAGTGATCCGTACCCGCCTGCGCAAGAAATACGCATCGCTCTGAGAACTGGGAAGGTAGATGTCCGTGAAAAGCAAAGAGCAAAACCTCAAGTCCTGGTTCAAGAGCGGCGCGCCCTGGGTGTGGATGACCGCCGGTGGCGTGTCCATCGCGGTGATCATGACCATCGGCCTGCTGGCGGTGATCGCCACCCGCGGCCTCGGCCACTTCTGGCCGGCCGACGTGATCGAGTCGCGCTACCAGGTGCCGGGCGAGGAATCGCGCATCATCGCCGGCGAGCTGGTGCAGGCCGAGGAAGTGCCGCGTGCGCGCCTGGCCGCCGCCGGCCTGCCGGTGGACGTCAAGGGCGGCGAGTTCATGACCCGCGAGCTGCTCAAGGTCGGCAACCGCGAGCTGTTCGGCGCCGACTTCAGCTGGGTGGTCGCCGAGTGGATGAGCGAATCGCGCACCCCGGAAAACCTGCTGGTGATGGAGCGCCGCGAGTGGGGCAACTTCTACGGCTACCTGGTCAACGTCAAGCAGAGCGGCCAGCTGGTCGCCGAGGGTGAGGCGGCCTGGGGCGAGCTGCAGCAGCGCATCGCCCGTATCGACGAGCTGCACGCGCAGATCGCCAAGCTGGAGAAGAAGGACATCGGCCGCATCAACGCCGGCCTCGAGCGCCTGCGTCTGCAGACCCGCGGCCTGGAGCTCAAGGGCCAGCTGGACGCCGCGGCCCAGGCCGACCTGGACGCCCAGCGCGCCGAGTGGGACGCCCAGTACAAGGTCCTGGAAGCCCAGCTGACCGAGCTGCACAGCGCCTTCAACCGCGACAGCGTGACCGTCAAGACGGTCGATGGCCGCGAAGAGGAAATCAGCCTGGGCAAGGTGGTGCGCGCCTTCCAGCCGAACGCCATGGGCACCTTCGACAAGCTCGGCTTCTACTTCGCCAAGCTGTGGGAGTTCGTCAGCGACGAGCCGCGCGAGGCCAACACCGAGGGCGGCATCTTCCCGGCCATCTTCGGCACGGTGATGATGACCCTGATCATGGCGGTGATCGTCACCCCGTTCGGCGTGATGGCGGCCATCTACCTGCGCGAGTACGCCAAGCAGGGCCTGATGACCCGCATCATCCGCATCGCGGTGAACAACCTGGCCGGCGTCCCGGCGATCGTCTACGGCGTGTTCGGCCTGGGCTTCTTCGTCTACGTGCTGGGCGGCTCGATCGACCGCCTGTTCTTCCCCGAGTCCGCGCCGGCGCCGACCTTCGGCACCCCGGGCCTGCTGTGGGCCTCGCTGACCCTGGCGATCCTCGCCGTGCCGGTGGTGATCGTCGCCACCGAGGAAGGCCTGGCGCGCATCCCGCGGGCCCTGCGCGAAGGCTCCCTGGCCCTCGGCGCGACCAAGGCCGAGACCCTGTGGAAAGTGGTGCTGCCGATGGCCAGCCCGGCCATGATGACCGGCATGATCCTCGCCGTGGCCCGCGCCGCCGGCGAAGTGGCGCCGCTGATGCTGGTCGGCGTGGTCAAGCTGGCGCCGGCGCTGCCGGTGGACGGCAACTACCCGTACCTGCACCTGGACCAGAAGATCATGCACCTGGGCTTCCACATCTACGACGTCGGCTTCCAGAGCCCCAACGTCGAGGCCGCCCGCCCGCTGGTGTACGCCACCGCGCTGCTGCTGGTGCTGGTGATCGCCCTGCTCAACCTGAGCGCGGTGTTCATCCGCAACCACCTGCGCGAGAAGTACAAGGCGCTGGATCATTAATGCATTGCGCCGCCGCAGCCAGGCTGCGGCGGCAACCACGAATTGTTAGCGTAGGGAGCATCCCATGCAGCACGAAGTACACACCCACGGCATCAACATGGCGGCCCTCGGTCGCGAGAAGCAGGGCCTCGACCTGACGCAGGAAAGCGTGGCCCTGGAAGTGCCCGGCCTCAACCTGTTCTACGGCGACAAGCAGGCGCTGTTCGATGTCAGCCTGAACATCCCGAAACAGCGGGTGACCGCCTTCATCGGCCCGTCCGGCTGCGGCAAGTCGACCCTGCTGCGCACCTTCAATCGGATGAACGACCTGGTCGACGGTTGCCGCGTGGACGGCCAGATCCTCCTCGACGGCCAGGACATCTACAAGAAGGGCGTGGACGTCGCCGAGCTGCGCCGCCGCGTCGGCATGGTGTTCCAGAAGCCCAACCCGTTCCCCAAGAGCATCTACGAGAACGTGGTGTACGGCCTGCGCATCCAGGGCGTGAACCAGAAGCGCGTGCTCGACGAGACCGTGGAGTGGGCGCTGAAGAGCGCGGCACTGTGGGACGAGGTCAAGGACCGCCTGCACGACTCGGCCCTCGGCCTGTCCGGCGGCCAGCAGCAGCGCCTGGTGATCGCCCGTACCGTGGCGGTGCAGCCGGAAGTGCTGCTGCTCGACGAACCCTGCTCGGCGCTGGACCCGATCTCCACCCTCAAGGTCGAGGAGCTGATCTACGAGCTGAAGAGCAAGTACACCATCGTCATCGTCACCCACAACATGCAGCAGGCCGCGCGGGTTTCCGACTACACGGCGTTCATGTACATGGGCAAGCTGATCGAGTTCGGCGACACCGACACCCTGTTCACCAACCCGGCGAAGAAGCAGACCGAAGACTACATCACCGGGCGCTACGGCTAGGTCGTCACCCGTAGGGTGCGCCAGGCGCACCATGGGGCGGTGCGCGCGGCGCACCCTACACACAGCTTCCGCGGAGCCAGACAATGATGAACAAAGACAACCTCACCCAGCACATCTCCCAGCAGTTCAACGCCGAGCTGGAGGAGGTGCGCAGCCACCTGCTGGCCATGGGCGGCCTGGTCGAGAAACAGGTCAACGACGCGGTCACCGCGCTGATCGAGGCCGACTCCGGCCTGGCCCAGCAGGTGCGCGAGATCGACGACCAGATCAACCAGATGGAGCGCAACATCGACGAGGAGTGCCTGCGCATCCTCGCCCGCCGCCAGCCGGCCGCCTCCGACCTGCGCCTGATCATCAGCATCTCCAAGTCGGTGATCGACCTGGAGCGCATCGGCGACGAGTCGTCGAAGATCGCCAAGCGCGCCATCCTGCTGTGCGAGGAAGGCGAGGCGCCGCGCGGCTACGTCGAGGTGCGGCATATCGGCGACCAGGTGCGCAAGATGGTGCAGGAGGCGCTGGATGCCTTCGCCCGTTTCGACGCCGACCTGGCCCTGTCGGTGGCGCAGTACGACAAGACCATCGACCGCGAGTACAAGACCGCCCTGCGCGAGCTGGTCACCTACATGATGGAAGACCCGCGCTCGATCACCCGCGTGCTCAACGTGATCTGGGTGCTGCGTTCGCTGGAGCGCATCGGCGACCACGCGCGCAACATCGCCGAACTGGTGATCTACCTGGTGCGCGGCACCGATGTGCGGCACATGGGCCTGGCGCGCATGCAGGAAGAAGTGCAGGGCACCGGCAAGACCGAGTGAGCCGCGCCAGCGCGCGCAGCGGCTGGCTCGGCCGGGCGCGCGGCAATTTCCGGCGGCGCCATGGTTGGCCTTGAGCCATCATCCGCGGCTATGCTGTGAGGATTGTCGCAGGAGTGGCCGATGAGCAAAGTCAGTGTGCTGGTGGTGGACGACGCAACCTTTATCCGCGATCTGGTGAAGAAGGGGTTGCGCGACCATTTCCCCGGCATCCAGATCGAGGAAGCGATCAACGGGCGCAAGGCCCAGCAGATGTTGAGCCGGCAGGCGGTCGACCTGATCCTCTGCGATTGGGAGATGCCCGAGCTGTCCGGCCTGGAGCTGCTCAGCTGGTGCCGCGAGCAGGACAGCCTGAAGGTCGTGCCGTTCATCATGGTCACCAGCCGCGGCGACAAGGACAACGTGGTGCAGGCCATCCAGGCCGGGGTCTCCGACTTCATCGGCAAGCCGTTTTCCAACGAGCAGCTGGTGACCAAGGTGAAGAAGGCCCTGCACCGCGCCGGCAAGCTGCAGACGCTGATGTCCAGCGCGCCGCCGAAGATGCTCAGCACGGGCGCCTTCGCCAATGATTCCCTGGCCGCCCTGACCGGCGGCAATGCCGATGTGATCAAGCCGGCGGCCAAGGCCGTGGCTCCCGCTCCGGGCTTTGCCAAGGCCGCCGCGCCCGCGGCCAAGTCGGCGGCCAGCGCCGCACCGAGCGGCCGTGGCCAGGGCCAGCTGCGCCTGCCCGGCGGCAACATGGCCTGCGTGATCAAGGCGCTGAGCATCAAGGAGGCGCTGCTGGTGGTCAAACGCGGCGAGCCGCTGCCGCAGGTGCTGGAAAGTGCGGTGCTCGACCTGGAGCAGGGCGAGGCCGCCGAGACCGCGCGGCTCAATGGCTACCTGCACGCGGTGGCGGCGCTGGAGCCCACGCCGGCCAGCGAATGGCTGCAGATCACCTTCAAGTTCGTCGACCGCGACCCGCAGAAGCTCGACTACCTGTCGCGCCTGATCGCCCGCGGCAGTGCGCAGAAACACTTCGTCCCCGGCGCGTAGGCTGGGTTGCGGCGCGCAGCGCCGAAGCCCGGCATGGGCCGGCTCTGCCACTGCGCGTTGCGCGTTGCGCGTTGCACGTTGGGCTTCGCTGCGCTCAACCCAACCTACAACTGGCCGCGTTGATCGCCAGCAGGCTGGCCCCTACAGAAAAGCCGTTGCCTCGATGCAAAAAGCCGCTTCCACCGGTGAGGTGAAAGCGGCTTTTTGTCGGGCGGCTGGCTTAGCCGGCCAGCATGCGTCCGCACTCTTCCAGGTTGATGTGCCACTGCAGCGCCTCGCGCAGCAGGTGCGGGGTGTGCCCGCCCTTGGCGCAGGCGCGCTCGAAGTAGTCGTTCAGCGGCCCGCGGAAGTCCGGGTGCACGCAGTTGTCGATGATCACCCGCGCCCGCTCGCGCGGCGCCAGGCCGCGCAGGTCGGCCAGGCCGACTTCGGTGACCAGGATGTCGACGTCATGCTCGCTGTGGTCGACGTGGCTGACCATCGGCACCACGCTGGAAATCGCCCCGCCCTTGGCGATGGATTTTGTGACGAAGATTGCCAGGTGCGCGTTGCGGGCGAAGTCGCCGGAGCCGCCGATGCCGTTCATCATCTTGGTGCCGCCGACGTGGGTCGAGTTGACGTTGCCGTAGAGGTCGAACTCCAGCGCCGTGTTGATGCCGATGATGCCCAGGCGCCGCACCACTTCCGGGTGGTTGGAGATTTCCTGCGGGCGCAGCACCAGCTTGTCCTTGTACTTTTCCAGGTTGCCGAACACCCGCGCGTTGCAGCGCTCGGACAGGGTGATTGAGCAGCCCGAGGCGAAGTTCATCTTGCCGGCGTCGATCAGCTCGAAGGTCGAGTCCTGCAGCACTTCGGAGTACATGGTCAGGTTGTCGAACGGCGAATCGATCAGGCCGCACATCACCGCGTTGGCGATGCTGCCGATGCCGGCCTGCAGCGGGCCGAGGTTGCTCGGCATGCGCCCGGCGGCCACTTCCTTCTCGAAGAAGGCGATCAGGTGGTCGGCGATGCCCTGGGTGTCGGCGTCCGGCGCGGTCACCGTGGAATAGGAGTCGGCCTGCTCGGTGATGACGATGGCGACGATCTTCGCCGGGTCGATGGGGATGGCGCTGCTGCCGATGCGGTCGTCCACGCGGGTCAGCGGGATCGGCGTGCGGGTCGGCCGGTAGGTGGGGATGTAGATGTCGTGCAGGCCTTCCAGGTTCGGGTTGTGCGCCAGGTTGATCTCGACGATCACGCGCTCGGCGAAGATGGCGAAGCTGGCCGAGTTGCCCACCGAGGTGGTCGGCACGATATGGCCCTGCTCGGTGATGGCCACCGCCTCGATCACCGCGATGTCCGGCTTCTTCAGCTGGTGGTTGCGGATCTGCTCGACGGTATCGGACAGGTGCTGGTCGACGAACATGACTTCGCCGGCGTTGATCGCGCGGCGCAGGGTCGGGTCGACCTGGAACGGCATGCGCCGGGCCAGCACGCCGGCTTCGGTGAGCTGCTTGTCGAGGTCGTTGCCCAGGCTGGCGCCGGTCATCAGGCTGATCTGCAGCGGCTGGCGCTTGGCCCGCTCGGCCAGCGCGCGCGGCACCGCCTTGGCTTCGCCGGCGCGGGTGAAACCGCTCATGCCGACGGTCATGCCGTCCTCGATCAGATTGGCGGCGTCGGCCGCGCTCATCACCTTGGCCAACAGCGCGGGCAGGCGCACACGATCGCGATACATGGGGAAACCTCGGGGGCAGCGAAAACGAGGCCGGAAGTCTAGGCGCTGGGGGCACGCCCGCCACTCATACCTAAGTCGAATGGATCGCTCTGTTCCGGGCTTTGCAGACGAGCGGTCGAATTCCGCCGCGGAGGCAATGCCGACTGTCGCACAGCCGCGCCCGCCGGCTCTCGCGCGGCCTGGGCGGCGCTGCTAGTCTTACTAACCCCCGGATAACCAAAAACCACTCGATCCGTGAAGTCATGCTAAGGCCCGTATTGCTCTTCTGCGCTCTGTTGCTGGCCACCGGCCAGGCCAGCGCGCTGACCATCTACAAGTACGTCGACGCCAACGGCGTGGTGACCTATAGCGACAAGGCCGTGGCCGGCGCCCAGGTGTTCGTGTTCCGTGACCGCATGATCGAGCGCCTGGACAACCTGGTGAAGCTGGAAACCAAGAAGCACGAGGCCGGCGAGACCCTGCTGATCCGCAACGACCTGTATGCCCCGGTGGAAATCGAGCTGAGCCTGAACCGCGTGGTCAACGCCACGGGCGCCCCGGCGCAGCCTATCCGCTGGGTGCTGCCGCCGCGCAGCAAGATCCGCCTGGCCACCCTGGCCCCCGTCGACGCCAGCCAGCCGATGAGCTACAAGCCGCGCCTGCGCTACGCCATGGGCGACCCGCGGCTGCAGCCGCAGCTCTACCGCTACCCGCTGCCCTGGCGCGGCGGGCCGTTCAAGCTGACCCAGGGCGCCAACGGCCGCTACAGCCATTTCACCCCCAAGGGGCGCTATGCCCTGGATATCGCCATGCCGCAAGGCACGCCGATCGTCGCCGCGCGCGGCGGCATGGTGGTGAAGACCGAGAATCAGCAGAGCGGGCGCGGCACCAACCCCTCCGGCAACTTCGTGCGCATCCTCCACGACGACGGCACCATGGGCGTCTACCTGCACCTGCTGCGCGGCTCGGTGAGCGTGCACGAGGGGCAGCGAGTGGAGGCCGGCACGCGCCTGGCCAGCTCCGGCAACACCGGCAACAGCACCGGCCCGCACCTGCACTTCGTGGTGCAGCGCAACGTCGGCCTGGCGCTGGAGTCGATTCCCTTCAACTTCGCCCAGCCGGTCGACAGCCTGCCCAACTTCGCCGTCGGCGGGGAGTAGGCTGGGAACGCCGGTGCAGGGCTCCTCGTGGGGGTAGGTTGGGTTGAGGAGCAACGCGACGAAGCCCAACGGCGGACGGATAAGCCGCGACGCTGCCTGAGCCTTCGCTCGTTGGGCTTCGCCGCTACGCGGCTCAACCCAACCTACAGCGCCTTTGCGGCGCCACTTAATCCAGCTTGAGCACCTTGGCCAGGACGATCTTCGGCCCCTTCATCTTCTTGACGATGATGCGCAGGCCTTCGCTCTCCAGCACTTCCTCCTCTTCCGGCACGCGGTTGAGGCTCTCGTAGACCAGCCCGGCCAGGGTCTCGGCCTCGATGTGGTCGAGGTCGATGCCGAGCAGGCGCTCGATCTTGAACAGCGGGGTGTCGCCACGTACCAGCAGCTTGCCTGGCTGGTAGGCGAGGATGCCGCGCTCGGCCTTGTGGTGTTCGTCCTGGATGTCGCCGACCAGGGCTTCCAGCACGTCTTCCATGGTCAGGAAGCCGACCACCTTGCCGTCCGCCTCCTCGACCAGAGCGAAGTGCGCGCCGCCCTGGCGGAACTGTTCCAGCAGGCTGGACAGCGGCATGTGCTTGGTCACCCGCTCCAGCGGATGGAGCAGCTCGCTGAGCTTGAACTTGGACGGCAGCATTTCCAGCAGCGACAGCTGCAGCAGCAGGTCCTTGATGTGCAGCAGGCCGATGAAGTGGCCGGCCTCCTCGTCGTACACCGGGAAGCGGCTGTACTTGTGGCGGCGGAACAGGCTGAAGACATCCTCCAGCTTGGCGTCGCTGTTGAGGAACACCAGGTCCTCGCGCGAGTTGGCCCAGTCGACCACCTCCAGCTCGCCCATTTCCACGGCCGAGGCCAGCACGCGCATGTCCTGGTCGCTGGGGTCGCTGGCGCGGCTGGAGTGGAGGATCAGCTTGAGTTCGTCGCGGCTGTAGTGGTGCTCGTGGTGCGGCCCCGGCTCGCCCTGGCCGGCGAAGCGCAGGATGGCGTTGGCGCTGGCGTTGAGCAGGAAGATCGCCGGGTACATGGCCCAGTAGAACAGGTACAGCGGCACCGCGGTCCACAGCGACAGCAGCTCGGGCTTGCGGATCGCCCAGGACTTGGGCGCCAGCTCGCCGACCACGATATGCAGGTAGGAGATGATGAAGAAGGCGACGAAGAAGGCGATGGCATGCACCAGCTTCGGCGAGTCGATGCCGGCGTATTCCAGCAGCGGGCCGAGCAGGTGGGCGAAGGCCGGCTCGCCGACCCAGCCGAGGCCGAGGGAAGCCAGGGTGATACCCAGCTGGCAGGCCGACAGGTAGGCGTCCAGCTGGTTGTGCACGGTGCGCAGGATGCTCCCGCGCCAGCCGTTCTGCTCGGCCAGGGCTTCGACCTTGGTCGAGCGCAGCTTGACCATGGCGAACTCGGCGGCGACGAAGAAGCCGTTGAGCAGAACGAGGAACAGGGCGAACAGCACGAGGCCGAAATCGGCGAAATAGGTGGCGGCGGTGTAACTAGGAGAAGGGTCCATGGGGTCTGTGGTTGGCTAATGACCGCTAAAGGGTGGCGGCTGCTGGCGGCGAATGCAAGCCGCAAGCGCCGGCGCTCTGGTTTGCGGATGTGCTGGCCGGGGCCGGATCAGCCGCGGCGGATCACCTGTTGTGCGGGGAAGTGGCAGGTGAAGGTGCTGCCCTTGCCCAGGCTGCTGCTGATGTCCAGGCGCGCCCGGTGGCGCAGCAGCACATGCTTGACGATGGCCAGGCCGATGCCGGTGCCGCCGGTGTTGCTGGCGCGGCTGGAGTCGACCCGGTAGAAGCGCTCGGTGAGGCGCGGCAGGTGCTTGGGCTCGATGCCGATGCCGCTGTCGGCCACGCTGAAGTAGGCGCCGTTGTCGTCGCCCCACCAGCGGATGCGGATCTCGCCTTCGTCCGGGGTGTACTTCACCGCATTGAATATCAGGTTGGAGAAGGCGCTGCGCAGCTCGGCCTCGCTGCCCTTGAGCCTGACGTGGGCGTCGGCCTCCAGGCTGATGCGGTGGTGACGGGCGCCGGACAGCGCCTGGGCATCGTTCTTGATGGAGAGCAGCAGCAGGTCGACGGCCACCGGATGATTGTCCGAGGGGTAGTCGGTGGCCTCCAGCTTCGCCAGCAACAGCAGGTCATTGAGCAGGTTCTGCATGCGCGCCCCCTGCTGCTGCATCTGCTGCAGGGCGCGCAACCAGCGCGGATTGACCTCTTCGACGTTGTCCAGCAGGGTCTCCAGGTAGCCGGCGATCACCGTCAGCGGTGTGCGCAGCTCGTGGGAGACGTTGGCGACGAAGTCCTTGCGCATCTGTTCCAGCTGGTACAGGCGGGTGACGTCGCGCACCAGCATCAGGTGTTCCTGGTTGCCGTACTGGGTGATCTGCAGTTGCAGGCGCAGGTGGTCGTTGACCGGCGAGGGCAGGTCGAGGGCGTCCTGGTAGTTGCCCTGCTCGAAGTATTCCTTGAAGCGCGGATGGCGCACCAGGTTGGTGATCGACTGCCCGCTGTCCTGCGGGGTCTTCAGGCCGAGCAGGGTTTCCGCGGCGCGGTTCCACCACTCCAGGTTGCCGTCGCTGTCGAGCATGATCACCCCGTCGCGCAGGGCGGCGGTGGATTCCTGCACGCGGTCGATCACCGCCTGCAGGCGCCCGCGCACGCGCTGGTCGCGGCGTTGCAGATGGTAGATGTTGTCGAACACCTCGCCCCACAGGCCGTAGCCTTCCGGTGGCGCATCGTCGGGTTGGCGCTCGCGCAGCCACTGGTGCAGGCGCAGCAGTTGCTTGAGGTGCCAGGCCAGGTAGAGGCCCAGGCCGATGGCCAGGCACCAGGCGTACTGCCCGCTGAGCAGGCCCAGCAGGCCGCAGCCCGCCAGCAATAACAACAGGCGGCGCACCACGGCGCCGCGCCAGTTCTGATTCACCTAGCGCGTCCTTTCAGTAACCACAGCCGAACGCTATGGCGGCTCAATTCTTGGTGGAGAAACGATACCCGGTGCCACGTACCGTCTGGACCAGGTTCTCGTAGACCTCGCCGAGCGCCTTGCGCAGGCGACGGATATGCACGTCGACGGTGCGCTCCTCGACATACACGTTGCCACCCCAGACCTGGTCGAGCAACTGGCCGCGGGTGTAGGCGCGTTCCTGGTGGGTCATGAAGAACTGCAGCAGGCGGTATTCGGTGGGGCCCATCTCGGCCGGCTTGCCGTCGATGGTGACGCGGTGGCTGATCGGGTCGAGCAGCAGGCCGCCGACTTCGATCGGCGCCTCGCCATCGCTCGGCGCGGCGCGGCGCAGCACGGCCTTGAGGCGGGCGACCAGTTCGCGCGGGGAGAACGGCTTGGTGATGTAGTCGTCGGCGCCGACTTCCAGGCCCTGGATCTTGTTGTCCTCTTCGCCCTTGGCGGTGAGCATGATGATCGGGATGTCGTCGGTCAGCTCGTCGCGCTTGAGCCGGCGCGCCAGCTCGATGCCGCTGGTGCCCGGCAGCATCCAGTCGAGCAGGATCAGGTCCGGCTTGCGGTCGACGATCAGCGCGTGGGCCTGCTGGGTGTTTTCCGCTTCCATGCAATCGTAGCCGGCCATTTCCAGGGCCACTGCGATCATTTCGCGGATCGGTGCTTCGTCATCAACGATCAGGATGTTCTTGCCAACCATGGACCGAGCCTCGGGTCGTCTGTCTTGCGCCGCATTAGATAACGGAATTATTGCAGCGATATGACAGCTCTGCGGCGGGCCTTTGCTTAACGTAGGCCATAGTCGACGGCGATGCCGATCAGCACCGCCAGGCCGGCCCAGTGGTTGTGCAGGAAGGCGGCGAAGCAGGCCTGCGGCTCGCGCTGGCGGGTTTGCCAGAACTCCCAGGCGAAGCAGGCGGCGGCGCCGAACAGGCCGAGCAGGAACCAGATGCCCAGGCTGAAACGCGCGCCGGCCATGGCCAGGCACAGCAGGCTCAGGCCCTGCAGGCAGAGGATGATCAGCCGGTCGGCTTCGCCGAACAGGATGGCGGTGGATTTCACCCCGATCTTCAGGTCGTCCTCGCGGTCGGTCATCGCGTAGTAGGTGTCGTAGGCCACGGTCCACAGCAGGTTGGCCAGGTACAGCAGCCAGGCGGCGGCCGGCAGGTTGCCGCTCTCGGCGCTGAAGGCCATGGGGATGCCCCAGGAATAGGCCGCGCCGAGCACCACCTGGGGGTAGAAGGTGTAGCGCTTCATGAAGGGGTAGCAGGCGGCCAGGGCCAGGGCGCCGAAGGACAGCCAGACCGTGAAGGCGTTGGTCAGCAGCACCAGGCCGAAGCTCAGGGCCACCAGCACGGCGAACAGGCTCAGCGCCTCGCGGGAGCTGATCTTGCCGCTGGCCAGCGGGCGGTTGCGGGTGCGGCTGACATGGCCGTCGAAGTCGCGGTCGGCGAAGTCGTTGATCACGCAGCCGGCCGAGCGCATGAGGATCACTCCGAGGCTGAAGATGACCAGGTTGCCCAGGCTCGGCACGCCCTTGGCCGCCACCCACAGGGCGCCCAGGGTCGGCCACAGCAGCAGGTAGATGCCGATCGGCCGATCCAGGCGCATCAGCTGGATGAAGTCCCAGGCCCGCGGGTGCAGGCGATTCAGCGATTGCAGCAGGGTGGTGTACATCGGCGACTCTCCGGTCCAGGTGCGCCGATTATACGGAGCCGGGCGTTCCAGGAAATCGGCGGGTGCGCCGCCTGGGTCACGCTTGCGCGATCGGCGTGGGGTTACCGAGCGGCCTGGGCCTGCGTCCAGAACGCCGGCAGGAACACTTCCGCCACCAGCACGCCGAGGCCGTCGCGGCAGAAGTTCGAGCGCCGCGCCCACAGGCGCTCCTCGCGCACCTCGCCGGGCAGCCAGGCGGCCGGGTAGCGGCAGACCTGTAGCTCGCCGCGGGCGAAGGCGCGGTCGCTGAACAGCAGTTCGCCCAGCGAGCGGCTGCCGAGCTTGCCCAGTTCGAAACCGGAGCCTTCCAGGGCGCTGCGCGCCGCCACGCTGCGGGCGAACACCCAGGGCTGCTCGGCGCCGCGCAGGTACACCTCGCGCACCCAGCCGAGGCTGCCGGCCGGGACCTGCAGGCTGTGGCATTCATCGGCGCGCAGCACCTGCCAGCCCTGCGCCAGCGGCAGTACACTGAACTGGCCGGCGCTGAGGGCGTCCAGGCGGCGGGTCAGCGAGCCCTCATCGAACAGCCAGTCGCGCTGCAGGGCGGTGGGTGCAGGGTGCAGCTGGGCACAGGTGAGCCAGCGTGGCGGATGGGCGAGGGCGGCGGATGGCACGGCGGACAGGCTTTGGCGGCGACAGACGGCGGCGAGCTTAGCATGCCGGGCCGCCAGGTAGACCGTCGTCCGGCACTTGCATGCAGGCGCGCATGCCAGTAAAAAGCCTGCTGATTTTTTGACCAGGCAGCGCCCGCAGAGGCGCCCGGTCCGGCCGATGACGAGGTGGATGGAATGAAGAAGTGGCAATGTGTGGTCTGCGGCCTGATCTATGACGAGAGCCTGGGCTGGCCGGACGACGACATCGCTCCCGGTACGCGCTGGGAAGATGTCCCGGCCGACTGGCTGTGCCCGGATTGTGGCGTGGGCAAGGGCGACTTCGAGATGATCGAAATCGGCTGATCGGCCGCGCCTGCTGCACCCTGAACGGCGGCCCTGGGGCCGCCGTTTGCGTAGGTGCGAGGTGCCCGCCGCCGACCGTTGGTCTGGCGAGCTGGTACGGGCGTGCCGGGCGGCGCCGGGAAATCCGGGCTTCTGGCGTAAATGCCGTTCGTTATGTCGTGAATGCCTTGCTATTGGTGGCCTAAAACGCCGGGCACTACTGGCGCAGTGCCGGATGGCGTGCCATTCTCCCCCCGGTCTGCCGCAGCGCAGAGCTGTTGCGGCGCCTTGGGCGCTGTTCCGGACGGACAGCACGGACACAAAAACAACAAACCGTCAAAGAGGCATCTATGCGTAAACCCGAACTCGCCGCGGCCATTGCCGAAAAGGCTGACCTGACCAAAGACCAGGCCAATCGTGTACTCAACGCCGTTCTCGAAGAAATCACCGGCGCGCTGAACCGCAAGGACAGCGTGACTCTGGTTGGTTTCGGCACCTTCCTGCAGCGCCATCGTGGTGCCCGCACCGGGAAAAACCCGCAAACCGGCCAGCCGGTGAAGATCAAGGCCAGCAATACCGTGGCTTTCAAGCCGGGTAAGTCGCTGAAGGACGCCGTCAACTAAGGCGCCCTGATCCGGGGTCGCCAGGCCCCGGATTGCTTCATCCTCTGTGATCTCGTGCTCTGTCCAAGAAGATGTAGTCCTTCCCGCAACCCGCTACAATGCGCCGCCGATTTCCCCGACTTCGAGGCTGTGCGCCATGAAATTCCGCTTTCTCCTCTGGATGCTGGGCCGCCTGATGGCCAAGGCCAGCCGTACCAATCCTGACTTCCAGCAACAGCTGGCGGGCAAGGACATGGTGTTCCAGCTGCATACCCTGGATGGCAAGGTCTCGCGCCAGTACATCATCAAGGACCAGCGCATCACCAGCCGTGCCGGCAAGGCCGGCGAGCCGGCGTTCGCCATCGGCTTCAAGGATGCACCGTACGGCTTCGCCACCATGAATGCGAAGAACAAGCAGCTGGCCTTCATGCAGGGCATCCAAAACAAGGACATCCAGATCCAGGGCAACCCGGCGCTGGTGATCTGGTTCCAGGGCCTGTTCAAGTACATCATGCCGAAGAAAAACAAGACCGCCGTCAAGAAAGCGGCCTGAGGCCCGACCCGGACGCTGGCCTGTGCCGTGGGCATTGGCTAGGCTGGGCCCCTTTTCCGCAAGCCGTGGTCATCATGCGTCTGCTGACATCCCTCTCCCTGCTCCTGCTCCTGGCGACCCCGCTGCAGGCCGCGCCGGTCGAACCCACGCTCAAGCGCGTGCTCGAACTGGCCGGCGTGCAGCTGCTCTGCGAGCAGACGCCGGCGCTGTTGCAGCGCGGCCTGCCCGCCGCCCAGCAGAAGCAGGTGGCCAAGGCCTTCGGCGCCGAGGCACTGTGTGCCGACCTGGCCAAGCGCCTGGCCGGCACGCTGCCCCAGGCCCAGCTGGAGGCGGCGCTGCAGCTGCTCGACAGCCCGCTGGCCAGGGAGTTCAGCGAGGCCGAGCGCACCCTGGGAGCCGACGGCGGCCTGGCCGCCTACCGTGCCCAGCTCGGCGAGCGCCCGCCGCGGGCCGAGCGCCTGCAGCTGGTGCAGCGCCTGGACCAGGCGGCGCACACCACCGAGCTGGCCACCCTGCTGCGTTATGAGGTGGGCAAGACCCAGGCGCTGCTGGCCTTGCGCAGCCGCGGCGAGAATCTCTCGGAGCAGGCCCTGGGCGAGCAGACGGCCGCCCAGGTCGCCCCGCTGCGCGCTTCCAGCGCCAGTGGCGTGGAGGCCTTCATGCTCTACGCCTACCGCCAGTCGCCCAGCGCCCAGCTGGCCGAATACGCCGCACTGTATGAGCAGGACGCAGTGCGCGCCCTGCTCGACGCCAGTGTCCGCGAGCTGCCCAAGGTGTTCGCCGCACGGCGCGCGCTGCTGAAATAGCCGGTGCAGACAGTCAAAAGGGGCCGCGAGGCCCCTTTTTCGTTACCCATCCCCGGAAAATCCGGGGGGTGATCGCCGCCGCTCAGTGCGGGTGATGAAACTGCGCCGCCAGTTCGCGCAGCGCCACTTCCGCCTGCAGCACCTTGTTCAGCGCGTCCTCGGCCTTGTCGCGACTGATGCCCAGGCGCTCGAACAGCTCATCCGGGATCTCGCCCTGCGGGCCGCTACCGATGCCGCGGCTGCGCAGCAGGCTGACGGCCAGGCAGACCAGGTTCGGATAGGCGCTGTGCGGGCCGTCGTAATCCGGGTCGTGCTGGAAGCGCAGGGCGCTGGCCAGCTCCTCGGGCATGTCCCAGAAGCGCATCAGCCAGGCGCCGATCTGCTCGCGAGTGATACCCAGCAGGTGCTGCTCGATATAGCTCGGCGGCAGGTGCGGGTTGACCTCCAGGTGCCGGCAGATCAGCGAGAAGTGCGGCGGGAAGACATGGGCCAGGACCAGGTAGCCGAAGTTGTGCAGCAGCCCGGCGAGGTAGGTCAGGCCGGCTTCCGGGCGCTGCGCGCGGGGCATGGCGCGGGTCAGGCCCTCGATCACCGCGGCGCTGTAGATCGCCTGCTGCCAGTAGGGAGTGGCCTGCTGCGGCTGGTCCTTGGGCAGGGACAGGGTCTTGCCCAGGGCCAGGCCGAGGGCCAGGTTGATCACCAGGTCGAAGCCCAGCACGCGGACGATGGCGTCTTCCACCGAGCGGATCTTGCCGGGTGCGGCGTAGTAGGGCGAGGCCGCCCAGCTGACCACCTGGGCGGCCAGCGCCGGGTCGGTCTCGACCACGCCGGTGATGTCGTCCACCGTGGCATCCGGGTCGACGCGCAGCTTGATGATCTTCTGCGCGGTTTCTGGCAGCGGTGGAATCTCGATGGTTTCTTCCAGGCGCTGCTGGATGCGCCGGGCAGTGAAGGCCTGCACCGCCTGGGTGATTTCCGCGCGGTCGTCGTCCGGGCGGTCGAGGTTGGGCCTGATCGCCAGCACCGGCTCGCCGAAGCGCGCGGCGCTGGCCTTGCTCAGCAGCACGCTCTTGTAGGCGTCGCTGGCGATTTCCAGCAGCACGCCGGGTTCGCCGGATTCCACCAGCAGGCTGCTTTCCTGCAGCAGGCGCTCGTCGTACAGGCACGGCGAGCTGGTCAGCGGCGGCAGGCCCGGCAGGGCGCCGAGGCTGTGCTTGGCCAGCATGCGTTCCAGGCGCTCCGGCTTGACCGCCGCCAGCTTGCGCCCGGTCAGCTCGGTCAGGCGGTTGAGATCGAGCAACTGACTCTGCGGGAACAGCACCAGCAGGGCACCGACCGCATCGTCGAGCAGCACCGCCTGCACCCGCCGGGCGGCCGGCAGGTCGGCATGCTCGTGGCATACCGTGCAGGCCACGCCGAGCTTGTCCAGCAGCTGGAGGATCACCGCCGGCGGACGCGGCGCAGGGTCGGGGGCGAGGGCAACTTCGGTCATGGGCAACATCCGGCAGGGGAACTACTGGCTGGGAGTATAACCAGCCGCTTGCGCGCGCGTGGTTGCCGCCGGACAGGTGACCAGCGGTGCGCTGTCGATTGGCTCACACTTGGCCATACTGCTGGCCATGCCGCAGCCAGCGCTCGAGCAGCGGGCTGACGTGCTGCGGCCAGTGTTGCAGCAGGCTCTGCGCGGCGTCGCGCACGGCCGGCAGCAGGTCGGCGTCGCGCATCAGGTCGGCCACCTTGAACTGCAGCAGGCCGGTCTGGCGGGTGCCGAGCATCTCGCCGGGGCCGCGCAGTTCCAGGTCCTTCTCGGCGATCACGAAGCCGTCGCAGGTCTCGCGCATGATCCCCAGGCGCGCGCGGCCCAGCTGCGACAGCGGGGCGTGATAGAGCAGCACGCAATGGCTGGCCGCGCTGCCGCGGCCGACCCGGCCGCGCAGCTGGTGCAGCTGGGCTAACCCCAACCTTTCCGGGTTCTCGATAATCATCAGGCTGGCGTTGGGCACGTCGACGCCGACCTCGATCACCGTGGTGGCGACCAGCAGCTGCAGCTCGCCGCGCTTGAATTCATCCATCACCGCGGCCTTCTCGGCCGGCTTCATGCGCCCGTGGATCAGGCCCACACGCAGCTCGCCCAGCGCCGCCGAGAGTTCCTCGAAGCTGGTCTCGGCGGCCTGGCAGGTGAGCTCCTCGGATTCCTCGATCAGGGTGCACACCCAGTAGGCCTGGCGCCCTTCGCGGCAGGCGATGCGCACCCGCTCGACCACTTCGATGCGGCGGCTGTCGGCGATCACCAGGGTGTTCACCGGGGTGCGTCCCGGCGGCAGCTCGTCGAGGATCGAGGTGTCGAGGTCGGCGTAGGCGCTCATCGCCAGGGTCCGCGGGATCGGCGTGGCGGTCATGATCAGCTGGTGCGGGCACAGGCGGCCATTAATGCCTTTCTGCCGCAGGGCCAGGCGCTGCTGCACGCCGAAGCGGTGCTGCTCGTCGATGATCGCCAGAGCCAGACGCTGGAACTGCACTTCGTCCTGGAACAGCGCATGGGTGCCGACCACCATCGGTGCGCCCGCGGCGATCTGTTCCAGGGCGGCGGCGCGGGCCTTGCCCTTGAGCTTGCCGGCCAGCCAGGCGACTTCGATGCCCAGCGGCGCCAGCCAGCGTGAGAAGTTGAGGAAATGCTGCTCGGCGAGGATCTCGGTGGGCGCCATCAGCGCCACCTGGTAGCCGGCTTCCAGGGCCTGCAGGGCGGCCAGGGCGGCGACCACGGTCTTGCCGGCGCCGACATCGCCCTGTACCAGGCGCAGCATGGGCTCGTCCTGGGACAGGTCGTAGGCGATCTCCGCGCCGACCCGCTGCTGCGCGCCGGTGGGGGCGAAGCCGAGGTTCTGCAGGAACAGCTGCGGCAGGCGCTTGGCCAGCGGCAGGCGCGGCGCCTGCTGGGCGCGGACCTGCTCGCGCAGGCGCTGCAGGGACAGCTGGTGGGTCAGCAGTTCCTCGAAGGCCAGGCGGTGCTGGGCCCAGTGGCGGCCTTCGGCCAGCTCTTCCAGGTCGGCATCCGGCGGCGGCCGGTGCAGGTAGCGGATCGCCTCGTCCAGCGGGCCGAGGCGGTAGTCGCGGGCCAGTTCGGCCGGCAGCCAGTCGGGCAGGCTGTGCGGGGCGAGGCGGGCCAGGGCCAGCTGGCTGAGGCTGCGCAGGCGCTGCTGGGTGAGGCCTTCGGTGGTCGGGTAGATCGGTGTCAGGGTCTGCTCGACCGGCGCCACCTCATCGGCGCCGAGGGCGCGGTATTCCGGGTGGTAGATCTCCAGGCCGGAGGCGCCGGGGCGTGCCTCGCCGTAGCAGCGCACGTGGGTGCCGCGCTTGAGGCCGTCCTTCTGCGCCTGGCTGAAGTGGTAGAAGCGCAAGGATAGGGTGCCGCTGCCGTCCTGCAGGCGCACCAAGAGGCTGCGGCGCTTGCCCATGACGATATCGGCACCGGCCACCACGCCTTCGATCACCGCATCCTGGCCGGGGCGCAGGGCGCCGATCGGCACCACGCGGGTGCGGTCCTGGTAGCGCAGGGGCAGGTGGAACAGCACATCCTGCAGGGTTTCCAGGCCGACCCTGGCGAGTTTTTCCGCCAGCGCCGCGCCCACTCCCTTGAGCGCGGTGACCGGTACCCGGGCCAGTTCGGTCATGCCGGCAGGGTTTGACCTTGCGGACGCGCGGCCACCGAGCACAGGCGGATCGAGTCGGCGAGCAGCTCGATGGCCTTGGGCCGCGGGAAGCTGGCGCGCCAGGCGATGGCCACTGTGCGGAAGGGCACCGGCGGAGTCAGCGGGCGCACCTCGATCACGCCGGGGGCGTAGTGGTGGCTGTCCACCGCGGAGAACGGCAGGATCGAGATGCCCAGGCCCGAGGCGACCATGTGGCGGATGGTTTCCAGCGAGCTGGACTCGATGGTGGTGTGCTTGTTTTCTTCGGTCTTGCGCGTGGCCGGGCAGGCTTCCAGCACCTGGTCGCGGAAGCAGTGGCCCTCGCCGAGCAGCAGCAGGCTCTTGTCGTTGAGCAGGCTGGCGTCGATGTGTTCCTTGGCGGTCCAGGGGTGGCCGGCCGGCATCAGCACGTAGAACGGCTCGTCGTACAGTGCCTTGGTCAGCACGTCGGCCTCAACGAATGGCAGGGCGATGATGATCGCGTCCAGCTCACCGGTGCGCAGCTTGTCGCGCAGCACGTGGGTGAAGTTTTCCTCGATGTACAGCGGCATGTCCGGGGCGACCCGGTGCAGCTGCGGAATCAGGTGGGGGAACAGGTAGGGGCCGACCGTGTAGATGGCGCCGATCTTCAGCGGCGCGGTCAGCTGGTTCTTGCCGGCCTGGGCCAGCTCGCGGATGCCCTGGGCCTGCTCCAGCACCTTCTGCGCCTGGGTGACGATGCCTTCGCCGACCGGAGTCAGGCGCACCGCGCTCTTGCTGCGCTCGAAGATCAGCACGCCGAGCTCGTCCTCGAGCTTCTTCACCCCCACCGAGAGGGTCGGCTGGCTGACATGGCAACGCTCGGCGGCCCGGCCGAAATGCTGTTCCTGGGCGAGGGTGACGATGTAGCGCAGTTCGGTGAGGGTCATAGTCTGAATCCATTGAGATGCGCTCAAGCATAGCGGCTGTCTTCAATGGAACCAACTGCTCTAAATGTCTAGATTTGCCCGCCCCTCGGGTGCGCACCAGCGGCCCGCCGCAGGGTGCGCATGGCGGGTCCTGCGGGCTTAGCGGCGATCCAGGGAATAGACGAAGGGCGCGACTATCTCGAGCTGGCCGTTCTGCAGCATCTCGGCCGGCGGTGGCGGCAGCGGCTGGGCGCGGCGGATCATCTCCAGGGTGGCGCGGTCCAGCGAGGCGCTGCCGGAGCGGCCGGCGAGAGAGTAGGAGAGCACCTTGCCGCGGCCGTCGACCACGAAGCGCAGGCGGTTGACGCCCTCGAAGCCGCGCCGGCGGGCGTCGTCCGGGTAGCGCTTGTAGCGGCTCAGATGGCTGAGCAGCTTGCTCTGCCAGCTGATCTCGGCCTTGCTCGGCGCGCTGACCGCGGCCTGCTGCGGGGCGGCCGGCTTGGCATCGGCGGCGGCCACCGGCGCCGGCGGGGTGTCCTGCGGCGGGTTGTCCGCCGGCTTGACCTGCGGCTTGGGCTCGACCGGCTTGGGCGGGCGTGGCTTGGGCTGGGATTTCGGCGGGGCGACGGCCAGCTTCGGCTTCGGCGCCTCGACCAGCTTGGGCTGCGGCTCGGGTTCCTGCGGCTGGAGCTGCGGCGGTGGCGGCGGGGCCGGCTTGGGCGCGGCGGCCAGCGGCTCCAGCTCGATCAGCATGGCGGCCGGCGGCACTTGCAGTGGCATGGCCTGCGGGCGCCAGTACAGGGCCCAGAGGAACAGACCGAGGTGCAGGGCGAGCACGAGGATCAGGCTGACGCCCCACAGCGGCAGCTTGCGCAGGCTGCTGCTCATTGGCCGCCGACCGTTTCCAGGCCGACCAGGCCGATCTTCAGGTAGCCGGCGCCGCGCAGGTTGTCCATCACGGCCATCAGCTCGGCGTAGTCCACGCCCTTGTCGCCACGGACGAAGATGGTCTTGTCCTTGTCGGCGCCGGTCAGCTGGTCCAGGGCGCTGCCGAGCTGGGCCGCTGCGACCTGCTGGTTGTCGAGGAATAGGCTGCTGTCTGCCTTGATGCTCAGGTAGATCGGCTTGTCCGGGCGCGGCGCCGGTTTGGCCGTGGAGGCCGGCAGGTCGACCTTGACGTCGACGGTGGCCAGCGGCGCGGCGACCATGAAGATGATCAGCAGCACCAGCATCACGTCGATAAAGGGCGTGACGTTGATCTCATGGCTTTCCTGGAGATCGTCGCCACCTTCGTTCAGATGCAGGCCCATGGCTCAGACCGCCTTGACCATGTGCGGTTGCGCGCTGCGCTCGGACACGGCCGGCAGGTCGAGGTCGCGGCTGACCAGCAGCAGCACCTGGGCCGAGGCATCGGCGACCTGCGCCTTGTAGCTGGCGATGGAGCGGGCGAAGACGTTGTAGATGATCACCGCGGGAATTGCCGCGACCAGGCCCAGGGCGGTGGCCAGCAGGGCTTCGGCGATGCCCGGGGCGACCACGGCGAGGTTGGTGGTCTGCGATTTGGCGATGCCGATGAAGCTGTTCATGATGCCCCACACGGTGCCGAACAGGCCGACGAAGGGCGCGGTGGAGCCGATGGTGGCGAGCACGCCGGTGCCCTTGCTCATCTCGCGGCCGCAGGCGGCGACCAGGCGCTCCAGGCGGAAGCTGACCCGCTCCTTGATGCCGTCCTTTTCCTTGCTGCCGGCGGAGAGCTTCAGCTCCTCGCGGGCGTCGTCGATCAGCAGGGCGCTGAAGCTGTGCTTGGCGCGGGCCTGCTCGGCGGCCTGGTTGAGGTTGCGCGCACTCTTCAGATCGAGCAGTTCGCGCTGCAGGCGGCGGCGGGCGCTGACCAGCTCGAGGCTCTTGGCGATCCAGATGGTCCAGGTCAGCACCGAGGCCAGCATCAGGCCGATCATCACCGCCTTCACCACCACGTCGGCGTTCTGGTACATGCCCCAGGGCGACAGGTCGTGGACGCCTTCCTCGGCGGCGGCCGGCTGCTGGCCCAGGGCGTCCAGCGCCTGCAGGGCGGCGACCAGCTGCTGCGCGTCGGCCTCGGCGATGCCCTGGTCCTGCATGAATTGCTGCTGCACCGCGCCGATCTGCTCGGCGCTGGCCTGCTCGCCGAGGGCGGCGAGCTTCTCGCGCAGGGCGTTCAGCCTGGGGTCTGCGCTGGCGGCCGGGACCGCGGCGGTGAGGTCGGGCTGACCGGTGCCGGCGGTGGGTGCCGGAGCGCTCTGCTGCACGGCCGGCGCCGGCGCGGCGGGCACTTCTTCGGCGTAGCCGACAACCGGCAGCAGCAGGCCGAACAGGGCCAGGGCGAGCCGGCGCAGCTGCACTTGCGCGGTGGCGGCGATGGAGTGGGCGGGTTGGCTGAATGGGTTCATGCTGGCCGGACCTGAAGAAGAAAAAGAGCGTTGGCGGCCACCGGCGCAGGGGCGCGGTGGAGCAAAAGTGCCGGCATTATTGCAAGTAATTCTTGTTAACAAAAGAGTAATTCGCATTTACATCTCCCGGCGCTTGGCCGCCGGAGCCCCTGGCGCTAGGCTGGGCGCCCTGTTTCGTGGAGTTGAGCATGCCTGCCTCCCCCTCTCTGCTGATCGCCGGTTGCGGCGATGTCGGTGGCCGCCTGGCCCAACGGCTTATTGTGGCCGACTGGACGGTTTACGGTTTGCGGCGCGATGTCGCACGCCTGCCGGCCGCCGTGCTGCCGGTGCCCGGCGACCTGCAGGCCGACAGCCCGCCGGCGGCCTGGCCGCAGGGGCCGCTGGACTACCTGGTGTACTGCGCGACGCCGGCCCAGCACGACGAGGCAGGGTATCGCGCCGCCTATGTCGATGGCCTGCGCCATGTGCTGGCCTGGCTGGCCGCGGCGGGCCAGTGCCCGCGGCGCCTGCTGTTCGTCTCCAGCAGCGGCGTGTACGGCCAGCAGGGCGGCGAATGGATCGACGAGGATTCCCCGGCCGAGGCGCCCGGCTACTCCGCCCGGATCATGCGCGAGGCCGAACAGCTGGCGCTGCACAGCGGGCTGCCGGCGACCGCGGTGCGCCTGACCGGCATCTACGGCCCGGGGCGCACCTGGCTGCTCAACCAGGTGCGCCAGGGCTATCGCGCGGCCAGCGAGCCGCCGCTGTACGGCAATCGCATCCATGCCGACGATGCCGCCGGGTTGCTGGCCTTCCTGCTGCAGGCCGACGCCCGGGGCGTGGCGCTGGCCGACTGCTATATCGGCGTGGACGACGAGCCGGCGCCGCTGCACGAAGTGGTCGGCTGGTTGCGCGAGCAGCTGGGCGTCAGCCACTGGGCCGAGGAGTCCGCGGTGCGCCGCTCCGGCAGCAAGCGCTGCAGCAATGCGCGGGCGCGGGCGCTCGGCTGGGCGCCGCACTACCCGAGCTATCGCGAGGGCTACGCGGCGCTGCTGGCCGCCGATCAGTCGTCGCTGCGGCCGCTGTAGCGACCGCTGTCGTCGTAGCGCCGGCCATCGTCGTCTTCGCGGCCCTGGTAGCGCCCGGCGCTGTCATAGATCCGTCCGTTGCGGTCCTGGCGCCCGTTGTAGCGGCCGCTGGCGTCATAGCGCCGGCCGTCTTCGTCGGTGCGTCCGCTGTAGCGGCCGCTGCTGTCATAGGCGCGCCCGTCGTCATCGGTGCGCCCCAGGTAGCGCCCGCTGCTGTCGTAGTGGCGTTGTTCGGCCTGGGCGCTCAGGCTGAGGAGCAGGCAGCACAGCAAAATCAGGCGCATGGGGGAAACTCCACAGGGAAAACCGTTGGAGTGCGGCGGATCAGTCGCGTTCCAGCAGCCAGGCCTGGCGTCCGGGATGCAGCTCGGGCACTTCGTCCAGCTGGGCGCGGTTGAGGGCCTCGAGGATGCGCAGCTGTTCGCCGTCGCGCTGGAAGATCCACGAGCGGCCCTGTTGGCCGAGTTGCAGCCACAGGCTGTCGTGCTCGCCGCTCATCGAGGCGCAGTCGCCGGCCAGGCACAGGGCATAGCGTTCGGCGCCCGGCAGGCCCTCGATGCGGCCGTCGGCGTGGAACAGCACCAGGCCTCCCTGGCCGAGGCCTTCGCGGATCTTCCAGGTGCCGCCCAGGTAGGCGTCGTACAGCGCCGCCTCGAAGCTGCTGCCCGGCGGCGCGTCGGCCGCGGCGGGCTGCCGCGGCTTGCTGAAGCGTTGCTCGGGGCCGTTGCTGTTGGCCTGCTGGACCAGCTCGTCGTCGTGCAGGCTGAGCTGCTCGTGGATGTCGCCGTGGTAGTCGACCCGCCACTGGCCGGACTGCTGCGCCGTCAGCCGGCCTTCAGCCAGTTCGAAGCCGTTGCTGTAGGTGGCCAGGCCGCGCTGGCTGTCGATCTGCCATTCCAGGTTCGGTCCGTAGGCCAGCAGTGCCTCGCGCAGCGGCCCGCCTTCGCGGGCCGCCTCGATCAGCGGCTGGTTGATCCAGATGCCGTCCGGGCTGCCGGGGCCGGCACAGCCGCTGAGCAGGCCGCAGCACAGGGCGAAGGCGAGCAGTCGACGCATGGCGGGAGGCCTCCGGCCGGATGGATCAGTCGAGGACCAGGATGCCGTCCATTTCCACCAGGGCGCCGCGCGGCAGGGCCGCCACGCCGATGGCGGCGCGCGCCGGGTAGGGCTGCTCGAAGTAGCGGCCCATGACTTCGTTGACCTTGGCGAAGTGGCTGAGGTCGGTGAGGAAGATGTTCAGCTTGACCAGGTCCTTGAAGCTGCCGCCGGCGGCTTCGATCACGGCCTTGAGGTTCTCGAACACCTGCACGGTCTGTTCCTCGAAGCCCTGCACCAGTTCCATGGTTGCCGGGTCCAGCGGGATCTGGCCCGACAGGTACACGGTGTTGCCGGCCTTGATCGCCTGGGAGTAGGTGCCGATGGCGGCCGGGGCCTTGTCGCTGCTGATGACGCTCTTGCTCATGGTGAGTTCCTTGTTATTGAGGGGGTTGCGCAGCCTGTTGGCTGCGGCACAAAGGGGTCAGGCGCGCATGCGGGTGATGCGGATCACGCCGGTCAAGGCACGCAGTTTCTTGATCACGCGGGCCAGGTGCACGCGGTCGTGCACGCTGACCACCAGCTGGACCACGCTGATGCGGCCATCGCGCTCGTCCATGCTGATCTTCTCGATGTTGCCGTCGGCGGCGTTCACGCTGCTGGCCAGCAGGGCGATCAGGCCGCGCTGGTGTTCCAGCTCGACACGCAGTTCGACATTGAATTCGCCGGTGACATCCTTGGCCCAGTTGAGCTGGATGCATTTTTCCGGGTTGTGGCGGATCTCGCTGATGTTCTTGCAGCTGTCCAGGTGCACCACCATGCCCTTGCCGGCCGACAGGTGGCCGACGATCGGGTCGCCGGGGATCGGCGTACAGCACTTGGCATAGCTCAGTACCAGGCCTTCGGTGCCGCGGATGGCCAGCGGGCCTTCGGCGCTCGGCAGCTGGTCGCCGCTCTCGCTGAGCAGGCGCCGCGCCACCACGTAGGCCATGCGGTTGCCCAGGCCGATGTCTTCCAGCAGGTCCTCGATGACTTCCAGGCGGTATTCGCCGAGCACCGCCTGCACCCGCTCGGCCGGCACCTTGTCGAGGTGGCTGGCGAAGCCGGTGAGCACCTTGTTCAGCAGGCGCTCGCCGAGGTTGATCGACTCCGAGCGGCGCTGCAGCTTGAGCGCATGGCGGATATGGGTGCGTGCCTTGCCGGTGACCACGAAGTTGAGCCAGGCCGGGTTAGGCCGGGCGCCGGGGGCGGTGACGATTTCCACCGTCGAGCCGCTTTCCAGGGCCTGCGACAGCGGCGCCAGGCGGCGGTTGATGCGGCAGGCGATGCAGCTGTTGCCGACGTCGGTGTGCACCGCGTAGGCGAAGTCGACCGCGGTGGAGCCTTTCGGCAGCTCCATGATGCGGCCCTTGGGCGTGAACACGTAGACCTCGTCCGGGAACAGGTCGATCTTCACGCTCTCGATGAATTCCAGCGAATTGCCGGCGCGCTGCTGCAGTTCGAGGATGCCCTTGACCCACTGCCGTGCGCGGGCATGGCTGCCCTTGGGTTGCTCGTCCTCGGCGGACTTGTACAGCCAGTGGGCGGCGATGCCGTTGTTGGCCAGCTCTTCCATCTCGCGGGTGCGGATCTGGATCTCGATCGGCACGCCGTGCATGCCGAACAGGGTGGTGTGCAGCGACTGGTAGCCGTTGGCCTTGGGGATCGCGATGTAGTCCTTGAAGCGGCCGGGCAGGGGCTTGTACAGGTTGTGCACGGCGCCGAGCACGCGGTAGCAGGTGTCGACCTTGTCGACCACGATGCGGAAGGCGTAGACGTCCATGATCTCGTTGAACGCCCGGCGCTTGCCGCGCATCTTCTTGTAGATGCTGTACAGGTGCTTCTCGCGGCCGATCACCTCGCCCTGCATGCCTTCGCGCTGCAGGCAGGCGGTGATCGATTCCTCGATCTTGTTGACGATTTCCTTGCGGTTGCCGCGGGCGCGCCTGACCGCCGTGCGGATGCGCTCGGAGCGCATCGGGTACATGGCCTTGAAGCCGAGGTCCTCGAATTCCACGCGCATGCTGTGCATGCCCAGGCGGTTGGCGATGGGTGCGTAGATTTCCAGGGTTTCCTTGGCGATGCGCCGGCGCTTCTCGCCAGCCAGCACTTCCAGGGTGCGCATGTTGTGCAGGCGGTCGGCCAGCTTGACCAGGATCACGCGGATATCGCGGGCCATGGCCATGGCCATCTTCTGGAAGTTCTCGGCCTGGGCCTCGGCCTTGGTCTCGAAATTCATCTGGGTCAGCTTGCTGACCCCGTCGACCAGTTCGGACACCGTCTCGCCGAACTGCGAGGTGAGGGCTTCCTTGGCGATGCCGGTGTCCTCGATCACGTCGTGCAGCATGGCCGCCATCAGGCTCTGATGGTCCATGTGCATGTCGGCGAGGATGCTGGCGACGGCGAGCGGGTGGGTGACGTAGGCTTCGCCGCTGCGGCGGCGCTGGCCGTCGTGGGCCTGCTCGGCGTAGAAGTAGGCGCGGCGGACCAGGTTGACCTGGTCCGGGCCGAGGTAGGTCGAAAGGCGTTCGGCGAGTGTGTCTATGCTCGGCAAGGTGGCACCCCCTGCCGCACTGGCTGACTGCGAGTCGCGCGACTTCGACCCATGGCCTTACAGAGGCTCGTTGGCCTCGTCCTCGAGGGGGGCGAAGAACGGCTCTTCCTCGACCAGGTCGTCCTGGGCGATCACGTCATAGTCGACCAGGCCGGCGGCGATTTCGCGCAGGGCGACTACGGTCGGCTTGTCGTTTTCCCACGCCACTTTCGGCTCTTTGCCGCCGGTGGCCAGCTGACGCGAGCGCTTGGTGGCGAGCATGACCAGCTCGAAGCGGTTATCGACGTTGTCCAGGCAATCTTCAACGGTAACGCGGGCCATGGTGTTCCTCGTAGCAAATGCAGATAAAGAGCTGGGCCCGGATGGGCGAGCGGACTGAATAGTCTAAAAAATCACCAGCATTAAGGGAAGCACTGATTTCCCCGCTCAGACCAGCAGTTCGCTGAGCAGGCCGGCGTGGCGCTGCTGCTGCACGTGCTGGAGCAGCTGATTGGCGCGGAAGATCGCCTTTAGGTCGGTCAGGGCGTGGGCGAAATCGTCGTTGATCAGGATGTAGTCGTACTCGACGTAGTGGCTCATCTCGCTGACCGCCTCGTGCATGCGCCGCTCGATGATCTCGCCGCTGTCCTGGCCGCGGTTGGTCAGGCGATGGCGCAAGGCCTCTTGCGTGGGCGGCAGGATGAAGATGGATTTGGCCTGGGGCATCAGCCGGCGCACCTGCTGGGCGCCCTGCCAGTCGATCTCGAGAATCAGGTCGTAGCCTTCGGCGAGGGTCTGCTCGACCCACTTCTGCGAGGTGCCGTAGAGGTTGTCGAAGACCTGGGCATGCTCGAGGAAGTCGCTGTGCTCGAGCATGGCGACGAACTTTTCGCGGCTGACGAAGTGGTAGTTGACCCCGTCCACTTCGCCCGGGCGCATGGCGCGGGTGGTGTGCGAGACGGAGACGCGGATCTGCGCCTCGCTGTCGATCAGCGCCTTGACCAGGCTGGTCTTGCCGGCGCCGGAGGGCGCGGAAACGATGTAGAGGGTGCCGGTGGTGACGGTCATGGATGCATCCTGAAAACGTTGTTCGTAGCCTAGCAGGGGCTTACTCGATGTTCTGGACCTGTTCGCGCATCTGCTCGATCAGGACTTTCAAATTGACCGCGGCCTGGGTGCTGCGCGGGTCGAAGGCCTTGGAGCCGAGGGTATTGGCCTCGCGGTTGAGTTCCTGCATGAGGAAGTCCAGGCGCCGGCCGGCGGCGCCACCGGCCTTGAGCACGCGGCGCACTTCGGCCACGTGGGTGCTCAGGCGATCCAGTTCTTCGGCCACGTCGCTCTTCTGCGCCAGCAGCACCAGCTCCTGCTCCAGGCGCTGCGGGTCCAGCTCGGCGCGCATCTCGGCGAAGCGCGCCTCGATCTTCTGCCGCTGGTTGGCCAGCATCTCCGGCACCAGTGCGCGCAACGCGGTGACTTCCGCGCCGATGCCATCCAGGCGCTCGTTGAGCAGCTTGGCCAATTCGGCACCTTCGCGGCCACGGCCGTTCTTCAGCTCGGCCAGGGCCTGGTTGAACAGGTCGAGGGCGGCGGCATTCAATGCCTGCGGGTCGGCCGCGTCGGCCACCAGCACGCCGGGCCAGGCCAGCACTTCCAGGGGATTGAGCGGCGCCGGCTGCTGGATCAGGGCGGCCACTTCCTCGGCGGCGCTGATCAGCTGGCGGGCGCGCTGGCTGTCGACCTGCAGGGGCTTGCCGGTGTTTTCCTCGGCGACGCGCAGGGTGCATTCCACCTTGCCGCGCGACAGACCCTGGCGCAGGGCCTCGCGCACCGCGCCTTCGAGGTCGCGGAAGGCATCCGGCAGGCGCAGGTGGGGTTCCAGGTAGCGGTGGTTGACCGAGCGCAGTTCCCAGCTCAGGGTGCCGTGGGCGCCGGCCCCTTCGACGCGGGCGAAGGCGGTCATGCTGTGCACCATGGGAAAACCTCTCGGATCGGAAACTGGGGCGCGGGATTGTAACGCAGAGCGACCGCCGGCCCAATCGGGCATGTCGCATGGCCGGTGGGCGCCCTATAATGCCGGCAGATTCCCGCTCCTTATCAGGTATACGCAGATGAAACGTCCCAGTGGCCGTGCCCCCTCCCAGTTGCGCTCCGTACGCATTACCCGCAACTACACCAAGCATGCCGAGGGTTCGGTACTGGTCGAGTTCGGCGATACCAAGGTCATCTGCACCGCCAGCGTCGAGTCCGGCGTGCCGCGTTTCCTCAAGGGCCAGGGTCAGGGCTGGCTGACCGCCGAATACGGCATGCTGCCGCGCGCCACCGGCGAGCGCAACGCGCGCGAGGCCAGCCGCGGCAAGCAGGGCGGGCGTACCCTGGAAATCCAGCGCCTGATCGGCCGCTCGCTGCGTGCCGCGCTGGACATGAGCAAGCTGGGCGAGAACACCATCTACATCGACTGCGACGTGATCCAGGCCGACGGCGGTACCCGTACCGCGTCCATCACCGGCGCCATGGTGGCCCTGGTCGATGCCCTGAAACTGCTGAAAAAGCGCGGCGCGCTGAAGGGCGAGCCGCTCAAGCAGATGGTCGCCGCGGTCTCCGTGGGCATGTACCAGGGCGAGCCGGTGCTCGATCTGGACTACCCGGAAGACTCCGCCGCCGAAACCGATCTCAACGTGGTGATGACCAGCGCCGGTGGCTTCATCGAGGTGCAGGGCACCGCCGAAGGTGCACCTTTCCAGCCGGAAGAGCTGAACGCCATGCTCGCCCTGGCCCAGCAGGGCATGCGCGAGCTGTTCGAGCTGCAGCTGGCGGCCCTGGCCGACTGAGTCGGCACGACGACGCGGAGGATGAGCATGGACGAGCAGAACCTGGTGCCCACGCCGAGCGCGGAGGCCCGTCAATGGGCGATGCTGTGCCACTACGCGGCCTTCTTCTGGGTCCTTGCGCCGATGATCGGCAATGTCATCGGCCCCCTGGTGGTCTGGCAGCTGAAGAAAGACCTGGATCCCTTCGTCGATCAGCAGGGCCGCGAGGCGCTGAACTTCCAGATCACCTACAGCATCGCCATGATGGTCTGCGGCGCGCTGGCCTGGGTGCTGATCGGCTTCCCGCTGATGCTGCTGGTCGGCGTGACCGCGCTGGTGCTGACCATCATCGCCGGGATCAAGGCCAACGAAGGCCAGGCCTACCGCTATCCGCTGTGCCTGCGCCTGATCAAGTGACCCCCATTCTGCCGGCTCCGCCCGGGGCCGGTTGTTTCATCCCCTGTTAAGTAAGGAAACCTGACGTGGCTGGAGCCAATCTGTTAGCCCTGCTCGATGACATCGCCAGCGTGCTGGACGATGTCTCGGTGATGACCAAGGTGGCGGCGAAGAAGACCGCTGGCGTGCTCGGCGACGACCTGGCGTTGAACGCCCAGCAGGTCACCGGGGTCAAGGCCGACCGCGAGTTGCCGGTGGTCTGGGCAGTGGCCCGCGGCTCGCTGATCAACAAGCTGATCCTGGTGCCGGCCGCGCTGCTGATCAGCGCCTTCGCGCCCTGGGCGGTGACGCCGCTGCTGATGCTCGGCGGCGCCTTCCTGTGTTTCGAGGGCTTCGAAAAGCTGGCGCACAAGTTCCTTCACAGCCAGGCCGAGGACAGCGGCCAGCATGCCGCGCATGTGCAGGCGCTGGTCGATCCGGCGGTGGACATGCAGGCCTTCGAGAAGGACAAGATCAAGGGCGCGGTGCGCACCGACTTCGTGCTGTCGGCGGAAATCATCGCCATCACCCTCGGCGTGGTGGCCAGCCAGCCGTTCCTGCAGCAGGTCACGGTGCTGTCCGGCATCGCCCTGCTGATGACCGTGGGCGTCTATGGCCTGGTCGCCGGCATCGTCAAGCTGGACGATGCCGGGCTCTACCTCAGCCGGCGCGCCAGTGCGGTGCTGCAAGCCTTCGGGCGCGGCATCCTGTGGCTGGCGCCCTGGTTGATGAAGGCGCTGTCGGTGGTCGGTACGGCGGCGATGTTCATGGTCGGCGGCGGCATCCTCACCCATGGCATTCCCGGCGCCCATGAGCTGATCCAGCACTGGGTCGAGGCCGTCGGCACTGTGCCGGGCGCGGGTGGCGTGCTGGCCGTGCTGGCGCCGACCCTGGTCGATGCCCTGTTCGGGGTGCTGGTGGGGGCGCTGGTGCTGGGCGTGGTCGGTGCGGCCGGCAAGGCCTGGGGTGCATTGCGCGGCGGAGCCGCCGGCTAGAGCGTGGAGCTGGCTGCTTAGACGCTAAGCAGCCAGTCGTAGTCGACGATCAGCGGCGCGTGCTGGGAGAAGCGCGGCTGGCGCGGCAGCTTGGCGCTGCGCACGGTGCGGCGCATGCCGGGGGTGAGCAGCTGGTAGTCGAAGCGATAGCCGAGGTTGAGCATTTCCGCCTGCTCGTTGTCCGGCCACCAGCTGAACTGGTCGCCTTCGCGGCTGACTTCGCGCAGCGCATCGACGTAGCCCATGGTGCCGATCACCTCGTCCAGCCAGGCCCGCTCGGGGGCGAGGAAGCCGGGGATCTGCTGGCAGTCGCGCCAGTTCTTCACGTCGAGCTTCTGGTGGGCCACGTACAGCGAGCCGCAGTAGATGTACTCGCGGCGCTTGCGCCGTTGCTTGTCCAGGTAGCCGGTGAAGTCGTCGATGAACTTGAACTTCTGGTTGAGGCTCTCGTCGCCACCCTGGCCCGAAGGCAGTAGCACGGTGGCGATGCTGACCTTGTCGAAGTCCGCCTGCAGGTAGCGCCCGTAACGATCCGCCATCTCGAAACCGAGGCCGTGAATCACCGCCTTCGGTTGCAGGCGGGAATACAGCGCGACACCGCCCTGCTCGGGAATCTCGCCATCGGCGGCGTAGAGGAAGTAACCATCCAGCTGGAAGGCCGGATCGTCCAGTTCGACGGAGGAGGCGCGGGTGTCTTGCAGGCAGATCACGTCGGCATTCTGGGCCTGCAGCCAGCTGAGCAAGCCGCGCTCGACCGCCCCCTGAATGCCATTCACGTTGACACTGATGATCCGCATAAATAGCCCCCAAAAACACCTGCGTGTATGATACCTGAGCTCATTCCTAATTAGCCAAATTCATAGCTACAACCGTGCCGTTCGGGGCTTTTCATGCAGGCGTACCAGCGCGAATTCATCCGTTTTGCCATCGAACGCGGCGTGCTGCGTTTCGGTGAGTTCACCCTCAAGTCCGGGCGCACCAGCCCCTATTTCTTCAATGCCGGGCTGTTCAACAGCGGCCTGGCCCTGGCCAAGCTGGGGCGCTTCTATGCGTCCGCGCTGGTCGACAGCGGCATCGACTTCGATGTGCTGTTCGGCCCGGCCTACAAGGGTATCCCGCTGGCGGCGGCGACCGCGGTGGCCCTGGCCGAGCAGCATCAGCGCGACCTGCCCTGGTGCTTCAACCGCAAGGAAGCCAAGGATCACGGCGAGGGTGGCACCCTGGTCGGCGCGCCGCTCAGCGGCCGGGTGATGATCGTCGATGACGTGATCACCGCCGGTACCGCGATCCGCGAAGTGATGCAGATCATCCAGGCCCAGGGCGCCCAGGCGGCCGGCGTGCTGATCGCGCTGAACCGCCAGGAGCGCGGCCAGGGCGAGCTGTCGGCGATCCAGGAGGTCGAACGCGACTATGGCATGCCGGTGGTCAGCATTGTCTCGCTGGAGCAGGTACTGGATTATCTGGCCGGCGATGCCGAGCTGAAGCAGCACCTGCCGGCGGTCGAGGCGTATCGCGCACAGTACGGCATCTAGCGTTCCCCATTACCAGCACAGGGTGTTCTGTTCATGCTCAAACCGGTTGCGCTGCGTTGTACGTTGTTCCTGGCCCTGGGGATGCCGATCCTGGCCGGGGCTGCGGAGATGTACCGCTATGTCGATGAGCGCGGTCTGACCGTGATCAATCGCCTCGGCGTGCCGCCCGAGTCTGTGGCCAAGGGCTATGAGGTGCTCAACGAGCAGGGCCGGGTGGTTCGCGTGGTGCCGCCGGCGCCGAACGCCGAGGAGCGCAAGCGCCTGGCCGAGGAGAAGGCCAAGGCCAAATCCGATGCCCAGCTGCTGCGCATCTACTCCGAAGTCGGTGATGTCGACCGCGCGCGTGATC
This sequence comes from Pseudomonas sp. L-22-4S-12, assembly GCF_009799935.1. Lineage (NCBI taxonomy): Bacteria > Pseudomonadati > Pseudomonadota > Gammaproteobacteria > Pseudomonadales > Pseudomonadaceae > Pseudomonas > Pseudomonas sp. L-22-4S-12. Next base: position 238,626 of record NZ_WELL01000001.1, on the reverse strand, counting down.
GCAAGCTGGCCGAGCTGGACGGGGTGATCGGCGTGGCGCAGGGCAACCTGCAATCCCTGCGTACCCAGCAGGCCAATCTGCAGGCCAAGGCCGCCGAGCACGAGCGGGCCGGACGCGCGGTGCCCGAGCATCTGCTGGTGCAGATCGAGAATCTGAAGACCGAGCAGGCTGGGGTGGAGAAGGACATCCAGCGCTACCGCGAGGGGCGGGTCGCCGAGGAAGCGGCCTTTGCCGCGGATCGGGCGCGTCTGCTGGAGTTGCGCCAGCGCTGAGTGCCGGCCTGGCAGGTACGAGCCTGCCGGGCCGTCAGTCCGCTCGCTTACTTGCTATTGCTGATCAGCGTGCCGACACCGCTGTCGGTGAAGATTTCCAGCAGCACCGCATTGGGTACCCGGCCGTCGATGATGTGCGCGCTGGTCACGCCGCCTTGCACGGCTTCCAGGGCGCAGCGGATCTTCGGCAGCATGCCGCCGTAGATGGTGCCGTCGGCGATCAGTGCATCGACCTGCTCGGTGGAGAGCCCGGTCAACACCTCGCCCTGCTTGTCCAGCAGCCCGGCGATATTGGTCAGCAGCATCAGCTTCTCGGCCTTCAGGGCCTCGGCGACCTTGCCGGCGACCAGGTCGGCGTTGATGTTGTAGGACTCGCCGCCTTCACCCACGCCGATCGGCGCGATCACCGGGATGAAATCGCCCTGCACCAGCATGTTCAGCAGGTCGGTGTTGACGGCGGTGACTTCGCCGACATGACCGATGTCGATGATCTCCGGCTGGGTCATCTCCGGGGTCTGCCGGGTGACCTGCAGTTTCTTGGCGCGGATCAGGCCGGCGTCCTTGCCGGTCAGGCCGATGGCGCTGCCGCCGTGCTGGTTGATCAGGTTGACGATGCTCTTGTTGACCTGGCCGCCGAGGACCATCTCCACCACGTCCATGGTGGCGGTGTCGGTGACGCGCATGCCATCGATGAAGTGGCTTTCAATGCTCAGGCGCTTGAGCAGATCGCCGATCTGCGGGCCGCCGCCATGCACCACCACCGGGTTGATGCCGACCGCCTTCATCAGCACGATGTCGCGGGCGAAGCCTTCTTTCAGCTCCTCGCTTTCCATGGCGTTGCCGCCGTACTTGATCACCAGGGTCTTGCCGACGAAGCGACGGATATAGGGCAGCGCTTCGGACAGGACCTTGGCGACTTGGGTGGCGGCATCACGGTTGAGGATCATGGCGCAATGGGCTCCAGGTTGGATCAGAACGGCAGGTTGAGGTCGGGGGCGACGGTGTAGAGCTGGGCACGGAAGACTTCCTTGATCCGCTCCAGTTCCGCATCGGTCTCCGCTTCGAAGCGCAGCACCAGCACCGGCGTGGTGTTGGAGGCGCGCACCAGGCCCCAGCCCTTGGGATAGTCGACACGCACGCCGTCGAGGGTGGTCAGGTTGGCCTCGCCCCAGACGCCGTCGCTTTGCAGCTGGTCGATGAGCTGGAACTTGTTCTCGTCGGTGACGGTGATATTGATTTCCGGGGTCGAGATATCGGCCGGGAAAGCGGCGAATACCTGCTCCGCGTTGCGCTTCTCCTGGCTGAGGATCTCCAGCAGGCGCGCGGCGCTGTAGATGCCGTCGTCGAAGCCGAACCAGCGCTCCTTGAAGAAAATGTGCCCGCTCATCTCGCCGGCCAGCAGGGCGCCGGTTTCCTTCATCTTCTTCTTGATCAGCGAGTGGCCGGTCTTCCACATCACCGGACGGCCACCGTAGCCGCTGATCAGGGCGCCCAGGCGCCGGGTGCACTTGACGTCATAGATGATGTCGGCGCCGGGATTGCGCGACACCACGTCCTTGGCGAACAGCATCATCAGGCGGTCGGGGAAGACCATGTTGCCGGCGTTGGTCACCACGCCGACGCGGTCGCCGTCGCCGTCGAAGGCCAGGCCCAGGTCGGCGCCCTCGGCCTTGACCCGGGCGATCAGGTCGACCAGGTTTTCCGGCTTGCCCGGGTCCGGGTGGTGGTTGGGGAAGTTGCCGTCGACCTCGCAGAACAGCGGGATCACCGTGCAGCCGAGGGCCTCGATCAGTTGCGGGGCGATCACCCCGGCCACGCCGTTGCCGCAGTCGACCACCACCTTGAGCGGTTTGGCGATGGCGATGTCGCCGACGATCTGCTTGAAGTAGGGCGCCAGAATGTCGACCTGTTCGACGCTGCCGACGCCGCTGGCCAGCTCGTTGTTGTCGATGCGCGCCTTCAGCGCCTGGATCTGCTCGTTGGCCTGGGTGTCGCCGGCGATGACGATCTTGAAGCCGTTGTAGTCCGGCGGGTTGTGGCTGCCGGTGAGCATGACCCCGGACTTGCCTTTGAGCACGTGGGTGGCGAAGTACAGCGCGGGGGTCGGCACCATGCCGACGTCGCTGACCTGGCAGCCGCAATCGAGCAGGCCCTGGATCAGTTGCTGGACCAGCTGCGGGCCGGACAGGCGGCCATCACGGCCGACGGCCACGCAGGGCTCGCCCTTGGCCAGGCTCTCGGAGCCGATGGCGCGGCCGATCCAGTAGGCCGCCTCGGTGGTCAGGGTGTCGCCGACCACGCCGCGGATGTCGTAGGCGCGGAAGATGCTGGCGGGCAGCTTCGGTGGGGTTTGCTGGGCACTGTCCATTGATGTTTGCTCCAATCCCAGGAGGTCCTGGTCTTCGTCGAGAATGTCGATATCGAGGATATCGGTGTCTTGGAACGGCGATTCGGCCGGCCGGGCCGGTCTGTTCGCGAGTTCCGCCTTGGCAGTAGCGGGTGGACTGCCGGCCTCGTCGGGCGAGGCTTCTTGTTTGCGGCGCGGCAGGCGCGCCAGGGTCTGGGCCAGGCCGTCGAGGGCGGTCAGGCTCAGGCTGAAGGCTTTGACCGACTTGCCATTGGACAGCTCCTGGAGCATCTGCCCGAGCTGGCGCACATCGTTGCGCAGGCGACTCTGCAGCTGGCTGTGCAGCAGGGCCAGGCCGCACAGGGCGCCGACGGCGGCGAGCAGGGCGGCCAGGCCCAGCAGGACGGGCGACAGTGCCGGTGCCTGCAGGTTCGGCCCCGGGGCGAAGCTGAGCGTCCAGTTCGGGTTGCCGCTGGCGAACGTTTGGGCGCTTTCGCTGGTCGGCTCGCCGCGGGTGCTGAGCAGCTGGGCGGCGGTGTCGCCGAACTGCTGGCTGAGCTGCATCTGGCCGATGCCAGCCGGCAGCGCGGGCAGGCTGTTGAGCAGGCGTTCGAGGTCGACCACCAGCAGCAGGGTGCCCTGTAGCTGGCTCTGGTCGGCGCTGCGCAGCGCCGCGGCGCTGTACACCAGCCAGCGCTCGCCGATCCGGTAGGCCTCGGCTGCCGGCACCTGGCCATTTTCCAGGCGGCGCAGCAGGTCCAGGGCGGCAAAGTTCATCGGCCCGTTGCGGCCGATATCCAGGCTGGCCCGGCCCGGGGCATTGAGGTGCACGTCGACCACGCCCTGCCAGTGCTGCTGGCTGCGCTCGGCGGCAGCGATCAGGCTGCGGTCGCCGCTGCGCAGGGCTTCGAGCAGCGCCGGGTTGCCGGCGACGGCCTGGGTGTCGGCCTGCAGCTGTTGCAGGGCGTGTTGCAGGGCGCTGGCCTGGCTGCTGCCCCAGGCCTGGACCAGCTGCTGTTGCTGCTGGCGGTCGCTGCCGTTCAGGCTGAGCCAGAGCAGCAGGGCGGCAGCCAGCAGCCCGCCGAGGGCGACCAGCGCCCCCGGCAGCAGGGCCTGGCGGCTGGTGCCTGGTGCCGGTGCCGCGGGGCTGACCGGAATCGGGCTGGCGTCATCCTTGGCAGTGCGCTTGAACAGTTTCACGCAGTGTCTCCTGAGCAGTTCGTCCGGGTATGGCGGGTCAGTGGCTGCCGGAATGGCCGAAGCCGCCGGCGCCGCGCTGGCTTTCGTCGAACTGTTCGACCAGCTCGAAGTGCGCCTGCACCACCGGCACCAGCACCAGCTGGGCGATGCGTTCGCCCACGGCGATGGTGAACGGGGTCTGCCCGCGGTTCCAGCAGGACACCATCAGCTCGCCCTGGTAGTCCGAGTCGATCAGACCGACCAGGTTGCCCAGCACGATGCCGTGCTTATGGCCCAGGCCCGAGCGCGGCAGGATCAGCGCGGCCAGGCCCGGGTCGCCGATGTAGATCGACAGGCCGCTGGGGATCAGCAGGGTCTGCCCGGGCTCCAGCACGGTGTCCTGCTGCAGCATGGCGCGCAGGTCGAGGCCGGCCGAGCCGGGGGTGGCGTACTGCGGCAGGGGGAAGTCGCTGCCCAGGCGCGGGTCGAGAATCTTGGCTTGCAAAGCGTGCATGGCGGGCCCTGTGAACGGTCGGAAATGGATCAGGCGCGGGTCAGGCGCTCGGCGATGAAGCTCACCAGCTGGCGGGCGATCTTGCCCTTGCTGGTCTGGGCGAAACTGGTCGCCTGCAGCTCGCGGTCGATGATGGTGATGGCGTTTTCCTCGCTGTTGAAGCCGATGCTGGGGTTGGCCACGTCATTGGCGACGATCAGGTCGAGGTTCTTGTCCTGCAGCTTGCGCGCCGCATAGCCGAGCAGGTTCTCGGTTTCTGCCGCGAAGCCCACGCTGAACGGGCGGTCTGCCCGGCCGGCGAGAGTGGCGAGGATATCCGGGTTGCGCACCAGCTGCAGGAGCAGGCCGTCGCCGGTGCTGGGGTCTTTCTTCATTTTGTGCGCGGCGACCACTTCCGGGCGGTAGTCGGCGACCGCCGCGGAGGCGATCAGCAGGTCGCAGGGCATCGCGGCCTCGCAGGCGGCGAGCATGTCGCGGGCGCTGATCACGTCGATGCGGCTGACCCGGTCCGGGGTCGGCAGGTGCACCGGGCCGCTGATCAGGGTGACCCTGGCGCCGGCCTCGACCGCGGCTTCGGCCAGGGCGAAGCCCATCTTGCCGGAGCTGTGGTTGGTGATGTAGCGCACCGGGTCGATGTTTTCCTGGGTCGGCCCGGCGGTGATCAGCACGTGCTTGCCGCTCAGGCTGTAGCGCTGGAAGCAGTCGGCGGCGCGCTGGGCCAGTTCTTCGGCTTCGAGCATGCGGCCGGGGCCGACGTCGCCGCAGGCCTGGCTGCCGGCGGCCGGGCCGAACAGGCGCAGGCCGCGGCTTGCCAGCAGTTGCGCATTGGCCTGGGTGGCCGGGTCGCGCCACATGGCCTGGTTCATCGCCGGGGCCAGGGCCACGGTGGCATCGGTGGCCAGCACCAGGGTGGTCAGCAGATCGTCGGCCACGCCCTGGGCCAGGCGCGCCATCAGGTCGGCGGTGGCCGGGGCGATCAGCACCAGATCGGCCCACTTGGCCAATTCGATATGGCCCATGGCGGCTTCGGCGGCCGGGTCGAGCAGGTCCAGGCTGACCGGGTGGCCGGATAGCGCCTGCAGGGTCAGCGGGGTGATGAATTCGCGCCCGCCGCGGGTCATTACCACGCGAACTTCGGCGCCCTGGTCGCGCAGGCGACGCACCAGTTCGGCACTCTTGTAGGCGGCAATGCCGCCGCCGACGCCGAGGACAATGCGTTTCCGATAAAGCCGCTGCATAGGCCTGCCTTGATCAGTAGGGTTGTGTGGAGTGCTGGCGGCGTTGGCGTTCCCTCCCCAGGGCCAGGCATCGGCGATGGGCGCCGCGGTGCTGCCGAGGTCGCTACTGCCCGCCGATTTGCCAGGCAAACGCCGCGAAAAAGCCGGGCTAAGATAGCACAGGGCCCGCGCCGGAACAGCGGGCCGGCTCGACAGGGAGGTGTCATGAGTATTCGCGACTGGCCCGCGGCGGAACGCCCGCGGGAGAAGCTTCTGGAGATGGGCGCGGCGGCCCTGACCGACGCCGAATTGCTGGCGATTTTCCTGCGCACCGGGGTCACCGGGCAAAGCGCGGTGGACCTGGCCCGGCATCTGCTGCAGGACTTCGGCAGCCTGCGCGCGCTGCTCGAGGCCGATTTGGCCTGCTTCAGCCGGCGCCTGGGCCTGGGCCCGGCCAAATATGCGCAGCTGCAGGCGGTGCTGGAGATGGGCCGGCGCCACCTGGCCGAGCGGCTCAAGCGCGAGTCGGCGCTGGAAAGCCCGCAGGCGGTGCGCGACTACCTCAAGGCGCGCCTGCGCCACGAGCCCCACGAGGTATTCGGCTGCCTGTTTCTCGATGCCAAGCACCGGGTGATCGAGTTCGAGGCGCTGTTCCACGGCAGCATCGACGGCGCCAGCGTCTATCCGCGCCAGGTGGTCAAGCGGGCCCTGGCGCACAACGCGGCCGCGGCGATCCTGGTGCACAACCATCCGTCCGGGGTGGCCGAGCCCAGCCAGGCCGATCGCATGCTCACCGGGCGCCTCAAGGAAGCGCTGGCGCTGATCGAGGTGCGCGTGCTCGACCACTTCATCGTCGGCGATGGCGAGCCGTTGTCCCTGGCCGAATACGGCTGGCTGTAGCGCTCAGTCGAGCCGCACCTTGGCAAAATCCTGGCGGCCGAAGGGGTTGACCCGATAGCCCTGCACGTTGCTGCGCAGCAGGGCGAAGGCGGTCGGGTGGGCCAGCGGCAGCCACAGCGCCTGTTCCTGGATGATCGTCTGGGCCTGCTGGTACAGGCCGCTGCGCGCCGTCTGCTCGGCGCTGAGCTTGCCGGCGGCGATCAGCTTGTCCAGCTGCGGGTCGCAGAAACGGGCGAAGTTCAGCCCGGACTGCAGCGAGGCGCAGGAAAACTGCGGGGTGAGGAAGTTGTCCGGATCGCCATTGTCGCCGGCCCAGCCCATGAACAGCAGGTCATGCTCGCCGGCCTTGGCGCGCTTGATCAGCTCGCCCCATTCGATCACGCGGATCTCGGCGCGGATGCCGACCTTGGCCAGGTCGGCCTGCAGCAGTTGCGCACCGAGGCTGGGGTTGGGGTTGAGCAGGCTGCCCGACGGGCGGGTCCAGAGCGTCGTGCTGAAACCCTCCGCCAGCCCGGCTTCGGCCAGCAGCGCCTTGGCCTTGGCCGGGTCATGGGAGTAGCCGGGCAGGTCTTTGGCGTAGCTCCAGGTGGTCGGCGGGTACGGGCCGCTGGCCGGCGTGGCGCTGCCCTCGAACACCGCCTGGAGGTAGCTGGCCTTGTCGAAGGCCAGGTTGATCGCCTGGCGCACCTGCGGCTTGTCCAGCGGCGGGTGCTGGCTGTTGAAGGCGACGAAGGCGGTCATGAAGGCCGGCGTCTCGCTGATCCGCAGGGCCGGGTCCTGGCGCGCCGCCTGCACATCCAGCGGTTTGGGCGACAGGGCGATCTGGCACTCGCCGCGGCGCAGCTTCTGCAGGCGCACGTTGGCGTCCGGGGTGATGGCGAAGATCAGGCCGTCCACCGCGGGCTTGCCGGCGAAGTAGTCCGGATTGGCCGTGTAGCGCACCACGGCATCCTTCTGGAAGCGCTTGAGGATGAACGGACCGGTGCCGACCGGCGCGCTGTTGAGCTTCTCCGGCGTGCCGGCCTGGAGCAGCTGCGCGGCATATTCGGCCGAGTAGATGGAGGCGAAGCCCATGCTCAGGGTGGCGAGAAAGGTGGCGTCCGCCTGGTTGAGGGTGAAGCGCACCTGCAACGGGGTCGGCGCCTCGACGTGCTTGATCAGCGCCGGCAGCTGCATCGACTGGGCGTGCGGGTAGCCGCCGGGCGCGCTCTTGTGCCAGGGATGGGCGGGCTCGAGCATGCGCCGGAAGCTGAACAGCACGTCCTCGGCGTTCAGCTCGCGGCCCGGGCTGAACCACTCGGTGCGCTGGAATTTCACTCCGGGGCGCAGCTGGAAGTCCCACACCAGACCGTCGGCCGATACCGTCCAGCTGCTGGCCAGGCTCGGCTGCAGCTGGCCGCTGGTGGCATCGAATTCGACCAGGCGGTTCATCAGCACGTCGGCCGAGGCATTGGTGGTGGTCAGCGCGTTGTACTGCACCACGTCGAAACCATCCGGGCTGGCCTCGGTGCAGACGCTGAGCACGGCGGCCTGGCTCAGCAGCGGGGCGAACAGCAGGGGCAGGGCGGCAAGGCGCATGGGCGGGATCTCCGTGGGACAATGGGGCGGCAAGGGTCTACCCTAGACCAAGGGTCGGAGCGGGACAATCGGCAAGCGGCGACGAGCGGTAAAGCCGGCGCGGCCCTGCAAACCCGCCGCAGAGCGCGCCGTCCCGGGTCACCCCGCGGCCGGAAAGACAGGCTCAACCTTGCGAGTGCCAGGGTGTTCTGGTATAAAGCAGCGCTCTTTTCTAGGGGCCCGCCTCCTGCGCAAGCAGACAAGCGCGGTAAGACCCCCGAGAAACGTGGCGCTGAGCGCCAAATGACTATTGAGTTCAAGCGGCCAACCCATGCCGGGTTGGGCATGTGGTTTAGAGGGCTGAGGCATGTCGAGAGTCTGTCAAGTTACCGGTAAGGGTCCGGTAACCGGGAACAATATTTCCCACGCAAACAACAAAACCCGTCGTCGTTTCCTGCCGAACCTGCAGCATCACCGCTTCTGGGTCGAGTCCGAGAAGCGTTTCGTGCGTCTGCGCGTTTCCGCCAAGGGCATGCGTATCATCGACAAGCGCGGCATTGACGTAGTGCTGTCCGAGCTGCGCGCTCGCGGCGAAAAGGTCTAAGGAGCAAATCATGCGTGAACTGATCCGTTTGGTGTCAAGCGCCGGTACCGGCCACTTCTACACCACCGACAAGAACAAGCGCACCACCCCGGACAAGATCGAGATCAAGAAATTTGATCCGACCATCCGCAAGCACGTGATCTACAAGGAAGCCAAGATCAAGTAATTGATCGGCGACCACGAAAAAACCCGCCTTCTGGCGGGTTTTTTCATGCCTGCAGAAAAGTGCCGGCGGCTGGCACTCGCTGCCCGGTTCGGGCCATGGCGTTCTTCTGGCGGATGCGGCGCAGCGGCGCTGGCGCCTAGTCGCGCCTGAGCAGGCTCGCCGGCACCTGCCCGAGCAGTGCGGCGGGCAGCCGCAGCATGCTCGCCGCGCGGCACTGGGCGGCCTGTTCGGGCCCCTGGTCGGCCGGCAGGGCGAGCAGTTCGGCGCTGAGGTTGAGGACCAGCGCCTCGCGCGAGAACACCCCGTTGCCCAGGCCGTAGTACGCGGCGATCAGCTCGCGCAGGCCGAAGGGCAGGCGCCAGCGGATGCGCAGGGCCGAGCCATAGCTGGCGGCACGCTGGCGCAGGGCGCTGTCGATCTGTTCGCTGCTCAGTTCGCCGCCGGCATCCAGCCAGTCCTGCAGGCTGCGCAGCAGGGCCAGTTCGCCGATGTTGTGCAGCAGGCCGGCGGTGTAGCACAGCTCGGCATCCAGGCCCAGGCGCCCGGCCAGCCAGAAGGCCAGTTCGGCGCTGTGCTGGGCCTGTTGCCCGGTGTGCCCGGCCAGCTCGCTCAGGCGCGGGTCCTGCAGGCGGGCGTTGCGCTGGATGGCCAGGCCCAGCACCAGGTTCAGGCTGCGCGCCACGCCTAGCCGGTGCAGCGACTGGGCCAGGGTCTGGCTGGCGGCGCCGCGGTGTTCCGCCGCGCTGTTGGCGGCGGCGATCAGGCGCGCGGTGATCTGCGGGTCGCGGGCGAACTCCTGCTCCAGCTCGCCCAGGCTCGCCTCGCTGGCCTGCAGGCTGCGGGCCACGGCGTCGCGCAGGTCGCCGAGCAGCGGCGCGCCCTGGCCGGCCTCGCGGACGTCATCGAGGTATTGGTTGAGGTCGCTGACCAGCAGTGCCGGCGGGTAGGTCGGGGCCGGCCCCGTGCCTTGCAGCAGGCCCTGCAGGCGCTGGCGCAGCAGTTCGGCATTGAACGGTTTGGCCAGGTAGGCGGTGGGCGCCAGCGGCAGGGCGGCGCGCACGCTGCGGGCATCGGTATGCCGGCTGATCAGGATGAACGGCAGCGCCGGGGTGCGCGGATGGCGGCGCACCTGGCGCAGCAGTTCGACGCCGTCGAGGACGGCCAGTTCGCCATCGGCGATCACCAGGTCCGGCAGCTTGCGCCGGCAGCGGGCCAGGGCCGCCTGGCCATCGGCAACCGTGGTGACCACGGCATCGCGGCGCACATCCAGCACCAACTGGGCCAGCAGGTCGGCTGTCCAGGGGTTCGCTTCGGCAATCAGGATCTCCGGAGCGGCAACCGGGGCAGTCATGGAAACCTCAACGACAGTGGCGGAATAAGGACAGGCGAGCGGCGCACGGGCGCTACCGCTCGCCCGCAGGAGCGGGGCAATCCGCAGATTGTTGATTGCCGCGACAGGTTATCCCTGCGACGTCTGGATGGCGATAGCCGCCGCCGGGGTTTCGTCACTTTCCGGCCCGGGCGGGGCGCGACCTACTGTCGCAGCGAGCAGCGCCTTGCTGGCCTCCAGCACTTCGGCCTGGCGCGGCTCCGTGGCCAGCATGCGCGCCACCACCAGCGCGCCGACGCACTGGGCGAGGATGGCCCAGGCCAGCTCGCCACTGCCCAGCACTTCGGCCCAGGCCTGCTGCAGGCGCACCAACCAGTGCTCGGCCTGCTCGCGCACGCGGATATCGGCGCGGGCGATCTCGGCACCCAGGGTGGGGATGGCGCAGCCACTGTCCGGATGCTGCACGTGGGCCAGGCTCAGGTAGCGCTCCAGGCAGCGCTGCAGTTTGGCGCGACTGGCTTCAGCACTGTCACCGAGCAGCGCCACGCTGTGGCTCAGCTCGCGCTCGACGATGGCGCTGAACAGGTCGTTCTTCGACGGAAAGTGACTGTAGAAGGCTCCGCCGGTCAGGCCGATCGCCTTCATCAGGCTGTCCACGCCGGCTGCGGAAAAACCGCCCTGCTTGGCGATGGCACCGCTGCTGTGCAACAGCTTTTCGCGGGTCTGGGCCTTGTGCTCGGGCGAATAGCGCATGGGAGTCTCCGCTGCTAAACCTGCTTGACGATGGGGGCGAGCGTAGCATAACGTCCGTTTAGCTAACGATCGTTTAGTAAAGGATGAAAGCCATGAACACGCAGAACAACGACAACAAAGTGGTACTGGTGATCGGCGCCGGCGACGCCACCGGCGGGGCGATTGCCAAGCGCTTCGCCCGCGAAGGCTATATCGCCTGCGTGACCCGGCGCAGCGCCGACAAACTGCAGCCGCTGGTCGATGAGATCCGCGCCGCCGGCGGCCAGGCCCATGGCTTCGCCTCGGATGCGCGCAAGGAGGAGGAGGTCGCCGCGCTGGTCGAGCAGATCGAGAGCACCATCGGTCCGATCGAGGCCTTCGTCTTCAACATCGGCGCCAACGTGCCGTGCAGCATCCTCGAGGAGACCGCGCGCAAGTACTTCAAGATCTGGGAAATGGCCTGCTTCTCCGCCTTCCTCACCGCCCAGGCGGTGGCGCGGCGCATGGTCACCCGCGGCTGCGGCACCATCCTGTTCACCGGCGCCACCGCCGGCCTGCGCGGCGCCTCGCACTTCGCCGCCTTCGCCGGCGCCAAGCACGGCGTACGCGCTCTGGCGCAGAGCATGGCGCGCGAGCTGGGCCCGTTGAACATCCACGTCGGCCATGTGGTGGTGGATGGCGCCATCGACACCGCCTTCATCCGCGACAGCTTCCCCGAGCGCTACGCGCTGAAGGAGCAGGATGGCATCCTCAACCCCGAGCATATCGCCGACAGCTACTGGTTCCTGCATGCCCAGCCGCGCGATGCCTGGACCTTCGAACTGGATCTGCGCCCCTGGATGGAAAAGTGGTGACCTGCATCGACCCGCTGCGCGGCGCCCAGGCGTTGTTGGCGAAGCGCTGCGGAATGCTCATTGGCAGCAGCCAACTGCGCGTTCTCCCCACTTCGCCGCCTAGCCTGAGCGCCGCTCGCTGGGGCGCGAAAACTCGTTAAAACAAGCACATGAGAGAATTCATTGATGAGCAAATCCGTCGAGTTCTACTTCGACTTCGGCAGCCCCACCACCTACCTGGCCTGGACCCAGCTACCGGCGATCTGTGCCGCGGCGGATGCCGAGCTGGTGTACAAGCCCATGCTGCTCGGTGGCGTGTTCCAGGCGACGAAAAACGCCTCGCCGATCACCATCCCCAGCAAGGGCCGCTTCATGATCCAGGACCTGCAGCGCTTCGCCCGCCGCTACCAGGTGCCGATGCAGTTCAACCCGCACTTCCCGATCAACACTCTGGGCCTGATGCGCGGTGCAGTGGCCGTGCAACTGCGCATGCCGGAGCGTTTCGACGCCTATCTGAGCGCAATCTTCAAAGCCATGTGGGGCGATGCGCTGAACCTCGGCGACCCTGCCGTACTCGGTACGGTATTGGCCAAGGCCGGCTTCGATGCGCAGCAACTGCTGGCGCTGACGAGCGAGCAGGAGGTCAAGGACCAGCTCAAGGCCACCACCGAAGAAGCGGTGAAGCGCGGCGTGTTCGGCGCGCCGAGCATGTTCGTCGGCAACGAGCTGTTCTTCGGTCAGGACCGCCTGGACTTCGTCGCGGAAGCCCTGGCCGCTTGAGTGGAGGTGCGCGGCTGAAGCCGCTCCTACGGGAGCGCGGGAGCCCGCTGCACATGCGTAGGAGCGGCTTCAGCCGCGAAAGAGATTCGCTTTTGCGACTGAATCCGCCTCACTAAAGCCAGAAAGCAGGCAAAAAAAGACCCGCTTGCGCGGGTCTCGAAGAAACGCCTGGCCTGGTGAGCCTCAGGCGGATTCGGTGAGGCTTCCAGCGGGACCGGAAGCCTCGGCAGAGCAGTTACGCTAGTTCGTCGAAGCATTCGGCGACGATGGCAATGCCCTTTTCCAGCTGGGCATCGGGGATGGTGACCGGCATCAGGAAGCGGATGACGTTGTAGTAGGTGCCGCAGGACAGCAGGATCAGGCCCTTGTCGCGGGCACGAGCGACGATCTTGCCAACCAGCTCGGCCGCCGGCTTGGCGTGATCGCCGTTCTCGAACAGTTCGATGGCGACCATCGAACCCAGGCCGCGCACGTCACCGATCACCTTGTGCTTGGCGGCGATCTCACGCAGGCCGGCCTTGAGCTTCTCGCCCACGGCCTGGCTGCGCTCCAGCAGCTTCTCTTCGTCGAACACTTTCAGCACGGCCAGGGCCGCGGCGCAGGCGATCGGGCTGCCGGCATAGGTGCCGCCCAGGCCGCCGGGAGCGATGGCGTCCATGATTTCGGCCTTGCCGCACACGCCGGAGATCGGGAAACCGCCGCCGACCGATTTGGCGAAGGTGGTCAGGTCCGGGACGATGCCCAGCTGCTCGGTGGCGAAGAAGGTGCCGGTACGGCCGGCGCCGGTCTGTACTTCGTCGGCGATCAGCAGGATGCCGTGCTGGTCGCACAGGGCGCGCAGGCGCTTCATGAAGGCCGGCGAGTTGACGTAGAAACCACCTTCGCCCTGGACCGGCTCGATGATGATGGCGGCCACGTCGCTCGGCTGCGCGTCGTTCTTGAAGATGCGCTCGATGCTGGCGATCGACTCGTCTTCGCTGATGCCGTGCAGTTCGCACGGCGCCAGGGCGCGGAACACGCCGCCCGGCATCAGGCCCATGCCGGCGGAGTAGGGCACGACTTTACCGGTCAGGCTCAGGGTCATCATGGTGCGGCCGTGGTAGGCGCCGGTGAAGGCGATCACGCCGGCACGGCCGGTGGCGGCGCGGGCGATCTTCACGGCGTTCTCGACCGCTTCGGAGCCGGAGGTGACCAGCAGGGTCTTCTTGGCGAAGTTGCCCGGCACACGCTTGGCGATTTCTTCACAGAGCTCGATGTAGGGCTCGTAGGCCAGCACCTGGAAGCAGGTGTGCGACAGCTTGGTCAGCTGCTCCTGTACGGCGGCCACCACTTTCGGGTGCAGGTGGCCGGTGTTGAGCACGGCGATACCGCCGGCGAAGTCGATGAACTCGCGGCCTTCGACGTCCCACACGGTGGCGTTCTCGGCGCGCTCGGCGACGATCGGGTGGATTTGACCTACACCGCGCGGAACAGCGGCAGCACGGCGTTGCAGAATGGATTCGTTGGTCTTGCTCATGGTTTCCTCATCGGCCGCTGGATTGATGCGGCTTGGTCCAAGGATGATGACGATGGGGCGGGGCCTGGCAGCTAACGATGATCGAACTGCCAGGCTCCTGCCGATTCGTCTGCAGGGTTCGCCGGTGCCACCACCGGAAACGCCGACGCCGGGTGACCACGGCTCCTGCCTGTCACCCGACACCCACGGAAATCAGTTAACTCAGATACCGCCGAGGCACAGGTACTTCAATTCCAGGTAATCCTCGATGCCGTACTTGGAGCCTTCGCGACCCAGGCCGGAGGCTTTCACGCCGCCGAACGGCGCCACTTCGGTGGAGATCACCCCGGTGTTGATGCCGACCATGCCGTACTCCAGCTTTTCCGCCACGCGGAACACGCGGCCCAGGTCGCGGGCATAGAAGTAGGAGGCCAGGCCGAACTCGGTGTCGTTGGACATGGCGATCACTTCGGCCTCGTCCTTGAAGCGGAACAGCGGCGCCAGCGGGCCGAAAGTCTCTTCCTTGGCCACGGCGGCATTGTTCGGCACGTCGATCAGGATAGTCGGCTCGAAGAAGCTGCCACCCAGGCTGTGCGGCTTGCCGCCGGCGACCAGCTTGGCGCCTTTGCTGATGGCGTCCTCGATGTGTTCCTGGACCTTGGCCACGGCCTTGTTGTCGATCAGCGGGCCGGTGGTGGTGCCGTCTTCCAGACCGTTACCGATCTTCAGCTTGGCCACGGCGGCTTTCAGCTTGTCGACGAAGGCGTCGTACACGCCGTCCTGAATATACAGGCGGTTGGCGCAGACGCAGGTCTGACCGTTATTGCGGTACTTGGAGATCAGCGCGCCTTCCACGGCGGCATCCAGGTCGGCGTCGTCGAAGACGATGAACGGCGCGTTGCCGCCCAGCTCCAGGGACACCTTCTTGATGTCCTGGGCGCATTCGGCCATCAGCTGGCGACCGATTTCGGTGGAGCCGGTGAAGGTCAGCTTGCGCACGATCGGGTTGCTGGTCAGCTCGCCGCCGACTTCGCCGGCGCTGCCGGTGACCACGCTGAACACGCCAGCCGGAATCCCGGCCTTCTCGGCCAGGGCGGCCAGGGCCAGGGCGGAGTACGGGGTCTGCGAAGCAGGCTTGAGCACCATGGTGCAGCCGGCGGCCAGGGCCGGGCCGGCCTTGCGGGTGATCATCGCCGAGGGGAAGTTCCACGGGGTGATGGCCGCGGTCACGCCGATCGGCTGCTTGAGCACGATGATGCGCTTGTCCGGCTGGTGGCCGGGAATGGTGTCGCCATAGATGCGCTTGGCTTCTTCGGCGAACCACTCGAGGAAAGAGGCGGCATAGGCGATTTCGCCCTTGGCTTCGCTCAGCGGCTTGCCCTGCTCGATGGTCATCAGGCGGCCGAGGTCGTCCTGGTTTTCCATCATCAGTTCGAACCAGCGGCGCAGGCGGTTGGCGCGATCCTTGGCGGTCAAGGCGCTCCAGGCCGGCAGGGCGCGCTCGGCGGCTTCGATGGCACGACGGGTTTCCGCGCGGCCCATTTTCGGTACATGGCCGATGATCTCGCCGGTGGCCGGGTTGTTGACCGCGATGGTCTGGCCGCTGTCGGCGTCCAGCCACTGACCGTCGATATAGGCTTGCTGGCGGAACAGCTGGGCGTCTTTCAGTTGCATCTTGTTCTCCTGGTAAGGGCGCCGAGGGGCAGGCAGCACAGCAGCGATTCGCAAGGACGAGGTGCCGGCGTTTGAAATGTCAAACGAATGCTAGGGCCGGCGTCGACAAAGGGCAAGAGCTATGTTCGATAAAACCAACGAAATAACCAAAAAGTATGAGAGACGGCCTGTGCCCGGGGCTTCCCCCGCTTTTCCATTGGCGCTCAGTCGCCCCCAGCCTTCCAGCCGCGCCGGCATGAGTCGGCGCAGTGACATGGCTGTTCGATATTAAGAACAGGCCTCTGGCGGCGCCCTGTAGTGTTTTCCACCCCGCGCTACAGCACCTGGCGCAGCCCTTCGCGGTACTGGCTGGGGCTCTGTCCGCTCCAGCGCTTGAAGGCCCGGCTGAAGCTGCTGCTGTCGGCGAAACCGAGCAGGTAGGCGACTTCGCTGATCGAGCAGTCGGCCTCACCCAGGTGCTGCAGGGCCAGGGCATGGCGGGTCTCGGCGAGCACCTGTTCGTAGCTGCTGCCTTCCTCGCTGAGGTGGCGCTGCAGGCTGCGCAGGCTCAGGTGCAGGCCGTGGGCCAGCACCTCGGCGGAGGGCTCGCCATTCGGCAGGCATTGCTCCAGGGCGCGGCGCAGGCGGCGGCCGACGGTATCCGGCTGCAGGGCGTCGAGGCGTTTGCGCAGCACCGCCTCGTTGTGCGCGGCCAGCTCCGGGTTGCCGTCATCCAGCGGGCGGTCGAGGTCGGCGCGGGCGAAGCACAGCACGTCCTCGGCCGCGGCGAAATGCACCGGCGCGCGGAACACCTCCAGCCACGGCTGCGGATCGGCCGGCGGTGGCCGGCGCAGGTGCACGGCCAGCGGCGCATAGCTGCGCCCCAGGCGATTGCGGCAGGTGCGCACGTAGATGGCGGCGAAGGCATCGATGGCTTCGGCGGCCGGTGCCGAGCCGCCCGGCGGCAGGCGGAAATGCAGCTCGCAGCTGTCGCCGACATCGCGCAGCTCCAGCGCCAGGGCATCGCTGACCACCCGGTGGTAGCGCACGATGCGCTCGAAGATCTCGCGCAGGCTGCCGCTGGCCATCACCGCCATGCCCAGGGCGTGGAAGGTGGTCGGCGCCACGTGCCGCGAGGTGTTCAGGCCCAGCGCCGGGTCGCCACTGGCGGCCACGGCCAGCTGCCACAGGCGGGTGGTGGCCGACAGCGGATAACGCGCGTTGGCGTCGTCCAGCAGTTGCGGGTCGAGGCCGGCCTCGCGGCACAGCGCGGCGCTGTCCAGGCCGAGACCGTCGAGTTGGCGGCGCAGGGCGCGGGTCCAGCTGGCCAGGGTGGAGGCTTCAGTCATGCAGGTTGGCATTCTCGGTCAACAGGTTGGCGTTATGGGTCAGGCGAGGGCGGCGACAGGCGCGCACAGTAGCCTGGACGATTTCCCACAGACGTTTGCCCACAACAGTCCGCATGCCGACCCGCTGCCCCGCATGGCAACGCTCGGCGAACAGAGAAGAGGATGCGTGCATGACCCCGACTCCTGCAAGCCATCAGCAGCGCTCCGCGCATATCCGCAGCCAGGTGCTGGCCCGTGGCGAAGAATTGCGCCAGCGCTACCCCATCCTGCAGCATCAGGACGCCCTCGGTGCCGGCATCCTGGCCTTCGCCCTGGCCGGCATGCTCGGCAGTGCCTGGCTCTACCTGGACGGCGCCATCGCCTGGTGGGCGTGCCTGCTGGCCAACGCCTTCTTCGCCTCGCTGACCCACGAGCTGGAGCACGACCTGATCCACTCCATGTACTTCCGCAAGCAGCGCGTGCCACACAACCTGATGATGGCCCTGGTCTGGCTGGCGCGGCCGAGCACGATCAACCCGTGGATCCGCCGCCACCTGCACCTCAACCACCACAAGGTGTCCGGCAGCGAGAGCGATATCGAGGAGCGCGCCATCACCAACGGCGAGCCCTGGGGGCTGGCCCGCCTGCTGATGGTCGGCGACAACCTGATGTCTTCGCTGATCCGTCTGCTGCGGGCCAAGACCTGGGCGCAGCGCAAGATGATCGTCAGCCGTACCCTCAAGGGTTATGCGCCGCTGGGCCTGCTCAACTGGAGCACCTGGTATGTGTTCCTCGGCTTCCACCTGCTCGACTTTGCCGCCAGCGCCGCGGGCGCGCCGATCACCTGGTCGGCCACCACCCTGAGCCTGATGGACGGCGTCAACATCGCCGTGATCGTACTGGTCGGGCCCAACGTGCTGCGCACCTTCTGCCTGCACTTCATCAGCTCGAACATGCACTACTACGGCGACATCGAGGCGGGCAACGTGATCCAGCAGACCCAGGTGCTGAATGCCTGGTGGCTGTGGCCGCTGCAGGCGTTCTGCTTCAATTTCGGCAGCACCCACGGCATCCACCACTTCGTGGTCAAGGAACCCTTCTATATCCGCCAGCTCACCGCACCGCTGGCGCACCAGCTGATGCGCGAAGCCGGCGTGCGCTTCAACGACTTCGGCACCTTCGCCCGCGCCAACCGCTGGCAGCCGCTGGCCAAGCCCGCCGCCGCGCCGGCCCGGCAGGCGGCCTGACCTCTCCCTCGGGGGCCGCAATGGCCCCGCGTTCTTCTGGAAGTTTCGATGAATATCCTGATCGTCCACGCCCACCCCGAGCCGCAGTCCTTCTGCACGGCGATGAAGGACCTCGCCATTGCCACCCTGCAGCAGGCCGGGCACCGCGTGCGGGTCTCCGACCTCTACGCGATGAACTGGAACCCGGTGGCCAGCACCGCCGACTTCACCCAGCGCAGCAACCCCGATTACCTGGTCTATGCCCTGGAACAGCGCGAGGCGGTCAAGACCGGCAGCCTGGCGCCGGACATCGCCGCCGAGCTGGACAAACTGCTGTGGGCCGACCTGCTGATCCTCAACTTCCCGCTGTTCTGGTGCTCGGTGCCAGCCATGCTCAAGGGCTGGATCGACCGCGTGCTGGTGTCCGGCATCTGCTACGGCGGCCTGCGCTTCTACGACCGCGGCGGCCTGGCTGGCAAGCGCGCACTGCTCAGCTTCAGCCTCGGCGGCCAGGCGCATATGTTCGCCGACGAAGATGCCGTGCATGGCGACTGGGAACCCATGCTGCGCCCCCTGCAGCGCGGCACCCTGGCCTACACCGGGCTCGGCGTGCTGCCACCGTTCGCCGCCTGCCACGTGCCCTACATCGTCCAGCAGGCGCGCGAAGAGATCCTCGACCAGTACCGCGACTACCTGCAGCGCCTGGATCAGGTCGAGCCGCTGACATTCCCCTCGCTGGCCGACTTCGATCGCCAGCTGCAGCCGCTGGCTAATAAGGAGCAGGTGCCGGCATGAAGACCTGGATCTGTGTGATTTGCGGCCTGATCTACGACGAGTCCAGCGGCTGGCCGGACGATGGCATCCCCGCCGGCACGCCCTGGGCCGAGGTGCCGGAGGACTGGCTGTGCCCGGACTGCGGGGTGAGCAAGGCCGACTTCAGCATGCAGGAGCTCTGAGCCCGACCACACGCATGGACGCCCGCGCGGCGGATGCGTATGATGGCGCCCCGCAACGCACTCGTAGCTCAGCTGGATAGAGTACTGCCCTCCGAAGGCAGGGGTCGTGGGTTCGAATCCCGCCGAGTGCGCCAAACAAAATAGAGGGCTTAGGTGAAAACCTAGGCCCTTTTGTTTTGGCTCCGTACCCGTTACGCGTTGCATCCGTCATCGAGCTTTAGTGGGAGCGGATTTATCCGCGATAAACAGGCCGCTCGGAGCAGGCCCCGATCGCGAATGAATTCGCTCCCACGAACAGTCAGCCGCCCGCGCCAACATTTGCCCTGTACGAGCCCTGCGGGCGGTTCTATCCATGATCGGGCCGCGAGATGGGCGCATCTTTCGCGGCTAAAACCGCCGCCACACAACAGTCAACAGTGCCGCAATACATAACGGGTACATGGTCTTTGTTTTTGGGCTGTGCCTAAACCGTGCCTTAAGGCGGCTCCAGCCTTAAACATTTTCAGGGCGAGGGATACATACCTATTCAAAAGCGGCATGGCCTGCATCGGACTGTTGTATTAGTTGTCACCAAGTTCGGCTGGCTAGCATCGGCACACTTATCCTGCCGGTGAGAACAACAAATGAACTTAGGTAAGATCATCAGCCGCAGTGCATTGTATTGGCCAGACCGCGAAGCCCTGGTCGACTCTAAACAACGCATCACCTTTGCCCAGCTCGAACTGCGCACCAATCGCCTCGCATCCGGCCTGCAAACACTCGGCCTGCCCCAGGGCTCGCATGTCGCCATACTGGCGCCGAATCGGGTGGAACTGGCCGAGGCGGAAATCGCTTTCTACAAGACCGGCATGGTCAAGGTGCCGATCAACGCCCGCCTGTCCCTGGATGAAATCATCCAGGTGCTCGACGACTCCCACAGCCAGGCGGTGATCGCCGACGGTCGTTTCGCCGCCGCGCTCAAGGCCCGCCGCGCGGATGTGCCGCGCCTGCAGTGGATCGTTTCCCTCGACGGAGAGAGCGGCGACCTGAGCTACACCTCCCTGCTCGAACGCGGCAGCGAGGCGCCGGTACACTGCGATCCGGCCGACGACGCGCTGGCCGTACTGCACTACACCTCCGGCAGCTCCGGCGTGCTCAAGGCCGCCATGCTGACCTACGGCAACCGCAAGGCGTTGATCCGCAAGAGCATTGCCAGCCCGACCCGGCGCGCCGCACCCGGCGACGTGATGGCCCATGTCGGTCCGATCACCCATGCCAGCGGCATGCAGATCATGCCGCTGCTGGCGGTTGGCGCTTGCAACCTGCTGCTGGAGCGCTACGACGACCAGCTGCTGCTGGAGACCATCCAGCGTGAACGGGTAACCCGCCTGTTCCTGGTGCCGGCGATGATCAACCGCCTGGTCAACGTTCCCGAGGTCGAGCGCTTCGATCTCTCCAGCCTGCGCCTGGTGATGTACGGTGCCGCGCCCATGGCGCCGGCGCTGGTCAAGCGCGCTATCGCGGTGTTCGGGCCGATCCTCGCCCAGGGTTACGGCGCCGGCGAGACCTGCTCGCTGGTCACCGTGCTGACCGAGCAGGACCACCTGATCGAGAACGACGACTTCAGCCGCCTGGCCTCCTGTGGGCGCTGCTACTTCGAGACCGACCTGCGCGTGGTCAACGAGCAATTCGAGGACGTCAAACCCGGCGAGATCGGCGAGATCGTGGTCAAGGGCCCGGACATCATGCAGGGCTACTGGCAGGCCCCCGAGCTGACCGCCGAGGTGATGCGCGACGGCTACTACCTCACCGGCGACCTGGCCACGGTGGACGAGCGCGGCTATGTGTTCATCGTCGACCGCAAGAAGGAAATGATCATCTCCGGCGGCTTCAACATCTACCCGACCGAAGTCGAGCAGGTGCTGTACAGCCTGCCACAGGTGTTCGAGGCGGCGGTGGTCGGCGTACCCGACGAACAGTGGGGTGAAGCCGTGCGCGCGGTGGTAGTACTCAAGCCGGGCGAAAGCCTCAGCGCCGAGGCGATCATCGAACACTGCGGCCGCAGCCTGGCCAGCTTCAAGAAGCCGCGCGCGGTGGACTTCGTCAGCGAGCTGCCGAAGAACCCCAACGGCAAGGTGGTGCGCCGCGTGATCCGCGAAGCGTACTGGCAGAACAGCGAACGACGGATCTGACGGGGATATGCACATGATCAAACCAAGCGAGAAAGCCAGCCAGATCATCGAGGGTATCCAGGGCTTCGTCCGCGACGAGCTCACCCCGCTCGCCGAGCGCGAGGGCATCCTCTGGGGCGAGCCGGTGGCCAAGCCAGTGCTGCGTGAAATATGGCGGCGCTCCTGCGCGCTGGGCTTCTACAACACGATGCTGCCGGAGAGCCTTGGCGGCGCCGGGCTCAGTGTCGCCGACCTGTGCGCGGTCAAGGAGGCGACGGTGCTCACCGGCTCGCCGCTGGCCCCGCACGTACTCGGCGAGCTCTCGGGGCCGCCGCGCATCGGCCACCTGTTTCGCGTTGCCAGCGACTTTCAGGTCGAGGCCTTTCTGCGCCCGGTATGCCGCGCCGAAAAGGCCGTGTGCTTCGCCCTCACCGAGGCCGAGGCCGGCTCCGACGCCGCCGCCATCGGCACCACGGCCCGCCGCGAGGGCGAGCACTATGTACTGAGCGGCGCCAAGCGCTACATCTCCGGCGCGCCCTATGCCGACCTCGCCGTGCTGCTCGCGGTCACCGGCCCGGGACGCGGCGCGCAGGGCATCTCGGCGTTCTTCGTCGACCTCGGCGCAGAAGGTGTGCGGGTCGAGAGCGACTACTCGGTGATGTCCGGCGGCGGCGCCCACGGCAACATCGTGCTGGAAGACGTGCGGGTGCCGGTGGAAAATCGCATTGGTGAGGAGGGCGAGGGCTTCAAGCTGGCCATGGGCCGCATCACCCTCAATCGCCTGCTGCACTGCCCGACCATGCTCGGCATGGCCGGCCTGGCGCTGAACCTGTCGCTGGACCATGCGCGTACGCGCAAACAGTTCGGCCAGCCGATCGCCATGTTCCAGGCCATCAACCACATGCTCGCCGACATGGCCACCGAGCTGTATGCCGCACGCAGCATGATGTACGCCACTGCGGCGCAGAACGACGCCGGCGGCGACATCAAGGTGCAGGCGCCGATGTGCAAGCTGTTCGCCTCGGAAACCGCCTTCCGCATCGCCGACAGGGCGGTACAGATCCACGGCGGCGCGGGGCTGATCAAGGGCCACCCGGTGGAGTTCCTGTTCCGCGCCACGCGCATGATGCGGGTACTCACCGGTACCAGTGAAATCCAGCGCAACACCATCGCCAAGGGCATCCTGATGCCCTGATGAGGTCGCCCAAGAACCTGTTTAGGGTCTTCTGGATTAGAGCCAGACAAGGCGCTACGCCAGTAACAGCCTCCGGCTGGTCAAAACGCCGAGGAAGCGGAGTTTACGAGCTGTAAATGAGCATTCCGAGGCTGTTTTTAACGCCGTATGGCCGACGGCCAGGAGATCGTAAACAGGTTCTAAGGGATCGTCCGCCAGGGAAAGCCGGCGGTCCTCCCACAACAATAAAAGAGAATTCCCATGATCCGAGAAGACACAGCCTTCCGCCCCCGTACCGCCTGGACTATCGCCTTCCTGCTGGCCTTCATGATGCTGGTCAACTTCCTCGACAAGGTGGTCATCGGCCTGGTCGGGGTGCCGATGACCAAGGAACTGGGCCTGACCCCCACCGAGTTCGGCCTGATCGGCGGCGCCCTGCACTGGCTGTTCGCCGTTTCCGCCGTGGTCGGCGGCTTCCTTGCCAACCGCCGGCCGACCCGCACCCTGCTGTTGGGCATGGGCCTGTTCTGGTCGCTGATCCAGCTACCCATGCTGTTTGCCAGCTCGTTGTGGATGATCGTTGCCTGCCGGGTGCTGCTCGGCATCGGCGAAGGCCCGGCCTCGCCGGTGGCCACCCACGCGCTGTACAAGTGGTTCCCCGATGATCGCCGCAGCCTGCCGGTGGCCCTGCTCCACTCCGGTAGCGCCATGGGGCTACTGGTGGCGGGCGCGATGATCCCGTGGATCAGCCTGAACTACGGCTGGCGCACCAACTTCGCGGTGCTGGCGGCCATCGGTGCGGTCTGGTGCGTGCTGTGGCTGCTGCTCGGCCGTGAAGGCACCCTCGACAGCCTGCGCGCCGGCCAGCGGCCGGCGGACAGCCACCGGCTACCCTACCGCCGCCTGCTCGCCGACCGCAGCGTGCTGGGCAACTATGTCTGCCATTTCGCCGCCAACTGGTCGCTGGCGCTGACCCTGACCTGGGTGCCCAGCTACCTGGAGATCGGCCTCGGCCTCGATCCGCTGAAGACCGGACACATGTTCGTCCTGTTCGTGGTGGTGACCACGCCGCTCAGCCTGTTCATGGCCTGGCTGTCGCAGCGCCTGCTGCGCAGCGGCATACCGTCGCGCCTGGCCAGGGGGGCCTTCGTGTCCGTGTGCCTGATGGCCGGCGGGCTGTTCTCGGCGGCGCTGATGCTGCAGGAGCTATCGGTCACCGTACGCATCATCAGCCTGACCCTGAGCGGTGGCCTGGCGCTGGTGATGTACTCGGTGGGGCCGGCCATGCTCGGCGAGTTCACCCCCAGCAGCCAGCGCGGCGGCATCCTCGCCATCGGCAACGCAGTCGCCTCGCTGGCCGGTCTGTCGGCACCGGTGATCACCGGCCTGCTGGTGCAGGGCGCCGGGGCCGACCATCCGCAAGGCTATGCCCAGGGTTTCCTGGTCTGCGGCGGGGTGATGGTGGTGGCGGGTCTGATCGGCCTGTTCAGCATGAACCCGCAGCGCTCGCGCGAGCGCCTGGCTCAGGACGAGGCGCCGGGCGCCTGCTCGCGGGCCTGAATCTCCTCGCCCTTGGTGCGTTCGATCAGGCTGCCGCGCCAGCGGCCGCCACGCACCAGATCGCCCAGCAATGCGCTGACCAGGTCGCGCATGCACGAGGCGGCGAACGACAGCGGTTTGTGCACCGAGTAGGCGATGGATACGGTGCGGGTGATGCGCGGCTCGACGATCAGCCGCGCTGCGGTCGATTCGTATAAGTCTGCCAGCGGCGGCCAGTTGCAGATGGTCGCCGCCAACCCGGAGCGCACCAGGCCGGCAATACCCGGGGTGGATTGCTGCTCATAAACCACGTTGAGCGTCACCCCGGCCTCCATCGCCGCCTGCTCGATACGCCGGCGCAGGTGCAGCGCTCTGGGCGCCATGACCAGGCGCGTGGCCGCGGCCTCGGCCAGGCTGATCGGCGTGCCGCTCTCACTCGCCGAGCCCGGCCCCACCCAATACAAGTCCTCGGTGAAGATCGGCTCGGCAATCACATGCTCCAGCTCTTCGGCATTGGGCAGTACACCAAAATCCACCTTGCCCAGCTCGATGGACTGGCCACCCTCGCGGGTCAGGCCGTCGCAGATGGTCAGGCTGATGGCAGGAAACTTTTCCGCCGCCCGACGGATGATTTCCGGCAGCAGCAGCGCCGAGACGGTAGCCGGAATCGAGATGGCTACATGGCCCTTGGGATTGCCGCGGGTGGAGGCCAGTTCGTCCTTGACCGAGTCGAGTTTCTGCACCACCGAGCGGGCCACCTCATAGAGCCGGCGGCCGGCATCCGTCAGGGCCACGCCATCGTGCTGGCGCTCCATCAACTGCATCTCCAGCTCGCTTTCCAGCAGGCTGATCTGCCGACTCAGCGCCGGCTGGGCGATGTAGGACCGCCGGGCGGCGGCGGAGAAGCTACCGGCTTCGGCGATGGCAATCAGGTAACGGAGCTGCTTGAGGGTCATGCGGTTCTCTCTGGCTATGCCGAAGCGTTATAGCAACTATCCGAAGACACTATTTGTGGGGCTTTTAGAGCCCCCCTAGTATCGCCTAAACCCTAAAGCAAAGGGAGCGTCGAGCAACAGGCGTTACCGTGCAAAACAATAAGATCTGGTAACCAGGCAAACTTTCAGAGCGCAAAGTCATGCTGCCGAATATATGCGACTTGCAACTCTGAAGTTTCCTTAGGCGAATACTGGAAACTTACAAAACTTATTGTCCCTGCACGTGAAAATTAATTTCACTCAACAACAAAGAGGACAATGAGTGATGAGATTCAAGCTGCGCGGCATTATCAAACCGCCGTTTCTTCTGCTGCCCCTGAGTTGCATGATCGGCAACGCCATGGCGGTTGGTTTCCAGCTCGGTGAAATCGACGGGCAACTGGACTCCTCCCTGTCCATCGGCACCAGCATCTCCACCGCCAACCCCGACCCCGAGCAACTCAACAGCGCCACCGGCGATGATGGGCGGCGCAACTTCCGTTCCGGCGACGTCTTCTCCGGCATCTTCAAGGGTAGCCACGACCTGGAGCTGAGCCAGGGTGACGTCGGCCTGTTCCTGCGCGGCAGCTACTGGTACGACTATGTGCTGCGCGACCAGGAGCAGCGCTTCAATAATGTGGAGGACAGCAACCGCAAGCTCTCGGCCAAATCGGCCGGTGCGGAACTGCTCGACGCTTTCGTCTACTACAACTATGACCTCGCTAATCAGCCCGGCTCGGCCCGCCTGGGCAAGCAGGTGGTGAACTGGGGCGAAAGCACCTTCATCCAGGGCGGCCTCAACACGGTCAACCCCTACAACCTGTCGGCACTGCGCCGTCCGGGTGCCGAGGTGAAGGAAGGCCTGGTGCCGGTGAACATGTTCTATGTTTCGCAAAACCTCAGCGAGTCGATCTCCGGCGACTTCTTCTACCAGCTGGACTGGGAACAGACCCAGCTCGACAACTGCGGCACCTTCTTCTCCAGCAACGACTTTCTCGCCGACGGCTGCGACGGCCTGGATGTTGGTGCCGTACTCACCGGTAATGCCGCAGCGGTTGCGGCGTTGAAACCCTATGGCGTAAACCTCACCGACGAGGGCATCCGCATCCCCCGCGCCAAGGACCAGGACGCGCGTAACAGCGGGCAGTGGGGTCTGTCGCTGCGCTGGTTTGCCGCAGAACTGGACACCGAGTTCGGTGCCTATGCCGCCAATTACCACAGCCGCCTGCCCTATATGGGCACGATCAACAGCCCGTACTACAACACCGCCGTGGCAGGGCTGGGGGCCAGCCTCAACGGCGCCCTGCGCCTGGGTACCTCGCAGTACGTCGCCCAGTACCCGGAGGACATCCGTCTGTACGGCCTGACGTTCTCCACCAATCTGGACAGCGGCACCGCCCTGCAGGGCGAGGTCAGCTATCGACCGAACCTGCCGGTACAGCTCAACGGCACCGACATCATCCAGTCGCTGCTCAACAGTCCCGCGCGTTCGCCGCTGGTCGCCGAAGGCATCCGTCCGCCGCAGGAAAATGCGCTGTTCAATGGCTACCGGCGCAAGGAAGTCAGCCAGGCCCAGGTTACCGCCACCCACTCCTTCGCCCAGGTGCTGGGCGCCGATCAACTGGTGGTGGTCGGCGAGGCCGGCGCGACCTGGGTCGGCGGCCTGGAGGGTATCTACGGCCCGCGCTACGGCCGCAGCGGCACCTATGGCAGCGGCGTGCTGGCCAGCGGTAACTGCGCAGCCATCTCCAAGACTCCCGAGCACTGCAACGACGACGGCTTCCTCACCCGTTTCTCCTGGGGCTACCGCCTGCGCAGCAGCCTGAGCTACCCGAACGCCATCGCGGGTATTGACCTGCGTCCCAACCTGTCCTGGCAGCATGACGTCGACGGCAACGGCCCTGGCGAGGGTTCGGCCTTCAACGAAGGCTCAAAGGCCATCAGCGTCGGCCTCGACGCGTCGTTGAACAACACCTACAACGCCAGCCTGGCAATCACCGACTTCATCGACGGCGATTACGGCACCCGCGGCGATCGCGACTATGTGTCGATCAGCTTCGGCGTCAACTTCTAAGCGGAGGCCCCATGAAAAATACCCCTAACCTGATGCGCAGCGGCGCGCTCCTCTGCTCCCTGCTGCTGACCGGCAACGCCATGGCGGCGGTGACGCCGGAGGAAGCGGCGCAGCTGCACAGCCAGCTGACCCCCATCGGAGCAGAACGCGGCGCCAGCCCGGACGGGCGCATCCCCGCCTGGGATGGCAGCCTGGGCAAGGCGAACCTGCCGCTCACGGCCAACGGCACACCGGCCGACCCATACGCCGGCGAGAAGCCGCTGTTCCGCATCGATGCAAGCAACTACAGCCAGTACCAGGAGCACCTCAGTCCGGGGCAGATCGCCCTGCTCAAACGCTTCCCGGACAGCTTCCACCTGCCGGTGTATCCGACCCACCGCTCGGTGGCCGTGCCGGACAGCGTGCGCGATGCCGCCGCGCGCAACGCGAGCAGCGCCCGCCTGATCAATGATGGCAATGGCGTGGAAGGCTTCGCCGGCGTGATCGCCTTCCCCATCCCGAAGAGTGGCCTGGAAGTGCTGTGGAATCATCTGACGCGCAACCGTAACGGCAGCTTCAGCCTGATCTCCGACAGCGCGGCGCCGCAGAAGGACGGCAGCTACGCGATCATGACCACCCAGCAGTACTTCACCCGCCGCGACAGGGTGAACGGCCTGGCGCCGAACGAGGCGAACAACATCCTCTACTACTACAGCCACAAGCTCACTGCGCCTTCGCGCATGGTCGGCGAGGTGGTGCTGGTGCACGAGACCCTCGACCAGGTAGCCGAGCCGCGCCTGTCCTGGGTCTACAGTGCCGGCCAGCGCCGCGTGCGGCGCGCACCGAGCGTCGCCTACGACACCGCCGGCCCGACCACCGCCGGGCTGCGCACGGCCGACAGCCGGGACATGTTCAACGGCGCGCCGGATCGCTACGACTGGCAACTGGTGGGCAAGAAAACCCTCTACGTGCCCTACAACAGCTACAGGCTGGCCTCGCCCGATCAGCGCTACGACAAGCTGATCCTGCCCGGCCATGTCAATCCCGAGGCCACCCGCTACGAACTGCATCGGGTGTGGGAAGTGGTCGCCACCCTCAAGCCGGGCATGCGCCACATCTACAGCAAGCGCCACTACTTCATCGACGAGGACACCTGGGCCATCCTCGAAGCGGACCATTACGACAACCGCGGCGAACTGTGGCGGGTTGGTGAGGCGCACAGCTTCTATCACAGCGTCGGTCAGTCCGCCGTCAACGCGATGGAAATAACCTACGACCTCAACAACGGCCGCTATTTGGCCTCGGGGTTGACCAGCGAGCAGCGCCAGCCGTTCGACTTCAGCTACCAGGCCAGCGTCTCCGACTATTCGCCGGGCGCCTTGCGCAGCAAAGGCCTGCGCTAACCCTCGGCTTTTTCCGTCGTCGGGCTACCCGAGCCCGACGGCGGCTTTTTTGTTTCCGGATCACCATGCGCATACCCACGCCCCGCAAGCCATTGAGCCAGTCCCTGCTCGGTGGCGATGAGCCCGACCCGCGCTTTACCCTGGCCAACGAGCGCACCTTCCTCGCCTGGATCCGCACCGCCCTGGCCCTGCTCGGCGGCGGAATCGCCGTGGAAACCTTCGCCGGCCAGGCCTTCGAACCGCAGCTGCGGCTGAGCATCACCCTGAGCCTGCTGGCGCTGAGCCTGCTGATCAGTGTCGGTGCCGTCCTGCGCTGGTTTTCGGTCGAGCGCGCCCTGCGCCATCGTCGCGCCCTGCCGCTGCCGGGTTTAGTGCCGCTGCTGGCGCTTGGCTGCTGCGTGGCGGCGCTGATCCTGGCCAGCCTGTTCTGGCCGCGCTGACATGACTGACGCACCAACCGACCCCGGCCTGCAGGGCGAACGCACGGAGCTGGCCTGGCGCCGCACGCAGCTGTCGCTGCTGGTGATCGCCTGCCTGGCCCTGCGGGGTCAGGACAAGGCCGTGGCTCTGCTCGCCCTGAGCACGGCGGCAGTCCTGTGGCTCTATCAGGGGCGGCGCTATCGAGGCAGTTTGATGATGCTGCGCACGGAGTGCGGACAGCCCCGTCTGCGCGCGGTGATCGGCACCAGCCTGGCGCTGCTGGTGATCACGCTACTTGCCGCGCTCGACGCGCTGCGCCGGAGCTGAGCCGATGACAACCGGCAACTCCCATCCGGATACGCACCCGCATGCATGCGCACGGCGCAATGCAGGGCAATCCACGCTCGCCACCCTGGGCAACCCATAAGAAGGACCGTGCCATAAGAAACGCCCCGCACGACGGCTGTCGTGCGGGGCGTTCTTTCCAGCTGGACTCAGGGACTGACCAGGTTGAATTGCGGATTCGGTTCGTCCAGGCCACCGAGCAGCTTGAGCAACTTGAGCCGCCCACCGTCGATCTCGATACCGCCAATCATCGACTCCTTGAGGAAGCCGGTTTCCTTGAGCGCGATGCGGTCGAGCAAGGCCTTGCTCATGGTCACGCTGATAGTCGGCTCGGCGTGGCGGGCGCCGTTGCGGTGGGTCAGCACGCCGTTGCGCAGGGTCAGCGCGTAGTCCTCGCCCAGGTCGTCGAAACGCCAGTTGATCAACAGATCTTCGTCGGCGGCCTTCAGCGCATCGATGCGCACCGCCAGGTAGTCGAAGAACATGCTCGGCGTCAGCGCACGGATCATGTCCGGTGCATTGCTGCGTGCCTTGGCCTGGATCACGCCCTGGCGCAGCTCCTGGGCGCCGCTCAGATAGACGTTGCGCCAGGTGGCGTTCTCGCTCTGGTAGCCCAGCTGTTCCAGGGTGTCGGCCTGCAGTGCGCGCGCGGCCGCGTTGTCCGGCGCGGCGAAGACCAGGTGATTGAGCAGCTGCGCCGCCCAGCGGTAGTCCCCGGCGTCGAATGCCTTGCGCGCGCTGGCCAACACCGAGTCGGCCCCGCCCATGGCCTCGACATAGCGCTGCCCGGCCGCTTCCGGCGGCAGCGGGTCGAGGTTGGCCGGGTTGCCATCGTAGAAACCCATGTAGCGCTGATAGACGGCCCGCACGTTGTGGCTGAGCGAGCCGTAGTAGTCGCGGCTGTACCACTTGCTGGCCAGGCGCGGCGGCAGCCTGTCGAGCTTCTCGGCGATCTCGGTGGCGGTCAGCCCCTGGTTGATCAGGCGCAGCGTCTGGCTATCGAGGAAGGCGTACATGTCGCGCTGATCAGCCAGGTATTCGCGAATCCGTGCGCCACCCCAGGTCGGCCAATGGTGCTGGGCGAACACCACCTCGGCCTTGTCGCCATAGCGCACCAGCGCCTCGTCCAGATACTGTGCCCACACCTTGGCATCGCGCACCAGCGCGCCGCGCAGGGTCAGCACGTTGTGCTGGGTATGGGTGGCGTTCTCGGCCATGCACAGGGTCTTGAACTGCGGGAAATACATGTTCATCTCGGCCGGCGCCTCGGTGCCGGGGGTGAGCTGAAACTCGATCTCGACGCCGTCGATGCTGCGGCTCTCCAGCGGCTGCGCAATCATCTCGCTGGGAGCGATCAGCGTCACCGTCGCATTGGCCGGTGTGCCCTTGCCGAGGCCGGCGTCCACCTGGCCGCGTTCGCCCCGCGGCAACGACGAGCCGTACATGTACTGGGCGCGGCGCATCATTGCCGGGCCGGCCAGCACGTTCTCGCTGACGGCATGTTCGTAGAAGCCTTCCGGGGCTATTACTCGCACCTTGCCGGCCTTGACGTCGGCCTCGTCGATCACTCCACGCACGCCGCCGAAATGGTCGACGTGGGAGTGGCTGTAGATCACTGCAACTACCGGCTTGTGCGGACGATGCTTGTAGTACAGGTCGAGACCGGTTCGCGCGGTTTCCGTACTGATCAGCGGGTCGATGATGATCAGCCCGCTGTCGCCTTCAATGATGGTCATGTTGGACAGATCCAGCCCGCGGATCTGGTAGATGCGCTCGGTCACTTCAAACAGACCGGCAATGTTGTTCAACTGGCCCATGCGCCACAGGCTGGGATTGACGCTGGCCGAGGCCTCATTGCCATCGAGGAAGTTGTAGGCCATGCGGTTCCACACGGGCTTGCCGTCGGCGTTCTTGATCACGCCGG
The DNA here is from genome assembly GCF_009799935.1 of Pseudomonas sp. L-22-4S-12. NCBI lineage: Bacteria > Pseudomonadati > Pseudomonadota > Gammaproteobacteria > Pseudomonadales > Pseudomonadaceae > Pseudomonas > Pseudomonas sp. L-22-4S-12. Next base: position 207,555 of record NZ_WELL01000001.1, on the reverse strand, counting down.
CAAAGGGCTCGATCAGCCCACGACGGGCATCCTCGAAGCTGGTCTTATCGGCGAAGGGCAGGCGCTGCAGCCAGGCCTCGTTACGCTCGCGGGTGATTTCGCTAGCGGGCTTGCCGGCGACAGGCTGCTCGGCCTGAACGCTGCTGGAAACGATGAGCGCCAGGGCAATGGCGCTAAGGCGAAAACTGGGCATGAAAAGGCTCGTTCTGGTCTTGTTGGAATGAGCGGACACGTGGGTCGCGACCCGACTGTAGGGGCCGCTCCGCGCTCTTACCAATACCAGAGACGCATGTGCGCTATAGCGTGTTGCAATAGCCGCAGTCACCAATCACATGCGCAACGACAGGACGAGAGAAAGGCTGGCTAGTTGGTCAACAACCAGCAGCGGCAATTTCTTTTTTGTGCCCCTGTTGACCGCGCTTAAGTGCTGCCAAGAGTCATCGGCTGCAGATAAGTGGGCCGCGCAGAAAAAAGCCGGGCACTTGGCCCGGCTTCGCTTCGCTGCCTGGCTTACGGCATGCCGGCCAGCGAGTTGATGGCCATCCACTGGTTGCTCAGCGAGCGCGCGTGGCGGTCCACGGTGGTCGGCGCGAAGGCGCGGCCGGAGGCGCTGGCCAGGGCGTTGCTCTGGCTGTTCATGTCGAGCAGGGCAGCGCGCAGGAAGTTCCAGCGGGTCTTCAGTTTGGCCACGGCCGGGTTGCTCTTGCCGTCCAGGACCTGCATCTCTTGGTCGATGTCCGGCACCAGCACGCGCTCGTCCTGGCCGACGTAGTTGTCCGGCTGTTCGCGGGCGATCTCGAAGGTGCCGATGTAGGAGCGGCTGAGGTATTGCACGGCGAGGTATTCGACCTTGGCCGGCAGTTCGCCTTCCGGGTCGGCGTCGGGTACGGCGCGGGCCACGGTGAGCAGGTCACGCAGGGACTGGGCCAGTTCTTCCGGGTAGCGCCATGGCACGTTGTCTTCTTTGGGGCCAAAGGAAACACCGAGGCGTAACTGGGTAACAAGTTTGGTGGTCAGGCCGGGGATTTCCGAGCTGGCGCTGATGGCGTTCTGTGCGGCGCCTTCCAGATCGGCAATATCCTTCTCCAGGCGGCTCAGATGGCCTTCCTGAAAACCCTCGCCGCGCAGCAGCAGCAGGCTGCCGGTGGCGCGGCTGGCAAACACCTGGACCTGCTCGGCAGCGGTCATCGGGGCGGCGAAGACTTCTGCCGAAAGCAGTGCCAGCAGCCCCATGCAAAGGGTAAATATTTTGTTGATCAAAGGGTTACGGTTCATACCGTGGGACTCCTTATTATTCTTGTGAGCCGCGGGAACGTAGGCAAAACAGCAGCTGTCGCGCAGTGGCAACAGCCTACTGTGCTTGTCATAGCAAAGGATGAGCCAAAAGAGTGATTTGCGTCGCAATTATGACGCCGCGGAGCCGTTGCGGCTCAGCCTGTGCTACCCGCCCCGGAGCCGGCGGGTAGCGCGAGGGCCAAGGCGACTCAGAGAGCCGCCTGCTGCTGCCAGACCTTGGGCCTGAAGTAGAGGGTTTCGCCGTGGATCAGCCCGTGCAGGCTGGCGTGATCCTTGACCACTTCGGCCTCGATCGGCTCGTCCTGGCCCTCGACCTTGAGGGTTACCCGGGTGATTGCGCCGAGCGGGCGGATATCGCGCACTTCGCCGCTCTGGTGCTCGGCCAGCGCCAGGCGCGACAGCGAGATCTCGTGCGGGCGGAACAGCAGGTGCTGGTCGTCGCCTAGGTGCAGGCGGTTGGAGTCGCCGAGGAAGTGGTAGACGAAGTCGCTGGCCGGCTGCTCGTAGACTTCGCCCGGCGTGCCGATCTGCTCTATCGAGCCCTTGTTCATCACCACGATGCGGTCGGCCACTTCCATGGCTTCTTCCTGGTCGTGGGTGACGAACACGCTGGTCAGGTGCACTTCCTCGTGCAGGCGCGCCAGCCAGCGGCGCAGCTCCTTGCGCACCTTGGCATCCAGCGCCCCGAAGGGTTCGTCGAGCAGCAGCACCTTGGGTTTGACCGCCAGGGCGCGGGCCAGGGCGATGCGCTGGCGCTGGCCGCCGGACAGTTGTTCCGGGTAGCGGTCGGCCAGCCAGTCGAGTTGCACCATGCCGAGCAGCTCGTGCACCCGCTCGGCGATCTCGGGTTCACTGGGTTTCTCACCCTTGGGCTTCATGCGCAGGCCGAAGGCGACGTTGTCGAACACGGTCATGTGGCGGAACAGCGCGTAGTGCTGGAACACGAAGCCGACATTGCGATCGCGCACATCGTGCTTCGACACGTCTTCGCCGTGGAACACGATATTGCCGGTGTCCGGGGTTTCCAGGCCGGCGATGATCCGCAGTAGGCTGGTCTTGCCGCAGCCGGACGGGCCGAGCAGGGCCACCAGCTCGCCGCTGTGGATATCCAGGTTGATGTCGTTGAGTGCGCGGAAGGCGCCGAAGTGCTTGCTGACGTTACGGATTTCGATACTCATGGTTTATTCCTCATCAGCAGACTTGAGACGGGACAGACGCGCTTCGCTCCACTGCTTGAGCAGCAGGATGATCAGGGCCAGGGCCAGCAGCAGGCTGGCCACGCTGAACGCGGCGACGTGGTTGTATTCGTTGTAGAGAATTTCGACATGCAGCGGCAGGGTGTTGGTGTAGCCACGGATATGCCCGGACACCACCGACACCGCGCCGAACTCGCCCATCGCCCGCGCGGCGCACAGCACCACGCCGTAGATCAGGCCCCATTTGATGTTGGGCAGGGTCACGTGCCAGAACATCTGCCAGCCGTTGGCACCGAGCAGGCGCGCCGCTTCTTCTTCCTGGGTGCCTTGTTCCTGCATCAGCGGGATCAGCTCGCGGGCGACGAAGGGTACGGTGACGAACACAGTCGCCAGGACGATGCCGGGCAGGGCGAAGATGATCTGGATATCGCGCTCCTGCAGCCATTCGCCGAAGAAGCCCTGGGCGCCGAACAGCAGCACGTAGATCAGACCGGCGATCACCGGCGACACCGAGAACGGCAGGTCGATCAGGGTCACCAGGATGCTCTTGCCGCGGAACTCGTACTTGCTCACGCACCAGGCGGCGGCCACGCCGAACACCAGGTTGAGCGGCACCGCGATGCCCACGGCGAGCAGGGTCAGCTTCAGCGCGGACAGCGCATCCGGTTCGATCAGCGCGCTGAAGAAGGTGCCCAGGCCGAGCTTGAGCGCCTCGCTCAACACCACCAGCAGCGGCAGCAGGAGGAACAGCGCGAAGGCCAGCCAGGCGCCGAGGATCAGGGCGATGCGCCCGGCGCGGCTGCCGCGGCGGGCAGCATTGGCACTGGCGGCGGCGCCGAGAGTAATAGATGTCATGGCGGCTCCTCAGGGCTTTTCGATGCGGCGCTGCAGCAGGTTGATCAGCAGCAGCAGGAGGAAGGAGACCACCAGCATCAGCACGCCGATGGCCGTGGCGCCGGTGTAGTCGTACTGGTCGAGCTTGACCATGATCAGCAGCGGCAGGATCTCGGTCTTCATCGGCATATTGCCGGCGATGAAGATCACCGAGCCGTACTCGCCGACGCCGCGGGCGAAGGCCAGGGCGAAGCCGGTCAGCCAGGCCGGCAGCAGCGCCGGCACGAGGATATGGCGGAACACCTGGAAGGGCTTGGCGCCCAGGCAGGCGGCGGCTTCCTCGACTTCACGGGGGATGTCGGCGAGTACCGGCTGCAGGGTGCGCACCACGAACGGCAGGGTCACGAAGGTCAACGCCAGGGTGATGCCCAGCGGCGTGTAGGCGATCTTGAAACCGAGCCAGGTGGCGATCTGCCCGACCGGGCCGGCCGGGGCATACAGCGCGGTGAGGGCGATGCCGGCGACAGCCGTGGGCAAGGCGAACGGCAGGTCGATCATCGCATCGATGATCTTGCGCCCGGGAAAGGTGTAGCGCACCAGGGCCCAGGCCAGCAGCGTGCCGATGATGCCGTTGATCACGGCGGCGGCGAAGGCGGTGGCGAAGCTCAGTTTGAGGGCGGCCAGCACCCGCGGTGCGCTGATGATGGCCCAGAATTCGCCCCAGCTGAGCTGGGCGGCGTGGACGAACATGGCACCCAGGGGAATCAGCACCAACAGGCTGAGGTACACCAGGGTGTAGCCCAGCGTCAGCCCGAAGCCGGGTATGACGGGGGAAATGCGGCGTGACATTGCGATGTCCCTTTTGCTCGAAGTGGGTAGGGCGGGTGCAACCCGCGCGAGGCCCGGTTGAGGCTTTCTGCGCGGGTTTCACCCGCCCTACGGGCTGCGGTTACTGCGCCTGGTAGATCTGGTCGAACACGCCGCCATCGTTGAAGAACTTCGGCTGTGCGGTTTTCCAGCCGTTGAAATCCTTGTCGATGGTCACCAGCTTCAGCTGCGGGAACTGCTGGGCGAACTCGGCGGCCACCGCTTCGTTACGCGGGCGGTAGAAGTTCTTCGCGGCGATGCGCTGGCCTTCCTCGCTGTACAGGTAGTTGAGGTAGGCGGTGGCCACTTCGCGGGTGCCTTTGCGCTCGACGTTCTTGTCGACCACGGCCACCGGCGGCTCGGCCAGGATGGACAACGAGGGCGCGACGATTTCGAACTGGTCGCCGCCCTGTTCCTTGAGGGCCAGGAAGGCTTCGTTTTCCCAGGCCAGCAGTACGTCGCCGATCTGGTTGTTGACGAAGGTGATGGTCGAGCCACGGGCGCCGGTGTCCAGCACCGGGACGTTCTGGTACAGCTTCTCGACGAACTCCTGGGCCTTGGCTTCGCTGCCGTACTTCTGCTGGGCGTAGGCCCAGGCGGCGAGGAAGTTCCAGCGTGCGCCGCCGGAGGTTTTCGGGTTGGGGGTGATCACTGCCACGCCCGGCTTGACCAGGTCGTCCCAGTCCTTGATGCCTTGCGGGTTGCCCTTGCGCACCAGGAACACGATGGTCGAGGTGTAGGGAGTGCTGGACTGCGGCAGGCGGCTCTGCCAGTCAGCCGGGATCAGCTTGCCGAGCTTGTGCAGCTCGTCGATATCGCCGGCCAGGGCCAGGGTCACCACGTCGGCACGCAGGCCGTCGATCACCGCGCGGGCCTGCTTGCCGGAACCGCCGTGGGATTGCTGCACGGTCAGCGCTTCCTTGCCCTGGGCGGTCCAGTGCTTGTTGAAGGCGGCGTTGAACTCCTGATACAGCTCACGGGTCGGGTCGTAGGACACGTTGAGGATTTCCGTGGCGGCTGCGGCCGGGCCGGCGATCAGGGCGGAGGCCAGAACGGCCAGGGCGAAACGGCGAATGGACATGGTGGTGCTCCTGAGAACTCTGCGGTGTTGGCGTTATGGGTTTCAGGTTCAGCACCCTCTGGTCGTCCAGTCGGGTTCTTGGGTGATCAGGCTTGTTTGCTGGCCGGGGCCTGCAGGCGGATTTTTTCCTTGCGCTCGATCTGCACGACCTGGGCGTTGTGCACGGTGATTTCTACCGAGCCAAAGCGCAGGCCCTGCAGGGCTGCCTGGATCTCGCGCAGGAGGCCGGCTTCGTCCTGGCCTTCGACGCTTCTGAGGGTTGCGCTCATGACTCTGCTCCTGGGGAAAGATGCCCGGCCGGGGATGGGCGCTGGGCGTGGAGCGGATGGTAGGGGCGAATCTAATATTCTTAAAAAGAATATTTAATGATTTATATATTCTTTTAATTTCTATGCGTGCGCGGCAGGCCCGTCACTCCGGCGAGTGTCCGGCAGGATCGCCGGGTGGCCACAAGTTCCCTGATCCTGACCGAATCGGCGGTTTCTCTGCCGCTGGTCACATCACTGCCGCCTGCCCATCGCCAGCCTCAGGTGTGCGGGATAGTCTTGTGAATTGGCAGTCAGGAGATGACCCATGGATGACAATGCGCGCGCGCCCAGTGAACTGGAAACCCTGACCCTCGCCCTGCTGCACAGCCGGGGTGAGGTCGAGCGCCTGCGCGAGCGCGAGTCGCTGGTCAGCAGCCTGCTGGGTAGCGTCAATGTGGTGCTGTGGGCCTTCGACTGGCAGCAGCAACGGGTGGTCTACGTCAGCCCGGCCTATGAAAGCGTGTTCGGTCGCTCGGCGGCCCTGCTCCTGAACGACTACGGCGAGTGGCTCAACAGCATCTACCCGGACGACATGGAGTTCGCCGCGCAGAGCCTGGCCGCGGTGCTCGAGGTCGGCGCGGTGGAGCAGCGCGAATACCGCATCATCCGCGGCGACGGGCAGATCCGCTGGCTCAGCGACAAGTGTTTCGTCAGCCCGCGCAACACGCCCGAGGGCCAGCCGTTGATCGTCGGCATCGCCGAGGACATCACCGAGAAGAAGCAGCTGCAGGGCGAACTGCATCGCCTGGCCACCACCGACGTGCTGACCGGCATCCACAACCGCCGTCACTTCTTCGACAGCGCCGCACTGGCCTTCGAGCAGGCCCGTGGCAACGCTCACCCGCTGGCCTTCCTGCTGTTCGATATCGACGACTTCAAGAAGATCAACGACAGCCACGGCCACCAGATCGGCGATCGGGTGCTGCAGCGCATCGCCCACTGCGGCGCCTACGTGTTGCGCCGCGACGACCTGTTCGGGCGCATTGGCGGTGAGGAGTTCGCCGCCATCTTCCCCGGCTGCACCATTGCGCAGGCGCTGCAGATAGCCGAGCGCCTGCAGCGCGAAGTGCAGCGCCTGACGTTCAGCGCCGACGGGCACACCTTCAGCGTGACCATCAGCCAGGGCCTCACCAGCCTGGCCCCTGACGACAGCCTGGAGACGCTCTACGTGCGTGCCGACGAGGCCATGTACCAGGCCAAGCACGGCGGCAAGAACTGCATCGTGCAGGTGTGATCGCCTCGCTGCTTATATATTTTTAAGCATAAACAAATAATTTCTTATTCCTTAAAATCTCTGTTTTGTCCTCCTAGACTGGCCTCCATTCACCGCTCAAGGAGGCCCGCGATGCGCAGCCAATCCATTCGCTACCTGATCCTGCCGGGCTGGCAGGGCTCGCCGGACAACCACTGGCAAAGCCACTGGCAACGCAGCCTGCCGAATGCCACGCGGGTCGAACAGGCCGACTGGGACCGGCCCGATCCGGCCAGCTGGGTGGCCGCCCTGGAGCGCGCCGTCGGTGCCGCCAACGGCCCGCTGATCCTCATCGCCCACAGCCTCGGCTGCATCACCGTGGCGCGCTGGGCGGCGCAGGCGCCGCTGGCGTCCTTGCGCCAGGTGCGCGGCGCCCTGCTGGTGGCCCCGGCCGATGTCGAGCGGCCCGGTTGCCCACCGGCGCTGCAAGGCTTCGCGCCCATTCCCCGCGAGCTGCTGCCGTTCCCCAGCCAGCTGGTCGGCTCCGACAACGACCCGGCCGCCAGCGCCGCCCGTGCCCTGCAACTGGCCCGCGACTGGGGCGCGCAGGCCGCGGTGCTGAGCGGCGCCGGGCATATCAACGTGAAGTCCGGCCACCAGCGCTGGGAGCAGGGATTCGCCTACCTGTACCGCCTGCAGGGCCAGATCGAACAGCAGACGCGGCGACGCGCGTGAGCCCGCGCCCCGCTAGATATGCGTCTGGTGGTCGCCACCCGTATCGATCCGGCCCAGGCGGTGGCCGTCGGCAAGTTCAGCGAGCGCTTCTACCTGTACCTCAACGACGGCGGCCTGGAGCTGCCGGCGCTGCGCAAGCGGCTGTGCAAGTTGCTGGCGCACTGACGGCCGTGGCGAGCCCGCCTGGCTTGCAGGCGCACGGTCTGCCGATCCTCAGCCCGCTTGCCGATCCAGTGCGCGTGCGATGTTTTCCCACTCGGGCTTGAGTCTGTGGCGCAGGTAGGCGATCCAGGCGCTGTCGCGCAGGCGGCGCAGCACCGAGGCTCGGCGTGCCCTATGGATGCCGTCGATGGTTTCGGCAAGCCAGATGCTGTCGAAGGCCGTCCAGATCGGTGGAATAGGGGCCTGCAGGTTCGAATAGCAGACGGGGGCCACGTCCTCGAAGAATGCAGTCTTCACCCTGTCCCGCGGGTAGGCCGCCAGTTGTCGGGCAATGGCGGTGTAGTCGACTGGGTTATCCACGAAGGCGTCCGATAGCGCCGACCACAGCCGGACGCGTTCAGCGCGTGTCAAAACACGTCCCACATGCAGAACTCCTCGGGTTCGTCATTCGCGGCGTCTGCCACCCTGCTCCCGCGCCAACCGCCAACCGCCGGCACGACTGCGATGGCGCAGACCGGCGCGCAAGCGCAGAGCCGATCTCTTGTTGTTTTCAAGGCGGCGGGAGCTTTATCGCTTCACCGAGTGCCTGGCAATAAAAGGGGGCAAACTTTGCGATGGTCGTTCACCCGCAGTGCCCCGGTGCCGGCTTTGATTGTCGCCGTTGTGTCGGCTTCGGAGCCGGGTGGCAATGGCTGTGCGGCCCTCTGGTCTGACCCTGCCCCCAAACCGTAGGTTGGGTTGAGGAGCAGCGCGACCAAGCCCAACGATCCGCCCTGTCAGTTGGGCTTCGCTGCGCTCAACGTCAACCTACCCATGCATGCGTGCCGCGCAATACAGGGCAACCATCGCTCAGCACATAAGAAGGGCAACACCCCGCCGGTGGTAGCGGCTGCAGCCACGAATGGCGGCGCCGGCGCGCATAAAAAAGCCCGCAGTTACGCGGGCAACAGGGTCACGCGGGGGCGCCGCCCCGGGGCGGCGTGCAGTCAGGCCTTGGCCTCGAACATCACGTACACCTTGCGGCAGGGTTCCAGCACTTCCCAGGTGCCGGAGAGGCCCGCCGGGATCACGAAGCGGTCGCCGGCGCGCACGGTCTTGGCATTGCCGGCGGCATCGCGGATCACCGAGACGCCCTGGAGGATCTCGCAGTACTCGTGCTCGGTGTAGTTGATCGTCCAGTGGCCGACGGCGCCTTCCCAGATGCCCGCATGGAACTGCCCGCACGGGCTGCCGTAATGGTTGCGTACGCTTTGCTCGGGGTCGCCCTTGAGGATTTTCTCGGGCGCCGGGCGGTAGTACTCGGGCGTGGTGCCGGCGGTGGCGAAGTCAACGATCTGCTCGATATGCATGGGCCTGTTCCAGGTCTGGGTGGGCAAAAACGTTCTGGAGTCTATGTTTGATAAAACGAACATTGCAAGGCGTTTGCTGGCCTTCTGTCAAAAATATTGAAAAGGTCACGGCCTCTGGTTTAGTGTTACGGGCACGATGGCCGGCAAGCGGCCTGGCAGAATAATTGACAGTGCGTGTTGTCGATTTGCGACACGCTTTCACCGAGGACTCCCGCATGACTACCCTGACCCGTGCCGACTGGGAACAGCGCGCCAAGAACCTGAAGATCGAGGGCCGCGCCCTGATCCACGGCGAACTCTGCGAAGCCGTTTCCGCCGCCACCTTCGAATGCGTGAGCCCGGTGGACGGTCGCCTGCTCGGCCTGGTGGCCAGCTGCGATGCGCCGGATGCCGAGCTGGCCGTGGCCGATGCCCGCGCCACCTTCGAGTCCGGAGTGTGGTCGCGGCTCAAGCCGGTCGAGCGCAAGAAGATCATGATCCGCTTCGCCGACCTGATGGATGCCCATGCCGAAGAGCTGGCCCTGCTGGAAACCCTCGACATGGGCAAGCCGATTGGCTTCTCCCTGAGCGTCGACGTGGCCGGCGCCTCGCGCGCCATCCGCTGGAGCGGCGAGGCGATCGACAAGATCTATGACGAAGTGGCCGCCACCCCGCACGACGAGCTGGGCCTGGTCACCCGCGAGCCGGTCGGCGTGGTCGCCGCCATCGTGCCGTGGAACTTCCCGATGATCATGACCGCCTGGAAGCTCGGCCCGGCCCTGGCCACCGGCAACTCGGTGATCGTCAAACCGTCGGAAAAATCGCCGCTGACCGCCATTCGCATGGCCCAGCTGGCGCTGGAGGCCGGTATCCCGGCCGGCGTGCTCAACGTCCTGCCGGGCTACGGCCACACCGTGGGCAAGGCCCTGGCCCTGCATATGGACGTCGACACCCTGGTGTTCACCGGTTCGACCAAGATCGCCAAGCAGCTGATGATCTACGCCGGCGAATCGAACATGAAGCGCGTCTGGCTGGAGGCGGGCGGCAAGAGCGCCAACATCGTCTTCGAGGACGCACCCTGCCTGAAGGACGCCGCCGAGGCCGCGGCCATGGCCATCTGCTTCAACCAGGGCGAGATGTGCACCGCCGGCTCGCGCTTGCTGGTGCAGCGCTCGATCAAGGACAAGTTCATTCCCATGGTGGTCGAAGCCATGCAGGCCTGGAAGGTCGGTCACTCGCTGGACCCGGAGACCCAGGTCGGCGCGCTGGTCGACCAGGGCCACCTGAACAGCGTGCTGTCGTACATCGAGGCCGGCCATGCCGACCAGGCCAAGCTGCTCTGTGGCGGCCAGCAGACCCTGGCCGAGACCGGCGGGGTGTACGTTCAGCCGACCCTCTTCGACGACGCCCATAACGACATGCGCATCGCCAAGGAAGAGATCTTTGGCCCGGTGCTGACGGTGATCCCGTTCGATACCACCGAGGAAGCCATCGCCATCGCCAACGACAGCATCTACGGCCTGGCTGCGGCCATCTGGACCAGCAACCTGTCCAAGGCGCATCTGGCCGCCAAGGCGCTGCGCGTCGGCAGCATGTGGGTCAACCAGTACGACGGCGGCGACATGACCGCGCCGTTCGGTGGCTACAAGCAGTCCGGCAACGGTCGCGACAAGTCGCTGCATGCCTTCGACAAGTACACCGAACTGAAAGCCACCTGGATCAAGCTGTAATCCTTCTGGGCGACCTCCGGGCCGTCGGCCATGCTGCGTTGCGTCCTCGCTTTAATGCTCACGTACTGCAGTACGCTGCGCTTAAAGCTGCGGGGCGCCTTGCCTGGCCTTAGTCCCGAAGCTCTGGATGGGTGGTGGACCCGGTCGAGGTAAGGCTGGGTAGCGTTGCATGAAGGTTCGCTCTTCATGAGAGGAGCCGGCTCTGGCGAGCCACACCTGCGGCCGGGTTTCCTAGGGAGCCCGGCCGTTTTGCATTTCGGCACGGCCAGCGAAAGGGAAGGAATTGGCTATGCGTTGGGGTACCTATTTCGCCGTCTGCTCGGCGGTGATCATCGTCGGCCTGGCCCTGGGCGTGACCCTGCCGCTGGTTTCGCTGCGCCTGGAAAGCTGGGGCTACGGGCCGTTCGCCATCGGCGTGATGGCGGGCATGCCGGCCATCGGCGTGCTGCTCGGCGCGCGTCTGACCGGGCGCCTGGCCGGCTGGCTGGGCACGCCGCGCACCCTGCGCCTGTGCCTGCTGGCCAGCGCCGTGTCGGTCGGCCTGCTGGCGCTGCTGCCCAGCTATCCGCTGTGGCTGCTGCTGCGCCTGCTGATCGGTGTTTCCCTGACCGTGGTCTTCGTCCTCGGCGAGAGCTGGATCAACCAGCTGGTCGAGGAGCGCCTGCGCGGGCGCCTGGTGGCCCTGTATGGCACCGGCTTCGCCCTCAGCCAGCTGTGCGGGCCGCTGCTGCTGACCCTGATCGGCAGCGACGGGGATCTGGGTTTCTGGCTGTCCGCCGGGCTGCTGGTGGCCGGTTGCAGCGTGCTGTTCGGCCACGGCGGCGCGCCCCGGGTGGACGCCCACAGCGCCGCCGGGCGCGGCTTGCTGAGGTTCTGCCGGCAGCTGCCGGCGATTGCCTGGGCGGTGGTGCTGTTCGCCGCCTTCGAGGCCATGGTGCTGACCCTGTTGCCGGTGTACCTGCTGCGCGAAGGCTTCGCCCAGGACAGCGCCCTGCTGATGGCCAGCGTGGTGGTGGTCGGCGATGCCCTGCTGCAGCTGCCCATCGGCCTGCTCGCCGACCGGGTGCCGCGCGGCCTGCTGTTCCGCATCTGCGGGGTGGTACTGCTGCTGTCCAGCCTGGCGATTCCGCCACTGCTGCACACGCCGCTGATCTGGCCGCTGCTGGTGCTGTTCGGTGCCTCGGCCGGCGGCCTGTACACCCTGTCGCTGATCCTGGTCGGGCAGTTCTACCGGGATGACGCGCTGGTCCGCGCCAATGCCCACATCGCCCTGCTCTGGGGCGTCGGCTGCCTGCTCGGGCCGCTGTCCACCGGCGCCGCCAGCCAGTGGTTGAGCGGTCATGCGCTGCCGCTGCTGATGGCCGCCGGTGCCGCGCTGTTCGTCTGGCTGGCCTGGCGCCGCGCGGCCTTCCTCGCCCCGCAGGCGCTGGCCGGCGACTAGCGTGCTGCGCCGGTCCTGGCGCACTCGACGCGAATCGCCAACCGGCTCTCAGAGCAGGCCGACCGCTTCCTTCAGCCGGTGCCAGGCCATGCCCAGTGCCAGCAGTGGCGAGCGCAGGTGCTTGCCGCCGGGGAAGGTCATGTGCGGCACCTGGTCGAACAGCGCGAAGCCGCCGCCCTGCTGGCCGCCGATGGCTTCGGCCAGCAGCTGGCCGGCCAGGTGGGTGGCGTTCACGCCGTGGCCGGCATAGGCCTGGGCATAGAACACGTTGGGCTGGTCCTTGAGCCGGCCGATCTGCGGCAGGCGGTTGGCGCCGATGCCGATCATGCCGCCCCACTGGTAGTCGATCTTCACGTCTTTCAGGTGCGGGAACACCTGCAGCATCTTCGGCCGCATATAGGCGGCGATATCCGCCGGGTCGCGGCCCGAGTAGTGGCAGGCGCCGCCGAACAGCAGGCGGTGGTCGGCGGACAGGCGGAAGTAATCCACCGTCACCCGCTGGTCGCACAGCGCCATGTTCTGCGGGATCAGGTTGCGCGCCTGGGCCGGCGACAGCGGTTCGGTGGCGATCACGTAGCTGCCGGCCGGCAGCACCTTGCCGCCGAGCTTGCTGTTGAGGCCGCCCAGGTAGGCGTTGCAGGCCAGCACCAGGGTCTTGGCGCGCACCTTGCCGCCGGCGGTGTGTACCGTCACCTGCGGGCCATAGTCGATGCGGGTGACCGCCGAGTGCTCGAACAGCCTGACGCCGAGCGAGGCGGCCGCAGCGGCCTCGCCCAGGGCCAGGTTGAGCGGGTGCAGGTGGCCGGAGCCCATGTCGATCATGCCGCCGGCGTAGCGCTCGGAGCCGACCACCTGGTGCATCTGCTCGGGTTGCAGCAGGCGCAGCTCGTGGCGGTAGCCGAGGCTTTCCAGCTCGGCCTTGTCCTCGGCGAAGCCGTCCAGGTGCGCCGGCTTGTTGGCCAGGTCGCAGTAGCCCCAGGTCAGGTCGCAGTCGATATGGAACTGCTCGACCCGGCGGCGGACGATTTCCACCGCCTCCAGGCCCATCAGCTTGAGCGCCCGCACGCCGTCCTGGCCGATCACCGGGGCGAACTGCTCGACGCCGTGGCCGACGCCGCGAATCAGCTGGCCGCCGTTGCGCCCGCTGGCGCCCCAGCCGATCAGGTGGGCTTCCAGCAGAACCACCGAGAAGCCCTTCTGGGCCAGCTCGATGGCGGTGTTCAGCCCGGAGAAACCGCCACCGACAATGCACACATCGACCAGCTCCTCACCCGCCAGCGTCGGGTAGGCCAGCTGCTGGTTGGCAGTGGCGGCGTAGTAGGAGGCGGCGTGCTGGTCATCGTGCACGGGGTGTTGCAGCGGCTGGCGAACGCGGGCGTTCATGTATGAAATCCTGAGTGTGGCGTTGTTAAAATTTTACGCAGGATAAGCGCGGGCTTTGCCCATCGCCAAGGGCGCGGCGGGAAAAACAGTTTTTCCCCGTGGGCGTTCGTCGCCGGGCGGACTCCGAGTGCGCTGCGCGGGTAAGATGGGTGGCTACTTTGCCGAGCGCCGTCCATGAGTTGCATCAACCGCAAGATCGATCACCTGCGTCGGCAGATCCCGGCTTTCGCCTGCGTGCCCGGCTGCCACGACTGCTGCGGCCCGGTCACCGCCTCGTCCGAGGAGCTGGCGCGCCTGCCGGTCAGAAGCGAGGCCGAACACGATGCGGCGCTGGCCGAGTTCAACTGTGTGCACCTCGGCCCGCAAGGCTGCACGGTGTACGACCAGCGCCCGCTGATCTGCCGCCTGTTCGGCACCACGCCGAACCTGCCGTGCCCGCGTGGCCAGGGCCCGGAAACGCCGATCGAACCGGCCGTCGAGCGGCAGATCCATCAGCTGATCGCCAGCACCCGCCAGCGCCTGGTGTAGGTTGGGTTGAGGAGCAACGCGACGAAGCCCAGCGGCGGACGGGCGGGCCACGCCGCTGCCTGAGCCATCGCTCGTTGGGCTTCAGCGCTACGCGGCTCAACCCAACCTACGTCCCCGTCGGCCTCACTCCGGCACCGGAAGGGTCAGGCTCTCCTTCACCTCTTCCATGACGATGTAGGACTTCGACTCGCGCACATGCGGCAGCTTGAGCAGGATGTCGCCGAGCAGCTTGCGGTAGCTGGCCATCTCGTTGATCCGCGCCTTCACCAGGTAGTCGAAGTCGCCGCTGACCAGGTGGCACTCCAGCACGTGCGGCAGCTTGAGCACGGCGCGGCGGAATTCCTCGAAGGTGTCGCCGGACTTGTAGTCCAGGCTGATCTCGACGAACACCAGCAGGCTGGCCTTGAGCTGCTGCGGGTTGAGCCGCGCATGGTAGCCCATGATGATCCCCTCGCGCTCCAGGCGGCGCACGCGCTCGGTGCAGGGGGTGGTCGACAGGCCGACCCGCTCGCCCAGTTCGGTGAAGCTGATGCGCCCGTCCTCCTGCAGGATGCGCAGGATATTGCGGTCGATCTTGTCCAGCTCGCGCCGGCTCTGGTGTTGGGTTCTCATGGGGGATATCTCTGTGAAAGCCGCAAAGGTTCCAGTATTCGTCGGTCAATATAGCGACGAACCCAGCGGAAAACACTGGTCTGGCGAAACGCCTTGATCTTGCCGGGGGTGGCCGCCACCCTGAGTGGCAATGGATTCCGTCGAGGTTTTGCACCATGCCGTCGCGCCACAAGGGACGTCGCCTGCTGGGCAAACTGCTGCTGGCACTGCTGTTGCTGGCGGCGTTGCTGTGGCTGGCCTGGCGCTGGCTGTTGGCGGCGCAGGGCATCAGCCAGCTGGACTGGCAGGGCCTGCAGCTGTCGGGCTCCGGGCTGCAGGTCGACAGCCTGCTGCTGGTGCGTGACGGCGCCGATGGTAGCCGCCTGCAAGTGAGCGCCAGCGCCCTGCAACTGGCCTGGCCGCAAAGGCTGCAGCAGCGTCTGTATCTGCCCGAACTGCGCAGCCAGGCGTTGCAGCTGAGCTGGCAGGCTGGGCAGGGCGAGAGTGCGGCAGCCAGCAATCCGCAGGCGTCGCTCGACAACCTGGCCTGGCTGCCACGGCAGCTGGCAGTCGACCAGCTGAGCCTGGAATTGCCCTGTGCCACTGGCCGCTGCGCACTGCTTGGCAGCCTGCAACTGCAGCATGGTGGCGCCCTGCAACAGCCGGCCGAGTTGCGCCTGCAGCTGCAGACCGGCGCGCGTAGCCTGGAAGTGCAGGCGCATCTGGAGCAGCGCGAGGGCCAGTGGCAGTTGCGCGCAGATGCCCAGCTCGACCGCCAACCGCTGCTCACGTTGCGTAGCGAGTTGCGCGAGGAAGCCGCCGTCAGCCACTGGCAAGGCGAGCTGGAGCTGGAGCTGGCCGATAGCCGCGGCCTGTTCGTCTGGTTGCAGCAATGGCAGACCACCGACCAGCGCCTGCTCGATACCCAGGCGTCCCTGCGTTTGCAGGCCAGCTGGCAGCTGGCGCTGGCGCCCGGCGCGAGCCTGCTGGATAGGCAGCGCCTGCGCGGCGGTAGCGGCACCTTCAGCGCCGCGCTGCAGCTGCACAGCCCGCTGCTGCAGTACCAGAACCTGCGCGCCGAAGGCCTGGCGCTGGCGCTCAAGCTGGACGCAAAACTCGCCGGGCAGCAGTTGCAGATCAGCCTGCTGCCTTCCTCCAGCCTGCAGGCCAAGCGCATGCAGCTCGCCGAGGGGCTGCGCGTGCAGCAGTTGCAGGCCAAGCTGGCCGGGTTGTCCCTGCAACTGGGGGCCAGCCCGAGCCTGAGCGGCCCGTTGCAGTTGAGCGTGAGCAAGTTGGAACAGGCCGAGCTGTTGCCGCAGGCCTGGCAGTTCGACGGCCAGCTGCAGGCCAGTGCCCAGCAGATGCGCCTGCAAGGCGCCTTGAGCAATGCCGCGGGGCTCAACCTGAGCGTCGACGGCGAACGCGACGCCCAAGGCGCGCTCAAGCTGTCCGCCACCCTGGCCGAGCTGTTCTTCCGCGCCGGCAATCCACTGAGCCAGACCTTTCGCGCCTGGCCGGCGCTGCTGCAGATCGGCAACGGGCGTTTGCTCGGCCAGGCCAGCCTGCAGTTGCCGCTCGGCGCGCCGCTGCTGCTGGACCTGACTCTGCAGTTTCAGGGCCTCGCCGGGATCTATGACCGCAGCGAGCTGACTGGTCTGGATGGTGAGCTGAAGGGGCAATTGCGCGGCGACCAGCTGAGCCTGGAGCTGCCGCAGCTGAACCTGCAGCAGCTCAATCCCGGCCTGTCGATCGGCCCGTTGCAGTTGCAGGGGCGCTACGTCGCTGGTCTCGGCCAGCCGTTGCAGGGCCAGTTGTCCTGGCAGACGGCGCAGGCCGCGCTGCTCCAGGGCCAGGCCTGGTTGCCCGCTGGGCAACTGGATCTGGGGCAGCCCAGCCAGCGTCTGCACCTGCAGTTCGAGGACGTGCAACTGGAGGAAATTTTCCGGGTCTACCCTGCAGAGGGTCTGGCCGGGCGCGGCAGTTTGCGTGGCGAGTTGCCGCTGCTGCTGGATGCCGCCGGCCTGCGCATCGAACAGGGCCGGATGGCCGCCCAGGCGCCCGGTTACCTGCAGTTCCGCTCGGAGAAGATCCGTGCCCTGGGCCGCAGCAACCCCGGCATGCAGCTGGTGGTGGAGGCTCTCGACGACTTCCACTTTGACCTGCTCGACAGTGCGGTCAGCTATGCTGCCGACGGCAAGTTGCAACTGGCTCTGCGCCTGCAAGGGCGCAACCCGGCAGTGGAGCAGGGCCGGCCGATCAACCTCAACGTCAATCTTGAAGAGGACATCCCGGCCTTGCTGACCAGCCTGCAGCTCACCGATCGGGTGAGCGAAACCATCCGCCAGCGTGTGCAGCAACGCCTGCGGCAACGCAATGATCCGCAGAAGGAGAACTGACCATGCGCCTGCGCGCCCTGCTGGTCGTCCCGCTGCTCGCCGGCCTGAGCGCCGCCTGCACCCCCACGGTGCAGCTGGCGATGCCCGACGAGCCGATCAACATCAACCTCAACGTGAAGATCGAGCACGAGATCTACATCAAGGTCGACAAGGCCCTGGACTCCATCATCAACGAAGACAGCGGCCTGTTCTGAGCCCATGCAAGGAGCCCTTCATGAAACTGCAACGCACCCTGGCCTGCGGCCTGCTGGCCCTGAGCCTCAGCCTGCCGGCCCTGGCCATGAACCTCAACGAGGCGATGAGTGCCCTGGGCGCGGCCAAGAGCAGCGGCCAGTTGGGCGAGCAGCCCAACGGCTACCTCGGCGTGGTCAGCCCCGGCGGTTCGGCCGAGGAGATCGCTAAGCTGATCAATCAGGCGCGCCAGGCCGAATACCAGCGCCTGGCCAAGGAAAACGGTCTGCAGCTCGGCGATGTGGAGGCCCTGGCCGGGCAGAAGGCACTGGAGAAGACCCCGTCCGGGCAGTACATCCAGCTCAATGGCAAGTGGCTGCGCAAGTAGCCGGGAACGGGCGCCCGCCGGCGCCTGTCAATTATTCCGCTGCGAGAGTTTTACCTGCTGTTTTATCGCCAGGCCCCATTAGACAGTTGCATGGCCCTCCGTAAAAGGCTTATTTGCCGGAAATTATCGCCAAATAAGCCCTTCTAAACAGTGAATAACACTGCTGCTGTCTTCCTATACTGCGCTCAATCGTGCTCAGTAAAACAAACGCCAGCGAAAGCTCGCGACGAGGGAGACAATCATGCGTGTTCTGGTTCTTGGCAGTGGTGTGATCGGTACCGCCAGCGCCTACTACCTGGCCCGTGCCGGCTTCGAGGTGGTGGTGATCGACCGCCAGAACGGCCCGGCCCTGGAAACCAGTTTCGCCAACGCCGGGCAGGTCTCCCCCGGTTACGCCTCGCCCTGGGCCGCTCCGGGCGTGCCGCTGAAAGCCATCAAGTGGCTGCTGCAGAAGCACGCGCCGCTGGCGATCAAGGCCACCGCCGACATCGACCAGTACCTGTGGATGGCGCAGATGCTGCGCAACTGCACCGCGGCGCGCTACGCGGTGAACAAGGAGCGCATGGTGCGCCTGTCCGAGTACAGCCGCGACTGCCTCGACGAGCTGCGTGCCGAAACCGGCATCGCCTACGAAGGCCGCCAGCTGGGCACCACCCAGCTGTTCCGCACCCAGGCCCAGGTCGACAGCGCGGCCAAGGACATCGCCGTGCTGGAAGCCTCCGGCGTGCCCTACGAGCTGCTCGACCGCGACGCCATCGCCCGTGTCGAACCGGCCCTGGCCGGGGTCAAGCACAAGCTGGCCGGCGCCCTGCGCCTGCCCAACGACCAGACCGGCGACTGCCAGATGTTCACCAGCAAGCTGGCCGAGATGGCCAAGGCGCTGGGCGTGCAGTTCCGCTTCGGCTGCAATATCGAGCGCCTGGATCATGCCGGCGACCGCATCAACGGCGTGTGGGTCGACGGCAAGCTGGAAACCGCCGACCGCTACGTGCTGGCGCTGGGCAGCTACAGCCCGCAGCTGCTCAAGCCGCTGGGCATCCGGGCGCCGGTCTACCCGCTCAAGGGCTACTCGCTGACTGTGCCGATCACCAATGCGGCGATGGCGCCGACCTCGACCATCCTCGACGAGACCTACAAGGTCGCCATCACCCGTTTCGACAACCGCATCCGCGTCGGCGGCATGGCCGAGATCGCCGGTTTCGACCTGTCCCTCAACCCGGCCCGACGCGCCACCCTGGAGATGATCACCAACGATCTCTACCCCGAGGGCGGCGACGTGGCCCGGGCGGAGTTCTGGACCGGCCTGCGCCCGGCGACTCCGGACGGCACCCCGATCGTCGGCGCCACCGCCTACCGCAACCTGTTTCTCAACACCGGACACGGTACCCTTGGCTGGACCATGGCCTGCGGCTCCGGCCGCTACCTCGCCGACCTGATGGCGCAGAAGCGCCCGCAGATCAGCAGCGAAGGCCTGGATATTTCCCGCTACGGCAAGACCAAGGAGAGCACCAAGCATGTCCATCCAGCGCCTGCACACTGAAAAACGCTACAGCGAAATCGTCATCCACAACGGCACCGTCTACCTGGCGGGCCAGCTGGCTGACGACTACGCCGGCGACATCCGCGAGCAGACCCGTCAGACCCTGGCCAATATCGACCGCCTGCTGGCCGAAGCCGGCAGCGACAAGGCGAAGATCCTCGCGGTGACCATCTACCTCAAGGACATGGCCGACTATGCCGGCATGAACCTGGAGTGGGACGCCTGGGTCGCCGCAGGCGCCGCCCCCGGCCGTGCCTGCGTCGAGGCCAAGCTGTACGACCCGCGCGTGCTGGTCGAGATGATGGTGATCGCCGCCCAAGCCTGAACATCCCGTTCGCCCGGCGTCCCCCCGCCGGGCTTTTTTTACCCTGAAGAAGCTCGAACCATGCGTCCCGCCCGTGCCCTGATCGATCTGCAGGCCTTGCGCCACAACTACCAACTGGCCCGCGAAGTCAGCGGCGCGAAAGCCCTGGCGGTGGTCAAGGCCGATGCCTACGGGCATGGCGCCGTGCCCTGCGCCCAGGCCCTGGCGAGCGAAGTCGACGGCTTCGCCGTGGCCTGCATCGAGGAGGCGCTGGAGCTGCGCGAAGCGGGCATTACCCAGCCGATCCTGCTGCTGGAAGGCTTCTTCGAGGCCGCCGAGCTGGCGCTGATCGAACAGCATGAGCTGTGGTGTGTGGTGCATTCGGGCTGGCAGCTCGAAGCCATCGAGCGCACGCCGCTGCAGCGCCCGCTGACTGTCTGGCTGAAGCTGGACTCGGGCATGCACCGGGTCGGCCTGCACCCGGCCGAGTACCGCGACGCCCACCAGCGCCTGCTGGCCAGCGGCAAGGTGAAGAAGGTCGTGCTGATGAGCCACTTCGCCCGCGCCGACGAGCTGGACAGCCCGCGCAGCGCTGAGCAGCTGGCACAGTTCGAGCTGGCTCGCGCCGGTCTGCCGGCCGAAGTCAGCCTGCGCAACTCACCGGCCATCCTCGGCTGGCCCAGTATTCCGAGTGACTGGGTGCGCCCCGGCATCATGCTGTATGGCGCCACCCCGTTCGAGCAGCCGCAGGAACTGGCCGCGCGTCTGCAGCCGGTGATGACCCTGGAGTCCAAAATTATCAGCGTGCGCGAGCTGCCGGCCGGCGAGCCGGTGGGCTATGGCGCGCGCTTCGTCAGCGAGCGCCCGACCCGCGTCGGCGTGGTCGCCATGGGCTATGCCGACGGCTACCCGCGGCATGCGCCGACCGGCACGCCGGTGCTGGTCGACGGCCAGCTGACCCGCCTGATCGGCCGGGTGTCGATGGACATGCTCACCGTCGACCTCACCGATCTGCCGCAGGCCGGGCTCGGCAGCCGGGTCGAACTGTGGGGGCGCAACGTGCTGGCCAGCGACGTGGCCCAGGCCGCGGGCAGCATTCCCTACCAGCTGTTCTGCAACCTGAAGCGGGTGCCACGGCTCTATTCCGGGGGCTAGTGATCGCCGCGCAAAGGATTTGCAAACACCCTGTTGTAAATACTGAACACTGTTGCCATGATACGGCCAACTTTCCGTATCTGCTCCTCAAGGAGGACTCCAGCATTGGACGTCGGTGTTCGACTGCAATCCATTCGCAAACTCAAAGGCCTTTCCCAGCGTGAACTCGCCAAGCGGGCGGGGGTCACCAACAGCACCATCTCGATGATCGAGAAAAACAGCGTGAGCCCCTCGATCAGCTCGCTGAAAAAGGTGCTTGGCGGCATTCCCATGTCGCTGGTGGAATTCTTCTCCCTCGACATGGAGCAGGACAACCAGACGCAGGTGGTGTACCGGGCCGACGAACTCACCGACCTTTCCAGCGGCGCCGTGACCATGAAGCTGATCGGCAAGGCGCATCCCAGCCGGGCCATCACCTTCCTCGACGAAACCTATCCGCCAGCGGCCGATACCGGCGACGAGATGCTCACCCATGATGGCGAAGAGGCCGGCATGTTGGTGGAGGGGCGGCTGGAGCTGACCGTGGGCGCCGACGTGTTCGTTCTCGAACCGGGCGACAGCTACTACTTCGACAGCACCAAGCCGCACCGCTTCCGCAATCCCTATGACCGCCCTGCGCGGTTGATCAGCGCCACCACGCCGGCCAACTTCTGAGTCGACCAGGACTTTCGGCCCGGGCCGAAAGTCCAATATCCCTGCGACAACTTGGGTTGTTCCGGCCGGCAGGCCTAACCGTTATACTGCGCCCGCTCGCGAAACCGTGGCCGCGAGCGTGACTAGCCACAATGAGGGTGTACCGTGAACCTGATCAAGAAGATGCTGGTGGCACAAGCTGCCGTATTGGCCCTGTGGGCTGTGAGCGCTCAGGCTGCGACCAACGACGAGATCGCCGAGCGCATCAAGCCGGTGGGTGAAGTCTGCGTGCAAGGCCAAGAGTGCAAAGGCGTAGGCGCTGTTGCAGCGGCTACCGGTGGCGGCGCCAAGTCCGCCGACGACGTGATCGCTGCCCATTGCGGCGCCTGCCACAACGCCGGCGTGCTGGGTGCGCCGAAAGTTGGCGACGGCGCCGCGTGGAAGACCCGTGCCGACGCCAAGGGCGGTGTCGACGGCCTGCTGAAGTCGGCCATCGCCGGCATCAACGCCATGCCGCCGAAAGGCACCTGCGCCACCTGCTCGGATGACGAGCTGAAGAGCGCCATCCAGAAGATGTCCGGCCTGTAATAACAGCCCCGACATCGCCGAAAAAACCGCCCTCCGGGCGGTTTTTTTATGGCTATGTCCCAATAGTGTGTTGCACAGGCCATCGAGCTTTAGTGGGAGCGGATTTATCCGCGATAAACAGGCAGCTCGGCGTAGGCCCTGATCGCGAATGAATTCGCTCCCACGAACAGCCAGAGCCGCCGCCGCGAGCGCTTGAGCCAAACAACAGCGCGGCGTAGCAACGCATAACAGGCGCATAGCTTTTTATGCCTGCGCTTTGCTGGCTGGGCGTGCTGCAGGCTGTAGATGCCTGCGCTGTGCGCCCAGGGCTAAGCTGCGGGCTTTCCGCTGTGCATGGCGCCGCCTGCGGGCGATCCCGGGCAGGCGCTTACCGCCTGCCGAACAGCCGGCCGAGCAGGCCCGGTTTCTTCTGCTGCCGGAGCAGCTCCTTGACCAGCTCGTGGGCTCCCGGCACCGCGGATTCCACGGCCTTGCGCAACCAGCCCAGGGCTTGTTCCTGGCTCGACGCTTCACCCAGCAGCAGCTTGGCCAGGTCCAGATAGGCCGCTTCCTGCTCTTGCTCGCAGGCGATTTGCAGGTGTTCGCGGGCCTTGTGCGGGTTGCTCGGGCAGCCCAGGCCGTATTGCTGCATGCGGCCCAGCCTCCAGTGCGCATAGCCGTGGCCGAGGCCGATGGCGTGCTGGTAGTAGCGCTGGGCCTGGGCATAGTCCTCGCGCTGTTCGTAGAGCCAGCCCAGGTGATTGGCGCTCTCGTCGCGCTCGCCAAAGCGCCAGGCCGCCAGGTAGTGCTGCAGGGCCAGATCCGGATCGCCCACCGGCGGTTCCTGGTCGAACAGCAATCTGGCCAGTTCCAGGTGCGCGGCGCGATGACCGCGCTCGCTGGCCAGTTGGTAATAGTGGCGCGCCTGGGCAGGATCCGACGTGCAGCCCTGGCCGTGCAGGTAGCAGTAGCCGAGGTTGCGTGCGGCCAGGGCCGAACCGGCGTCGCTGGCCCGCTGGAAGCAGGCGAGGGCGCCGGCGTAGTCCTGGTCGGCATGCTCCAGCAGGCAGCCCAGGTCATTGAAGGCGTCGCTGTTACCCAGCTCCACGGCGCGTAGCAGCAGTGGGCGGGCCTTCGCGTAGTCCTGCGCTTGCAGGGCGACCAGGCCGCGGCGGTGGGCGTCCAGGGCCTGCCAGAGATCGCCCGTGCTGTTTTGCAGGCAGGCCTGCTGCGCCTCGCTGAGGCCGAACTGGGCGTAGCGGTCGACGATCTGCAGGGCGCGCTCGGCGGCCAGTGGCTGGCAGCTGCCGTTTTCCTGCAGGAGCCAGGCCTGCTCGGCGTGGAACACCAGCGCCAGCTCATCGTTCTGTACGAAGCGGCGCTCGGCGGGCGCCTGGTCGAGCGGCTCGCGCAGCCACTGGCCCTGGCTGTCGAGGATGCCCCAGCGGCCGTCCAGGCAGGCGTTGAAATAGTTCTCGTGCAGGCTCTCCAGGCGCTCGAAGCGCGGCTCCACCGTCCAGCCGGCCTGCGCACCGCCACGGTACAGGCCCCAACGCTTGTTCTCCCGCACCAGACAGTAGTGGCTGCCGTCGGCGCCCCGGCAGCCATGCTGCAGCTCGATCCGGGTATAGGCGCAGGGCAGCAGCCAGCGCCCGTCCGGGTGGCGATAGAGGCCGTACTGGCGGTTGTCGCGCACCCGCCACGCCTGCATCTTGTGCAGGTAGTCGAGCGCCTGGTACTCGCCGGGCAGCAGGGCCTGGCCCTGCTCGTCGAGGGCGCACCACAGCCACTGCTTGCCGTCGCGGCGGCGGATCAGATAGGCCTTGCCGCCCTCGGCCAGGCTGACGCTGTTGATGTTGTCCAGGCCGATGGCGCCGAGGTCGTGGAAGCGGGTGGTGAACAGGTGCTGCGGACCCTGCGCCGGTTTCGCGCTGTAGTAGCCCTCGTAGGCGTGGATCTGCTGGTACTGGGCCGGCAGCATCCAGCAGCCACTGGGGTCGATCACTCCCCACAGTTCGCCCTGTTGCACGCTCCAGTAGGCACCGGTGTAATCCAGCGCCTCAGCGCCGTCGAACTGGCAGGGCACCGTCACCCGGCCCTGGCGATCGATCAGGCCGTAGCGACCACCCTCGGTGATCAGCGCATGCTCGCCGACGAAGTCGAAGGCGTCCTCGAACTGGCAGGCAATCACTTCGCGGCCCCGGCGGTCGACATAGCCGAAACGCTGGTCGTGTTGCACGCAGGCCAGCCCGCTGTACCAGTCGAAATCGAAGAAGGCCTGGTAGCGCGGCTCGATCAGCACCTGGCCGCTGGCGTCGCGCAGGCCGTTGCGCTCGTTCTCGCAGAAGATCTCCAGGCCGTCCTCGTCCTCGTCCAGCTGCGCACCCAGCGGTTCCCAGCCGTAGTCGTAGTTGCCGAGATTGAGTACGGCGCGGAAGCTGCCGGCCCAGGGCGCGTCGACCCCGGGGCAGTTGTCCAGCAGCAGCGGGTTGTCGCAGGCGATGGCCTCGCGGATGCAGGCGTTGGCCTGCTCGATCTCGCCGAGCAGGGCCTCGGCCTGGGTGCGGCGCTCGTCGTCGGCCATGTTGAACACGTCCCAGGCGTCCAGGTGGAACCAGGCGTGGCAGGCCTGCTTGTCGAGCAGCTGGAAGATCTTCTGCCGGGCCGTGCGGAAGGCCTCGACATCGTCCAGCAGGCTGCCGGCGTGGCGCTCGATGAAGTCGTAGAACTCGCGCAGGGCCTGGATGCCGGCCTTGGCCTCGGCGTACAGGCCTTCCTCGCTGCCCGGGTCGTTGTAGCAGTTGGCGCCGACCCGGGGCGCCGCGCTGAACAGCGGTTGCAACAGCAGGGGCAGCTCGTAGCCCCACTCCATCAGGAGCTGGCTGTCGTCGTCGCTGCTGCCGACGACGGCCTTGTTGTACAGGTACATGCGATGGGACATGGCGACGGCCTCCTTGCCTGGGAGGCGCCATTATAGAGAACGGCCGGTGCCCGGGCTGTGCGCCGGCCGGCAGCCTGCTCAGTCGAGGAAGCGGACCTCGCCGCCCTGCAGCGAGGCGATGCGCGCCAGCGATTCGACCCGGTAACCCTGCTCGTCCAGCTCGGCGCGGCCGCGCTGGAAGGACTTCTCGATGACCACGCCGATACCGGCGATGCTCGCCCCGGCCTGGCCGATCAGGTCGATCAGGGCGCGGGCGGCGTGACCGTTGGCGAGGAAGTCGTCGATCAGCAGCACGTGGTCGTCGGCGCCCAGGTGCTTGGCCGAGATGGCCAGGGTGCTCTCGGTCTGCTTGGTGAAGGAGAACACCGTGGAGGTGTAGAGGTGGTCCCTGAGCGTCAGCGACTGGTACTTGCGGGCGAAGATCACCGGCACGCCCAGCTCCAGGCCGGCCATCACCGCCGGGGCGATGCCGGAGGCCTCGATGGTGACGATCTTGCTGATGCCCTGGCCGGCGAAACGCCGGGCGAACTCGTGGCCGATCTGCTGCATCAGCCGCGGGTCGATCTGGTGGTTGAGGAAGGCATCGACCTTGAGTACCTGGTCGGACAGCACGGTGCCCTGTTCGCGAATCTTCTGTTTCAGTGCTTCCACGCAGCAGTCCTCCAGTGGTCGATTGTTTTTTATGGCCTGCCATCCCTGGCGGCCACCCTACGGGCCGTCGCTGCGCGACGTTAGAATAGCTCCCGGTTATTTTTTATGGCCTGCCATCCCTGGCGGCCACCCTGCGGGCTGTCGCTGCGCGACGTTAAAAATAGCTCCCGGTCATTTTTTATGGCCTGCCATCCTTGGCGGCCACCCTGCGGGCTGTCGCTGTGCGAGGTTAAAAATGACTCCCGGTTATTTTTTATGGCCTGCCATCCCTGGCGGCCACCCTGCGGGTCGTCGCTGTGCGACGTTAAAAATAGCTCCAGGCTATTTTTTCAGCAGCGCGCGCATGCTGGCCAGGGCATCGTTGCCGCGCGCGGCCTTGACCTCCACCGGCGCGTCTTCCTGGCCTTCCCAGACCAGGTCTTCGGCCGGCAGTTCGTCGAGGAAGCGGCTCGGCGTGCAGTCGATGACCTCGCCGTACTGCTTGCGCTTGGCGGCGAAGGTCAGCGCCAGGTTGCGCTTGGCGCGGGTGATGCCGACGTAGGCCAGGCGCCGTTCTTCCTCGATGGTGTCGGACTCGATGCTGGAGCGGTGCGGGAGGATCTCCTCCTCGAAGCCGATGATGTACACCGAGGGGAATTCCAGGCCCTTGGAGGCGTGCATGGTCATCATCTGCACGCCCTCGGCGCCTTCCTCCTCTTCCTGCTGGCGTTCCAGCATGTCGCGCAGCACCAGCTTGCCGATGGCGTCCTCGACGGTCATGTCGCCGTCTTCGTCCTTGTCCAGGGTGTTCTTCAGCGCTTCGACCAGGAACCAGACGTTGCCCATGCGCGCCTCGGCGACCTTGTCGCTGGAGGCGTTCTGCTTGAGCCAGTTTTCGTAGTCGATGTCCATCACCATGCTGCGGATGGCGCCGATCGGGTCGTTGCCGGCACACAGCTCGCGGATCTTGTCCATGTAGCGCTTGAAGCGCGCCAGGCGCTCGGTATAGCGGCTGTCGAGGTGCTCGGCCAGGCCGATCTCGTCGCTGGCGGCGTACATGCTGATCTTGCGTTCGGTGGCGTAGTTGCCGAGCTTTTCCAGGGTGGTTGAGCCGATCTCGCGGCGCGGCACGTTGATCACCCGCAGGAAGGCGTTGTCGTCGTCCGGATTGACCAGTAGGCGGAAGTAGCTCATCAGGTCCTTCACCTCCTGGCGGGCGAAGAAGCTGGTGCCGCCGGAGAGGCGATAGGGAATCTGGTGGTGCTGCAGTTTCAGCTCCATCAGCTTGGCCTGGTAGTTGCCGCGGTAGAGGATCGCGAAGTCGCTGTACGGGCGCTGGGTGCGCAGGTGCTCGGTGAGGATTTCCAGGGCCACCCGCTCGCATTCGGCGTCTTCGTTGCGGGTGCGGATCACGCGGATCTCGTCGCCCATGCCCATCTCGCTCCACAGCTGCTTCTCGAAGGCGTGCGGGTTGTTGGCGATCAGGGTGTTGGCGCATTTCAAGATACGGCTGGTGGAGCGGTAGTTCTGCTCCAGCATCACCACCTTCAGCGACGGGTAGTCCTCCTTCAGCAGCATCAGGTTTTCCGGGCGCGCGCCGCGCCAGGCGTAGATCGACTGGTCGTCGTCGCCGACTACGGTGATCTGGTTGCGCATGCCCACCAGCAGCTTCACCAGCAGGTACTGGCTGGAGTTGGTGTCCTGGTATTCGTCGACCAGCAGGTAGCGGATGCGGTTCTGCCACTTCTCCAGGATGTCCTTGTGTTCCTGGAACAGCTTCACCGGCAGCAGAATCAGGTCGTTGAAGTCCACCGCGTTGTACGCCTTGAGCGTGCGCTGGTAGTGCAGGTAGACGATGGCGGCGGTCTGCTCCTTGGGGTTGCGCGAGTTGGCCAGGGCCTCCTCGGGCAGGATCAGGTCGTTCTTCCAGCTGTCGATGTAGTTCTTGACCTCGTCGGCGCCATCATCGCCGGCGTATTCCTTCTGCATGATGTCGGTCAGCAGGGCCTTGATGTCGCCGTCGTCGAAGATCGAGAACCCCGGCTTGTAGCCCAGCGCCGCGTATTCCTTGCGGATGATGTTCATGCCCAGGTTGTGGAAGGTCGACACGGTCAGGCCGCGCGCCTCGGCGCCCTTGAGCAGGGTGCCGACCCGTTCCTTCATCTCCCGCGCGGCCTTGTTGGTGAAGGTCATGGCGACGATGTGGCGGGCCTGGATGCCGCAGTTCTGCACCAGGTGGGCGATCTTGCGGGTGATCACGCTGGTCTTGCCGGAACCTGCGCCGGCGAGCACCAAAAGGGGACCGCCGACGTAGTTCACGGCTTCTTGCTGCCGGGGATTGAGTCGGGACATGGCGAAGGTATCAACGAGGGGGAAAACGAGGGGCGCATTCTAGCAGGCCGGGGCGGGCGGCGGGCCGCCGACCGATGACCCGCCGCGGGGCCTGGTTGTCGATAAAAAGCCGCGGTAGTGTGCGCTGAGTCGCTATTTTCAGTGATCAAGTACGTTTGTTCCGATTGGTGCCGGTTGCCCCTGCTATGTCTTTCCCTCAGGATGCGCAGGAATCTGCACAGGGACAGGCAGGCAAGAGACGCCGATTACGGCGCACGCAGACGCGATAAGTCTGTCTTCTGGCCCTGGGGAGGTCGTTTGTCCGCGCTTGTCGAACCATTGCGCCTGGTCCTGCTGGCCGAAGAGCCGGAATGGGCCGTATTGCTGCGTACCCGACTGGAGGCGTTGGACGGCGTTTATCCGCTGATTACCGCGCCCACCTGGGAAGCCGCCTGCAGCCTGTTCGACGACCCCTTCGCCGGCCTGCTGCTGACCACTCCCGCCTGCCAGCCCGAACCCGGACGCTGCCCGCTGCCTACCGTGCTGCTGCTCGACGCCGAACCCGAACGGGCGCCGGAAGACGTCTACGACTGGCTGGTGCGCGAGCAGCTCAGTGTCGACATGCTGCGCCGCTGCCTGCGCTATGCGCGCGAGCGCAGCCAGTTGCAGGGCACCCTGCAGCGCCTGGCCGAGCAGGACCCGCTGACCGGCATCGCCAACCGCCTGGGCTTCCACACCCTGCTGGCCGCCCATCTGGCCGAATACCGTGGCCGCGGCCTGGCCCTCGGCCATCTCGATCTGGACAACTTCCGCCACGCCAACGATGCCCTCGGCCATCAGGGCGGCGACCGCCTGATCCTCCAGGTGGTGGCGCGGCTCAAGGGCCAGCTGGACGCCTGCGACTGCGTGGCGCGCCTGGGCAGCGACGAGTTCGCCCTGCTCATCGACACCCGCCGCGATCCACGGCGGGCGGAAAAGATCGCCGAACGCATCACCGAGGCCCTGGCCGAACCCTACTGGGTGGATGGCGAGAGCCTGCTGATCGGCTGCAGCCTGGGCATCGCCCATGCCCGCGCGGACGCCGGCGCCGATCCGCTGATGTGGCACGCGCACATCGCCATGCAGCAGGCCAAGGTGGCCCAGGGCTGCACCTTCCATGTCTTCGACGAGCGCATCAACCGCGGCGCGCGCAGTCTGGCCGACCTGGAAAGCGAGCTGCGCCGGGCCTTGCGTCGCGACGAGCTGGAGCTGCATTACCAGCCGCGCCTGTGCCTGCGCAGCGGGCGCATCCTCGGCCTGGAGGCGCTGGTGCGCTGGCGCCATGGCGAACGCGGCCTGCTCGGCCCGGACGAGTTCGTGCCGCTGGCCGAGGAAAGCGGGCTGATCATTCCCCTCGGCTACTGGGTGATCAGCCGCGCCCTGCGCGACATGCAGTGGCTGCGCGGGCGCGGTCTGCCGGCGCTGCACATGGCGATCAACCTGTCGTTCCGCCAGTTCCAGGACAGCCAGCTGCTGGGCACCCTGCAGCGGCTGATTGAGGAGCGCGGGGTGGATGCCCAGTGGCTCGAATTCGAGCTGACCGAAACCGCGGTGATGCGCCGCAGCGACCAGGTGCAGCAGACCATGCAGGCCCTCGGCCGGCTTGGCGTGCGCTTCTCCCTGGACGACTTCGGTACCGGCTTCTCCTCCTTCGTGCACCTGAACAACCTGCCGATCGCCCTGCTGAAGATCGACAAGAGCTTCGTCGCCGGCATGGGCGAGCGCGCGGAGAACCGCCAGCTGGTGCGGGCGATGATCAACCTGGCGCACAACCTCCATCTGGAAGTGGTTGCCGAAGGGGTGGAGAACGCCGAACAGCTGGCCCTGCTGCGCCAGTTCGGCTGTGACCAGGTGCAGGGCTACCTGATCAGCAAGGCCCTGCCGCTGGCCGATCTGGCGCGCTTCTTGGTGTTTGGTGCGCGTCAGCCGCTATTGAGCGGCTTGCCGTCGTAGGTTGGGTTGAGCGCAGCGAAGCCCAACGGCTGACTGACAAGCCACAATGCGGCCTGAACCCTTGCCCGTTGGGCTTCGTCGCTGCGCGCCTCAACCCAACCTACGACAGGCAGGTTGCGCCCTGTGCCGGCTGCGGCTTCAGCAGACGCGCAGTCTTCCACTCGAAACCCAGGGTCAGGCCGATCGCCGCGCAGGCCAGGCCGCCCGCCAGGCCCCACCACACCCCTTCGGCGCCCCAGCCCAGGGGAAAGGCCAGCGCCCAGGCCAGCGGCGCACCAATTGCCCAGTAGCAGCCGAGGCCGACCCAGAAGGTGGTCTTGCCGTCCTTGAGGCCGCGGATGGCGCCCATGGCGATGGTCTGGATGCCGTCGAACAGTTCGAACCAGGCCGCCACTGCCAGCAGGCTGACGGCCAGGGCGACGATCTCGGCGAAGGCCGGGTCGCCGAGGTTGAGGAACAGCCCCACCACCCACTGCGGCGCTAGCCAGAACAGCAGGGCGAAGCCGAGCATGCAGCAGGCGCCCAGGGCGATGCCCAGGCGTCCGGCGCGGCGGGCATCAATCAGGCGGCCGGCGCCGAAGTGCTGGCCGATGCGGAAGGTGGTGGCGTAGGAAATCCCCACCGGCACCATGAACGCCACGTATACCGACATGATTGCCACCTGGTGCGCGGCCAGCGCCTGGCTGCCGATGGCACCCATGCTCAGGGCGGCGAAGGCGAACAGGCCGGACTCCACCGCGTAGGTGCCGCCGATTGGCAGGCCCAGGCGCAGCAGCTCCTTGAACTCCGCCAGGCACGGCTTGAGCAGGCCGCGGCGCAGGGGATAGGCGGCGTAGACCGCATGCCCGGTGAGGTGCCAGGCCAGCAGCAGGGCCATGGCGCTGCTGACCAGCGCGGTGACCAGACCGATGCCGGCCAGACCCAGCGGCGGCAGGCCGAACCAGCCGTGGATCAGTACATAGTTGAGGGCGAAGTTGGCCACGGCACCGCCGATGCTGATGGCCATCACCGGGCCCGGCCGGCCGATGGCTGCGGTGAAGCCGCGCAGGGCCATGAAGCTGAGGTAGCCGGGCAGGGCGAACACCAGGGTGGAGAGGAACTGCCGGGCGCCGGCGATGTTGTGCGGCGCTTGGCCGAAACGGGCCAGGAGCGGGCCGAGGTTCCACAGCAGCAGGCCGGCACCCAGGGCCAGGCCCCAGGCCAGCCACAGGCCGGTCTGGGTCAGGCGGGTGACGCCGGGGTTGTCTTCGGCGCCATGGCGGATGGCGACCAGGTTGCCGACCGCGGCCAGCACGCCGACGCAGAAGATCGAGACGAACGAATAGCTGGCGGCGCCGAGGCCGCCGGCAGCCAGTTCGGCCGGGCCGAGCCGGCCCATCATCAGGGTGTCGGTGAACACCATCAGCACATGCGCCAGCTGCGCGGCGATCAGCGGGCCGGCCAGGCGGACGAGGGCGAGGAGTTCCAGGCGGGCGGCGGATGACATGATTCTGACTCAGGTGGATGGCTTGCCGGGCGTGTCCCGCACGGCAGAGAATGTCGCCATTCTCCAGAGCTGGATGCGGGGGCACAAAATGAAAAAGCAGATGCCAGGCATGAGTAAAACTCATGGCTTGCGACCGTGAGCCGGCGTCTGCCGCCGCTCTATGCCCTGCGTGCCTTCGAGGCGGCGGCGCGGCATGCCTCCTTCACCCGCGCGGCCGAGGAGCTGGCCATCACCCAGAGCGCGGTGAGCCGGCATATCCGTACCCTGGAGGAGCACTTCGCCTGCCGCCTGTTCGAGCGCCAGGGCCGCACCCTGCAGCTCAGCGAGACCGGGCGCACCCTGCTGCCCGGCGTGCGCGATGGTTTCGACGCCCTGGAGCGGGCCTGCACCGCCCTGCGCACCGATGACGCGACCCTGCGCCTGAAGGCGCCTTCGACCCTGACCATGCGATGGCTGCTGGCGCGGCTGTCGCGTTTTCGCCTGCTCAATGCCGATATCGAGGTGCAGCTGACCAGTGCCTGGATGGATGTGGACAAGGTCGACTTCCACCAGGAGCCGTTCGACTGCGCGGTGCTGCTCAGCAGCGGCGGCACCTTCCCCGCCGAGTGGGAGAGCGTCGAGCTGTTCGCCGAGTGGCTGATCCCGGTGTGTGCGCCGGAGGCGACCGCCGCCGGCCCCTGGGACCTGGCGCGGCTGCAGGCCAGCGAACTGCTGCACCCGACTCCGGACCGTCGCGACTGGCGCCGCTGGCTGCAGGCCATGGGCCTGGAAGAGCAGGTGCCGCTGCGCGGCGGGCAGGTGTTCGACACCCTGGAGCTGGGCATGGTCGCCGCCGCCCGTGGTTATGGCGTGTCGATTGGCGACCTGGTGATGATCGCCGAGGACGTCGCCCAGGGTCGCCTCGGCCTACCCTGGCCCAGCGCGGTGCCCAGCGGCGACAGCTACTACCTGGTCTGGCCGCGCGGTCGGCGCGGTGAAGAGCGCCTGCGCCGGCTGCGGGATTTCCTGCTCGCCGAAGTGGCGGCGATGCAGTTGCCGCAGGTACAGCGCGTCACACCGGCTTAGCCGGCAGCCGGACGGTACTGCAGGGCCTCGGCCAGGTGCGCACGGCCGATCTGTTCGACTTCCTGCAGGTCGGCCAGGGTGCGCGCCACCTTGAGCAGGCGGTGGGCGGCGCGCAGCGACAGGTTGAGGCGTTCGCAGGCGCCTTCCAGCCAGCGCTGGTCGTCGGCCTGCAGCGGGCAGTGCAGGCGCAGGCCCGGCAGGTCGAGAAAGGCATTGGCGCAGCCCTGGCGCTGCACTTGCAGGCGGCGCGCGGCGGCCACCCGGGCGGCGACGCTGGCGCTGTCCTGGCCGGCTTCGCCACCGGCATGCAGCACGGTGCTTTCGCGGGCCACGGTGAGGTGCAGGTCGATGCGGTCGAGCAGCGGCCCGGACAACTTGCCGCGGTAGCGCTGGATCTGCTCTGGGGTGCAGCGGCAGCGCCCGGCCGGGTCGCCCAGGTAACCGCAGGGGCAGGG
This sequence comes from Pseudomonas sp. L-22-4S-12, assembly GCF_009799935.1. Lineage (NCBI taxonomy): Bacteria > Pseudomonadati > Pseudomonadota > Gammaproteobacteria > Pseudomonadales > Pseudomonadaceae > Pseudomonas > Pseudomonas sp. L-22-4S-12. Next base: position 174,829 of record NZ_WELL01000001.1, on the reverse strand, counting down.
GTTCATCGCCGCCACCAGCTGGAAGCGCGCCGGGAAGCGCACCCGGTCGCGCGCCCGGGCAATCACTATCTGCCCGCTTTCCAGGGGCTCGCGCAGCACCTCCAGCACCTTGCGATCGAACTCCGGCAACTCGTCTAAAAACAAGACTCCCTGGTGGGCCAGGGTGATCTCCCCCGGCTGCGGGCGACTGCCGCCGCCGACCAGGGCCGGGCCGGATGCACTGTGATGGGGCTGTCGGAACGGCCGTTGCGGCCAGTGCGCCAGGGGCGTCTGGCTGGCCACCGAGTGGATGGCGGCCACCTGCAGGGCTTCCTCTTCATCGAGTGGCGGCAGCAGGCCGGGCAGGCGGCTGGCCAGCAGGGTCTTGCCGGTGCCCGGCGGCCCGGTGAACAGCAGGTTATGGCCGCCGCTGGCGGCGATCAGCAGGGCGCGCTTGGCCGCCAGCTGGCCCTGCACTTCGGCCAGATCCGGGTAGGGCGTGCAGGTGCGCAGCAGGCCGCCGGCCTGGTAGGGCGCCAGCGGGGTGTGGCCGTTGAGGTGGGCGGCGAGCTGCAGCAGGTGGTCGACCGCCAGCACGCTGAGGCCGGAGGCCAGGCAGGCTTCCTCGGCATTGGCGCTCGGCACCACTAAGGTGCGTCCGGCGGCGCGGGCGGCCAGGGCGGCGGGCAATACGCCTTGAACCGGGCGCACGGCGCCGGACAGCGCCAGTTCGCCGAGGCACTCGAGGTGGTCCAGGCTGGCGGCGGGAATCTGTGCACTGGCGGCGAGCACGCCGAGGGCGATGGCCAGGTCGAAACGCCCGCCATCCTTGGGTAGGTCGGCCGGTGCCAGGTTGAGGGTGATGCGCCGCGGCGGGAAGTCGAAGCCGGAATTGAGGATGGCGCTGCGCACGCGGTCCTTGCTTTCCTTCACCGCGGTCTCGGGCAGGCCGACCAGGGCCATGCTCGGCAGGCCGTTGGCCAGGTGGGCCTCGACGGTAACCGGTGGCGCTTCGACGCCGACCTGGGCGCGGCTGTGGACGATGGCCAGGGACATGATCACTCCTTGATCAGGTCGCCGGCCGCTGATCGGCGATCAGTCGGCGGGCGGGGTTTGCTGCGACTCCAGCGCGGCCACCTTGGCCTCCAGCGCTTCCAGGCGGGCGCGGGTGCGCGCCAGGACGACCATCTGGCTGTCGAACTCGTCGCGGCTGACCAGGTCCAGCTTGCCGAACGCGCTCTGCAGCAGGACCTTGAACTGCGCCTCGAACTCGCTGCGGGGCAGCGGCGTGTCGCCGTTGAACAGGCGGGAGGCGTGGCTGGTCAGGGCGTCGAGCAGGGCTTTGGGCGGCAGCATGGCGAAAGTTCCGGTTGCAGATGGCCGGCAGTGTAGCACGCAGGCCGCTGCCGCTTATTGTCGCACTGCGGTGCACGGTTATTGACCATGCACGGGGCGCACACTGCACCGTTGTTGTGCAATGACCCGTTGGTCAGATGGCCGGAAAACCTCGGATACCGGGCTAACTGCATGAAAAACAGGCTTTTATCAGAGCTGGCAAGCTTTCTGCTTAGTGACTGGTGACGCGTGCACCGATGCAGTACCGGTGCGCAGAGTGAGGCGGGGGAAATGCTTCGCTGCATGCGGTTGGTTGGTATCGGCCGGGTTGCGACTGAAGTGGCTGATTCGTTTCAAAAGCCAGGTACTGCGCTTAGACTTGAGCCGGGTTTGTTCTTCCTGGGGCAAGTCCACCAAATACGGGAGAGAGTTTAATGAAGCTAGTCACTGCCATCATCAAGCCGTTCAAGCTGGACGACGTGCGCGAGTCGCTGTCGGAGATCGGCGTGCAGGGCATCACCGTCACCGAAGTCAAAGGCTTCGGTCGGCAGAAGGGCCACACCGAGCTGTACCGTGGCGCGGAATACGTGGTGGATTTCCTGCCCAAGGTGAAGATCGACGTGGCGATTGCCGACGATCAGCTGGATCGGGTCATCGAGGCGATCACCAAGGCGGCCAACACTGGCAAGATCGGTGACGGCAAGATCTTCGTCGTCAATCTGGAACAGGCCATCCGCATCCGTACCGGCGAAACCGGCACCGACGCAGTTTAAGCCTCAGAACCCCACACGCCCCAGGAGAAAAACACATGACTCTGCGTAAGATCGCAGGGCTAGGAGCCCTGTTGTCCCTCGTAACCCCTGGCCTGGCCATGGCTGACGAGGTTGTCCTCAACTCCGGCGACACCGCCTGGATGCTGACCGCCACCATTCTGGTGCTGCTCATGACCATCCCGGGGCTGGCGCTGTTCTACGGCGGCATGGTCCGCTCGAAGAACATCCTCTCGGTGATGATGCAGTGCTTCGCCATTACCGGCCTGATCAGCATCCTGTGGGTCGTCTACGGCTACAGCATCGCGTTCGACACCACCGGCATGGAACAGGGCGTTGTCAACTTCAACTCCTTCGTCGGCGGCCTGTCCAAGGCCTTCCTCAGCGGCCTGAGCCCGAGCAGCCTGATCGGCGCCTTCCCGGAAAGCGTGTTCATCACCTTCCAGATGACCTTCGCCATCATCACCCCGGCCCTGATCGTCGGTGCTTTCGCCGAGCGCATGAAGTTCTCCGCCATGCTGATCTTCATGGCCGTGTGGTTCACCCTGGTCTACGCACCGATCGCGCACATGGTCTGGTCCGGCAACGGCGGCCTGATGTGGGACTGGGGCGTGCTGGACTTCGCCGGCGGCACCGTGGTGCACATCAACGCCGGTATCGCCGGTCTGGTGGCCTGCCTGGTACTGGGCAAGCGCAAGGGCTTCCCGACCACCGCCATGGCTCCGCACAACCTGGGCTACACCCTGGTCGGCGCGGCGATGCTGTGGGTCGGCTGGTTCGGCTTCAACGCCGGCTCCGCGATTGCCGCCAACGGCACTGCCGGCATGGCCATGCTGGTCACCCAGATCGCCACCGCCGCCGCCGCCCTGGGCTGGATGGGCGCCGAGTGGATCACTCACGGTAAGCCGAGCGCCCTGGGCATCGCTTCCGGTGTGGTCGCCGGTCTGGTCGCCATCACCCCGGCTGCCGGCACCGCCGGCCCGATGGGTGCCATCGTGATCGGTCTGTCCGCTGGCGTGATCTGCTTCTTCTGCGCCACCAGCCTCAAGCGCAAGCTGGGCTACGACGACTCCCTGGACGCCTTCGGCGTGCATGGCATCGGCGGCATCGTCGGCGCCCTGCTGACCGGCGTGTTCGCGGCTCCGGCCCTGGGCGGCTTCGGCACCGTGGAAGACATCGGCGCGCAGCTGTTCATCCAGTTCAAGGGTGTTGCCTTCACCGTGATCTACACCGCCGTGGTCACCTTCGTGATCCTGAAAGTGCTGGACCTGGTGATGGGCCTGCGGGTCAGCGAAGAAGCCGAGACCGTCGGTCTCGACCTCTCCGAGCACAACGAGCGCGGCTACAACCTGTAAGCCCCGACGATGTGCAAAACGCCCGGTCCGCCGGGCGTTTTTCTTTCTGCGCCAACGGCGGCGCACTGTGCAACGGTACAACGGAGTACTTCATGGAAAGCACGGCACTGATTCCCCTGCAGTATGCGCTGGACACTTTCTACCTGCTGATTTGCGGGGCCCTGGTGATGTGGATGGCGGCAGGCTTCGCCATGCTCGAATCCGGCCTGGTCCGCGCGAAGAACACCGCGGAAATCCTCACCAAGAACATCGTGCTCTACGCCCTGGCCTGCGTGATGTACCTGCTGGTGGGCTACTACCTGATGTATGGCGGCGCGGCAGGCGGCGCGATACCCAATTTCGGTTTCCTGATCGGCAGCGAGCATGCGCTCGAAACCGTCGCCGCCGGTGGCGAGGGCGCACCCTATTACGCCAAGCGCGCCGACTTCTTCTTCCAGGTGGTGTTCGTCGCCACGGCCATGTCGATCGTCTCCGGCGCGGTGGCCGAGCGCATGAAGCTGTGGGCCTTCCTGGCCTTCGCCCTGGTCATGTGCTCGATCATCTATCCGGTGGAAGGCTACTGGACCTGGGGTGGCGGCTTCCTCAAGCAGGCCGGTTTCAAGGACTTCGCCGGCTCCGGCATCGTCCACCTGGCCGGCGCCACCGCCGCGCTGGCCGGGGTCATCCTGCTCGGCGCGCGCAAGGGCAAGTACGGCAGCCAGGGGCAGATCAACGCGATCCCCGGCGCCAACCTGCCGCTGGCCACCCTTGGCACCTTCATCCTGTGGTTCGGCTGGTTCGGTTTCAACGGCGGCTCGCAGCTGAAGATGAGCAGCATCGCCGATGCCAACGCGGTGGCAGCGGTGTTCGTCAACACCAACCTGGCCGCCGCCGGTGGCCTGCTGGCGGCGCTGGTGGTGGCCCGCGTGCTGTTCGGCAAGGCCGACCTGACCATGATCCTCAACGGTGCCCTGGCCGGTCTGGTGGCGATTACCGCCGAGCCGTCCACGCCGACCGCGGTACAGGCCGCGCTGATCGGCGCGGTGGGCGGCGTGCTGGTGGTGTTCAGCATCCTGCTGCTGGACAAGCTGCGCATCGATGACCCGGTAGGCGCCATCTCGGTGCACGGCGTTGGCGGCCTGTGGGGGCTGCTGGCGGTGCCGCTGACCAATAGCGGGGCCAGCCTGACCGCCCAGCTGATGGGCGCGGCCTGCATCTTCGCCTGGGTGTTTGTCGCCAGTCTGATCACCTGGGGCCTGATCAAGTTGGTCATGGGCCTGCGCGTCAGCGAGGAGGACGAATACGAGGGGGTCGACATCGTCGAATGCGGCATGGAAGCCTATCCGGAGTTCACCCGCAAATAGTTCGACCAAAGACTCGGGCAAAGGGCGCTGCGGCGCCCTTTGCTTTTTCTGTGGCCACGCTAGAATGCGCCCCCAACGGGATGCTGCGGGTACGGAGCATGTGGCAACAACGGCTGATCGAGCTGCGCGCCAGGGCGCGCGGTTTTCACCTGGTGAGCGACGAGATCGTCGCCGCCCTGCCGGAGTTGCGTGGCTATCGGGTCGGCATTTTGCACCTGTGGCTGCAGCACACCTCGGCCTCGCTGACCATCAACGAAAATGCCGATGGCGCGGTGCGACGTGACTTCGAGCGCTTCTTCAATCGTCTTGTGCCGCAGGGCTCAAGCGACTACGAGCACGACGACGAAGGGCCGGACGACCTGCCGGCGCATTTCAAGTCCAGTTTGCTGGGCTGCCAGCTGAGCCTGCCGGTAATGGCGGGGCGCCTGGCGCTAGGCACCTGGCAAGGGATTTACCTCGGTGAACACCGGGATCGGGCAGGGCGCCGCCGTGTGCTGGCGACCCTCCAGGGCGAGATCGGCTGAGGCGTCACGGGGCCGTCTGGCACCTGGCCATGAATTTTTTCCGGCGGCGTTTTGCATTGCACGCGGCTGGGCTATAACTAACCTGCTTTGCGCAAGTCATGAGGTAGAACATGAGCGACGAAGAACTGGAACAAGACGAACTGGAAGCTGGTGACGAGGACGAAGGCGAGGAGCTGGAAGCCGCCGACGACGGCGTGGCCGATGACGACGAAGACAGTGGCTCGGATGTCCCCAGCCCCAAGCCTGGCAAGAAGGCCAAGGCGGCGGTCGACGTAGAGGAACTGCCGAGCATCGAAGCCAAGCAGAAGGAACGCGATGCCCTGGCCAAGGCCATGGAGGAATTCCTCTCGCGCGGTGGCAAGGTGCAGGAAGTGGAAGCCAACGTGGTGGCCGACCCGCCCAAGAAGCCGGACAGCAAGTACGGCAGCCGCCCCATCTGAGGCCGGCTCCGTGATGAAGAAGCCCGCCATTCGGCGGGCTTTTTCATGTCCGGCCGGCGCCGGCTTGGCGCCCGTAGGAGCGGTTTCGGCCGCGAATGCCCCTTATCCTCGAATCCGCACCCTTACCAGCGTTCCAGCAGCACCGGCAGCTCGGCCAGGCTGGCGATCTGCACGGGTGGCTCCGGCTCACCGGTCCAGGGCTTGCCCTGCGGGTTGAACCAGATCGCCTGCATGCCCGCCGCGCGGGCCCCGGCGATATCGTCGCCGGGATGGTCGCCGATATGCACGGCCTGGGAGGCCGCCACCCCGGCGCGTTGCAGGGCGGTGTGGAAGGGCAACGGGTCGGGCTTGCCGATGCCCAGCTCCTCCGCGCACAGGGCGAACTGGAAGTAGTCGGCCAGACCCAGACGGCGCACGTCGGCATTGCCGTTGGTGATCACTGCCAGGGGGTAGCGCAGGGCCAAACGCTCCAGGGTCTGGTGCACGTCGGGAAACAGCTCGACCCGATGGCGGGCCTCGAGGAACACCTGGAAGCCCCGTTCGGCCAGCTCGCGCGACTCGGCCTGGGCATAGCCGGCGTCGATCAGGGCATGCAACAGGATGCGCCGGCGCAGCTCGCTGAGGCGATGGCGGAGGTCCGGGTCGCCACCCAGCAGGCGGCTGCGGATCGCCCACAGGTGCTCGATCGGCACCGGGCCCAGGCGGGGCGCCTGCACGGCCAGCCAGTCGCGCAGGCTGGCCTCGGCGCCGTGCATCACCGGGGCGACATCCCACAGGGTGTCGTCGAGGTCGAAGGTGATCAGGCGCAGGCTCATTCGTTGTCTCCCGTACTGCGTTCGCTGGGCGCCGCCCCGCTGGCCAAGGCCGGGGCGTTTGCCGTGCTGCGTCTGGCCCGTGGGTGGGCCTGGTCGTAGACCGTCGCCAGGTGCTGGAAATCCAGGTGGGTGTAGATCTGCGTGGTGGCGATATCGGCGTGGCCGAGCAGCTCCTGCACCGCGCGCAGGTCCTGGGATGACTCCAGCATATGGCTGGCAAAGCTGTGGCGCAGCATATGCGGGTGCAGGTGCTGGCCCAGCTCGCGCACGCCGGCCTGGCGCACGCGCAACTGTACCGCGCGGGCGCCGAGGCGGCGGCCCCGCTGGCTGACGAATACCGCGCCGTCGCCCGGGTTGCTCAGCAGGCGCAGTTCCAGCCAGGCGTGCAGGGCCTCGCGGGCCTTGCTGCCGATCGGCAGCTCGCGCACCTTGTTGCCCTTGCCCTGTACCCGCACCAGGCCGGCGGCCAGATCCAGAGCCGGCAGATCCAGGCCGACCAGCTCGGACAGGCGCAGGCCGGAGGAATAGAACAGTTCGAGCATGGCCTGGTCGCGGCGGGCGATGAAATCGTCCTCCACCGCGCCCTCCAGCAGTTGTACGGTGCGGTCGGCATCCAGGGTGCGCGGCAGGCGGCGCTCGCCCTTGGGCGGCGCGATGCCGCTGGCCGGGTCATGCCGGCACAGGCCTTCGCGGTTCAGGTACTGGTAGAGGCCGCGCACCGCCGACAGCAGGCGTGCCAGCGAGCGGCTGCCGAGGCCCTGGGCGTGCAGGCGGGCAACGAAGCTGCGCAGGCTGCGGCCGTCGAGGTCGGCCCAGTGGGCGATGGCGTTCTTCTCGCAGAGGGCGAGCAGTTTGAGCAGGTCGCGGCGGTAGCCGTCGAGGGTGTGCGCCGAGACCTGGCGCTCGCGGCGCAGGTGTTCGAGGTAGGCGTCCAGTTGCTCGTGCATGGCGACTCCGGCAGGCGCACGCGGATGATCGGGTTGACTGCGTTCAGCCCGGCCTGTGTGCTTGCCGCCCGCCGGGGCCGTTTACCTGACCGAGCGCAGCGGCGCGGCGAAGCGCGGCAGCACGCGCGACAGTACTTCGGCGACGTAGCCGAGGAACAGGGTGCCGAGGCTGCTCTTGTAGTGCTGCGGGTCCGGGCTGCCGATGGCCAGCACGCCGTGCAGGCCCTGGTAGCTGAGCGGAACCACGGCGGCGGAGCCGACCTGGCCCTGCTCGGCGGCGCCGAACAGGAACTCCAGCTCGCCGGGGCGCAGCACGCCGCAGGTGGTCTTGCCGCCTGCCAGCAGGCTGCCGATGGCCTGGTGCGCTTCGGCGCTGGTCACCGTGCGGCCGACACCCAGGGGGAATTCGCTGAACAGGATCAGGCCGACGAAGGGCACCTGGAACTCGTGGCGCAGGCTGTCTTCCGCGGCGCCGACCACTTCCTCCAGGCTGCCGGCATCGAGCAGGGCGAGGATCAGGCGGCGGGTCTTGTCGAACAGGCGGTCGTTGTCGCGGGCCACGTCCATCAGCTGCGACAGGCGATGGCGCATCTCGATGTTGCGCTCGCGCAGCAGCTTGACCTGGCGCTCCACCAGCGACACCGCTTCGCCCGGCAGGTGCGGAATGCGCAGCTCGGGGATCAGCTCGTCGTGGTCGACGAAGAACTCCGGGTGCAGGCGCAGGTAGGCGGCGACGGCATCCGAGTCGAGCGGAACGGGCGAATCCTGGCTGTCACTCATAGACGGACTTGTCCTTCGTACACGCGAACGGCGGGTCCGGTCATCATAACCGGCTCACCCGGGCCTGCCCACTCGATGCACAGCTTGCCGCCGGGCAGCTCCAGCTGCAGCGGCGAATCCATCCAGCCCTGGCGGATCGCCGCCACGGCCGCGGCGCAGGCGCCGGTGCCACAGGCCTGGGTCTCGCCGGCGCCGCGTTCCCACACGCGCAGGCGCGCATGCTGGCGGTCGACGACCTGGAGGAAGCCGACATTGACCCGCTGCGGGAAGCGCGGGTGATGTTCCAGCTGCGGCCCGAGGCTGTGCACCGGGGCGTTGTCGAGGTCGGCGACGCGCAGCACGGCGTGCGGGTTGCCCATGGACACGGCGGCCAGCTCGACGCGCTGCCCGTCCACCTCGACCGGGTAGCTCAGCGCCTCGGCTTCGGCCTGGAACGGAATGACCTTGGGGTCGAGGCGCGGCGGGCCCATGTCGACGGTGACCTGGCCGTCCGGGCGCAGGTTCAGTTCGATGATGCCGCCCTTGGTCTCGACGCGGATCTGCTTCTTCACGGTCAGGCGCTTGTCGATGACGAAGCGGGCGAAGCAGCGCGCGCCGTTGCCGCACTGCTCCACTTCCGAGCCATCGGCATTGAAGATGCGGTAGCGGAAGTCGACATCCGGGTTGCTCGGCGCCTCGACCAGCAGCAGCTGGTCGAAGCCAACGCCGGTGTGGCGGTCGCCCCAGGCCTTGGCGTGCTTGGGCTGGATATGCGCGTGCTGGCTGATCAGGTCGAGGACCATGAAGTCGTTGCCGAGGCCGTGCATCTTGGTGAAGCGCAAAAGCATGGCTGCGCCCTCACTGTGGCAGCAGGCTTTCGCCGGCATAGAGTTCGGCCAGGGTTTCGCGACGACGCACTTCGAAGGCCTGTTCGCCATCCACCAGCACCTCGGCGGCGCGGCCGCGGGTGTTGTAGTTGGAACTCATGACGAAGCCGTAGGCACCGGCCGAACGCACGGCCAGCAGGTCGCCTTCGGCCAGCACCAGTTCGCGGTTCTTGGCCAGGAAGTCGCCGGTCTCGCAGATCGGCCCGACCAGGTCGTAGTGGCGCGCCTCACCGGTGCGCGGCTGCACCGCGGTGACGTCCATCCAGGCCTGGTACAGCGCCGGGCGGATCAGGTCGTTCATCGCCGCATCGACGATGGCGAAGTCCTTGTGCGCGGTGTGCTTGAGGTATTCCACGCGGGTCAGCAGCACGCCGGCGTTGGCCACCAGGGAGCGGCCCGGCTCGAACACCAGGGCCAGGTCGCGCCCGGCAATGCGCTCGCGCACGGCGGCGATATAGTCGCCGGCCAGCGGTGGCTGCTCGTCGCGGTACTGCACGCCGAGGCCGCCACCGAGATCCAGGTGCTTGATGCGGATGCCTTGTGCGGCCAGCTGGTCGACCAGCGTCAGCAGGCGCTCGAGGGCGTCGAGGAAGGGCGGCAGGCTGGTCAGCTGCGAGCCGATGTGGCAATCGACGCCGATCACCTCGAGGTTCGGCAGGGCGGCGGTGCGGGCGTAGACCGCCGGCGCCTGCTCGATGTCGATGCCGAACTTGTTTTCCTTGAGGCCGGTGGAGATGTACGGGTGGGTGCCGGCATCCACGTCCGGGTTGACCCGCAGCGAGATCGCCGCGGTCTTGCCCAGCTCGGCGGCCACCACTTGCAGGCGTTCCAGCTCGTCCACCGACTCGACGTTGAAGCAGTGCACGCCGACTTCCAGGGCGCGGCGCATGTCGTCACGGCTCTTGCCGACGCCGGAGAAGACGATCTTCGCGGCATCGCCACCGGCGGCCAGCACGCGCTCCAGCTCGCCGCGGGAGACGATGTCGAAGCCGGCGCCGAGGCGCGCCAGGACGTTCAGCACGCCGAGGTTGGAGTTGGCCTTGACGGCGAAGCAGACCAGATGCGGCATGCCCACCAGGGCATCGGCATAGGCGCGGTACTGCGCCTCGATGTGGGCGCGGGAGTAGACGTAGGTCGGCGTGCCGAAGCGCTCGGCAATGGCGGACAGGGCCACGCCCTCCGCGAACAGTTGCCCGTCGCGGTTGGTAAAGGCTTGCATGGAACCCCCTTAGAGGAAGACGTCTTTGTCGCGATCTTGCGTGGTTTTCTGGTCGTCCGGATGGTACAGCGGGCCTTTCTGGCCACAGCCGGCGAGGGCGGCGCTAACGACGACAAGCGCGATGAAGGGCAGCAGCAGGCGCTTCATGGTGAATTCCTTTGCAAAATCATGAATGGGCTGGAGTATACCGACCCCCCGCCACCTTGCCTATGCGCCGGAATTCCCGTCCGGCGGGCTCTGCGATCCCCTGCGCTGGCGCGCCGGGCTTGCCTGTACAAGCCCTTTTGCGGCTAGCATGCGACTAAAAACGGAGTCGTGATGGAAAGCCCCGCCCTCGCCAGTTCTGTCTCGGTGGCCTACCTGCAAGGCCTGCTGGATTACCTCGCCCGCCAGGGCATCGACAGCGGCGAATTGCTGGCCAGGGTGCAGCTCAACCCGGCGATTCTCGGCCAGCGCGACCAGCGTGTGGCGGCCAGTGCCTACCTGGAGCTGCTCGCCGAGGGCGTGCGCCTGACCGGCGACGAGCAGCTCGGCCTGCACTTGGGCGAGGCGATTCGCCCCGGCTATTACGGCGTCCTCGGCTACCTGATCATGAGCTGTGCGACCCTGGCCGACGCCCTGCACCGCCAGGCACGCTATGCCAGCCTGGTCGGCAACCTGGGGCGCGTCGAGTTGGACGACGAGCCGCCGCGCCCAGGGCTGGAGCCGCAGGTGGCGCACCGCTGGCACCCCATGCTGGCCCAGCACCAGCGCCTGCATGCCGAGGAAACCCTGGCCGGCTGGCTGACCTTCGGCCACTGGATCAGCGGCCTGCAGATTCCGCCCACCGAGGTGCGCTTCCAGTATCCGGCGCCGGCCGACCTGCGCGAGTACCAGCGCATCTTCGCCTGCCCGGTGCTGTTCGGGCAGGCCGACAACGCCCTGGTCTTCCCTCGCCGCCTGCTCGCCACGCCGCTGGGCCAGGCCGATGCGCAGCTGCGCCAGCTGCTCGATGCGCACGCCGACCGCCTGCTCGGCGAGCTGCGCCAGGGCCACGGCGTGCTCGACCGTGCGCGCCACGAACTGGCCCGCCAGCTGCCTGAGCAGGGCGCCGACCTGGAGCTGCTGGCGCAGACCCTGCAACTCAGCCCGCGCACTTTGCAGCGGCGTTTGCGTGAGGCCGGGTTATCCTTTAGCCAGCTGCTCGACGAGACGCGCGAGCAGCTGGTGCTGCATTATCTGCGCGACCCGGCGCTGGAACTGGCGGAAATCGCCTTCCTCGTCGGTTTCAGCGAGGCCGGCTCCCTGGCCCGCGCCTTCCGCCGCTGGACCGGGCAAAGCCCCGGCGCCTACCGGCTGACCCTGGCCGACCCCGCATCCCTGCCCTGAGGACGTTGTAATGAGTTTGAGCGAAGCCCGTTTCCATGATCTGGTCGATGCTGCCCAGGAGGCGGTGGAAGATATTTTCGACGACAGCGACATGGACATCGATCTGGAAAACTCCGCCGGGGTGCTGACCGTGCGCTTCGAGAACGGCACCCAGCTGATCCTCAGCCGCCAGGAGCCGATCCGCCAGCTGTGGGTGGCGGCGCGCTCCGGCGGTTTCCACTTCGATTACGACGAGGCGCAGGGCCTGTGGATCTGCGATACCAGCGAAGAGCCGCTGGGCGAGCTGCTGGCCCGCGTGACCCTGGAGCAGGCTGGTGAACAGCTCGAGTTCGAAGAGCTCTGATTTGCCGGGCGCGGACCCGCAAGGCGCGGCCTCGGTCGAGTCGCCCTGCCGCCGGCAGTGCTGCCTGGACGACCACGACCAGTGCCTGGGCTGCGGCCGCAGCCTGGCCGAGATCCTCGAATGGGGCAGGGCCGATGGCCAGCGCCGCCGGCAGATCTGCCAGGCCGCGCAGCAGCGCCTGCGCCCGCCGCTGGCCTGGTGACCGCGCGGTCTTGCTTATTTAGCTGCCTGTGTTACGGTCATTGCCTACTTCGCAAACCCTGCCTTCGGGCGGGGTTTTGCTTTTCTGGCCCCAGCAGGAGATAGCCCAGCGCCATGAGCAGCACCCCAGCCATCACCATTACCCGTCTCGACATGCAGCGCCTGGAGCGCCTGCTCGACAGTCTGGAGGACTTCGGCCCGGCGGCCCAGGCGCTGGAAACAGAGCTGGCGCGAGCGCAGGTCGTCGGTCACGCGGAGGTGCCGGCCGGGGTGGTGACGATGAACTCGCGGGTGCATTGCCGCGAGGAGAGCAGCGGCAAGGACTATCACCTGACCCTGGTCTACCCGCAGGACGCCGGTGGCGAAGGCACGGTGTCGATCCTCGCTCCGGTCGGCTGTGCGCTGCTCGGCCTGACGGTCGGCCAGCATATCGACTGGCCGGCACCCAGCGGCAAGACGCTCAAGCTGACCCTGCTGGCCGTCGAATACCAGCCGGAGGCGGCGGGCGAATACAGCCGCTGAGTCAGCCGCGCGGGCAGTTCAGGCTGCGCAGGTCGAAGAGCGCGGCGAAGTGCTGCCGGCCGCGGTCCGGCGGGTTGCCCGGCAGGCGCTTGAGCCGTTCGTCGAGCTGCAACTGGCGCGCCAGGCTCTGGTTGCATTCGATGGTGCGGGCCACGCCGCCGCCGACCACCGCGCCTTTGCCGGCCAGCGCCGGCGCGTTGCTGAGGGCCAGCAGGGCCGCCAGCAGGAGAGTGCGTCTGGGCGAAAGGTGCATGCTCGCCTAGCCCCCGATACGGATGCTGGCGAGCAGGTTGCGGCTGGCGTGCTGTGCGAGGGAGTGGGGCATGGCTGGAGTCCTGCGCCGGGGTGAATGGCGTCAGGTTCACTCAAAACGAATCGATTGAATAATGCTGAATCTGCGTAGTAACTATCAGTACTATCGATTGTTATCCCCTGTGGCTTAGTCTCCCCCGCCGCCGCAACCCCCGCCACAGCCTCCGCCGTCCCCACCCCCGTCCCCCGCACTGGAGGAACCGGAGTCGCCGCCACAGCCTCCGGCGCATCCGGAGCCGCAGCCGATATGGCTGGCGCAGTAGGCATCGCCGGCCTGGTAGCTGCCGGGCGCGGCGCCGCAGTCCAGGCGGTAGTGAAAGCCATCGGCGATCCCCAGCTCGGCATCCAGGGCGAACAGCATGGGCATCCTGGCCGGGGCTCGCGGTGCCAGGCCTTCGCGCAGACAGGCCAGGCGCCAGGCCCGGCGAATGCCGTCGCTGGCGGCGCGGGGGTTAGGCATGGCGTCGTTGGGCACATGGTGCAGGAAGCGTCCCAGGCCCTTGCGGCAGAACGCCCGGTACTGGCGGGTGTAGAGGATGAACTCGTGCCAGGCCACGTCCACCGCCTGCGAGGGCATGGCGACCATGCGCCGTTCGGCCAGGCGACACAGCTGGAAGTATTCGCGCAGGCCGCGCAGCACCTGGCCGGTCTGCGTCGGGGTGAGGTGCGGGTAGCGCTCCAGCAGCTTGCTGCGCAGGCGCTCGGGAAACTCGAAGGCGGCGATGAACTCGTCGCGTTGCCGGCCGCGCAGCTTGCGCCAGAGCCAGTAGCCGCCGCCGAGGGCGGCCGCGCCGAACAGTGTGGTGGTGACAGTCATCGGGGCATCCTTGCCGGGTCAGGCGTTTTGCAGGGCGCGGTTCAGCGCGCCTTCCAGTTCGGCTTTATAGCGCAGGTAGTGGATGGTCTGCGCCTGGCCTTCGCCGAGAATGCGCGACAGGTCGATATCGGTGATGTAGCAGGGGTAGCGCTCGGCCTCGCGGCGCTGGGCGAGGATATGCCGGGCTACCGCGGCGAACAGCCCGGCGCCGTATTCCAGCTCGGAAAACTCGCGGTGGTTGCAGTACAGGGTGACGTGCACGCGGGCCTGGTCGGCCGGCTCGACGATGGCCTGCACGTCGTAGAACGGGTGACTCACCGGTGCCTGCGGCGGTGCCCGGCGCTCGAGCTGGCGCGCGCGCTGCGGTGGTGCCGGCAGCACCTCGTAATAGAGCACGTCCAGGGCGTCCGGCGGCAGCGGGTCGTCCAGCGGCAGCAGGGCATTGCGCCGGTACAGCACCGACTGCAGGAAGCGCTGCAGCGGAGTGAGCAGGCTCTGCTCGTCCCGGTACGGCAGGCGCTGGCGCCACAGCGCATTGTGTTCGTCGAGCACGCTGAGTTCGGCTTGCGCACCGTCCAGGCGGTAGAACACCTGGATGCACGCCGGTCGGCCCTGGGGCAGGATCAGCGCCAGGTCCTCGCCTTCCAGGGCGAAGCGGTCGACCTGCAGCGGGCTGTAGTCGGCCTGCTCCTCGCCGAGGTGTTCGACCAGCATCGGCAGGTCGCTCAGGACAGCGTGGCTGACCTGGCCCGGCTGCAGCTCGAGCACGTGGTAGCGCTGCTGCACCTGCAGCAGGTAGCGGCTGTGGCGATGGCTGGCGAGGCTGGCGAGGACATCCTGGAACAGCTCCTCGACGCGCTGGGCAATGGCGCTGGCGCGGTTGCGGCAGAAGCAGCGCACCCGCAGGCGCGGCCGGCGGCCGTCGGCCGGCAGGGCGTTGAGGTAGTCGCGCAGGCAGTCGAGCAGGGCGTTCGGGCCGTCGTAGCGGCTGACCAGCAGCTCGTTCCAGCTGTTCAGGCTGACCTGGTCGAGGGTCAGCACCAGGTTGTCGCGCACTCCCGAGTAGCCCAGCGAGTCGGTGCGCCCGCTGGTCATGTGCACGTTGAGCTGGCTATGGGCCTTCAGCGGGTCAAGGCCGACGTTGATCAGCAGCAGTACCTCGGCCGGCTCGGCGCCGTGCAGCAGGGCCGCTTCGGCCACCGGCGGCAGCGGTAGCGGCAGGGTCTGTTGCAGGCTGGTGAGCAGGTTGGACAGCTCGAATTCGCTCAGGTCGCTGCTGCCGGGGTGCAGCGACAGGCGCGTGCTGCTGTCGATCACGCCGTTGCGGTGGCACCAGGCGAGCAGCTCGATCAGCTCGCGGGCGCGTTTCAGCGGGGCGAAGTCGGGCCATTCCTGGCCGGTCAGGCTGCCGTTGTACAGCGCCCACTGGGTTTCCCCGCCGCTCTCGGCGCTGGCGCTGTGGACCAGGGTCAGGGTGTCTTCGGCCAGGTCCGGGGCGATCCCCGGGTTGATGAATTCGATCTTGCCGGCCTTGCGCTCGAAGGCGGCGTACAGTCGCCGGCCGAGCACGCCGAGGTCGCGGCTGTTGAGCTGGCTGCCGGTCTGCTCGCTGCGGGCGAACTGGGAGAGGAAGCGGTAGCTGTAGGTCAGCTCGTTGACCAGCGCGCGGCGCTCGGCGCTGACCTGGCGTACCTTCCACTGGCTGCGGCTGTCGAGCATCGCCAGTTCGCGCTGGCTCCAGCGCCACTCGCCGGTCAGACGCTCGAACAGCAGGCGCTGCCAGCTCTTGGCGCGGTTGCGCGGCGGACTGCTGAGCTTCTTGTTGACCTTGAGGTACAGGCAGCGGCGGATCAGCTCCAGGCGCTCGCGTTCGCCGCGGCCGATGAGGTACTCCTCCAGGCGCCGGTAGACCATGATGTAGGCGTCCAGCTCGTCGAGGTCGAGACGGTTGGCGAACACCGCCTGCTTGAAGCGCAGGCTCAGGCATTCCACCCGCGGGTGCTCGCTGGCGTAGACCTCGGTGAGCAGCAGCTTGAGCACCGACTTGTAGGGCGACTCGATGCCCTTGAACAGCTGCCACATGCCGGCGCCGATGAACTCGCCCGGCGGAATACGCGCCAGGTGGCCGAGGTCGAGCACCTCTTCGGCGCGAATGAAGCGCTTGTTCAGCAGGGCGTGGGTGTAGGCCGCGTAGTTGGCTTCCTCGTACACCGGCACCAGCCACCACAGCGGGGTGCGCCCGCCGAGCCAGATCGCCGTGCGGTAGAACTCGTCGAGCAGCAGGTAGTGCTGGGTGGTGCCGCAGTCGTCGGAGGTCAGCTGGGCGTCTTCGCGGTCGCCGGCGGTGAAGCGGGCTGGGTCGACCAGGAAGAAATGCGCCTCGGCGCCCTGGGTGGCGGCCCAGGCTTCGAGCAGGTCGCACTTCTTGCGCAGCTCGTGCAGGGCCTGGCCGTCCAGGTCCGGCGCGTGGCACAGCCAGAGGTCCATGTCGCTCTGCTCGGCCTGGGCCACGGTGCCCAGGCTGCCCATCAGGAACAGGCCGTGGATCGGCAGCGCCGGCTTGCCGCGGCGCGGCTTGTAGGTGAAGGAGCGGGTCAGGCGGGTGGCCTCGGCGAGCAGCTCGTCGCTCGGTTCGAAGCCGCACAGGCCGGCCGGGGTGGTGCCGGACACGTAGCCGGGGAGCAGCGGGTGGTTCACGTGCAGCAGCAGCGGCAGCAGCCGGAGTACCAGCTGCTGGCGCGTCGACAGCGCCTGCATGGCCCGCGCCAGGCGCCCGTCGTTGATCTTCAGGAAGCGCGCGCGCAGCTGCGCCAGCACCTTGCGGTCGATGCCGTCATTGATGTCCGGGCGGATTTCCTGGGTGCGCGTCATGTACTGCTCGAAGCGGTGGAGAAGGCAAGCCTACCAGCCGGCGCGGTCGTGCGGCAGGGGCCTTGCTCGCTGTATCGGCAGTCGGCTGAGGGGCTGTAGGGGCGGGTGACGGCGGGTGCGCGTGGCGACCCGCCGGTGCAGGCGGATCAGGCGGGTTGCGGGTGGAGGATGGTCAGCAGGGCCTGGGCATGTTCCGCGGCATCCAGGCCGAGGCTGGTCAGGTAGCCGCCGTCGGCCTGGGTCACCAGGCCTTTCTGGTGCAGGCGGGTGATCGCCGCCTGGGCTTTCGGGGTGGCGGTGTTGTGTACCTTGATGCCTTCTTGCACGTTGTCCAGGTTGTACAGCGCGAGGATTTCCAGCTCGGCAACCAAATCGGGGGTGTAGGCCATAGGGACTCCGGGTCTTGTGAGGGGGCCAATGTGCAGTGTAGCGGGCAGGTTTCAGTCTGCCGTCTGCTCATGCTGCCACCGAGTGAGTATCTGCCGATAGAGGCCAGTGCGCTTGATCTGGCGCATGCCCCGGGCGAAAGGTTGTAGCAGGGTGGCGGCCTGAAAGCGGCTGTGGACGTGCCTCAGTCCTCGCCCGGCAGCTCCGGCAGGGCGCGCAGGGCCTGTTCGTACCAGGCGCTATCGAACGGGCGGTCGTCGCGCAGCATGGCGTCGATCTCGTGGGCCAGCACCAGGGCCATGAGCTGGAGGATTTCCTCGCGCTCGTAGCCGACCAGGGTCAGCTTGTTCAGGGTGGCCTTGGCCGCGGGCGGGTTGTCCGCTTCCAGCTGGTTCTCGATGGCCTGGATCAGGGTCTGTTCGGCGAAGGCTTCTTCGTCGTGCTCGTCGTGTTCGCTCATGGTGATTCCCTCTGGGCCGTTCAGCCGGCGGCGAAGTCCCGCAGGGCCTGGCCGGTCAGGCGGTAGGTGGTCCACTCGTCCTGCGGCTTGGCGCCGAACGATTGGTAGAAGTCGATGGCCGGCTGGTTCCAGTCCAGCACCGCCCATTCGAAGCGGCCGCAGCCCTGGCTCACGGCCAGTTGCGCCAGGTGCCGCAGCAGCGCCTTGCCGGCACCGCCGCCGCGCTGTTCGGGGCTGATGTACAGGTCTTCCAGGTACAGGCCGTGTCGGCCCAGCCAGGTCGAGTAGTTGAAGAAGTACACGGCGTAGCCGATCGGTTGGCCATCGCGCTCGCAGATCAGTGCGTGGGCAGTGCTGCCGGCGCCGAACAGGCTGGCCTGGATGCCGGCGACGTCGGTTTTGACTTCGTGCTCGGCCTTCTCGTAGATGGCCAGGTCGGTGATCAGGCGCAGGATCAGCGCGGCGTCGTCACGGTTGGCGGGGCGGATATGCAGCGGCATCTGGCGCTCCATTCGGGGCCCGCGGGTGCGCCGCTCGGCGCCCCCGCAAGCCGTGGGCTCAGCGGCTGGCCAGCAGTTGCTGGCCACGGGCCACGGCGGCGCGCACCTGGTTCGGCGCGGTGCCGCCGATATGGTCGCGGGCATTGACCGAGCCTTCCAGGGTCAGCACGGCGAACACGTCGTCGGTGATCTCGGTGCTGAACTGGCGCAGCTCGTCCAGGCTCATCTCGGCCAGGTCCTTGCCGCTCTGCACGCCGTACTTCACCGCGTGGCCGACGATCTCGTGGCAGTCGCGGAACGGCAGACCCTTGCGCACCAGATAGTCGGCCAGGTCGGTGGCGGTGGAGAAGCCGCGGCGGGCCGCCTCGCGCATGATCTCGCGCTTGGGCTTGATCGCCGGAACCATGTCGGCGAAGGCGCGCAGGCTGTCGCGCAGGGTGTCGGCGGCGTCGAACAGCGGTTCCTTATCTTCCTGGTTGTCCTTGTTGTAGGCCAGCGGCTGGCCCTTCATCAGGGTCAGCAGGCCCATCAGGGCGCCGAACACCCGGCCGGTCTTGCCGCGCACCAGCTCCGGCACGTCCGGGTTCTTCTTCTGCGGCATGATCGAGGAGCCGGTGCAGAAGCGATCGGGCAGGTCGATGAACTGGAACTGCGCGGAGGTCCACAGCACCAGCTCTTCGGAGAAGCGCGACAGGTGCATCATCGCCAGGGAGGCGGCGGCGCAGAATTCGATGGCGAAGTCGCGATCGGACACGCCGTCCAGCGAGTTGCCGCCAACGGCGTCGAAACCCAGCAGTTCGGCGGTGATCTCGCGGGCGATCGGGTAGGTGGTGCCGGCCAGCGCGGCCGAACCCAGCGGCAGGCGGTTGACCCGCTTGCGGCAGTCGACCAGGCGCTCGTAATCGCGGCTGAGCATCTCGAACCAGGCCAAAAGGTGATGGCCGAAGGTCACCGGCTGGGCGGTCTGCAGGTGGGTGAAACCGGGCATGATGGTGTCGGCTTCACGCTCGGCCAGGCCGAGCAGGCCCTGCTGCAGGCGAGTGACTTCGGCGAGGATCAGGTCGATCTCGTCGCGCAGCCACAGGCGGATGTCGGTGGCCACCTGGTCGTTGCGGCTGCGCCCGGTGTGCAGCTTCTTGCCGGTAACGCCGATGCGGTCGGTCAGGCGCGCCTCGATGTTCATGTGCACGTCTTCCAGGTCGACGCGCCAGTCGAACTGGCCGGCTTCGATCTCGCCCTGGATCTGCTTGAGGCCGGCCTCGATGGCGTCGCGCTCATCCATGGTCAGCACGCCGACCTTGGCCAGCATGCTGGCGTGGGCGATGGAACCCATGATGTCGTGGCGATAGAGGCGCTTGTCGAACTCGACGGAGGCGGTGAAACGGGCGACGAAGGCGTCGACCGGCTCGCTGAAGCGGCCGCCCCAGGACTGGTTGGTTTTCTCGGTGCTCATGGCGGAACTCGCGGGAAAGGCAGGCGCGTTGCCTGCGGAACGGTAAAGTGTGCCGATAATAACAGCCTTGCTAGGAAAGCCGAGGCTCTGCCCTGCTCGAAGAACCTGTCTACGATCTCTTGATCGTCGGCCATGCTGCGTTGAAATCGGGCTCGGGCTGCTCATTTACAGCTCGTAAACTCCGCGCCCTCGCCCAATTTCGCCTTGCCTGGCTCTAGCTCAAAAGATCGTAAACAGGTCCTAGGAAAATGTCGCCGGGCTCACAGTTTTGCGCTCGGCATGCCACTTGGGCCCCTAATTTCGTCCGCCCGCAGCGCTCTGGCTTGCTGGTTGGCGGGCGGACAAGGAAACTGCCGGGATGCAAATCAACTGGTTCAACAAGGGCCGTACCCTGGCTCCGGACGACGATTTTTTCCTGCCGGAACTGTGCCAGCCCGAGGCGCTGCTGAGCATGGTGCTGCTCGCCGAGCTGCTGGTGCTGGTGCTGGTGCTGTCCGAGCCCATGCAGCCGGGCTTCAACTGGGTGCGCCTGGCCATGACCTCGCTGTTCGTGCAGTGGATCGTGCTGCTCTCGGCCGGCCTGCTGTGTCGCCTGCGGCCCCTGCTGGCCAGCCTGCGCGCGGCCGTGGCCGGCACCCTGTGCTGCGCCATGGTGGTCGGCCTGGCCCTGGCCTGCACCGCGGTGGCGGACTACTTCGAGCTGGGCGGGCCGTTGCCGCGCAATGGCGAGGTCAACCTGTATCTGCGCCATGCCTTGATCAGCCTGATAATGTCGGCCCTGTTGTTGCGCTACTTTTACTTACAGAGCCAGTGGCGCAGGCAGCAGCAGGCCGAGCTGCGCGCCCGGATCGAGGCCTTGCAGGCGCGGATCCGTCCGCACTTCCTGTTCAACAGCCTGAACAGCATCGCCAGCCTGGTGGTGGTCGATCCGTTCAAGGCCGAGCAGGCGGTGCTCGACCTGTCCGACCTGTTTCGCGCCAGCCTGGCCAAGCCCGGCACCCTGGTGCCCTGGCGCGAGGAGCTGGAGCTGGCGCGAAGATATTTGTCGATCGAGCAATACCGGCTCGGCGACCGGCTACAGTTGGATTGGCAGGTGGACGCAGTACCGGATGATTTGCCGATTCCGCAACTGACCTTGCAGCCGCTGCTGGAAAATGCCCTGATCTACGGCATCCAGCCGCGCATCGAAGGTGGCCTGGTGCGGGTCGAGGCGCAGTATGAAGACGGGGTGTTCCTGCTTTGTGTGAGCAACCCCTATGACGAGGGCGCCGAGCGGCAACCGTCGCGCGGTACCCAGCAGGCGTTGGTGAATATAGACGCGCGTCTGGCGGCACTTTTCGGGCCGCGCGCAAGTCTTAGCGTGGATCGCCGTGACGGGCGCCACTTCACCTGTCTACGCTATCCATGTGAGAGACTCACGCAGGAAGCCAGAGCAATATGAATGTGCTGATCGTCGATGACGAACCCCTTGCCCGCGAGCGCCTCAGCCGACTGGTTGGCGAACTCGAAGGTTATCGTGTCCTCGAACCCGCGGCTGGCAATGGTGAAGAGGCCTTGGCCCTGATCGACAGCCTGAAGCCCGACGTGGTGCTGCTGGACATCCGCATGCCCGGCCTCGATGGCCTGCAGGTGGCCGCCAAGCTGTGCGAGCGCGAGGCGCCGCCGGCGGTGATCTTCTGCACCGCCCACGACGAATTCGCCCTGGAGGCCTTCGACGTCAGCGCCGTCGGCTACCTGGTCAAGCCGGTGCGCCCCGAGGCCCTGGCGGCCGCGCTGAAGAAGGCCGAGCGGCCCAATCGCGTGCAGCTCGCCGCCCTGACCCGCCCGGCCGGTGCCAATGGGGCCGGCCCGCGCAGCCACATCAGTGCGCGTACGCGCAAAGGCATCGAGCTGATTCCGCTGGAACACGTGATCTTCTTCATCGCCGACCACAAGTACGTGACCCTGCGCCACGAGGGCGGCGAAGTGCTGCTGGACGAGCCGTTGAAGGCGCTGGAAGACGAGTTCGGCGAGCGCTTCGTGCGTATCCACCGCAATGCCCTGGTCGCGCGTGAGCGCATCGAGCGCCTGCAGCGCACGCCGCTGGGGCATTTCCAGCTGTTCCTCAAGGGCATGGGCGGCGAGGCCCTGACCGTCAGCCGCCGGCATGTCGCCGGTGTCCGCAAGCTGATGCACAACCTCTAGCAGCGGATTGCCCGAGCGCGGCAATCCGGCGCCGGCCAGAGCCGGCGCAGCCTGTTATCATTCCCGGCAGTTCAGTTTCCGGAAGTGATCATGTCCCGCGAAATCCGCATTGCTACCCGCAAGAGTGCCCTGGCCCTGTGGCAGGCCGAATACGTCAAGGCGCGCCTGGAGCAGGCGCATCCCGGCCTCAAGGTCAGCCTGGTGCCGATGGTCAGTCGCGGCGACAAGCTGCTCGATGCGCCGCTGGCGAAAATCGGCGGCAAGGGCCTGTTCGTCAAGGAGCTGGAGACGGCCCTGCTGGAGAACGAGGCGGACATCGCCGTGCATTCGATGAAGGATGTGCCGATGGACTTTCCCGCGGGCCTCGGCCTGTTCTGCATCTGCGAGCGGGAAGATCCGCGCGATGCCTTCGTCTCCAACACCTACGCCAGCCTCGACGAGCTGCCGGCCGGCAGCGTGGTCGGCACCTCCAGCCTGCGCCGCCAGGCCCAGCTGCTGGCACGCTGGCCCGACCTGAAGATCCAGTTCCTGCGTGGCAACGTCAACACCCGCCTGGCCAAGCTGGATGCCGGCGAGTACGACGCCATCATCCTCGCCGCGGCCGGGCTGATCCGCCTCGGTTTCGCGGCGCGCATCCGTTCCTCGATCAGCGCCGAGGACAGCCTGCCGGCCGGCGGCCAGGGCGCGGTGGGCATCGAGTGCCGCAGCGCCGACAGCGACGTGCACGCGCTGCTGGCGTCCCTGCACCATGTCGATAGCGCCGACCGGGTGACTGCCGAGCGGGCGCTGAACAAGCACCTCAATGGCGGTTGCCAGGTGCCGATCGCCTGCTACGCCCTGCTCGAAGGCGATCAGTTGTGGCTGCGCGGTCTGGTCGGCCAGCCCGACGGCGGCCAGCTGCTGCGTGCCGAGGCCCGTGCGCCGCGGGCCCAGGCCGAAGCGCTGGGCGTGCAGGTGGCCGAGCAGCTGCTGGCGCAGGGCGCCGCCGCGATTCTCCAGGCGGTGTACGGCGAGGCCGCGGCCGAGTGACCGGCTGGCGCCTGCTGCTGACCCGCCCGGCCGCCGAGAATGCGGCCCTGGCGGCAACGCTGGGCGCCGCCGGCGTATACAGCAGCAGCCTGCCGCTGCTGGAGATCGAGACCCTGGACGAAACCGCCGAGCAGCGCTCCCTGCTGCTCGAGCTGGATGGCTACTGCGCGGTGATAGTCGTCAGCAAGCCGGCCGCCCGCCTGGGCCTGGAGCGGCTCCAGAGGCATTGGCCCAGGCCGCCGGCCGGCCCGCGCTGGTTCAGCGTCGGTGCGGCCACCGCGCAGATCCTCGATGATTACCTGCTGCCCCACGGCCAGCGCGCCACTTATCCGGCCGCGAGCGATGACAGCGAGGCCCTGCTGGCCCTGGCCGACCTCGAGCAAGCGCTGGCCGTGCCGAGCCCGCGGGTGCTGATCCTGCGTGGCGAAGGCGGGCGCGAACTGCTGGCCGAGACCTTGCGTGGCCGTGGTGCGCGGGTTGACTATCTGCAGCTGTATCGCCGCGTGCTGCCGTCCTACCCGGCCGGCAGCCTGCTGCAGCGGGTGCGCGGGGAACGCCTGAATGCCCTGCTGGTCAGCAGTGCGCAGAGCCTCGAACACCTGCAGCAACTGGCCGGGGCTGCCTGGCCGGAGCTGGCTCGGCTACCCTTGCTGGTGCCCAGCCCGCGGGTGGCCGCCCTGGCCCGCGCGGCCGGCGCCCTGCACCCTATCGATTGTCGCGGCGCCAGTGCTGCGGCTGTTCTGGCGGCCTTGCGCGCAAGCCCGGCGCCGGCCCCTCTGATGCAAAGGATGGACATGTGAGCGAAACAGCCCCGCAGATCAGCGAACCCACCCCGGACGTTTCCCGTCAGCCGGCGCCCGTGGCCGCCAAGCCGAGGGGCCGCGGCCTGGCCGCACTGGCCTTGCTGGTCGGCGCCGCCGGCCTGGCCGCCGGGGGTTGGAGCAGCTGGCAGCTGTACCTGCAGCAGGGCCGGGCCGCGCAGCAGCTCACGCAGCTGCAGCAGGTCGGCGAGGCGACCCGCCAGCAGCTGGAGCAGAGCCGGGCAGACGTGGCCACGCGCCTGCAGGGTCTGCCCACGGCAGACCAGCTGGCGACCCAGCGCGAGCTGCTGGTCAGCCTGCAGGGCGACCAGCAGCGCCTGGCGCGCAACCTCGCCAGCCTGCTCGGCAAGAGCCGCGAAGACTGGCGCCTGGCCGAGGCCGAGCACCTGCTGCGCCTGGCCATGCTGCGCCTCAGCGCGCTGCAGGACGTCAACAGCGCCACGGCGCTGGTGCAGGGCGCCGACACCATCCTCCAGGCCCAGGACGATCCGCAGGCCTTCGCCGCCCGCGGCGAACTGATCAAGGTGCTGGAAGCCCTGCGCAGCCTGCCGCAGGTCGATCGCAGCGGCCTGTTCCTGCAGCTCGCGGCCTTGCGCGGCCAGGTCGACCAGCTGCAGATGCTGGCCCCCGAATACATCCTGCCGGCCGAGGTGCCGACGGCGGCGAGTGCCAGTGACAGCAGCCGCTGGGCCGACCTGTGGGCGCAGCTGTCGCGCTATGTGCGCCTCGACCTGCAGGCCGACCAGGACGTGCGTCCGCTGCTGGCCGGGCAGAGCCTGGCCCAGGTGCGGCTGACCCTGGCCCTGGCCCTGGAGCAGGCGCAGTGGGGCGCGTTGAATGGCCAGGCGGACGTCTACAAGCAGGCGCTGGCCTCTGCCCACAACGTGCTGGACAGCTATTTCGACCGCGACAACCAAGCGGTCAAGGCCATGCAGCAGCGCATCGGCGAACTGAGCGAGCTGCCCGTGGTCAGCCAGCCGCCCAGCCTGGATGGCGCGCTGAATACCCTGCAGGCCTACCTCAAGCAGCGCGAGGCCCGCGAGCTGCTGCCGGAAGCGGTGGATACCGAGGAGGCCGGGCAATGATCCGCGCCATTCTCCTGCTGCTCCTGGCGGTGAGCGGAGCCACCCTGCTGGGCCTGGCGATCGTCGAGCACAGCGGCTACGTGCTGATCGCCTGGAAGAACTTCCGCTACGAGTCCAGCCTGTGGGTGTTTCTCCTGCTGGTGCTGCTGGCCTGGCTGCTGGTGTGGGGGCTGCGCTGGCTGTGGCGCCTGCTCAACGTTTCCGGCGGCCTGCTCAACCCCTGGTCGCGGCGCAACCACGGCAAGCGCCGGCAACTGGCCGCCGACAAGGGTCTGCTGGACCTCGCCGAAGGCCGCTGGGAGCGCGCGGTGCGTCACCTGCAGCGTGCCGCCGAGGGCGAGCCGCAGCCGCTGATGTATTACCTCGGCGCGGCCCGCGCGGCGCAGCAGCTGGGCGACCACGAGCAGAGCGATGCGTTCCTCGAACGCGCCCTGCAGCGCCAGCCGCAGGCCGAGCTGGCGATCGCCCTGACCCATGCCGAGCTGCAGCAGGCCCGTGGCGAGGCGACTGCCGCCCTGGAAACCCTGCAGGTGATGCGCCAGCGCCATCCGCAGCACCGCCAGGTCCTGCGCCAGCTGCAGAGCCTGTTGCTGGCGCGGGAAGACTGGTCGGCGCTGCTCGACCTGCTACCCGAGCTGCGCAAGGGCAAGGTGCTGCTGAGCGCGGAGCTGGCGGAGCTGGAGCGCCGGGTCTGG
This sequence comes from Pseudomonas sp. L-22-4S-12, assembly GCF_009799935.1. Lineage (NCBI taxonomy): Bacteria > Pseudomonadati > Pseudomonadota > Gammaproteobacteria > Pseudomonadales > Pseudomonadaceae > Pseudomonas > Pseudomonas sp. L-22-4S-12. The sequence continues at coordinate 149,408 of NZ_WELL01000001.1, read as the reverse complement.
CGCGGGCGCCTGCAGGCCGCCGGGGAAGCCGGATTGAACCAGGGCGAGACGGCCCTGCAGCCGCTGAGCAGTGCCTGGCAACAGCTGTCTTCGGCGCAGCGCGGCGAGCCGGAGCTGGTTCTCGCCTATGCCCGTCAGCTGCATGCCCTGGGCGCCCAGGAAGAGGCCGAGGAGGTACTGCGCAAGGCCCTCAAGCAGGGCTACGACAGTCGTCTGGTGCGTTGCTACGGCATGCTCCGCGGGCGTGACCCGCTGCGCCAGCTGCAGACCGCCGAAGGGCTGCTCAAGCAGCAGCCGCAGGACCCGGTGCTGCTGCTCAGCCTGGGCCGTCTGTGCCTGCAGAACAACCTGTGGGGCAAGGCGCGCGAGTATTTCGAGATCAGCCTGGAGTTTTCCCGCAGCGCGGAAACCTGTGCTGAGCTGGCACGGCTGCTGGCGCACCAGGGCGATCTGCAGCAGAGCAACCGGCTGCTGCAGGAAAGCCTCGGCCTGCTCGCGCAGCCGTTGCCGCAGCTGCCTCAGCCGGCCCACGGCTGAGCGGCACGGCGAGACGTGCGGCACCTGGTCACGGACTAGGGGCCGCGCGTTGCCTTGAAAGCCCGCTCGGCTTTCCTCTACCGTAACCGCCTTTGCCGCCTGCTTCGGAGTCCCCATGGCCTTGGCCGCCCCGCGTAACCTGTTTCTCCTCGCCTTCCTCGGTTGTCTGGGCCTGATGGGCGGCGCGCTGTATCTGGAGCATGTGGTCGGCCTCGAGCCCTGCCCTATGTGCATCGTCCAGCGGGTCTGCGTGATCCTCTTCGCCCTGGTCTGCCTGGTCGCCGCGATTCATGGCCCGGGGCTGCTCGGCCGGCGCCTGTACGCCGGGCTGGCGCTGCTGTTCGCCCTGGTCGGTGGCGGTACGGCCTGGCGCCAGATCTGGCTGCAGAGCGTGCCGCCCGATCAGCTGGAGGCCTGCCTGCCGAGCCTGGAGTTCATGCTCGATGCCCTGCCGTTGCAGGAAATCGTGCGCCTGGTGTTCCACGGCACCGCTGATTGCGCCGAAGTGACCTGGACCCTGTTCGGCCTGAGCGTGCCGGAGTGGAGCCTGCTGGCCTTCGCCGGCATGGTCCTGTTCGGCCTGTTCCAGCTGCTGCGCCGCCGCTGATCGGCAATAGCCGGTAACGCTCCGCGTTTGCCGGCGCTCCACCCTCCCTGCATAGTCCCCCTTCCTGCACCAATACGGGGACTCGCTCATGCGCTTCTTTCTCGGCCTGCTTCTGCTCCTGTCGATCGCCGGCTGCACAGGCCCGGACATCCGCCAGTATGCCGCGCAGCAACCTGCCCTGGAGTTGTCCGACTACCTGAACGGCGACCTGGAAGCCTGGGGCATGTTCCAGAACCGTTCCGGGGAAGTGGTCAGGCGTTTCCATGTCGCCCTCACGGGAACTTGGCAGGGCGACGTCGGCACCCTCGACGAACGCTTCACCTACAGCGACGGCAGCACCGAACGGCGCGTCTGGACCCTGCGGCGCCAGGCCGACGGCAGCTGGCGCGGCAGCGCCGCGGATGTGCTCGGCGAGGCCATCGGCGAAGTGTCCGGCAACGCCTTGCACTGGCGTTACCAGCTACTGCTCAAGGTCGATGGTGAGCGCTATGTGGTCGATTTCGATGACTGGATGTTCCTCATGGACGGGCGGGTGATGCTCAATCGTGCCCGCATGTCCAAGTGGGGCGTCGACCTGGGCGAGGTCACGCTGAGCTTCCATAAGCCGGCAAAATGAAGGGGTGAAGAAACTTCCTGATCAAGGTGACTTGCTGGCGGGAGCTGGCGGGCATACTCTGGCTCCACGCCTCGTCATTAATCCGGCACTGCGTCGAGTTATTGTCCGAGATTGCCCAAGATGCCAAATAACCGGCTCGGGGCTGCGGTACACCAGCATTCACTAGTAGGGAAGTGAGAACATCATGCTCGAGAGCTGCCAGAACGCCCAGGAACGATGGGGTGGAGTACACCAGCTGATCGACCGCTGGCTGCAAGAACGCCATGAACTGGTCAATGCCTATAGCGCCCTCAGTGATAAACCCCAGGCTCCCGCGGCCAATGCCCAGGACTTGCTGCGCTTCTGCGAAATCCTCGTCGACTACGTGTCGGCCGGCCACTTCGAGGTCTACGAGCAGCTGACCGGCGAGGCCAAGGCCTTCGGCGATCAGCGCGGCCTGGATCTGGCCAAGCAGATCTACCCGCGCATCGAAGCGATCACCGAAGTCGCGCTGGCCTTCAATGACCGCTGCGACAACGGCGACTGCCGCGATACCGCATCGCTGGCCGCCGAGCTGAAGCGTCTGGGACAGCTGCTGCACGAGCGCTTCGAGCTGGAAGACTGCCTGATCGAAGTGCTGCACAACGCCCATCAGCAGCAGGCCGCGGCCCCGGTCTGAAGGGCGCGCGGGCCGGCCTTCAGTCGGCGACGTCGAGCAGTTCCAGCTCGAAGACCAGCGGCGCATCCGGCGGAATCAGGTCGCCGGCGCCTGCCTGGCCATAGGCCTGTTCGGCGGGAATTACCACCCGCCATTTGGCGCCCACCGGCATGGCCAGCAAGGCCGTCTGCCAGCCATGGATCAGGCTGTCGAGGCGAAACCACTGGGCGCCTTCGCTCTGGTCGAACAGGCTGCCATCGGCCAGCTCGCCACGGTAGTGCACCTGCACCCGGCCGCTCCTGTGCGGGCTGCTGCCGGTACCGGCACGCAGCTCCTGCACCAGCACGCCACCTTCCAGTTCACGCACCCCGGCCTTGGCTTTTTCCGCCGCCAGAAAGCGTCGCTCCGCGGCTTGCGCCTGCTCGTGGCGCGCGGCCGTGCTGTGCCGCTGCAACTGGGCTTCGTGCTCGTTGAGCAGGCTGTCGATACGCTCCGCGGGCAGGCGCAGGGGCTCGCCGCGGTAGGCCTGGCGCAGGCCGTCGAGCAGCGCCGATAGCGGCAGGTCGGGCACTTCGCTGCGCAAGCGCTCGCCCAGGCGGGCGCCCAGGCTGTAGGCCAGATCATCCGGCTGCGGTGCTGCCGCCAACAGCGTCGGAAACAGGCAGAGCAGAAGCACGGAACAGCGGGGCATCGGGGCGATCTCGGCAGGGAGGTGCGGCCGATTATGCCAGTGCCGCGCAGCGCGACAATCAGCGGCTAGCGACCCGCGCGTCTGCCGTCTAGTATGGGGGCACCCATGTCCGTTAGGAGGCACGCCATGCCGACCAACAATAAGAAGCCCGTTACCACTCCGCTGCACCTTCTTCAGCAGCTTTCCCATAGCCTGCTGGAGCATCTCGAAAGTGCCTGCTCGCAGGCGCTGGTCGAAGCCGAGGAATTGCTGACCAAGCTGGAAAAACAGCGCGGCAAGGCCCAGGAAAAACTCCACGAAGCCCGCGGCAAGCTGCAGGACGCCGCCAAGGCCGGCAAGGCCAAGGCTCAGAACAAGGCCAGCAAGCTGATCGCCGAACTGGAAGAGGGGCTCGATAACCTCAAGACGCGGCAGACCGAAACCCGCAATTACATCCTGCAGCTCAAGCGCGATGCCCAGGAAAGCCTGAAGCTGGCTCAGGGTATCGGCAAGGTCAAGGAGGCCGCGGCCAAGGCATTGCACCTGCGTTCGACGGCCACGCCAGCGGTCAGCGCCGCCGCCAAACCGGCAGCGAGGAAGCCCGCCGCCAGCAAACCCGCCGTGGCCAAGGCGGCGGTGAAAACTGCGGCCAAGCCGGCGGTAGCTCGCCCGGCGGTGGCCAAGGCTGTTGCGACTGCCGCCAAGCCTGCGGTGGCCAAGACCCCGGCCAAGCCTGCGCCGAAGGCCGCTGCCAAACCTGCTGCCAAGCCCGCCGCCACCAAGGCCGCCGCGGTCAAGCCGGCTGCTGCGAAGCCGGTGGCCAAGCCGGCCGCCAAACCTGCCGCAGCGGCTGCCAAGCCGGCAGCGGCCAAGGCCCCGATCAAGGCCGCGGCTAAACCCGCTGCCAAGCCAGCCGCCAAGGCTGCGTCGACCGCCGCCAAGCCGGTTGCCAAGCCTGCTGCGAAACCGGCCGTCGCCAAGCCGGCCGCAAAACCTGCTGCGAAGAAGCCGGCGGCCAAGCCCGTTGCGGCCAAGCCCGCCGCCCCGGCTGCCCCGGCCGCGGCGCCTGCGGCTGCTGCTCCGGCTACGCCGGCCTCCGGTAACGGCAGCACGCCGCCAACCGGCGCCTGAGTCAGGCCTGAGTCGTCGCGGCGCGCAGCACCTGCAGCGCGTCGCGGCACTCTCCGGCGCTTCCCGCCAAGGCTTCCAGCCAGTCCGCCATGCCAGGCTGCCCGGCGTGCGGCCAGCCGATCACCTCTGCTTCCAGTCGGGCCAGCAGCTCGCGCTCGGCCTCCAGTTCGAGTGCCTTGACCTGCGCGCGCAGGCGTTGCTGTACCTCATCCGCTGCTGCCGTCGTGCGCCAGCTCTGCCGCAGTTCGCGCAATGGCTGCACCACCTGGCGTTGCCAGGGCTCGCTCAGTGCGCGGAGGGCGGCCAGGCGCTCGTCGTTGCACGGCACGCCGCCTTGCTCCAGCCACAGCCCGCACAGCAGCAGGCACACATCCGCTCCCGCCGCCTGCAGGCGCAGGCAGGCCGCCTCGACGCCGGGGCGTGCATAGCAACAACTGGCAAAACTCCACAGGTCAGACGGCATGCGGCTCTCCGGGCGATGGCGGGGCGAAGCTGGTAGACTCCGCGGCCATTATGATCCGACTCCAGAACCTCACTCTACAGCGTGGTCCGCAACGCCTGCTCGAAGGCGCCGAGCTGACCCTGCACGCCGGCCACAAAGCCGGCCTGATCGGTGCCAATGGCGCCGGCAAGTCCAGCCTGTTCGCCCTGCTGCGCGGCGAGCTCGGCCCCGACGCCGGCGACTGCAATCTGCCGCCGGACTGGCGCATCGCCCACATGCGCCAGGAGGTCGACGACCTCGAACGCCTGGCCGTGGACTATGTGCTCGATGGCGACGTCCATTTGCGCCAGGTGCAGCGCGACCTGGCCGCCGCCGAAGCGGCCCACGACGGCGGCGCCATCGCCCGCCTGCACAGCGAGCTGGACAACGCCGACGGTTATACCGCCGATGCCCGCGCACGCAAGCTGCTGGCCGGCCTCGGCTTCAGCAACGAGCAGATGGACCGGCGCGTCGGCGACTTCTCCGGTGGCTGGCGCATGCGCCTGAACCTGGCCCAGGCGCTGATGTGCCCGTCCGACCTGCTGCTGCTCGACGAACCGACCAACCACCTCGACCTCGACGCCATCCTCTGGCTGGAAGACTGGCTGAAGAGCTACCCCGGCACCCTGCTGCTGATCTCCCACGACCGCGACTTCCTCGATGCCGTGGTCGACCATGTGGCGCACCTCGAACAGCAGAAGCTGACCCTCTACCGCGGCGGCTACTCGGCCTTCGAGCGCACCCGTGCCGAACGCCTGGCCCAGCAGCAGCAGGCGTACGAGAAGCAGCAGGCGCAGCGCGAGCACATGGAGAAGTACATCGCCCGCTTCAAGGCCCAGGCGACCAAGGCGCGCCAGGCGCAGAGCCGGATCAAGGCCCTGGAGCGCCTGGAGGAGCTGGCCCCGGCCCATGTCGACTCGCCGTTCGACTTCGTCTTCCGCGAGGCCGACAAGATCTCCAGCCCGCTGCTGGACATGGCCGACGTGCAGCTCGGCTATGGTGACAAGGTGGTGCTGCAGCAGGTCAAGCTGCAGCTGGTTCCGGGCGCGCGCATCGGCCTGCTCGGGCCCAACGGCGCCGGCAAGTCGACCCTGATCAAGACCCTGTCCGGCGAGCTCACGCCGCTGTCCGGGCGCCTGGCGCGTGGCGAGAACCTGTCGATCGGCTACTTCGCCCAGCACCAGCTCGACTCGCTGGATGCCAAGGCCAGCCCGCTGCTGCACCTGCAGCGCATCGCCCCGGGCGAGCGCGAGCAGACCCTGCGCGACTTCCTCGGCGGCTTCGACTTCCGCGGCCCGCGTTGCGACGAGGCGGTGCAGAACTTCTCCGGTGGCGAGAAGGCGCGCCTGGCCCTGGCCCTGATTGCCTGGGGCAAGCCCAACCTGCTGCTGCTCGACGAACCGACCAACCACCTCGACCTGGAAATGCGCCTGGCCCTGACCATGGCCCTGCAGGAGTTCGCCGGGGCGGTGCTGGTGGTGTCCCACGATCGGCACCTGCTGAAGAGCACCACCGACGAATTCCTCCTGGTTGCCGACGGGCGCATCCAGCCCTTCGATGGCGACCTGGAAGACTACGCGCGCTGGCTGGTCGACTTCCGTGCCCGCCAGCAGCCGCAAACCACGGCAGCACCGGCCGGCGACAAGACCGACAAGCGCGCCCAGCGTCAGGCCGCCGCCGCGCTGCGGCAGCAGCTGGCGCCGCACAAGCGCGAGGCGGACAAGCTGGAGAAGGAACTGGGCAAGCTGCATGAGCAGCTGGCCAGGGTCGAGGAGCGTCTGGGCGACAGCGGCGTTTACGAAGCCGCGCGCAAGGACGAGTTGCGCGAGCTGCTGGCCGAACAGGCCCGCCTGAAAAGCCGCGAAGGCGAGCTGGAAGAAAGCTGGATGGCCGCCCTGGAACACCTGGAAAGCCTGGAGCAACAGCTGGCCCAGGCCGCCGACTGACAACCCGCCGCCGCTTTGCCGGGCACGGCAGGCGGCGTCAAGGCGGGCTCCACACGAATTCACTAAACCACTGAGGCAACAACATGGAATGGCTGATGAGCCCGGAGATCTGGGTCGCCTTTTTCACCCTGACCGCGCTGGAGATCGTTCTCGGCATCGACAACATCATCTTCATCTCGATCCTGGTCAGCCGCCTGCCGGCCGCCCAGCAACCCAAGGCGCGCTTCTTCGGTCTGGCCCTGGCCATGGGCACGCGCATCCTGCTGCTGCTGTCGATCACCTGGGTGATGCGCCTGACCAACGACCTGTTCAGCGTCGCCGGTCACGGCATCTCCGGGCGTGACCTGATCCTGTTCTTCGGCGGCCTGTTCCTGCTGTTCAAGAGCACCATGGAAATCTTCCACAGCCTGGAAGGTGCCGAGGAAGCGCAGCAGGGCGGCGGCAAGGCCTACGGCTTCATGGGCATCATCGTGCAGATCGCGATCATCGACATCGTCTTCAGCCTGGACTCGGTGATCACCGCCGTCGGCCTGGTGCAGAACGTGCCGGTGATGGTCGCGGCCATCGTCATCTCCGTGCTGGTGATGATGCTCTCGGCCGGCACCATCAGCGACTTCATCGACAAGCACCCGTCGCTGAAGATGCTGGCGCTGTCGTTCCTCATCGTGGTCGGCGTGGTGCTGATCGGCGAAGCCTTCGAAGTGCATGTGCCGAAGGGCTACGTCTACTTCGCCATGGCCTTCTCCCTGGCGGTGGAGGCGGTCAATATCCGCCTGCGCAGCAAGCAGAAGAAGCAGGTCGAGCCGGTGCACCTGCGCAAGGATCTGCCGGACTGATCCGCAGGGCTGGGCAGGCATAAAGCGGAGGGGTAGGCTGTACGGCCTGCCCCTTTTTGCTTTCCGAGGTATCTGCCATGGCTCTCGAAACCTGGCTCGCTTTCTTCGTCGCCTGCTGGGTGATCAGCCTGTCGCCGGGCGCCGGGGCCATCGCCTCGATGTCCAGCGGCCTGCAGTACGGCTTCTGGCGCGGCTACTGGAACGCCATCGGCCTGCAGCTGGCGCTGCTGATGCAGATCGCCGTGGTTGCCGCCGGTATCGGGGCGTTGCTGGCCACCTCGGAACTGGCCTTCGGCCTGATCAAGTGGTTCGGCGTGGCCTACCTGGTCTACCTGGGCTGGAAACAGTGGGTGGCGCTGCCCGGCGAGATCGTCACCACCGGCGAGCGGCCGCTCGGTCGCCCGCTGACCCTGGTGCTGCGCGGTTTCCTGGTCAATGCCAGCAACCCCAAGGCGATCATCTTCATCCTCGCCGTGTTGCCGCAGTTCCTCGACCCCTCGCAGTCGCTGCTGATCCAGTACCTGGTGATGGCGGCGACCATGGTGGCGGTCGATCTGCTGGTGATGGCCGGCTACACCGGGCTGGCCGCCCGGGCGCTGCGCACCCTGCGCGAGCCGCACCAGCAGCGCCTGCTCAATCGCACCTTCGGCGGCCTGTTCATCGCCGCCGCCGCATTGCTGGCCACCGTGCGTCGCGCGGCGGCCTGAGTCACCAGGGCCAGCAGGCGTTCGGTGACGAATGCCGGGATGGATAGCTGCGCACTCGGCACATTGGTCTGGAACGGGCTCCGTCACGGCCATGAACGAAGGGGCGCAGGCCCGAGGGGCTTGAGAAAAATTGTTAGCAAGGTAACAATTTAACCTTAAGCATTCTCATTTATGGATCTGCCCATGTCCCGCTCTAGCCGCTTCTGGCTGACGCTCTTGCTGCCCGTCCTGTCCCTGTTCAGCCTGGCTGCCGGGGCCGCAACCACCGAAGGGGCGGCCCAGGCCCTGCACCTGCTCGGCTACATCGGCGCCGACTACCCGGCGACCGTGGCTGCCGGCGAGGTCGTCGATGAGGGCGAATACCGCGAGCAGCTGGAATTTCTCGGCGTGCTGCAGGGGCTGATCGTCGCCCTGCCGGCCAAGGCCGAGCGCGTCGAGCTGGAGCAGGGCGTTGCCGGGCTGCGCCAGGCGGTGAGCCAGCGCCAGCCGGGCGAGCAGGTCGCCAGCGAGGCGCGGCGCCTGGCCGCGCGGCTGGCCGAGCTGTACCAGGTGCACCAGGTGCCGGCGATCACTCCCGATCCGGCCCGCGGCGCGCCGCTGTATGCCCAGCATTGCGCGGTCTGCCACGGCGATCAGGGGGCCGGCGACGGCCCCGCCGGCATCGGCCTGGAGCCGCCGCCGGCCAACCTGCGCGACCGTGCGCGGCTGGACCGCCTGAGCCTGTACGACCTGTTCAACACCCTCGGCCTGGGTATCGAGGGCACCGACATGCCGGCCTTCGCCGACCAGCTCGACGAGCGTCAGCGCTGGGACCTGGCCAGCTATATCGCCGGCTTCAGCGCCGAGCCCGGCGCGGCGGGCGGCAGCCCTTTCAGCCTGGCCGCACTGGCCGGGCAGACGCCGGGCGAGGTCGCCGCCAGCGGTGGCGACAGTGCCGCCTTCCGCGCCCAGCGCGCGCAGCCGCCGCAACAGCAGCGCGGCCCGCAGGTGCTGATCGGGCACACCACTGCCACCCTCGAACGCAGCCTGCAGGCCTACACAGAGCATGACCGCGAGCAGGCCTACGACCTGTCGGTGGCCGCCTACCTGGAAGGCTTCGAGCTGGTCGAAGGCGCCCTCGACAACCTCGACACGCTGCAGCGCAAGAGTACCGAGAAGACCCTGATGGCCTACCGCCAGGCGCTGCAGGATGGCGCCAGCGTGGCCCAGGCGGCGCAGGCGCTGGAGGCGGCCAAGGTGCAGCTGGCCAAGTCCGCCGAACTGCTCGCCGGCGGCGCGATGAATGCCTCGCTGAGCTTCTTCTCCAGCCTGCTGATCCTGCTGCGCGAGGGCCTGGAGGCGATCCTGGTGCTGGCGGCGATCCTCGCTTTTCTGCGCAACACCGGGCAGCCGCAGGCGGTGCGCAGCGTGCATGTCGGCTGGGGCCTGGCGCTGCTGGCCGGCGTCGCCACCTGGGCCCTGGCGGCCTACCTGATCGACGTCAGCGGCGCCCAGCGCGAGCTGCTGGAGGGCCTCACCGCGCTGTTCGCCAGCGTCATGGTGCTGTGGCTCGGCGTGTGGATGCACGACCGCCGGCATGCCGCGGCCTGGCAGGACTACATCAAGAGCAGCCTGGTCGGCGGCGGCGGGCGCTTCGGCTTCGCCGTGCTGGCGTTCTTCTCGGTGTACCGCGAGCTGTTCGAGGTCATCCTGTTCTACGAAACCCTCTGGCTGCAGGCCGGCCCGCAAGGTCACAGCATGGTCCTGGCCGGTGCCGGCGCGGCGCTGGTGCTGCTGCTCGGCCTGGCCTGGGTGATCCTGCGCGGCTCGCGCAAGCTGCCGCTGGCGACCTTCTTCAGCGCCAACGCGGTGCTGCTCTGCGCGCTGTCGGTGGTGTTTGCCGGCCACGGCGTGGCGGCGCTGCAGGAGGCCGGGGTGCTCGGCACGCGGCCGGTGGCGTTCTTCGACTTCGACTGGCTGGGCGTCCATGCCGATGCCTGGAGCCTCTCGGCCCAGGGTCTGGCACTGGCCGCCATCGTGGCGCTGTACGGGCGCAGCTGGCTGGGCGAGCGCCGCCGCGCGCAGGCGGCCGGATAGGCCGCACCCCGGCCGGCGGATGGCTTACCATGCCGGCCGGGTCATTCTTGGAGAGCATGTGCGATGCGTGTCTGGATCGATGCCGACGCCTGCCCGCGGGCGGCGCGGGATCAGGTGGTGAAGTTCGCCCTCAAGCGTGGCTTCGAGGTGGTGCTGGTGGCCGGCCAGCCGGTGGCGCGGCCGGGCTTCACCTGCGTGCGGCTGATCGTGGTGCCGAGCGGCCCGGATGCGGCGGACGATCACCTGGTCGAGCATGCCGTGCCCGGCGAGCTGGTGATCTGCAGCGATGTGCCGCTGGCCGACCGTCTGGTGAAGAAGGGCGTCAGCGCCCTCGATCCGCGCGGTCGCGAGTTCGACGAACGCAACATGGGCGAGCGCCTGGCGGTGCGCAATCTGTTCACCGACCTGCGCGAGCAGGGCCAGATGGGTGGCGGCCAGGCCGCCTACGGCGATAAGGATCGTCAGGCCTTCGCCAACTCGCTGGACCGTATCCTCACCCGGCTGATGCGTGGCTAGTCACGCGCAGACCCATGCCGCGTAGGGCTGGGAGAGGTGCCGACTTTCTGGTGCCCATGGCGCACGGCAGATCGGGACTGGCGTTCAGCCGCACAGATAGGTGCCGGTACCCACGGCGACCAGGCTGCCATCGTCGCTGTGCAGTTCGGTGCGCACCACCGCCACCTTGTTGCCGGAGCGCAGCAGCACCGCCGTGGCGGTGAACGACTGGCCGCGCCCGGGGCGCAGGTAGTCGACGCGCAGGTCGATGGTGCCGAGCTTGGACAGCCGCGCCATGCGCTCGCTGGTGGGCAGGTGCTGGTGCCGCTCGAAGGCGCCGATCAGCGCCATGGCGCCGCCGGCCACGTCGAGCAGCGAGGAGATCACTCCGCCATGCAGGATGCCGTGGACGAAGTTGCCGATCAGCTCGGGCTTCATCGGCAGGCTCATCACCACCTTGTCGACGGCCAGCTCGTCGAGCTGGATGCCCAGCACCTGGTTGAACGGGATGCGCTGGAAGAAGCTGCTGACGGCGTCGCGCAGCTCGGCGGTGAGTTCGAAGGGGGCGTGGCTCATGACGGCGTTCCTGCGCTGGGGTGGCCTGTCACGCTGCCGCAATCGGGCCGGCTTGACCAGCGCCGCGGCGCGGCTGTCACGGCGATTGGCCGGATCGGCGTAGGTTGGGTTGAGGCGCGCAGCGCCGAAGCCCAACGGGCGAAGGTTCAGGCCCTGTAGCGGCCTGTCTGTCCGCCGTTGGGCTTCGCTGCGCTCAACCCAACCTACGCCAGGTTCGCGGCTCAGTGCGGGTGGGCCAGTTCCAGCACCCGGTCGACCAGCTTGTTGATCCCGCTGGCCGCCTCGGCGATCGACTGGGCGAGCATGTAGGCCGGGGTGCTGACCAGCTTGTGCGCGCTGTCCTCGACTATGTCCTCCACCGTGCATTCCTGGTGGCTGCCGCCCATGGCCTGCAGCGCGGCGGCGGCCGGGTCTTCGGCGCTGCCCAGGGTGCAGGTGACGCCGGCCCCGAAGATCCTGGTCGCCAGGGCCGGGGCGATGCAGATCAGACCGATCGGCTTACCGGCCTTGGCGAAGGCCTGGGCGGCGGCCAGCACGTCGGCCTGCACGCTGCAGTCGGCGCCCTTTACGGCGAAGTCGGAGAGGTTCTTGGCCACGCCGAAGCCGCCGGGCAGGATCAGTGCGTCGAAATGCTCGACCGCAAGCTCGCGCACATCCTCGACATTGCCGCGGGCGATGCGCGCGGACTCGACCAGGACATTGCGGCTGCCGGCCATTTCCTCGCCGGTCAGGTGGTTGATCACATGCATCTGCGCCACGTTCGGCGCGAAGCACTGCACTTGGGCGCCGCGCTGGTCGAGGCGCAGCAGGGTGATCACGCTTTCGTGGATTTCCGCACCGTCATAGACGCCGCAGCCGGAGAGGATGACGGCTACTTTCTTACTCATGGCTTGCTCCTGATCGGGGATACAGCGGGTGTCGCCAAATGCCGCCCGGCCTGGCATGCCCGGTACTCGGTGGCACGGCGCGGCTGGCTTAGCATGGCGACCAATACCGCAATGCTAGCCCGCGAACCGCCGTAACGATATGGGTGAACCGTGAATTACATCCTCTACGCCGTGCCCGTGTTCTTCCTCCTGATCGGCCTCGAACTGCTCGCCGATCGCTGGCGCGGCGTGCGCAGCTATCGCCTGGCCGACGCGCTGAACAGCCTCAGCGCCGGCGTGCTGTCGACCTCGCTGAACCTGCTGAGCAAGGGTGTCGGCGTGCTCAGCTACAGCTTCGCCTGGCAGCAGCTGGGGCTGTTCGAGCTGGCGGCCGACAGCCCGTGGGTCTGGTTGCTCGCCTTCGTCGGCTACGACTTCTGCTACTACTGGCTGCATCGCCTGGGCCACGAGCGCAACATCCTCTGGGCCGCCCATTCGGTGCACCACCAGAGCGAGGAGTACAACCTCTCCACCGCCCTGCGCCAGACCAGCACCGGCTTCATCTTCGGCTGGATCTTCTACCTGCCGCTGGCCATCGCCGGGGTGCCGCTGCCGGTGTTTCTCGGCGTGGCGGCGATGAACCTGCTGTACCAGTTCTGGGTGCATACCCGGCACATCCCCAAGCTCGGCTGGTTCGAATGGTTCTTCGTCAGCCCGTCCAACCACCGCGTGCACCATGCGCAGAACGCGCTGTACATGGATCGCAACTACGGCGGCGTGTTCATCCTCTGGGACCGCCTGTTCGGCACCTTCCAGGAGGAGCGCGACGAGGAGCCGGTGGTGTTCGGCGTGACCACCCCGCTGGCCAGCTGGAACCCGCTGTGGGCCAACCTGCAGTTCTACGTGCTGTTGTGGCGGGACGCGGTGCGCGCCGAGTCCTGGTGGGACAAGCTGCGCATCGGCTTCATGCGTACCGGCTGGCGTCCGGCCGATGTCGCGGCGCGCGACCCGCGCAGCCAGCCGGACCTGGCCCGTTTCGAGAAGTTCGCCGTGCCGCTGGGGCGGCCGCGGCAGGTCTACGCCCTGCTGCAGTTCGTCGTCTATCTGCTGCTCGGCAGCGGCCTGCTGGCGCTGGGCGAGCAGTGGCCGCTGCTTGCTCAGCTGCTCGGCTGCGCCTGGATGGCCTACGGCCTGTATGCCCTCGGCGCCTGGCTGGAGAACCGGCCGTTCGTGCTGTGGCTGGAGCTGCTGCGCCTGGCGCTCAACCCGCCGTTGCTGTGGCTGGCCGAGCAGCAGGGCCTGCTCGGCGCGGCGGCGGATCCGGCCTGGCCGCTGCTGCTGGGCTACAGCGGCCTGAGCCTGCTGGCGCTGGGGCTGCTGCAGCGGCAATGGGTCGCGCCGCTGCGCGCCTGATTAGTTTGTCGTGGCGATGCCGCAGGCGTCATCAATTGGTCATAATGGCAGCTTATAACCGTCACACTGAGCCCGCGCGCGTGGGCCCCGGAGTCTGCCGTGAGCTTTACCCCCGCCAATCGCCTGTTCCCCGCCACCCGCCTGCGCCGCAACCGTCGCGATGACTTCTCCCGCCGTCTGGTGCGCGAGAACGTGCTGACGGTCGACGACCTGATCCTGCCGGTGTTCGTCCTCGACGGGGAAAACCGCCGCGAAGCGATTCCGTCGATGCCGGGCGTCGAGCGCCTGTCCATCGACCTGCTGCTCAAAGAGGCGGAAGAGTGGGTGGCCCTGGGCATTCCGGCGCTGGCGCTGTTCCCGGTGACGCCGCTGGAGAAGAAATCCCTGCTCGGCGAGGAAGCCTGGAACCCGGACGGCATTGCCCAGCGCGCCATCCGTGCCCTGCGCGCGCGCTTCCCGGAACTGGGGGTGATCAGCGACGTGGCCCTGGACCCCTTTACCACCCACGGCCAGGACGGCATTCTCGACGACCACGGCTATGTGCAGAACGACATCACCGTCGATGCCCTGGTCAAGCAGGCGCTGTCCCATGCCGCGGCCGGTGCCCAGGTGGTGGCGCCGTCGGACATGATGGACGGGCGCGTGCAGGCGATCCGCGAGGCGCTGGAGCTGGCCGATCACAGCAACGTGCGCATCATGGCCTACTCGGCCAAGTACGCCAGTGCCTACTACGGCCCGTTCCGCGATGCGGTGGGTTCGGCCGCCAACCTGGGCAAGGGCAGCAAGAACACCTACCAGATGGACCCGGCCAACGGCAACGAGGCGCTGCACGAGGTGGCGGCGGACCTGGCCGAAGGCGCCGACATGGTCATGGTCAAGCCGGGCATGCCCTATCTCGACATCCTCTGGCGGGTCAAAGAGGAATTCCGCGTGCCGACCTTTGTCTATCAGGTCAGTGGCGAGTACGCGATGCATATGGCAGCCATCCAGAACGGCTGGCTCAGCGAGGCGGTGATCCTCGAATCGCTCACCGCCTTCAAACGCGCCGGCGCCGATGGCATCCTGACCTACTTCGCCAAACGGGCGGCAGAACTGATCAAGGCGGGGCACTGACGCCCCCAGGGAACAAGCGATGAACACCGAGGGACTCAGCGAGAAGGAAGTAGTGGATGGTCAGCCGATTGCTGCACCGATCCTGGAGGAAGTGAGCGTGGCCGAAGTAGCGCCAGTCGTCGAAGCGCCGGTGGCCGCCCCCGTGGCCGCCCCGGCCCTGGTGGTGCCGGGGCTGGATGACAGCAGCCTGTACATCCACCGCGAGCTGTCCCAGCTGAAGTTCAACATCCGCGTGCTGGAGCAGGCGCTGGACGAGTCCTATCCGCTGCTGGAGCGGCTGAAGTTCCTGCTGATCTTCTCCAGCAACCTCGACGAGTTCTTCGAGATCCGCGTGGCCGGGCTGAAGAAGCAGATCACCTTCGCCCGTGAGCAGGCCGGCGCCGACGGCCTGCAGCCGCATCAGGCGCTGGCGCGGATTTCCGAACTGGTGCACGAGCAGGTCGGCCGCCAGTACGCCATCCTCAACGACATCCTCCTGCCGGAACTGGCCAAGCACCAGGTCAACTTCATCCGCCGCCGGCACTGGACGGTGAAGCTGAAGACCTGGGTGCGCCGCTACTTCCGCGACGAGATCGCGCCGATCATCACCCCGATCGGCCTCGACCCGACGCACCCCTTCCCGCTGCTGGTGAACAAGAGCCTGAACTTCATCGTCGAGCTGGAGGGCATCGATGCCTTCGGCCGCGACTCCGGCCTGGCGATCATCCCGGCGCCGCGCCTGCTGCCGCGCATCATCAAGGTGCCGGAAGAGGTCGGCGGGGCGGGGGACAACTACGTGTTCCTCTCCTCGATGATCCACGCTCACGCCGACGACCTGTTCCAGGGCATGAAGGTCAAGGGCTGCTACCAGTTCCGCCTGACCCGCAACGCCGACCTGTCGGTGGATACCGAGGACGTCGAGGACCTGGCCCGCGCCCTGCGCGGCGAGCTGTTCAGCCGCCGCTACGGCGACGCGGTGCGCCTGGAAGTGGCCGACACCTGCCCGCAGCACCTGTCGGACTACCTGCTCAAGCAGTTCAACCTGAGCGACAGCGAGCTGTACCGGGTCAACGGCCCGGTCAACCTGACCCGCCTGTTCGCCATCACCGGCCTGGCCAGTCACCCGGAGCTGCAATACGCGCCGTTCACCCCGGTGATCCCCAAGCTGCTGCAGAACAGCGAGAACATCTTCAACGTGGTGAGCAAGCAGGACATCCTCCTGCTGCATCCCTTCGAGTCGTTCACCCCGGTGGTCGACCTGCTGCGCCAGGCGGCGAAAGACCCCAACGTGCTGGCGATCAAGCAGACCCTGTACCGCTCCGGGGCCAACTCGGAGATCGTCGATGCGCTGGTGGATGCGGCGCGCAACGGCAAGGAAGTCACCGCGGTGATCGAGCTGCGCGCGCGCTTCGACGAGGAGTCCAACCTGGCCCTGGCCAGTCGCCTGCAGGCCGCCGGCGCGGTGGTGATCTACGGCGTGGTCGGATTCAAGACCCACGCCAAGATGATGCTGATCCTGCGCCGCGAGAGCGGCGAGATCGTCCGTTACGCCCACCTAGGCACCGGTAACTACCATGCCGGCAACGCCCGCCTGTACACCGACTACAGCCTGCTCACCGCCGACGTGGCCCTTGGCGAGGACGTCTCCAAGCTGTTCAGCCAGCTGATCGGCATGGGCAAGACCCTGCGCATGAAGAAGCTGCTGCACGCGCCCTTCACCCTGAAGAAGACCCTGCTCGATCTGATCGCCTTCGAGACCCAGCAGGCCAGCGAGGGCAAGCCGGCGCACATCATCGCCAAGTTCAACTCGCTGACCGACGCGAAGATCATTCGCGCGCTGTACAAGGCCAGCCAGACCGGGGTGAGGATCGACCTGGTGGTGCGCGGCATGTGCTGCCTGCGTCCGGGCATTCCCGGGGTGTCGCACAACATCCAGGTGCGCTCGATCATCGGCCGTTTCCTCGAACACACCCGGGTGTTCTACTTCCTCAACGGCGGTGAGGAGAAGATCTACCTGTCCAGTGCCGACTGGATGGAGCGCAACCTCGACAAGCGGGTGGAGACCTGCTTCCCGGTGGAGGGGCGCAAGCTGATCGTGCGGGTGAAGAAGGAGCTGGAAGCCTACCTGACCGACAACACCCAGGCCTGGGCGCTGCAACCGGATGGGCGCTATGTGCGCATCACCCCGAGCGGCAACGCCAACCTGCGCAGTGCCCAGGCCAGCCTGCTGGAGAAGCTGACCAGCCCCGCGGCGCGCTGAGCCCGCGGCTACCGACGCCTTCGCCCTGGAGCGCCGCCTGGCATAAAGCAAAAAGCCCCGCATTTGCGGGGCTTTTTCGTGGCTATGTAGCTGTTACGCGTTGCCATGCCGCGCTGTTGTTTGGCTCAAGCGCTCGCGGTGGCTGCTCTGGCTGTTGGTGGGAGCGAATTCATTCGCGATCAGGGCCTACGCCGAGCCGCCTGTTTATCGCGGATAAATCCGCTCCCACTCAAGCTCGATGGCCTGTGCAACACGGAACCGGCACGTAGCCTTTTTCGTTGCGGCGGCACTCAGCGCATGGTCAGGACGAAGCCGATCCGCGTCAGCCATTCGGCTTCCAAGGCGAAGTCGGCCTGGGTCAGCGGGTTGGCGTCCAGCCAGCCTTCGGGGAAGGTCAGGTCGAGGCTCTGCGGCCCGGCCTGCAGCTTCAGGCGGGGCATTTCCTGGGTACCGCGGATATGGTGGAAGAGGATGGCGAAGCGCAGCAGCACGCACAGGCGCAGGAGCTTGATGCCTTCCTCGCCGAACTCGGCGAAGCGCTCCTTGGGGATGTTGCGCCGGTGGCCGCGCACCAGCAGGGCCAGCATCAGCTGGTCCTGACGGGAGAAGCCGGGCAGGTCGGAGTGTTCGATCAGGTAGGCGCCGTGCTTGTGGTAGTGGTAGTGGGCGATGTCCAGGCCGATCTCATGCACCCGTGCGGCCCACTGCAGCAGGTCGCGGTGCCATTCGTCGTCCAGCTGCCAGGCCTCGCTGACCTGCTCCAGTGCCGACAGCGCCTTGGCCTCGACCCGGGCGGCCTGCTGCAGGTCGACGTGGTAGCGCTCCATCAGCGCGCCGAGGGTGCGCTCGCGCACGTCCTCGTGGTGATGGCGACCGAGCAGGTCGTACAGCACGCCTTCGCGCAGGGCGCCTTCGGAGTGGTCCATGCGCTGCAGGTCGAGGGCGTCGAAGATCGCCTCGGCGATGGCCAGGCCGGCGGGGAAGATCTGCCGGCGGTCCGGTTTGATGCCGTCGAGGTCCAGTTTTTCCACGTCGCCGAGCTTGAGCACCTTGCGCTTGAGCCAGGCCAGGCCCTCGGGGTTGATCTCGCCGCTACCCAGGCCGCCGGCCTGGATCGCCAGGCCCACGGCACGGATGGTGCCGGAGGCGCCCACCGCTTCCTGCCAGCCGAGGCGCTGCAGGCCCTGTTCGATGGTCATCAGTTCCAGGCGCGCGGCGGTGTAGGCCTGGGCGTAGCGTGCCGCGGTGACCTTGCCGTCCCTGAAGTAGCGCTGGGTGTAGCTGACGCAGCCCATCTGCAGGCTTTCGCGCAGCAGCGGCTCGAAGCGCTGGCCGACGATGAATTCGGTACTGCCGCCGCCGATGTCGGCGACCAGGCGCTTGCCGGGGTTGTCCGGCATGCTGTGGGACACACCGAGGTAGATCAGGCGCGCTTCCTCGCGGCCGGAGATGACGTCCACCTGGTGGCCGAGCAGGGCTTCGGCGCGGCGGATGAACTCGGCGCGGTTGCGCGCCTCGCGCAGGGCGTTGGTGCCAACGATGCGCACCGCGCCCTGGGGCAGGCCCTGGATCAGCTGGCCGAAGCGGCTCAGGCAGTCGAGCCCGCGGGCCATGGCTTCCTCGCTGAGCAGGCGCTGTTCGTCGATCCCGGCGGCCAGCTGCACCTTTTCGCCCAGGCGTTCGAGAATCCGCACCTCGCCGTGCTCGGCCTTGGCCAGCACCATGTGGAAGCTGTTGGAGCCGAGGTCGATGGCAGCAATCAGGGAAAACGACTTGGGGGCAGCTTGCGGCATGGTCAAGGTCTCGAAACTGAACAGAGGCAGCCGGCCGCACTGGAGCGGTCGGTCCAATGCCCTGCATGTTAACCTCCCGCGGCCGTCCTGCCGTATTCTTTCATCAGCTTTTCCCAGGGAGGCGATAGGCAAGCACAATGGCCTGCGACTTTCGGCGCAGGTCAAGGCGGGCTATCATGGCCGCCACTTTTCTGCTTCCGACCACGGAGACTATCCATGAGCGATTTCATCACCAACGTCAGCGACGCCAGTTTCGAAGACGACGTGATCAAGGCCGAAGGTCCGGTCCTGGTCGATTACTGGGCCGAATGGTGCGGCCCGTGCAAGATGATCGCCCCGGTGCTCGACGAAATTGCCCAGACCTACCAGGGCAAGCTGAAGGTCTGCAAACTGAACATCGACGAAAACCAGGACACCCCGCCGAAGTACGGCGTTCGCGGCATCCCGACCCTGATGCTGTTCAAGAACGGCAACGTCGAGGCGACCAAGGTCGGTGCCCTGTCGAAGTCGCAGCTGGCGGCCTTCCTCGACGCCAACATCTGATTGCGCGCGGCCCGGCCGTCTGCTCGGATGTTGCAATAAAGCCCCGCACTCTGCGGGGTTTTTGCTTTCTGCGGGCTGGACGCACCGCCTGGCCGGTGTTACATTCGGCCGGGCAACGGTTCCTCCGCTGCCCTCCAAGCCGTCGCCGACGCATCCCCAATCGATAATATCGAGCGATCCAGTCGCCTTCTCGCGGCGCGGCTTCCAAAGCCCAGTGCTTTCATCCCCCTTCCTCAAAGCTACGTCATTCCTATGAATCTGACCGAACTCAAGCAAAAGCCGATTGCCGAACTGCTGGAAATGTCCGAACAGATGGGCCTGGAGAACATGGCCCGTTCGCGCAAGCAGGACATCATCTTCGCCCTGCTGAAAAAGCACGCTAAAAGCGGCGAAGAGATCTCCGGTGACGGCGTGCTGGAGATCCTCCAGGACGGCTTCGGCTTCCTGCGCTCCGCGGACTCCTCGTACCTGGCCGGCCCGGACGACATCTACGTCTCGCCCAGCCAGATCCGCCGCTTCAACCTGCGTACCGGTGACACCATCATCGGCAAGATCCGCCCGCCGAAAGAAGGCGAGCGTTACTTTGCCCTGCTCAAGGTCGACTCGATCAACTTCGACCGTCCGGAAAACGCCAAGAACAAGATCCTGTTCGAGAACCTGACGCCGCTGTTCCCGACCCAGCGTCTGAAGATGGAAGCCGGCAACGGTTCCAAGGAAGACCTGACCGCGCGCGTGATCGATCTCTGCGCCCCGATCGGCAAGGGCCAGCGCGGCCTGATCGTTGCCCAGCCGAAAGCCGGTAAGACCATCATGCTGCAGAACATCGCGGCCAACATCACCCGCAACAACCCCGAGTGCCACCTGATCGTCCTGCTGATCGACGAGCGCCCGGAAGAAGTGACCGAGATGCAGCGCACCGTGCGCGGCGAAGTGGTTGCCTCGACCTTCGACGAGCCGCCGACCCGCCACGTGCAGGTCGCCGAAATGGTGATCGAGAAGGCCAAGCGCCTGGTCGAGCACAAGAAGGACGTGGTCATCCTGCTCGACTCCATCACCCGCCTGGCGCGCGCCTACAACACCGTGATCCCGAGCTCCGGCAAGGTTCTCACCGGTGGTGTCGACGCCCACGCCCTGGAGAAGCCGAAACGCTTCTTCGGTGCCGCGCGTAACATCGAGGAAGGCGGTTCGCTGACCATCATCGCCACCGCGCTGGTGGAAACCGGCTCGAAGATGGACGAAGTGATCTACGAAGAGTTCAAGGGCACCGGCAACATGGAGCTGATCCTCGATCGCCGGGTTTCCGAGAAACGCGTGTTCCCCGCGATCAACATCAACAAGTCCGGCACCCGCCGCGAAGAGTTGCTGACCGGCGAGGAAGAGCTGTCGCGCATGTGGATTCTGCGCAAGCTGCTGCACCCGATGGACGAGATCGCCGCCATCGAGTTCCTCCTCGACAAGCTGAAAGACAGCAAGACCAACGATGAATTCTTCTTGTCGATGAAGCGCAAGTAAGTTCAGCGTTGCCACAAAGGCCGGGGAAACCCGGCCTTTGCATTTGCGCGGCCTTCTGAATAACCCAGTTCGGCGCTAAACTTTGCGCCCCGACCTGCACGCCTATACGAGGCTCAAGCATGCAGTATCGCGACCTTCGCGACTTTATCCGCGGCCTGGAACAGCGCGGCGAACTCAAGCGCATCCAGACGCCGGTTTCCCCGGTGCTGGAAATGACCGAAATCTGCGACCGCACCCTGCGCAAGGGCGGCCCGGCGCTGCTGTTCGAGAACCCCACCGGCTTCGACATGCCGGTGCTCGGCAACCTGTTCGGCACGCCCAAGCGCGTGGCCTTGGGCATGGGCGCCGAGGAAGTCAGCGAGCTGCGCGAGATCGGTAAGCTGCTGGCCTTTCTCAAGGAACCGGAGCCGCCGAAAGGGCTGAAGGATGCCTGGAGCAAGCTGCCGATCTTCAAGAAGGTCCTGGCCATGGCGCCCAAGGTGCTGAAAGACGCGCCGTGCCAGGAAGTGATCGAGGAGGGCGACGACGTCGACCTGACCAAACTGCCGGTGCAGACCTGCTGGCCGGGCGATGTCGGCCCGCTGATCACCTGGGGCCTGACCATCACCAAGGGGCCGAACAAGGAGCGGCAGAACCTCGGCATCTACCGCCAGCAGGTGATCGGCCGCAACAAGGTCATCATGCGCTGGCTCAGCCACCGTGGCGGTGCCCTGGACTACCGCGACTGGTGCGAGAAGTTTCCCGGCCAGCCCTACCCGGTGGCCGTGGCTCTGGGCGCGGATCCGGCGACCATCCTCGGCGCCGTCACTCCGGTGCCGGACAGCCTCTCCGAATACGCCTTCGCCGGCCTGCTGCGCGGCAACAAGACCGAGCTGGTCAAGGCCCGCGGCAGCGATCTGCAGGTGCCGGCCAGTGCCGAGATCGTCCTCGAAGGGGTGATCCATCCCGGCGAGATGGCCGATGAGGGCCCGTACGGCGACCACACCGGCTACTACAACGAGGTCGACTGCTTCCCGGTATTCACCGTCGAACGCATCACCCGCCGGCACAAGCCGATCTACCACAGCACCTACACCGGGCGGCCGCCGGATGAGCCGGCGATTCTCGGCGTGGCGCTGAACGAAGTGTTCGTGCCGATCCTGCAGAAGCAGTTCCCGGAGATCACCGACTTCTACCTGCCGCCGGAAGGCTGCTCGTACCGCATGGCGGTGGTGACCATCAAGAAGCAGTACCCCGGCCACGCCAAGCGGGTGATGCTCGGGGTGTGGAGCTTTTTGCGCCAGTTCATGTACACCAAGTTCGTCATCGTCACCGACGACGACGTCAATGCACGCGACTGGAACGACGTGATCTGGGCCATCACCACGCGCATGGACCCCAAGCGCGACACGGTGCTGATCGACAACACGCCGATCGACTACCTCGACTTCGCCTCGCCGGTCTCCGGTCTCGGCAGCAAGATGGGCCTGGACGCCACCCACAAGTGGCCGGGAGAAACCACGCGCGAGTGGGGCCGTGCCATCGTCCAGGACGAGGCGGTCAAGCAGCGGGTCGATGCGCTGTGGAGCGAGCTCGGGATCGATTGATGAAAGTCATTCTGCAACCGTCCGGCGCGCAGCTCGATGTCCGGGCCGGCGAGCGCATCCTGGATGCCGCGCGGCGCCTGGGTTACACCTGCCCGCAGAGCTGCCGCAACGGCAACTGCCATGTCTGCGCGGCCCTGCTGGTCGAGGGCTGGGTGCGCCAGGGCGGCGAGGAACGTAGCCAGGGCGAGCTGTTCACCTGCCTGGCCGAGCCGCTGCAAGACTGCGTGCTGCACTGGGACGGCGTGCTGGCGCCGGGCGAGCTGCCGCAGCGCGAGCTGAGCTGCCAGCTGATCGAATGCCAGGAGGTCGGCGGCGATGTGTACCGCGTGCGCCTGCGCGCCCCGGCCGGCAAGCCGCCGCGCTACCACGCCGGGCAATACCTGCTGCTTCAGCGCCAGGACGGCGAGTATGCCGCCTACTCGCTGGCCTCGGCGCCGCACGACGGGCGCGAGCTGGAGCTGCATATCCTGGTGCGCGACGAAGGCACCCTGGCGCTGGTCGACTTCCTTCGCCGGCAGGGCTTCGCCCGCGTCCAGCTGCCGTTCGGCGACACCCACCTGGCCGAGCTGCCGGCCGGGCCGCTGGTGCTGATTGCCGCCGGAACCGGCATGGGCCAGATGCACAGCCTGATCGAGCATTGCCGCGCCGCCGGCTTCCGGCACCCGGTGCACCTGTACTGGGGCGTGCGCCACGCCGAGGATTTCTACCAGTTGCCGCACTGGGCCGACTGGCAACAGACGCCAGGCCTGCATCTGCACCGGGTGGTCAGCGAACCGGGCGACTGGTCCGGGCGCTGCGGCCTGCTGCACGAGGCGGTGTGTGAGGACTTCGCCGATCTCAAGGCCCTGCATGTGTATGCCAGCGGTTCGCCGGCGATGGTCTACGGCACTCTGGATGCCCTGGTCGCGGCCGGAATGGACGCGCACCAGATGCGCGCCGACGTGTTCGCCTACGCCCCGCGCGACTAACTGCAACCCATGAAAAAGCCGCCTGAGGGCGGCTTTTTCATGGGCGCGGAAGTGGTGTGCTCGGTAGCCCTTGGTGTCGGAGACTGCGGGCTAGGGTAGGCGTAGGTTGCGGTGCGCAGCGCCGAAGCCCAACGGGTGGTGCGCGGAGCGGCCTGTGTTGGGCTTCGCAGGCTCAACCCAACCTACCGGAGTTCGCAGTCGTAGGGTGGATCACGCTTCACCGATCCACCGAGCGGATGGGGGGTGGATGAAAAAAGCATTATCCCCCCGGTGTTCTTGCAGTTGCTTTCAGCGCACCTGGACCACCACCTTGCCCACCGCCTTGCGCTGGCCCAGGGCATTGATCGCTTCGGCCGCCTGCTCCAACGGGAAGGTCTGCGACACCAGCGGCTTGAGCTTGCCTTCGGAATGCCAGGCGAACAGCTGCTGGAAGTTGGCCGCGTTGTCCTGCGGCTGGCGCTGGGCGAACGAGCCCCAGAACACCCCGACCACCGCTGCGCCCTTGAGCAGGCAGAGGTTCACCGGCAGCTCGGGGATGCGCCCGCTGGCGAAGCCGACCACCAGCAGGCGGCCGTTCCAGGCGATGGCGCGGATGGCTTCGTCGAACAGGTCGCCGCCGACCGGGTCGTAGATCACGTCGGCGCCCTGGCCGCCGGTGAGCTTCTTCACTTCGTCCTTGAGGCTCGCCTCGCTGTAGTTGATCAGCTCGTCGGCGCCGGCGGCCTTGGCCACGGCCAGTTTCTCCGCGCTGCTGGCGGCGGCGATGACGCGGGCGCCCATGGCCTTGCCGATTTCCACCGCGGCCAGGCCGACGCCGCCGGAGGCGCCGAGTACCAGCAGGGTCTCGCCCGGCTGCAGGTTGGCGCGCTGTTTCAGTGCATGCATCGAGGTGCCGTAGGTCATGCCGAAGGCGGCGGCCGCCGTGAAGTCGAGGCCGCGCGGGATCGGCATGACGTTATAGGCGGGCACCGCCACCTGTTCGGCGAAGCTGCCCCAGCCGGTCAGCGCCATCACCCGGTCGCCGGCCTTGAGGTGCTCGACCTTCTCGCCGACTTCCAGCACCACGCCGGCCGCTTCGCCGCCCGGGGAGAAGGGGAAGGGCGGCTTGAACTGGTACTTGCCTTCGATGATCAGGGTATCGGGGAAGTTGACCCCGGCGGCGTGGACCTCGAGGAGGATCTCGTTCTTCTTGATCGCGGGGCCGGCAACTTCCTCCAGCACCAGGGTTTCGGCCGGGCCGAAGGCTTTGCACAGAACGGCTTTCATCAGCGGATATCCTCCAGGGTTGATGGTCTGGCAGTGTAGGTGGCCCGCCTGGCCGGTCAACGAGCATGCCCCGGCCTGATGCCCCTGTATAAGCGTCGGACTTGGGTGTGGCCGCGGCAATGGCTATGCTAGCGCCACATCTTCGTGAGGAACTGCCGCCGTGAAAACCTGGATCGCTCTGCTATTGGCCCTGTCGCTGCCCCTCACCGCCCTGGCCAACAGCGGCGGCGAAGAGGCGGAAGGCGAGAACGCGGCGCCCAAGGTGGCCTACTACAACCTGGTGCCGGCCCTGGTCGGCAACTTCGGCCCGGGGCCCAAGCTGAAGTTCTACAAGGCCGATATCGCCCTGCGCGTCACCGGCAGCGAGGCCGAGGAGAAGGTCGAGCACCACGAGCCGCTGATCCGCAATCAGCTGGTGATGCTGTTCTCCCAGCAGACCGAGGCCAGCATGAGCGGCCAGGACGCCAAGGAGAAGCTGCGCCTGGAGGCGCTCAAGCAGGTGCAGGACGTGCTCAACCAGGAAGAAGGCAAGCCCTACGTCGAGGATCTTTTGTTCAACAACCTGATCATCCAATAAGTATTCGTAGGGTGCGCCGTGCGCACCAGCAGGCCCGCATAGTGCCTCGGTGCGCACGGCGCACCCTACGGCTGGCTTAGGCCATCTGCGCCAGGGCCTTGCGAAAACGGGTCATGGCACCGAGGAAGAACAGCGTGCCGATCCCGGCAATCGCCAGCAGCTGCGGCCAGACGATCGACAGCCCGGCGCCGCGGTAGAGGATGGCCTGGGCCAGGTCGACGAAGTGGGTGGTCGGCGCCACCAGCATGATCCGCTGCACCAGTTCGGGCATGCTCTCGCGCGGCGTGGTGCCGCCGGAGAGGATCTCCAGCGGGATCAGCACGATGATGATCAGCAGGCCCAGCTGTGGCATCGAGCGCGCCACCGTGCCGAAGAAGATACCCATCGAGGTGGTGGCGAACAGGTGCAGCGCGGCGCCGCCGAGAAACAGCGCCAGCGAGCCCTGGATCGGCACCTGCAGCGAGCCCTGGACCACCAGCAGCAGCGACAGCGCGGTCGCCACCAGCACCACCAGGCCCATCGACCAGACCTTGGCCAGCATGATCTCCAGCGGCGTCACCGGCATCACCAGCAGGTGCTCGATGGTGCCGTGCTCACGCTCGCGGATCAGCGCGGCGCCGGTGAGGATGATCGACAGCATGGTGATCTGGTTGATCACCTCCATCACCGAACCGAACCAGGTGCGCGTCAGGTTCGGGTTGAACGCCACCCGCACGGCCAACCCGGCCTGTTGCGGCAGGTCCGCCCGGTAGCGGCGGACGAATTCGGCCACCTCGTTGACGCCGATGTTCTGGATATAACCGGCACCGGTGAAGGCCTGGCTGACCTGGGTGGCATCCACGTTGAGCTGGATCGCCGGGCTGCGGCCGGCCAGCACGTCGCGCTGGAAGTCCGGCGGGATGTTCAGGGTGAAGGTATAGCGCCCGGCATCCATGCCGCGGTCCATCTGGCTCAGGTCGATGCGCTGCGGGGTGCGGAAGTAGGGCGGCTGGAAGGCCTGGATCAGCCGCTCGGAAAGCTGCGAGCGGTCCTCGTCGACCACCGCGATGGAGGCGTGGTGCAGGCTTTCCGGCATGCTGGTGGCCGCCGAGTAGATGCCCAGGCTGAAGGCCCAGACGATCAGCAGCACCAGGGCGATGTCGCGCTGCAGGCTGCGCAGTTCCTTGAGGCCGAGGTGGAAGATGTTGGCCAGGCGCTCCATCTCAGACCTCCTGCTTCTTCAGGAAGGCCACGCACAGCCCCAGCAGCACGGGAATGGTGATCAGCAGCGGCAGGAAATAGGCGGACAGGTCGGCGAAGCCGAGCGCCTTGGAGAACACCCCGCGCGAGATCACCAGAAAATGCGAGGTCGGGTAGAGCTGGCCGATGAAGGCGCCGATGCCCTCCAGCGAGGACACCGGATAGATCAGCCCGGAGAACTGGATGGCCGGCAGCAGGGTGGCGATGGCGGTGCCGAACACCGCGGCGATCTGGCTCTTGGTGAAGGTCGACATGAGCAGGCCGAGGGCCGTGGAGCAGCCGAGGTAGAGCAGGCCGCCGAGCAGCAGGGTCAGCGGGCTGCCCTTCAGCGGCACGTCGAACACGCTGATCGCCAGCAGCACCAGCAGGGCGAAGTTGAGCATGCCCAGGCCGATGTAGGGCAGCTGCTTGCCGAGCAGGAACTCCAGGCGGGTCACCGGGGTGACGTAGAGGTTGATGATCGAGCCCAACTCCTTCTCGCGCACCACGCCGAGGGCGGTGAGCATGGCCGGGATCAGCATCAGCAGCAGCGGGATCATGGCCGGCACCATGGCCTGGCGGCTTTCCACGTCCGGGTTGTAGCGGTAGCGCACTTCCAGCTCGGCCAGGCTGGCGGCCTGGGGTTGCGCGGAGCGCCGCGCCAGGCTCTGCAGGTAGTCCTGGTGCAGGCCCTGCACGTAGCCCTTGATGGTTTCCGCGCGGGTCGGCATGGCGCCGTCGATCCACATGCCGATCTGCGGGCTGTCGCCGCGCTTGAGGTCGCGGCCGAAGTGCGGCGGGATCTCCACCGCCAGGCTGATCTCGCCGCTGCGCATGCGCCGCTCCAGCTCGGTGTAGTCGTGCAGCGGCGGCTGTTCGAGGAAGTAGCGCGAGCCGGTCAGGTTCAGGTGGTACTCCTGGCTGGTGGTGGTCTGGTCGCGGTCGAGCACGGCGAAGGTCAGATCTTCCACGTCCAGGCTGATGCCGTAGCCGATGATGAACAGCAACAGCACGGTGCCGAGCAGCGCCATGCCGCCGCGGATCGGGTCGCGGCGCAGCTCCAGGGTCTCGCGGTGGGCGTAGCTGAACAGCCGGCGCAGGCTGAAGCGCTGGCGCTGCGCCGGGCGCGGCGGCGCAGCCGGAGCCGGGGCCGGCGGCTCGGCCAGGTCGGGCTGGCCCTGGCCGACGGCATCCTCCAGGTAGGCGATGAAGGTCGCCTCCAGGGTCGGCAGGCCGCGCTTGGCCATCAGCCCCTGCGGCGTGTCGCTGTCGAGCACCTTGCCGGCGTGCATCAGCGAGATGCGGTCGCAGCGCTGCGCCTCGTTCATGAAGTGGGTGGAGATGAAGATGGTCACTCCGTCCTGGCGCGACAGGTCGAGCATCAGCTGCCAGAAACCGTCGCGCGCCACCGGGTCGACGCCCGAGGTGGGCTCGTCGAGGATCAGGATCTCCGGCTGGTGGATCACCGCCACGGCCAGCGACAGGCGTTGGCGAATGCCCAGCGGCAGGCGCTCGGGAAGCATGTCCATGACCGCATCCAGCGCGAAGCGGCTGGCCATCGCGGCTACCCGCGCCTCGATCTGCGCGGCGGGCACGTGGAACAGCTGGGCATGCAGCACCAGGTTCTGCCGCACCGTCAGCTCGCCATACAGGGAGAACGACTGCGACATGTAGCCGACCCGCTTGCGCGTGGCCATGTCCTTGGCCTGGATCTGCTGGCCGAACAGCAGCGCCTCGCCCTCGCTGGCCGGCAGCAGGCCGGTGAGCATCTTCATGGTGGTGCTCTTGCCGCAGCCGTTGGAGCCGAGGAAGCCGAAGATTTCGCCGCGCTCGATGCGAAAATCCACCCGGTCGACCGCGACGAAATCGCCGAAACGCATGCTCAGGCCGCGCGCCTCGATGGCGATGTCCTGCCGGACCTCCGGGCGCGGCGGGATGACCAGGGCGCGGTGGTCCTTGCGCCGGTCTTCCGGCAGCAGGGCGATGAAGGCCTGCTCCAGGCTGGCGCAGGCGGTGCGTTCGCGCAGCTGCTGCGGGCTGCCGGTGGCGAGGATGCGCCCGCCGTCCATGGCCACCAGATGGTCGAAGCGTTCGGCCTCTTCCATGTAGGCGGTGGCCACCAGCACGCTCATCTGCGGGCGCTGAGCGCGGATGCGGCCGATCAGCTCCCAGAACTGGTTGCGCGACAGCGGGTCGACCCCGGTGGTCGGCTCGTCGAGGATCAGCAGGTCGGGGTCGTGGATCAGCGCGCAGCACAGCCCCAGCTTCTGCTTCATGCCGCCGGACAGCTTGCCCGCCGGGCGCTCGCGGAAGGGTGTCAGGCCGGTGCTGCGCAGCAGCTCGTCGATGCGCCCGGCGCGCTCGGCCGGGCCCTGGCCGAACAGGCGGCCGAAGAAGTCGAGGTTCTCGAATACCGACAGGGTCGGGTAGAGGTTCTTGCCCAGGCCCTGGGGCATGTAGGCGATGTGCGGGCAGGTGCGCCGGCGATGGCCGCGGCTGGCCATGTCGCCGCCGAGCACCTCGATCTGCCCGCTCTGCATCTCGCGCGCGCCGGCCAGCAGCGCCAGCAGGCTGGACTTGCCGACGCCGTCCGGGCCGATCAGGCCGACCATGCGCTGCGCCGGGATCTCCAGGCTCAGCGCGTCCAGCGCGCAGGTCTTGCCGTAGCGCAGGCTGACCTCGGTCAGTCGGGCTACCGGCGCCGGGGCTGCGCTCATTGCGGAACCTTGACCGCCAGCTGTTCGGGCCACTCGACGGCCGGGTCCAGGCGCAGGTAGGCCATGCCGGGCACGCCGGTCTTGACGTGGGCCAGGTGGCGCTGCAGCAGTTCGGGGTCGATGCGCGCCTTGATGCGGAACATCAGCTTCTCGCGCTCGTTGGCGGTTTCCACGGTCTTCGGGGTGAACTGGGCGACGCTGGCCACATAGCTGACCTTGGCCGGGATCACGTACTGCGGCACCGCGTCGATCACCAGGCGCACCTCGCTGCCGAGGGCGACCAGGCCGGCCTGGCGCTCGGGCAGGAAGAAGGTCATGTAGACGTCGCCCAGGTCGACCAGGTTGAGCAGCTTGCCGCCGGCGCCGAGCACCTCGCCGGGCTGGGCCACCCGGTACTGCACGCGGCCGGCGCGCGGTGCCTTGAGCAGGCTGTCGTCGATGTCCACCTGCAGGCGGGCGACGCTGGCCCTGGCCGCTTCTACCGCCGATTGCGCCTCGATCACCTGGGACTGCGCGGCGACGATGCCGGCGGCCGCCGAGTTGACCTGCGAGCGCGCCGCGGCCAGGGCCGCTTCGGCGCTTTGCAGGCGTGCCAGGTCGTCGTCCAGTTGCTGCTGGGCCATGGCGTCGCGCTTGACCAGCACGGCGGTGCGCGCGTGGCGCTTCTGCGCGGCGGAAAGTTCCGCCTGGCGCTGGCGCACCACGGCCTCGGCGGTGACCTTCTCGCTCTGCCGCAGACTGACCTGGGCGTTGGCGGTCAGCTGACTGTTCTCGGCCTGGCGCATCTGCGCCTGGGCCTGGGCCAGCTGGGCTTCCAGGACCTGGGTGTCCATGCGTGCGACGACCTGCTGGGCCTGGACGAAGTCGCCCTCGTCGACCGCGATGCTGGCGATGCGCCCGCCGAGTTTGGCGGCTACGTCCACTTCGGTGGCTTCGATGCGCCCGTTGCCGCTGGCGAAGCCTTCGCCCAGGCCGGCGGGGCGCAGTTCGTACCAGAGCAGGCCGGCGCCGGCGACAAGGGCGACGGCCAGGGCGAGGCGGGCGGTCCAGGTTTTGCGGGTAGCCATGGGCATCCTTTCTCTGTGGCAGGGGTGGCAGGGGTGGCAGGGGTGGCGGGTGTTGCGGTGGCGGCCATTGTACTGCGCGCTGCGGCGTGCCGGTTGATGCAGGTCAAGCGTGCTCTGGCGGCCGTTTTAGGGGCTCTGCGGCTGCGCGATCGGCACGCCGTTGTTGTTCCAGATGCAGGTGCGGTTGCGCCCGCCGTGCTTGGCCCGGTACAGCGCCTGATCGCTGTGGGCGACCAGGCTGGCGGGGTGTTCGTCGCTGAGCGGTTCGGCTTCGGCCAGGCCGATGCTCAGGGTCAGGCGGCCGTGCGGGCTGGCGGGGTGGGCAATGGCCAGGTTGGCGATCAGCTGGTGGATGCGCGTCGCCACATGTTCGCCGCCCTGCTGGCCGGTGTGGGTGAGGATGATGGCGAACTCCTCGCCGCCATAGCGGCAGGCCGCATCGCCTTCGCGCTGCAGGCATTCCTGCAGGACCACGCCGACCTTGCGCAGGATGTCGTCGCCGGCCAGGTGGCCGAGGGCGTCGTTGTAGGCCTTGAAGTAGTCGATATCCAGCATCAGCAGGGTCAGCGGCGCGCCGATACGGCGCAGGCGCCGCCACTCGGCATGCAGCTGCTGGTCGAAGAAGCGCCGGTTGTACAGGCCGGTGAGGCCGTCCAGCTGCGACAGGCGCTGCAGGCGTGCCTCCAGGGCGAGGCGCTCGCTGTTGTCGCGGGACACGGCGATCAGGTACTCGCGCTCGTGCAGCTGCACCAGCTGGGTGTTGATCTCGGCGGCCTGGCTGCTGCCGTCGCGGCGGCGCATCTCGCGCTGGAAGATGCGCGTCTGCTCGCCCTGCTGGGCGCTGCGCACCTGCTCCAGCCAGGCGTGAAAGCCGGGCAGCAGCTGTTCCGGGTCGTCGCGCAGGAGCTGGGCGAACTGCTCGGCGCGGTAGCCCAGGCTGGCATGGGTGGCCTGGTTCATGTGCAGCAGCTCGCGGCTGTGGGTATCGAAGATGAACAGGCTGTCGTGGCAGGAATCGGTCAGGTCGAGCACCAGCTGCAGGCGCTCGCGGCTGTCGCGCAGGCGTTGCTCGACCACCTCGCGGCGCGTCGCCTCGATGCTCAGCAGGCGGTTGCTGACCTGCAGGGCCTGGGCGCGGCGGGCGTTTTCCAGGGCCAGGGCCAGGGCGGCGACCAGCAGCAGGCTGATCGCCAGGCTGGCGCCCAGGACCATTTGCGGCAAGGCCGGGTTGAGGCTGTGCAGCAGGCTGTCGCTGGGCTTGAGCTGCAGGCTGAAGTTGCGGTTGTTGAGCAGGCGCAGTGGCACCTGCAGGGTCAGTGGGGCCTGGCTGTGCGGCTGGTTGTGGCGGTACAGCGGGGTGCGCTGCTCCAGCAGCTCGACGCTGAATTCATGGCTGTCGAGGCTGTAGAGCAGCTGGTCCATCAGCGGCTCGACGCGGAACACCCCCTGCAGGAAGCCGTCGAAGGTCCGCGTGCCATTGGCGTCGCGGACGAACAGCGGGGTGTAGAGGACGAAGCCGCGGCCGCCCTGGACCAGCTCGAAGCTGTTGGAGAAGCGCTGCTCGCCGCTGTCCCTGGCCCGCATGGCGATCGGGTAGTTGGGATGGCTGGCCAGCAGGCGGAAGTCGCGGGCCGCCTCGTTGCCCTTGAGCGGCAGCAGCCAGCGCATCTGCAGGTCGGCACCGATCCACTGGATCGACTGGTAGGCGGGGAAGCCCTGCAGGGCCAGGTTGACCTCGTCTTCCCACTGCTCGCGGGGCAGGCGGCCGAGCTTGTTCCAGCGCTGGGCGATGCGGTCGAGGCTCTGCACCTCGTTGCGCAGGTTGCTTTCCAGCTGGCGGGCGAGGGTGCGTGCCTGGTAGTCGAGGCGTTCCGCCAGGCGTGCCTGCTGATCGCTCTCCAGTTGGCGCCAGAGCATCAGGCTGGCGCCACAGAGCACCAGAAGGAGGAAGGCCAGCGCCAGCCGTGCCGGCCAGACGGAACGTGTGCGCATGGGCGGCTCCGGAGGCTACGCCTCTCAGATAGCACAGCGGCGCAACAGACTCAACGCATGGCGAGGATCGCGGCCCACTCGGCGGCGCCGACCGGCATCACCGAGAGCCGGCTGCCGCGCTGCACCAGGGCCAGTTCGGCCAGCTCCGCCGCGGCCTTCAGGCGGGCCAGCGGCAGCACGCGGGGGAAGGCCTCGACGAACTCCACGTCGATGGCGCTCCAGGGGTTTTTCTCGTGGCTGGCCTTGGCGTCGAAGTAGTGGCTGCTCGGGTCCAGGGCGGTCGGGTCGGGGTAGGTGGCGCCGACTATCCGGGCAATCCCGGCGATGCCCGGTTCGGGGCAGCTGGAGTGGTAGAAGAAGAACAGCTCGCCCGCCTGCATGCTGCGCAGGAAGTTGCGCGCCTGGTAATTGCGCACCCCGTCCCAGCGCGCACGACCGAGGCGTTGCAGGTCGTGGATCGACAGTTCATCGGGTTCGGATTTCATCAGCCAGTTAGGCATGAACTTTGCTCCTGTTTGCCGGTCTTCGTTGGCGGAGTGACAATCGTTCCCGCTCGAGACAGCCGTTTGGCGTCAATCGGATCCGGCTTCCTAATGCTCCACAGAGGGCAGGGTGCTCGGTCGTGGCGCCGTTGCATGGCCAATAACAACAACCACCGCCGGTCAGTCGATGCAGGGTGCCTGGTAAAGGGGGAGGCAACCAATGAAGCGTAAAAAGCCGGATCTATTGTGGGTACTGGTGATCCTGTTCAGTCTGGGCATGGTTACCACGGGTTACACCCAGAATCTCTGGGAGCGTCAGGGCGATCAGGCGGCCAGCCAGTCGCCGCAGTAAACGCAAGCAAACGAGCGTCGCAGGGATCGCGGCGCCATCGTTCCCGCCACCGCTTCAGCCGTACCAGCCGGCATCCGTCACCACTGCCTTCACCGGCACATCCCAACTGGCCAGTTCCAGTCTGCTGACTTTCTGACATTCATGGGCCAGCCCCAATAGCGTCGGCTTGTGCCAATTTTTGCGCAGATGGCGATAGGCCAGCGCGCGGTCGTAGAAGCCGCCACCCATGCCTAGGCGCCCGCCATTCTCATCGAAGCCGACCAGCGGCAGCAGCACCAGGTCGAGGGTCCAGACCGGTCGCTGGCGGGCCCGGTTGGCCCGGGGTTCGGCGATGCAAAAGCGGTTGGCTGCCAGCCGATCGTGCGGGTGCAGGCGCTGGAAGTTCATTCTGGTGCGTGGCCAGGCGCTGAGTACCGGCAGGTAGATGGCCTTGCCGCGGCGCTGAGCGGCCTGCAGCAGTGGGCGCGGGTCGATCTCGCCGTCGTTGGCCAGGTACAGGGCGATATGCCGGGCGCGGCGGAACAGCGGGTGCTGGGCCAGCTGGCGAAACAGGGCAAGGGCGGCGCGTTGCTGTTGCAGCGCAGAGAGGTCGCGGCGCGCCTGGCGAAGCTGGCGGCGCAGGGCCGGGCGGGAAAGCGTGCCGGCGTCGAGCATGGAAAAAGGACTCCCCGGTTATGCCGCTGTCGGGTTAGCCCTTGAACCCGAAAGTTCAAGGTGGAGATTGCAGGAGGCGTTAAGGCTTTCCGTCAGGCGGACATGCACACCGGCCCCACTTGCAACCCCCGTGGTTGTGCGTATCGGCTCAGGGACATCACCGACTGGCAAACACACCAGGGAGCTGGCGCGAGTATACCCTAATCGGCGGCTCTGCAATCAGAGTCCCAGGCCATCCGGATCGGCGGCCAGGGCGCCGTCGACGCGGTCGAGCAGATCGCGCACGCGTTCGCGGGTGTGGCTGGCTTCCTGGTCCAGGCGCTGCTGCTTGTGCAGCAGGTCATGGGTGATGTTCAGTGCGGCCATCACGGCGATGCGGTCGGCGCCGATGACTTTGCCGCCGGAGCGGATCTCGCGCATCTTGCCGTCCAGGTAGCGCGCGGCGCTTTCCAGGTTGGCGCGCTGATCCGGCGGGCAGGCGATGCAGTATTCCTTGTCGAGGATGTGCACGGTGACGGTGTTCGACTGGCTCATGTGTCCTGCTCCAGGGCTCTCAGGCGCGAAATCATCGATTCGACCTTGTGCCGGGCCATTTCGTTCTTCTCGATCAGATGGGCGCGTTCCTCGCGCCAGGCCTTCTCACTGGCCAGGAGGGCACGGTTCTGCACCTTGAGCTGCTCCACGCGCTGGATCAGCAGTTCCAGCTTGCGCGTCAGGGTTTGCAGTTCGGTGTCTTCCATGGGCTCCCTACCTGGGTGATGAGTGGCGAAACTATAAAGGATTGTCGGGCCCTGGAGGCGACCGGGTCGCGATTATCGAGCGGTTGCCGGACTCGGCCGGCGCCGGGCTTCGATGGTCTTGCCGCGCCTGCCGGTGCTAGGATACGAAGCCTCCATTCTAGACATTGCGCTGCCTAGCGCCTAGCTGCCCATGACCTCTTCGAATTCGCCGTACTCCGCTTTCGCCGCCCTGCTCGCCAGCAGCGGCAAACCCGTATCCCCCGCCGAACTGCACGGCATGCTGCTCGGCCGCAGCTGCGCCGGTGCCGGTTTCGAGCCCGAACCCTGGCTGGCCGATGCGGTCGAGCTGCTCGGTGCCGAGCCGGCCGACAACGTACGCCAGGCGCTGATCGGCCTGCAGGAGATGGTCAAGGGCGAGCTGACCGGCACGGATATCACCGTGGTCCTGCTGCTGCCCGGCGACGATGCGCCGCTGGTCGAGCGCGCCCAGGCCCTGGGCCAGTGGTGCCAGGGTTTCCTCGACGGCTTCGGCATGGTCCTCGGCAACACGGCGCTGAGCGGCGAGGCCATGGAAGTGCTGCAGGACCTGTCCGCTATCTCCCAGGTGCAGAGCGCCCTGGAAGAGTCCGAGGACGGCGAGAACGACTACATGGAAGTGATGGAGTACCTGCGCGTCGCCCCGTTGCTGCTGTTCACCGAATGCGCCAAGCCGGCGCCGGTGGCCGCGGCCAAACCTTCCCTGCATTAAGGTCGGATATCGCCATGGTCAGCATCCCCAAGTCGGAATACGCCCGGCGGCGCAAGGCGCTGATGGCGCAGATGGAACCCAACAGCATCGCCATCCTGCCGGCGGCGCCGGTGTACATCCGCAACCGCGATGTCGAGCATGTCTACCGCCAGGACAGCGACTTCCAGTACCTCAGCGGCTTTCCCGAGCCGGAAGCGGTGCTGGTGCTGATTCCCGGGCGGGCCCATGGCGAATACGTGATGTTCTGCCGCGAGCGCGACCCGCTGCGTGAGCTGTGGGACGGCCTGCGTGCCGGCCAGGACGGGGCGATCAGCACTTACGGCGCCGACGATGCCTTCCCCATCGGCGATATCGACGACATCCTGCCCGGCCTGATCGAAGGCCGCGAGCGGGTCTACTACGGCATCGGCCGCAACCAGGAGTTCGACCACCGGCTGATGGAGTGGGTCAACGTGATCCGCTCCAAGGCGCGCCAGGGCGCCACCCCGCCCAACGAGTTCGTCGCCCTCGACCACGTGCTGCACGACATGCGCCTGTACAAGTCGGCCAACGAGGTGAAGGTGATGCGCGAGGCGGCCGAGATCAGCTCGCGTGCGCACATCCGCGCTATGCAGGCCAGCCGCGGCGGCCTGGCCGAGTACCACCTGGAAGCCGAGCTGGACTACGAGTTCCGCAAGGGCGGGGCGAAGATGCCGGCCTACGGTTCGATCGTCGCCGCCGGCCGCAACGCCTGCATCCTGCACTACCGCGAGAACGACGCGCCGCTCAAGGACGGCGACCTGGTGCTGATCGACGCCGGCTGCGAGATCGACTGCTACGCCAGCGACATCACCCGTACCTTCCCGGTCAGCGGCAAGTTTTCGGCCGAGCAGAAGGCCATCTACGAGCTGGTGCTGAAAGCCAACGAGGAGGCGTTCAAGCACATCGCCCCCGGCAAGCACTGGAACGAGGCCCACGAGGCCACCGTGCGGGTGATCACCGCCGGCCTGGTCGAACTGGGCCTGCTCGAAGGCGAGGTCGACGAGCTGATCGCGGCTGAAGCCTACAAGCCGTTCTACATGCACCGCGCCGGCCACTGGCTGGGCATGGACGTGCACGATGTCGGCGAATACAAGGTCGGCGGTGAGTGGCGTGTGCTCGAGCCGGGCATGGCGATGACCGTCGAGCCGGGCATCTACATCGCCGTGGACAACGAGAAGGTCGCCAAGAAGTGGCGCGGCATCGGCGTGCGCATCGAGGACGACGTGGTGGTGACCAAGGGTGGTTGCGAAATCCTCACCACTGGCGTGCCGAAGACGGTCGCCGAGATCGAGGCGCTGATGGCCGCCGCCCGCAGCCAGGCAGCCTGAGTCGATGAGTCGTGTGCAGCTGGCGATTATGGGTGGCGGTATTGATCGGCTCGGCGCCAGCCCGATGCTGGCACCGCCAGCGGGAGCGGTCTGATGGCGCGGGTACAGCTGGCGATTATCGGCGGCGGCCTGGTCGGCGCCAGCCTGGCCCTGGCCCTGCAGGCCGGGGCCAAGGCGCGTGGCTGGCAGATCGTGCTGGTCGAGCCGTTCGCCCCCGGCGACAGTTACCAGCCCAGCTACGACGCGCGCTCCACCGCGCTGTCCTTCGGCACCCGGCAGATCTACGAGCGCCTCGGCCTGTGGCCGGCGATCAGTCCGCGGGTCGAGGCGATCAGCCAGATCCATGTCTCCGATCGCGGTCGTTTTGGCGCCGCGCGCCTGAGTGCCGAGGACGAAGGCGTGCCGGCCCTCGGCTATGTGGTGGAGAACGCCTGGCTCGGCCACTGCCTGTGGCAGGCTCTGGACCGCGACGTGGTGAGCTGGCGCTGCCCGGCCGAAGTCACCCGCCTGCAGGCGCTCGATGATGGCTACCGGCTGACCCTCAACGACGAGGACGTCCTCGACTGCGACCTAGCCGTGCTGGCCGATGGCGGCCGCTCCGGGTTGCGCGAGCAGCTGGGCATCGCTGTCAAGCACACGCCCTACGGGCAGAGCGCGCTGATCGCCAATGTCAGCCCCACCGAGCAGCACGCCGGCCAGGCCTTCGAGCGTTTCACCGAGCAAGGGCCGATGGCCATGCTGCCGCTGGCGGACAACCGCTGCGCGCTGGTCTGGACCCGTCCCGGCAACGATGCCGCGCGCCTGCAGGCGCTGGCCGAGCGGGCCTTCCTCGACGAATTGCAGCAGGCCTTCGGCTACCGCCTGGGCGCCCTGCGCCAGGTCGGTGCCCGGCATGTCTATCCGCTGGCGCTGGTCGAGGCCCAGGAGCAGGTGCGCCCGCACCTGGTGGTGCTCGGCAATGCCGCGCACAGCCTGCATCCGGTGGCGGGGCAGGGCTACAACCTGTCGCTGCGCGACACCCTGGCCCTGGCCGACTGCCTGCTGGCCAGCGCGGCGCCGCTCGGCGACTTCGCCACCCTGCAGCGTTACCGCAGTCGCCAGCAGCAGGACCAGGCCATGACCGTCGGCTTCTCCGACCAGGTCACCCGCCTGTTCGGCCGCAACGAGCCGCTGCTGGTGGCCGGGCGCACCCTCGGCCTGCTCGGCCTCGATCTGTTGCCGCCGGCCAAGCACTGGTTCGCCCGCCAGGCCATGGGCCTGGGCACCCGCACCCTCTAGGAACCTTATGAGTAACCGCCGACTGGCCCGCAAGGCGCGTTTGCTGCGCTGGGCGATGAACCTCTACCCGCCCTACCTGGGCGCCGGCATCCGCGTGCTGAAGATGGCCCCGGATATGCGCGCGATCCGCATCCGCATGGGCCTGGGCTGGTACAACCGCAACTATGTCGGCACCCAGTTCGGCGGCTCGCTGTACTCCATGACCGACCCGTTCTTCATGCTGATGATCATGGAAAACCTCGGCCGCGATTACATCGTCTGGGACAAGGCCGCGCACATCGATTTCGTCGCGCCGGGCAAGGGCCCGGTGTATGCCGACTTCCATATCGACGAGACGCTGCTGAGCGATATCCGCAGCCATACCGCCCGGGGCGACAAGTACCTGCCCGAGCTCAAGGTGGAAGTCCGCGACGGCGCCGGCAGCCTGGTCGCCACCGTGCACAAGACCCTCTACGTGCGCCTCAAGCCCCGTGCGCGGCAGGCCGCGTGAGGCTGCTGAAAATGCCTTCGGCATGCCCGCGCCCTGCCTGTAGACTGCGCGTTCTCAGCCATTTCGAGCTTGTCCGGCCATCGCTCGCCGACTGCGGCAACAGCTTCTAGAAGGAAGGAAGATGCAAGCGGATCTGATCATCGTGGGAGCCGGCATGGTCGGCAGCGCCCTGGCCCTGGCCCTGGAACACAGCGGCCTGGATATCCTGGTCGTCGACGGCGGCCCGCTGAGCATCAAGCCTTTCGCCGCCGACGCGGCCTTCGAGCCACGGGTCAGTGCCCTGTCGGCCGCCAGCCAGCGCATTCTCGAACGCCTCGACGTATGGCCGGGGATTGCCGCGCGGCGCGCCTCGGCCTACTGCGACATGCAGGTGTGGGACGGCACCGGCACCGGCAGCGTGCATTTCTCCGCCGCCAGCGTGCATGCCGAAACCCTTGGCCACATCGTCGAGAACCGGGTGATTCAGGATGCCCTGCTCGAACGCCTGCACGACAGCAACCTAGGCCTGCTCGGCAATGCCCGCGTCGAACAGCTGCGCCGCTCCGGCGACGGCTGGCTGCTCAAGCTGGCCGACGGCCGCGAGCTGCGTTCGGCGCTGCTGGTGGCCGCCGACGGCGCCAACTCGGCGGTGCGCCGCCTGGCCGGTTGCGCCACCCGCGAGTGGGACTACCTGCACCACGCCATCGTCACCAGCGTGCGCTGCGCCCGCCCGCACCAGGCCACAGCCTGGCAGCGCTTCACCGACGACGGCCCGCTGGCCTTCCTGCCGCTGCGGCGCGGCGACGATGAGCACTGGTGCTCGATCGTCTGGTCGACCGTGCCGGCCGAGGCCGCACGCCTGATGGCGCTGGACGAGGCGGCCTTCCGCCACGAACTGGGCAAGGCCTTCGAATGGCGCCTGGGCGAAATCACCCAGGTCGACCCGCGCCTGTGCATCCCGCTGCGCCAGCGCCACGCCAAGCGCTACGTGGAAAGCGGCCTGGCGCTGGTCGGCGATGCCGCCCACAGCATCCATCCGCTGGCCGGGCAGGGGGTCAACCTGGGCTTCCTCGATGTCGCGGTGCTGGCCGATGTGCTGCTGCATGCCCTCTCGCGTGGCGAACAGCCGAATGATGTGCGCGTGCTCAGCCGCTACGAGCGCCGGCGCATGCCGCACAACCTGGCGATGATGGCGGCGATGGAGGGCTTCGAGCGCCTGTTCCAGGCCGACCCGCTGCCGCTGCGCTGGCTGCGCAACAGCGGGCTGAACTGGGTCGACGAGCTGCCTGATGCCAAGGCCCTGTTCGTTCGCCAGGCCCTCGGCCTGTCCGGCGACCTGCCACCGCTGGCGCGCAGCTGAGCCGTCCGCCGGGCACGCGGCAATATCCGTCAACAGCCTGCCGGCGACTTTAGTTGAGAAGCTAAATAGTATTCACTACTATTCGACTCCTATTTCTCGACATGAGGCAGCACCCATGCAGGCTCGTACCGGTCTACTCGCTTCTCTGGTCCTCTCCACGCTGGCCGTCGGCGCCCAGGCCGCCGATGAGGTGGTGGTCTACTCCGCGCGCATCGACGAGCTGATCAAGCCGGTGTTCGACGCCTACACCGCCAAGACCGGCGTGCCGGTGAAGTTCATCACCGACAAGGAGGCGCCGCTGCTGGCCCGTCTCAAGGCCGAAGGGGCGAACACCCCGGCCGACCTGCTGATCACCGTGGATGCCGGCAACCTCTGGCAGGCCGAGCAGGAGGGTGTGCTCAAACCGCTCAAGTCGGCCGTGATCGAGGCCAACATCCCGGCCCAGTACCGCGCCAGCTCCGGCGCCTGGACCGGCCTGTCGCTGCGCGCGCGGACCATTTTCTACTCCACCGAGCGGGTCAAGCCGGAAGAACTGTCGACCTACGAGGCCCTGGCCGACAAGAACTGGGAAGGCCGCCTGTGCCTGCGCACCAGCAAGAAGGTTTACAACCAGTCGCTGACCGCCACCCTGATCGAGACCCATGGCGCGGCCAAGACCGAGGAAATCGTCAGGGGCTGGATCGGCAACCTGGCCACCGACGTGTTCGCCGACGATACCGCCCTGCTTCAGGCCATCGACGCCGGCCAGTGCGATGTGGGCATGGCCAACACCTACTACTACGGCCGCCTGCACAAGCAGCAGCCGGGTCTGAAGGTCAAGCCGTTCTGGCCGAACCAGGCCGACCGCGGCGTGCACGTCAACCTGTCCGGCGCCGGCGTGACCGCCCACGCCCCGCACGCCGCCGAGGCGCAGAAGCTGCTGGAGTGGATGACCAGCGCCGAGGCGCAGAGCCTGTTTGCCGACGTCAACCAGGAATACCCGGCCAACCCGGCGGTCAAACCGTCCGCCGAAGTGGCCGCCTGGGGCAGCTTCAAGGCCGACAGCATCCCGATGGAAGTGGCCGGCAAGCGCCAGGCCGAGGCGACCATGCTGATGGATCGCGCCGGCTGGAACTGAGCCTGGCCGCCTAGGCGCTGCCCTGCGGCCGAGCGCCGCGCAGCGCCAACAAAGGCGGGTTCAGCCGTTATACTCGACGCCCCGGCCAGTCCGGGGCGTTCTGTTTTTCTCGCCGAGGAACTCGCGTGGCCCATCCCGCCCAGCGCCGCTGGTATCCCATCGCCTTTGCCATCGCCAGTCTGGTGCTGCTGCCGTTATCGGTCCTGCTGCTGTCCTGGCATGAGGTGGATGGCGAGATCTGGGCGCACCTGTGGGCCACCCAGCTGCCGCGTCTGCTCGGCAATACCCTGCTGCTGGTGCTTGGCGTCGGCGCAGGCGTGGTCCTGCTGGGGGTCAGCCTGGCCTGGCTGACCAGCCTCTGCGAGTTCCCTGGGCGGCGCTGGCTGGACTGGGCGCTGATGCTGCCGTTCGCCATTCCCGCCTATGTGCTGGCCTTCGTCTTCGTCGGCCTGCTGGATTTCGCCGGGCCGCTGCAGAGCCTGGCCCGCGACTGGTTCGGCAGCGGCCTGCGCCTGCCGCGGGTGCGCTCCAGCGGCGGGGTGATCATCGTCCTGGTGCTGGTGTTCTACCCCTACGTCTACCTGCTCGCCCGTGGCGCCTTCCTGGCCCAGGGCAAGGGCCTGATGGAGGCGGCGCGGGTACTCGGCCAGTCGCCCTGGCAGGCGTTCTGGCGGGTGGCCCTGCCGATGGCGCGCCCGGCCATCGGTGCCGGCCTGGCCCTGGCGATCATGGAGACCCTGGCCGACTTCGGCGCGGTCTCGGTGTTCAACTTCGACACCTTCACCACCGCCATCTACAAGACCTGGTACAGCTTCTACAGCCTGTCCAGCGCCACCCAGCTGGCCAGCCTGCTGCTGCTGGCGGTGATGCTGGT
This sequence comes from Pseudomonas sp. L-22-4S-12, assembly GCF_009799935.1. Lineage (NCBI taxonomy): Bacteria > Pseudomonadati > Pseudomonadota > Gammaproteobacteria > Pseudomonadales > Pseudomonadaceae > Pseudomonas > Pseudomonas sp. L-22-4S-12. Next base: position 107,800 of record NZ_WELL01000001.1, on the reverse strand, counting down.
GCTGTATGGCGAGCGCCGCGCCCGCGGTGCCAGCCGCCCGGCCAGCGAAAGGCCGCGGGGCAAGCCGTTGTACCAGCTGCACGGCTGGAAGGCGGCGCTGGCCAGCGCCTGGTGCGGCCTGGTGTTCACCTGTGCCTTCGTCGTGCCGATGGCGCAGCTGCTGCTGTGGTTTTTCCAGCGCGGCCGTTTCGACCTGGATGAGCGCTATGTCGGGTTGATCCTGCACACCCTCTACCTGGGCGGGCTGGCGGCCCTGGTCACCGTGGCCGTGGCCCTGCTGCTGGCCTTCGCCCGGCGCCAGGCGCCGACCCGGCTGATGCGCTCGACGGTGGGCCTGGCCAATCTCGGCTACGCCCTGCCGGGCTCGGTGCTGGCGGTGGCGATCATGCTGGCCTTCAGTTACCTGGACAATCATCTGGTCATCCCTGCCTCCGCCTGGCTGGGCGGCGCCGGCAAACCGCTGCTGCTCGGCAGCCTGGGCGCCTTGCTGCTGGCCTATCTGGTGCGCTTCATGGCGGTCGCCCATGGCCCGCTGGAGCACAGCCTGGCGCGCATCCGTCCGTCGCTGCCGCAGGCCTCGCGCAGCCTCGGCGTGGGCGGGCCGCAGCTGTTCCTGCGGGTCTACCTGCCGCTGCTGGTGCCGGGTGCGCTGAGCGCCGGCCTGCTGGTGTTCGTCGATGTGCTCAAGGAAATGCCGGCCACCCTGCTGATGCGCCCCTTCGGCTGGGACACCCTGTCGGTACGGGTGTTCGAGATGACCAGCGAGGGCGAGTGGGCGCGCGCCGCGCTGCCGGCGCTGACCCTGGTGCTGGTCGGCCTGCTGCCGGTGATCGGCCTGATTCGCCGCTCGGCCCATCAACCGGGACACTAGCGGCGATCCTGCTGCCTTGCCCTTGCCGGGGCTTCCGGTCGTGACCCTGCGGTCATTTTGCGAGATGACCAGACGCCTTTGCGGGGCTACAATGCGCGCCTGCTGACGCAGCCCGACCATGAACCCCGCATCCGCTGCAGGCCCCGGCCGGCGCGGGCGGGCGTCTAGCGCAAGGAGTTACCCATGGGACAGCGTACCCCTCTGTACGAACAGCATCTGGCGCTGGGCGCCAAGATGGTCGATTTCGGTGGCTGGGACATGCCACTGCACTACGGCTCGCAGGTCGAGGAGCACCACCAGGTGCGTCGCGACTGCGGTGTGTTCGACGTTTCCCACATGACCGTGGTCGATGTCACCGGGCCCCAGGCCCAGGCCTGGCTGCAGTACCTGCTGGCCAACGACGTGGCGCGCCTGCAGACGCCGGGCAAGGCCCTCTACAGCGGCATGCTCAACGAGCGTGGCGGGGTGGTCGACGACCTGATCGTCTACCTCACCGACTGGGGCTACCGCGTGGTGGTCAACGCCGCCACCCGCGACAAGGACCTGGCCTGGATGCAGGCGCACACCGCCGGCTTCGACGTCACCCTGGCCGAGCGCGCCGAACTGGCCATGCTCGCCATCCAGGGGCCCAACGCCCGCGCCAAGACCGCCGAGCTGGTCAGCGCCGCGCGCGCCGCGCTGATCAACGAACTCAAGGTGTTCCAGGGCCTGCCGGAAGGCGACTGGTTCATCGCCCGCACCGGCTACACCGGTGAAGACGGCCTGGAAATCATGCTGCCGGCCGAGCAGGCCGCGGCCTTCCTCAGCGAGCTGGTCGGCGCCGGCATCGCCCCGATCGGCCTCGGCGCGCGCGACACCCTGCGCCTGGAAGCCGGGATGAACCTGTACGGCCAGGACATGACCGACGACGTTTCGCCGCTGGCCGCCAACATGGCCTGGACCATCGCCTGGGAACCGGCCGAGCGCGACTTCGTCGGCCGCAGCGCCCTGGAAAGCCAGCGCGCCGCCGGCGACCAGGCCAAGCTGGTCGGCCTGGTTCTGGAAGAGCGCGGCGTGCTGCGCGCCCACCAGGTGGTACGCATCGACGGCGTCGGCGAAGGCGAGATCACCAGCGGCAGCTTCTCGCCGACCCTCGGCAAGTCCATCGCCCTGGCCCGCGTGCCGGCAGCCACCGGCGAGCGCGCCGAAGTGGAGATCCGCGGCAAGTGGTACCCGGTGCGCGTGGTCAAAGCGAATTTCGTGCGTAACGGCAAAGCCGTCATCTAACTGCTAACTTTTCCGGGCGGGCTACCCGCCACCTGATCCTGAGGACATCCCGATGAGCACTATCCCCGCCGATCTGCGTTACGCCGCCAGCCACGAGTGGGCCCGCCTCGAAGCGGACGGCACCGTCACCGTGGGCATCTCCGACCATGCCCAGGAAGCTCTGGGCGACGTGGTCTACGTCGAGCTGCCGGAAGTCGGCAAGCAGCTGGCCGCCGGTCAGGAAGCCGGTGTGGTGGAGTCGGTGAAGGCCGCCTCCGACATCTACGCGCCGATCGCCGGTGAAGTCATCGCGGTCAACGAAGCCCTCAGCGACAGCCCCGAGCAGGTCAACGGCGAACCTTACGCCGCCTGGTTCTTCAAGCTGCAGCCGAGCAATGCCGCCGACCTCGACGGCCTGCTGGATGCCGCCGGCTATAAAGCCGCCTGCGACGCCGACGCTTAAGAACCCACTTACGATCTCCTGGCCGTCGGCCATACGGCGTTAAAAACAGCCTCGGAATGCTCATTTACAGCTCGTAAACTCCGCTTCCTCGGCTGTTTTTGCCTTGTCTGGCTCTAGTCCAGAAGATCGTAAACAGGTTCTACGACGGCTTAGTTCCGGCCTGATCTGCTTCTACGATCACCGCCACAGGCCACATTCGTTGTCGAGCCTCGATTCGTCGAGGCTCTGTCATTTCCCGAGAGCCACGCCATGTCCCAGACGCCCCGTCTCGCCCAGTTGCACCAGCCCGATGCCTTCCTCCGTCGTCACCTCGGCCCCGATGCCGGCGAGCAGCAGGCCATGCTGTCCGCCCTCGGCGTGACCAACCGCGACGAACTGATCGTGCAGACCGTGCCACCGGCCATCCGCCTGAACGGCCCGCTGGCCCTGCCGGCGGCACTGGACGAGCAGGGCGCCCTGGCCAAGCTCAAGGGGTATGCTCAGCAGAACCAGCAGTGGACCAGCCTGATCGGCATGGGCTACCACGGCACCCTGACCCCGACCGTGATTCTGCGCAACGTGCTGGAAAACCCGGGCTGGTACACCGCCTACACCCCCTACCAGCCGGAAATCGCCCAGGGTCGCCTGGAGGCGCTGCTGAACTTCCAGCAGCTGACCATCGACCTCACCGGTTTGGACCTGGCCAGCGCCTCGCTGCTCGACGAAGCCACCGCCGCCGGCGAAGCCATGGCCCTGGCCAAGCGCGTGGCCAAGAGCAAGAGCAACCTGTTCTTCGTCGACGAGAATTGCCACCCGCAGACCATCTCCGTGGTGCAGACCCGTGCCGAAGGTTTCGGCCTGGAAGTGCTGGTCGGCAATCTCGACCAGTTGAGCCAGCACCAGGTATTCGGCGCCCTGCTGCAGTACCCGGACACCCACGGCGAGATCCGTGACCTGCGTCCGCTGATTGCCGCGCTGCACGCCCAGCAGGCCCTGGCCTGCGTCTCCGCCGACCTGCTGTCGCTGCTGCTGCTGACCCCGCCGGGCGAGCTGGGCGCCGACGTGGTGTTCGGTTCGGCCCAGCGCTTCGGCGTGCCGATGGGCTACGGCGGCCCGCACGCGGCCTTCTTCGCCACCAGCGATGCCTACAAGCGCGCCATGCCCGGGCGCATCATCGGCGTGTCCAAGGATGCCCGCGGCAACACCGCCCTGCGCATGGCCCTGCAGACCCGCGAGCAGCATATCCGCCGCGAGAAGGCCAACTCCAACATCTGCACCTCGCAGGTGCTGCTGGCCAACATCGCCAGCTGCTACGCCGTCTACCACGGACCGCAAGGCCTCAAGCAGATCGCCCAGCGCGTACACCGGCTGACCGCCATCCTCGCCGCCGGTCTGGCGCAGAAGGGCGTCACCCGCGACAACCAGCACTTCTTCGACACCCTGACCCTGGACGTCGGCGGCATGCAGACCGCCATCCTCGAGTCGGCCAAGGCCGCACGGATCAACCTGCGCATCCTCGGTCGCGGCAAGCTGGGCGTCAGCCTGGACGAGACCTGCAGCGCGCAGACCGTCGAGCAGCTGTTCGCCATCTTCCTCGGCGCCGACCACGGCCTGAGCGTGGCCGAACTGGACGCCGGCGAGCTGCCCCAGGGCATCCCGGCCGAGCTGCTGCGCAGCTCGGCCTACCTGAGCCACCCGGTGTTCAACACGCACCACAGCGAAACCGCCATGCTGCGCTACCTCAAGCGCCTGGAGAACAAGGATCTGGCCCTCAACCAGTCGATGATCCCGCTGGGCTCCTGCACCATGAAGCTCAACGCCACCAGCGAGATGATCCCGATCACCTGGCCGGAATTCGCCAGCCTGCACCCCTTCGTGCCGGCCGAGCAGGCTCAGGGCTACAAGCTGATGATCGACGAGCTGGAAGAGTGGCTGCGCGCCATCACCGGCTTCGACGCCATCTGCACCCAGCCCAACTCCGGTGCCCAGGGCGAATACGCCGGCCTGCTGGCGATCCGCAAGTACCACCAGAGCCGTGGCGACGGCCACCGCGACATCTGCCTGATCCCGGCCTCGGCCCACGGCACCAACCCGGCCTCGGCGCAGATGCTGAGCATGCGCGTGGTGGTGGTGGACTGCGATGCCGCCGGCAACGTCGATATGGATGACCTCAAGGCCAAGGCCCTGGATGCCGGCGACAAGCTGTCCTGCCTGATGATCACCTACCCCTCGACCCACGGCGTGTACGAGGAAGGCATCCGCGAGATCTGCGAGGTGGTGCATGCCCACGGCGGCCAGGTGTACATGGACGGCGCCAACTTGAACGCGCAAGTGGGCCTGGCCCGTCCGGCGGATATCGGCGCCGACGTGTCGCACATGAACCTGCACAAGACCTTCTGCATTCCCCACGGCGGTGGCGGCCCGGGCATGGGCCCGATCGGCGTCAAGGCTCATCTTGCGCCCTTCGTCGCCAACCACCCGGTGGTCGAGCTGCAGGGGCCGAACCCGCAGAACACTGCGGTCAGCGCCGCGCCCTGGGGCAGCGCGAGCATCCTGCCGATCAGCTGGATGTACATCGCCATGATGGGCCCGCAACTGGCCGACGCCACCGAGGTGGCGATCCTCAACGCCAACTACCTGGCCAGCCAGCTGACCGGGGCCTTCCCGGTGCTCTACAGCGGCCGCAACGATCGCGTCGCCCACGAGTGCATCCTCGACCTGCGCCCGCTCAAGGCGGAAACCGGGATCAGCGAGGAAGACGTGGCCAAGCGCCTGATGGACTACGGCTTCCACGCGCCGACCATGAGCTTCCCGGTGCCGGGCACGCTGATGATCGAGCCGACCGAGAGCGAGTCCAAGGAAGAGCTGGATCGCTTCATCGAGGCCATGCTGAGCATCCGCGCCGAGATCGCCAAGGTGGCCAACGGCGAGTGGCCGGCCGAGAACAACCCGCTGAAGAACGCCCCGCACACCCTGGCCGACGTCACCGGCGTGTGGGAGCGGCCGTACAGCATCGAGGAAGCGGTGACCCCGTCCGCCCATACCCGTGCGCACAAGTACTGGCCGGCGGTGAACCGCGTCGACAACGTGTTCGGCGACCGCAACCTGTTCTGCGCCTGCGTGCCGATGGACGACTACCGCGGCTAAGTCGCGCGAGTGCCATGAAAAACCGCCTTCGGGCGGTTTTTTATTGCCGGCGATTTTTCTCGTAGGAGCGGCTTCAGCCGCGAACCCCGGCGCGCGCGAACTGCCCAGCACTGGCGCAGATGGGCCAGACGGCGGAGAAAAACCGAAGTCCGCCCGGGGCTTTGCTAGGCTTTTGATCTGGGGCAGGGCGGTTCATCTTCCTGCAGCGATAGTGTTGCAGGGTGGCGCTCATGACTGATGCGGCGGGGGAGGCCGGCATCGGTAGGGTTAGTCCGCTGTCTGTCAGCTCATTCATATCCGCGTTGCCTGCTCCCGGCTCACGAGAGGCCGGAGTTCTCTGCGTGTGAAAAATCGATCAGGGAGTATTCGATGGCCGAAACAAGCAAGAAAATGAGCCTGATGGGGCTTACCACCCTGGTGGCGGTGAACATGATGGGCTCCGGCATCATCATGCTGCCGTCGAGCATGGCGCAGCTGGGGGCGGTTTCGCTGCTGTCATGGATCATCACCGCCATCGGTTCCATGGCCATCGCCTACTGCTTCGCCCAGTGCGGCATCTACTGCCCGCGCTCCGGCGGCATGTCGGCTTATAGCGAGGAGGCGCACGGCAAGTCGGCGTTCTTCCTCTGCTCGTTCCTCTACTTCCTCTCGCTGGCCATCGGCAACGTGGCCATCGGCATCTCCGCGGTGGGCTACCTGACGCCGTTCTTCCCCTGGCTGGGCAGCGGCGCCATTCCGCTGTTCATCGGCACGGTCGGACTGATCTGGCTGACCACCGTGGCCAATTTCGGCGGCCCGAGCATCACCGGCAAGATCGGCTCGATCACCGTCTGGGGGGTGATCATCCCGGTGGCGGGCCTCAGCGTGATCGGCTGGTTCTGGTTCGACGCCAGCGTGTTTGCCGCCGCCTGGAACCCGAACAACCTGGCCACCAGCGATGCCATCGCGCAGAGCATTCCGCTGACCCTGTGGGCCTTTCTCGGCATGGAGTCGGCGGCGCAGAACTCCGATGCGGTGGACAACCCCAAGCGCAACGTGCCGCTGGCCTGCCTGTTCGGCACCCTCGGCGCGGCGGTGGTGTACATCCTCTCGACCACCGTGATCCAAGGCATCGTCCCCAACGCCGAGCTGGCCAACTCCAGTGCGCCGTTCGCCTATGTCTACGCGCAGATGTTCAACCCGCTGGTCGGCAACATCATCATGATCCTCGCGGTGATGGCCTGCATCGGCTCCCTGCTGGGCTGGCAGTTCACCCTCGGCCAGACCGCCAAGGTCACCGCCGAGGAGGGCATGTTTCCCAAGCTGTTCGCCCGTGTCAGCAAGCTGGAGGCGCCGATCATCGGCATGCTCGCCTGCGCCGTGCTGCAGACCCTGCTGGCCCTGTCGACCATCTCGCCGAACGCCAGCGAGCAGTTCGGCAAGCTGGTCAACCTGGCCGCGGTGACCAACCTGATCCCCTATGTCACGGCGCTCTCCGGGCTGCTGGTGATCATGTACAAGGCCCGGGTCGGCATGTCGATCTTTGCCCGCAACGTGGCGGTGCTGCTGGTGGCGATGTTCTATTGCTACTACGCCCTGTACGCCTCGGGCAAGGATGCGGTGTTCGGTGCGGCGATAGTCCTGGTCATCGGCTACCTGCTCTACGGCTTCATCACCAAGCGCTTCGTCGAGTTGTCGCCGGTCGGGCCGACGACGGGCGAGAAGCCTTAGGGATGGAACAGTCATCAGCATTCGGGGAACAGGACATGACAGCAAAACCGATCAAATCGACCGCCCGGACACTGCTCTGCCTGCTGCTGGCGCTGCCGCTGCTGGCCGCTGCCGGCAGCCTCGAGCGGGTGCGCGACAGCAACAGCATCACCCTGGCCTTCGTGCCGGATGTGGCGCCCTTCAGCAGCCAGCAGGGCGAGCAGGTCAGTGGCTATGGCATCGACCTGTGCCGGCTTGTCGCGCAGCGGATCAAGACCGAGCTGGGGCTGGCTGAGCTCAGGCTGAATTTCCTGGCGGTCGAGGACGCGCAGAAGAGCGCCCTGATGGCCGCCGGCAAGGCCGACATCCTCTGCACGCCGAGCCCGGAAAGCCTGGCCGCACGCCAGGCGATGAGCTTCTCGGTGCCGATCTACACCGCCGGCCTGGGCGTACTGGTGCGTACCGATGCGCCGCAGACCCTGCTGGCCGTGCTCGCTGGCCAGCCGGCGCATAGCGGGCCGACCTGGCGGGCCACGGTCAATCACGGCCTGGCCCGGCACACCTACGTGACCATGGCCGGTGGTGTCACCCAAGCGTGGATTCTGGACAAGGTGCGCCGGCTGGGCGTGGTGGTGAAGCTGCAGACGGTCGAGGATTACGACCAGGGCGTGGAGCTGATCCGCAGCGGCAAGGCCGATGCCTTCTTCTCCGAGCGCATGTTCCTCGAACACTATCTGAAGACCCGCAGCGGTACCGAGCAGCTGCAGGTCCTGCCGCGCATCTTCGAGTCCGTGCCGGTGGCCCTGGGCGTACAGCGTGGCGACGAAGACATGCGCCTGCTGGTCGATACCGCGTTGAGCGAGCTGTACCGCTCCGGAGAGCTTGAGCGGCTGTATGGCGAACACCTGGGCAAGCCGGGTGAGGCGGAGCGGGCGCTGTTCAAGGTGTATGCCCTGCCGTGACCGCCGAGGTCATCCGCCCGACGGCGCCGCAAGGCGCCGTCGGCGTTTCAGGGCGCGCAGCCGCTGGCGGGCAGGCTGTCCAGGGCCCGTGCGAGCAGCGCCTTGCTGCGTTTGCTGTGGAGGATGCTGGTGTGGTCCTCTTCGAGCAGGTAGAGGTGCTCGGCTTCGTCCTGGGCGGCGCCGCGCAACTGGCTGGCCAGCGGCACCACGCCGTCGTTGGGTTGCGTCAGCAGGCGGCTGTTGCCGCTGTAGCTGACCAGCAGCCACTGGCGCACATGCGCCGGCAGCGGCTTGGCGAACAGCGCCTGCAGGTAGGCGCTGCCCGGCGCCAGATCACGCCAGGTCGGCACTATGACCGGCGCCTGCTTCAGGCCCGTGGCTGCCGCCGGATGGCCATCCCAGGGCGTGGCCAGGGTGAGGAGCAGGCACAGGTTCTGGCTGCCCGCATTGCTCTCGAGCAGCTGCACGGCGCGCCGGGCGACCAGGCCGCCCATGCTGTGGGCGACGATATGGAAGCGCTCTACGCCCTGGCGCAGCTGCACATTCTGAATGGCTTCGCTGAGCAGGTAGGCGCTGTTGTTCAGCGGCAGGCTGCCGGGGTAGTGGAACAGCACCGCCTGGAAGCGCTGCCGATCCAGGCCGTCGAGCAAGGCCTGCCAGGTGCGCGGCGAGTCGTTGATGCCGTGCACTAGGAACACCGGCTCCTTGTCATCGTCCCAGGGCTCCAGCAGGTACAGGCCGTAGCCGACTTCGCGGATGTAGCTCAGCGGCTCCCAGGCGCCCTGGCTGACCCGTTGTGGGTCGAAGCGCGGGTCGTCCAGGCCGACCTGCTGCAGGTAGTTGCTGCGCAGGCGCGGCTGGTTTGCGTACAGCTTGTCCAGGCTCAGGTCGACGTCCGGTGTGTCTTCGGCCTGGGCCGTGGCGCCCAGTTGCAGCCGGTTGCTGCGCTGCAGGGCGGCGCGGGTGGCATCATCGGGCTGCAGCCGGAGCGCCACGCTGCGCGCCTGCGCCAGCCAGTGCCGGGCTTCGTCGGGGTCCAGGCGGAAGTTGCCGTTGTCATCGGCGAAGGCCAGCAGCTGGTAGGTCCCGGCGGCCACGGTGAAATAGAACGCGTTGCCCGGGGCGACGATGCGGTAAGCAACTGCCTTGCCCTGCCCATCGAGCAGGGCGACCAGGGCGGTCGAAGGATTGCTCGCCTCCAGCTGGCCGGCGACCAGCACCAGCTCCCGGTGCGCCTGCTGGACCTGGCGGTCCAGCTCCAGCAGCTGGCAACCGCCGCAGAGCAGGGTCAGCGCCAGCAGCGCCTTGTGCAGTTTGGCCATCCTGGTCTCCCGCTAGTTGGTCTGTTCGGCCTCGACGCGCAGCAATACGCCGTCCTGGCCGACTACGCGGATCGGCGTGCCGGCGGGCAGGTCCGGCCCGCTGACCAGCCACAGGCTGTCGCCGGCCTTGATCTTGCCGCGGCCGCCGACTATGGCCTCATGCAGGACGAAGCTGCGCCCGATCAGTTCGCTGCCGCGCTGGTTCAGCCCCGGCTGGTCGGAGGGTTTGCCAGTGCTGCGCTGGCGCTGCCACCAGAACACCGCGGTGAGCACCGAGAGGATGGCGAACAGGAAGAACTGCCAGGCCCAGGGCAGCTCCGGGAACAGGTAGCTGAGCACGCCGACGCAGGCCGCGGCGATGCCGATCCACAGCAGGTAGCCGCCGGCCCCGAAGATCTCGAGGATCAGCAGCAGGGTGCCGAAGGCCAGCCAGTCCCAGAAGGTCAGGTGCTGCAGGAAGTTCATCATGCGCGCTTGTCACCTGAGGGGGTCCCACCGAAGGTGGCCTTGACGATTTCGCCGATGCCGCCGACCGCGCCGATCACCTGGCTGGCTTCCAGCGGCATGAGGATCACCTTGCTGTTGGAGGCCGAAGCCAGGTTGCCCAGGGCCTCGATGTACTTCTGCGCGACGAAGTAGTTGACCGCCTGCACGTTGCCGCTGGCGATGGCCTCGGAGACCATGCGGGTGGCCTCGGCTTCGGCCTGGGCGGCGCGCTCGCGCGCCTCGGCTTCGAGGAAGGCGGCCTGGCGCTGGCCTTCGGCCTTGAGGATGTCGCCCTGCTTCTGCCCTTCGGCGGTGAGGATGGCGGCGGCGCGCAGGCCCTCGGCTTCGAGAATCTGTGCACGCTTGATCCGTTCGGCCTTCATCTGCCCGGACATGGCCGCCATCAGGTCGGCGGGCGGGCTGATGTCCTTGATCTCGATCCGAGTGATCTTGATGCCCCAGGGCGCGGTGGCTTCATCCACGGTCTTGAGCAGGCGCTCGTTGATCGCGTCGCGCTGGCCGAGCATGGCATCCAGCTCCATGGAGCCGAGCACGGTGCGGATGTTGGTCATCACCAGGTTGCGGATGGCGTGTTCGAGGTTGTTGACCTCATAGGCCGCCTGGGCTGAGTTGATGATCTGGAAGAAGCAGATGGCGTCGATCTGCACCGTGGCGTTGTCGGCGGTGATCACTTCCTGCGGCGGGATGTCCAGCACGCTTTCCATCACGTTGAGCTTGCGGCCAATGCGGTCCATCACCGGCACGATGATGTTGAGGCCCGGTTTGAGGGTGTTGGTGTAGCGGCCGAAGCGCTCCACCGTCCACTCGAAGCCCTGCGGCACCACCTTGAAACCCATGAACACCACGGCCACGGCGAGGCCGACGAAGAGCAGCAGTACGCCACCAATTTCCATATTTTTCTCCTGTCATGTACATGGAATTAACGCATCTAAGCACAGTCGGCGCGGCCGCGCCCCGTTCAGCTACCGGCTGCCAGGGCCCGGATCAGCCGGGCGTCGCGCTGGTAAGTGTCGGGGGCGTAGCGTACTTGCCCGTCGGCCGTCACTTCCACCGTCCAGTAGGCGATCAGCAGCGGTGCCGGTTGCTGCAGGCGGTACTGCTGGGTTTCACCACTGGCGATGCGGCTTTTCACGCTGGCCAGTTCCGCTTGCGGCAGCAGCCAGGCCAGCAGGCTGTCGACCGCCTCGATCCGCACACAGCCGGAGCTGAACAGGCGTGGCGCCTTGTCGAACAGGGCCTGGCTGGGAGTGTCGTGCAGATAGACCGAGAACGGGTTGCGAAAACGCAGGGCCATCTGCCCCAGCGGGTTTTTCGCCCCGGCAGCCTGGCGCAGGAGAATGGCGCCGGGGTTGTCCCAGTCGATCTGTGCGGGATCGAGCGGGTTGCCGTCGTGGTCGTACACGCTCATCTCGTGCTCGGCCAGGTAGTCGAGGTCGGCGCGAATGGCCGGCAGCTTGTCTTCACGCAGGATGGTCGGCGGCACGGTCCAGGTCGGGTTGAGGGTCAGCCGGTTGATCTGCGAGGCCAGCAAGGGGGTCTGCCGCTCGAGGCGGCCGACCTGGGTGCGGGTGCGCCAGAGTTCCTCGCCCTGGCGCAGCACCAGCAGTTCGGCGGCGGCGACATTGATCGCCACCTGTACCTGGCCGAGGTCGTCGGCCAACCAGCGCAGGCGCTCCAGGTTGATGCGCAGCTGCTCGCGGCGGGTCAGGGCGTCGAGGTTCAGCTCGTTCAGGCTGGCCGGGCCGAGGATGCCGTCTGCCTGCAGGCCGTGGCGGGCCTGGAAGTCCTCCAGCGCACTGACGGTGGCCGGGTCGTAGAGTTCATCCTGGACGGCCTCGCCCATTGGCAGGTTGAGGCGGGCGCGTAGCAGCGGCACGCGCGCATCCTGCTTGCCTGGCTGCAGCAGCGGGCCTGGCGGCAGCGCCGACCAGCTGGGCAGGGGCTGCAGGCGTTCATTCGCATACACCGCGCGCAGGCGCTGGTACTGCGGCAGCGTGGGGCGGGCGGCGGCGAATGCGGCGGCCGGCTCATCCAGTTGCAGCAGGGCGATGGACAGGATCGCCAGCTGCGGGTCCGGGCGCGGCTGTTGCGGGTCGCGCCACAGCGGTTCCAGCTGTTGCTGGTCCAGGCGGCCGCGGCGCAGGTCGAGCAGGGCGCGTAGGTAGCTGCTGCTGGCCTGCAGCTCGCTGCAGGCGTCCATGGCTTGCGCCAGTGGGTAATCGGCGGGGTTCAGGCCATCGTCCGCCAGCAGCTCGAGCTGTTCCTCGAGCTGCTGGCGATGCTCGATATCACGCCAGGCCGGTCGGCCGTCGCGTTGTGCATAGAAGTTGCCCAGCAGAGTCGCCGTGGCATCGTCTAGGCTTGCCAATACGGCCGTGCAGGGGCTGGCGGGTTGCATCAGCAGCGGGCGCAGGTCGACCGGCTGGGCGTCGGGAGCCTCCATGGCGTTCGCGACCAGTGGCAGGATGAGCATGAGCATGCTCGGGTAAGATGCACACTTTTTGAACAACATACTGCTCCAGTCCATGGCTCAGGAACCCCGCCGTAAACGGCGGGCGGCTGACAACCAGTATAAGTGGATTGGCCTCGGCTCTGGTTACAGGGCGCGACGGGCGCAGAGGTTTTTGAGGTATTGCGCGCATGTTCGGACGAATTGGCCGCTTGGGCCTGGCTGGGCTCTGGCTGTTTTGTGCACCGCTGCTGGCGGCACCCGCGGCGAATGACAAACTGGTCGAGGACCTCGCCCGGGTGGCGCCCGGCCTCGACCAGCAGGCCCTGCGCCATGCCGTGGCGGCCATGCAGTGCGCGGTCAACCATGGCGCCGAAGCGGCCAGCCGGCTGGCGGTGATCGACTATTCGCAGCCGTCCACGGCGCGCCGCCTGTGGATCTTCGACCTGCAGCGCAAGCGCCTGCTGCTGAGTGACTACGTGGCCCACGGCCGCCGCTCCGGGGAGAATTTCGCGCAGAGCTTTTCCAATCGCGAGGGCAGTTTCCAGAGCAGCCTCGGCCTGTTCCGCACCGCCGAGAGCTACCGTGGCAAGCATGGCTATTCGCTGCGCATGGATGGCCTGGAGCCGGGGCTGAACGACCTGGCACGCGAGCGGGCCATCGTCATCCACGGCGCCAGCTACGTCGACCCGCGCCTGGCCCGCAGCCAGGGCCGCATCGGCCGCAGCCTGGGCTGTCCGGCGGTGCGTCCGCAGGTGGCGCGCATGGTGGTCGACAAGCTCAAGGGCGGGCAGTTCCTCTTTGCCTGGCACTCCGATCGGCGCTGGCTGCGCAACTCCGCCTACCTCGATTGCAAGCCGCAACGGCTTGCCAGCCTGCTACGGCAAACCAGTCGGCCGAAAAGCTGAGTCACGGAGCGATCGGGATTTCCTGATATCCTCGGGCGCGGCCCTGGGCGGCAGGGCTGACCGCGGCTGGCGACGAGTCGCCGGCAAGGTGCTCGTGGTAGGGAGAGGACAAGGTGTATCGCCCCTGTGTGCTAATGGCCATCTGGCTGCTTGTGATGGGTTCGGCCCGGGCCGACGTGGCGCTGAGCGAGGCCGAGCAGCGCTATCGCGAGCAGCATCCCGAGGCCAGTCTGTGCGTCGACCCGGACTGGGTGCCGTTCGAAAGTGTGAATGCCCGTGGCGAATACGAGGGCATCGCCGCCGATCTGCTGCGGCTGGTCGCCGAGCGGGCCGGTCTGCGCCTGCGCCGGGTCGAGACGCGCGACTGGGACGAGTCGCTGCGAGCTTCCCAGGAAGGCCGCTGCCAGCTGCTCGGCTTCCTCAACCAGAGCCCGGATCGCGATGCCTGGCTGATCTTCACCGAGCCGATGTTCACCGATGTCAACGTGCTGATCAGCCGCGAGGAGCACCCCTTCGTGGTCGATCTGGCGGCGCTGGGCGCGGTGCGCCTGGCGTTGCCGCGCGGCACCTCCATCGAGGAGCGCGTGCGCCGGCAGTTCCCGGACATCCAGATCGTGCTGACCGATAGCGAGGCGCAGGCCCTGGCCCTGGTCAGTCAGCGCCAGTCCGAGCTGACCATGCGCTCGCTGACGGTGGCGGCCTACACGATCAAGAAGGAAGGCTGGTTCAACCTGAAGATTGCCGGGCAGGTCGCCGGTTTCGACAACCAGCTGCGCATCGGGGTACGCAAGGATCAGCCGCTGCTGCGCGGGATTCTCGACAAGGCGGTTGCCAGCCTGACGCCGGAAGAGATCAACACGATCATCAACCGCCATGTGTCGATCCGGGTGGAGACACCGACCGACTATCGCCTGCTCGGCCAGCTCGCCTTGGTGTTTGCCGTGATTCTGCTCAGCAACCTGTTCTGGATCCGCCGCCTGCGCCGTCTCAACCGGCAACTGCGGCACGATGCGCGGACCGATGTGCTCACCGGGCTGGCCAACCGCTCGGCGCTCAACCAGTACTTCCAGGCCTGCCTGGAGCAGGCCGGTCGTTACAGCCAGCCGCTGGCGGTGCTGATCTTCGATCTCGACCACTTCAAGCGGGTCAACGATCAGCTGGGGCATCTGCAGGGCGACCAGGTGCTGCAGGGCGTGGCCGAGCGGCTGCGTGCCGGGGTGCGTGGCAGCGACTTCCTCGGGCGCTGGGGTGGCGAGGAGTTTCTGGTGATCTGTCCGCAGACCGATGCGCGGCAGGCAGGGCAACTGGCTCAGCGCATCTGTGATGGGCTGCGCGAGCAGCCGCTCAGCCCGGCGCTGCCGCTCACCCTGAGTGTCGGGGTGGCCCAGCTGGCGCCCGGCGAAGGGGCCGACAGCCTGCTGCAGTGCGCCGACGAGGCGCTCTACCGGGCTAAGGCCGAGGGGCGCGACCGCGTCTGTGTGGCGGCGCCAGGCGCTGCCGCCGGGCTCGCTACTTCTGTTCGCTCTGCGGGGTGACCCGCAGCACTTCCTCGATGGTGGTCTGGCCGGCGGCGACCTTCTGCGCGCCGGACAGGCGCAGGCTGCGCATGCCGTCCTTGAAGGCGTGCCGGCGCAGGGCCACCAGGTCGGTGTCGGCGCTGATCAGCGGCTTGATCGCGTCGTTCAGCAGCATGATCTCGTACACCCCGGCGCGGCCGCGATAGCCGGTCTCGCGGCATTCCGCACAGCCCACGGCGCGGTGCGCGCCGGTCGGCAGTGGTGCGCTCCACGGCGTGGTCAGGCTGTGCCAGTCGGCTTCGTTGAGCTGCACCGGCTCCTTGCAGTGCGGGCACAGGGTGCGCACCAGGCGCTGGGCCATCACGCCGAGGATGGTGGCCTTGAGCAGGTAGTGCGGCACGCCCAGCTCGAGCAGGCGGCTGATGGCGCTGGGGGCGTCGTTGGTGTGCAGGGTCGAGAGCACCAGGTGGCCGGTGAGCGCCGCCTGGATCGCCATCTCGGCGGTCTCCAGGTCGCGGATCTCGCCGACCATGATGATGTCCGGGTCCTGGCGCATCAGCGCGCGCACGCCGCTGGCGAAGGTCAGGTCGATGTTGTGCTGCACCTGCATCTGGTTGAAGGCGCCCTCGATCATCTCGATCGGGTCCTCGATGGTGCAGACGTTCACTTCCTCGGTGGCCAGCTGCTTGAGGGTGGTGTACAGCGTGGTGGTCTTGCCCGAGCCGGTGGGGCCGGTGACCAGGATGATGCCGTTGGGCTGGCCGGTCATGCTTTCCCAGCGGCGCAGGTCGTCCGGGGAGAAACCCAGCTGGTCCGGGCTCTTGAGCAGCACCTCGGGGTCGAAGATGCGCATCACCATCTTCTCGCCGAAGGCGGTGGGCAGGGTCGACAGGCGCAGTTCCACTTCGCCGCCGTCCGGGGTCTTGGTCTTGATCCGGCCGTCCTGAGGCTTGCGCTTCTCCGCCACGTTCATCCGCCCGAGGCTCTTCAGGCGGCTGACGATGGCCATGGTCACCTGGGGCGGGAACTGGTAGACGTTGTGCAGCACGCCGTCGATGCGAAAGCGCACGGTGCCGGCTTCGCGGCGCGGCTCGATGTGGATGTCGCTGGCGCGCTGCTGGTAGGCGTACTGGAACAGCCAGTCGACGATATTGACGATATGCGCGTCGTTGGCGTCCGGCTCCTGGTCGCTGGCGCCGAGGCTGAGCAGCTGTTCGAAGTTGCCGATGCCGCTGATCTTCTGGTCCACCGCGGTGGCGCCGCTGACCGAGCGGGCCAGGCGGTAGAACTCGGTGGTGAAGCGCTGCAGGTCGGCGGGGTTGACCACCACGCGCTTGATCGGCCGCTTCAGCACATGCACCAGGTTGGCTTCCCAGCCATGCACGAAGGGCTGCGCGCTGGCGATGGTCACCGCTTCGCTGTCCACCGCCACGGCGAGGATCTTGTGCCGTTGGGCGAAGGCATAGGACATCAGCGGGGTGACCGCGGCGACGTTGATCTTCAGCGGGTCGATGCGCAGGTAGGGCTGGCCGGCCAGCTGCGCCAGCCAGATGGTCAGCCCTTCCAGGTCGTGCTTCTTGCCGGGTCGTTGCAGGTCGTCGAGCTGCTGGGCGGCGAGGAACTCCAGGGGGTGCAGCTTGGCATTGTCGCCGCCGCGGCGCAGCATCAGGCACTGCTCGGCGCTGTCCTGGGCGATGCGGCCCTGGGCGACCAGCTCGCGCAGGATGTCGTTGAGATCCAGCCAGCGATCCTGGGTCGACGGGGCTAAAACGGACATGCGGTTCCCTTTGTGGTGATCTGCCAGCCTGCCAGCTTATTGCACCAGCAGCTTCCAGGGTTTGAGCGTGGCCACAGTATGAGCCTGCGCCACCCGCGCGGCCAACACCTCGGCATCCAGCGGCTGCAGGGCCAGCTCGTGCAGCTTGCACAGCTCGCCGTACAGGCGATCGACTTCCGCCACCTCGAGAATCTGCCGCGCCAGGTGCAGCCAGGCCTGGATGCGCTCGATGCGCGGCAGCTGCTCGGCGAGGTCTTCCGGCTGCTGCTGGTAGCGCTTGAGCTGCAGCGCCGCGCCTTCCTCGGCGAGCAGGTGCGGCAGCCAGTTGCCCAGTACGGCGGCGCCCTGGCGATTGCCACGGTTGTTGCGCTCCACCGTCCAGCTGCGCGCCAGCAGCCAGCGCGACAGGTTCAGCGAGAACAGGCCCCAGCGGTTGCCCTGCAGTTCGGCGGCGAACAGCGCCGGGGCATTCTTGCGCAGGCTGTCGTCGCTCTGGCCGGCCAGCAGGCGCGGGCGCCAGTCGTCGAGCAGGCCATCCAGGGCCTCGCGCAGGGCGCTGCTGGAGGCGCGCGGAGCGGCCTGGCCGAGGCTGCCGAGCAGGGCGCGCAGTTCCACCAGTTTCTCCAGCCATTGCGCCAGCAGCTTCCAGTGGCCGTTGAAGCGGTATTGCTCGGCCAGGCGCTGGCTGCTGCCCAGCAGGTACCAGGCGAGGGCGCAGAAGGCCTCGTCCAGGCTCTGTTCGGCGTTCAGCTCCGGCGCCGGCAGGCTCAGGCTGTAGCTGGCCGAGTCGAACAGGCGGTAGCCGCGCTCGGCCTTGCTGATGTCGCAGGGCATCAGCGGCAGGTCGGCGGCCAACTCGGCGGCCAGCTCCAGCAGGGCGGCCGGATCGCCTTCGCGCAGCTCCAGTTCCAGCTCGCAGATTTCCTCCTCGCCTTCGCCGGCGATCACCTTGCCCAGGTCCAGGGCCGCCTCGATGACCACCTTGGCCTTGCCGCGGCCCCAGGCGATCTCGGCCTTCTGGCGGACGAAGTCGGTGCTGAAGAGCGGCTTCAGCTGCTTCTTGTCCAGCTCGGCCAGGCTGGCCGGCCAGCACTGGTCGTCGAGCTTCTTGGTGTCCAGCTTGGCCTTGGCCAGGTACCAGTCCCACTCGTTGCGTTCGGACAGCCCGGCCACGCTCTGCCCGCGGGTCTTCAGGGTCTGGATGAACTGCTCGCCGTCGCGGCGCAGGCGCAGGGCGACCTTGGCCTGGGCCAGGTCGCGCTCGGGGGTGTCGAAGTACTGGTTGAACAGCTCGCAGGTCTGCCAGCCGGACTTGTTGCGTTTCTTCAGCAGCGGATGATCACGCAGGGCGGCCAGGGTTTCGCGGCTGACGCGCAGCTTGATTTCGGTTTCTTTGTGCATGGTGCGGATTTCCGGTGCCTATCATGAAAAGTATTGCAGTCCGATGACTCGTGCTGGCTTGCCGGTCGAGGGCTCCCTATACTTGCGGCCTTTTTTCCCAACCGGGGTAAACCCTATGCCTACCAATCCCTTTGTCAGCCTGTTCGGCCGTTCGCCGATTGGTCCGATGCAGCAGCACATCGCCAAGGCGCATGAGTGTGCGGCCAATCTGGTGCCGTTCTTCGAGGCAGTGATGGCGCAGGACTGGGCGAAAGTGGCTGAAGTCCAGCAGGTCATGGTGCAGCTGGAAAAAGAGGCCGACAAACTCAAGAAGAGTGTGCGGCTGAACCTGCCGAAAAGCCTGTTTCTGCCGGTGCCGCGTTCGGACTTGCTTGAGCTGCTGAGTGTACAGGACAAAGTCGCCAATCGCGCCAAGGACATCGCCGGGCTGATGCTCGGCCGCGAGATGGCCATTCACCAGGACCTGCAGCCGCTGATCCGCACCTTCGTGCAGCGCACCGTCGATGCCAGCGCCCAGGCGCTGAAGGCGATGAACGAGCTGGACGAACTGCTCGAAGCCGGCTTCAGCGGCCGCGAAGCCAAGCTGGTGGAGACCCTGGTCGAGGAGCTGGACGATATCGAAGACGATACCGACCGCCTGCAGATCGAGGTGCGCCGCGCCCTGTTCAAACTGGAGAAGGACATGCCCGCCGTGGATGTGATGTTCCTCTACCAGATCATCGATTGGGTCGGCGATGTCGCCGACCGTGCCCAGCGTGTGGGCAACCGACTGGAACAACTGCTGGCGCGTTAAGCGCCAGTATCCTTTCTGGGATTACAGGTAACTATTTATGTCTCTGATTGCGGATTACGGTTTCGTACTCCTGGTACTCGCCTGCTGTTTCGGCTTCTTCATGGCCTGGGGCGTGGGCGCCAACGACGTGGCCAACGCCATGGGCACCTCGGTGGGCTCGCGGGCGCTGACCATCAAGCAGGCGATCATCATCGCCATGGTCTTCGAGTTCTGCGGTGCCTACCTGGCCGGTGGTGAAGTCACCGAGACGATCAAGAACGGCATCGTCGATGCCGAGGCGATCAGCCCGGATCTGATGGTGCTGGGCATGATGTCGGCGCTGCTGGCCGCCGGCACCTGGCTGATGATCGCGACCCATAAGGGTTGGCCGGTCTCCACCACCCATTCCATCATTGGTGCGGTGATCGGCTTTGCCGCCGTCGGCGTGTCGGTCGATGCCGTGCATTGGGCCTCGGTCGGCCCGATCGTCGCCAGCTGGGTGGTGACCCCTTTCCTTTCCGGTCTGGTGGCTTTCGGCCTGTTCATGAGCGTGCAGGCGCTGATCATCAATACCGACAACCCGTTCCAGAACGCCAAGCGTTTCGTGCCGTTCTACATGTTCCTCACCGGTTTCATGGTGTCGATCATGACTCTGTCCAAGGGGCTCAAGCACATCGGCCTGAATCTCTCCTCGACAGAGAGCCTGTTGCTGTCGATTGGTGTCGGCGGTCTGGTGATGCTGCTCGGTATCGCCATCCTCAGCCGGATCAAGATTGATGTGGAGGCCGACAAGGCCTTCCACTTCGCCAGCGTCGAGCGCGTGTTCGCCGTGCTGATGATCTTCACTGCCTGCTCCATGGCCTTCGCCCACGGCGCCAACGACGTGGCCAACGCCGTCGGCCCGCTGGCCGCCATCGTCGGCGTGATCCAGTCCAACGGCACTGCGGAGATCGCCGCCAAGTCCGCCGTACCGGGCTGGGTACTGTTGCTCGGCGCCATCGGCATCGTCATCGGCCTGGCCACCTACGGCTACAAGGTGATCGCCACCATCGGCAAGGAAATCACCGAGCTGACCCCGAGCCGCGGTTTCGCCGCCGAGCTGGCCACCGCTTCCACCGTGGTCGGCGCTTCGGCCATCGGCCTGCCGGTGTCCACCACCCATACCCTGGTCGGTGCGGTGCTGGGCATCGGCATCGCCCGCGGCATCGGTGCCCTGAACCTGGGCGTGATCGGCTCGATCTTCATGTCCTGGATCATCACCCTGCCGGTCGGTGCGGGTCTGTCGATCCTGTTCTTCTTCATCCTGCGCGGCATCTTCCTCTAAACGGCAGGTTTCTTCCGCGGCGGCGATGGCCCTATCATGGGCCATCCCCTGCGGAGAACGCCGATGTCGCTTCCCTCCCTGCAAGACCAGTTCGCCGCGCTGATTGCCGCGCCCTCGGTGAGTTGCACCCAGCCGCACTGGGACCAGTCCAACCGTGCCGTGATCGACCTGCTGGCCAGCTGGCTCGCCGAGCTCGGCTTCACCTGCGAAATCCAGGATGTGGCGCCAGGCAAGGCCAATCTGCTGGCCAGCTATGGCAGCGGTCCGGGCGGCCTGGTGCTGGCCGGGCACAGCGACACGGTGCCCTTCGATGCGGCGTTATGGCGCAGCGATCCGCTCAAGCTGACCGAACAGGGCGACCGCTGGATCGGTCTCGGCGTGTGCGACATGAAGGGTTTCTTCCCGCTGGTGATCGAGGCCGTGCGCGGCCTGCTCGACCAGCCGTTCCGCCAGCCGCTGCTGGTGCTGGCCACCTGCGACGAGGAAAGCTCGATGTCCGGCGCCCGTGCCCTGGCCGCGGCCGGCAGGCCGCTGGGCCGCGCCGCGGTGATCGGCGAGCCGACCGGGCTGAAGCCGATCCGCCTGCACAAGGGGGTGATGATGGAGCGCATCGACATCCTCGGCCAGAGCGGCCACTCCTCCGACCCCAGCCTCGGCCACAGCGCCCTGGAAGCCATGCAGGACGCCATGGGCGAGCTGCGAGCCCTGCGCGCCCAGTGGCAGCGCGAATTCAGCAATCCGCAGTTCGGCGTGCCGCAACCGACCCTCAACCTCGGCTGCATCCACGGCGGCGACAACCCCAACCGCATCTGCGGCCAGTGCTCGCTGGAGTTCGACCTGCGCCCGCTGCCGGGGATGGACCCGGAGCAGCTGCGCGCGGCGATCCGCAGTAAGCTGCAGCCGCTGGCCGAACGGCATCAGGTCAAGATCGACTTCGCCCCGCTGTTCGCCAACGTGCCGCCTTTCGAGCAGAGCGCCGACTGCGAGCTGGTGCGCCTGGCCGAGCGCCTCACCGGGCATGCGGCGCAGGCGGTGGCATTCGGCACCGAAGCGCCTTATCTTCAGCAGCTCGGTTGCGAGACCATCGTCCTCGGCCCCGGCGACATCAGTTGCGCCCACCAGCCCGGCGAGTTCCTCGAACTGGCGCGCATCGAACCCACCGTGAAAATCTTGCGCCAGCTGATCGACCACTACTGCCTGCAACCGGCCTGACCTAGAGGGGAGCCCTGATGCTGCTGCGACGACGTTAAGTCGACTCTTACTTCCCCACGCGGGGAAGGCTCACCATCGCTCGTTTCGTCACCGCTCACAGGCTCCTTCATGCACGACTACGTCAACTGGCTGCGCCACGCTTCGCCCTATATCAACGCCCACCGCGACTGCACCTTCGTGGTCATGCTGCCCGGTGAGGGCGTTGCCCACCCGAATTTCGGCAATATCGTCCACGACCTGGTGCTGCTGCACAGCCTCGGCGTGCGCCTGGTGCTGGTGCACGGCTCGCGTCCGCAGATCGAGGCGCGCCTGGCCGACCGCGGGTTGACTCCGCGCTTTCACCGCGACCTGCGCATCACCGACGGGCCGACCCTGGAGTGCGTGATCGACGCCGTCGGCCAGCTGCGCATCGCGATAGAAGCCAGGTTGTCGATGGATATGGCCGCCTCGCCGATGCAGGGCTCGCGCCTGCGCGTCACCGGCGGCAACTTCGTCACCGCGCGGCCGATCGGCGTGCTTGATGGCGTCGACTACCACCACACCGGCGAAGTACGCCGGGTCGACCGCAAGGGCGTCGGCCGCCAGCTCGACGAGCGCAGCATCGTCCTGCTGTCGTCGCTCGGCTATTCGCCCACCGGGGAAATCTTCAACCTGGCCTGCGAGGATGTCGCCACCCGCGCCGCCATCGACCTGCAGGCCGACAAGCTGCTGCTGTTTTCCGCCGAGCGCGGCCTGCTCGACGAGAGCGGCAAGCTGGTGCGCGAGCTGCGCCCGCAGCAGGTGCCGGCGCACCTGGCGCGGCTCGGCGCCTGCTACCAGGCCGAGCTGCTGGATGCCGCCGCCCAGGCCTGCCGTGGCGGGGTCAAGCGCAGCCATATCGTCAGCTACATGGACAACGGGGCGCTGCTCACCGAGCTGTTCACCCGCGACGGTGGCGGCACCCTGGTCGACCAGGAGCAGTTCGAGTCGCTGCGCGAGGCGACCATCGAGGACGTCGGCGGGCTGATCGACCTGATCACCCCGCTGGAGGACCAGGGCATCCTGGTGCGCCGCTCGCGCGAGGTGCTGGAGCGCGAGATCGAGCAGTTCAGCATCGTCGAGCGCGACGGCCTGATCATCGCCTGCGCCGCGCTGTACCAGATCGCCGACGCGGACGCCGGCGAGCTGGCCTGCCTGGCGGTGAATCCCGACTACCGCCATGGCGGGCGTGGCGACGAGCTGCTCGAACGCATCGAGGAGCGCGCCCGCGCCCAGGGCCTGAAGACCCTGTTCGTGCTCACCACGCGCACCGCGCACTGGTTCCAGGAGCGCGGCTTCAAGCCGAGCAGCGTCGAGCGCCTGCCGGCGGCGCGGGCCTCGCTGTACAACTACCAGCGCAATTCGAAGATCTTCGAGAAGACCCTGTAAGCCGGGTTGGGCGTAATGCAAAAGGGCCGCAGTAGCGGCCCTTTTGCTGGGTGTCGGGGGTGCTGCGAATCAGGCGCTGCGGCGCTTGTGCAGCTCGAACTGCTCGTTGCCATCGTCCCAGCCGGCTTCCCAGGCCGCGGCCAGGACCTCGGCGGGGTAGGGTTGCTGGTGCAGTGGCTGGCCGGTGAGGCCGGCCATGTAGCCTTGCTGATAAGCCTTGTTCAGGCTTTCCAGGCTCCAGTGGCGATCTGCGCTGTTGCGGTCTTCGGGGGGCGTCATCGGGCGTGGCCAATGCGGGTTTCCCACAAGGCTAGTCGTCTGCCGCCCCGGGCGGAAGGAACTGGATCACCGGTTTGCGCGGCAAATGGCGGATTTGTGACGGGCTGCCCCTAATCGGCCCGGCCCGTCACCCAGGTCGTTGATTTCAGACGCCGATGCCGAGAATGCTGGCCTGGTAGGCGGCGACGAAGGTGTCGAAATCGCCGGTCTCGGCGCCTTCCAGCTCGGCCTGCTCGGCCAGCGACTGGGCGACCATGGCCTCGAAGCTGGCCACCTGCGCCGCACTCAGCGGCTGGGCGCGCAAGGCCTGGGCATGTTCCCGGCTGTGGCGCAGGGCGAAGGCGCGGAAGCTCTCGCCGCGCTCGCGCAGCTCGGCCAGCACCCGCGCCGAAGGCGTCAGTCTGCAGTCGTCGACCTTGGCCTGTTGCTGTTGCAGGGCCTGCTGGTAATGCTCGCCGCCATGGGCCTGGTCGAGCAGCCGGCTGATCGGCGCGAAGCTTTGCAGCAGTTCCGTGGCCCAGGCCTTGAGTTCCACCGGCTGCCCCTGGCGTTGCAGGTGCAGGCCGGGGCGGCGGCCTTCCTTGACCGTCTTGAGGAAGTTCTCGGTGCAGCTGCGGCATTCGCCGCCCTGCAGCAGCGGGCTGTCCTGCAGGGCGCAGAACAGGATGAAGGCGTCGAGGAAACGCGCCTCGTCCAGGTCGATGCCCAGCGGCAGGTAGGGGTTGATGTCCAGGCAGCGCACTTCCACGTACTGCACGCCGCGGGCGATCAGCGCCTGGATCGGCCGCTCGCCGGAATGGGTCACGCGCTTGGGGCGGATGCTCGAGTAGTACTCGTTCTCGATCTGGATGATGTTGGTGTTGAGCTGCTGCCACTCGCCGGCGGCGTTCTTGGTGCCCAGCTCGGCGTAGGCCGGGTAGGGCGTGGCTACCGCCGAGCGCAGGCTCTCGGTGTAGCTGGCGAGGTCGTTGTAGCAGGGGGTCAGGCCGGACTGGGCGCTGCTCTGGTAGCCCAGGTCGCTCATGCGCAGGCTGGTGGCGTAGGGCAGGTAGAGGGTCTGCTCATCGAGTTGCTGCAGCTGGTGCGGGTGCTCGCGCAGGAAGCTGCGGTCGAGCGCCGGCGAGGCGCCGAACAGGTACATCAGCAGCCAGCTGTAGCGGCGGAAGTTGCGGATCAGGGCGATGTAGCGCGCCGACTGGTAGTCGCGCAGCGCGCCGCTGTCGCCGTCCAGTTGCTGCAGCAGCGGCCAGAGCCGTTCCGGCAGGCTGAAGTTGTAGTGGATGCCGGCGATGCACTGCATGGTCTTGCCGTAGCGCAGGGCCAGGCCCTGGCGGTAGACGTACTTGAGGCGGCCGATGTTGGAGTTGCCGTAGCGGGCGATGGGAATGTCCGCCTCGTCCGGCAGCAGGCCGGGCATCGACGGGCTCCACAGGTATTCGCCCTGCAGCTTGCTGTAGGCGAAACGGTGGATCTGTTCGAGGTCGGCCAGGGTGGTCGCCGGGTCGGGCTCGGCCGGGGTGATGAACTCCAGCAGGGCCTCGGAATAGTCGGTGGTGATCTGCGGGTGGGTCAGGGCCGAACCGAGAGTGCGCGGGTGGCCGCTCTGGGCCAGTTCGCCGCTGGCCGTGACGCGCAGGCATTCGCGCTCGATGCCGTGCAGACACTGGGTCAACAGGGGCAGGACGGCGGCGTCGCCAAGCAGGGCCAGGCGGCGGGAGAGGAGATCGCTCAAGTTCGGGGTTCCTTCACGCGTGAGTCGCCCAAATATGGGGGTGGACTGCGCACTCTACAAGGGGGGAAGGCGCGACGACTGTCTGCGCGGATGGGCCGGGCAGGGGGCACAGTCGTTCGGCGTGGGGGTGGCGGCGCGTGCGGGCACGCGGCCGCCGGGGGCTGACGGCCTACTTGCAGATGAAGGTGGCCTGGGCGGTGGCGATCAGCTTGTCGCCCTGCTGCACCCGCGCTTCCAGCACGTGCACCTTGCGCCCGGCATTGAGCACACGGGCGGTGCAGACGATCTCGCCCTGATCGACCGCGCGGATGTAGTTGACCTTGCATTCCAGGGTCATGCTGCCGGCCTCGCCGCCGAACAGGCTGTGGCTGGCCTGGCCGAGGGCGGTGTCGATCAGCGAGAACAGCGCGCCGCCGTGCATGCGCCCGTGCAGGTTGAGCAGGTGCTCCTGCATGCTCATGCGTACTTGCGACTCGCCGTTCTCGGCCCGGTCTATGGTCATGCCGAGCAGCTTGCTGAAGTTGCTGTCCTGGCCGACGGGTGAGGTGCTGCTCATGGGTTACTTCCTCAGGTTCTTGGCGTTGGCGAACAGCGCGGCCATGCCGGCATTGGCCGGGGCCGGCTTGTCCTGGCTGGAGTGGCGCTCGCTGCGCGGCGGGTTGCCGCCGCGGCTCTGCCCGCCATTGCCGGGACGCGCGCCGCGCGGGCCGTCGACCTTCTCGCCGGGGGTGTCGCTCATGCGCATGGACAGGCCGACGCGGGCGCGCGGGATGTCCACTTCCATGACCTTGACCTTGACGATGTCGCCGGCCTTGACCACCTCGTACGGGTCCTTGACGAACTTCTCCGACAGCGCCGAGATATGTACCAGGCCGTCCTGGTGCACGCCGATGTCGACGAAGGCGCCGAAGTTGGTGACGTTGGTCACCACGCCTTCCAGCACCATGCCCGGCTTGAGATCCTTGAGGGTCTCGACGCCTTCCTGGAACTCGGCGGTCTTGAACTCCGGGCGCGGGTCGCGGCCGGGCTTGTCGAGTTCCTTGAGGATGTCAGTGACGGTCGGCAGGCCGAACTGTTCGTCGGTGAATTTAGCCGGGTCGAGGCGGCGCAGGAAGGCCGAGTCGCCGATCAGCGAACGGATATCGCGGGAAGTCGCCTGGGCGATGCGCTGCACCAGCGGGTAGGTTTCCGGGTGCACGGCGGAGGCGTCCAGCGGGTTGTCGCCGTTCATCACGCGGAGGAAGCCGGCGGCCAGCACGTAGGTCTTCTCGCCCAGGCGCGGCACCTGCTTGAGCGCGTCGCGGGTCTTGAACGCGCCGTGAGCGTCGCGGTGGGCGACGATGTTCTGCGCCAGGGTCGCGTTGAGCCCGGAGATGCGCGCCAGCAGGGCGGCGGAGGCGGTGTTGACGTCCACGCCGACGGCGTTCACGCAGTCTTCCACCACCGCATCCAGGCTGCGCGCCAGCTTGAGCTGGGACACGTCGTGCTGGTACTGGCCGACACCGATGGACTTCGGGTCGATCTTCACCAGCTCGGCCAGCGGGTCCTGCAGGCGGCGGGCGATGCTCACGGCGCCGCGCAGGGACACATCGAGATCCGGAAATTCCCTGGCCGCCAGTTCGGAGGCCGAGTACACCGAGGCGCCGGCCTCGCTGACCATGATCTTGGTCATCTGCAGGGGCGGCAGCAGCTTGATCAGCTCGATGGCCAGCTTGTCGGTCTCGCGGCTGGCGGTGCCGTTGCCGATGGCGATCAGGTCGACGTTGTGCTTGGCGCACAGCTTGCCGAGGATCGCCAGGGTCTCGTCCCAGCGGTTGTGCGGCACGTGCGGGTAGACGGTGGCGGTATCCAGCAGCTTGCCGGTGGCGTCGACCACGGCCACCTTGCAGCCGGTGCGCAGGCCCGGGTCCAGGCCCAGGGTGGCGCGCGGGCCGGCCGGGGCGGCCAGCAGCAGGTCGTGCAGGTTGCGGGCGAACACGCCGATGGCGTCGTCTTCGGACTTCTCGCGCAGCTCGCCGAACAGGTCGGTCTCCAGGTGGGTGTAGAGCTTGACCTTCCAGGTCCAGCGCACCACCTCGCCCAGCCACTTGTCGGCGGCGCGGCCGCGGTTGTCGATGGCGAAGCGCTCGCCGATCATCGCCTCGCACGGGTGCATGCTGCCCGGCGCCTCGTCGCCGACCTTGAGGCTGGCGCCGAGGATGCCCTCGTTGCGCCCGCGGAAGATCGCCAGGGCACGGTGCGACGGCATGCTCTTGAGCGGCTCGTCGTGCTCGAAGTAGTCGCTGAACTTGGCGCCTTCGGCCTCCTTGCCGGCGACCACGCGGGCGCTGAGGGTGGCGTTGTCCTTGAGGAAGGCGCGCAGGCGCTCGAGCAGGGTGGCGTCCTCGGCGAAGCGCTCCATGAGGATGTACTTGGCGCCTTCCAGCACGGCCTTGACGTCGGCGAAGCCTTTCTCGGCGTCGACGAAGCGCGCGGCCTGTTCTTCGGGATTGAGCGTCGGGTCGTTGAACAGGCCGTCGGCCAGTTCGCCGAGGCCGGCTTCCAGGGCGATCTGGCCCTTGGTGCGGCGCTTCTGCTTGTACGGCAGGTAGAGGTCTTCC
The DNA here is from genome assembly GCF_009799935.1 of Pseudomonas sp. L-22-4S-12. Taxonomy (NCBI): domain Bacteria; kingdom Pseudomonadati; phylum Pseudomonadota; class Gammaproteobacteria; order Pseudomonadales; family Pseudomonadaceae; genus Pseudomonas; species Pseudomonas sp. L-22-4S-12. The sequence continues at coordinate 80,237 of NZ_WELL01000001.1, read as the reverse complement.
AGGCGCGTCTTGGTGTCGGCCAGGTTGATCTCGCGGGCCAGCTCGGGGGTCAGCTTGCCCTGTTCCTCGATGCTGGCGAGGATCGCCGTGCGCCGCTCGTCCAGTTCGCGCAGGTAGCGCAGGCGCTCTTCCAGGTTGCGCAGCTGGGTGTCGTCCAGGCTGCCGGTCACCTCTTTGCGGTAGCGGGCGATGAAGGGCACGGTGGAGCCTTCGTCGAGCAGCGCCACGGCGGCGGCGACCTGTTGCGGGAGAACGCCGAGTTCTGCGGCGATACGCTTGTTAATGCTGTCCATACACCTACCTGACAAAACTGCGCGGTAACGGCGGCCGGCCGAGCCGACCGCAAAGCGGCGCATTATAACCACCGAGTTTTGCCGGCATGGGCAGCCGCTCGGGAAAAATCTGCTAACAATGGCCGGAGCGGCGCGCACCGCGCTTGCGCCATAATGCCGCCACTGTTTACTGGGGAGTTGCCATGAGCACTGCTGCTGCGCCGGAAGGCGAAAAGATCCTCATCGTCGACGACGATCCCGGCCTGCGTCGCCTGCTGGAGCGCTTTCTCAGCGAGCAGGGCTACCGGGTGCGCGCGGTGGAAAACGTCGAGCAGATGGACCGCCTGCTGGCCCGCGAGCTGTTCCAGCTGCTGGTGCTCGACCTCATGCTGCCCGGCGAGGACGGCCTGTCCGCCTGCGGCCGCCTGCGCGCGGCGAACAACCAGCTGCCGATCATCATGCTCACCGCCAAGGGCGACGAGGCCAGCCGCATCCAGGGCCTGGAGCAGGGCGCCGACGACTACCTGGCCAAGCCGTTCAATCCGCGCGAACTGCTGGCGCGGATCAAGGCCGTGCTGCGCCGCCAGGCGCCGGTGGTGCCGGGCGCACCGGGCAGCGAGGACGCCAGCGTCAGCTTCGGCGAGTACGAGCTGTCCCTGGCCACCCGCGAGCTGAAGAAGGGTGACGAGGTACACATGCTCACCACCGGCGAGTTCGCCGTGCTCAAGGCCCTGGTCCAGCACGCCCGCGAGCCGCTGACCCGCGACAAGCTGATGAACCTGGCCCGTGGCCGCGAGTGGGACGCCCTGGAGCGCTCCATCGACGTGCAGATCTCCCGTCTGCGCCGCCTGATCGAGCCGGACCCGTCCAAGCCGCGCTATATCCAGACGGTGTGGGGCGTGGGTTACGTGTTCGTGCCGGATGGCAGCAAGTGACATGGCGCGTGCTTCTAACCGGCGGTCTGCAGGCTTTGTTGGTCAGTGCTGCCGCCATTCTGCTGTTCGCGTATCTGCATGAAACTGCCGTATCCATGGCCGTGGCGCACGGGCGAACCCTGCGTGGCGGCGTCAGTTGGGGCATCACGGTACATCTCGCGTTCTATGTCTTTGTCTTCCTGACGCTGCTGCAAAACGTCGCCGCGTTACGCTGGCCTGCCAGGCGGATGAGGCTGGCCGCGCTGGCCTGGCTGGTCTTCGCTGTGCTGTTCACGCTGCAGGGCAATCCCTTTGGTTCCTGGGCCCATCCTTACCGCTGGGCGCTCCTGATGTTCTGCTCTGCTGCCGGTTGCGCGCTGTCTCTGCTTGGCCAGGGGCTGTGGCAACTTTTGCAGCGGCGCTGGCTCCCTGTTCAGTCTACGGTCTGATCCATGAAAACCCCGCTCTGGTTCCCGCAAAGCTTCTTCGCCCGCACTCTCTGGCTGGTGCTGGTGGTCGTGCTGTTTTCCAAGGCGCTGACCCTGGTCTACCTGATGATGAACGAGGATGTGCTGGTCGATCGCCAGTACAGTCACGGCGCGGCGCTGACCCTGCGCGCCTACTGGGCGGCCGACCCGGCGGATCGCGGGCATATCGCCGCGGCGGCGACCCTGGAGCAGGTGGCCGCCGAGCAGGTGCCGCCGACCGAGCAGCACTGGCCCTACTCGGAAATCTTCCTGCGCCAGATGCAGGCCGAGCTGGGTCCGGACACCGAGGTGCGGGTACGGGTCAAGAGCCCGCCGGCGCTATGGGTGCGTGCGCCGAGCCTGGGCGACGGCTGGACCAAGGTGCCGCTGTACCCGCATCCGCTGCGCGGGCAGAAAATCTGGAGCGTGCTCGGCTGGTTCCTCGGCATCGGCCTGCTGTCCACTGCGGCGGCGTGGATCTTCGTCCGTCAGCTCAATGCGCCGCTCAAACGCCTGGTGTTCGCCGCCCGCCAGCTCGGCCAGGGGCGCAGCGTGCGCCTGCCGGTCAGTGATACGCCGAGCGAGATGACCGAGGTCTACCGCGCCTTCAACCAGATGGCCGAGGGCGTCGAGCAGGCCGCCCGCGAGCGCGAGCTGATGCTGGCCGGGGTCTCCCATGACCTGCGCACGCCGCTGACCCGCCTGCGTCTGTCGCTGGAGCTGCTGGACAGCGACTCGGAGCTGACCGAGGACATGGTCCGCGACATCGAGGACATGGACGCGATCCTCGACCAGTTCCTCGCCTTTATCCGCGACGGCCGCGACGAAAAGCTGGAGACGACCGACCTCGGCGAACTGATCTGCGAGGTGGTGGCGCCCTACAACCAGCAGCAGGAGCGGGTGCGCCTGTGCCTGGAGGCGGTGCCGCCGTTCCCGCTGCGGCGCATCTCGATCAAGCGCCTGCTGGCCAACCTGCTGGAGAACGCCCTGCGCTATGGCGGCCACGGCGTCGAAGTGGCCGCCTATGTCTCCGGCGACCACAGCGCGCCCTACGTGGTGCTCAGCGTGCTGGACCGGGGCCCGGGCATCGACCCGGCCGAGCGCGGCGAACTGTTCAACCCCTTCATCCGCGGCGACCGCGCCCGTGGCGGCAAGGGCAGCGGCCTTGGCCTGGCCATCGTCAAGCGCATCGCCGCCCTGCACGGCGGCAGCGTCGAGCTGCGCAACCGCTCCGGCGGCGGCCTGGAGGCGCGCATCTGTCTGCCGCTGGGGTTGCTGCTGCCACGGGATGCGGCCTGAGCTATTGGGCTTTTGTGGGAGCGAATTCATTCGCGATCAGGGCCTGCTCTGAGTGACCTGTTTATCGCGGATCAATCTGCTCCTACTAAAGCTTGATGCTGGTTGCAGGGGTACATAGCCAACAAAAAGCCCCGCACTAGGCGGGGCTTTTTGCATTGCGGCAAGGCTTACAGGCCGGCGGCAGCGCGCAGGTCGGCAACCTTGTCGGTCTTTTCCCAGGTGAAGGTGGTGAAGCTGTCGTCACCGACGGTCACTTCCTCAGGGGTACGGCCGAAGTGGCCGTAGGCCGCGGTGGCGCGGTACATCGGGTGCAGCAGGTCGAGCATCTTGGTGATGGCGTACGGACGCAGGTCGAACACTTCGCGCACCAGCTGGATGATCTTGTCTTCGGCGATCTTGTGGGTGCCGAAGGTGTTGATCGAGATCGAGGTCGGCTGGGCCACGCCGATGGCGTAGGAAACCTGGATTTCGCAGCGGTCGGCCAGGCCGGCGGCGACAATGTTCTTCGCCACGTAGCGGCCAGCGTAGGCCGCCGAACGGTCAACCTTGGATGGGTCCTTGCCGGAGAAGGCGCCACCGCCGTGACGGGCCATGCCGCCGTAGGAGTCGACGATGATCTTGCGCCCGGTCAGGCCGCAGTCACCCACCGGGCCGCCGATGACGAAGTTGCCGGTCGGGTTGATGTGGAACTGGGTGCCCTTGTGCAGCAGCTCGGCCGGCAGGGTGTGCTTGATGATCAGCTCCATCACCGCTTCGCGCAGGTCGGGCAGCGAGACCTCCGGGTTGTGCTGGGTGGACAGCACCACGGCGTCGATACCGACTACTTTGCCGTTCTCGTACTGGCAGGTGACCTGGCTCTTGGCGTCCGGGCGCAGCCACGGCAGCAGGCCGGACTTGCGCGCTTCGGCCTGGCGCTCGACCAGGGCGTGGGACAGGCGGATCGGCGCCGGCATCAGTACGTCGGTTTCGTTGCTGGCGTAGCCGAACATCAGGCCCTGGTCGCCGGCACCCTGGTCTTCCGGCTTGGCGCGGTCGACGCCCTGGTTGATGTCCGGGGACTGCTTGCCAATGATGTTCAGCACGCCGCAGGTGGCGCCGTCGAAGCCGACGTCGGAGTTGGTGTAGCCGATATCACAGATCACGTCGCGGACGATCTGTTCCAGGTCGACCCAGGCGCTGGTGGTGACTTCACCGGCGACGATGGCCACACCGGTCTTGACCAGGGTTTCCACGGCCACGCGGGCGTGTTTGTCCTGGGCGATGATGGCGTCGAGGACGGCATCGGAAATCTGGTCGGCGATCTTGTCCGGATGGCCTTCGGACACGGACTCGGAGGTAAACAGGGAGTATTCGCTCATTTCAAAATCCTATTCGTACCTGGTTTGGCGGGTTTGCTTCGCATCCGGCTTGGCGAAGTGCCGTACCTGAATCTGAAAGCCGTTCTTGAGGCCCACATAGAGGCTCTCGCCGGGCGTGAGCCCCGCGGCATCGGCCCAGCGGGCCAGATCTTCCTGTTCGAAGCCAAGCCAGAGATCGCCGCAGGCCGTCCTGGCCCAACTCTGGTCATGGCTGCACAACTCGGTGATCAGCAGACTGCCGGCCGGTTTGACCAAGCGCGCCAGCTGCTTCAGTGCCTCGGCCGGGGCGGCGAAATGGTGCAGGACCATGTTCACCACCACGCAGTCGGCGGCGCCGATTTCGTCGTTCAGGGCATCGGCGAGCTGCAGCTCAACATTGCCCAGTTGTTCTTGCGCGCAGCGCTGGCGTGCCAGTTCCAGCATCGCCGCACTGTTGTCCAGCGCAGTCACGTGATGGAAGCGGCGCGCCAGTTCGGGCAGGAAGCCGCCATCGCCGGGGCCGACTTCCAGCGCCGTGGCGCCAGTGGCGAAGCCCAGCGCATCGAGCAGGGCCAGCACGCTGTCGCGGTACTGCGGCAGGCCGGCGATCAGGTCCTGCTGGGCCTGGAACTTGTCCGCAGTCTTGGCGAAGAAGTCGCGGCTGGCGGCGGCGCGCTGGGCGTGCACGGCGGCGATGCGCGCCTGCACCTCGGCGGGCAGTTGCAGCTCGTCGACCTCCGCCAGCAGCGCGCCATGCAGGGTGCCGCCGAGCAGTTCGCTGTGCGGCAGGGCGCGGCGGTAGAAGATCGCATTGCCTTCGCGGCGGGTGGCCACCAGGCCGGCCTGGGCCAGCACCTTGAGGTGGTGGCTCATGCCCGACTGGCCGATGGCGAAGATCTGCGCCAGCTCCAGCACACCGAACGAGTCGTTGGCCAGCGCGCGCAGCACGTTCAGGCGCAGCGGATCACCGCCGGCCTTGCACAGGGCGGCGAGCTCATCGGCTGGCTCGAAACGCAGTTGCGGCACGCGCATATTCATAGGGGCGGCAGTCTAGTCGGTCACTTTTCATCCAGCAACATCAATATCAAAACTTTTTGATATTGATGTCTGGGCAGATCGGCCGGCAGCTTTCGTCGATCTTTCATTGCCCCGCAGCGCCTGGCTGGGCGAAAATGCGCGCCTTTTTCCGCCCTTTCATTAAGTAACAGTCCGTCCAGGAGATCAGCGATGCCCAGCCGTCGTGAGCGTGCCAATGCCATTCGTGCCCTCAGCATGGATGCCGTGCAGAAAGCCAACAGCGGCCACCCGGGTGCCCCCATGGGCATGGCGGACATCGCCGAAGTGCTGTGGCGCGACTACCTGCAGCACAACCCGAGCAACCCGAACTGGGCCGACCGCGACCGCTTCGTGCTGTCCAACGGCCACGGCTCGATGCTGATCTACTCGCTGCTGCACCTGACCGGCTACGACCTGGGCATCGACGACCTCAAGCAGTTCCGCCAGCTGCACAGCCGCACCCCGGGCCACCCGGAATACGGCTACACCCCGGGCGTTGAGACCACCACCGGCCCGCTTGGCCAGGGCATCGCCAACGCCGTCGGTTTCGCCCTCGCCGAGAAGGTCCTGGGCGCGCAGTTCAACCGTGACGGCCACGCCATCGTCGACCACTTCACCTACGCCTTCCTCGGCGACGGCTGCATGATGGAAGGCATCAGCCATGAGGTCTGCTCGCTGGCCGGCACCCTCGGCCTGGGCAAGCTGATCGCCTTCTACGACGACAACGGCATCTCCATCGACGGCGAAGTGCACGGCTGGTTCACCGACGACACCCCGGCACGCTTCGAAGCCTACGGCTGGCAGGTGATCCGCAACGTCGACGGCCACGATGCCGACGAGATCAAGACCGCCATCGAGACCGCGCGCAAGTCCAGCGACCGGCCGACCCTGATCTGCTGCAAGACCGTGATCGGCTTCGGTTCGCCGAACAAGGGCGGCAAGGAAGAGTGCCACGGCGCCCCGCTGGGCAACGACGAGATCGCCGCCACCCGCGCCCAGCTCGGCTGGAACCACGGCCCGTTCGAGATCCCGGCGGAGATCTACGCCGAGTGGGACGCCAAGGAAGCCGGCGCCGCCCGCGAAGCCGCCTGGAACGACAAGTTCGCCGCCTACGCCGCCGCCCATCCCGAGCTGGCTGCCGAGTTCAAGCGCCGGGTTGCCGGTGAGCTGCCGGCCGACTTCGCCGAGAAGGCCGCTGCCTATATCAAGGACGTCGCCGAGAAGGGCGAAACCATCGCCAGCCGCAAGGCCAGCCAGAACGCGCTGAATGCCTTCGGCCCGCTGCTGCCGGAATTCCTCGGTGGCTCGGCCGACCTGGCCGGCTCCAACCTGACGCTGTGGAAGGGCTGCCAGGGCGTGTCGGCTGAAGACGCTTCCGGCAACTACATGTTCTATGGCGTGCGCGAGTTCGGCATGAGCGCGATCATGAACGGCGTGGCCCTGCACGGTGGTTTCATCCCCTACGGCGCGACCTTCCTGATCTTCATGGAATACGCCCGTAACGCCGTGCGCATGTCCGCACTGATGAAGCAGCGCGTGCTGTACGTGTTCACCCACGACTCCATCGGCCTCGGTGAAGACGGCCCGACCCACCAGCCGATCGAGCAGCTGGCCAGCCTGCGCGGCACGCCGAACCTGGACACCTGGCGCCCGGCCGATGCGGTGGAATCCGCAGTGGCCTGGAAATACGCCATCGAGCGCGCCGACGGCCCGTCCGCGCTGATCTTCAGCCGGCAGAACCTGCCGCACCAAGCCCGCGATGCCCAGCAACTGGCCGACGTGGCCCGCGGCGCCTACGTGCTCAAGGACTGCAATGGGGAGCCGGAGCTGATCCTGATCGCCACCGGTTCGGAAGTCGGTCTGGCCGTGCAGGCCTATGACAAGCTGAGCGAGCAGGGCAAAAAGGTCCGCGTCGTCTCCATGCCGTCGACCTCCGTGTTCGACCAGCAGGACGCCGCCTACAAGCAGGCCGTGCTGCCGTTGCAGGTTGGCGCGCGCATCGCCATCGAGGCCTCGCACGCGGACTACTGGTACAAGTACGTGGGCCTGGAAGGGCGCATCATCGGCATGACCACCTTCGGTGAGTCCGCCCCGGCACCGGCGCTGTTCGAGGAGTTCGGCTTCACCGTCGACAACCTCCTGGAAACCGCCGCCGAACTGCTGGACGCCTAAGCCACCCCTCTCCCGCTTGCGGGAGAGGGGCAGGGGGAGAGGGTTGTGGCTGCCACGGCCCTCTCCCCAGCCCTCTCCCATAAATGGGAGAGGGGGCTGCCACGCTATCGAGAGAGTTCATGCCCAACGCTCGCCTCTATAAAGTCGCCCTCAACGGCTACGGCCGCATCGGTCGTTGCGTGCTGCGTGCCTTGCATGAGCGCGGCGCCGCGGCCGGTTTCGAGATCGTCGCGTTGAACGACCTGGCCGACCAGGCCAGCATCGAATACCTGACCCGCTTCGACTCCACCCACGGCCGCTTCCCCGGCGAGGTGCAGGTCGACGGCGACTGCCTGCATATCAACGGCAACTGCGTGAAGGTGCTGCGCCAGGCCACGCCCGAGGCCATCGACTGGGCCGCGCTGGATATCGACCTGGTGCTGGAATGCTCCGGTGTCTACCACAGCCGCGCCGATGCTGAGCGCTTCCTCGCTGCGGGTGCGCCGCGGGTGCTGTTCTCCCAGCCAATGGCCAGCGAAGCGGATATCGACGCCACCGTGGTGTTCGGGGTCAATCAGGCCTGCCTGAGCGGTACCGAGAAGCTGGTGTCGAACGCCTCCTGTACCACCAACTGTGGGGTGCCGTTGCTCAAGCTGCTGAATGAGACGGTGGGGATCGAATATGTGTCGATCACCACCATCCACTCGGCGATGAACGACCAGCCGGTGATTGACGCCTACCACCATGAAGACCTGCGCCGCACGCGCTCGGCCTTCCAGTCGGTGATTCCGGTATCCACCGGTCTGGCCCGCGGTATCGAGCGCCTGCTGCCGGAACTGACCGGGCGCATCCAGGCCAAAGCCATTCGTGTGCCGACGGTCAATGTGTCCTGCCTGGATATCACCCTGCAGACCGCCCGTGACACCAGTGCCGAAGAGATCAACCGGGTGTTGCGCGAAGCCGCCAGCAGTGGCCCGCTGCAGGGTCTGTTGGCCTACACCGAACTGCCCCACGCTAGCTGCGATTTCAACCACGATGCCCATTCGGCGATTGTCGACGGCAGCCAGACCCGTGTGTCCGGCCCGCGCCTGGTCAATCTGCTCGCCTGGTTCGACAACGAGTGGGGCTTTGCCAACCGCATGCTCGACGTTGCTCAACATTTCCTCGACGTTTCCACCTGTTCCACCGAACAGACAGCCATTAACCAGCCCCTTGTGAAGGACTGACCATGACCGTTTTGAAGATGACCGACCTCGACCTCGCCGGTAAGCGCGTGCTGATCCGCGAAGACCTCAACGTCCCGGTAAAAGACGGCGTGGTGAAGAGCGACGCGCGCATCCTCGCCTCCCTGCCGACCATCAAGCTGGCCCTGGAGAAAGGCGCGGCAGTCATGGTTTGCTCGCACCTGGGTCGTCCGACCGAGGGCGAGTTCAGCGCAGAGAACAGCCTGGCGCCGGTGGCTGCCTACCTGAGCAAGGCCCTCGGTCGTGACGTGCCGCTGGTGGCCGACTACCTGGGTGGCGTCGACGTGCAGCCGGGCCAGGTCGTGCTGTTCGAGAACGTGCGCTTCAACAAGGGTGAGAAGAAAAACGCCGACGAACTGGCCCAGCAATACGCCGCCCTGTGCGACGTGTTCGTCATGGACGCCTTCGGCACCGCCCACCGCGCCGAGGGCTCGACCCACGGCGTGGCCAAGTTCGCCAAGGTCGCTTGTGCCGGCCCGCTGCTGGCGGCCGAGCTGGACGCCTTGGGCAAGGCCCTGGGTAACCCGGCCAAGCCGATGGCGGCGATCGTCGCCGGCTCCAAGGTGTCGACCAAGCTCGACGTGCTCAACAGCCTCAGCCAGATCTGCGACCAGCTGATCGTCGGTGGCGGCATCGCCAACACCTTCCTCGCCGCCGCCGGTTTTCCGGTCGGCAAGTCGCTGTACGAGGCCGACCTGATCGACACCGCCAAGGCCATCGCGGCCAAGGTCAGCGTGCCGCTGCCGGTCGACGTGGTGGTGGCCAAGGTCTTCGCCGAAGACGCCGAGGCGACCATCAAGCTGGTCGCCGACGTGGCTGAGGACGACATGATCCTCGACATTGGCCCGCAAACTGCTGCGCAGTTCGCCGAGCTGCTGAAGTCGTCGAAGACCATCCTGTGGAACGGCCCGGTCGGCGTGTTCGAATTCGACCAATTCGGCAACGGCACCAAGGTCCTGGCCCAGGCCATCGCCGAAAGCCCGGCGTTCTCCATCGCCGGCGGTGGTGACACCCTGGCCGCCATCGACAAATACGGCGTCGGCGCGCAGATCAGCTATATCTCCACCGGTGGTGGCGCGTTCCTCGAGTTCGTCGAGGGCAAGGTGCTGCCGGCCGTGGAAGTGCTGGAACAACGCGCCAAGGCCTGAGTGGCCCCGAATACTTGAATAGCGCCTGCCCCTGCGGCAGGCTTGCACGATTAACGAGCCCCACCGGGAGAAAGAACACCATGGCACTTATCAGCATGCGCCAGATGCTCGACCACGCCGCCGAATTCGGCTACGGCGTGCCGGCCTTCAACGTCAACAACCTCGAGCAGATGCGCGCGATCATGGAAGCGGCCGACAAGACCGATTCCCCGGTGATCGTCCAGGCTTCCGCCGGTGCCCGCAAATACGCCGGGGCGCCGTTCCTGCGCCACCTGATCCTGGCCGCCATCGAAGAATTCCCGCATATCCCGGTGTGCATGCACCAGGACCACGGCACCAGCCCGGACGTCTGCCAGCGCTCGATCCAGCTGGGCTTCAGCTCGGTGATGATGGACGGCTCGCTGAAAGAAGACGGCAAGACCCCGGCCGACTACGACTACAACGTCCGCGTCACCCAGCAGACCGTGGCATTCGCCCACGCCTGCGGCGTGTCGGTGGAAGGTGAGCTGGGTTGCCTGGGCAGCCTGGAAACCGGCATGGCCGGCGAAGAAGACGGCGTCGGCGCCGAAGGCGTGCTCGATCACAGCCAGATGCTGACCGACCCGGAAGAAGCCGCCGACTTCGTCAAACGCACCCAGGTCGATGCCCTGGCTATCGCCATCGGCACCAGCCACGGCGCCTACAAGTTCACCAAGCCGCCGACCGGTGACATCCTCGCCATCGACCGCATCAAGGAAATCCACAAGCGCATCCCCAACACCCACCTGGTGATGCACGGCTCCTCCTCGGTGCCACAGGAGTGGCTGGCGATCATCAACCAGTACGGCGGCGACATCAAAGAAACCTACGGCGTGCCGGTCGAGGAAATCGTCGAAGGCATCAAGTACGGCGTGCGCAAGGTCAACATCGACACCGACCTGCGCCTGGCGTCCACCGGTGCCATGCGTCGCCTGATGGCCACCAACCCGAGCGAGTTCGACCCGCGCAAGTTCTTCGGCGCCACCGTCACCGCCATGCGCGACATCTGCATCGCCCGCTACGAAGCCTTCGGCACCGCCGGCAACGCCTCCAAGATCAAACCGATCTCCCTGGAAGGCATGTTCCAGCGCTATGCCAAGGGTGAGCTGACCGCCAAGGTCAACTAAGCCACCTGCTGCACCGAAAGCCCCGCTCTGCGGGGCTTTTGTTTATCGGGGGAAAGCTAATGCCGTCTATCGTTCGAGGCACACTCTGCGCGGCCGTGCTTGTGCTCGTCGGCTGCGCCCAGCAGCCCGCTGTTGTTGCTCCTGCGCCAGTAGCCACGCCGCTGGTGACCGATCCGCAGCAGTGCCTGAGCCAGGCCGAATGCACCACCAAGACTTCGCGCAGCCTGCTGTTCGTCTTCGACTATGCCGCCGCCGGCGGCGCCCTGGTGCAACGCAGGGAGCGCCTGCTGTTCACCCCGGCGGATGCGCCGCGGAGCGAGTGGCCGGCGATCTATATCCGCCTGGCCGAACCCATGAGCGGGCGCTTCGACTTCAATGCCGAGTGCCAGGTGCCACGCTGTCGCTACAGCGCTGCGCAGTTGTTGCAGGTCTATCGCGACTATCTGGCTGGCCAGCCAGGTGACTTGTCCAAACCCGTGGGGAAATGACGGGGCCCGGGTATCACGGCGAGCAGACCCATTGCCGGGCACTCTTGTCGTAATGCGCCGCCGTCACCCTGCGCTCGCTGTCGCTGTGTTGCAGGCAGAAGTTTTGGTAGAACGTGGCGCGATTGCCGCTCTTCAGATCGGATCCGCCCAGTATCACGCTGTACAGGCCATCCGTCAGGGGCTTGGCTGCTTGGCTTGGATTGAAGTGCGCAATGCGCTCGCCATAGGCAATGCAGGTGTTGCTGGTGATCGGCAGTGCATGCTCCGGGCCTGTCGCACTAATTGCCCAGTACGAGCCGGGGCCGGCCCCGGTCACCTGGATGGCATGCACCACGACCTGGCCTGCATCGACCTTGAGCGTGCGGTTGAAGAACAGCCCCGCTGACTTGAACTCGGTCCCACCGAAACACAGCCGATCATTGGCGATCCAGACCTTGGCGTCGCCATCGAACAGGCGCGACATGGCCTGACTGCTGAGACTGAACAGGCTCAGGCTGACCAGCATCAGCCACTTAAGGGAGAGCGTTGGCATTGCTGGGATCCTTGAGAAAGTCGGCTAGTACCAGGTTGAACAGGCTACGGTCACGCACTTGGCGCCCGCTATTCGATAACGCGCTGAGGCCGTTGGAGAGGGCATAGTGGTCGGCGATGATGTCGCCCTGTTGTTCCATGTTGTAGTCATGCAACTTTTTCGTGGCATCCAGAGTGTATTGGTACGGGTCGCCCAGCAGTCCCCAGAGACTGCCAGGGTGCAGCAGCATGCCATGCAGCTTGACCCAGTAACCCAGCTGGTGCTGCCAGACATGAACCATCTCGTGCATGAACCAGTGCTTGTACTCATCCTGCTTGGCGCTGGAGAAGTCTTCCTGGAAATAGGCCGGGTTGAAGTAAAGCTCACCGTTGGGCGTCATCGCGGTGTTGTCTGGCTGCAGTCCGAACGGCAGGTATTCATCGCGATGCACCTTGACCTTGGTGTAGTCGATGGCGTCTTTGAAAATCGAGCGAGCCATGGCGATTTCACCGCTGGTCAGTGGGCGTGACTCGCCATCCAGGGTCACGCTATGCACGGAACTGCCGAGTTGTTGTGGGTTGGTCTTCACGGCCTGGAGTTCGACGATCCGCCCGGTGCTGCTCTGCTGCCCAGTGTGCCTGGCACAGCAGGGAGTAGCGTCGCTCGGTGGTTTCAGGGCTATCTGCGTAATGGTCTGGGGGCTGGTGGTTTGAATGCGCTGGGTCTTGCCTTCAGCATCGGTGGTGCCGTTAAGCTGGCTGCCGTCTTCAAGAGTCAGAGTGTAAGGTAGCAGCGAATAAGGCTGGCCATTTGGTGCCTGCAGTCGCAGCTGTTCATCGAACTGGATGTTCCCCGAGTCGTCGGCGAGTAGTGCACTTGCCGTTGCCGCCACGGCGGCTATCGCCCCACCAATCTGCAGCGGCCCCACCGGGCTTATCGGTGCTCCGCCGCCGGAGCTGCCAACCAGCACATTGCCTGAACCAGAAATGATCACACCGCCGTGAGCGGTGGCGCTGCCCAGGTGGGCGATCGGCATGCCGTTGATCAGGATGGTCGGGATGCCGACGGTGATGGCGTCGCCACAGGCGGTCGCATCGCCGACCCTGGCCGCGGGCAGGTTGTTGATCAGTACATTGGGCGAACCGACCACCACCGGGTTTGGCCCGTGGCCGGGGAGGGGACAGGCGTCGGTGTCGGATACGCGGGCGGCGGGTTTGCCGGACATGGCCAATCTCCTTATCGGCATGTGTAGGGCTGCAGACAGTGCCGCACTGCGCCTCGTGCGGCCAGCGTTGCCAGCGGGTTTTATGCGATCGCTCACTGCCGGCGTGCAGGTTGCGCAACGAGTTGCGCAGTTTTCCTGCTACTCGCGCGCAGTCCTGGGCTCATGGCGGCGGCGTCGCGAGTTAAACTGGCGCCTGGTTTCCCCGCAGTGCGCCCCATGACCCCGCTCAAGTACCTCAAGGCCTATCCCCAGCAACTGCAGGATCAGGTGCAGCAGATGATCGCCGCCGGGCGCCTGGGCGATTACCTGAGCCAGCGCTACCCGCAGCGCCACCAGATCCAGAGCGACAAGGCGCTGTACGGATACGTCCTCGACCTCAAGCAGCAGCACCTGCGCAGCGCACCGGCGATCGACAAGGTGCTCTACGACAACCGCCTCGACCTGACCCACCGTGCCCTCGGCCTGCACACGGCGGTATCACGGGTGCAGGGCGGCAAGCTCAAGGCGAAGAAGGAGATTCGCGTGGCCGCGCTGTTCAAGGAGGCGGCGCCGGAGTTCCTGCAGATGATCGTGGTGCACGAGCTGGCGCACCTGAAGGAATACGAGCACAACAAGGCCTTCTACAAGCTCTGCGAGTACATGCTGCCCGGCTACCACCAGCTGGAGTTCGACCTGCGCGTGTACCTGACCTGGCGCGATCTGCCGAGCACATCGGACAAAAACTGAACAGTGCGGCGCAGGCCGCGACCGGCCTGCTCTGCAGCCGGTCATCCCCCTGTTATCCACAGATCCATCCCCGGCAATTGTGTGCAACTTGTTGAAGCGGATGGCTTTTTTATTCGCCGACAAGAGCGCCTGGAACTGCCCGACCAGCGCGCGTGCCGCCGCGGCCGGCGCAGGCTAAGGTGAAGACATGCAGCTGCAAGGGAAATCCCGTCACGCAGGGTCGCGTTTTGCCCGGAGGCAAGACCATGAGCAGCGTCCCGCTCAGCTTCGAACAACTGGGCAGCTACAGCCCGATGGATTTCCTCACCCCCCACTACCGCCAGCAGCTGCATGCCAGCCTGCAATACCTGCAGCGCCCGGCCGGCACCCTGCTGTTGCACAAGGGCGAGCGCTCGCTGGCGCAGTACTACCTGCTGAGCGGCAAGGTGGCGGTGGATGCCGGCCCGGCCCGGCAAACCTTCGAAGGCGGCTCGCCGCAGGCGCACCTGCCGCTCAACGGCAGCCAGCCCAACCCGGCCACGGTCAAGGCGCTGACCGATGTCAGCCTGTTCGCCGTGGAGCACCAGCTGCTTGAACGGCTGCTCGGCTGGAGCCAGGAGGCGGCCTACCAGGTCAGCAGCCTCGGCGGCATGGTCGAGGAGCAGGCCGACGAGGACTGGCTGGCCCGCCTGCTCCGCACGCCGCTGTTCGGCCGCCTGGCGCCGTCGCACCTGCATGCGCTGCTGGCGCGCTTCGACTATGTCGAGGTCGAGGCCGGCCAGCGCGTGGTCAGCTACGGCGAGCCTGGCGAGCATTTTTATGTGATCAAGCGCGGCCGGGCGAGCATCACCCTGCCTTCTGCCTACAACGAGCAGCCGGCGCTGACCCTGGGCGAAGGCGACTTCTTCGGCGAGGAGGCGCTGATCAGTGGCGCGGTGCGCTCGGCCAGCGTGACCATGCTCGAGGCCGGCGAACTGGCGCGCCTGCACCGCGAGGATTTCGTCGAACTGGTGCGGCCGACGCTGATCCCGCAGATCAACCGCGACGAGCTGGCGCGCCTGAGCCAGCAGGGCAGCCGCAAGTACCTGCTGCTGGATGTGCGCCTGGCCCTGGAATACCGCCTCGGCCACCAGCCGGAGAGCCTCAACCTGCCGGTGGCCAACCTGCGCACCCACGCCGACAGCCTGGACCGCAACACCAGCTACGTGGTGACCCCGGAAGGCGGCATCCGCAGCGAGCTGGCGGTGCATCTGCTCAACCAGCTGGGCTTCGACGCCTACCTGCTCGACGAGCCGCTGGCGGCCTGAGTTGGTGGCCTCAGCGTACGCGGACGATGGTCCAGCGCTGCGCGCCGCTGCCGACCTCGTCGCCCACGCCCAGGCCGAGCAGCTGCTGGCCGAGCGGCGCGCGCGGGGTGATCAGCATGATCTCGCCCTCGGCCCCCGGCAGCTTCAGGCCGGCCCCGTCCGGGCCGAGCAACAGGCACTGCTGGCGGCCCTCGGCGCTGCGCAGGGATACCAGGGCGCCGAGCCCGATGCCCTGCACCTCGTCGTAGTCGCGCATCGGCAGGGCCTGCCAGGCCTTTAGCGCCTGGCGGATCTCCTCGACCCGGCGCGCCTGCCCGGCGGCCAGGTACGCGGCCTCCAGGCCGAGGGTGTCGTACTTGTTCTCGGCGATGTTCTCCTCGTGCGTGGCCGCCTCGTGGGCGGTCTGCGCGGCGCGGATGGCCAGGGCCAGATCGGCCTCCAGGTGCGCGCACACCTGTTGTTGCAGCAGGGTCTTGTCCATGGTCGGCAGGGCTGTGTGCGGGCGTGCAGGTTAACAGGCCGCGCGGGTCGGGGTCTTGCGCCTGCGAGTTCGGCTAAACTGCGAAGACCTGTCGCGAGGTTGTCCCGATGGCCCATTTCCCTTGGCGCCGTCTGCTGTGCGGGCTGGCCCTGTGCTGCGCCGGTGCCGTGGCGGCTGCCCCGCTGCAGCTGTACACCGAGGAGTACCCGCCGCTGAACTTCAGCCGCGACGGCCAGCCGACCGGCCTGGGCGTCGAGGTGGTGCAGGAGATCCTGCGGCGTACCGGGCAGCAGGCACGGATCAGCATCGTGCCCTGGGCGCGGGGCTACCAGGTCGCGCAGGTCGAGGCCAATAGCGGGCTGTTCGTGACCATGCGCACCGCCGAGCGCGAGCACCTGTTCAAGTGGGTCGGGCCGATCATCGTCGGGGTCACCAGCTTCTACGCGCTCAAGGGCTCCGGCCTGCACATCGCCAGCCTGGAGGATGCGCGCCAGGCCGGCATCATCGCCGCGCCCCGCCAGTGGTACAGCTACCAGACGCTGCAGGCCAAGGGGCTGCCCAACCTGTACGGGGTGATGGGGCCGAAGCAGATGATGACCATGCTGCGCCACCGCCGCGTGCCGCTGGTGGTGGCCGACAACGTGACCCTGGAAAGCCTGCTGGCCCTCGGCGAACTCAAGCCGGAGGATGTCGAGCTGCTGCACAGCTTTCTGCGCACCTACGCCTACATCGCCTTCTCCCCGAGCGCCGATGACGCGCTGATCGCCGAGTGGCAGGGCGCCCTCGACCAGATGAAGGCCGATGGCACTTTCGCGGCGATCTATCAGCGCTGGCTGCCGGGGCAGGAAATGCCGGACTAACTAGCTGGGTGTGTCCCGCGCCGGAGCGGCTTTGGCCGCGAACCGCCGTCGCCAGCCGGGCACCCTTCGCGGCTAAAGCCGCTCCTACGGGGCAGTGCGGCGCATCGACAGTTGGGCGCCGCCGGCATCCCGTTGCCTCGGCTAGTCGCGCAGGCGCATAAGCTCGGCGCAGCCGGCGCGCTCAGCCGCGGCGCATGCCGATATGCGGGATGTCGTCTTCCAGGTACGGCGCGGTGACCGGGGCGAAGCCGTGGCGCGCGTAGTAGCCCTGCAGATGGGCCTGGGCCGACAGGTACAGCGGCAACCCCGGCCAGCGCTCGGCGCAGGCCTGCAGGGCGCGCGTCATCAGCTCATGGCCGAGGCCACTGCCGCGGGCCTCGGCGGCGATCACCACGCGGCCGATCACCACCTCGCCGGCATGCCGCGCCGGGTCGAGCAGGCGCAGGTAGGCCAGCAGCGTCTCGCCGCTCCAGGCCAGCAGGTGGCAGGTCTCGCCGAGCAGGTCCTGGCCGTCGACTTCCAGGTAGGGGCAGTTCTGCTCGACCACGAACACCCGGGTGCGCAGGGCGAGCAGGGCATAGAGCTCGCGGGTGGTGAGCTCGGCGTGGTGCTTGATGATCCAGGTGATGGGCATGGCAATGGCTTTTGCTGGGGCTCAGATCAAGGGCGGGTTTTAACCGGACCCACCGACGGCAGGGGTAGGTCAGAAGCTTTGCCCACTATTTGTGGGGGGAGAGTTCATGGATGGCAAGCCCTGGCTCCCGGCCATGACCCGGGGCGGTTGAGGCGAAGCTACGGATTCGGCCGGGGCCTGTCCAGCGGGTGGAATCGTTTGCCGGCCTCGCCAGTGGCCCGGTGCCACCTACACTGCAGCGGGGGACATGGAGGTGCGCATTGCTGAACCAGGCATCCGATTATTCGATCTACCGGCAGGTGGTCTCGCAGCTGATGCAGGGCGAGGAGCAGTTGCCCAGTCTGCCGGCCCTGACCCTGGATATCCGCCGGGCGCTGGGTGACGAGCGGGTCGGCCTGCCGGCGCTGGTGCGCCTGATCGGCCGCGACCCGGCGCTCAGTGCGCTGCTGATGAAGCATGCCTGTTGCGCGCTGTACCGGCACGCGCAGGCGCCCAGGACCCTGCAGGAGGTGATCGTCCTGCTCGGCCTGGCCGAGGTCGACCGGATCACCATGCTGCACAGCATCAAGAGCCTGTTCACCCTGCACAGCCCGGCGCACAAGCGCCTGTTCGTCGAAGTCTGGCAGCGCCTGGCGTTCAAGGCCGGCACCTGCGCCCAGCTGGCCCGCCTGCTCGGCCAGGTCGCGCCGGAGCATGCGCTGCTGGCCAGCCTGCTCAGCGAGGTGGGTACCCTGGCGGTGCTCTCGGCGTTCAAGGACGAGGCGGCGATCCCCTCCAGCGAGCTGTATTACAAGCTGTGCCGCGAGTACAGCAAGTCGCTGGGGGTGATAGTGCTGAAGAAGTGGGCGGTGGACGAGGAATACATCGGGGTGATCCGCCAGGCCGGCAACTGGGGCTTCAGCACCGGGCACGGGCTGGACCTGGTGGACCTGATCAACCTGGC
Source organism: Pseudomonas sp. L-22-4S-12 (assembly GCF_009799935.1). NCBI lineage: Bacteria > Pseudomonadati > Pseudomonadota > Gammaproteobacteria > Pseudomonadales > Pseudomonadaceae > Pseudomonas > Pseudomonas sp. L-22-4S-12. The sequence continues at coordinate 62,050 of NZ_WELL01000001.1, read as the reverse complement.
CCTGTTCCACGCGATCAAGCAGCAGAACCCGCAAGCCGAGCTGCCGCCGCTGGTGACGCTGGCTGCCTACCGCAAGCTGCTGCCGCCGCTCAACGGGGTCAGCGCCGAGGGCGAGCTGGCACTGCTGGTCGAGCACCAGGCGGACATCCAGGCGATCGCGGCGACCCTGCTCTGAGCCGGCGACTGGCCCGACGGCTCACACCGCGCCCCCCAGACGACTGGCCGGGGTTCAGGCCGGGCTGCTCTCATGCAGCTGCACGCGGTTGCGCCCGGCGGCCTTGGCCGCATACATGGCGGCGTCGGCGCGGCGGATCAGCAGGGTGCCGCTGTCCTCGCCGCAGCTGAGGACGATGCCGATGCTGGCGCCGACCTGCACGCTCAGCTGTTCCAGTTCGATGGGCCGGCGCAGCTGTTCGAGAATCCGCAGCGCTACCTGCTCGGCCTGCTCGGGCGAGCTGACGGTCTCGCAGACCAGGACGAACTCGTCGCCGCCCAGGCGCGCCGGCAGGTCGGTCTCGCGGGCGCAGCGCTGCAGGCGGCTGGCGATCTCGGCGAGCACCTGGTCGCCGAGGGCATGGCCGTGCTGGTCGTTGATCGGCTTGAAGCCGTCGAGGTCGATCAGCATCACCGCCAGCAGCTCCTGGCGCCGGTGCGAGCGGCGGATGGCCAGCTCCAGCTGGGCCTGCAGGGCGGTGCGGTTGGCCAGGCCGGTGAGCGGGTCCTTCATGGCCAGGCCGCGCAGGCGCTGGTTGGCGTCCTCCAGGGCCTCGGTGCGTTCGGCCACGCGCTGCTCCAGCTGCTTCTCGTGCTGCTGCAGGGCCTGTTCCTTCTGCCGCTTGAGCTCGTTGAAGCGCGCGGCGAGGGCGAAGGACAGCAGGATCATCTCCAGCGACGAGCCGATCTGCATGGCGTAGATGGTGAAGAAGTTCGACGGGATCAGGGCGAAGTTGCGCAGCGCCAGCAGCAGCGCGCCGCCGAGCAGCATGCTCCAGGCCAGGGCGAAGATGCCGGCGCCGGGCACGCGGTTGCGCAGGCAGACGAAGGCGGTGGCGAGCAGGCTCAGGCACATGGCAATGCCGGAAATCGACATGGTCTGCAGCGCCAGCTGCACCGGCAGCAGCAGGGTGGCCAGGGCGCAGCAGGCGACGACGAGGAAGGCCAGGCGCAGCCAGCGGTCGCCGCGCGGCAGCCACTGCCGGGTGTCGAGGAAGCTGCGGGCGAAGAGGATGCCGATGGCGGCCGCGGCACTGATGCCGAACGGCAGGGCGCGGTTGGTCCACCAGCCGGCCTGCGGCCAGAGGAACTGCGCGCCGAAGCCGTTGAGGCCGAGGATGCCGATGGCGAACACGCCGACGAACAGCACGTAGTAGAAGAACGGGCGCTCGCGCAGGGCGAGGAACAGCAGCAGGTTGTAGCAGCCGAGGGCGAACAGGGTGCCGCCGTAGAGCGCCTGCACCACGTAGCCCTGGAGGCTGTGCTGCTCGTGGGCGGTGCGCGAATAGAGGGTGGCGCCGAGGGTCATGCTGCCCTCGGAGCTGGCGCGCAGGTACAGGGTGCGGCGCTCGCCGGGCTGCAGGTGCAGGTCGAACACCGGGTTGCGGTTGCCGACGCTGCGCTGGGCGAAGGGCAGCATGTCGCCGGCCTGGCTGTGGCGCACGCCGTCCTGGCCGACATCGTAGAGGTCGACCCGGTCCAGCGAGGGATAGCCGAGTTCCAGGCGCCAGTCGCGCGCCTGGCTGGCCGCGGACTCGACCTGCAGGCGCAGCCAGATGGCGCCGTGGACATAGCCGAAGCCCAGGTCGCGGCGCGTCGCGCTGCTGCGAAAAGCCTCGGGGCTGGCGAGCAGGGCCGGCAGTTGCAGCCGGCCTGCGGGGTCGGCGAGGTAGTCGACCTGGCCGTGCAGGTTCTGGGGCGGGCTGTCGTCGTGCAGCACCAGGGCGGCCCTGGCGGGCGACGCCAGCAGGCCCAGCAGCAGGGCGAACAGGATCAGCAGGGGCAGCGAAGGAAAGTGACGGGCGCCAGGCATCGGATGACTCGGTTTTCTGCGCCGCGCGGCGCCATCCGCCAATAGTGGCAGAGTGCCAATAGGGCTGCCCAGCCTTACCCCACGAATTTCAGGGCTTTTGTTCGGCGGCGAGCGTTTTCCCCTCTGTCGGCTGCGCCGTGCGCGCCAGGGCTGATCTGCGCATGGCGCACTCTGCGGCAGGGTCTTCAGCTCGCGGCTGCTCGTGCCCTGCGTGCTGCCGAACGGGCGGATCGGCGAGCGGGTGGCGCGTTTCGATGTGATGCTGGGCATCATCCCGGCGTCTTGAACGGTTGCAGCCGCGCGCTAGTGTCAGGCTAAGCTGAGAGAATCGCGGCGCATGATGAGGGGACTTGTATGCTGGTTCGCTGCTGGCGCGCTGTGCCCGGCTTGCTGCTGGCCCTGTGTCTGTGCGGGGCGGTGCAGGCCGAGTCGCTGCGGCTGTACACCGAGGAGTCGCCGCCGATCAACTTCAGTGACAACGGCGCGCCGGTCGGCCTGGCCACCGAGGTGGTGCGCGAGATCATGCGCCGCACCGGCGAGCAGGCGCCGATCGAGGTGGTGCCCTGGACCCGCGGCTATTGGCAGGCGCGTACGCGGCCCAACACCGGGCTGTTCATCACCATGCGCACCGAACAGCGGGAATCGCTGTTCAAATGGGTCGGCCCGTTGACCCGCAGTGTCACCGGCTTTTATGCCCTGCGCAGCGCCGCCATCAACATCAACAGCCTGGAACAGGCCCGCACCTTCCACGAGATCGCCATACCGCGGGACTGGTACAGCCATCAGCGCCTGGTGGCCGAGGGCTTCAGCAACCTTAACCCGGTGACCAACCCGTTGCAGATGATGAGCATGCTCAAGCAGGGCCGGGTCAAGTTGATGGTGCTGGATGACCTCAGCCTCGACGCCATGCTGGCCGTGGGCGACATCCCGCGGGACGAGGTGCAGTTGCTGTTCAACTTCATGCATAGCGACAGCTATATCGCCTTTTCCCTGGGCACCGACGATGCGCTGATCGCTCGCTGGCAGCGCGAGCTGGAGGCGATAAAGGCCGACGGCAGCTTCGCCGCCATCTATCACAAGTGGCTGCCCGGGGTGCCGCCACCAATGACCGCAGATGAGCAGCCTCATGCTGGCGGCGAGAATGGTGCAGATCAGTAGCATGGGCCGGGACGGTCTGCATGCCGCGCGGAGCTCAGCGTCCGGGGGCAGGTGAAGCCACCGGTGCTGCACCGGCCGGCTTCTCCGTCCACGCGGCCGGCTTCAGACGTACTGCGCGGCCGCATGGGCCGAGGCCCAGGCCCACTGGAAGTTGAAGCCGCCGAGGTGGCCGGTGACATCCAGCACCTCGCCGATGAAGTACAGCCCCGGCGATTTCAGCGATTCCATGGTCTTCGACGACACCTCGCGGGTGTCCACCCCGCCGAGGGTGACTTCGGCGGTGCGGTAGCCCTCGGTGCCGGCCGGGACCAGCGTCCACTCGGCCAGGCGCGCGGCCACCGCGTTCAGTTCGGCCGGGGTGTACTGCTTGAGCGGCTTGGAGACGAACCACTGCTCGGCCAGCAGGCCGGCCATCTTCTTGGTGAACAGCTCGGCGAGCAGGGTCTTCAGCTCGCTGTTGGGCCGCTCGCGCTGCTGCTCGGCCAGCCACTCGGGCAGGTCGATATGCGGCAGCAGGTTGATCTGCACGCTGTCGCCCGGCTGCCAGTAGGAGGAGATCTGCAGGATCGCCGGGCCGCTGAGGCCGCGGTGGGTGAACAGGATGTTCTCCTTGAAGCTCTGCCCGTTGCAGCTGACCAGGCAATCCTCCACCGAAGTGCCGGACAGCTCCGTGCACAGCTCTTTCAGCTGCGGCTCGGTGATGGTGAAGGGCACCAGGCCGGCGCGGGTCGGCAGCAGCTGGTGGCCGAACTGGCGCGCCACCTGGTAGCCGAAGCCCGTGGCGCCGAGGGTGGGGATGGACAGGCCGCCGGTGGCGATCACCAGCGACTCGCAGTCGAAGCTGCCGGCGCTGGTCAGCAGGCGGTAGCCGGCATCGAGCTTGTCGATCTGCTCGATCTTGGTATCCAGGCGCAGGTCGACGCCGGCCTGGTCGCACTCGGTCAGCAGCAGGGTGAGGATGTCGCTGGCCTTGCGGTCGCAGAACAGCTGGCCGAGCTTCTTCTCGTGGTAGGGCACGTCGTGCTTGACCACCAGTTCGACGAAGTCCCACTGCGTGTAGCGGGCCAGGGCCGACTTGCAGAAGTGCGGGTTACCGGAGAGGAAGTTGCCCGGCTCGCTGTACATGTTGGTGAAGTTGCAGCGCCCGCCGCCGGACATGAGGATCTTCTTGCCCGGCTTGTTGGCGTGGTCGAGCAGCAGTACCTGGCGCCCGCGTGCGCCCGCCTGGGCGGCGCACATCAGGCCGGCGGCGCCGGCGCCAATGATGATGACCGGGAAGAAGGACACGGGCTGAACCTCGGGTAAGTCGCAAAGGCGCGCATTCTAGCGGAGTGGGCGCCGCTCCGTAGGCTTTGCCGCTGGGTGGGCGCTGCCTTGGCCGCGAAGCCGGCCCCATCGCGGTCAGGCCGCTCCCACCGCTCAGGCCGCCTTGGCCGGCGCCGCTTCCGGTTGCCGTTGCTGCAGGTGGGCGAGCAGGGTGCGCAGCGGGGCCAGCTGGCGGCAGATCAGGCCGAGCTGTACCTGCACCAGGCGGTGGCCTTCGTCCATTTCCTCGGGCAGCTGTTCCAGCTCCTCGGCCAGGGCCTGGTCGGTCTCGCTGTACACCGCCACCGGGCGGTTGTCGCGCAGGCAGCCGGCGATGTCTTCGAGGGTCGCGCTGATGTGCGCCACGGCGCGGTCGTGCAGGGCGTCGCTGGCATCGTCGGCCAGGCTCTCGCGGTGCGCGCCGAGGCCGGACAGGTAGCTGAGCAGGGTGTGCGACAGGACCAGGAAGCGGAAGCCGGTCTCGGCGTCCTTCCTGAAGTGGCCGGGCTCCATGAGCATGTTGGACAGGGTGGTCGACAGCGCCGCGTCGGCGTTGTGCGCGTTGCGCCGGGCCAGGCGGTAGCTCAAGTCGTCGCGCTTGCCGGACTCGTACTGCTGCATGATCTGCAGCAGGTAGCGGCCGTTGCTGCTCAGGGTGTTGGCCAGCACCTGGTTGAGCTTGCGCCCCTGCCAGTCCGGCAGGATGAAGAACACCGCCAGACCGGCGATCAGCGTGCCCAGCAGGGTATCCACCAGGCGCGGCCAGATCAGCGCATAGCCGTCGCTGACCTGGTTGAAGCACAGCACCACCACCAGGGTCATGGCGCTGGTGGCCAGGGTATAGCGGTCGACCCGGTTGGTGAAGAACACCACCCCGGCGACCACGGCGAACAGCGACTGCAGCAGGGGCTCGGGAAACAGGCTGATCAGCGCCCAGCCCGCGACCAGGCCGAGCACGGTGCCGCCGACCCGCTGCACCAGGCGCAGGCGGGTGGCGCCGTAGCTGGGCCGGCAGACGAACAGGGTGGTCAGCAGAATCCAGTAGCCCTGCTGCGGGTGCACCCAGTGCAGCAGGCCGTAGCCGGCGGCCAGGGCCACGGACAGGCGCACGGCATGGCGGAACACCAGCGAGGTCGGCGAGAAGTGCAGGCGCAGGCGCTCGAAGGCGTCCTTCAGGCTCTGCGGCGAGCGGTCGAGCAGGCTGCTGTCCTGCTCGTCGGCCAGGGCGTCCGGGTTGCTGGCGCTGGCCAGCTTGCGTTCCAGGGTGGCCAGGTTGCCGGCCAGGGCGTTCAGCGAGCGCAGCAGGCGGCGCCAGGCCGGGTTGTTCTGCTCGCGCAGGTAGGTCATCGAGGTGTCGAGGTCGGCCATGGCCTGGCTGTTGTCGTTGTAGTCGAACGGCTGGCGCATGCGGATGGCCGTGCCGAGGGCCTGGCAGGCCTTGCCCTGCTGACTGATCAGGCGGCCGCAGCGGAACATCACGTCGCTGTGGAAGAAGGCCTCGGCCAGGGCGTTGTACGGGTAGTGCGAGGAGCTGGCGCGCTCGTGGATGTCCTGGGCGATGAAGTACAGCTTGAGGTAGCGGTTGGTCTTCTGCCCGCTGCGCTTACGGCTCATGCGGTTGAGGATGATTTCCTTGGCCTGGTTCAGCGCGCTGACCACCCGGCCGTTCTGCTGCGCCAGCTGCAGGCGCCGGCCCTCCACGTCGAGCTGACGCAGCGGCTCGAACAGCGAGGCCTTCAGGCGCAGGTAGGCGCCCAGCTCGATGAACACCCGCGCCAGCGCCTGCTGCACCGGCTGCTGGCTGAACAGCACGCTCCAGATCACCCCGAGCAGGCCGTACCAGGCGGCGCCGGCGATCAGCAGCAGCGGCTCCTGCCAGAAGCTGCCCAGGGCGCCGCCGCGGTGTTCCAGGCCGATGGCGGTGTAGATCGCCAGGATCAGGGTGGCCGAGGCCACCGCCGCATAGCGTTCGCCGATGCCGCCGAGCAGGGTCATGGCGAAGGCCGCCAGGGCCAGGCCGGCGCCGAACAGCCAGGGGTAGGGGAACAGCAGCTGCACCGCGGTGGCAGTGGCGGCGAAGCAGGCCAGGGTCACCAGCAGCGCCTGCAGGCGGCCGCGCCAGTGGTCGTCGCTCTCGGCCAGGGCGCTGGCGATGCAGCCGAGGAACAGCGGGATGACGAAGGCGATGCGGTCCAGGTACCAGCACAGCGCCATGGAGCCGGCCAGGGCGATGAACACGCGGATCCCGTAGGTGAACTTTTCGCGCGCCCACAGGCTGCGCAGGGTCAGATTCAGCGATGAAGGCATGGGCGAACGGCTACCCGCCGGGTGATCGAACAGTGGATGGGGGTGACAGGAAAAAAGACGGTGGTTGGCGGCGCCAAGGCACCATTCTAGCGACCGCTCACTTAAAAATAGCAGCCGCTTGTGGGCGCTGATCGGCCGCTGGCCGGGCCCGGCTTCAGCCTCGCTTGCGCGAGCCGTGCCGGCCGGGGAACTCAGTTGTGCAGGGTGCGCCCGCGGCCGCTGCGCTTGGCCTGGTACAGGCGGATGTCGGCCTGGTGCAGCAGGCTTTCCAGGTCGTCCGGGGCGCCGTGGTAGATCCCGGCGCTGAACGACAGCGGCGGCGCGCCCGCGGCGTACCTGAGCTGGGCGCAGGTGGCGCGCAGCTGGTCGAGGCCGGCCGCCAGGCCGGGGCCGTCGAGGTGGCTGACCAGGGCGAACTCCTCGCCGCCGAGGCGGCCGAGCAGGGTGTCGGGCAAGGCCTCGCGCAGGCAGCGGGCGAAGCCGACCAGGGCGGTGTCGCCGCTGGCGTGGCCGTACTCGTCGTTGATCGCCTTGAACAAGTCCAGGTCGAGCATCGCCACGCTGAGCGGCTGGCCGCCGCGCTGGGCCTGCAGGAACAGCTGCTCGCCCTGTTCGTAGAAGGCACGGCGGTTGTACAGGCCGGTCAGCGAGTCGAACAGCGCCGCCTGCTTCAGTGCGTGCAGCATGTCGCGCCGTTCCAGGGTCGACATCACCCGGCAGTTGAGCTCTTCCGGGCAGAACGGCTTGCGCAGGAAGTCGTCGGCGCCGTGCTTGATGAACTTGGCGCTGAGCGAGCCTTTGGCGTCGGCGGACAGGCCGAGGATGATCAGCTCGTGGCGCTTCATCTTCTGCCGCAGCAGCTTGACCAGGTCGAAGCCGCTGATGCCCGGCATGCTGTGGTCGACCAGGAACAGGTCGATGTCCGGCTGCTCGTGGAGGATGCGCAGCGCCTCGTTGCCGTCCTCGGCATCGATGATCTGGTACTGGTGCGGGCTGAGCACGCGGCGGATGAAGTGGCGGGTGGCCTCGGAGTCCTCGGCGACCAGGATCTTCACCTGGCTGTTGCGCTCCAGGCGGTGCAGCAGGCGGAAGGCGAACTCGTAGGAGTGCTGGCTCTCCTTGAGCACGTAGTCGACCACGCCCTTGAGCAGCAGCTCGTCGCGGCGCTGCTCGTTGTACGACCCGGACAGCACGATGCAGGGCAGGTGGTAGTGCAGCACCAGGTCGACGATCTCGCCATCCGGCGCATCCGGCAGGTTGAGGTCGACGATGGCGGCGAAGAACAGGCTCGCCGAGGTTTCCAGGAGCACCTGGGCCTCGCCCAGGGAGGCGCAGAACAGCGGCTGCAGCCGGGGTTCCTGGCGGAACAGGTGTTCGAGGATCTTCAGTACCAGCGGGCTGTCTTCGACTACCAGGATATTGCGCACGACGACCTCCATGACGACAGGCGCCGATGATGGCACAACGCCGCCCGTCGAGGCACGCGACTCGTTGTCCTAGCGCCGGTTCACGATCTCGCCAGCACGCGGAAAGACAGTGGGCCGGTTCCTAGAGCACGCGCACGCGCAGCGAGCGGCCCTTGATCTTGCCTTCGCCGAGGCGCTTGAGCGCCTGCTTGGCGATGCCGCGTTCCACGGCGACATAGGCCTGGTAGTCGAAGATGGCGATCTTGCCGACCTGGGCGCCGGGGATGCCGGCCTCGCCGGTGAGGGCGCCGAGGATGTCGCCGGGGCGCACCTTGTCCTTGCGCCCGCCGGCGATGCACAGGGTGACCATCGGCGGCTGCAGCGGCTCGCCGCCCTTGGCCTTGAGGCTGCCCAGCGGGTGCCAGTTCAGCGGGCTCTTCTGCAGGGTCTCGATGGCCTGGGCGCGATGGCCTTCGGCCGGGGCCACCAGGCTCATGGCCAGGCCCTTGGCGCCGGCGCGGCCGGTACGGCCGACCCGGTGGATATGGATCTCCGCGTCACGCGCCAGTTCGACGTTGATCACCATGTCCAGGGCGTCGATGTCCAGGCCGCGGGCCGCCACGTCGGTGGCCACCAGCACCGACAGGCTGCGGTTGGCGAACATCGCCAGCACCTGGTCGCGGTCGCGCTGTTCCAGGTCGCCGTTCAGCGCGGCGGCGGAAATGCCGTGGGCCGTCAGGTGCTCGACCAGTTCCTGGCACTGCTGCTTGGTGAAGCAGAAGGCCACGCAGGATTCCGGGCGGTAGCTGGCGAGCAGCCTGAGCACGGCGTCCATGCGCTGCTCCGGGGCGATCTCGTAGAAGCGCTGCTCGATCTGCGCATCGTCGTGCAGGGCCTCGACCTTGACCTGCTGCGGGTCGCGCATGAAGCTCGCGCTGAGCTGCTTGATGCCGGCCGGGTAGGTGGCGGAGAACAGCAGGGTCTGCCGCTTGGCCGGGGTCTGGTTGATGATCTCGGCGATGCTGTCGTAGAAGCCCATGTCGAGCATGCGGTCGGCTTCGTCGAGCACCAGGGTGTTGAGGCCGTCGAGCTTGAGGGTGCCCTTCTTCAGGTGCTCCTGGACGCGCCCCGGGGTGCCGACGATGACGTGGGCGCCGTGCTCCAGCGAGCCGATCTGCGGGCCGAACGGCACGCCGCCGCAGAGGGTGAGGATCTTGATGTTGCCTCCGGCTCTGGCCAGGCGGCGCAGCTCCTTGGCCACCTGGTCGGCCAGTTCGCGGGTCGGGCACAGCACCAGCGCCTGGCAGCCGAAAAAGCGCGGGTTGAGCGGTGCCAGCAGGCCGATGCCGAAGGCCGCGGTCTTGCCGCTGCCGGTCTTGGCCTGGGCGATCAGGTCCTGGCCCTTGAGGATGACCGGCAGGCTCTGGGCCTGGATCGGCGTCATCTCGGCATAGCCGAGGGCGTCGAGGTTGGCCAGGGTGGCGGCGGAAAGGGGCAAGGAAGCGAAGGCGGTGTTCACGGCGGGGACCTGCAAATAGGAATGCCGCGCAGTGTATCAGGCGCCGCCGGCGCTGCCCCGCGGGAAATCCGCCGCGGCCTGCCGTGCGTCGCCCGGGGCCTGCAGCTGCGCCTTGAGCTGGCCGATGCGGGCGTCCTTGTCCTGCCACAGCTGGCTGACCCAGGCCTGCACCGACTGGCGGAATGCGGCGTCGCTCTGGTAGTCGCCGGCCCACAGCGCCGGGTCCAGCTCGCGGGTGCGGATGTCGACGATGATCTTCGCCACCTGGCCGCTGATCAGCGCCCAGAAGCCGGGCGCGCGGTTGCCGGGGTAGACCAGGGTGACGTCGAGCAGGGCATCCAGCTGCGGGCCGAGCGCGGCCAGGGTGAAGGCCACGCCGCCGGCCTTGGGCTTGAGCAGGTGCTGGTAGGGCGAGCCCTGGCGGGCCTGCTTGGCCGGGCTGAAACGGGTGCCTTCCAGGTAGTTGACCACGGTCACCGGCAGGTCCTTGAAGCGTTCGCAGGCGGCCTTGGTGATCTCCAGGTCCTTGCCCTGCATGTGCGGGTTGCGGGCCAGGTAGGCCTTGGAGTAGCGCTTCATGAAGGGGTAGTCGAGCGCCCAGAAGGCCAGGCCGAGGAACGGCACCCAGACCAGCTCCTGCTTGAGGAAGAACTTGAAGTAGGGCGTCTTGCGGTTGAACGCCTGGACCAGCGCCGGGATGTCGACCCAGGACTGGTGGTTGCTCACCACCAGGTAGGAACGCTCCGCACTCAGCCCCTCGCCGCCGCGGATATCCCAGACGGTGGGGGTGAGCAGGGCGAAGATCAGCTTGTCGATTTCCGCCCAGGTCTCGGCGACCCACATCACCCCGCGCGAGCAGCGGTTGCGCAGGCGCCGGTTGGGCGCGGCCAGCTTGAGCAGGGCGATCAGCAGCAGCGGGCCGATCAGGATCAGGGTATTGAGCAGGAGCAGCAGGATGATGCTGCCGGCACGAAGCAGTCGACGCATGGCAAGTCCCGGTCGCCAGGGGAAGTGGCGCCATCATAACCGTCCGTCTGCCGGCTGTGCGCATGCCCCGATACCGGGCACGCCCCGGCTGATGCCAATCGGCCTTTAGTCCGCAGCCTCGCCTATGATGGCGGCAGACACCCCCACCCCTGCGGTCAACGTCCATCGTGCTGAAACGTATTGCGGTCTCCGAGTTGTGCCTCGGTATGTATATCCACGAATTCTGCGGCTCCTGGATGGACCACCCGTTCTGGAAGGGGCGCTTCCTGCTCGACAACGACCGCGACCTGCTGCGCATCCACGCCAGCGAGATCGGCGAAGTGTGGATCGACGTCAGCCGCGGGATCGACCTGGCGCCCGGCCAGCGCAGCCGCACGGTGGCGGAGGTCGCGGCGGAAACCGAGGCGCGCCTGCTGGCCGTGGAGAGCAAGAGCGCCCCGGCGCGGGTCGACCTGGCGCAGGAAGTGTCGCGCGCCCTGCGCCTGTGCGCGCAATCCAGGGCGGCGGTGGTCGAGATGTTCAGCGCCGTGCGCATGGGCCAGGCGGTGGAGCTGGCCAATGCCGGCGGGCTGGTCGAGGACATCGCCGACTCGGTGCTGCGCCACCCCGATGCGCTGATCAGCCTGGCGCGGCTGAAGACCAGCGACGAATACACCTACATGCACTCGGTGGCGGTGTGCGCGCTGATGATCGCCCTGGCCCGCCAGCTCGGCCTGGCCGAGGCGCAGGTGCGCGAGGCGGGCATGGCCGGGCTGCTGCACGACATCGGCAAGATGGCCATCCCCGATGCCATCCTCAACAAGCCGGGCAAGCTCACCGATGCCGAGTTCGGCACCATGCGCGGCCACCCGCAGGCCGGCGGCCAGATGCTGCGCGCCATCCCGCAGGTCAGTGCGCTGGTGCTCGACGTGTGCCTGCACCACCACGAGAAGTACGACGGCAGCGGCTACCCCCATCGCCTGCTCGGCGAGCAGATCAGCCTGTTCGCCCGCATGGGCGCGATCTGCGACGTGTACGACGCGATCACCTCGGATCGCCCGTACAAGCTGGGCTGGGACCCGGCCGAGGCGATCCGCAAGATGGCCGAGTGGAAGGGCCACTTCGACGACAAGCTGTTCCAGGCCTTCGTCAAGGCGGTCGGCATCTACCCGGTCGGCGCCCTGGTGCGCCTGGAAAGCGGCCGCCTCGGGGTGGTCATGGAACAGCACGAGAAGTCGCTGCTGACGCCGCGGGTCAAGGTGTTCTTCTCCGCCCGCTCCAGGGTGCCGATCGTCCAGGAAGTGCTCGACCTGGCCAAGCTGGCCGGCCGCGACAAGATAGTCGGGCGCGAGTCGGCCGAGGACTGGGGCTTCAAGAACCTCGAGGAGCTCTGGTCGGGCCTCCCGGCGCGCAAGGGCTCGCATTTCGACTGAGCCGCGTGGTGGATTGACCTGTGCGCGGCGCTGCGGCACCGTTGCCGCCTACAGCCCTTGCCCGCACGGACGCCATGTCGCACATCCTGATAGTCGAAGACGAAGCGGCGATCGCCGATACCCTCATCTATGCCCTGCAGGCCGAGGGCTATGCGACCACCTGGCTGCAACTGGCCGAGGCGGCCCTGGCGTTCCAGCAGCGCAGCCCGGCGGATCTGCTGATCCTCGATGTCGGTTTGCCCGACATCAGCGGCTTCGAGGCCTGCAAGCGCCTGCGGCGTTTCTCCGAGGTGCCGGTGATCTTCCTCACCGCGCGCGACGCCGAGATCGATCGGGTGGTCGGCCTGGAGATCGGCGCCGACGACTATGTGGTCAAGCCGTTCAGCCCGCGCGAGGTGGCGGCGCGGGTCAAGGCCATCCTCAAGCGCATGGCGCCGCGCACCGTCGAGCCGGCCAGTGCACCGCGCGGGCCGTTCCTGCTGGACGAGGCGCGGGTGCAGATCCACTACCACGGCCAGCTGCTCGGCCTGACCCGTCACGAGTTCCGCCTGCTGCAGACCCTGCTCGGCCAGCCGGAGCGGGTGTTCTCCCGCGAGCAGCTGCTCGATGGCGTCGGCGTGGCGGCGGATGCCGGCTACGAGCGCAACATCGACAGCCACATCAAGAGCCTGCGCGCCAAGCTGCGCCAGGTGGCCGCCGATGCCGAACCGATCCAGACCCATCGGGGGCTGGGCTACAGCCTGAGGCTGGTCTGATGCCGCTCGGCGTCCGGATCTTCCTGGTCTACTTCCTCTTCGTCGGCCTGGCCGGCTGGTTCGTGCTGAGCACGGTGATGGACGAGATCCGCCCTGGGGTACGGCAGAGCACCGAGGAAACCCTGGTCGACACCGCCAACCTGCTGGCCGAGATCCTGCGCGACGAGGTCAAGGCCGGCAGTCTGGCGCAGAGCCGCCTGCCCGCGCTGCTCAAGGCCTACGGCCAGCGCCAGCCGCAGGCGCAGATCTGGGGCGTGGAAAAGAGTGCGGTCAACCACCGCATCTATGTCACCGATGACCGCGGCATCGTCCTGCTCGACTCCAGCGGCGTGGCCCTGGGCCAGGACTATTCGCGCTGGAACGATGTCTACCTGACCCTGCGCGGCCAGTACGGCGCCCGCTCGACCCGCGAGGACCCGGCCGACGAGGACAGCTCGGTGATGTACGTGGCCGCGCCGATCCGGGACGGCGAGCACATCATCGGCGTGGTCTCGGTGGCCAAGCCGAACAAGTCGCTGCAGCCCTATATCGAGCGTTCGCAGCGCCGCCTCGGCTGGCTCGGCGCCGGCCTGATCGGCCTCGGCCTGCTGATCGGCGGGGTGCTGTCCTGGTGGCTCAGCGGCTCGCTGCGCAAGCTCACCCGCTACGCCCAGGCGGTCAGCCAGGGCCAGCGCGCCGAGCTGCCGGCCCTGCGCGGCGGCGAGCTGACCCAGCTGGCGACGGCGGTGCAGAAGATGCGCACCGAGCTGGAGGGCAAGGCCTATGTCGAGCAGTACGTGCACACCCTGACCCACGAGCTGAAGAGCCCGCTGGCGGCCATCCGTGGCGCCGCCGAGCTGCTCGAAGGCGAGATGCCGGCCGAGCAGCGCCAGCGTTTCGTGGCCAATATCGCCAGCGAGGGCGCGCGCCTGCAACAGCTGATCGAGCGCCTGCTCAACCTGGCCCTGGTCGAACAGCGCCAGGGCCTGGAGGAGCGTGTGCCGGTGGCCCTGCGCGAGCTGGTCGAGGAACTGCTGCGCGGCCAGGCGGCACGCATCGAGGCGGCCGGCCTGCGGCTGGACAACCGCATCGCCGCCGGGCTGGCGGTCAGCGGCGAGCGTTTCCTGCTGCGCCAGGCCATCGCCAACCTGCTGGATAACGCCCTCGACTTCACCCCGCCCGGCGGCCTGCTGCAGTTCAGCGCCGAAATGCAGGACGGCCGCCTGGCGCTGCGCCTGTACAACCAGGGGCCGGCCATTCCCGAGTACGCGCTGGCGCGCCTGACCGAGCGCTTCTACTCGCTGCCGCGCCCGGCCAGCGGGCGCAAGAGCACCGGCCTGGGGCTGAACTTCGTGCAGGAAGTGGCCCAGCTGCACGGCGGCGAATTGCACGTCGGCAATGCCGACGGCGGGGTGGTCGTGAGCCTGCTGCTGCCGCCGGCCTAGCCGCGGCAAAGCGGCGCCTGGATCACTCGGCGAGGCGCTGGCGCCTGGCGGGGGTCGTTGAATGGCGCCGGCTCTGCTACAACATCTAGCTAAAACCCAGGGAGCACGATCCGCATGAAATCCGTAGCCGAAATCCTCAGATCCAAGCCGCATGCCCTCGTCTACAGCGTGGCGCCCGACGACTCGGTGCTCGCCGCCATGCAACTGATGGCGGAAAAGGGCATCGGCGCCCTGGTGGTGCTGGAGAACGGCCGCCTGGCCGGGATCGTCAGCGAGCGCGACTATGCACGCAAGGTGGCCCTGCTGGAGCGCTCGGCCTTCAGCGCCAAGGTGCGCGAGATCATGACCGCCGACGTGATCACCGTCGGTCCGCGGCATACCACCCAGCAGTGCATGCAGCTGATGACCGACCGCCACCTGCGCCACCTGCCGGTGCTGGCCGAGGGCGAGCTGATCGGCCTGCTGTCGATCGGCGACCTGGTCAAGCAGACCATCGCCGAGCAGGCCAGCCTGATCCAGCAGCTGGAGCAGTACATCCGCGGCGAATAAACCGGATCTGCCTCCTGCTAGCCACCAGCCGACTCCGCTCTTGTGGCAGCGGATTTATCCGCGATGTCCTCCACCCCAAGAGCATCGCGGCTGAAGCCGCTGCCACAGAACGCCTCACACCACACAAACTCCACGCGTTCTCCATATTTCGCGCATTCGCCGCCCACTGACGCACGCCAGACTCTCCGCCACATTCACCACCGGAGAGTCCCGCCATGAACCGAAGCCTTGCCATCAAGCTGGGGCTGATCGCCCTGCTGATCATCCTGCTGATGATCCCCATCGTCATGATCGACGGCATGATCGAGGAGCGTCAGGGCCTGCGCGACGAGGTGCTGCAGGACATCGCGCGCAGTTCCAGCTACAACCAGCAACTGACCGGCCCGCTGCTGGTGCAGCCGTACCGCAAGACCCTGCGCGAGTGGAAGACCCACGCCAAGACCGGCCAGCGCTACCTGGAGGAAAGCGAGGAGCGCGGGCGCCTGTACTTCCTGCCCGAGCGCTTCGCCATGGGCGGCGAGGTCACCACCGAGCTGCGTGCCCGCGGCATCTACCAGGCCCGCCTGTACCACAGCGCCAACCGCATCGGCGGCCACTTCGAGCTGCCGGCGCAGTTCGGCATCCGCGAAGACTTCGCCGACTACCGCTTCGACGCGCCGTTCCTCGCCGTCGGCATCAGCGATATCCGCGGCATCAAGAACGACCTCAAGCTGCAGCTCAACCGCCAGACCCTGGCCTTCCAGCCGGGCAGCGCCGACAGCCTGCTCGGCGCCGGCGTGCATGCGCCGCTGCCGGCCCTCGACCCGGCCAAGGCGCAGCGCCTGGAATACGCCTTCGACCTGCTGCTGCAGGGCACCGGCCAGCTCGACGTGACCCCGGTCGGGCGCGACAGCCGGGTCGAACTCAAGGCCGACTGGCCGCACCCGAGCTTCGTCGGCGAGTACCTGCCGAGCGAGCGCGAGATCCGCAAGGACGGCTTCAGCGCGAGCTGGCAGACCAGCTTCTTTGCCACCAACCTGGAAGAGGCCCTCGCCGACTGCGTGGGCGGCGGCGAGTGCCGGGACTTCCAGGCGCGCCATTTCGGCGTCAGCTTCGTCGACCCGGTGGACCAGTACCTGAAGAGCGACCGGGCGATCAAGTACGCCCTGCTGTTCATCGCCCTGACCTTCGCCGGCTTCTTCCTCTTCGAGGTGCTCAAGCGCCTGGCCGTGCACCCGGTGCAGTACGGCCTGGTCGGCCTGTCGCTGGCGTTCTTCTACCTGTTGCTGCTGTCGCTGGCCGAGCACATGGACTTCGCCCGGGCTTACGCCCTGGCCGCCGCGGCCTGCGTGCTGCTGATCGGCTTCTACGTCAGCCACGTGCTGCACAGCTGGCTGCGCGGCGCCGGTTTCACCGCCGGCCTGGCGGCGCTGTACGCGATGCTCTACGCCCTGCTCAACGCCGAGGACTACGCCCTGCTGATGGGCTCGCTGCTGGTCTTCGCCCTGCTCGCCAGCGTGATGGTGCTGACCCGCAAGCTGGACTGGTACGGCATCGGCAAGACCCCTTCCGTTACCCCAGCCTGATCACTGCGGGCGCGGCCCCGGCCGCGCCCCGAGGAGCCTCCGATGATTCGCCTGATGCTGCAGTTTTCCGCCTGTTTCGCCCTCGGCCTGGTGGTGGCCGGGGTGTTGCTGATCGGCCTGATGTTCTTCGGCCAGTTCGACCTGATCCACGGCCTCGACCTGAGTGGCAAGCCAATGGCCAGCCTGGCCCTGGCGCTGTTGCCGGAGGCCTTCTGGAACGCGCTGACCGGAGTTCCGGATGCCGCCGCCAATGCCCAGGTGCAGTCCTTCCTGCAGCTGTGTGCGGGGCTGGCCCAGGTCGCCCTGCTGCTGGCGGCCGGCTTCTTCCGCCTGTGGTACGTGCGATGAGCGGGCATCTCGGCCTGCGCGAGGAGGCGCGCCAGGGACACCTGCTGGCGCGGCGCATCGCCCGCCTGTTCGCTGCGGGGCGCGCTCCGGCGCTCAGGCCACCGGCTCGGTCGCCTGCATCGACGGGCGCTGGCTGACGTCGGCGTACCAGGCGGCCAGCCCCGGGTAGCGCTGGCGCCAGTCCAGCTCGGGCTGGCGCAGGTCGAGGTAGCCGAGGGCGCAGGCCAGGCTGAGGGCGGCGATGTCGAAGTGGCTGCTCAGTTCGGCGATGGCCTCCCGCTCGAAGCTGGCCAGGGCCCGTTCGATCTTCTCCTGCTGCGCGGCAATCCAGGCGTCCCAGCGCTTGTCCGCCGGGCGCAGGAAGGTCTCGTAGCGGATCAGCACGGCGGCATCGAGCACCGCATCGGCCAGCGAGGCCAGGGTCAGGCGCCGCCAGCGGGCGTGGCCGCCGGGCGGAATCAGCGGGTCGCCGACATGCTGCTGGTCGAGGTAGTCGAGGATCACCCGGCTGTCGTGCAGCACCGTGCCATCGGCCAGGCGCAGGGCGGGAATCTTGCCGGCCGGGTTGCTGTCGAGCACCCCGGCATCCGGGTTGAGCGGGCTGAGCTGGGCATGCTGCAGGGCCACACGGTCGCTCTGGCCGGTCTCGTGCAGCAGCACCAGTACCTTGCGCACGAAGGGCGAGGTGGGCGAGTGGAACAGGGTCATGGTACTCATGGACGGGTCCTCGGTGGCGCTTCAATCGATGCTGGAGGGGAGGCCGGCGCGGAAGCTGCGCAGGGTGACGCCGGCCACCTTCTTGAGCGCTTTGCTCGTGTGGTTCTGCTCGCAGAAGCCGCAGGCGCAGGGCGGCGCGCTTCTGGGTCAGGTCGTTGGGCGGGGCGACGCCACGCGCCTTCTTGAATCCCCGAATCAGGTAGAGCGCATCCAGGCCGCCCCGGCGTCCCGGCTCCTCGTGGGAGATGTTAGGCCCGAATTCGCTTTCCAGCTTGTGCCGGATCTGCAGAACCGCGTGTCGGCGCGCCGAGCGCAAACCGAGGCCGGCATACGCTGGCCAGGGCCGGATAGCCCCGCGGATAGGTTTTTCTGGGGGGCGACCAAAGTCTAGTGGCCGGTTGTCGAAGGCTTGCTAGGGTTTAGGAGGTTCCATAATAAAAACAACAACTCCGCGGAGGTTCTCATGTCCTTGTCCAAGCGAGAGGCAGCCACTGCCTATTGGAAAGCCAATCTACGGCTGATGCTCACCCTGCTGGCGATCTGGTTCGCCGTCTCGTTCGGTGCCGGCATCCTGTTCGTCGAGCAGCTCAATACCATTCAGTTCTTCGGTTTCCCCCTGGGCTTCTGGTTCGCCCAGCAGGGTTCCATCTACTCGTTCGTGGTGATGATCTTCTTCTACGTG
Organism: Pseudomonas sp. L-22-4S-12; assembly: GCF_009799935.1. NCBI lineage: Bacteria > Pseudomonadati > Pseudomonadota > Gammaproteobacteria > Pseudomonadales > Pseudomonadaceae > Pseudomonas > Pseudomonas sp. L-22-4S-12. The sequence continues at coordinate 43,890 of NZ_WELL01000001.1, read as the reverse complement.
TGGAAGATGAACGCCTACGACCGCAAGTTCGATGTTCACGAAGACTGAGGCCGACCATGGATACGCAAACCCTGATCTACCTGTTCGTCGGCGCCACCTTTGCCCTGTACATCGGCATCGCCATCTGGACCCGCGCCGGTTCCACCAGCGAGTACTACGTGGCCAGCAAGGGCGTACACCCGGTACTCAACGGCATGGCCACCGGCGCCGACTGGATGAGCGCCGCGTCGTTCATTTCCATGGCCGGGATCATCGCCTTCGCCGGCTATGACGGCTCGGTCTACCTGATGGGCTGGACCGGTGGCTACGTGCTGCTGGCCATGTGCCTGGCCCCCTACCTGCGCAAGTTCGGCAAGTTCACCGTGCCGGAATTCATCGGCGAGCGTTACTACTCGCAGACCGCGCGCGTGGTGGCGGTGATCTGCGTGATCTTCATCTCCTTCACCTACGTGGCCGGGCAGATGCGCGGCGTCGGCATCGTCTTCTCGCGTTACCTGGAAGTCGATATCAACACCGGGGTGATGATCGGCATGGCCATCGTGTTCTTCTACTCCGTGCTGGGCGGCATGAAGGGCATCACCTACACCCAGGTGGCGCAGTACTGCGTGATGATCTTCGCCTACATGGTGCCGGCCATCTTCATCTCGATGATGATCACCGGCAACCCGATCCCGCAGCTGGGCTTCGGCAGCGAAGTCAGCGGCACCGGGCAGAGCGTGATCGAGCGTCTCAACGGCCTGGGCGCCGAACTGGGCTTCAGCGCCTACACCGATGGCAGCAAGTCGACCATCGACGTGTTCTTCATCACCATGGCGCTGATGGTCGGCACCGCCGGCCTGCCCCATGTGATCGTGCGCTTCTTCACCACCCCGACGGTGAAGGACGCGCGCAAGTCGGCCGGCTACGCCCTGCTGTTCATTGCCATCCTCTACACCACCGCCCCGGCCGTGGCGGCGTTTGCCCGCACCAACCTGCTGACCAGCGTGCCGAATGTCAGCTACGAGCAAGTGCCGAGCTGGTTCAAGACCTGGGAAAACGCCGGGCTGATCGCCTGGATGGACAAGAACCAGGATGGCGTCATCCAGTACGGCCCGGGCACTGCCTTTGCCGGCAAGCCGGAGTTCACCGCCGAGCGCGGTGCCAACGGCGAGCGCCTGCTGAAGAACCCGGCCACTCCGGCGGCCACCGAGCTGTACGTCGACAACGACATCATGGTCCTGGCCAACCCGGAAATCGCCAACCTGCCGGGCTGGGTGATCGCCCTGATCGCCGCCGGTGGCCTGGCTGCCGCGCTGTCCACGGCTGCCGGTCTGTTGCTGGTGATCTCCACCTCGATCTCCCATGACCTGCTCAAGAGCAACATCCGCCCCAATATCAGCGAGAAGGGTGAACTGCTTGCCGCGCGGGTTGCCGCCGGGGTCGCGGTGGTGGTGGCCGGCCTGTTCGGCATCTACCCGCCGGCCTTCGTCGCCCAGGTGGTGGCGTTTGCCTTCGGCCTGGCCGCGGCCTCGTTCTTCCCGGCCATCGTCATGGGCATCTTCTCCAAGACCATGAACAAGGAAGGGGCGATTGCCGGCATGGTAGTGGGGCTGGCCTTCACCTTCAGCTACATCGTCTACTTCAAGTTCATCGAGCCGACCGCCACGGCGGCTGACTGGTGGTTCGGCATCTCGCCGGAAGGCATCGGCACCCTGGGCATGCTGTTCAACTTTACCGCGGCGATTATCGTGGCCAAGCTGACCTCGGCGCCGCCGGAGCACATCCAGCACCTGGTCGAGGACATCCGCGTACCGCGTGGCGCGGGTGCGGCGATCGACCACTAAGGAGTAGCGTTTGGCACAACGCCCCGGCTTGCCGGGGCGTTGTCGTTTCCGGCCCTCACTCAGCTCGGCAGACGCGAGCGGCCGAACGCCCGGTCAGCAGTCAGCCGGTGGCTGTATGGGGGGCGCCGAGGTGAGGCAATCGCCGTTGGCGGCTGCGCGTCAGAGCGAGGGGGCGAGTTGCCGGCGACGCCGGGACTGCACGCGCTGGTGCAGCACGGCGAGGCTGTCGAGGCCCTGCTGGCGGGCCTTGCTGAACAGGATCAGGGCCAGCTCGGCGGTGGCCAGGGCGTCGGCGCTGGCGTGGTGGCGTTCGCTGGCCTGCAGCTGGAAGTGCTGCAGCCAGTCGTCCAGGCCGGCCCGGCGCAGGTTGACCTGGGGGCAGAGCAGCGGCGCCAGGTCGGCGACATCGAGGAAGGGGTGGCGCAGGCGATAGCCCAGGCTTTCCTTGAGGGCGCGGGCCAGCATGTGCTGGTCGAAGGCGGCGTGGAAGGCCAGCAGCGGGCTGTCGCCGAGGAACTGCATGAAGGCCAGCAGCGCCTCGTCGGGCTCCTCGCCGGCGGCGATGGCGCTGGGCGCGATGCCGTGGATCAGTGTGCTGGCGCTGGCGCAGTGGCCGCTGCGGCGCAGGGTGCACTCGAACTGCTGGCTGAAGTCGATGGCGCCGTTCTCGATCACCACCGCGCCGATCGCCAGCAACTGGTCGCGCTGCAGGTTGAGGCCGCTGGTTTCCAGATCGACGACGACGATGCGTTGCCGCGCCAGCGGCAGCTCGGACAGCGGCGCGGCGGGCAGCAGGCTGGCGCAGCGCGGGTCACAGGCGGTCGGGGTCTGGCGCAGCCAGGCGAGCATGCGTTTCATAGCTGGTAGCGCAGCGTCAGGCTGGCCTGCAGGCGCTGGGCCTGGCGAAAGGATTCGCGCAGGATGCGCCGGTCCAGCTGGTTGAGGCTGTCCGGATCGAGGCGGTTGGAGAACGGCAGGCCCTGCAGCGCCTGTTGCTGGTGCAGTTGCAGGCGGGTCTGCTGGATGAAGTGGTAGGCCTCCTCGTAGGCGGCGCCGTCGAGGGCATCGATCACGCCTTTCTCGACCAGGCCGGCGAAGCGCCGCTGGGTATTGCAGTCGGCCACGCCATGGGTCAGGGCGAGCAGGCGGGCGCCGTCGACGAAGGGCGTGAGGCCTTCGGTCTTGAGATCGAGGGTGTGCTTTTCTGCGCCGCTGCGGGCCACCACGAAATCGCGGAAGCGCCCCACCGGCGGGCGGTGTTGCAGGGCGTTGGCGGCCAGCATGCGCTGGAAGATGCTGTTGCTCTCGATATCGGCGAACAGCTGCTCGCGCAGTTGCTCGCCACCGTCTTCGGCGCCCCAGATCACCCGCAGGTCGAAGTAGATGCTGGAGCCGAGCAGGTTCTCCGGGCTGGCCTCGCGCACGAAGGTGCTGAAGCGCCGTGCCCACTCCTGGCGCGACAGGCACAGCGCGGGGTTGCCGGCCATGATGTTGCCCGGGCACAGGCTGAAGCCGCACAGCGCCAGCTGCTGGTTGATCTGCCGGGCCAGGGGCAACAGGCGCTGGCGGATGGCCTCGGCCTGCTGGCTGCTTTCGGCGTCGAACAGGATGCCGTTGTCCTGGTCGGTGTGCAGGGTCTGCTCGCGGCGGCCTTCGCTGCCGAAGCACAGCCAGCTGAACGGCACGCCGGGGTCGCCGAGCTCCTCGATGCACAGCTCGATCACCCGGCACACGGTATGGTCGTTGAGCAGGGTGATCAGCTGGGTGATCTGCGTCGAGCTGGCGCCATGGGCCAGCATGCGTTCGACCAGCAGGCGGATGTCGCTGCGCAGGGCGGCCAGGGTCTCGACCTTGCCGGCATGGCGGATGGTGCGGGCCAGGTGCACCAGGTCGACCCGTTGCAGGGAGAACAGGTCGCGCTCGGAGACCACGCCGACCAGCTGACCGTGCTCGACCAGGCAGACGTGGGCGATATGCCGCTCGGTCATCGCCAGGGCGGCGTCGAAGGCACTGGCCTGGGGCGACAGGTGGAAGGGGCGCTGGGTCATCAGGGCCTCGATCGGTTGCTCCAGGGAGCTGCCGTCGGCGACCACCCGGCGCAGGTCGCGCAGGGTGAAGATACCCAGCGGCTGCTGCTGGGCATCGGTGATGACGATGCTGCCGACATGCTGCTCATGCATGCGCCGCACGGCTTCGCGCAGCGGCGTGTCGGCGCTGCAGCCGACCGGCTGCTGCATGGCCAGTTCGCGCAGCGAGGTGTCCAGCGAGTACTGCGCGCCGAGGCTTTCCGCGGCGCGCAGCTGCACCTGCTGGTTGACCTGGTCGAGCAGGCTGCTGACCCCGCGCAGGGCGAAGTCGCGAAACGGCGCGGACTGGCTGAACAGGCGGACGAAGGCTTCCTTGCCCAGCAGCAGGCAGAAGGTGTCTTCGCCGGCCAGGTGTTCGGTGCGGGTGGCGCGCTCGCCGAGCAGGGCGGCCAGGGGGAAGCATTCGCCGCTGGCGATCTCGAAGGTGGTCTCGCTGCCGCGTTTGGCCGAGTGCGGGCGCTCGCCGACCACCAGGCCCTGCTTGACGATGTAGAAGTGCTGCACCGGGCCGTCGCCGGGCTTGATGATGCTCTCGCCGGCGCCGTAGAAGCGCAGCTGGCAGTGTTCGACCAGGTAGGCCAGCTGCGCGCTGTCCATCTGGTTGAACGGCGGGTACTTGCGCAGGAACTCCATGGTGCCGTGGATGTTCTGCAGCACGGCGGTCTTGCCGGCGGCGCTGCTTTCCTTGGACTGCATGCGGGCTGCCCTGGTGGCGGTGATGCAAGCATCATCGACCATGGGGGCGCGCCACGCCAATTGGACCTAGGTCGCAGGGGCGGCCGAAGCGCCGAACGGCATGGGCCGGTCGCCGCGCCGCCTCAGGCGGGCTCTTCCTGCACCTGGCGCTGGTGCTGCGGCGCCAGCAGGCACAGGGTTGCGCCCAGGCCGAGGGTGGCCGCCGCGGCGAACAGGGCCGGCGCCAGGCCGCGGTCCAGCTGCAGCAGGCCGGCGGCGACCAGCGGCCCGGCGATCTGCCCGGCCCCGTAGGCGGCGGTCATGCTCGCCAGCAGGTTGTAGCTCACCTGCGCGGCCCAGGCGCGGGCCGCCGGCATGGCGATGGTCACCGTGCCCATGAAAGTGCCGCCGACCAGCAGCGCGCTGAGCAGGCAGGCCCAGGGCGCCTGGCTGAGTGCCGGCAGGACCACGCCCAGCGCCTGCAGCAGCAGGTTCAGGCTCAGGCTGTGGCGCGTGCCCAGGCGCCGGTGCAGGGCGTGCCAGAGGAAGCAGGACGGCATCGCGCCGAGGCCGAAGGCCGCCCACACCTGCAGCGGGCCGAGGCCGGCGAGACGGCCCTGCAGCAACAGCGGCAGGTAGGTGGCGGTGACGATGTAGCCGAAGCCGGCCAGGCCGTAGACCAGCACCAGGCGCCGCGGCGGCAGCCGGTCGGCGGGGCGCTCGCCGCTCGCCCGGCTGGCTGTGCCGCAGCCGCGTGCCGGCGGCCGGCGCAGCAGGGCCCAGGCCGGCAGGCACAGCAGCAGGCCGCTGGCGGCCAGCAGCCACCACAGGGCCTGGCTGCGCAGGCCGAGGGCCTGGCCGCCGGCCAGCAGCTCGGCGGACAGCAGGATGCCCAGGCCGACCCCGGCGAACAGCAGCGGCGCGGCACGCGGCTCGGCATGCCGTTGCAGCAGCCAGAGCGAGGCGCCGACCAGGGCCAGGGCGCTGCACAGGCCGGCGCCGAAGCGTACGCCGATCAGCGCGGCCGGTTGTTGCAGGCTGCCCATCAGGGCCAGGCCCAGCAGGGTGCCGGCGCCGGCCAGCAGGCACAGGCGGGCGGCCTGTTCATCGCGGGCGCGGGTCAGCAGCAGGGCGCCGAGCAGGTAGCCGGCGTAGTTGGCCGCGGCGGCCAGGGAGCCGCTCTGCAGGTCGAGCAGGCCGTCGTCCAGCATCAGCGGATACAGCCCGGTGAAGGCGAAGCGGCCGAAGCCCATGCCGACCGCCAGCAGCAGGGCGGCGGCCAGTGCGGCGCGGTTCATGCCCGGGCGCTGTGCAGCAAATCGCGCCAGCGCTCGAAGGCGGCACTGCGGTAGCCGCTGCGCCAGACCAGTAGGGTGTCCAGGCTCAGCAGCGGCACGCACTGCAGCGCCGGCGGCTCGCGCAGCAGGTCGAGCAGCGAGCGCGGCAGGACGCCGACGCAGGCGCCGGCGGCCACGCAGGCGAGAATCGCGTGGTAGGAGCCGACTTCCTGCACGCGCACGGCCGGCCCGGCGCTGTTCAGCCAGCTCTGGGCGATCTGCCGGTAGCTGCAGCCCAGGCCGAAGCCGGCCAGGGTGCGCAGGCGCACATCCTGCGGGCCACGCACGGGCGGGTGGGCGACCGGCAGCACCAGCAGCAGCTCCTCGGCAAATACCGCCTCGGCCTCCAGCCCGGCGGGCAGCGCCTCGGCGTGCCACTGCCCGGCGGCGAAGGTGCGTGGCTGGGCGATCAGCGCGCAATCCAGGCGCCGCGCCAGCACCCCGTCGAGCAGCGGCTGGCTGGGCCCGGTGCTGACTTCCAGGCTGACCTGCGGGTGCTCGCGGTGGAACTGCGCCAGCGGGGCCGGCAGGCGGCTGGCCGCGCTGCTTTCCATGCTGCCCAGGCGCAGGCTGCCGCTCGGCTGCTGCGGGTGCATGGCCTGGCGGGCTTCGTCGGCCAGGGCCAGCAGCTGCTCGGCGTAGGCGAGAAACGCGTGGCCCTGCTCGGTCAGGGTCATGCGCTTGCCTTCGCGCAGGAACAGCGCCACGCCGAGGTCGTCCTCCAGCTGGCGGATGCGCGTGGTCACGTTGGACTGCACGCGCTGCAGGCGCTGGGCGGCGCGGGTGATGCTCTGCTCCAGGGCGACCGTGCGGAAAATGCTCAGCGTCGAGAGATCCATGGGCTTCTATTAATCTCTAAAAAAGAATAATGTTTTACCAAGCATCTCTTTTAGAGATTTGTTGGTCAAGCCTGGAGGTCCACCGCGGCCTCCGCCGCCAGGGAGCAAGCCCATGCAACAGTCCGTCACGCAGTGGCTCGGTATCGAGCAGCCGATCATCCAGGCGCCGATGCTGGGCGTGTCCACCCCGCAACTGGCGGCCGCCGTGTCGAATGGCGGCGGCCTGGGTTCGATCAGCGTGGCGGCCAGCACGGTGGAGCAGGCCCGCGCGCAGATCGCCGAGGTCCGAGCGCTGACCGCCCGGCCGTTCAACGTCAATCTGTTCTGCCATCGGCCGATGGCCAGCAGCCCGGCGGCGCAGGCCCGCTGGCTGGAGCATCTGCGCCCCTTCTTCGCCGAGTTCGGCGCCACGCCACCGAGCGAATTGCGCGACATCTACCCAAGCTTCGTCGCCGACCCGGCCATGCAGGCCATGCTGCTGGAAGAGCGCCCGGCGGTGGTCAGCTTTCACTTCGGTCTGCCCGAGGCGGCCTGGATCGCCGCCTTGCAACAGACCGGGATTCGCGTGCTGGCCTGCGTCACCAGCCTGGCCGAGGCCGAGCTGGCGCAGGCGGCGGGGGTCGACGGGCTGGTGGCGCAGGGCGTCGAGGCCGGCGGCCACCGCGGCCTGTTCCGGCCGGAACAGGGCGACCCGGGCATCGGCACCCTGGCCCTGGTGCGCCTGCTGGTGCAGCAGGCCGCGCTGCCGGTGATCGCCGCCGGCGGCATCATGGATGGCGCCGGGATCAGGGCCGCCCTGGCCCTCGGCGCCGCCGCGGTGCAGATGGGCACGGCCTTTGTCCTGTGCCCGGAATCCGCGGCCAACGCCGCCTATCGCGCGGCGCTGAAGGGCGAGCGGGCCTACCGCACGCAGATCACCACGGCCATGTCCGGGCGCCCGGCGCGCGGCCTGCCCAACCGCGTCTTCAGCGAGATCGGTAGCCCCGGCGCGCCGGCCTTGCCCGGCTACCCCTACACCTACGATGCGACCAAGGCGCTGCAGGCCGTCGCCGCAGCCCAGGGCAGCCACGACTTCGCCGCCCAGTGGGCCGGCCAGGGTGCGCCGCTGGCCCGCGAGCTGCCGGCGGCCGAGCTGCTGGCGGTGCTGGTGGCGGAGATGCAGGCCTGACGGCAAAAGGCCCGGGTGGATCATCCCCCCCGGGCCTCAGGCAACCCTCGGACCCGTCAGCCGGGCTGCTGGCTGCGGTACTCGGTGGTGGTCATGCCGGCGTAGCCCCAGTTATCGGTATCGACTTCCTCGATGACGATATGGGTCAGTTCCGGGCGCTTGTTCAGCACCCGTTGCAGGGTTTCGGTGATTTCGGCGATGACCTGGGCTTTCTGCTCGCGGCTGACGCCGTCCTTGGTGATGCGGACGCTGACGAAGGGCATGCTGTGGTTCCTCGTGGGTGATGATTAGGGACTTACCAGGTGCCGCTGCTCATGCCGCCGTCCACCGCCAGCACGGCGCCGGAGGTGAAGGTCGCCTGGCTGAGATAGAGCACGGCCTCGGCGATTTCGCTGGCGCGGCCGATGCGCCCGGCCGGTTGCAGGCTATTGAGGAAGGCGTGCTGCTCGGCGCTGTACATCGGCGTGTCGACGATGCCCGGCGCCACCGCGTTGACCTGGATATTGTGCGGCGACAGCTCCAGGGCCAGGGCTCGGGTGGCCTGGTTGAGTCCGCCCTTGAGCAGTACCGGCAGGGTGGCCGGCACCTTGATGCTGGGCTGCAGGGCGATGCTGGCGGTGATGTTGACGATATGCCCGCTGCGCCGCGGGATCATGTGCGCGGCCACCGCCTGGGAGGTGTAGACCACGCCCTTGAGGTTGGTGCTGATCAGCGCGTCGATCTCCTCCAGCGAGTAGTCGGTGAACGGCTTGGCGTTGAAGATTCCGGCGTTGTTGACCAGCACGTCGACCTGGCCGAAGCGCTGCACGGCGGCGTCGACCAGCTGGCGCGCGGTAGCCGGCTCGCCGATGTCGCCGGCCACGCCGAGAAAGCGTTCGGGCGTTCCAGTTGCACGGCGGCCTGCTCCAGGCGCGCGGCGTTGCGCGCATTGCCGACCACGTTGTAGCCGTGGTCGAGGAAGGCGCGGGCAATGGCCAGGCCGATGCCGCTGGAGGCGCCGGTGATGATCACTGTTTTCGTAGGGCTGCTGGGCATGGTCTCGTTCTCTCGCAGGGAAGTCGGAAGTCCGCAGGGCCGGTTTCAAGCACCGCGTCCTGTTGCGAGACACTGTATTCATGCTTAAGAAGCTGATAAATCTGCTGCCAATCACTTCACTTGATACCTGGTGTAACTAATCCATGAAGCGTAGCTTCGACGAGGTGCAGCTCGGCAGCATCGAACTGTTCTGCCTGGCGGCCGAGCTGGGCGGGTTCACGGCGGCGGCCCAGGTCGCCGGGGTGACGCCGGCGGCGGTCAGCCGTTCGGTGGCACGCCTGGAGGCGCGTCTGGGCGTGCGCCTGTTCGTCCGCACTACCCGGAGTATCCGTCTGACCGAGGGCGGGCGTGGCTACTTCGAGCAGTGCCGGCAGGCGCTGAGCCAGCTGATCGAAGCCGAGCGCCAGGTCAGCGGGCAACAGCTGGAGGCGGCCGGCACGCTGCGCATCAGCCTGCCCACCACCTACGGCCATCATCGCGTGCTGCCGCTGCTGCCGGCGTTCCGCCAGCGCTATCCGGGGGTGAAGGTGGAAGTGCACCTGAGCAACCGCAATGTCGACTTCGTCGAGGAAGGCTACGACTTGGCCATCCGCGTGCGCGCCCAGCCTGACTCGGGGCTGATCGCCCGGCCGCTGGAGGACGCGGCGCTGGTGGTGGTGGCGACGCCGGCCTATCTGCAGCAGGCCGGTACGCCGCAGAACCTGGATGAGCTGGCACAGCACGAGTGCATCCAGTTCGAGCTGCCCAGCAGCGGGCGGCGGATTTCCTGGCTGTTCCACGAGCAGGGCCGCGAGCGGGAGCTCTGCACCGCGGGCAGCTACTGCTGCGCCGACGATGTGCTCGGCGGTGTGACCCTGGCGCGCAGCGGCGCCGGGCTGTTCCAGACCTACCGTTTCATTGTCGAACGCGAGCTGGCCAGTGGCGAGCTGGTGGAAGTGCTGCAGCCGTTCTCCGGGCGCTCGCGGCCGTTCACCTTGCTCTATCCCCACGGCCGCCATGTGCCGATCCGCGTGCGGGTATTCGTCGAGTTCATTCTGCAGGCCGCACACCAGTGGCGCGGCGCCTGATGAGCGGGCAATGGCTATGTACCAGTTCCGTGTTGCACAGGCCATCGAGCGTTAGCGGGAGCGGATTTATCCGCGATAAACAGGTCGCTCGGCGAAGGCCCTGATCGCGAATGAATTCGCTCCCACGAACAGCCAGAGCAGCCGCCGCGAGCGTTTGAGCCAAACAACAGCGCGGCGTAGCAACGCGTAACAGGTACATAGCCATAAAAAAACCGCCCCGGAGGGCGGTTCTTTCACAGCAGCAGCGAGTTACAGACCGTTGGCGGCCTTGAACTCGCGGCGGCGGCGGTGCAGCACCGGCTCGGTGTAGCCGTTCGGCTGCTTGGTGCCTTCGACCACCAGTTCCAGGGCGGCCTGGAAGGCGATGTTGCTGTCGAAGTTAGGCGCCAGCGGACGGTACAGCGGGTCGTTGGCGTTCTGACGGTCAACCACCGGCGCCATGCGCTTGAGGCTGGCGACGATCTGCTCTTCAGTAACGATGCCGTGGCGCAGCCAGTTGGCCAGCAGCTGGCTGGAGATACGCAGGGTGGCGCGGTCTTCCATCAGGCCGACGTCGTTGATGTCCGGCACCTTGGAGCAGCCGACGCCCTGGTCGATCCAGCGCACCACGTAACCGAGGATGCCCTGGGAGTTGTTGTCCAGTTCGTTCTGGATCTCTTCCGGGGTCCAGTTGGTGTTCGGTGCCAGCGGGATGCTCAGGATGTCGTCGATGGAGGCGCGCTCGCGCTTGGCCAGTTCGGCCTGGCGGGCGAACACGTCGACCTTGTGGTAGTGCAGGGCGTGCAGCGCGGCGGCGGTCGGTGACGGCACCCAGGCGGTGTTGGCACCGGCCAGCGGGTGGGCGATCTTCTGCTCGAGCATGCCGGCCATCAGGTCGGGCATGGCCCACATGCCTTTGCCGATCTGGGCGCGCCCTTGCAGGCCGGTGGCCAGGCCGATGTCGACGTTCCAGTTCTCGTAGGCGGCGATCCACTTCTCGCTCTTCATGGCGGCCTTGCGCACTACGGCGCCGGCTTCCATGGAGGTGTGGATTTCGTCACCGGTACGGTCGAGGAAGCCGGTGTTGATGAACACCACGCGCTCGCTGGCGGCCTTGATGCAGGCTTTCAGGTTGACGGTGGTGCGGCGTTCTTCGTCCATGATGCCGACTTTCAGGGTGTTGCGCGGCAGGCCGAGAACGTCTTCGACGCGACCGAAAATCTCGGTGGTGAAGGCGACTTCTTCCGGGCCGTGCATCTTCGGCTTAACGATGTACACCGAGCCGGTGCGGGTGTTCTTGCGGCTGGTGTTGCCGTTCAGGTTGTGCACCGCGATCAGGCTGGTGAACAGGGCGTCCTGGATGCCTTCCGGAATCTCGTTGCCCTGGGCATCGAGGATCGCCGGGTTGGTCATCAGGTGACCGACGTTGCGCACGAACAGCAGGCTGCGCCCGTGCAGGGTCAGCTCGCTACCGTCGGCCTTGGTGTAGACGCGGTCCGGGTTCATGGTGCGGGTGAAGGTGGTGCCACCCTTGGCCACTTCTTCCGCCAGGTCGCCCTTCATCAGGCCCAACCAGTTGCGGTAGACGATGACCTTGTCATCGGCATCGACGGCGGCGACGGAGTCTTCGCAGTCCATGATGGTGGTCAGTGCGGCTTCCATCAGCACGTCTTTGACGCCGGCGGCATCGGTCTGGCCGACCGGGCTGGAGGCATCGATCTGGATTTCGAAGTGCAGGCCGTTGTGTTTGAGCAGTACGGCTTTCGGCGCGGCAGCGTCGCCCTGAAAGGCGATGAACTGGGCGGCGTTCTTCAGGCCGGTGCTGCTGCCGTTCTTCAGGCTCACGGCCAGTTGGCCGTTCTTCACTACATAAGCAGTGGCGTCGACGTGGGAAGCGCCTTCCAGCGGCGCGGCTTCGTCGAGGAAGGCGCGGGCGAAGGCGATGACCTTGTCACCACGCACCTTGTTGTAGCCCTTGCCTTTCTCGGCGCCGTTTTCTTCGCTAATCACGTCGGTGCCGTACAGCGCGTCGTACAGCGAACCCCAGCGGGCGTTGGAGGCGTTCAGGGCGAAACGCGCGTTCATCACCGGCACGACCAGCTGCGGGCCGGCCAGACGGGCGATTTCTTCGTCGACGTTCTGCGTGGTGGCCTGGAAGTCAGCCGGTTCCGGCAGCAGGTAGCCGATTTCCTGGAGGAAGGCTTTGTACGCGGCAGCGTCATGCGCCTGGCCGGCACGGCCTTGATGCCAGGCGTCGATCTTGACCTGGAAGTCATCACGCTTGGCGAGCAGGGCGCGGTTTTTCGGGGCCAGATCGTTGATCACGGCTTCGGCGCCAGCCCAGAACTTGTCGGCAGCGATGCCGGTACCGGGGATGGCTTCATTGTTGATGAAGTCGTAAAGGGCTTTGGCGACCTGCAGGCCACCGACTTGAACGCGCTCAGTCATTGCTTGCCTCACTTGATTCCAGACAGCTCTAAATCCGGGCCGGACGGCCATGTAGTACGAGCCGCGGGATACTACATGACTCGCGGGAAAAAATCAGTCACAGCCTGTCAGCGCCTGCCGGGCGGCTGCGGCCCGCGTCTATACTGCGGACATCCATCAAGGAAGGGAGAGGCCGATGACTGTCGTGCGTGCTGGGGTCAATGATCTGGATGAGCTGGTCGGCCTGTTCGGCGCTTATCTGCAGTTTTACCAGGTGCCGCGGGCACCGGGCGAGATCGCCAAGTTTCTCGGCGGGCGCCTGCAACAGGGCGACTCGACGCTGTTCATCGCCCGCGACGAGCAGGGTGCGGCGCAGGGCTTCGTCCAGCTCTACCCGCTGTTCGCCTCGCTGAGCATGGCCCCGGCCTGGCTGCTCAGTGATCTCTACGTGGCCCCGCAGGCGCGCCGCCAGGGCGTGGCCGAGGCACTGATGAATGCCGCCCGGGCCCACGCCGAGGCGAACGGGGCCTGCGGCCTGCAACTGGAAACGGCGAAAACCAACCTGGCCGGCCAGGCGCTCTACGAGAAACTCGGCTACGTGCGTGACGAGCTGTTCTATACCTACTGGCTGGGCCTGCCTGGCCAGGGTGTTTGAGCTATATCCCAGACAATGACGAAGAGGCTTGCCATGGATCATCTGGTACTCACCGTAATCGCCCCGGACCAACCGGGCCTGGTCGAACGCATCGCCCAGTGCATCGCCGCCCATGGCGGCAACTGGCTGGAGAGCCGCATGTCGCGCATGGCCGGGCAGTTCGCCGGGATCCTGCGGGTGGCCGTGCCGGCGGAAGGCTATGACGAACTGGTCGAGGGCCTGCAGGGCCTCGGCGCCTACGGCATCCGCGTGCTGCTGGCGGAAAGCGGCATCGAGCCGTCCTGCACCTGGAAGCCGATCCTGCTCGATCTGGTCGGCAACGACCGCCCCGGCATCGTCCGCGACATCACCCGCCTGCTCGCCGAGCAGGGCGTCAACCTGGAAAGCCTGACCACCGAGGTCAAGCCGGCGCCGATGAGCAGCGAGCCGCTGTTCCACGCCGAAGCGCTGCTGGCGGTGCCGCTGACGTTGTCCCTCGACCTGTTGCGCGACAAGCTGGAAAACCTCGCCGACGACCTGATGGTGGAGCTGAACCTGCGCACCGAGACCTGATATCCCCGGATCACGGGGATGGTGCTGTGGATAAACTGGGGAGCCCCGGCGCACCGGCTAGTGCCCCGGGGCTTTTCGTTGAGTGGCTAAAAAATCGACAATTTTCGCCGGTTGTGCACAAAGCGCGGGGATGCTTCTGTGGATAAGCTCGGGATGCCTGGCGCCAGGCCAGGGGCGCCGTGGCCTGGCGCCGATTGGCTGATTTCTGCGCAATCGTCTGGAGCCCTGCCACCAGCGGGCGCCGGCACCTGCCAGGCGGCCGATATCCCCGAAAACCGTGGATGATTCTGTGTACAAGCTGGGAGGCTAGTGCGCCAGGCCACGGCCTGCCTGGCCTGGCCGGCTGTGTTCAGAAAACCACCAGGGCGCGGTGGCTTGTGCACAAATGCCGGGGATGCTTCTGTGGATAAGCTCGGGGCAGCTGCCGGCAGGCCCCGGCCGCCATGGCCTGGCGGGCGCTGGTTGATTTCTGTGCAGGGGGCTTGATGGCGCTGTTTGGCGCAGCTCCACCCGGCCAAAGTGGTCAGGGCTGCGGCTGGCGGGACGGTGGATATCCCCGATCCGTGGGGAAAGAACTGTGGATAAGCTGGGGAGTCGCGTTGCCCGCCCTAGTCTCGCCAGGGCTGCCGGGGATCGGCTGAAAAACGAGCAGATTCAACGGCTTGTGCACAAACGCCGGGGATGCTTCTGTGGATAAGCTCGGGATGGGCGGCTGCGCGCCAGGCGTGGCGCAGCCTGTGGCTGGCTGGTTGTTTTCTGTACAGGATCAAGGTTTGCCCACAAGCAGGTACTGTTAGACGGTGGCATGCATACACTGCAGGCCTGTATGACTACCGGCATCTAACAGTAAACGTCGATGTGTTGCGTGGATTTTGGCAGGAGTGGTTTGCCCCGATCATCTTGGCGGCAGTCTTGGGCATCTCGGAGTGGAGTCGTTAGGTTTGGTCATTTGCGAGTCAACCCACCGCTTATCACCTTTGCAACATGCAATCGGACCATTGGCTATTTCTGCGCCGGCAGGCTCTTGTCCAGCCAGCCGCGAATGCGCCGGTACAGCTGCTCCTGTTCGGCATTCGGGTTGCCCGGCAGGGCCTTGAGGGCGATCTGGCTGTAGGCCTCGTGCCTGAGGCGCTTGCTGGCATGCAGGCGGCGCGTGGCGGCGCTGCGGTCGCCGGCCTGGTCCTTGTAGTAGAAGTCGCCGGTCGGCAGCAGCAGGCCGGGCAGCAATTCGTCCAGCGCCGGGGTCAGGCCGCTCGGCTGCACGGCGGCGGCGCTGAGCAGGTGCCTGACCTGGGGCGGCTTCTGCTCGGCGAGGAAGCGGGCGGCCCAGTAGGCGCCGTCGCCATGGCCGAGGAGGACGATGGCCGGTGCCTGTTGCTGTTCGGCGAAGGCGATGGCGGCCTGGATGCGGGCGAAGATCCGTACGGCCGGATCGACGGCCGGCGCGGCCGGGGTTTCGTTCGAAGCGCCATCGGTGGCGGGGGCATCGGCCACGGCGCCGGTCGGGTCGGCCGGGGCGTCCACCGCGGCAGCGTCGGGCGCGGGTGCGGTGACGCTCACGGTCGTCATGGGCGCGGGCAGTTGCGGCAGATCCGGCAGGGTCAGGCTCAGGCTGCTCCAGCCGGCATCCGGCAACTTGTTGCGCAGCGGGCCGATGGCCTGCGGCCAGTCCGCGCTTTCGCCGCTGGCCGGGACCAGGATCACCACGCCGCTGGCCTCGGCCACGTTGGCCGGCTTCCACAGGGCCAGGAAGGTCTCGTCGGCCGCTTGCAGCTGCTGCTGTTCGCCGGCGGGCAACTGGCGTTGCAGGGCGCTTTGCCCTTCGACGCTGCGTTCGGCCAGGGGCGGGCGCTCGCCTGCGGCGCTATCCGCTGCCGCGCCGTCGGCTGCGGGGGCGGTGCTGCTGGCGGGGGGGCTTTCCTCGGCAGGCGCGGCCTGGGCCAGCGTCAGGCTCAGGCCGAGGGTTAGGGCGATAAGTGTCGGGTGCAGGGCGTTGGGCATCTCAGGGTTCTGAATGGCGGAGGGTCTCCGCAGCCTAAGCGTTGCCCCGCGATTTGTCAGGTGTCGCTTGCCTGGCGGGGGCGCGGCAGGAGTAAGGTATGGCGATCGACGATTCGAGACGGGCGGTGATGGGCGCATGAGGCGAGTGTTTGGCGGTTTGTGGCTGTTGCTGTTGCCGACCCTGCTGTGGGCCATTCCGGTCACTACCCCGTTGCCGCTGGACGAGGGCCAGCGGGCCTGGCTGGCTGAGCACCCGCGCCTGCGCGTCGGCGTGGTGCTGCAGGCGCCCTATGCCGAATTCCAGCGGCGCCAGCAGCAACTGACCGGGCTCAATGTCGAGCTGGTCGAGGCGCTGGCCAAGAGTCTGCCGGTGGAGTTCAGCTGGCGCAGCTACCCCGATCAGCAGGCCCTCGAAGATGCCCTGCGCGCCGGCAAGATCGACCTCGCCCCCGGCCTCAGCCAGACTCCCGCCGGCCTGCGCCAGTGGCTGTATTCCGATCCCTACCTGCGCATTCCGCACCTGCTGGTGGGCGAGCGCCTGGGCACCGTGGCGGTGGAGTTGGAGCAACTCGGCGCCAGCGATGTGATCGCCGTGCGCACCCCCAGCGCGGTGGTCGACTACCTGCGCAGCAACTACTTCAACCTCAACCTGCTGGCCCGCCCGTCCGACCGCCAGGCCCTGCAGGCGGTGCTGGAGCAGCAGGCGCGCTTCGCCGTGATCGACCAGGCGCAGCTCAGCCGCCTGAGCCAGGAAAGCGAGTTCACCCCCCTGCTGGTGGTCGGCGATGTCGGCCTGCCGCAGCTGCTGCGCATCGGCACCCGGCGCGACTGGCCGCAGCTGGCGGGGATCATCGATGAGGCCCTGCGTGCCCTGCCGGCGCAGACCCTGGAGCAGCTGCAGGGGCGCTGGCTGACCGCGCAGAAGCCGGGCCTCGGTGATTCGCCGCGCTTCTGGCGCAACCTCAGCCTGCTGTGCGCCACGTTGCTGCTGATCAGCCTGGCCCTGCTCGCAGTGGTGCGCCGCCAGCGCTCGCGCCTGGAGCAGCATCTGCTGGAGGCGCGTCAGGTGCTGGCCCGGCGCGAGGCGGCGGAGGAAGCGCTGCGCCTGACCCAGTTCTCCAGCGACCACAGCACGGTGGGCATCCTCTGGGTCAACTGGGACAGCCGCGTGCGCTATGCCAACCGGGCGGCGGCGCAAATGCTCGGCTACCGCAGCGAGGCGCTGGTCGAGCAGCCGCTGGAGCTGATCGAACCGCAGCTGAGCATGGACCGCTGGCTCAACCTGTGGCGCCGGGTGCGCTCGCGCGACGAGGCGGCGCTGAGCTTCGAGAGCAACTGCGTACGCGCCGATGGCAGCCTGATGCCGGCGGATGTGTCGCTGAGCTTCCTGCGCTTTCGCGAGGCCGAGTACCTGGTGGTGTACCTCACCGATGTCACCGAGCGCCGCCGCGCCCGGGCCGCCCTGGAGGAGAGCGAGGCGCGCCTGAAGGGCATCGCCAGCAACGTGCCGGGCCTGGTGTTCCGCCTGGAGCGCCCGCTGCCCGGCGCGCCGCTGGACTTTGCCTATATCAGCGAGGGCAGCGAGCAGCTGGTCGGCTATCCGCCGGCGCAGATCAAGGCGGCCGACTTCGGTATCCGCAGCCTGGTCCACCCGGACGACCGCGCGCGCTATCACGCCACCCAGGATGCCGCCATCGCGGCAGCCGGCGACTGGCAGTGGCAGGGGCGCATTCTCACCCGCGACGGCCGCGTGCGCTGGGCCGACATCAAGGCCCGCGCGCGCCGCCTGGAGGGCGAACACGTGGTGTGGGACGGCATGGTCTGGGACATCAGCGAGAACAAGCAGATCGAGCTGCAGCTGGCCGAGTCACGCGCCCAGTTGCGCGATCTGTCGGCGCACCTGGAGAGCGTGCGCGAGGAGGAGAAGGCGCGCATCGCCCGCGAGGTGCACGACGAACTGGGCCAGGTGCTCACCGTGCTCAAGCTGGAAACCTCGATGTGCGAACTGGCCTATGGCGAGCTGGATGCCGGCCTGCGCGAGCGCCTGGAGAGCATGAAGAAGCTGATTGCCAACCTGTTCCAGCTGGTGCGCGACGTGGCCACTGCCCTGCGCCCGCCGATCCTGGATGCCGGCATCGCCTCGGCCATCGAGTGGCAGGCGCGGCGCTTCGAGGCGCGCAGCGGCATCCCCTGCCTGGTGCAGGTGCCCGAGCAGCAGTTGCCGGCGCTGTCCGACGCCAAGGCCATCGGCCTGTTCCGCGTGCTGCAGGAGGCGCTGACCAACGTGCTGCGCCATGCCCAGGCGCACACGGTGGAAATCGGCCTGGAAGTGCAGGGCGGCGAGCTGTGCCTGAGCGTCAGTGACGATGGTCGGGGTTTCGACCCGCAGGCGGCGCGCGCACAATCTTTCGGCCTGGTCGGCATGCGCGAGCGGGTGCTGATGCTCGGCGGTACATTGCACATCGACAGCCAGCCGGGCGAGGGCACCACCCTCAGCGTGCGGGTGGCGCTGGATGATCAAGAGGAAGTCGCGTGATTCGAGTACTGGTAGCCGAAGACCACACCATCGTCCGCGAGGGCATCAAGCAGCTGATCGGTCTGGCCAAGGACCTGCAGGTGGTCGGCGAGGCCTGCAACGGCGAGCAGCTGCTGGAGGCGCTGCGCCACACGCCCTGCGAAGTGGTGCTGCTGGATATCTCCATGCCCGGGGTCAACGGCCTGGAGGCGATCCCGCGGATTCGCGCGCTGAACAATCCGCCGGCGGTGCTGGTGCTGTCCATGCACGACGAGGCGCAGATGGCCGCCCGCGCGCTGAAGATCGGTGCGGCCGGCTATGCGACCAAGGACAGCGACCCGGCGCTGCTGCTCACCGCCATTCGCAAGGTCGCCGCCGGCGGGCGCTATATCGACCCGGACCTGGCCGACCGCATGGTCTTCGAGGTCGGCCTGACCGATTCGCGACCGCCCCATGCGCAGTTGTCCGAACGCGAGTTCTCGGTGTTCGAGCGCCTGGTGCAGGGCGAGGGGGTCAACGAGATCGCCCTGCACCTGTCGATCAGCAGCAAGACCGTCAGCACCCACAAGGCGCGCCTGATGCAGAAGCTCGGCAGCCATTCGGTGGCGGACCTGGTGAAGTATGCGATGGAGCACAAGCTGGTCTGATCTGGGCGGTGTGGGAGCGAATTCATTCGCGATCGGGGCTGTGCGCAGTGGCCTGCTTATCGCGGATAAATCCGCTCCCACAAAAGCCTTTCGTGTAGGGCGATCCCTACAGCACGCTTTCCTCTAGCCTTATAGCAATCAGTCATACCGCCCGATTTGCGTGGCGCCCCCGCCTCTCTAGTCTTTAGCCATGGCAGACAAGAACACAGGTGTGGTGATGGCCGAGAATGCTTCCAACGATGTACTGGTCAGTTTTCGTGGCGTGCAGAAGAGCTACGACGGCGAGAACCTGATCGTCAAAGACCTCAACCTGGATATTCGCAAAGGCGAATTCCTCACCCTGCTCGGCCCCTCAGGCTCGGGCAAGACCACCAGCCTGATGATGCTGGCCGGCTTCGAGACGCCCACCGCCGGCGAGATCCTGCTCGGTGGCCGGGCGATCAACAACGTGCCGCCGCACAAGCGCGACATCGGCATGGTGTTCCAGAACTACGCGCTGTTCCCGCACATGACGGTGGCCGAGAACCTGGCCTTCCCGCTCAGTGTGCGCGGCATGAACAAGACCGACTGCAGCGAGCGGGTCAAGCGCGCGCTGTCGATGGTGCAGCTCGACAAGTTCCGCAACCGCTACCCGGCGCAGCTCTCCGGCGGCCAGCAGCAGCGCGTGGCGCTGGCCCGTGCGCTGGTGTTCGAGCCGCAGCTGGTGTTGATGGACGAGCCGCTCGGCGCGCTGGACAAGCAGCTGCGCGAGCACATGCAGATGGAGATCAAGCACATCCACCAGCGCCTGGGCGTGACCGTGGTCTACGTGACCCACGACCAGGGCGAGGCGCTGACCATGTCCGACCGGGTGGCGGTGTTCCACCAGGGCGAGATCCAGCAGATCGCCCCGCCGCGCGACCTCTACGAGGCGCCGAAGAACACCTTCGTGGCCAACTTCATCGGCGAGAACAACCGCATCAGCGGCCAGCTGCTCAGCCACGACGGCGAGCGCTGCGTGGTCGGCCTGAGCCGCGGCGAGAAGGTCGAGGCGCTGGCGGTCAACGTCGGTGCGCCCGGCGAGCCGGTGACCCTGTCGATCCGCCCCGAGCGCGTGCGCCTCAACGGCGCCAGCGAGCAGTGCGCCAACCGCTTCTCCGGGCGGGTGGTGGAGTTCATCTACCTGGGCGACCACGTGCGCATCCGCATGGAGGTGTGTGGCAAGCCCGATTTCTTCGTCAAGCAGCCGATCGCCGAGCTCGATCCCGCCATGGGCGTGGGCGATGTGGTGCCGCTTGGCTGGCATGTGGAACACGTTCGCGCGCTCGACCCGCTGACTGCGGAGTGAGTCGCTCCCAAGAGCCTTTTTACGATCTAGCGAGCTAGAGCGAGACAAGGCAAAAGCAGCCGAGGAAGCGGAGTTTACGAGTTGTAAATGAGCATTCCGAGGCGGTTTTTAACGCGGGATCGCCGACGCGCAGCAGATTGTAAATAGGCTCTTACCAACCCAGCACCGTGGAGAAAACAACAATGAGCAAACTGCACAGCAACCTTCGCCTCGGCGCCCTGGCCCTCGGCCTGGCCTGCGCCGGCCAGGCGGCCGCCGCCGATCTGACGGTGATTTCCTTCGGTGGCGCCAACAAGGAGGCGCAGACCAAGGCCTTCTACCAGCCCTGGGAAGCGGCCGGCAAAGGCAAGGTGATCGCCGGCGAGTACAACGGCGAGATGGCCAAGGTCAAAGCCATGGTCGACACCAACAGCGTGTCGTGGAACCTGGTGGAAGTGGAATCGCCGGAACTGGCGCGCGGCTGTGACGAAGGCCTGTTCGAGGAACTCGACCCGGCCCTGTTCGGCGATGCCGCCAACTACATCGACGGCGCCGTGCAGCCATGCGGCGTGGGCTTCTTCGTGTGGTCCACGGTGCTCGCCTACAACGCCGACAAGCTGGCTGCAGCGCCGACCGGCTGGGCCGATTTCTGGGACGTGAAGAAATTCCCCGGCAAGCGCGGCCTGCGCAAGGGCGCCAAGTACACCCTGGAATTCGCCCTGATGGCCGACGGCGTGGCGGCGAAAGACGTCTACACCGTGCTCGCCACCCAGGAAGGCCAGGACCGCGCGTTCAAGAAACTCGACGAGATCAAGCCGCACATCCAGTGGTGGGAAGCCGGCGCCCAGCCGCCGCAGTTCCTCGCCTCCGGCGACGTGGTCATGAGCTCCGCCTACAACGGCCGCATCGCCGCCGTGCAGAAGGAAAGCAATCTGAAGGTGGTGTGGAACGGCGGCGTCTACGACTTCGACTCCTGGGCCATCCCGAAAGGTGCCAAGGACCTCGACGCGGCCAAGGCCTTCGCCGCCTTCACCGTGCAGCCTGAGCAGCAGAAGGTCTACTCGTCGAACATCGCCTACGGCCCGGCCAACAAGAATGCCGTGGAGCTGCTCGACAAGACCCTGCTGGCGGACATGCCGACCACCCCGGAAAACATCGCCGGCCAGGTCGCCATGAACGTGGCCTTCTGGGCCGACTTCGGCGAGCAGCTGGAACAGCGCTTCAACGCCTGGGCCGCCAAGTAAGTTGCTAACACCCCCTCTCCTGCGGGAGAGGGTCTGGGGATGAGGGCTGGCGCCTGGGGCGCACCCTCATCTCTTTTTTCCTGCCGCCTCGCGCGGCCAGATTTAGCGGAGCTAGCAATGGCTGAAACCGTCTCCCTCACCGAATTCGCCGGGCTCACCCTGAAGCAGAAGCTGGCGCGTGCCGAGCGGATCAACCGCCTCAAGGCGCAGGGCCTGATCCTGCCACTGCTGGTGTTCCTCGTGGTGGTGTTCATCCTGCCGATCGGCATCCTGCTGTACAAGAGCGTGGAAAACCCCGAAGTGGTGCGCAGCCTGCCGCGTACCGTGGAGGCGATCGCCGCCTGGGATGGCCGTGGCCTGCCGGAAGAGGCGGCCTACAAGGCCCTCAGCCTGGACCTGGCCGAGGCGCGCAAGCAGCAGACCATCGGTGACCTGTCCAAACGCCTGAACATGGAACTGGCCGGCTACCGCAGCCTGATGGCCAAGACCGGCCGTGCGCTGCCGTTCAAGCAGGAGCCCGCCTCCTACAAGGATGCCCTGGAAACCCTCGACGAGCGCTGGGGCGACCCGGCCTACTGGCAGGTGATCCGCCGCAACGACAGCGTCTTCACCTCCTACTACCTGCTGGCGGCCCTCGATCATCGCATCGACGACCTCGGCGAGCTGGCTCCGGCCACCCCGGATCAGGCCATCTACCTGGACATCTTCGCCCGCACCTTCTGGATGAGCCTGGTGATCACCGCCATCTGCCTGGTGCTGGCCTACCCGCTGGCCTACCTGCTGGCCAACCTGCCGACCCGTACCAGCAACCTGCTGATGATTCTGGTGCTGCTGCCGTTCTGGACCTCGATCCTGGTGCGGGTGGCGGCGTGGATCGTGCTGCTGCAGTCGGGCGGCTTGATCAACGGCGCGCTGATGGCCATGGGCATCATCGACGAGCCGCTGCAACTGGTGTTCAACCGCACCGGGGTCTACGTGGCGATGGTGCACATCATGCTGCCGTTCATGATCCTGCCGATCTACAGCGTGATGAAGGGCATCTCGCCGAGCTACATGCGTGCCGCCATCTCGCTGGGCTGCCACCCCTTCGCCAGCTTCTGGCGGGTGTACTTCCCGCAGACCCTGGCCGGCGTCGGCGCCGGTAGCCTGCTGGTGTTCATCCTGTCGATCGGCTACTACATCACCCCGGCCCTGCTAGGCAGCCCGAGCGACCAGATGATCAGCTACTTCGTCGCCTTCTACACCAACACTACCATCAACTGGGGCATGGCCACGGCCCTCGGCGGCCTGCTGTTGCTGGCCACCATGCTGCTCTACGTGGTGTACAGCTGGCTGGTGGGCGCTAGCCGCCTGCGTCTGGGTTGATCAGGAGAACATCGAGATGCTGAGTCCCTACAAATCGCCGATCGAACGTGCCTGGTTCTGGGCCCACCGCAGCCTGTGCGCGCTGGTGCTGCTGTTCCTGATCCTGCCGGTGCTGGTGATCATTCCGTTGTCGTTCAACTCCGGCAGCTTCCTGGTCTACCCGCTGCAGGGCTTCTCCCTGCGCTGGTACGAGGATTTCTTCACCTCGGCCGAGTG
Source organism: Pseudomonas sp. L-22-4S-12 (assembly GCF_009799935.1). NCBI lineage: Bacteria > Pseudomonadati > Pseudomonadota > Gammaproteobacteria > Pseudomonadales > Pseudomonadaceae > Pseudomonas > Pseudomonas sp. L-22-4S-12. Next base: position 20,952 of record NZ_WELL01000001.1, on the reverse strand, counting down.
GATGCGCTCGCTGACCAACAGCATGATCGTCGCCCCCGCGGCCACCGTGCTGGCCATGGTCTTCGGCACCCTGGCGTCGATCGGCCTGACCCGTGGCGAGTTCCGCGGCAAGGCCCTGGTGATGAGCCTGGTGATCTCGCCGATGGTGGCGCCGGTGGTCATCGTCGGTGTCGCCAGCTACCTGTTCTTCGCCCCCATGGGCTTCGGCAACAGCTATCTGGGGCTGATCCTGGTGCACGCGGTGCTCGGTGTGCCGTTCGTCATCATCACCGTGTCGGCGACCCTGCAGGGCTTCAACTACAACCTGGTGCGCGCCGCGGCCAGCCTCGGCGCCTCGCCGCTGACGACGTTCCGCCGGGTGACCCTGCCGCTGATCGCCCCCGGGGTGATTTCCGGTGCGCTGTTCGCCTTTGCCACCTCGTTCGACGAAGTGGTGGTGACCCTGTTCCTCGCCGGCCCGGAGCAGGCCACCCTGCCACGGCAGATGTTCAGCGGCATCCGCGAGAACCTGTCGCCGACCATCGCCGCCGCGGCGACCCTGCTGATCGGCTTCTCCATCGTCATGCTGCTGACCCTGGAGTGGCTGCGCGGGCGCAGCGAGAAGATGCGTACCGCCAATCCGGGTTGAGTGACGCAGGTTGGGTTGCGGCGCGTAGCGCCGAAGCCCAGCGGCGGAGTTGCCTGCTGGCACGCCTGTCGGGCTTCGCTGCGCTCAACCCAACCTACGCTCAACCGCAACCTGCACCTGTACAGCCACGGCCTGACATACGACAACTGCCTCGGCCGGCGAGTCAGGCTACAATCGCGCCACCGTGATTCAGCCCTGAGGCCGCCATGCAATCCTTCGCCATCGCCCCGTCGATTCTCTCCGCCGATTTCGCCCGCCTGGGCGAGGAAGTCGACAAGGTCCTCGCCGCCGGCGCCGACATCGTCCACTTCGACGTGATGGACAACCACTACGTGCCCAACCTGACCATCGGCCCGATGGTCTGCGCGGCGCTGCGCAAGTACGGCATCACTGCGCCGATCGACGCGCACCTGATGGTCAAGCCGGTGGATCGCATCATCGGCGACTTCATCGAGGCTGGCGCCAGCTACATCACCTTCCACCCGGAAGCTTCCGAGCACATCGACCGCTCCCTGCAGCTGATCCGCGACGGCGGCTGCAAGGCCGGCCTGGTGTTCAACCCGGCCACTCCGCTGGATGCGCTCAAGTACGTGATGGACAAGGTCGACATGATCCTGCTGATGAGCGTCAACCCCGGCTTCGGCGGGCAGAAGTTCATCCCCGGCACCCTGGACAAGCTGAAAGAGGCGCGCGCGCTGATCGACGCCAGCGGTCGCCAGATCCGCCTGGAGATCGACGGCGGGGTCAACGTGCAGAACATCGGCGCCATCGCCGCGGCCGGTGCCGATACCTTCGTCGCCGGCTCGGCGATCTTCAACCAGCCGGACTACAAGACCGTGATCGACGCCATGCGCGCCGAGCTGGCCCAGGTGCGTGGGTGACCCTGCTCCACGGCTTGTTCGACGGCAAGCTGCCGCGCCTGGTGATGTTCGACCTGGACGGCACCCTGGTCGACTCGGTGCCGGACCTGGCCGCCGCCGTCGACCAGATGCTGCACGGCCTCGGCCGCCCGGCCGCGGGCATCGAGCGGGTGCGCGACTGGGTCGGTAACGGCGCGCGGGTGCTGGTGCGCCGCGCCCTGGCCGGCGACATCGAACACGCCGGCGTCGGCGAGGCCGAGACCGCGCAGGCGCTGGAGCTGTTCAACCAGGCCTATGCCGGCAGCCATCAGCTCAGCAGCGTCTACCCGGGCGTCATCGCCAGCCTCAAGTGGCTGAAGAAGCAGGGCGTGGAGCTGGCGCTGATCACCAACAAGCCGGAGCGCTTCGTCGCCCCGCTGCTGGACGAGATGAAGCTGGGCCGCTACTTCCGCTGGATCATCGGCGGCGACACTCTGCCGCAGCAGAAGCCGGACCCGGCAGCGCTGCTGCATGTGCTGCGTCTGGCCGGCATCGGCGCCCACGAGGCGCTGTTTATCGGCGACTCGCGCAACGACGTGCTGGCCGCCCGCGCCGCCGGCGTACCCTGCGTGGCGCTGAGCTATGGCTACAACCACGGCCGGCCGATTGCCGAGGAGGGCCCGGCGGCGGTGCTCGACGATCTGCGCCAGCTGCTGCCCGACGGTTGCTTCGCGGCGGACGCTAGGCTAATGTCGGCTAATCCTTCCGCACACCCGCAGCCAAGAGATCGCACCGTGGTGGCTCCCCGCAAACACTGGCTCGGCCGAGCCAACATGAAGATCCTCAAGGCCCTGGCCCGTTGGCGCTGGCGCGCCTGATCGAGTGTGGCCGGCTTGCCGGCGCGTGTTGCGTACCCCCTACTGTTTGATTTCCGGAGGCCATCGGGCTTCCGGCCACAAGGCTGATCCATCATGACCCGCGACGAATTCCTGCGTTTGGCCGCCGACGGCTACAACCGCATTCCGCTTGCCTTCGAAACCCTGGCCGACTTCGACACGCCGCTGTCGATCTACCTGAAACTGGCCGACGCGCCCAACACCTACCTGCTGGAGTCCGTGCAGGGCGGCGAGAAGTGGGGGCGCTTCTCCATCATCGGCCTGCAGGCGCGTACCGTGCTGCGCGCCCATGGCCACCGGGTCAGCGTCAGTGTCGATGGCGTCGAGGTCGAGCGGCATGACGACTGCGCCGACCCGCTGGCGTTCGTCGAGCAGTTCAAGGCCCGCTACAAGGTGCCGACCCTGGCCGGCCTGCCGCGTTTCAACGGCGGCCTGGTCGGTTACTTCGGCTACGACAGCGTGCGCTACGTCGAGACCAAGCTCGGCGCCAGCCCCAATCCGGACCCGCTGGGCACCCCGGATATCCTGCTGATGGTCTCCGACGCGGTGGTGGTGTTCGACAACCTGGCCGGCAAGATGCACGCCATCGTCCTCGCCGACCCTAGCCAGGCCGATGCCTTCGAGCAGGGCCAGGCGCGCCTGGCGCAACTGCTGGACCAGCTGCGCCAGCCGATCGCCCCGCGTCTGGGCGTCGACCTGGCCGCGCCGATCGGTGCCGAGCCGGACTTCGTCTCCAGCTTCAAACGCGACGACTATGAGGCGGCGGTGCTGGCGATCAAGGAATACATCCTGGCCGGCGACTGCATGCAGGTGGTGATCTCCCAACGCATGTCGATTCCGTTCCAGGCCGCGCCGATCGACCTGTACCGCGCGCTGCGCTGCATCAACCCGACGCCCTACATGTACTTCTTCAATTTCGGCGACTTCCATGTGGTCGGCAGCTCGCCGGAAGTGCTGGTGCGCGTCGAGGACAACCTGGTCACGGTGCGCCCGATCGCCGGCACTCGCCCGCGCGGCGCCAGCGAAGAGGCCGATCTGGAGCTGGAGAAGGACCTGCTGTCCGACGCCAAGGAACTGGCCGAGCACCTGATGCTGATCGACCTGGGGCGCAACGATGTCGGTCGCGTGTCGTCCACCGGTTCGGTGAAAGTCACCGAGCAGATGGTGATCGAGCGCTACTCCAACGTCATGCACATCGTCTCCAACGTCACCGGCCAGCTCAAGGAAGGCCTGTCGGCCATGGACGCCCTGCGCGCCATCCTGCCGGCCGGCACCCTGTCCGGTGCGCCGAAAGTGCGCGCGATGGAAATCATCGACGAGCTGGAGCCGGTCAAGCGCGGGGTCTACGGCGGTGCCGTGGGTTACCTGGCGTGGAACGGCAACATGGACACCGCCATCGCCATCCGCACCGCGGTGATCAAGGACGGCGAGCTGCATGTACAGGCCGGTGCCGGCATCGTCGCCGACTCGCAGCCGGCTCTGGAGTGGGAAGAAACCCTGAACAAGCGTCGCGCCATGTTCCGCGCGGTCAGCCTCGCCGAACAGTCCGTAAAGTAAGGGAGCTTCCAACATGCTGCTGATGATCGACAACTACGACTCCTTTACCTACAACGTGGTGCAGTACCTGGGCGAGCTGGGTGCCGACGTCCAGGTGATCCGCAACGACGAGCTCACCATCGCCGAGATCGAGGCGCTACAGCCCGAGCGCATCGTGGTCTCGCCCGGCCCGTGCACGCCGACCGAAGCCGGGGTGTCCATCGCGGCCATCCTGCATTTCGCCGGCAAGCTGCCGATCCTCGGCGTGTGCCTGGGCCACCAGAGCATCGGCCAGGCCTTCGGCGGCGACGTGGTGCGCGCGCGCCAGGTGATGCACGGCAAGACCAGCCCGGTGTACCACCAGAACCAGGGCGTGTTCGCCGGCCTCAACCAGCCGCTCACCGTGACCCGCTATCATTCCCTGGTGGTCAAGCGCGAAACCTTGCCGGATTGCCTGGAGGTCACCGCCTGGACCCAGCGCGAAGACGGCTCGGTGGACGAGATCATGGGCCTGCGCCACAAGACGCTGAATATCGAGGGGGTGCAGTTCCATCCGGAATCCATCCTCACCGAACAGGGCCACGAACTGTTCGCCAATTTCCTCAAGCAGAGCGGCGGGGTGCGCTGACATGGATATCAAGGAAGCCCTCAACCGGGTGGTCAACCAGCTCGACCTGAACACCGCGGAAATGCAGGACGTGATGCGCGAGATCATGACCGGCCAGTGCACCGACGCGCAGATCGGCGCGTTCCTCATGGGCATGCGCATGAAGAGCGAGACCATCGACGAGATCGTCGGCGCCGCCCAGGTCATGCGCGAGCTGGCCGCGCCGGTGCAGATCAACGCCGAACGCCTGGTCGACACCTGCGGCACCGGTGGCGACGGCATGAACATCTTCAACGTCTCCACCGCCGCCGCCTTCGTGGTCGCCGCGGCAGGCGGACGGGTGGCCAAGCACGGCAACCGTGCGGTATCCGGCAAGAGCGGCAGTGCCGACCTGCTGGAGGCGGCCGGGGTCTACCTCAACCTCACGCCCGCGCAGGTGGCGCGTTGCGTCGAGTCCGTGGGCGTCGGCTTCATGTTCGCCCCGGCCCATCATGGCGCGATGAAGCATGCCATCGGCCCGCGCCGCGAACTGGGCCTGCGCACCATCTTCAACATGCTTGGGCCGATGACCAACCCGGCGGGGGTCAAGCACCAGGTGCTCGGCGTGTTCAGCCAGGCCCTGTGCCGGCCGCTGGCCGAAGTGCTGCAGCGCCTGGGCAGCGAGCATGTGCTGGTGGTGCATGCCCAGGACGGTCTGGACGAAGTCAGCCTGGCCGCGCCGACTCATGTCGCCGAACTGAAGGACGGCGTGATCAGCGAGTACCGCGTGCAGCCGGAAGACTTCGGCATCCGCAGCCAGAGCCTGATCGGCCTGACCGTGAACGGTGCGCAGGACTCCCTGGTGCTGATCCGCGACGCGCTGGGCAAGCGCAAGACCGACAATGGCCTGAAGGCCGCCGACATGATCGTGCTCAACGCCGGCGCCGCGCTGTATGCCGCCGACCATGCGACCAGCTTCCGCGAAGGCGTGCAGCTGGCGCAGGACGCCTTGCACACCGGCCTGGCCTGGGAAAAACTCGACGAGCTGGTGTCCTTCACCGCCGTGTTCAAGCAGGAGAACGAAGCGTGAGCATCCCCACCGTGCTGGAGAAGATCCTCGCCCGCAAGGCCGAGGAAGTGGCGGCGCGTCGTGCGCGCGTCGGCCTTGCCGAGGTCGAGGTGGCGGCGCGTAGCGCCGATGCCCCGCGTGGCTTCGCCCGTGCGCTGCTGGAACAGGCGGCGCGCAAGGAAGCGGCGGTGATCGCCGAGGTCAAGAAGGCCTCGCCGAGCAAGGGCGTGCTGCGCGAGAACTTCGACCCGGCGCAGATCGCCCGCAGCTACGAGGCCGGCGGCGCCACCTGCCTGTCGGTGCTCACCGATATCGACTTCTTCCAGGGTGCCGACGAATACCTGCAGCAGGCGCGTGCCGCCTGCAGCCTGCCGGTGATCCGCAAGGACTTCATGATCGACCCTTACCAGATCGTCGAAGCCCGCGCCCTCGGCGCCGACTGCGTGCTGCTGATCGTCTCCGCCCTGGATGACGCGCGCATGGCCGAGCTGGCCAGCGTGGCCAAGGACGTCGGCCTCGACGTGCTGGTCGAAGTGCACGACGGCGATGAGCTGGAACGCGCGCTGAAGACCCTGGACACGCCGCTGGTGGGCATCAACAACCGCAGCCTGCACAGCTTCGAAGTGAACCTGGAAACCACCCTCGACCTGCTGCCGCGCGTGCCACGTGATCGCCTGGTGATCACCGAGAGCGGCATCCTCAATCGCGCCGATGTCGAGCTGATGGAAATCAACGAGGTGTACGCCTTCCTGGTCGGCGAAGCCTTCATGCGCGCCGAAGAGCCGGGGGCCGAGCTGCGCCGCCTGTTCTTCCCGGAGAAGGGTCGCCTGGTGCTGGGCGCCGACCCGGACTGAGCGCCATGCACAAAAAACCCGCCGATTGGCGGGTTTTTTATCGGGGCTGGCAGTCCCGATCAGCGGGTGCCGAAGACCACCATGGTCTTGCCTTTGACATGCACCAGGCCCTGCTCTTCCAGGGACTTGAGCACGCGGCCGACCATCTCGCGCGAGCAGCCGACGATGCGGCCGATTTCCTGGCGGGTGATCTTGATCTGCATGCCGTCCGGGTGGGTCATGGCGTCCGGCTGCTTGCACAGGTCGAGCAGGGTGCGCGCCACGCGGCCGGTGACGTCGAGGAAGGCCAGGTCGCCGACCTTACGCGTGGTGTTGCGCAGGCGGTCGGCCATCTGGCTGCCGAGGGTGTAGAGGATTTCCGGGTCCTGCTGGGTCAGCTCGCGGAACTTGGCGTAGCTCAGTTCCGCCACTTCGCATTCGGTCTTGGCGCGCACCCAGGCGCTGCGTTCCTTCTCGCTGCCGTCCTTCTCGAACAGACCCATTTCGCCGAAGAAGTCGCCGGAATTGAGGTAGGCGATGATCATTTCCCGGCCATCGTCGTCTTCGATCAGGATGGTGACCGACCCCTTGACGATGAAGAACAGGGTTTCGCAGCGATCACCTGCATAGATGATGGTGCTTTTGGCGGTGTAGCGGCGGCGATGGCAATGTGCGAGGAGTTTGTCGAGGTTCTTGATTTTAGGTGTAAGGGTAATAGCTACCATGCCCGAGTCCCGAAGAAAAAAAGAGTAAGCCTTTGTCCAACAGGCGATTTTTTTATTAGTTATCTGAACAAGTGTGCCAGTTATCCGCGGCCAGCTTAACAGACCGGATAGGTGCAGCAAGCCGATTTGCGACGTAGCTAACACTGCCTGCCGCTAAACTGCCTCGCCCCGCCCGGAGCTGACGCGGTAGAGCGCTGTGATAAGCTGGGCGCCTTTTTTCGGGCAGTGGAGAATCCAGGCGATGAAAGCGCGCATTCAGTGGGCCGGCGAGGCGATGTTCCTCGGTGAATCGGGCAGCGGTCACGTGGTGGTGATGGACGGCCCGCCGGAGGCCGGTGGGCGCAACCTCGGCGTGCGGCCCATGGAGATGGTGCTGCTCGGCCTGGGTGGCTGCAGCAACTTCGATGTGGTCAGCATCCTCAAGAAGTCGCGCCAGCCGGTGGAAAGCTGCGAGGCCTTCCTCGAAGCCGAGCGCGCCGACGAAGACCCCAAGGTGTTCACCAAGATCCACCTGCACTTCGTGGTCAAGGGCCGCGGCCTGAAGGAGGCCCAGGTCAAGCGCGCGGTGGAGCTGTCGGCGGAGAAGTACTGCTCGGCCTCGATCATGCTCGGCCGCGCCGGCGTCGAGATCAGCCATGATTACGAAATCGTCGAACTGGGCGCAGCCGTTTCGGCCTGACACCCACGCATCACAAAGGCGGCCTAGACTATGGCAGTCGGGGCCGTCGCTCTGCATAATGCGCGCCTTTTTCGGGGCCGGACCCGTGCCCCAAACCATACCCACAATCGCCATCGCGAAGAGGTGTTAACCGTCCTACGCAGCTGCGTCGTTCGCAGTTGACGGGCATGCTCGATCACGCGGCAGAGCCGCATCCACACAGAGAGTTTTCAACGGTGAAAAGCAAACTCAAGCTCCACGGGTTCAACAACCTGACGAAGACCTTGAGCTTCAACATCTATGACATCTGCTACGCGGAAACGCCGGAAGACCAGCAGGCCTACGTCCAGTACATCAACACCGAGTACGACGCCGAGCGCCTGACGCAGATCCTCACCGATGTTGTCGACATCATCGGCGCCAATATCCTGAACATCGCCCGTCAGGACTACGACCCGCAAGGCGCCAGCGTGACCATCCTGATTTCCGAGCAGCCGGTCACCCCGACCGACAGCCAGATCGAGGAATCGCCAGGGCCGCTGCCGGAGACCATCCTGGCGCACCTGGACAAGAGCCACATCACCGTGCACACCTACCCGGAAATCCATCCGGTCGAGGGTATCGCGACTTTCCGTGTCGACATCGATGTGTCCACCTGCGGGGTGATCTCGCCGCTGAAGGCGCTCAACTACCTGATCCACCAGTTCGACTCGGACATCGTCACCGTCGACTACCGGGTACGCGGCTTCACCCGTGACGTGGAAGGCAAGAAGCACTTCATCGACCACGCGATCAACTCGATCCAGAACTACCTCTCCGAAGACACCCAGGACGCCTACCAGATGACGGACGTCAACGTGTACCAGGAGAACCTGTTCCACACCAAGATGCTGCTCAAGGACTTCGAACTGGACAACTACCTGTTCGGCGACGCAGCCAGCAACCTGACCGCCGAGCAGCGCCAGCAGATCGAGGCGCGCGTGCGCCATGAAATGCTGGAGATCTTCTACGCGCGCAACATGCCGCGCTGACTGTCCCGCAACGAAAAAGGGCGCCGCTGGGCGCCCTTTTTCATTTTTAGAACCTGTTTACGATTTATTGAGCTAGAGCCAGGCAAGGCGAAATCGGGCGAGGGCGCGGAGTTTACGAGCTGTAAATGAGCAGCCCGAGCCCGATTTCAACGCGGCATGGCCGACGATCAAGAGATCGTTAGATGCGGTAGGTGCTTTTGGTCATCACCTTGGACAGCAGGCTCATGCCGAACTTGACCGGCGCCGGGAAGCGCAGGCCGCCGGCCTCGATGGCGCTGGTGGCGTGGTGTTCCTCGTCCTCGCGCATCTGCTCGAGGATGGCGCGGGTCTTGGCGTCGTCGTGGGGAATCTGCTCCAGGTGTTCGTCCAGATGCTTGACCACCTGATCCTCGGTGGCGGCGACGAAGCCCAGGCTGACCCTGTCGCTGATCAGCCCGGCGACCGCGCCGACGCCGAAGGACAGGCCATAGAACAGCGGGTTGAGCACGCTCGGGTGGCTGCCCAGTTCGCGGATGCGCTGCTCGCACCAAGCCAGGTGGTCGATTTCCTCGTCGGCGGCATGCTCCATGGCCTTGCGCACCTGCGGCAGCTTGGCGGTCAGCGCCTGGCCCTGGTACAGCGCCTGGGCACAAACCTCGCCGGTGTGGTTGATGCGCATCAGCCCGGCCACATGGCGGGCATCGTCAGCGCTCAGCGCCGCCTCGTTCTGCACGATGGCCGGCGACGGGCGCGCCGGCGCCCCGCTGAACGGCAGCAGGGTGCGCATGGCGGCATCGGCCTGCATCAGCAGACGGTCGACGGGGGAAAACTGGCGTTCGCTGGTCATGGTCATCTCCACGGAAAGCATGCCGAGCAGTTTACCTGAACCCGCGGGCAGAAATTTGACGGCTGACAAGAGGGCGCGGCTTGCCCCTGCGAGCGCTCAGCCCGGCGGCCAGTGCATCTGGCGCTGGCCGAGCACGTGCATGTGAATGTGATGTACGGTCTGCCCGCCTAGATCGTTGCAGTTCATCACCACGCGAAAGCCTTCGGCACAGCCCAGCTCCCGGGCCAGGCGCTGGGCGGTGTAGACGACGTGCCCGAGCAGGGGGCGGTCGTCCTCGCCGAGGTCGCCCAGGGTGGCGATGTGGCGTTTGGGGATCACCAGGAAATGCACCGGCGCCTGCGGGCCGATGTCGTGGAAGGCGAACACCTGGTCGTCTTCGTAAATCTTGCGCGCGGGAATTTCCCCGGCGACGATCTTGCAGAACAGACAGTCCACGGGTATTCCTCCTGCGGCTTTGGGTATCCTGCGAGTGTAATGGCGCGTATCCGCCCCGGCCAGCCGGCGGGGCGCACAAGGAGTGGCGGTGAAGAACGATATTCATGACCTGGGCCTGGTACTCGACTCCAGGGTCAAGCTGGTGGTGATCGAGTCCTGGGACGAGAAGCGCGTGCTGGAGACCCTGACCGGCCTGGCGGTCAAGCGCGGCCTCGGCCTGTTCACCTGGTCGGTGACCGAAGGCCTGCAGCGCCTGGGCTTCGGTGGCGAGCCGGCTGATCTCGGCGAGAGCTTCGAGGCCGAGGCGGCGCTCAGCCTGATCAAGCACGACCCGCAACCCAACCTGTACGTGCTGTGCGACCTGCATCCGTTCCTCGCCGACAATCCCAAGCTGGTGCGCCTGCTCAAGGAAGTCGCGATGAACGAGGCGCCGCACAAGCCGACCCTGGTACTGGTCTCCCATGCCCTCAAACTGCCTGCTGAAGTGCAGCGCTATGCCGCGCGCTTCAGCCTGGCGCTGCCCCGCGAGGAGGAGCTGCTGGCCATCGTCCGCGACGAGGCGACGCGCTGGAGCGAGCGCAATCGCGGTGCCCGGGTGCGCACCGACAACCGCACCCTGCAGCAGGTGGTGAAGAACCTGCGCGGCATGAGCCACGCCGAGGCGCGGGCGCTGGCGCGCAACGTGATCTGCGACGATGGCGCGATCACCCAGGAAGACCTGCCGGAGCTGAACAAGACCAAATTCCAGCTGCTCGACCTGGAGGGCGTGCTCAGCTTCGAATACGACACCGCGCAGTTCGCCGAAGTCGGCGGCCTGGGCAATCTCAAGCGCTGGCTGGGCGAGCGCCAGGACATCTTCCTCGCCGGCAAGGCCGCGGACATGCCCAAGGGCCTGCTGCTGGTCGGCGTGCAGGGCGGCGGCAAGAGCCTGGCAGCCAAGGCGGTGGCCGGCCTGTGGGGCCTGCCGCTGCTGCGTCTGGATTTCGCCAGCCTGTACAACAAGTTCTTCGGCGAGACCGAGCGCAACCTGCGCGAGGCGCTCAAGCTGGCCGAGCAGATGGCGCCCTGCGTGCTGTGGATGGACGAGCTGGAGAAGGGCCTGTCCGCCGGCGACCATGACGAGGGCGTCGGCCAGCGCGTGCTCGGCACCCTGCTGACCTGGATGGCCGAGCGCAAGGCGCCGGTGTTCATGGTCGCCACCGCCAACGCCATCCACCGCCTGCCGCCGGAGCTGGTGCGCAAGGGCCGCTTCGACGAGTTGTTCTTCGTCGACCTGCCGGATGCGCCGGTGCGTGCGGACATCTTCGCCATCCACCTGCAGCGCCGCGAACTCGACCCGCAGCAGTTCGACCTGGCCGAGCTGGCGGCGGCCTGTGCCGGCTTTTCCGGTGCGGAGATCGAGCAGGTGGTGGTCAGCGCCCTGTACGCCGCGCAGGCCCGCCAGCAGTCGGTGGACCAGGCCCTGCTGCTGCACAATATCCAGGCCACGGCGCCGCTGTCGGTGGTGATGGCCGAGGACCTGGCGGCCCTGCGCGCCTGGGCCGCCGGGCGTACGGTCAGTGCCGGCTAGTCGGCGTGTCGCTGCGCGGCAGCAGCGGGCGGATGCTGCGCGCCGTGAGGTAACGGGCCAGGGCCCGCGGCAGCAGGCGCAACAGGCGTGACAGCAGGCGGTTGCGCCGCCCGGGGATGATGATGGCGCGGTTCTTCTCCAGGCCGCGCACGGCCAGCAGCGCCACTTGCTCCGGGTCGGCCAGCAGCTGGCGTTGCTCCAGACTCTGGCTGCACAGCTGGCTGTTGCGGAAGAAGGCGGTCGCCACCGGCCCCGGGCACAGCACCGAGACTTTCACCCCGTAGGGCGCCAGCTCGCTGCGCAGGCCTTCGGAAAAGTGCAGCACATAGGCCTTGCTGGCGAAGTAGTTGCTCATCAGCGGGCCGGCCTGGAATGCCGCCAGCGAGGCGACGTTGAGAATCTGTCCGCCGCCCTGCTGCACCATGTGCTGGCCGATGGCATGGCACAGCCGGCACAGGGCCAGGATGTTCAGCTCGATCAGCTGCTGCTCGCGGCCCCAGTCCTGCTCGACGAACAGCCCCGCGCTGCCGATGCCGGCGTTGTTCACTAGCAGGTCGATGCGCCGCTCGCCCTGCTCCAGCTCCTGGATCAGGCCGGTCAGGCGCAGCGGCTCGCTCAGGTCGCAGACGCGCAGCAGCGCCTCGATGCCGAAGCGCTGGCTCAGCTCGCAGGCGACGCTTTCCAGAGCCTCGCGCTGGCGTGCCACCAGGATCAGGTTGCGCCCCTTGCGCGCCAGGGCCTCGGCCAGGGCCAGGCCGAGGCCGCTGGAGGCCCCGGTAATCAGTGCATAGCTGGGCATGGGCCGTCCTGGTCGATGGCTAACCGTTTATTCCTGGTAGTCAGGCGCGCTCTGCTCAAGTTGCGCCTCTTGGGCTCGCTCGAGATAGCCCTGATAGGACGGGACGGCGATCGCGGCGAGAATACCCAGAACGAAAACCGCAAGCCAGGACCAGGCGAGCAGCTTGACGCCGGTGCTGTTGGGCGGCGGTGGCGGGCCGTAGCGGTTGGCGTCGGTGGTGCCCGGCACGAGCAGCATGATCAGGGAGAATACGCCGCCGACCACCGGCACCAGGTTCAGCAGCAGCAGCCAGCCGGACCAGCCGATGTCATGCAGGCGTTGCACGCCGATCTGCACGCCGACCACGATGGCGCCGATGGCCAGGGCGATGACCAGGATGATGCCGATCGCCGGGGAAATGGCGGTGCCCAATGCGGCCAGCAGGCCCACGCCCATGGCGGCGAAAGCCATGGCCATCGACCAGCCCAGGTAGCGCACCCGGCCAATGCGCCCGGTCACGCTGAAAACCCGCAGTTCGCCGAACTCGGGCTGCAGCTCGGCGACCTGGGCCTTGGGCGTGCTGTAGGGCGAGGCGTCCAGGCCGGCGCTGGCCGGTGCCGTCATGGCGGCCTGCTGGGCCTGGCGCGCCAGGTACTTGTCGATGATGATGCCGCAGGCCGCGCATTCGCCGGCCTTGGCCTGCTCATGGCCGCACTTGGGGCAGCTCATGCTGTCGCTGCCGGGCGGCGCGTCAGTGGCGGCAGTGGCGGCCGGGCGATGGTCGTCGGTGTCCATCAGGCTCAGGTTGGCGCTCGCTTCCGGTTCCTTGCGCACCCGCGCGCCGGCCTGCTGCAGGGCGCTCAGGTACTTGTCGGCCTCGGTTTCCGCCAGGTCGCGCTTGAGCGCCACGGCGGCACCGCTGAACAGCGCCTCGATCCTCTGGCGATCACTTTTGAACAGGCGGGCCAGGTTGTCTTTCACGGTGTCCAGTGCCGCCTCGGGCATCAGTTCGCCGGTGAACACGATCTTGTAGCGGGCTTCGGTCATGCGTGCGTCCCTGTCAGCGTGTTGGAATGTCGTGAGCCTAAGTATTTCGCCGGGTGCGGACAAGCACTCGACTGCGCAATTTTCTGCTCAGCGCGGCCAGCGCTGGGCCAGTTGCCCGGCCAGGCCCTGGGCGCGGCGGTACTCCGCGTCGAGACGGGCGATCAGCTCGCTCACGCTGGGTAGGTCGCGGATGCCGCCGACGCCCTGGCCGGCCGACCACACGGTCTTCCAGGCCTTGGCTTCCTCGTCCATCGGCTTAAGCTTCTCGCCGTAGTTGATGTCGCCCTTGTCCTGCAGGCGCTTGAGGTCATAGCCGGCCTGCTCCAGGCTCTGGCGCATGAAGCTGGCCGGGACTCCGGAGACCGCCGGGGTGTGCACGATGTCGGCGGCCTGGGCATTCAGGATCATCTGCTTGTAGGCCATGTCGGCATTGCTCTCGCGGGTGGCGATGAAGCGGCTGCCGAGGTAGGCCAGGTCGGCGCCGAGCAGCTGGGCGGCGAGGATCTCATGGCCATTGTTCAGGCAGCCGGCCAGCAGCAGGGTCTTGTCGAAGAACTGGCGGATCTCGGCGAGCAGGGCGAACGGGCTCCAGGTCCCGGCATGCCCACCGGCGCCGGCAGCCACCGCGATCAGCCCGTCGACGCCGGCCTCGGCGGCCTTCTCGGCATGGCGGCGGGTGGTCACGTCATGGAACACCAGGCCGCCGTAGCTGTGCACCGCGTCCACCACTTCCTTGACCGCCCCCAGGCTGGTGATCACCAGCGGCACCTTGTGCTCCACGCAGATCGCCAGGTCGGCCTGCAGGCGCGGGTTGCTGCCGTGCACGATCAGGTTCACCGCGTAGGGAGCGGCGTCGGCGTTGAGCCCGGCGCTGATTTCCTCCAGCCAGGCCTTGAAACCGCCGCTGTCGCGCTGGTTGAGGGCCGGGAAGCTGCCGACCACGCCATTGTTGCAGCAGGCCAGGACCAGGGGCGGGGTGGAGACCAGGAACATCGGGGCGGCGACCACCGGCAGGCGCAGGCGTTGATCGAGCAGGGCGGGCAGGGACATGGGACTTCCTCTTGTTATGGGGCTCAGAAGGGCTTGACCGCCACCAGGATGACGATGCCCAGCAATAACAGCACTGGGGCTTCATTGAACCAACGATAGAACACATGGCTGCGGGCGTTCTCGCCGCGGGCAAAGCGCTTGAGCTGGGCGCCGCAGGTGTGGTGGTAGCCGATCAGCACCACGACCAGCAACAGCTTGGCGTGCAGCCAGCCCATCTGCAGCCAGGCCGGATTGAGGTAGAGCAGCCAGCCGCCGAGCAGCACGGTGGCGATCATCGACGGGTTCATGATGCCGCGGTACAGCTTGCGCTCCATCACGCAGAAGCGCTGCTGGCTGGTCTCGTCCTCGCTCATGGCGTGGTAGACGAACAGGCGCGGCAGGTAGAACAGCCCGGCGAACCAGCAGACCATGGCGATGATGTGCAGGGCCTTGACCCAGAGATAGAGCATCGAAAGCTTCCCGACAGCGAATGAATAGCGTCGATAGTAGTGAAAGCCTTGTCCTTACGTCACCCTCGAGGTTGGCCGCAGCCCCGGCGGGCTTTATCATCGGCAGCCTTTCTGGACTGGCTGTGAGGGTTAAGTGATGGTCAAGGTCGGTATCGTTGGCGGCACGGGCTACACCGGGGTCGAACTGCTGCGCCTGCTGGCGCAGCACCCGCAGGCTGAAGTGGCGGTGATTACCTCGCGCTCCGAGACCGGGGTGAAGGTTGCCGACATGTACCCGAACCTGCGCGGCCACTACGACAACCTGGCGTTCAGCATGCCGGACGTGGCCACCCTGGGTGCCTGTGACGTGGTGTTCTTCGCTACCCCGCACGGCGTGGCCCATGCCCTGGCCGGCGAGCTGCTGGCCGCCGGTACCCGGGTGATCGACCTGTCCGCCGACTTCCGCCTGCAGGATGCCGAGGAGTGGGCGCAGTGGTACGGCCAGCCGCACGGTGCGCCGGAGCTGCTGCCCGAGGCGGTCTACGGCCTGCCGGAAGTGAATCGCGAGGCGATCAAGGGCGCGCGCCTGATCGCCGTCCCCGGCTGCTACCCGACCGCCACCCAACTCGGCCTGATCCCGCTGCTGGAAGCCGGCCTGGCCGACCCCAGCCGGCTGATCGCCAACTGCGCGTCCGGTGTCAGCGGCGCCGGGCGCGGCGCCAAGGTCGGCTCGCTGCTCTGCGAAACCAGCGAAAGCATGATGGCCTATGCGGTCAAGGGCCACCGCCACCTGCCGGAGATCAGCCAGGGCCTGCGCCGCGCGGCAGGCGGCCCGGTCGGCCTGACCTTCGTGCCGCACCTGGCACCGATGATCCGCGGCATCCATGCCACCCTGTACGCCACCGTGGCCGATCGCGGCGTCGACCTGCAGGCGCTGTTCGAGAAGCGTTATGCCAACGAGCCGTTCGTCGACGTGATGCCGGCCGGCAGCCATCCGGAAACCCGCAGCGTGCGCGGCGCCAACGTCTGCCGCATCGCCGTGCACCGGCCGCAGGGCGGCGAACTGGTGGTGGTGCTGTCGGCCATCGACAACCTGGTCAAGGGCGCCTCCGGCCAGGCCCTGCAGAACATGAACATCCTCTGCGGCCTGGACGAGCGCCTGGGCCTGGCCCATGCCGCCCTGTTGCCATGACCGGCGGCCGGTGAATAGTTGACCGCTTTGCTGGGGTAAGCGGATAATCCCTGCCCCAGCAGTACGTAACATGGCGCCTGGCGCCGGGAGATCAGCAAGATGAGCGTCGAAACCTTCACACCCACCCCGCTGCAGTTCACGCAGGGCGCGGCGAACAAGGTGAAGAGCCTGGTCGATGAGGAAGGCAACCCGCGCCTCAAGCTGCGCGTGTTTGTTACCGGTGGCGGCTGCTCGGGCTTCCAGTACGGCTTCACCTTCGATGAAGACGTGGCCGAAGACGACACCATAGTCGAGCGCGAGGGCGTCAGCCTGGTGGTCGATTCGATGAGCTTCCAGTACCTGGCCGGCGCCGAAGTCGACTACCAGGAAGGCCTGGAAGGCTCGCGCTTCGTGATCAAGAATCCGAATGCCAGCACCACCTGCGGTTGCGGATCGTCATTCTCGATCTGACTTCGCTGAAGAATCAAAAAGCCGCGCCTGGGCGCGGCTTTTTTGTGCCCGCGGGTTTTCAGGCCGGGTACAGGGCGCCGAGTACGCGCAGGCCCTTGGCGCCGGTCACGCTCGGCCGGTTGCCGGCGATGCCTTCCAGGCAACAGTGGGCCAGCCAGGCAAAGGCCATGGCCTCGATCCAGTCCGGCGGCACGCCCTTGCTCGCGGTGCTGGCTACGCGCGTTTGCGGCAGCAGTTCCTGTAGGCGGGTCATCAGGGCGCCGTTGTGCGCGCCGCCGCCGCAGACCAGCAGCTCCTCGGTCCCGGGTTGGGCCTGGCACAGCGAGTCGGCAATGCTGCGGGCGGTCAGCTCCAGCAGGGTGCGCTGCACGGCGCTGGCATCGATGGCAGGCAGGGCGGCCAGGTGCCGTTCCAGCCAGGGCAGGTTGAACAGCTCGCGACCGGTGCTTTTCGGGCCGCGGTGCTGGAAGAAGCTGTCGCCGAGCAGGGCTTGCAGCAGGTCTTCGTCGCACTGCCCGCTGGCGGCCCAGGCACCGTCGCGGTCGAAGCTGGCGCCGTGATGCTGCTGAATCCAGGCATCCAGCAGGGCATTGCCGGGGCCACAGTCGAAGCCATGGACCGGCTGGCCGGGGCTGAGCAGGCTGAGGTTGCTGAAGCCACCGATATTGAGCACGGCGCGGTGGCTGCTGCCGTCATCGAACAGGGCCTCATGGAACGCGGGCACCAGGGGCGCGCCCTGGCCGCCGGCGGCCACGTCGCGGCGGCGGAAGTCGCCGACCACCGGGATGCCGGTCAGTTCGGCGAGCAAGGCCGGATTGCCGATCTGCACGGTGAAGCCACGGGCCGGTTCGTGGCGCACGGTCTGGCCGTGGCTGCCGATGGCGCGGATGTCGGCGGGGCTCAGTCGTTCGCTGGCGAGCAGGCTGGCGATGCCCTCGGCCGCCAGGGCGACCCAGCGGTTTTCGGCAAGCGCGGCGCGGGCCAGTTCGTCCGGACCCGGTGCGCACAGAGCCAGCAGCTCTGCGCGCAGATCCGCCGGCATGGGGAGGTAGTGGCTGGCGAGCAGGATGGGGTGCTGATCCTGCTGGATCAGGGCGATGTCCAGTCCGTCGAGACTGGTGCCGGACATCACCCCCAGGTAGCGCGGCATGGCTCAGCGCTTGTTCATGGCCAGGATGGTTTTCTTTTCCTGATCCATGCGGGCCATCAGCGGTGTGCTCAGTTGCATGAAGCGCGACTTCTCGTTGCGCGCGATCGGATCGGCCATTGGCAGCTTCTGGCTCAGCGGATCGACATGGCGGCCGTTGACCTGGAACTCGTAGTGCAGGTGCGGGCCGGTCGACAGGCCGGTGGTACCGATATAGCCGATGATCTGCCCCTGCTTGACGCTGCCGCCGGTGCGCACACCCTTGGCAAAGCCCTGCATGTGGGCATAGAGGGTGCGGAAACTATTGCCGTGCTGGAGCACCACGGCATTGCCGTAGCCGCCCTTGCGTCCGGCCAGCAGGACCTTGCCATCGCCGGCGGCCTTGATCGGGGTGCCGCGCGGGGCAGCGTAATCCACACCCTTGTGGGCGCGGATCTTGTTCAGGATCGGGTGTCGGCGGCCCATGGAGAAGCGCGAGCTGATGCGGGCGAAGTCCACCGGCGTGCGGATGAAGGCCTTGCGCATGCTCTGGCCGTCGGCATTGTAGTAGCTGGTCACGCCCTGCTTGCTGGTGTAGCGCACGGCGGTGTAGGTCTTGCCGCGGTTGGTGAAGCGGGCGGCGAGGATGTTGCCATTGCCGACCTGCTTGTCGTTGACCACGTGCTCCTCGTAGATCACCTCGAACTCGTCGCCTTCGCGGATATCCAGGGCGAAGTCGATGTCGTAGCCGAATACATTGGCCAGGTCCATGGTCAGGCTGTGCGACAGGCCTGCGCGCTTGGCCGAGAGGAACAGCGAGCTGTCGATCACGCCGTGGGAGTAAGCGGTGCGCACGTCCGGTTTGACCAGCTCGCGTTTGAAGCTGTAGCCCTTGTCGGTGCGCGTCAGGGCAATGCTTTCCAGGTCGCTGAGCTTGCTGCGCACGCTGTCCAGCTTGCCGTCGCTGGTCAGCTTGAACTCCAGGACCTGGCCGATCTTCAGACGGCTCAGTTGCTTGGCGTCCTTGCTGCTGCTCAGCGCTTCGTGCAGGTCGTTGGCGTTCAGGCCGACCTGGGCAAAGACGGTGGACAGGGTGTCGCCGTTGCCGACGGTCACGGCTTTCTGCAACGGATCTGCGGGTGGGGTTTCTTGCTTCGCGCTTGTGTCGGCGCTGTTCTTCTCGGTGAGGCTGGCGGTGCTGAACGGCGAGGCGCTCCCTTCCTCAGAGGAGAGCGCTTGTCGGAGGTCGTCCTTCTCCTGCAGTACCTGCTCGGAGCCGTTCTCCAGCTCGAGGTTCAAATAGGTCTTCTTCGCCTCGACTTCGCGCGACGGGAACACCAGCAAGGCCAGGCTCAGTAGCGCCGCTACGCCGCTGGCGGCCAGCAAGTGGCTCCTCGGATAGGGCGGGACTTTGGGGACAGAATGCGTCATGGCTAAGGGTGTTTCTTGGAAGAATGCATTAACTGACTAAAATATAATCAAATTTCGCTATAGGCAACCCTGTGGGCTGTGCATCGGCCCAGCGGCATGTCCCGCTGCAGAGCTTGTAATTGGTCAGTGATCTTGTATGGTTGGTTCCCTTTTGTTTTTGAGTGGCGACGAGTCCTGTCATGAAGTCGGTTGAAGAGCAGCTGGCGCTGATCAAGCGCGGTGCGGAAGAAGTCCTGGTCGAGGCGGAACTGGTAGAGAAGCTCAAGCGCGGTCAGCCGTTGCGGATCAAGGCTGGCTTCGACCCAACCGCGCCGGATCTGCACCTGGGCCATACCGTACTGATCAATAAGCTGCGTCAGTTTCAGGAGCTTGGGCATCAGGTGATTTTCCTGATCGGCGACTTCACCGGGATGATCGGCGACCCCAGTGGCAAGAGTGCCACGCGCCCGCCGCTGACCCGTGAGCAGGTGCTGGAGAACGCCGAAACCTATAAGGCACAGGTGTTCAAGATCCTTGACCCGGCGAAAACCGAGGTGGCGTTCAACTCCACCTGGATCGATCAGCTCAAGCCGTCCGACTTCATTCGCCTGGCGTCCCAGTACACGGTGGCGCGCATGCTCGAGCGTGACGATTTCGACAAGCGTTACAGCAGCAATCAGCCGATTGCCATTCACGAGTTCCTCTATCCGCTGGTGCAGGGCTACGACTCGGTGGCATTGCGCGCCGATGTGGAGCTGGGTGGTACCGATCAGAAATTCAATCTGCTGATGGGGCGCGAGCTGCAGCGTGCCTATGGGCAGGAGTCGCAGTGCGTCGTGACCATGCCATTGCTTGAAGGCCTGGATGGCGTGAAGAAGATGTCCAAGTCGTTGGGCAACTATATAGGTATCCAGGAAGCTCCGGGCGTCATGTACAACAAGCTGGTCTCGATGCCGGATGCCTTGATGTGGCGCTACTTCGAATTGCTCAGCTTCCGTTCCATGGAGGAGATCGAGCGGTTCAAGGCGGATGTCGATACGGGTGCCAATCCCCGCGACATCAAGATCAAGCTGGCCGAGGAGATCGTTGCGCGCTTCCATGGCGAGGAAGCGGCAGCTACTGCGCATCGCTCTGCGGGCAATCGCATGAAGGATGGCGAGCTCCCGGAAGACCTGCCGGAGATCGAGCTGCTGTCTGTCGAGGATATGCCCATATCTTCCGTCCTTAATAAGGCGGGCTTGGTGAAAAATGCAGCCGTTGCCCGCGATCTGCTGGGTTCGGGTGGGGTCAAGGTGGATGGCGAAGTGGTGGAGCGCGGCTTCGTGTTCAAGCTCGGCGCTGTGCATGTTTGCCAGGCGGGCAAGAAGGCGTTTGCGCGTATATCGCTAAAAGCGGAGTAGAAGTTTAAGAAAGGCGTTGACGGCTAATTTTCCAAGCCTATAATGCGCACCTCTTCTGGCGCGGCCTGATCTGAAAACTCCTTGTTAAACAAGAGGTTGGAAGAAAATAAAGGTTGCGGCGGTGGCGGATTTGAGTAGAATGCGCCGGATTGGCATAGTGGTGGTTTGATCCTGTCAGTGCTTCGGTTCGAAAGAGCTGGGCAAGCTGGAAAGAGGTAGTTGACAGCGAGTTTGAACGCTGTAGAATTCGCCTCCCGCTGATGTGAAGCGAAAGCAGATCGGAAGCGCCAAGCGGTTGAGAGGAAACGAAAAATTCTTCGAAACTGGTTGACGGAAAGAAAGGCTGCTGTAGAATGCGCGGCCTCGGTTGAGACGAAAGACTTAATCGAAACGCTCTTTAACAACTTGAATCAAGCAATTCGTGTGGGTGCTTGTGGAG
>NZ_WELL01000019.1:0-895 GCF_009799935.1 Pseudomonas sp. L-22-4S-12 | reverse complement strand
GGCTACACCCTCAAGGGCGTGGCGCTGAAGGCCGGCTACGAAGTGCTGGGCGGCGACGAGGGCCCGGGCAACCGCGCCTTCCAGACCCCGCTGGCGACCAAGCACGCCTTCCAGGGCTGGGCCGACCAGTTCCTCATCACCCCCGCCGACGGCGTCGAGGACGCCTACGCCGGAGTCACCGTGCCGCTGCTCGGCGGCAGCCTGCAGGCCTGGTACCACGACTTTCGCGCCGAGCAGGGCAGCAGCCAGTACGGCGAGGAGATCGACCTGTCCTACGCCCACCCGATCCCGGGCGTGAAGGGCCTGGTCGGTCTGCTCAAGTACGCCAGCTATGACGCCGACGACTTCGCCGTCGATGCCGACAAGGCCTGGCTGCAGCTGCAGTACAGCTACTGATCGTCCGGCCCCGCAACGGGGCCCTGCCCGACCGGCGTGCGGCGGCCTGCCGCCGCACGCCTCTGGAGATTCACATGTTCAGCCGTCTGCTTAACCCTCACCTGCTTGGCCGCCTTCTGCTCGGCCTCGCCCTGCTCTGCCCACCCGCCTGGGCGGCGATCGGCGATGCCGAGGCGATGAACCTGGCCGGCATGCAGCGCATGCTCAGCCAGCGCATCGCCAAGAGTTACCTGATGATCGGCGCCGAAGTGCGCAGCGACGTGGCGCTGCAGCAGCTCGACCAGAGCGTGGCGCGCTTCGAAAGCAACTTCCTCGCCTTGAGCGAATACGCGCCCAACGCCGATATCCGCGCCGCCCTGGAACAGGCCGGCAGCACCTGGCAGGCCTACCGCGAGCTGGCCCTGTCGCGCCCCAGCCGCGAACAGGCCGTGCACCTGCTGCAGCTCAGCGACCAGCTGCTGGCGCAGAGCGAGCAGGTGGTGCTGCTGATCGAACGCCA
>NZ_WELL01000018.1:0-1017 GCF_009799935.1 Pseudomonas sp. L-22-4S-12 | reverse complement strand
TGGTTTCGGCCAAGGCGTTGTCGTAGCTATCGCCCTTGCTACCCACCGAGGGCTCAATGCCGGCCTCGGCAAGTCGCTCGGTGTAGCGGATCGAGACGTACTGGCTGCCACGGTCGCTGTGGTGGATCAGGCCGCCCGTGCGATGTGGCTGACGGGCATACAAGGCCTGCTCCAGGGCATCAAGTACGAAGTCCGTCTTCATGCTGGTACTGACTCGCCAGCCGACGATGCGCCGCGCGAAGACGTCGATCACGAACGCCACATACAGCCAGCCCTGCCAAGTCGACACATAGGTGAAGTCCGATACCCACAGCTGATTGGGGCGGTCGGCATGGAACTGCCGCTGGACATGATCCAGCGGGCAAAGGGGCTTGTCGCCCGCCACCGTTGTCCGCACAACATGGCCGCGCCTTATGCCCTGCAATCCAGCCCGACGCATCAACCGCTCCACCGTGCATCTGGCTGCCCCGATACCTTCTCGCTGGAGCTGCTTCCAGACCTTCACCGCGCCATAGCACTGCATGTTGGCGTTCCACACGCGCTGGATTTCCGGGATCAATGTGTCGTCACGCCGTGCACGGCAGGAGCGCAGTGCAGGGTTACGAAGTTGGGCCGCGTGCCTGCGATAACCGGACGGGGCGATCTGCAAGACACGGCAGATCGACTCGACCCCGAGACGGTCACGATGCTGGTCGACAAATGCCCTCAGGACTTGGTGCGGCGGTCGAGCTCCGCCTGGGCAAAATATGCACTGGCCAGGCGCAGGATCTCGTTGGCCTTGCGCAGCTCGCGGTTCTCTCGCTCCAGGGCCTTGATGCGCTCGCGCTCTTCACTGGTCTGACCGGGGCGCTGCCCCGCATCGGTCTGCTGGCGACGAATCCAGCCATGCAGGGTTTGCGCTGCACAGCCAATCTTCGGCGCTATGGCCTCGATGGCCGCCCACTCGGACGGATAGTCGCTCAGGTGCTCCAGAACCATGCGCACGGCACGTTCACGGACTTCAGGGGAGTAGGTAGT
>NZ_WELL01000017.1:0-1368 GCF_009799935.1 Pseudomonas sp. L-22-4S-12 | reverse complement strand
TGCTGTAATGGACTTTCCCCGCGCCACACTCTAGATGTCGAGTGGCGTGTTACCGGGAGAGTGTCAATGAAGCGCATAGCAGTTGATTTGGCCAAGTCCGTTTACCAAGTTGCCGAAAGTGTCCGTGCCGGCGAGGTGATTCAGCGCAAGCGGCTGAACCGTGGTGCGTTTGCCCGATATGTACAGGAGCAGGTGGAGCCTGTCGAGTGGGTGATGGAGGCGTGCGGCACGGCGCACTACTGGGGGCGAATAGCGCAGGCGCGTGGTCATCGGGTGATGCTCCTGCACCCGCGCTATGTGCGGCCGTATCGGCGGCGCAACAAGACCGATCGCAACGACTGCGATGCCATTCTGGAAGCGGCGCGTTGCCAGGGCATTCACCCAGTGCCGGTGAAGAGCCACGAGCAGCAGCAATTACAGCAGTTGCACAACTTGCGTGAGACCTGGAAGAAGTCCCGTACCCAGCGGATTAACCTACTGCGCGGGATCTTCCGCGAGATGGGCATCGAGGCGCCGGCCGCCACAGCGGCTTTCTTGCGGGTGGCGAGTGAGCTATTGGAGCGCCCGGAAGTCATTGCTTTGCGTGGGGCACTGCAGGTCGTACTGGGTGAGATCAATCTGTACGAGCAATCGATGCACGAGTGCGAGGCGCAGTTGGCGCGCTGGCATGCCGAGGATGAAGTTGTCCGCAAGCTCGACGAAGTCAGTGGCATTGGCTTGCTCACAGCCAGTGCCCTGAAGACCGCCGTTGGAAATCCGGAGCGTTTTGCCAATGGCCGTCAACTCAGTGCCTGGCTGGGTATGACCCCGAGAGAACACAGCAGCGGTGATCGCCGCAAACTGGGGCATATCAGCCGGCAGGGCAACACCTACGTGCGCACCTTACTGATCCATGGCTCCCGCGCTGCCTTATTGGCTGCCCAGCGCTGTCAGAGCAGTACGCCGGAGCGCATGACGGCGTTGCAGCGCTGGGCAACCGAAACGGCCGCGCGTATTGGGCAGAACAAAGCAGCGGTGGCGCTGGCGAACAAGCTGGTAAGGATTTGCTGGGCCGTGTGGTGCCATGAACGGCGCTTCAGTGGCAACTGGCAAAGCATGCCGCCCGCCTGACGGCGAGCGGGTGATCACGGTGGTTGTGGTGGAAAGCAGCACTGTCGGAACGGGCGAGTCCTGCAGCGGAACAAGGCCGATAACAATCATGATCCGTGTGATCGATTGAGCGCTTGGCCCCCGCTGCGCGAACTACAGAATGGCCAGGGCCTTGCGCCCATCGAAGGCCGGATATACGCATGCAACCGCACCGACGACAGAGCAGATCAAAAGCTTTGCCCACTACTTGTGGGGAGAGTCCATATACGCATTGTTAGG
>NZ_WELL01000016.1:0-5373 GCF_009799935.1 Pseudomonas sp. L-22-4S-12 | reverse complement strand
ATCGAAACGCTCTTTAACAACTTGAATCAAGCAATTCGTGTGGGTGCTTGTGGAGTAAGACTGTTAGTCGCAAGATTATCAGCAACACAAGTAACTCTTCGTGAATTCAAAGAGTTTATTTGCGATTGCTGAGCCAAGTTTAGGGTTTTCTCAAAACCCAAGCAGTATTGAACTGAAGAGTTTGATCATGGCTCAGATTGAACGCTGGCGGCAGGCCTAACACATGCAAGTCGAGCGGTAGAGAGGTGCTTGCACCTCTTGAGAGCGGCGGACGGGTGAGTAATGCCTAGGAATCTGCCTAGTGGTGGGGGATAACGTTCGGAAACGGACGCTAATACCGCATACGTCCTACGGGAGAAAGCGGGGGATCTTCGGACCTCGCGCCATTAGATGAGCCTAGGTCGGATTAGCTAGTTGGTGAGGTAATGGCTCACCAAGGCGACGATCCGTAACTGGTCTGAGAGGATGATCAGTCACACTGGAACTGAGACACGGTCCAGACTCCTACGGGAGGCAGCAGTGGGGAATATTGGACAATGGGCGAAAGCCTGATCCAGCCATGCCGCGTGTGTGAAGAAGGTCTTCGGATTGTAAAGCACTTTAAGTTGGGAGGAAGGGTCGTAACCTAATACGTTACGGCTTTGACGTTACCGACAGAATAAGCACCGGCTAACTTCGTGCCAGCAGCCGCGGTAATACGAAGGGTGCAAGCGTTAATCGGAATTACTGGGCGTAAAGCGCGCGTAGGTGGTTCAGCAAGTTGGATGTGAAAGCCCTGGGCTCAACCTGGGAACTGCATCCAAAACTACTGAGCTAGAGTACGGTAGAGGGTAGTGGAATTTCCTGTGTAGCGGTGAAATGCGTAGATATAGGAAGGAACACCAGTGGCGAAGGCGACTACCTGGACTGATACTGACACTGAGGTGCGAAAGCGTGGGGAGCAAACAGGATTAGATACCCTGGTAGTCCACGCCGTAAACGATGTCGACTAGCCGTTGGGATCCTTGAGATCTTAGTGGCGCAGCTAACGCATTAAGTCGACCGCCTGGGGAGTACGGCCGCAAGGTTAAAACTCAAATGAATTGACGGGGGCCCGCACAAGCGGTGGAGCATGTGGTTTAATTCGAAGCAACGCGAAGAACCTTACCTGGCCTTGACATGCTGAGAACTTTCCAGAGATGGATTGGTGCCTTCGGGAACTCAGACACAGGTGCTGCATGGCTGTCGTCAGCTCGTGTCGTGAGATGTTGGGTTAAGTCCCGTAACGAGCGCAACCCTTGTCCTTAGTTACCAGCACGTTATGGTGGGCACTCTAAGGAGACTGCCGGTGACAAACCGGAGGAAGGTGGGGATGACGTCAAGTCATCATGGCCCTTACGGCCAGGGCTACACACGTGCTACAATGGTCGGTACAAAGGGTTGCCAAGCCGCGAGGTGGAGCTAATCCCATAAAACCGATCGTAGTCCGGATCGCAGTCTGCAACTCGACTGCGTGAAGTCGGAATCGCTAGTAATCGTGAATCAGAATGTCACGGTGAATACGTTCCCGGGCCTTGTACACACCGCCCGTCACACCATGGGAGTGGGTTGCTCCAGAAGTAGCTAGTCTAACCGCAAGGGGGACGGTTACCACGGAGTGATTCATGACTGGGGTGAAGTCGTAACAAGGTAGCCGTAGGGGAACCTGCGGCTGGATCACCTCCTTAATCGAAGACTTCAGCTTCTTCATAAGTTCCCACACGAATTGCTTGATTCACTTGCGAAAAGCGATTGGGTTATTACCCGAGAGTTAGACGATTGGGTCTGTAGCTCAGTTGGTTAGAGCGCACCCCTGATAAGGGTGAGGTCGGCAGTTCGAATCTGCCCAGACCCACCAATTGTCAAGGGATGTGGCCAAGTCCGTAGATGGGGCCATAGCTCAGCTGGGAGAGCGCCTGCTTTGCACGCAGGAGGTCAGGAGTTCGATCCTCCTTGGCTCCACCATTAACTCGACAATCGCTGAAAGCTCAGAATTGAATGCTTACTGATGAAGCATTGAATTCTGGTCTTTGCGCCAGAACTGTTCTTTAAAAATTTGGGTATGTGATAGAAGTAGACCGATGTGTTGCTTTCACTGGCAGCATGTCGCGTCAAGGTAAAATTTGCGTGTTCTCTATGCAAATTTTCGGCGAATGTCGTCTTCACGTTTGAGACAGTAACCAGATTGCTTGGGGTTATATGGTCAAGTGAAGAAGCGCATACGGTGGATGCCTTGGCAGTCAGAGGCGATGAAAGACGTGGTAGCCTGCGAAAAGCTTCGGGGAGTCGGCAAACAGACTTTGATCCGGAGATCTCTGAATGGGGGAACCCAGCCAGCACAAGCTGGTTATCTTGTACTGAATACATAGGTGCAAGAGGCGAACCAGGGGAACTGAAACATCTAAGTACCCTGAGGAAAAGAAATCAACCGAGATTCCCTTAGTAGTGGCGAGCGAACGGGGATTAGCCCTTAAGTGGCTTTGAGATTAGCGGAACGCTCTGGAAAGTGCGGCCATAGTGGGTGATAGCCCTGTACGCGAAAATCTCTTAGTCATGAAATCGAGTAGGACGGAGCACGAGAAACTTTGTCTGAATATGGGGGGACCATCCTCCAAGGCTAAATACTACTGACTGACCGATAGTGAACTAGTACCGTGAGGGAAAGGCGAAAAGAACCCCGGAGAGGGGAGTGAAATAGATCCTGAAACCGTATGCGTACAAGCAGTGGGAGCCCACTTTGTTGGGTGACTGCGTACCTTTTGTATAATGGGTCAGCGACTTATATTCAGTGGCAAGCTTAACCGAATAGGGGAGGCGTAGCGAAAGCGAGTCTTAATAGGGCGTTTAGTCGCTGGGTATAGACCCGAAACCGGGCGATCTATCCATGGGCAGGTTGAAGGTTAGGTAACACTGACTGGAGGACCGAACCGACTACCGTTGAAAAGTTAGCGGATGACCTGTGGATCGGAGTGAAAGGCTAATCAAGCTCGGAGATAGCTGGTTCTCCTCGAAAGCTATTTAGGTAGCGCCTCATGTATCACTGTAGGGGGTAGAGCACTGTTTCGGCTAGGGGGTCATCCCGACTTACCAAACCGATGCAAACTCCGAATACCTACAAGTGCCGAGCATGGGAGACACACGGCGGGTGCTAACGTCCGTCGTGAAAAGGGAAACAACCCAGACCGTCAGCTAAGGTCCCAAAGTTATGGTTAAGTGGGAAACGATGTGGGAAGGCTTAGACAGCTAGGAGGTTGGCTTAGAAGCAGCCACCCTTTAAAGAAAGCGTAATAGCTCACTAGTCGAGTCGGCCTGCGCGGAAGATGTAACGGGGCTCAAACCATACACCGAAGCTACGGGTATCACGTAAGTGATGCGGTAGAGGAGCGTTCTGTAAGCCTGTGAAGGTGAGTTGAGAAGCTTGCTGGAGGTATCAGAAGTGCGAATGCTGACATGAGTAACGACAATGCGAGTGAAAAACTCGCACGCCGAAAGACCAAGGTTTCCTGCGCAACGTTAATCGACGCAGGGTTAGTCGGTCCCTAAGGCGAGGCAGAAATGCGTAGTCGATGGGAAACAGGTTAATATTCCTGTACTTCTAGTTACTGCGATGGGGGGACGGAGAAGGCTAGGCCAGCACGGCGTTGGTTGTCCGTGTTTAAGGTGGTAGGCAGAGATCTTAGGTAAATCCGGGGTCTTAATGCCGAGAGCTGATGACGAGCTTTCTTTTAGAAAGCGAAGTGGTTGATGCCATGCTTCCAGGAAAAGCCTCTAAGCTTCAGGTAACTAGGAACCGTACCCCAAACCGACACAGGTGGTTGGGTAGAGAATACCAAGGCGCTTGAGAGAACTCGGGTGAAGGAACTAGGCAAAATGGCACCGTAACTTCGGGAGAAGGTGCGCCGGTGAGGGTGAAGTATTTACTACGTAAGCCCATGCCGGTCGAAGATACCAGGCCGCTGCGACTGTTTATTAAAAACACAGCACTCTGCAAACACGAAAGTGGACGTATAGGGTGTGACGCCTGCCCGGTGCCGGAAGGTTAATTGATGGGGTTAGCGCAAGCGAAGCTCTTGATCGAAGCCCCGGTAAACGGCGGCCGTAACTATAACGGTCCTAAGGTAGCGAAATTCCTTGTCGGGTAAGTTCCGACCTGCACGAATGGCGTAACGATGGCGGCGCTGTCTCCACCCGAGACTCAGTGAAATTGAAATCGCTGTGAAGATGCAGTGTATCCGCGGCTAGACGGAAAGACCCCGTGAACCTTTACTATAGCTTTGCACTGGACTTTGAATTTGCTTGTGTAGG
This sequence comes from Pseudomonas sp. L-22-4S-12, assembly GCF_009799935.1. Taxonomy (NCBI): domain Bacteria; kingdom Pseudomonadati; phylum Pseudomonadota; class Gammaproteobacteria; order Pseudomonadales; family Pseudomonadaceae; genus Pseudomonas; species Pseudomonas sp. L-22-4S-12. Next base: position 1,050 of record NZ_WELL01000016.1, on the reverse strand, counting down.
ATAGGTGGGAGGCTTTGAAGCGTGGACGCCAGTCTGCGTGGAGCCAACCTTGAAATACCACCCTGGCAACTTTGAGGTTCTAACTCTGGTCCGTTATCCGGATCGAGGACAGTGTATGGTGGGTAGTTTGACTGGGGCGGTCTCCTCCTAAAGAGTAACGGAGGAGTACGAAGGTGCGCTCAGACCGGTCGGAAATCGGTCGTAGAGTATAAAGGCAAAAGCGCGCTTGACTGCGAGACAGACACGTCGAGCAGGTACGAAAGTAGGTCTTAGTGATCCGGTGGTTCTGTATGGAAGGGCCATCGCTCAACGGATAAAAGGTACTCCGGGGATAACAGGCTGATACCGCCCAAGAGTTCATATCGACGGCGGTGTTTGGCACCTCGATGTCGGCTCATCACATCCTGGGGCTGAAGCCGGTCCCAAGGGTATGGCTGTTCGCCATTTAAAGTGGTACGCGAGCTGGGTTTAGAACGTCGTGAGACAGTTCGGTCCCTATCTGCCGTGGACGTTTGAGATTTGAGAGGGGCTGCTCCTAGTACGAGAGGACCGGAGTGGACGAACCTCTGGTGTTCCGGTTGTCACGCCAGTGGCATTGCCGGGTAGCTATGTTCGGAAAAGATAACCGCTGAAAGCATCTAAGCGGGAAACTTGCCTCAAGATGAGATCTCACTGGAGCCTTGAGCTCCCTGAAGGGCCGTCGAAGACTACGACGTTGATAGGTTGGGTGTGTAAGCGCTGTGAGGCGTTGAGCTAACCAATACTAATTGCCCGTGAGGCTTGACCATATAACACCCAAACAATTTGCTGTTTGTGTGGCTCGACAGAAGTCGACAAACCGAAAATTTGCCTGAACACGCACTACCAACAGACATCACATACCCAATTAGCTGTAGCGACTAAACACCGAGACAGCAACCGAATTGCTTGACGACCATAGAGCGTTGGAACCACCTGATCCCATCCCGAACTCAGTAGTGAAACGACGCATCGCCGATGGTAGTGTGGGGCTTCCCCATGTGAGAGTAGGTCATCGTCAAGCTCCTATCC
>NZ_WELL01000015.1:0-33918 GCF_009799935.1 Pseudomonas sp. L-22-4S-12 | reverse complement strand
GGGTGCGCAGGGTCTGGGCGTTGGCGTGCTTGAGGGCGTTGTCCTGGTCGACGTGCTCGAAGCGGTAGCGGGCGTCGAGGATCGGTTTGCCCTGGGTGAACAGGTTGCTGAAGTCTTCTGCGGCGAAGGCGGCGTGGCTGAGGGTGCTGCTGGCAACGGCCAGCGACAGCAGGGACAGTTTCATCATGCGCATAGCGGTCTTCCTGTGGGCCAAAAAACGCAAAAAAAACGTCACAGCGTCCACGGCTCCACGAGGGAGGGGATGCTATGACGTCGTTGTCGGTTGAGTGGCAGACACGCCGTTGTGCTGACCGGGGTTGGCCATAGCAGGCGGCGTGCCAGATTTCATAAGCTTCTGATTTATTAAGGATTAATGACTTTTTAAGAACTTTTTGCGATTGATTGATGCACTGCGCTCGTTCGCCGCGCATTGATACAGTGCAGCTGTAGTGCCGTAATAGGCCGCGACTGTAACGGGCGCAGCCCGTGCGGACGCGGCATGCTGGCCATCACCCCAAGGAGCGCAACCATGCACCTCGAGTTTCATCAGATCGACGCTTTCACCGACCGTCCCTTCAGCGGCAATCCGGCGGTGGTCTACCGCCTGGATGCCTGGCTGGCCGACAGCCTGATGCAACAGATTGCCGCCGAGCACAACCAGGCCGAGACGGCTTTCGTGGTGCGCGAGGGCGCCGGTTGGCATATCCGCTGGTTCACCCCGACGGTGGAAATGCCCTTGTGCGGCCATGCCACCCTGGCCAGCGCCTACGCCCTGTTCGAGCTGTATGACGAGCCCGGCGAGCGCCTGGACTTCAGCTGCCTGTCCGGGGCGCTCAGCGTCAGCCGCGACAACGGCCGGCTGATTCTGGACTTCCCGCTGGCGCATGCCAGCGAGACGGTGGTCAGCATCGAGCTGGAGCAGGCGCTGGGCCAGCCGGTGCTGGCGGCGCTGCAGGGCAACGAATTGCTCGCGGTGCTGGAGTCGGAGCAGGCGGTGCGCGCTTGCCAGCCGGACATGAAGGCCCTGGCCAAGCTGCCGGGGCTGGGGGTGATCGTCACCGCGCCGGGGCTCAAGCATGACTTCGTCTCGCGCTACTTCGCCCCGGGCATCGGCATCGACGAAGACCCGGTGACCGGCGCCACCCATTGCCTGCTGACGCCTTACTGGGCCGCGCGCCTGGGCAAGAACGAACTGCGCGCATTTCAGTGTTCGGCCCGTGGTGGCGAGCTGCACTGCAGCCTGGCCGGCGAGCGGGTGAAGATCGCCGGCCAGGCGGTGCTGGTGGCGGGCGGTACGCTGTTCCTGTAATCGATTGTGTAGGTTGGGTTGAGAAGCACAGCGACGAAGCCCAACGAGCCCACCTCGCGGCTGCCTCGTTGGGTCTCGCTGCGCTCAACCACAACCTACCGGAATGCAGCCGCCTGGCGAGCCCGGGGCTGGCTCCTACAGAAGGCGGTTCGTAGGGCGGATGCCGATCAGTTGCTGCTGGCGCGGCGCACGCCGGACTCACCCAGGTTGACCTGGGCGGCGATGCTGCCCTGGGCGGGGAACACCACCAGGTGGTCGGCCGCCACGCGGATGCCCACCTGCTGGCCCGGCAGGTGGTCGGCATGGCTGGGGAAGATCGCTTCCAGCTGGGTGCCGGTCGCCAGTTGCAGGCGGTACAGGGTGGCCGCGCCGAGGAAGGTCTTGCCGACGATCTGCGCCTTCTGCTCGCTGTCCGGGTCGTAGACGATGTCGTCCGGGCGCAGCAGCACGTCCACCGAGCTGCCGGGCGCCCAGGTGTAGGCGCGGTTGCCGCGGATCACGCCGAGTTCGGTCTGTACCGTGTCCGGGGTCAGCAGCTGGCCGCGGATGAAGTAGCCCTGGCCGACGAAGCTGGCGACGAAGGGCGTCAGCGGCTCGTGGTAGAGGTTGAACGGGGTATCCCACTGCTCCAGCCGGCCGTCCTTGAACACGCCGACGTGGTCGCTGACGGCGAAGGCTTCTTCCTGGTCGTGGGTCACCAGGATGGCGCTGGTGCCGCGCGCCTTGAGGATGTCGCGCACCTCATGGCTGAGACGCCGGCGCAGTTCGCCATCGAGGTTGGAAAACGGTTCGTCGAGCAGCAGCAGCTGCGGTTCCGGCGCCAGGGCGCGGGCCAGGGCCACGCGTTGCTGCTGGCCGCCGGACAGCTCGTGGGGATAACGCCTGCCCAGCTGGGCCAGCTTGACCAGCTCCAGCAGCTCCTCGGTGATGCGCTCGCGCTCGGGGTGCTTGCGGATGCCGAAGGCGATGTTTTCCGCCACGCTCAGGTGCGGGAACAGGGCGTAGTCCTGAAACACCATGCCGATGCGGCGCTTCTCCGGGGCCAGGGTGAAGCCGGCACGCGAGATCACGTTGCCACCCAGGGAGATCTCGCCGGCCAGCACCGGTTCGAAGCCGGCAATCGCGCGCAGGGTAGTGGTCTTGCCGCAACCGGAGGGGCCGAGCAGGCAGCCGATGTCGCCGGCATTGAGGTGCAGGTTGAGCTGCTGCACCACCGGATGCTCCTGGTAGCCGCAGGCCAGCTCGCGCAGATTGAGCAGCAGGGGCTGGCTCATGCGTGGTGGTAAGCCGGTTCGACGAGGAATTCGAGCAGCGCCTTCTGCGCATGCAGGCGGTTCTCCGCCTGCTCCCAGGCCTGCGAACGCGGGTCGTCGAGCAGATCCATGCTGATCTCCTCGCCCCGGTGGGCCGGCAGGCAGTGCAGGAAGATCACCGACGGGTCGGCGGCATCCAGCAGGGCGCGGTTGACCTGGTAGGGGGCGAACAGCTTGAGGCGCTCGGCGGCTTCCTCTTCCTGGCCCATGGAGGTCCACACGTCGGTGCTCACCAGGTGCGCGCCGGCCACCGCGGCCAGCGGCTCGCGGACGATCTGCACGCGCTCGCCGGCGGCCTTGAGCAGCTCGGCATTCGGCTCGTAGCCTTGCGGGCAGGCCACGCGCAGCTGGAAGTCGAACTGCAGGGCGGCCTCGATATAGGTGTTGCACATGTTGTTGCCGTCGCCGATCCAGGCCACGGTCTTGCCCTGGATCGAGCCGCGCTGCTCGATGAAGGTCTGCATGTCGGCCAGCAGCTGGCAGGGGTGCAGGTCATCGGACAGGCCATTGATCACCGGCACCCGCGAGTGGGCGGCGAACTCGGTGAGGGTGCTGTGGGCGTAGGTACGGATCATCACCGCATCGAGCATGCTCGACATGACGATGGCGCTGTCGCCGATCGGCTCGCCGCGGCCCAGCTGGGTATCGCGCGGGGAGAGGAAGATGGCCTGGCCGCCGAGCTGGATCATGCCGGCTTCGAACGACAGGCGGGTGCGGGTCGAGGCCTTCTCGAAGATCATGCCCAGCACGCGGTTCTTCAGCGGCTCGAACAATACGCCGCGCCGGCGCAGGTCCTTCAGCTCGATGGCGCGACGGATCAGCCCACTCAGTTCCTGAGGGGTGCAATCCATCAACGAGAGAAAGTGCCTGGCGCTCATCATTCACTACCTTAATTTCTACAACTATCGCTGCGCGGTTTTTCCGGGGAAAAGCAGGCCGGGCAGCGGTTGGAGCCGCGTGGGGGCGACAAATGGGGAAGGCGCGATCTTATAAGCAAATGCCGCGCGGGGGCAAATGAGCGGCGTTGCCGGCCATTGCAACACCCTGGAACGGGAGATTATTCCGCTTGCGGCCGGCGTCACAAAAGTGACATGTCGGGTTGCCGGTGGCTCAGGCCGGCTCCTACCATGCGCCCCGCCTGACCAGGCAGACATGTCCAGCAACTGGGCATCAATGGATTTTCAATGCAAAGGAGTCTTGCATGAAACACGTAGCCTATGCCGCCGCCTTTTCCGCTCTCGCCCTGCTGACTGGCTGTGCCAGCCAGAACTACAGCCAGCCGAGTGCCCCGCTCAATGGTGAAGTGCAAACCAACCTGAAAGCGGACGTGAAAGTCGGCGAGTCCATCACGGGCGAGTCTTCGGTGAACATCCTGTTCGGCATGTTCAAGCTGGGTGGTGATAGCCAGTTCGCTGACGGCGTAACCTATGGTGGTGGCGAAGGTGGTTTCGCTCTGGGTCTGGACCCGGTAGCTGCCGCCAAATCCGCGGCTGCCTTCAAGGCAGTCAAATCCTCCGGTGCCGATCTGATCGTCGCGCCGCGCTACGAAGTGAGCGTGCAGGATTACATGGTGTTCAAGGCCGTCAACGTCAAAGTGACCGGCAACAAGGGCACCATCAGCGCCATTCGTTGATCCGCCTGGCAACCCGGCTGCCTGCAGTCGGGTCCGGCCCGATCCATTGATGCGCTGTTGAATCGGCGGGCATGATGCCCGCCGATTCATGAAACTTAGGCCACTGGCCAAGCCTTCCACTAGCCTCCATAGTCCTGTTTCCACGACCCGACCGGTCGTCTCGAACAAGAATGTGAGGCCAGTCATGAGCAAGACCCTCCACCACCGTGCCTGCCACCTGTGCGAGGCCATCTGCGGCCTGACCATCGAAACCGAACGCCTGGCCGACGGCAGCCAGCAGATCCTGTCGATCAAGGGCGATGCCCAGGACAGCTTCAGTCGCGGCCATATCTGCCCCAAGGCCGTCGCCCTGCAGGACATCCAGCACGACCCCGACCGCCTGCGCCAACCCATGCGCCGCAACGGCAGCGAGTGGCAGCCAATTGGCTGGGACGAGGCCTTCGCCCTGGTCGCCGAGCGCCTGGCGGCCATCCAGGAACGCCACGGCAAGAACGCCGTGGCCGTGTACCAGGGCAATCCCAGCGTGCACAACTACGGGTTGATGACCCACAGCAACTACTTCCTCGGCCAGCTGAAGACGCGCAACCGCTACTCCGCCACCTCGGTGGACCAGCTGCCGCATCACCTGACCAGCTACCTGATGTACGGCCACGGTTTCCTGCTGCCGATTCCGGACATCGACCACACCCAATTCATGCTGATCCTCGGCGGCAACCCGCTGGCCTCCAACGGCAGCCTGATGACCGTGCCGGACGTGGAGAAACGCCTCAAGGCGCTCAAGGCGCGCGGCGGCAAGCTGGTTGTGGTCGACCCGCGCCGTAGCGAGACGGCGGCGATGGCCGACCAGCACCTGTTCGTCCGCCCCGGCAACGATGCAGCCTTGCTCCTGGGCCTGCTCAATACCCTGTTCGACGAGGGCCTGACCCGCGCCAGCCACCTGTCGGTCAACGGCCTGGAGCAGGTGCGGGCGGCGATTGCCGAGTTCACCGCCGAGGCCATGAGCAGCCGCTGCGGCGTGCCGGCGGCGAGCATCCGCCAGCTGGCGCGGGACTTCGCCGGCGCCGAGTCGGCGGTGTGCTACGGGCGCATGGGCGTATCGACCCAGGCCTTCGGCAGCCTTTGTCACTGGCTGATCCAGCTGATCAACCTGGTCACCGGCAACCTCGACCAGCCGGGCGGGGCGCTGTGCACCACGCCGGCGCTGGACCTGGTGGCGAGCACTGCCGGTGGCCATTTCAATGTCTGGCAGAGCCGGGTTTCCAGCCTGCCGGAATACGGCGGCGAGCTGCCGGTGGCGGCGCTGGCCGAGGAGATGCTCACCCCCGGCGAAGGCCAGGTGCGCGCGCTGATCACCGTGGCCGGCAACCCGGTGCTGTCCACCCCCAACGGTCGCCAGCTGGAGCAGGCGCTGGAGGGGCTGGAGTTCATGCTGAGCATCGACCTCTATATCAATGAAACCACCCGTTACGCCGACCTGATCCTGCCGCCCACCGCGCCGCTGGAGCACGATCACTACGACAGCACCTTCAATGCCTTCGCCGTGCGCAACGTCACCCGCTTCAACGAGGCGGTGCTGGACAAGCCGGCGGGCGCGCTGGACGACTGGGAAATCTTCGTCGGCCTGGCCCAGGCCTTCGCCGCCAAGGTCGGCAACGAGCTGAAACCGACCAAGACGCCACAGCAGATGATCGACCTGGGTCTGCGCTTCGGTCCCTACGGCGAGCAGTCGCCGCACAAACTCAGCCTGGCGGTACTCCGCGAGCAGCCCCATGGCCTCGACCTGGGGCCGCTGCAGCCGAACCTGGGCGGGCGCCTGAAGACCGAGTCCAGAGCCGTCGAGGCCGCTCCGGCGCTGCTGGTCGCCGACCTCGCCCGTTTCGCCGCGCAACCGCAGGCGGGCGAGGGTGAGCTGATGCTGATCGGCCGCCGCCATGTGCGCAGCAACAACTCCTGGATGCACAACTACCAGCGCCTGGTGAAGGGCAAGCCGCGTCATCAACTGTTGATGAACCCGCAGGACATGGCCGGGCGCAGCCTCAGCGATGGCCAGCGCGTGCGCATCGAGTCGCGGGTGGGCGCCATCGAGGTGGAGGTAGTGGGCAGCGAGGACATGATGCCCGGCGTGGTCAGCCTGCCGCACGGCTGGGGCCATGCCCGCCCGGGGGTGCAGATGGCGATTGCCAGCGCTCAGCCCGGCGCCAGCGCCAACGACCTGACCGACGAGCGCCACCTCGATGCGGTATCCGGTAACGCCGCGCTGAACGGGGTGCCGGTGCGTATCCAGGCGGCTTGAGCCTGCTGGCAGGTGTGACCGCGGGTAGCGGGGGAGGGGATCTAGCGCACTGGCTTAACCCGAGCCCGCAACTGGGATTTTCGGTTACAATCGCCCCATCCAGTCCGGGGCAGTCCGGGAAAGTTCAGACGAGGTGAGTCGTGGATATTATCGATACCATCAAAGAGCAGATCGCCAACAACACCATCCTGCTGTACATGAAAGGCTCGCCGAATGCGCCGCAGTGCGGTTTTTCGTCGAAGGCTGCGCAGGTGGTGATGGCCTGTGGCGAGAAATTCGCCTATGTGGACATCCTGCAGAACCCGGAAATCCGCGCCAACCTGCCGAAGTACGCCAACTGGCCGACCTTCCCGCAGCTGTGGGTGGCCGGTGAGCTGGTCGGCGGCAGCGACATCATGACCGAGATGTTCGAGAAGGGTGAGCTGCAGACCCTGATCAAGGAAGCCGCACAGAAAGCCAGCGCCGAGTAATTCGCCGCTGCAATGAAAAAGCCCCGCGAATGCGGGGCTTTTTCATTGCAGCGGATTATTCGTCCATCTGCGACTGCAGGTAGTTTTCCAGGCCGATCTTGGCGATCAGGCCGATCTGGGTCTCCAGCCAGTCGATGTGCTCTTCCTCGGATTCGAGGATGTCTTCCAGCAGCTCGCGGGTGCCGTAGTCGCCGACGCTCTCGCAGTAGGCGATGGCGGCTTTCAGGTCGGGGATGGCCTGGTGTTCCAGCTTGAGGTCGCTGGCCAGCATCTCCTTGGTGTTCTCGCCGATCATCAGCTTGCCCAGGTCCTGCAGGTTGGGCAGGCCTTCGAGGAAGAGGATGCGCTTGATCAGCTTGTCCGCATGCTTCATCTCGTCGATGGATTCGTGATACTCGTGCTCGCCGAGTTTTTTCAGGCCCCAGTCCTCGTACATGCGCGCATGCAGGAAGTATTGGTTGATGGCCACCAGCTCGTTGCCAAGGATCTTGTTCAGATGTTGGATGACTTTCTTGTCGCCTTTCATGGCTGGCCTCGCTGAGCGGGTTTGAATAACGTTTGAGTCTGCTCCGGGAGTTGTTCTTCGTCAAATCTAAGTATCTGAAAAACATACGATATTTAATAAAAGTAAGAATGCTTAAATTCTGCATCCGGACGCTAAGCCATTGAAACCAGTGAATAAGTGCAGGGTCTCAAGAACAGTGGCGGGCCTGCTTATGAGGCGGTCGCCGGATGGAGCGACGAACTGTGCAGGGAGAAGCGGGAATGCAGGGCACGAGATTTGGCAACGCCGCAGGGCGGCAGGTTACTGGTGGTGGGTGGCGTAAAGGAGGCTTGCGCTGATGATGGCGCGTCTGGCGGCCGATGCCGTGGTGCTGGTGCACCTGGGCTTCATCCTGTTCGTGCTGTTCGGCGCGCTGCTGCTGTTGCGCTGGCGCTGGCTCGCCCTGCTGCATGTGCCGGCGGTGGCCTGGGCGGCGACGGTGGAGTTGTTGCAGTTGTACTGCCCGTTGACGCCGCTGGAGAACCAGTTGCGCCAGGCGGCGGGGCAGGTGGGCTACAGCGACGGTTTTATCGAGCACTACCTGATTCCGCTGATCTACCCGGCCGGCCTCACGGCGCAGAGCCAGGTGTGGCTGGGCGTGCTGGTGCTGCTGGTCAATCTGCCGATCTACCTGTGGCTGCTGTGGTGCGCGCGGCGTAGGCGCTGACAGGTGCAAGCGGAGGCATGCCCCTAGCCGGGGCCGCTTTCTTGCCCGTCATTCAGCGATTTGATGCAGCAAGGCCGCCGCGCCAGCCTTGGTTACACTCCGGACATCCTCACCAGACAACAAGGCTGTAGACAATGCAAAAGCGCATGATGATTACCGGGGCCGGCTCCGGCCTGGGACGTGAAATAGCCCTGCGCTGGGCGCGCGAAGGCTGGCAACTGGCCCTGGCCGACGTCAACGAGAGCGGTTTGGCGGAAACCCTGCAGCTGGTGCGCGCGGCCGGTGGCGATGGCTTCACCATGCGTTGCGACGTGCGCGACTACAGCCAGCTGACTGCCGTGGCCCAGGCCTGCGAGGAGCGCTTCGGCGGCCTCGATGTGCTGGTCAACAACGCCGGGGTGTCGGCCGGTGGCTTTTTCGGCGACCTCAGCCTGGAAGACTGGGACTGGCAGCTGTCGATCAACCTGATGGGCGTGATCAAGGGCTGCAAGGCCTTCCTGCCGCTGCTGCTGCAGAGCAAGGGGCGCATCATCAACATCGCCTCCATGGCGGCGCTGATGCAGGGCCCGGCGATGAGCAACTACAACGTGGCCAAGGCCGGCGTGGTGGCCTTGTCCGAGAGCCTGCTGCCCGAACTCAAGCCGGACGGCGTCAGTGTGCACGTGGTCTGCCCGTCGTTCTTCCAGACCAACCTGCTCGACTCCTTCCGTGGCCCGACCCCGGCAATGAAGCAGCAGGTCGGCAAGCTGCTGGAGCAGAGCCCGATCAGCGCCGCGGATATCGCCGACTACATCTACCAGGAAGTCGCCAAGGGCGAGTTCATGATCCTGCCGCACGAGCAGGGGCGCATGGCCTGGCAGATCAAGCGGCAGAATCCGCAGGCGATCTACGACGAGATGACCCTGATGTGCGAGAAGATGCGCAGCAAGATGGGCGCCGCCTGAGCAGTCTTCAGCGGATGCCAGATGCAACAAGGGCGGCCTAGGCCGCCCTTGTGCTGTCTGGTCGACCGTCAGCCGGCGACCAGTACGCGGATCGCCTCCAGGCGCATGGCGGCTTTCTCGAAGAAGCCCAGACCGCTGCTGCGCTGCTTGCGCAGGGCCTCGATCTCGCTGTCGCGCACGCTCGGGTTGACCGCCTGCAGGGCGGTCAGGCGGGCGATTTCCTCGTCCAGGCCGGCGCTGAAGCGCTGGCGCGCCTCGTCCACGCGCTGGGTGTGGCGCGGCAGGATCTTCGCCTCGGCGGCGTTGATCTGCTTGCTCAGCACTTCGCGCTGGGCCTGCACGAACTTGTTGGCGCTGGCCCGTGGCACGCTTTCCAGCTGGTCGTTGAGGGTCTCGAAGGCCACGCGCGCGGCCAGGTCGTTGCCGTTGCCGTCGAGCAGGCAGCGCAGGGCCACCGGCGGCAGGTAGCGGCTCAATTGCAGCGAGCGCGGGGCCACCACTTCGCTGACGTAGAGCAGTTCGAGCAGCACGGTGCCGGGTTTCAGCGCCTTGTTCTTGATCAGCGCCACCGCGGTGTTGCCCATCGAGCCGGACAGCACCAGGTCCATGCCGCCCTGCACCATGGGGTGTTCCCAAGTAAGGAACTGCATGTCTTCACGGGCCAGGGCCTGGTTGCGGTCGTAGGTGACGGTGACCGCTTCGTCGTCGCCAAGCGGGAAGCTGGCGTCCAGCATCTTCTCGCTGGGGCGCAGCACCAGGGCGTTTTCCGAATGGTCTTCGCTGTCGATGCCATAGGCGTCGAACAGCTCTTCCATGTAGATCGGCAGGGCGAACTGGTCGTCCTGTTCGAGAATGTCCTCGACCAGCTGCTGGCCTTCGCCGGAGCCGCCGGAGTTGAGCTCCAGCAGGCGGTCGCGGCCGCTGTGCAGCTCGCCTTCCAGGCGTTTGCGCTCGGCCGTGGCTTCGTCCAGCAGGCCCTGCCAGTCGCCGCCGTCGCTTTCTTCCAGCAGCGGCAGCAGGCGCGGGCCGAACTGGTGCTGCAGGGCGTTGCCGGTCGGGCAGGTGTTGAGGAAGGCGTTGAGCGCCTGGTGGTACCACTGGAACAGGCGCTCCTGCGGGCTGTTCTCCAGGTACGGCACGTGCAGCTGGATCACATGCTTCTGGCCGATGCGGTCGAGGCGACCGATGCGCTGTTCGAGCAGGTCCGGGTGGGCCGGCAGGTCGAACAGCACCAGATGGTGGCTGAACTGAAAGTTGCGGCCTTCGGAGCCGATCTCGGAGCAGATCAGCACCTGGGCGCCGAATTCCTCGTCGGCGAAGTAGGCGGCGGCGCGGTCGCGCTCGAGGATGTTCATGCCCTCGTGGAACACCGTGGCCGGGATGCCGGAGCGCACGCGCAGGCCGTCGGCCAGGTCCAGGGCGGTCTCGGCGTGGGCGCAGATCACCAGCACCTTGAACTTCTTGAGCATCTTCAGGGTGTCGATCAGCCAGTCGACGCGCGGGTCGAACTTCCACCAGCGCTCGTCCTCGCCGCCTTCCTGCTGGGCCTGGTAGCTGACTTCCGGGTACAGGTCGGCATGCTCGCCGAGCGGCAGCTCCAGGTACTCCATCGGGTTGGCCAGCGGGTAGGCGTGCAGCTCGCGCTGGGGGAAACCCTGCACCGCGGCGCGAGTGTTGCGGAACAGCAGGCGGCCGGTGCCGTGGCGGTCGAGCAGCTCGCGGATCAGGCGTGCGGCGGCCTCGCTGTCGCCATCGTTGACCGCGGCCAGCAAGGCTTCGCCCTCGGCGCCGAGGAAGCCGTGGATGGTGGCGTGGGCCTGCTCCGACAGACGACCTTCGTCGAGCAGCTCCTGCACCGCTTCGGCGACCGGGCGGTAGTTGGCGCTCTCGGCGCGGAAGGCGTCGAGGTCGTGGAAACGGTTGGGATCGAGCAGGCGCAGGCGCGCGAAGTGGCTTTCCAGGCCCAGCTGTTCCGGGGTGGCGGTGAGCAGCAGCACGCCGGGGATCAGCCCGGCCAGTTGCTCGACCAGGCGGTACTCGTCGCTGGCCTTTTCCGGGTGCCAGACCAGGTGGTGGGCCTCGTCGACCACCAGCAGGTCCCAGCCGGCGGCGAACGCGGCGTCCTGCGCCTTGTCGCTGTGCTTCAGCCATTCCAGGGAAACCAGCGCCAGCTGGGTGTCCTCGAAGGGGTTGTCGGCATCGCTTTCGACGAAGCGCTCGGCATCGAACAGCGCCACTTCCAGGTTGAAGCGCCGGCGCATTTCCACCAGCCACTGGTGCTGCAGGTTCTCCGGTACCAGGATCAGCACCCGCGAGGCGCGGCCGCTGAGCAGCTGGCGGTGGATCACCAGGCCGGCCTCGATGGTCTTGCCCAGGCCCACTTCGTCGGCCAGCAGCACGCGCGGGGCGACCCGGTCGGCCACTTCGCGGGCGATGTGCAGCTGGTGGGCGATCGGCTGGGCGCGTGCGCCGCCCAGGCCCCACAGGTTGGACTGCAGCAGGCGGCTCTGGTGTTCGAGGCTGTGGTAGCGCAGGGAGAACCAGCTCAGCGGATCGATCTGCCCGGCGAACAGGCGGTCGCTGGCCAGACGGAACTGGATGAAGTTGGACAGCTGGGTTTCCGGCAGGGTGTAGGGCGCGTGCTGGGCATCGAAACCGTGGTAGACCAGCAGGCCGTCGACGTCCTCGACTTCCTGCACGGTCATCTTCCAGCCTTCGAAGTGGGTGATCTCGTCACCCGGGGCGAAGCGCACGCGGGTCAGCGGGGCGTTGCGCAAGGAATACTGGCGGGTCTCCCCGGTGGCCGGATAGAGCACGGTGAGCAGGCGCCCGTCCGAGGTGAGGATGGTGCCCAGGCCCAGTTCGGCTTCGCTGTCGCTGATCCAGCGCTGCCCCGGTTGATACTGCTGCACAGTGCCACTACTTGCCATGAATTGCCCCAGCTGCGAAAAAAGCCGCGTATGGTAACGGAACGCCGCGCGCAGAGCGACGCCACTTGCGCCTTTGCCCTGAATCAATCGGCCAGGCCCGAGTCCAAAGTGTAGCGAGCGTGCGCTCAAGTTGAGCGCCGTCCGGCCGACAGCAGCCATAGAGCCCGGGAGGAACAATCATGCTGCCGCCCATTCCGCACAGCCTGCAGCCGGTGACCGTCCAGCAGGACGTGCCCAAGCCGCGCCCGGAGATTCCCCCGGTCACTCCGGTCAGCGAGAGTGCCAAGGAAAGCGCGGTGGAGCTGGACAAGCGCCATCCCCAGGAAAGCGAGATGCTCCTGCGCGAGGAACAGCGCCGGCGCCAGCGGCGTGGCTACAGCAGCCCGGAAGACCTGCTCGAAGCCGAGGCGCAGGCCTCCCAGGCCGAGCAGCAGGACCTCGAGGAGCTGCCGCGCCAGGGCCTGTGGGTGGACGTGGAAGTATGATGCGCGCTGGCTGAGCCCATGGACCTGTTCGCCGATCTGCCCCTGCAACTCCCCGATGCCGCGCTGGAGCTGCGCCGGCACTGGCTGGCGCCCGCCTGTGCCGATCGCTGGCTGCAACAGTTGCTGGCGCAAACGCCCTGGACCCAGCCGCAGGTGTGCCTGCATGGCCGCCACTACCCGGTGCCGCGCCTGGTGGCCTGGTATGGCGATGCCGAGGCCAGCTACCGCTATTCCGGGCTGGTTCACCAGCCGCTGCCGTGGACGCCGCTGCTGGCCGAGATCCGCGCCCGGGTCGAGGCGGTGGCGGGGCAGGCGCTCAACGGCGTGCTGCTCAACTACTACCGCGACGGCCAGGACTCCATGGGTTGGCACAGCGACGACGAGCCCGAGCTGGGGCCTGAGCCGCTGGTGGCCTCGCTCAGCCTGGGCGGCAGCCGGCGCTTCGACCTGCGCCGCAAGGGCCACAGCCGCATCGAGCATTCGCTGCTGCTCGAGCATGGCACGCTGCTGGTCATGCGCGGCGCAACCCAGCATCATTGGCAGCATCAGGTGGCGAAAACCGCCCAGCCGGTGGCGCCACGCCTCAACCTCACTTTTCGCCTGATCCGGACTTAGGGTCTGTTCCCGCTTCGTTCGCGGCCGCGACGGAGCCAGTATTTGCGCGGAGCTAGGCGCGAGACGCGTGGTTTGGTCGTCCAAATGAGCCGTCGAGTAACGACGTTCCGCGCAAATACTGGCCCGTCCCATCGGGTTGCGTGCAAAATCGCGCCATGCGGCGTTGCGGGACTTGGCAAGGGGCCACCATTCCCTGCGTCCCGCGCCTTGCCTGGCGCGATTTTGTCCAGCAACGCGGTTCGCGAACGAAGCGGGAGCAGACCCTAACCATGAGCAACGACGACAAACTGATCGACTTCAGTGCCGAACGCGGCAAGCGCATCCACGACCTGCACGACAAGAAACTTGACGAGATGCGCCAGGCCTTCGAGCAGGCGCTGCCGTTGCCCAAGGCCAAGAAGAAGGCCAAGGCCAAGCCGAAGAAGCGCTGAAAACCGGCCGGGCAGGGCGCCAGCCCCTCGGCAAACTTGATCCAGATCAACGCCCGCACCACCTCCCGCCTGCCGCCCCGCGCGGACATTGACCCCGGTCAATTTCCATCCCCGTGCCTGCGCTACCTTGAAGCCATCCAACAGGGGATTGCACAAGGAGGCAGCCATGTTCGTCGATACAGTGGTACTCGCCGGTATCGGTACAGTTTTGTTGATGGTCGCCTTCTTCGGCGGCGTCGGTTACTTCATCTGGAAGGATGCGCACAAGAAGACCAAGTCGAATTAATCCTTCCCGTTACAGAGCACGCAAGGCAATTTAGGGCGACTTCGGTCGCCCATTTTTTTGCCCGTCGAAAAGGTGGCAGGGGATCTTTCCGGATTTGTAGTTGGCCGGCTAACAATTAGTTGGCGTTTCAGAATCTCGCCTAGGCTCAGGCTTTCGTGGCGCCTGCGCCGCAGGCCATCCCGTTCGCCATCAAGACCCTCCTGGCCGGCGGCCTGGCACTCTGGTGTGCGCTGCGTTTCGGCCAGCAACCGCAGTGGGCGCTGTCGACGGCCTTCCTCGTCGCCCAGCCGCTGGCCGGCATGGTGGTGCAGAAGGGGCTGGCGCGCCTGCCAGGCGCCATCGCCCGGGGCCCGTGCGTCCGCTGCGCGTGGCGCGGCGGACGGCAGCCGGGCTGGTCAGCCGATGGTCACCTGCGGCATGGCCGGCATGGTCAGGGTCTGCGCGGCGCGCGGGGCGAGCACTTCGGCTTCGCCGTCGACCACCTGTTCGTCGTTCTGGTTGAACACGCGGGTGGCCAGCTTGACGCGGCCCTTGGGCAGCTTCTCCAAGACTTCCAGCTTGACCGTGAGGGTGTCGCCGAGCTTCACCGGGCGGGTGAATTTCAGGCTCTGGCCCAGGTAGATGGTGCCCGGGCCGGGCAGGCGGCAGGCGATCGCGGCGCTGATCAGCGCACCGCTGAACATGCCGTGGGCGATGCGTTCCTTGAACAGCGTCTCGGCGGCGAAGGCGGCGTCCAGGTGTACCGGGTTGTTGTCGCCGGAAACGGCGGCGAACAGCTGGATGTCGCGCTCTTCCACGGTCTTCTCGAAACTGGCCTGCTGGCCGACTTCGAGGGCGTCGTAGGGGATGTTGCTGACCTGGGTCATAGGGGCTCCTTGGTGGGGTCGGGGCACTCCCGGCGACGGCTCAGGGCCGCGTTCAGCCAGGTGCGCAGGTGGTCGGTGACTTGCTCGCGATTGCTCTCGTTGAGGATCTCGTGACGGGCGTCGGGGTAAATCTGCAGCTGCACATCGTGGATGCCGGCGGTGCGCAGGGCGCCGGCCAGATCAGCAAGACGCTTGCCCTGGCTGACCGGGTCACGCGAGCCGCCGACCACCAGCAGCGGCAGGTCGCTGTCGATCTGCGCCAGGTGCTTGATCGGGGTGATTTGCTGGAAGCCGCCGATCAGGTCGACCCACAGCTGGTTGCTGCAGAGAAAACCGCACAGCGGGTCGGCAATGTACTTGTCGACTTCGGCCGGGTCGCGGCTGAGCCAGTCGAAGGCGGTGCGGTTGGGCTTGAAGGCCTTGTTGAACGAGCCGAACGAGAGAAAGTCGATCAGCTTGCTGTGCCCCAGCGGGCCCTGGCGCCAGCGCTCGAAGCGGGCGATCAGGCTGGCCGCGCGGTACAGGGCCAGCGGCTGGTAGTTCGAGCCGGACAGGATGGCGCCCTGCAGGCTGCAACTGTGCTGCATCAGGTAGGCCTGGGCGATGTAGCTGCCCATGCTGTGTGCCAGCAGGAAGATCGGAACCCGCGGATGCTGCTGGCGGATATGGTGATTGAGGCAGGCCAGGTCGCCAACCACCTTGTGCCAGCCACCTTCGTCGGCGTAATGGCCGAGCACGCCCTGTTCGGCGGTGCGGCCGTGGCCGCGCTGGTCGTGGGCGTACACGGCAAAGCCATCGGCGACCAGGGCGGCGGCCAGGCGGGCATAGCGGGCGCTGTGTTCGGCCATGCCGTGGGCGATCATCACCACGGCCTTGGGTGGGCCATCGGCATGCCAGTGGTTGACGAACAGCTGGCTGCCGTCGGCTGTGCTTAACCAGAACTCTGCGTGTTGCATGGCGGGTCCTTTTGCCCTGGGTATCACGGCATTGTGCATGCCTTGGCGGGGCAGGCAAAGCGCTTGTTCAGGGCGCGGCGCCGGCGTGGCGCTGGAGGATGCGGGTGTATTCGCCGTTGCTGTGCAGCTCGGCCAGGCCGCGGGCAAAAATCTGCGCCCAGTCGGGCCGGCCGGCTTGCGCCGGGGTGAAACCGACGAACAGCGGAACGCGCGCCACTGCCGGTTCCTGCCAGGTCAGGCGGCCGCGCAAGGCTGGATCAGCCTCGATCAGGTGCTGGCCGACGATGCGCTCCAGCAACACCAGGTCGAAACGCCGCGCCGCCAGTTTGCGCAGGTTGCTGATGTCGTCCACGGCTTCCTCGGCAATCAGGCCCGAGCGCAGCAGGCGAGGCGGATAACCGTAGCCGCGTACCACACCGACCCGTTGGCCGCGCAGCTCGGCCAGGGTGGCGAAAGGCACCGGGCTGTCCTGGCGCACGAAGAATCCCAGCTGGCTGTAGAACAGCGGCCGTGAAGCGATCAGATGCTCCTCGATGATCTCTTGCGGCCAGAGCGCCAGGGCCCCCTGGTACAGGCCGTTGCGCAACTCGGCCCGGACCCGCGCCCAGGGCAGGAAGTCCACCCGGGCCGTGTGGCCCTGGGTGGCGAAGGCGCGCTGGGTCAGCTCGACGATGCTGCCGCCGGCCGGCAGGCGCTGGGAGCTGTAGGGGGGATACTCGAGAGTGGCCAGGCGTATTTCGCCTGCCGCTGCCGCAAGGCACAGCCAGAAGGCGAGAAAGGCGGTGCAGCAGCGTAGGAGCATGGGAACGACGCGGCAGGATCATGGGTGGCGATAGCTTAACGAGTTGATGATCGTTCTGCTGCACTGCGCAAGATTCATGGGGTCAATGACCAGCTCCGGCTATTTGCCGGCGCCGACGGAGCTGCTAAGTTCCGCTGCAGCCCGACCGCCTTGGAGGCGGCCGGTTGGCATTTTCAGGTCAAGGGGAATAACAACAATGCAACCTGACTTCTGGGACGACAAGCGTCCGGCCGGGGTATCCAGCCAGCTCGATCTCTCCACCTACCGTTCGGTGGTCGAAGTGTTCGAACGCTCCTGCAAGAAATTCGCCGATCGCCCGGCCTTCAGCAACCTCGGGGTGACGCTCAGCTATGCCGAGCTGGAGCGCCATTCCGCGGCCTTCGCCGCCTGGCTGCAGAAGAACACCGACCTGGTGCCCGGCGACCGCATCGCCGTGCAGATGCCCAATATCCTGCAGTACCCGATCGCCGTGTTCGGCGCCATGCGCGCCGGGCTGATCGTGGTCAACACCAACCCGCTGTACACCGTGCGCGAGATGCGCCACCAGTTCAAGGATGCCGGCGTGCGTGCCCTGGTGTACCTCAACACCTTCGGCAAGTCGGTGCAGGAAGTGCTGCCCGACAGCGACATCGAGTACCTGATCGAGGCGCGCATGGGCGACCTGATGCCCAGCCTCAAGGGCTGGCTGGTCAACACCCTGGTGAAGAAGGTGAAGAAGCTGGTGCCGGACTTCCACCTGCCGCAGGCCGTGCGCTTCAAGGACGTGCTGGGCCAGGGCCATGGCCTGAAACCGGTCAAGGTCGGCTTCGACGACATCGCCGTGTTGCAGTACACCGGCGGCACCACCGGGGTGGCCAAGGGTGCCATGCTCACCCATGGCAACCTGGTGGCCAACATGCAGCAGGTGCACAACTGCCTGCAGCAGACCGGCGAGGACGGCCTGCCGCTGATGCGCGAAGGCGGCGAGATCATGATCGCGCCGCTGCCGCTGTACCATATCTATGCCTTCACCGCGAACTGCATGTGCATGATGGTCAGCGGCAACCATAACGTGCTGATCACCAACCCGCGCGACATCGCCGGCTTCGTCAAGGAGCTGGGCAAGTGGCAGTTCTCCGCGCTGCTGGGCCTCAACACCCTGTTCGTCGCGCTGATGGACCACCCCGAGTTCAAGAACCTGGACTTCTCCCGCCTCAAGCTGACCAACTCCGGCGGCACCGCGCTGGTCAAAGCCACCGCCGAGCGCTGGCAGCAGATGACCGGTTGTCCGATCGTCGAGGGCTACGGCCTCACCGAGACCTCGCCGGTGGCCACCACCAACTGCTACGGCAAGCTGGCGCGCCTGGGTACGGTGGGCATCCCGGTGGCCGGCACCACGCTCAAGGTGATCGACGACGAGGGCGTCGAACAGCCGATCGGCGAACGTGGCGAGCTGTGCATCAAGGGTCCGCAGGTGATGAAGGGCTACTGGCAGCGCCCGGAAGCCACCGCCGAGATGCTGGATGACGAAGGCTGGTTCAAGACCGGCGACGTGGCGGTGATCGACCCGGACGGCTACGTGCGCATCGTCGACCGCAAGAAGGACATGATCATCGTCTCCGGCTTCAACGTGTACCCCAACGAGATCGAGGACGTGGTCATGGCCCACCCGAAAGTCGCCAGCTGCGCGGCCATCGGCGTGCCGGACGAGAAATCCGGCGAGGCGGTCAAGCTGTTCGTCGTGCCGCGCGAGGGCGGGGTTAGCCTGGACGAGCTGAAGGCCTACTGCCGGGAGAACTTCACCGGTTACAAGGTGCCCAAGCACATCGTCTTCAAGGACGCCTTGCCGATGACCCCGGTCGGCAAGATTCTCCGTCGCGAACTCCGCGATATCGCCTGAAAGCCTCGGCCTGCCTGAGTTCGCTGGGTTTTTCCAGGCAGTCAAGAAAATGACCGTTAAATAATGAACGGTCATTTTTGTGACCGATCAGGGCAGGTTTGGTGCTAGTCGCTGTTTGGCAAAGCTGCTACTCTCGGCGCGGTTTTTTAGTCGATCCGGCTCTGGATCGGCCCGCCAAACACAATAATTAACCGCCCTTGCGTGGTGTAAATAAGCTGTTGCTCAGGAGTAGGCTTCCATGACCGAGAACTTCTGGAAGGACAAGTACCCAGTCGGGATCGCTGCCGAGATCGATGCCGACCAGTACCCCAATATTCAGGCGGTACTGAAACAGTCCTGCCAACGCTTTGCCGACAAGCCTGCGTTCAGCAACCTGGGCAAGACACTCACCTACGGTGAGCTGTACGAGTTGTCCGGCGCGTTCGCCGCCTATCTGCAGAACCACACCGACCTTCAGCCCGGCGACCGCATCGCCGTGCAGCTGCCCAACGTCCTGCAATACCCGGTCGTGGTGTTCGGCGCGCTGCGTGCCGGTCTGGTGGTGGTCAACACCAACCCGCTGTACACCGCGCGGGAGATGGAACACCAGTTCAACGACTCCGGCGCCAAGGCCCTGGTGTGCCTGGCCAACATGGCCCACCTGGCCGAGGAAGTGTTGCCCAAGACCGGCATCAAGCACGTGGTGGTCACCGAAGTCGCCGACCTGCTGCCGCTGCTCAAGCGCACCCTGGTCAACTTCGTGGTCAAGCACGTGAAGAAGATGGTACCGGCCTACAACCTGCCGCAGGCGGTGAAGATCAACGAGGCCCTGGCCAAGGGCCGCGGCAAGCCGGTCAAGGAAGCCAACCCGAGCAACGGCGACGTCGCCGTGCTGCAGTACACCGGTGGCACCACCGGCGTGGCCAAGGGCGCGATGCTGACCCACCGCAACCTGATCGCCAACATGCTGCAGGCCAAGGCGCTGATGGGCTCCAACCTCAACGAAGGTTGCGAGATCGTCATCTGCCCGCTGCCGCTGTACCACATCTACGCCTTCACCTTCCATTGCATGGCGATGATGCTGACCGGCAACCACAACATCCTGATCACCAACCCGCGCGACCTGCCGGGCACCGTGAAGGAACTGGGCAACTGGAAGTTCAGCGCCTTCGTCGGCCTCAACACCCTGTTCGTCGCCCTGTGCAACAGCGAAGACTTCCGCAAGCTGGACTTCTCCGGCCTGAAGCTGACCCTGTCCGGCGGCATGGCCCTGCAGCTGGCCGCGGCCGAGCGCTGGAAGGAAGTCACCGGTTGCGCCATCTGCGAAGGTTACGGCATGACCGAAACCAGCCCGGTGGTCTCGGTCAACCCGTTCCAGAACATCCAGATCGGCACCATCGGCATCCCGGTACCTTCGACCCTGTGCAAGGTCATCGACGACGCCGGCAACGACCTGCCGATGGGCGAGCGTGGCGAGCTGTGCGTCAAGGGCCCGCAGGTGATGAAGGGCTACTGGCAGCGCCAGGACGCCACCGACGAGATGCTCGACAAGGATGGCTGGCTGAAGACCGGCGATATCGCCGTGATCCAGGCCGACGGCTTCATGCGCATCGTCGACCGCAAGAAGGACATGATTCTGGTGTCCGGCTTCAACGTCTACCCGAACGAGCTGGAAGACGTGCTGGTGACCCTGCCGGGCGTGCTGCTGTGCGCCGCCATCGGCGTGCCGGACGAGAAATCCGGCGAGGCGATCAAGGTCTTCGTGGTGGTCAAGCCGGGCGAAAGCCTGACTAAGGAACAGGTGATGGAGCACATGCGTGCCAACCTCACCGGCTACAAGGTGCCGCGTTCCGTGGAGTTCCGCGACAGCCTGCCGACCACCAACGTCGGCAAGATCCTGCGTCGCGAGCTGCGTGACGAAGAGCTGAAGAAGATCGCCGCCAAGGCCTGACGCCTGCGCTGCCAAGACAAAGCCCCGCTTCGGCGGGGCTTTGTCGTTTCTACGGTGCTAGGGCGCACCGGGCATCGTGCAGGCATTTGGTGCGCATGGCGCACCCTGCGTCATGTCAGAGCTTGAGCTTGCCCACGGCCTTGCCCAGTTCCTCGGCCAGGTTGACCAGTTCGGCGCTGGTGCTGGCCGAGGCCAGGGTCTGCTGCACGGTCTGTTCGGTGACGTCGCGGATGCCGACCACCGAGCGGGTCATTTCCTCGGCGACCTGGCTCTGCTGCTCGGCGGCCACGGCGATCTGCGTGTTGCTCTGGCGCATCAGTGCCACGGCCTGGGCGATGTTGCCCAGGGCCTCGCCGGCGGCACCGGCTTCCTGCACGCAATGGTCGGCCTTCAGCGAGCTTTCGCGCATGAACTCCACGGCGTCGCGGCTGCCGGCCTGCAGGTTGCTGATCATGCGGGTGATCTCGTCGGTGGAGTCCTGCACGCGCTTGGCCAGGTTGCGTACCTCGTCGGCGACCACGGCGAAGCCGCGGCCCATCTCGCCGGCGCGGGCAGCCTCGATGGCGGCGTTGAGTGCCAGCAGGTTGGTCTGTTCGGCGATGCCGTGGATCACGTTGACCATGCCGCCGATGGTCTGGCTGTCCTCGGCCAGCTGCTGGATCATCTCGGCGGTCTGCTGCACGCCCTGGGACAGGTTGGCGATGGCGCTGCTGGCGCGCTCGACCACCTGCAGGCCGATGCCGCTGAGGCGGTCCGCCTCGGTGGACTGGTCGCGGGTGTCGGCGGCGTGCTGGGCGATATGGTGCACGGTGGCGGACATCTCGTTGATCGCCGTGGCGGCCTGGTCGGTCTCGCTCTGCTGGCCGAGCATGCCGCTGCGCACCTGGGTCATGCTGGCCTCCAAGCGCTTGGCGCCTTCGTCCAGGCTGGCCGCGGCCTGGGCCACGGTGGCGACCACGCGCTGGTAGCCGCCCTGCATGGCGTTGAAGGCACTGGCCATCTGGCCCACTTCGTCCAGGCTGTCGCTGGGCGCGCGGGCCGACAGGTCGCCGCTGCGCTCGACGTGCAGCATGGTGTCCTTGAGCGCGTGCAGGTGGCTGAGGATGAAGCGGATCAGCAGCTGCGAGGCGCCCAGCAGCAACAGCATCAGCACCGCCACCGCCAGGGCATAGGCCCCGGCCCGCTGTTGAAACACCTGCAGCAGGCTCGGTGCGCGGGCCAGCACGGCCAGGCGCTGGCCGCTCGCGGCATCCTGCACCCAGGCGCCGATCACCGGGCTGTCGCCCCACAGGCCATCGTGCTCCAGCTCGACCCAGCCGCGGCCGTTGGCCAGCGCCGCGCCATCCACCCCGGCCAGGTTCGGCCGGCTGCCGCTGGCGAAGCGCAGCGCCTGGGCATCGCCCGGCAGCTGCTGGTCCTGCGGCCAGGCGGCCAGCAGGCTGGCGCGCGCCTGGGCGGCGTCGCGGGCGGCATCGGCCAGGCCTTGCTGTTCCTGTTGCATGGCGAACAGCACCAGCAGCAGGGTGGTGACGAAGGCCACCTGATTGACCGCCCAGAACTTGTATTTCAGCGAGAGATTACGAATCCATGTGCCCATATTCGACTTCTTGTGGGTAACTGACTGGCATTTGGCCATACTCTGCCGCAGTGCGGCACGCGTGCGGTTGATGTCTGTCAAGGTTGTGGCGAGGCTGCGCTACTCACTGTAGCGGATCGAGGCCGCGGATCTTTAGCCTCGTCCAGTCGTCATTCGCTTGCCGTGGGCAACAGAACCGGGGTTTCCCGAGCAGTGGGGCAATCTGCGACAATCGCCGGCCTCTATTGCCGCTGCCGTCGCCCGCCAATCCGCGCGCTGCCGGCAGCCCTGCTGCTCTCCGACAAGTCCCCGCCATGACCGACGCAACGCCCGCTTTCAATCAACTGCTGAACAACCTCGACCAGGCCCTGCTGGCCGACCGCCATCGCCTGCGCCGCCAGTTGCACGAGCTGCAGAAGAAGCCGGACGAGGCCAAGCAGGCGCAGTGGCTGGAGCGCTTCCAGGCATCAAAGGCCAAGGTCGAGGCGCGCAAGCGCAGCGTGCCGGTCATGCGTTACGACGACAACCTGCCGATTGCCGCCAAGCGCGACGAGATCAAGAAGGCGCTGCAGGAACACCAGGTACTGGTGATCGCCGGCGAAACCGGCTCGGGCAAGACCACCCAGTTGCCGAAGATCTGCCTGGAGATCGGCCGCGGCGTGCACGGCCTGATCGGCCACACCCAGCCGCGCCGCCTGGCCGCGCGCAGCGTCGCCACCCGGGTGGCCGAGGAAATCGGCACGCCACTGGGCGAGCTGGTCGGCTACCAGGTGCGCTTCGAGGACCAGAGCAAGGACAGCAGCCTGATCAAGCTGATGACCGACGGCATCCTGCTGGCCGAGACCCAGCACGACCGCTACCTGGAAAAGTACGACACCATCATCGTCGACGAGGCCCACGAGCGTTCGCTGAACATCGACTTCCTCTTGGGTTATCTGAAAACCCTGCTGCCGCGCCGCCCCGACCTCAAGGTGATCATCACCTCGGCGACCATCGACCTGGAGCGCTTCAGCAAGCACTTCAACGACGCGCCGATCGTCGAGGTCTCCGGGCGCACCTACCCGGTGGAGACCTGGTACCGCCCGCTGGCCGCCGAAGTGGACGAGGAGGGCGAGAGCCTGCTGGATGACCTGACCGTCGATCAGGGTATCCTCGCCGCGCTGGACGAGATCGCCGCCCATGAGAGGGCCGAGGGCAAACGCCCCGGCGATGTACTGATCTTCCTGCCCGGCGAGCGCGAGATCCGCGATGCCGCCGAGGTGCTGCGCAAGGCCAACCTGCGCTTCACCGAAGTTCTGCCGCTGTACGCGCGGCTGACCCCGGCCGAGCAGCAGAAGATCTTCGCGCCCATGAGCGGACGCAAGATCGTGCTGGCCACCAACGTGGCGGAAACCTCGCTGACCGTGCCGGGCATCCGCTACGTGATCGACAGCGGCACGGCGCGGATCAGCCGCTACAGCTACCGCGCCAAGGTCCAGCGCCT
This sequence comes from Pseudomonas sp. L-22-4S-12, assembly GCF_009799935.1. Classification (NCBI taxonomy): domain Bacteria; kingdom Pseudomonadati; phylum Pseudomonadota; class Gammaproteobacteria; order Pseudomonadales; family Pseudomonadaceae; genus Pseudomonas; species Pseudomonas sp. L-22-4S-12. The sequence continues at coordinate 10,506 of NZ_WELL01000015.1, read as the reverse complement.
GCCCATCGAGGCCATCTCCCAGGCCAGCGCCAACCAGCGCAAGGGCCGTTGCGGGCGGGTCGAGCCGGGCATCTGCGTGCGCCTGTACAGCGAGGAGGACTTCCTCGGCCGGCCGGCCTTCACCGATCCGGAAATCCTGCGCACCAACCTGGCCGCGGTGATCCTGCAGATGCTCCATCTGCGCCTGGGCACCATCGAGGCATTCCCTTTTATCGAGCCGCCGGATGGCAAGGCCATCAGCGACGGCTTCAATCTGTTGCAGGAGCTCTCGGCGGTCGATCGTGACAGCCAGCTCACGACCATCGGCCGCCAGCTGGCGCGCCTGCCCATCGACCCGCGCCTGGGGCGCATGGTGCTGGAAGCGGCCAAGCTCGGCAGCCTGGACGAGATCCTCATCGTCACCGCCGCGCTGTCGGTGCAGGACCCGCGCGAGCGGCCGATGGACCGCCAGCAGGCCGCCGACCAGGCCCATGCCCAGTGGAAGGACGTCGACTCCGACTTCGCCGCGCAGATCAACCTGTGGCGCGGCTTCGAGGAGAAGCGCCAGGAGCTGGGCGCAAGCCCGCTGCGCAACTGGTGCAAGAAGAACTTCCTCAACTACATGCGCCTGCGCGAATGGCGCGACGCCCACCGCCAGTTGGTGCTGATCGCCCGCGAGCTGCAGCTGCAAGCACCGGGTGGGAGCGGCTTTAGCCGCGATGGTGCCCCGCAAGCCGCCAGTCGCGGCCAAAGCCCCGCCCACAAGGGCGACGCCCGCCCGCAACCGACCAAGGACACCAAGGTCAACGCCATTGCCCGTGAGCAGGCCGAGGCCAGCGAAGCGGCGCAGCGCGCCAAGGGCTACGCGGCCGTGCACAAGGCGATCCTCAGCGGCCTGCTCAGCCAGATCGGCCAGAAGACCGAGGACGGCGACTACCTCGGCGCGCGCCAGCGGCGCTTCTGGATTCACCCGTCCAGCGTGATCGGCCGCAAGAAACCGACCTGGGTGATGGCCGCCGAACTGGTGGAAACCACCAAGCTGTTCGCCCGCCAGGTGGCCAAGATCGAGCCGGACTGGATCGAGCCGCTGGCCGGCCACCTGATCAAGAAGAACCACTTCGAGCCGCACTGGGAGAAGAAGCGCGGCCAGGTGGTGGCCTTCGAGCAGGTCACCCTGTATGGCCTGATCGTGGTCGGTCGCCGCCCGGTGCACTATGGCCCGGTCGACCCGCTGGCCTCGCGCGAGCTGTTCATCCGCGAAGGCCTGGTGCGTGGCGAAATCAACAGCCGTGCCAAGTGCCTTAACGCCAACCGCCTGCTGCTGGAGAAACTCGACGAGCTGGAAGCCAAGGCCCGGCGCCGCGACATCCTCGCCGACGAGGAAACCCTGTTCGCCTACTACGATGCGCGCATCCCGGCGGAGATCAACCAGGCTGACACCTTCGAGCACTGGTACAAGAGCGAGAGCGCGAAGAACCCGCAGCTGCTGATCATGCGCGAGGAGGACGTGCTGGCCCGGGATGCCAAGGAGGTCACCGCCCAGCAGTACCCGGACCTCCTGCAGATCGGCGAGCTGCAACTGCCGCTGAGCTACCACTTCGAGCCCAACCACCCGCGCGACGGCGTGACCCTGCGCGTGCCGGCGCCGCTGCTGCCGCAACTGCCGCCCGAGCGTCTGGAGTGGCTGGTGCCCGGCCTGCTGGAGGCCAAGGCCATAGCCCTGGTGCGCAACCTGCCCAAGGCGCTGCGCAAGAACTTCGTGCCGGTGCCGGACTTCGTCGGCGCGGCGCTGGGCAAGCTCACCTTCGCCCAGGGCAGCCTGGCGGAAAATCTTGGCCGCGAACTGACGCGCATGACCGGCGCGCGGGTTTCCGAGGAAGCCTGGAGCGAAGCTGCTGCGCAGGTCGACAGCCACCTGAAGATGAACCTGGAAGTGGTCGACGCCAAGGGCAAGTTCCTCGGCGAAGGCCGCGACCTGGCCGAGCTGTGCGCGCGTTTCGCCGAAGCCAGCCAGGCCGCGCTGGCCATCCCGCAGACGGACAAGGCGCAGCAACCGGTGCAAGCCAAGGCCTTCGCCGAAGTCGCCGAGAAGACCCAGCAGAAGATCGCCGGTCTCTCCATGACCGTGTTCCCGGCGCTGGTGGAAGAGGGTGGGGTGGTCAAGGAAGGTCGCTTCCCGACCCAGGCCGAAGCCGACTACCAGCACCGCCGCGCCCTGCAGCGCCTGCTGCTGCAACAATTAGCCGACCAAGGTAAATGGCTGCGTAACAAGCTGCCGGGGCTGACCGAGCTGGGCCTGCTGTATCGCGACCTGGGCCGGGTGGAGGCGCTGGTCGAGGACATCCTGCTGGCCAGCCTCGACAGCTGCATCCTCGACGGCGAAGCGACCCTGCCGCGCGATGGTGCGGCGCTGGCCGCCCTGGCCGAGAGCAAGCGCGGCGCCTGGGCCGACCACGCCGAGCGCCTGGCCAGGCTGACCCTGGACATCCTCAAGCTGTGGCACGGCCTGCAGAAGCGCTTCAAGGGCAAGATCGACCTGGCCCAGGCCATGGCCCTCAACGACATCAAGCTGCAACTGAGCAACCTGATCTATCCCGGCTTCGTCCGCGAAACCCCGGGCGAGTGGCTCAAGGAAGTGCCGCGCTACCTCAAGGCCATCGAGCAGCGCCTGGACAAGATCGCCGGCCAGGTGCAGCGCGACCGCGTCTGGGCCGGCGAGCTGGCCGGCTACTGGGAGCAGTACCAGGCGCGCCTGGGCAAGCACGGCCAGGAAGGCAAGCGCGACGCCAACCTGACGCTGTATCGCTGGATGCTGGAGGAATACCGCGTGTCGCTGTTCGCCCAGCAGCTGGGGACCAGGATGGCGGTGTCGGACAAGCGCCTGAGCAAGCAGTGGAGCAGCGTCGAGGCCTGATTGTCAGGTTTGCGGCTTCAGCCGCGCAGCCATGCGTTCCCCGTCCGTAAGCCAGGCTGCCGACCGGCTGCATCCCCGCACAGGGCGGCAATGCAGCCGGGTGGATAAGCAGGCTGGCGTCCCGTTCGCGGCTATTTCACCGATGCGCGCCAGCTGCTGGTCTTGGCGTGAATCTGCATGGCCTGTTCGATCTCGAGGATGGGCACCGTGGTGAATTCGAAGAACGGCGTCCAGGCGCTGTGCACTTCCAGCGCGGCGGCGGCCGAGTCGATCTCGACCAAAGCCAGGCCGCCATTGCCATCGGCGTTGGTGTAGTGGGCCTTGAACACGTAACCGGCAGGCGGCGCCCAGTTGGCGAACAACTTGAGCGAGCGGCCAGCGGTATCCTCGGTGAGCGTGCCCCGAGTCTTGTAACTGACGGCGAACAACATACGCACCTCCTGAAACGATAGTGGCAGGAACTCGATGTTCGGTTCGGATCGCAGGCGATCCGCCATGGGTAGAAGGCGAAACAACCCACTCAAAAACTATAAGCCAGGCCTTGGCCAGCCTCGGGCGAGGGCTAGAAACGAGTGGCGATAGGGCGCGACGCTTTGGCGATATTGCGGGTGGTTTGATCACGCCAGGCGGGCAGGCCGCGCACTGCGCATAACCGCTCTGCATCTGCGCGGACGTTACGGGTGATAATGCACGTCTGGTCATTCATTCAACCCGGAACCGCGCGCCCCCATGTTCGAGATCAAACCGCACAACCCCGAAGACTACCGCCGGCAAACCCGGCGCATCACCCTGGTGATCGCCGCCACCTTCGTGGGTTTGGCCCTGCTGCTGTCCGCCACGCTGGTGCTGCTGTTCGGCACGGCCGGGGGCGACAATTTCCGCTGGAACCTGATCGGCGTGCTGGCCGGGCTGGGGCTGACCATCGCGCTGGTACGCTTCAAGCTGTGGGCGCTGCCGTGGATGGCGCCGGCGGTGTATGGCTGGCAGCTCAAGCGCAACCTGATGCGCATCACCAATATCATGCACCACGTCGAAACCGGCGTGGCGGCCGGCGACCCGGCGGCGATGAAGCTGCTGCGCTTCTACCACCTGGGCGTGACCCAGATGCACCAGCTGGACGGCAACACCAGCGAGATCAGCCAGATGGTGCGCGAGATCGACCAGCACCGCGCGAGCATGGAGGCGCAGGGGCTGGAGCTGGAGCAGAACCGCCTCGATCCGGCCTGGCTGGTGGCGGTGAAGCAGGCGGGCGGGTAAGCCACGATCCCGTAGGGTGCGCCGCACGCACCATGGGCACCGCGTGGGTGCCTGGTGCGCACGGCGCACCCTACAGGTCGCCTAGCCTTCGCGTTGCTCAGATATGCAGGGCATGCCCCAAGGCCCTTAGCGTCGCTTCCTGCACCGCTTCGCCGAGGGTCGGGTGGGCGTGGATGGTGCCGGCGATGTCTTCCAGGCGCGCGCCCATCTCGATGGACTGGACGAAGGCCGTGGACAGCTCCGAGACCGCCTTGCCCACGGCCTGCCAGCCGAGGATCAGGTGGTTGTCGCGGCGTGCCACCACACGCACGAAGCCGTCGCTGGATTCCAGGGTCATGGCGCGGCCGTTGGCGGCGAAGGGGAAGCTCGCCACCAGGCAGTCCAGCCCGGCGGCCTTGGCCTGTTCCGGCGACTGGCCGACCACCACCACTTCCGGGTCGGTGAAGCACACCGCCGGGATGGCCGTGGGGGTGAAGGCACGGCGTTTGCCGGCAATGATTTCCGCGACCATTTCGCCCTGGGCCATGGCGCGGTGCGCCAGCATCGGTTCGCCGGCGATATCGCCGATGGCCCAGACGTTGCGCATCGAGGTGCGGCACTGCTCGTCGATGCGCAGCGCGCGGCCGTTCATGTCCAGGCCCAGGCTTTCCAGGTTCCAGCCGGCCGTGTTGGGGTGACGGCCGACGGCGACCAGTACCTGGTCGGCCTCGATCACCCGCTGCGCGCCCTGCTCGTCGCGCACGCGCAGGCCGTGGCCGCCGGGTTCCAGGCCCAGCACGCTGTGGCCGAGGTACAGCTCCACGCCCAGCTTGCGCAGTGCGGCCGCGACGGGCTTGGTCAGCTCCTCGTCGTAGCTCGGCAGGATGCGCGGCTGCGCTTCCACCACCGTCACCTCGACGCCCAGTTTGCGGTAGGCGGTGCCCAGCTCCAGGCCGATATAGCCGCCGCCGACCACCACCAGGCGCTGGGGCAGCGTCTCCGGCGCCAGGGCCTCGGTGGAGGAGATGACGTTGCCGCCCAGCGGCAGGAACGGCAGTTCCACCGACTTCGAGCCGGCGGCCAGCAGCAGGTGCTGGCAATGGATCTGCTGGCTGTGGCCGCCGGGGAGATCGACGGCCACCGTCTTGCCGTCGACGATCCGCGCCCAGCCCTGCACGACGGTGACGCCGTGCTTGTTCAGCAGCGCGGCGACGCCGCTGGTGAGGCGGTCGACGATGCCGTCCTTCCACGCCACGGTGCGGGCGATGTCGATGCGCGGCGCCTGCACCTGGATGCCCAGGGGCGAGTGTGCCGCGTACTCGCGCGCCTTGAGAAACTCCTCGGCGGCATGGATCAGCGCCTTGGACGGGATGCAGCCGATGTTCAGGCAGGTGCCGCCGAGGGCGGCGCCTTCCACCAGCACGGTGCGGATGCCCAGCTGGCCGGCGCGGATGGCGGCGACGTAGCCGCCGGGGCCGCCGCCGATGATCAGCAGGGTGGTTTCGAGGGTCTGGTTGTGCTTCACAGGCTCACTCCAGGAACAGGCTGGCAGGGTGTTCGAGCAGGCCGCGCACCGACTGGATAAAGGCGGCCGCGTCCATGCCGTCGACCACCCGGTGATCGAAGGAGGAGGACAGGTTCATCATCTTGCGCACCACGATCTGCCCGTTGAGCACCACCGGCCGTTCGACCATGCGGTTGACCCCGACTATGGCGACTTCCGGCGCGTTGATAACCGGCGTGCTGACGATGCCGCCCAGGGCGCCGAGGCTGCTCAGGGTGATGGTCGAGCCGGACAGCTCGTCGCGCTGGGCCTTGCCGCTGCGCGCGGCCTCGGCCAGGCGGGTGATTTCCGCCGCATTGCCCCACAGGTCGCGGGATTCGGCGTGGCGCAGCACCGGCACCATCAGGCCGTTGTCGCTCTGGGTGGCGATGCCCACATGCACCGCGCCGTAGCGGGTGACCACTTCGGCCTCGTCGTCATAGCGGGCGTTGAGCTGCGGATGTTCGCGCAGCGCCACCACCAGGGCGCGGATCAGCAACGGCAGCAGGGTCAGCTTGCCGCGCTGCTGAGCATGTTTGCCATTCAGGTGCACGCGCAGGGCTTCCAGGTCGGTCACGTCGATTTCCTCGACGTAGCTGAAGTGCGGGATGCGTCGCTTGGCCTCGGCCATCTTCTGCGCGATCTTGCGCCGCAGGCCGATCACCGGGATGGCCTGCTCGTCGTGGCGCGCGGCATAGCCGCTGGCGCGCGGCATACCGGTCTGGCCGCGGGTCAGGTAGGCGTCGAGGTCTTCATGGCGGATCTGCCCGATCGGCCCGCTGCCGCTGACAAACTGCAATTCGATGCCCAGCTCGCGGGCGCGCTGGCGCACGGCCGGTGAGGCCAGCGGTTTCTCGCCCGGTTGGCGGCGCACGCTCGGAACGGGCGCCGGACTGGCGGTGGCGCGCGCCGGTGCAGCGGAGGCGGGCGGCGCAGCCACGGTCGCTACCGGCTCGGCGGCTACCGGCTGCTCGGCACGCGCCTCAATGGCCGGTGCGGGCTCGCCGGCCTTGGCATTGCCGGCGCCGGCCACCTCCAGGCGGATCAGCTCGCTGCCGACGGCCATCACCTGGCCCGGCGTGCCGCCCAGGGCCAGCACCGTGCCGGCCACCGGCGAGGGGATTTCCACCATGGCCTTGTCGGTCATCACGTCGGCCAGGGTCTGGTCCTCGGCGACGGTCTCGCCGACTTGCACATACCACTTCACCAGCTCGACTTCGGCGATGCCTTCGCCGATGTCCGGCATCTTGATCACATGCGTACCCATTCAGACCTCCATTGCGCGCTTGAATGCCGCGCCGACCCGCGCCGGCCCCGGGAAGTAGTCCCACTCCTGGGCGTGCGGGTAGGGCGTGTCCCAGCCGGTGACCCGCTCGATGGGCGCTTCCAGGTGGTGGAAGCAGTGTTCCTGCACCAGGGACATCAGCTCGGCGCCGAAGCCGCAGGTGCGGGTGGCCTCGTGGGCGATCACGCAGCGCCCGGTCTTTTTCACCGAAGTGACAATGGTCTCCAGGTCCAGCGGCCAGAGGCTGCGCAGGTCGATGATCTCGGCGTCCACGCCGGTCTCTTCGGCGGCGGCCTGGGCCACGTAGACCATGGTGCCGTAGGTCAGTACGGTCAGCGCGTTGCCGGGGCGGGCGATGGCGGCCTTGTCCAGCGGCACCTTGTAGTAACCCTCCGGCACCTGGCTGGCCGCATGCTTGGACCAGGGCGTCACCGGGCGGTCGTGGTGGCCGTCGAACGGGCCGTTATACAGGCGCTTGGGTTCGAGGAAGATCACCGGGTCGTCGTTCTCGATGCAGGCGATCAGCAGGCCCTTGGCGTCGTAGGGGTTGGACGGCATCACCGTGCGCAGGCCGCAGACCTGGGTGAACATCGCCTCCGGGCTCTGGCTGTGCGTCTGTCCGCCGTAGATACCGCCGCCGCAGGGCATGCGCACGGTCATCGGCACGGTGAAATCGCCGACTGAGCGGTAGCGGATGCGCGCTGCCTCGGAAATCAGCTGGTCGGACGCCGGGTAGACGTAGTCGGCGAACTGGATTTCCACCACCGGACGCAGGCCGTAGGCGCACATGCCCACGGCAGCGCCGATGATGCCGCTCTCGGAAATCGGCGCGTCGAACACCCGCGAGGTGCCGTACTTGCTCTGCAGGCCTTCGGTGCAGCGGAACACGCCGCCGAAGTAGCCGACGTCCTGGCCGAACACCACCACGTTGTCGTCGCGTTCCAGCATCACGTCCATCGCCGAGCGCAGCGCCTGGATCATGGTCATGCTGGTGACGGCCTGGGCGTTCTCGTGCTGCGTAGTCATGGCGGTCATACCCCGAGCTCCTGGCGCTGCCGGCGCAGGTGCTCCGGCAGCTCCTTGTAGACATCCTCGAACATGCTGGCGGCGCTGAAGACGTGGCCGTCCACCAGCGAGCCGTGGCTTTCCGCTTCCTTCTGCGCGGCCAGCACTTCGCCTTCCAGCTCCTTGTGCAGCGCTTCGTGCTGTGCTTCGGACCAGATGCCCAGAGCGAGCATGTGCTGCTTCAGGCGAGCGATCGGGTCGCCCAGGGGGAAGTGGCTGTAGTCGTCGGCCGGGCGGTATTTCGACGGGTCGTCCGAGGTCGAGTGCGGGCCGGCGCGGTAGGTCACCCACTCGATCAGGCTCGGCCCGAGGTTGCGCCGGGCGCGCTCGGCGGCCCACTGCGAGGCGGCGTAGACGGCGAGGAAGTCGTTGCCGTCGACCCGCAGCGAGGCGATGCCGCAGCCGACGCCGCGGTTGGCGAAGGTGGTGCCTTCACCGCCGGCGATGGCCTGGAAGGTGGAGATCGCCCACTGGTTGTTGACCACGTTGAGGATCACCGGCGCGCGGTAGACGTGGGCGAAGGTGAGGGCGGTGTGGAAGTCCGATTCGGCAGTGGCGCCGTCGCCGATCCAGGCCGAGGCGATCTTGGTATCGCCCTTGATCGCCGAGGCCATGGCCCAGCCCACCGCCTGGATGAACTGGGTGGCCAGGTTGCCGGAGATGGAGAAGAAGCCGTATGCGCGGCTGGAATACATGATCGGCAGCTGGCGGCCCTTGAGCGGGTCTTCCTCGTTGGACAGCAGCTGGCAGATCATCTCCTTCAGCGGGTAGTCGCGGGCGATCAGGATGCCCTGCTGGCGATAGGTCGGGAAACACATGTCGCCGTCCTGCAGGGCCAGGGTGTGCGCGGTGGCGATGGCTTCCTCGCCCAGGCACTGCATATAGAAGGACATCTTCTTCTGCCGCTGCGCGGTGGTCATGCGTGCGTCGAAGATGCGGGTCTTGAGCATCGCGCGCAGGCCGCGCAGCAACTGTTCGCTGCTCAGCTGCGGGTCCCACGGGCCGACGGCGTTGCCCTGCTCGTCGAGCACGCGCACCAGGCTGTAGGCCAGGTCGCTGGTCGCGGCGGGTTCCACCTCGATGGCCGGCTTGCGCACGGTGCCGGCGGCGGACAGGTGCAGGTAGGAAAAGTCGGTCTTGCAGCCCGGTCGCCCGGTGGGCTCCGGCACGTGCAGATGCAAGGGCGCGTAGTCAGTCATGTTGCCTCCAGCCAAAAAACTCGGATCGGAAAGGGATCAGGGGCGAACGAGCGTGGCGGGCGGCGGACTGGGCGGATGCAGCCGGGCAGGCTGGACGGAAGCGCAAAGGGCATGCGCGCGGCGGGTGCGGCAGGGGAGGCGGGTGTGCGTGACATCACTCATGGTGAGGCCCTCGTCGTTGTTCTTGTGATTTCAGTATATGCTTCGACTGCTAGTTTTTTGCTCCAAAGTGACTAGGTTTGCCTGGCGCTATTAGTATGTTTTAACTAATAAAACCAATAATCGTAGAAGCCTGCCGCCATGTCCGAACTTGACCGCATCGACCTGAAAATCCTCCGCGCGCTGGCCGAAGACGGCCGCATGAGCTGGCGCGACCTGGCCCTGAAAGTCGGCCTGTCGATGACCCCGACCCTGCGCCGGGTGCGGCGCCTGGAAGACGAGCAGTACATCCAGGGCTATTTTGCGCGCCTCGACGAGGAGCGCCTGTCCGGAGCGATGAGCGTGTTCGTCTCGGTCTCCTTAGAAAAGCAGACCGGCGACTACCTCGCCCGTTTCGAGGAGCGCATCGTCGAGGCGCCGCAGGTGATGAGCTGCTTCCAGATGACCGGCGACGCCGACTACATGCTGCGCGTGGTGGTCAAGGACCTGGCCGCCTACCAGGCTTTCCTCACCCACACCCTGACCTGCATCCCCGGCGTCGCCGGGATCAAGTCTGCGTTTGCCCTGAAGTCAGTGATGCTGCGCTCGGCGCCGCCGATCTGAGGGGCGCTGGGTTCCCGTTGGCACTTCTGTGGGAGCGGCTTCAGCCGCGAAGCTTTTACCAGTGCTGCGGTGTTGAAGGAGGTGCACATGGTGCGCCGATGCCAGAGCTGGGAAGAGGGTATATGCCACCTGGCGCTGGCTGTCGAAAAGGCTGGTGGACAATTAAGCGTTGTCCACCGTTTCGATACCCAGGCTACTTGCTGAAGTTTGGTGGTGTGCACGGCTCACCGGAGCTGGGTAGTTAGATTTAGGCCCACCCAGAGTACATTTCAGGAGTTGCGATACTTCTTGTCATTCACCCAGCTGTAGCGGGCCGGATCAGTTGCCAACAAGGACGCCCTCATATTTTCGCGGCTGACCTTGTCTGCTCGAAGGAAGATACCCTTTAGTTCGGTATCGATGCTCTGTTGACTGGCGCCGCGCTCTTCAGCCATGGTGTACCAGTCATGCGCTTCCCCAAAGCTGCCTTGAATCGCCCCGGGTTTCGTGGAGGCCTCAACTCTTGAGAAGATGAGGCCATGAG
>NZ_WELL01000014.1:0-34761 GCF_009799935.1 Pseudomonas sp. L-22-4S-12 | reverse complement strand
GGCCATGGCGGCCTGACTTAAACGAAACGGCCTCCACAAAACCCGGGGCGATTCACTCTCAACATCGCTCATGGGCTGCAGTCCCGTTTCGCTTTGACTGGCTATCAGGTTAGTCCGGTATCGGCGCCTATCCACATGCCTACCGGAGGTACTGTTTTCTAAATGCTTCGCAGGTAATGAGGGGCTCATGAAAGAGGTCATTTAACGGCCGCTAGTGGCCGCTTTCTGCCTGTTGGCGACGGTCGCGCTGTGGCACCGTCATGCTGGTTAAAACCCAGGCATGCGCCAGTGCCTGACCTTATCGCCTCAATGCCAGCGCAACCGCCCTGGCAGCCTCCTCGATAGCGCGCTCAGCGTAGGGCGCAAAGCCCAGTACCAGTCCCGGTCCTCGGGGCTGTACGCAGTAGCGCGCCAGCGGCATGCAGTCGATACCGGCGGCCTGCAGTCGGGCGAACGCAGCCTGTTCGTCGTCCATCTGCAGGCTGCAGGTGATATCCAGCCCGGCGCGGATCTCCGGTACCTCGATCAGCCCCTGCCAGTGCCGCTGAGCTGAGTCGGCGAAGGCCGCGGCGCGTGAGGCGTAGATCTTACGCATGCGCCGCACATGGCGGTCGAAATGCCCTGCATGGATAAAGTCGGCCAGCACCGCTTGCGACAGGCTGTTGGCGTGGCGTGACATCAGCGCGGCGGCGCGGGTGAAGCTGTCCAGCAGGTGCGCCGGCAATACCAGATAGGCCAGGCGGATGGAGGGAAACAGCAGCTTGCTGAAGGTGCCGGCGAGAATCACCGACTGCTCCGCCGCTGGCATCGAACGCAGTGCCGGAATCGGCTTGGCGATAAAGCGGTATTCGCTGTCATAGTCGTCCTCGAAGATATAGCTGCCGTGCTGCGCCGCCCATTGCAACAGCGCCAACCGACGCGCCGGTGAAAGTTCGCCGCCCAGCGGCGCCTGCCGTGAGGGTGTGACGTAGGCCAGCCGGGCATTCGGAGCCAGGCGCACGGCCTCGTCCACCTGAATGCCGTAGGCGTCGACCGGCACATCCACTCGCTGCACGCCCGATACATCGATCAGCTGACGCGCACCGGGGTAGCCGGGGTCTTCCATCCATACCTGGGCATTGCCCGGTGCCAACAGGCGCAGGCACAGGTCGAGCCCCTGCTGCACGCTGTTGAGCACCAGAATGCGTTCGGCCGGCACCTGCACACCACGGGCGATGGCCAGGTAGCCGGCGATGGCTTCACGCAGCGCCGGCAAGCCGCCGGGGTCCGAGTCGAGCAGGATGGACAGCCGTGAGGCGCGCAGTTGCTGGATATGCAGCTTGCGCCACAGATCGACCGGGAACGCCTGCACATCGCCCCGGTGCGGGAAGAAAGGCCGCAACCCTGGCGTCACCGAGCGCCGTGCAAATACCGGAGTGATCGCATCCAGGCGCTCGATCCACGGCGTGGCCGGCGGCGTCCGCGGCGCCTCTTGCGTGGCCACGACCCGGCGCCGCACATAGCCGGCGTTGAGCGTGGCGTCCGGCAACACCTGGCAAACCCGCGTGCCGCTGCCGGTCTGAGCCTCCAGATAACCCTCGGACAGCAGTTGCTGATAAGCCGCCTGGGCCGTGCCACGTGCCAGCTGGTAGTGCTCGGCCAGCGCGCGCGTGCTGGGCAGCTTGCTGCCAGCCGGCAGGCGGCCGCCGAGAATGGCGCCGCGCAACGCCTCATACAGCCAGCGCTGCAGGCTGACGCCCTGCTCAGGCGTGCCCAGCGACAGGAAGACCACCTGCGGTGGCGTTTTGTCGGCGGGCATGCTCGCTCCAAAGTGGATCAATGAGTTCAGGCAAGAATGGATCAATACCCTGATCCAAGCCAGGGGCAGAATCACTCCCGTCGTCAGCCAACAGCCTTTCTCTTCAGCACGGGAACCTAACACTATGAAACAGCAAATCCTGATCATCGGTGCCGGCTTTGCCGGCATGTGGAGTGCACTCAGCGCCGTGCGCCTGCTCGATCAACAGCAGCGCCTGGACGTCAACGTCACCCTGCTTGCGCCCCAGGCGGAACTGCGCGTGCGCCCACGCTTTTATGAGTCCGACCTGGCCAGCACCGTTGCACCACTCGGCCCGCTGTTCGAGGCCGTGGGAGTGCGCTTCGTCCAGGGCAGCGCCACGCAGATCGATGCCGCGAGCAAGCGCGTCAGCTACCGCGACGCGTCGGGTGCCGAGGCCGAGCTCGACTATGATCGCCTGATTCTGGCCTCCGGCAGCCAGGTGGCGCGCCCGTCGCTGGAAGGTGTCGAACGCTTTGCCTTCGATGTCGACAGCCTGGAGTCGGCGCGGCGTCTCGCCGTCCATCTGCAAAGCCTGGCCCAGCAGCCGGAGAGTGCCGCGCGCAACACCGTGGTGGTGGTCGGCGGCGGCTTTACCGGTATTGAAACAGCCACCGAAATGCCGGCACGCCTGCGCGCCATCCTCGGTGAACAGACCGATGTTCGCGTGATCGTGGTGGATACGGCCAAGCGGATTGGCGGGGCCATGGGTGAAGCAATCGCCGATGTCGTCAGCGAAGCCAGCGCCAGCCTGGGCGTCACCTGGCGGCTCGGCAGCCCAGTATCCAGGGTGGATGAGCACGGCGTACAGCTGAGCAACGGCGAACGCATTGCAGCCAGCACGGTGATCTTTGCCGTGGGTGTGAAGGCCTCGCCACTGACCCAGCAGATCAACGGCGAGCGCGACGCGCATGGCCGCCTGCACGTGGACCGCAACCTCAAGGTGCTCGGCCAGGATGCCATCTACGCCACCGGCGACACCGCCTACGCGGCCGTGGATGAGCAGGGCAATCACGCCCTGATGACCTGCCAGCACGCCATTGCCCTGGGCCGCTCGGCCGGCAACAACGCCGCTGCCGATCTGCTCGGTGTCACGCCGATTGCCTACAGTCAGCACAAGTACGTCACCTGCCTGGATCTGGGCGCCTGGGGCGCGGTGTTTACCGAAGGTTGGGAGCGCAAGGTGCTGCTGACCGGCGAGGAAGGCAAGGCGCTGAAAACCCAGATCAACACCCAGTGGATCTACCCACCGGCAGCGGATCGGGCAATCGCCCTTGCGGCGGCCGACCCGTTGATCCCGGTGGTGGCATAAGGCTCGGCACCAACCTGGGCTATCCGGCCAAGGTTGTTAACAACGGGATTGCCCAACGGCAATCCTGTTTTGATTTATCGAAGCCAAGGTTTTTCTGCGCCTCATAGAGCGTCAGCCCGGAAAAACGCGCTGACAAACGTGCTGAACACATCGAGGGTTTACCGCCTGATGCAACCGGCAGCAATGGGTCGAAAGCAGTCTTGAGCGAATGACTGCTTCTGGCCGAAAGCAGCCCCCCAGAAAAACCTCAAAACTGGTCAAGTAACGTCGCATCACCTAACCGCGCAGCGCCAAACTCACGCGCTGCGCTGCGCATGCTCCCTCATCAGCTCCACCACCCAATCGATAAACACCCGCAGCTTGGCGCTGACATGCCGGTTGGGTGGGTAGGCCAGGTAGAGCGGCATCGGGTCCAGTTGCCAGTCCTCGAACAGCGGCACCAGCGCGCCGCTGGCGCGGTGGGGCTTGGCCATGTATTGCGGTAGCCAGAGGATGCCCAGGCCCGCCAGGCCGGCGGCGAGGTAGGCGTTGCCGTCGTCCACCGCCAGGGCCGGGCGGCCCTGCAGGCCGATGCGTTCCTCGCCGCGCTGCAGGATGCCGGCAAAGGCCTTGCGGCTGCGCGCGCCGAGGAAGCTGACGATAGCGTGCGTCGCCAGTTCGCTCGGGTGTGCGGGCACGCCGGCGCGCGCCAGGTAGCCGGGCGATGCGTACACGCCTAGCTGCAGATCGCCCAGGTGCCTGGCCACCAGCGACTGGTCGCTGATGGTGCCGCCGCGCACCACGCAGTCCACGTTGTCGCCGATCAGGTCGACGTAGCGGTCGCTGACGCCCAGGTCGAGCTGGATTTCGGGGTAGCGCTGGTGAAAGGCCGGCAGCGCCGGGATGAGGATCATGCTGGCCAGCGGGCTGGGCACGTCCACCCGCAGCCTGCCCCTGGGCACGGCCGAGGCGGCGGACAGGCTGGTTTCGGCGTCGTCCATGTCGGCCAGCAGGCGGATCACCCGCTCGTAGTAGGCGGCGCCGTCGGCGGTGACGTTGACCTTGCGCGTGGTGCGGTTGAGCAGGCGCACGCGCAGTCGCGCCTCCAGTTGCTGCACCAGTTGGGTCACGCTGGTCTTGCTCATGTGCAGGGTGTCGGCGGCCTTGGTGAAACTGCCGGTTTCCACCACGCGGGCGAATGCCTGCATCGCATCGAAACGGTCCATCGCGGCTCCGGGCTGATCGGGATTGTTTGGATTCTACAAACAGTGCTGGGCAGTGTTGCTCGTTTATCGGTACCGGCCGTCTTCTTACAGTGACTCCATCGTAAACAACCGGCCGCAATGGCCCCGATGGAGGCATGCAATGACCCGTAAACGTGATGGGGTATTCCCACCTGACCGCCATGCGCTGTACGAGCTTCATCGCTACTCGCCGGCGATTCGCTCCAACGGCTTTCTGTTCGTGTCCGGCCAAGTCGGCAGCCGCAAGGATGGTTCGCCCGAGCCGGACCTGGGCGCGCAGGTACGCCTTACCTTTGCCAACCTCAATACGATCCTGGCCGAGGCAGGCTGTAGCTTCGATGATGTGGTCGATACGACCATCTTCATGGTCGACCCGGACTCGAAATTCGAGACCATCTGGGCAGTAGCAGCCGAGTACTGGGGCGAAGCACCTTACCCGACGGTGACCGCTATCGGCGTGACCTGGCTGTCTGGCTTCGATTTCGAGATCAAGGTGATCGCCAGGCTGCCGCAGTAGCCCTACGGGCAGGAGAGGTGTTTAGCTGTCGCTGGGCTACGCCTGTGGCTAACCCAGCCTACGGGAGGGGATGCGAGTCGGAACAGGGGGCACCTATTCCGGCAACGGCCCGATGGGGAAGAACTCGCCGCTGCTCCAGACGCCCAGCCAGGTCTGCCCGTCGATCTGGCGTGGTACGGCCAACTCGACCAGCTGGTAGAACACGTTGCGGTGTACCAGCGCTTCCAGATTGCTGCGCACCAGCAGGTAGGGCGCCGGCTCATCGGTCAGCGGGTCCAGTTCGACCCGCAGTGGGTGCTCGGCGCCGGCCTCGATCTCGTCGTCGACATTGCTGGTGAAACGCAGCACCTGCTGCTCGCCCTCGCCTTCGACCTGCAGGGTCACGGCCACGAACGGCGCATCGTCGACGGTGATGCCGACCTTCTCCACCGGTGTGATCAGGAAGTAGTCGTCGCCGTCGCGGCGGATGATGGTGGAGAACAGCTTGACCATCGGCTTGCGGCCGATCGGCGTGCCCAGGTAGTACCAGGTGCCGTCGCGGGCGATGCGCATGTCGATATCGCCGCAGAAGTCCGGATTCCACAGGTGCACCGGCGGCAGGCCCTTGCCTTCGCCCTTGGGAATCTGCGCCAGCAGGTTGCCGGCCTTGCCGGGATCGGTCATTGCTTACTCCTCATCGCTGCGCCTATCAGTATGCGGCGCCCAGCGGTTATTGCGAACTGACCCCCAGCAGGCCGCGGGCATATTGCTCGAACGGCGGCCGCAGAAGGTCCTGGGGCTGCTGGTCATAGAAGGTCAGGAAACCGCCGCGATTGTGGATGCGCGCGGTGTCCACCAGGTAACGGGTGTTGGTCTCGATCAGCATCAGCTGGATCACGCCGCTGTCCACGCCCAGGCGATCCAGGGCTTCCTGGTCATCCCACTCCTCCAGCGTGCCGATGCGGTCGTCGGCCCCAGCGAAGCGGCTGTACAGCAAGTAGTGGGCGCCGGCATTGCGCGCCTCGCTCATCGCCTCCTCCAGGCCCTGCGGCCGGGCCGCGCGACGCACCAGCGGGAAGTACTCGACGAAGGCGTTGAAGGCTTCCTCGGCCACCACGTTGGGCCGCGGATAGGCACTGCCCGGCGGCACGAAGTGGCTCTGGGCGATGAACACGAAGGAGTCGGGCTGCAGGCGCCAGGTGTTGGCCCGGCGGGTATCGCTGTGGTCGAGCACGCCAGCATCGCGCAGGTGGTACTCGGTGCCGGCGGCCATATCGCTGACCTTCATGCAGCCACCCAGGCCGAACAGGGCCAGCAGCAGAATCAAGCTACGCATCGCAAATTCTCCCAGGCCGGTGACGGAAAACCGGCGGATAGACGGCCCCTGCAGCTTCCGCGCCAAGCTGAAAAGCTGTTCACGATTTTACGAGCGAGAGCCTGGCATGGCCGACGCGCAGCAAATCGTGGCAGTCACTCACAGGCCGCGCTGCCACTCCTGGCGCAAGCGCGCCGCCTGCGGCTGCTCGATGGCCTGGCGTACCTGGGCCAGCAGACGCGCCTTGTCGGCCCCCAGGTTGCCCTTGAGCACCAGGTAGTTGGAGGCGTGGTCGCTGCGAAACACCGTGTCGCGCAGCTCCAGGCCCTGCAGCAGGCGCTCGACTTCGACGAACAGCTCATGCTGGCCGAGCGGCTGGAAGTCGGCAAAGCCTTCGCGGAAACGCGCCTCGCCGGTGGGGAAGCTGACCACCAGGGTGGAGAGGAACTCCGGCTGCGCGGCATTCATCAGGCGCGCCGAGTTGTCCGCGTGCTGCTCGCTCAGGCGGGTGCCGCCGAGGCCGTTGAGAATCATCACCGAGCGGCTGATGCCGGCTTCGCCGAGTTTTTCCAGGGCGCTCAGGCTGGACTCGTAGGTCTCGCCCTTGTTGACCCGTGCCAGCACCTCGTCGTCGCCGGATTCGCAACCGACATAGGCCATCTTCAGCCCGGCGTCGGCCAGTTCCCTGAGCTCGCTCACCGACTTCTTGCGCAGGTTGCGCGGCAGGCAGTAGCTGGAAACGCGGGTGACCTCGGGCATGTGCTCACGGATGGCGGTGAGGATGCTCAGCAGGCGCCGCGTCGGCAGCACCAGGGCATCGCCGTCGGCGAGGAACACGCGTTGGACAATCAGCTGCTGGCCGGCGCGACGGATTTCCTCGAGCACCTCGGCCTCGTCGCGGGCGCGGAACTTCTTCTGTGGCTGGGTGTACATCTCGCAGAAGGTGCAATGGTTCCACGAGCAGCCATTGGTCACCGGCAGGATCAGCGAGTGGGCTTCGCTCGGCGGACGGAATACCGGTTCGATATAGGCGATGGGGAATTCGGCAGACATTTTTGAGATACACAAATAATTGATGATCTCGCGAGCTAGAGCCAGGCTAGGCGAAAACATGCGAGGAAGCGGAGTTTACTGCAGTAAATGAGCATTCCGAGCGTGTTTTCAACGACGCATGGCCGACGCGCAGCAGATCATCAGCCGCCGATAATTTTCATCACGGTGACCCCGCCCGAGAAGGCGATGTCCTGTTTGTCGGCCAGGGCCTGCACCAGCAGCCGCTGCAGCGCCGGCAGGGCCTGGTGGCGCGGCTTGTCGAGGAGGTCGCCGACATAATGGCGATTGCTCGACGACAGGCAGCCATGCAGCCAGCCGGTGGACGACAGGCGCAGGCGCGAGCAGGTGCGGCAGAACGGCACGCTTTCGTTGGCGATCACGCCGAAGAAGCCCTGCCCGGGAATCTCGTAGCGCAGCGCGGTGGCATCCAGCGGCGCCTCGGCCTGGACGAACTCGTAGCGTTCGCCGATGCGCGCCAGCAGCTCGTCCATGCCGTAGAACTGCTGCTGGAAGGCATTGCCGTCGCGGGCCAGGTGACCCATGCGCATCAGTTCGATGAAGCGCAGCTCGAAGCCGCGCTCCAGGCAGTAGTCGAGCAGCGGCAGGACCTGCTCGTGGTTGTGCCCGCGCAGCGGCACCATGTTGATCTTCACCTGCAACCCCGCCGCACGCGCCTCTTCCAGGCCATGCAGCACGCTGGCCAGGTCGCCGCCACGGGCGATCTGGGCAAACGCCTGCGGATCGAGGGTATCCAGGGAGATGTTCAGGCGGCGCATGCCGCATTCCAGCAGCAGCGGCAGTTTGCGACTGAGCAACTGGCCGTTGCTGGTCAGGCTGATGTCGGCGAGGCCGAGCTGGCTGACCTGGCGCAGGAACAGCTCGAGCTTGGGACTGACCAGCGGCTCGCCACCGGTGATGCGCAGGCGTTCGATGCCGGCTGCCTCGATCAGGTAGGCGACGCCGCGCACCATGGCTTCGGCGGACAGCTCGTCCTGGGCCGCGACCAAGCGCTTGCCGTTCGGCACGCAGTAGGTGCAGGCGTAGTTGCAGGCGGCGGTCAGGCTGATGCGCAGGTTGCGAAAGCGTCTGCCCTGGCGGTCAACGATCATGGGCGACTCCGGCTGGGTATAGTCCGGAGTATATGCCCGCCAGCGAGCGTAAAGTACGCATCATTGGCGGGCTGAATGGCATCAGGCGGCCGGGGTGTCGCCGTCGCGCTTGCGCTTGTTGCCCATGCGCACGCCGATGTCCATGAGGAACTGGAAGAAGCCATCCTGGTCTTCCAGCACGTTGCTCCAGAACGGCGAGTGGTACAGCGCCACGGCGCCATGCACCAGGGCCCAGGCCGCGCAGTAGTGGAAGTACGGCGGCACGTCTTCCAGCTTGCCTTCGGCGATGCGACCCTTGATCAGCTGGGTCAGGCGCTCGAAGTTGGAGGCGCGGATCTTGTGCAGCTGGTCGACCATTTCCGGCACCTGGTTGCCCTTGACCACCTTCTCTTCCAGGCGGTCGAACAGCCGGTAGCGCTGCGGGTCGCGCATGCGGAACTCGAAGTAGGCGCGCGACAGGGCTTCCTTGTCGCGGTCGACGTCGGCCGAATGCAGCAGCTCGTTGAGGTCGCGCTCGTAGTCGAGCATCAGGCGCAGGTAGATCTCCGCCTTCGACTTGAAGTGCTTGTAGATGGTGCCTTTGCCGATACCCACCGCGTCGGCGATCATCTCGACGGTTACGCTGTCTTCACCCTGTTCGAGGAAGAGCTTCAGCGCGGTATCGAGAATTTCCTGTTCGCGGCGGCGGAATTCACGGACTTTGCGAGGTTCTTTGTTCATAAAGTGACTACAGGATGAAAAATCGGGGCGCGTTATTATGCCTGTTCAGCGCCAAATTGCACGGATCATCGCCCATGTCAGCCATTTCCAGCGAATTCCCCCAGATTGCCGGCCTGCGTTACCTCAACCACGCCGCCGTCGCCCCCTGGCCAAGGCGCGCCGCAGAGGCCGTGCAGCGCTTTGCCGAGCAGAACAGCCGGCTCGGCGCCCGCGACTACCCGGACTGGCTGAAAGTCGAGCTGCGCCTGCGCGAACGCCTGCAACGCCTGCTCAATGCACCGAGCCGCGGCGATATCGCCCTGGTCAAGAACACCTCCGAGGCCCTGTCGTTCGTCGCCTTCGGCCTCGACTGGCGCACCGGCGACCAGGTGGTGATCAGCGACGAGGAGTTCCCCTCCAACCGCATCGTCTGGGAAGCGCTCAAGCCGCGCGGGGTCGAGGTGATCCAGGTCAGCCTGCAGGGCCGGGACCCGGAGGCCGACCTGCTGGCCGCCTGCGGGCCGCGCACGCGGCTGCTGGCGATCAGTGCCGTGCAATATGCCAGCGGCCTGCGCCTGGACCTGGAGCGCCTCGGTGCCGGCTGCCACAGCCGCGGCGTGCTGCTGTGCATCGACGCCATCCAGCAGCTCGGCGCCCTGCCCTTCGACGTGCAGGCCAGCGGCTGCGCCTTCGCCATGGCCGACGGACACAAGTGGCTGCTCGGCCCGGAAGGGCTGGGCGTGTTCTATTGCCGCAGCGAGCTGCGCGAACAACTGACGCTGCATGAATACGGCTGGCACATGCTCGAACATGCCGGCGACTACGAGCGTACCGACTGGCAGCCGGCACGCAGCGCGCGGCGCTTCGAATGCGGCAGCCCGAACATGCTCGGCGCCATGGCCCTGGAGGCCAGCCTGTCGCTGCTGGAGGAAGTCGGCATGGCCAGGGTCGGCGAGCAACTGGAAGAACGCATGCAGCTGCTCCAGCAGGGCCTGCAGCGCCTGCCCGGCGTCCGCCTGCACAGCCCGCTGGACGCTCGGCGGCGCGCCGGCATCCTCACCTTCAGCCTGACCGGCTGGGATAACCAGCAGCTGTTCGCCCGCCTTCGCCAGGAACAGGTGATCTGCGCGCAACGGGGCAAAGGCGTGCGCCTTTCACCACATTTCTATACGGATCATGCGGTGCTCGAGCAGACCGTGGCGCTGCTGGGCCAGCTGGCACAAGGCTGAGTGCTCAGCAGCCGCAGCGGTATTCCAAATCCGTTTAAAAAAGCGCGGCAACCTGCCTGGACGCGGGGGAAACATGACCAATACTTGAGCTTACTGGTGCGCGGCATCTCCCCCCAAGTGCCCCGCCAGGCAAGATACCGTGGACCGCGTATCTTGATTTACTCCTAATGGTCTTGACCCGGATTCATCCCCCAGAACCCGGGTTTTTTTTGCCTGCGATTTTTACGGCAATACGGCTAGAGCCTCTCAGAACCTGTCTACGATCTTCTGAATTAGAGCCAGACAAGGCGCTACGTTAGTAACAGCCTCTGGCTGGTCAAAACGGCCGAGGAAGCGCAGTTTACGAGCTGTAAATGAGCATGACTCTTTTCACTCGCCCTTCGGGTCGCGCTAAAGCGCGTTAGCCGCAAGCGGCTTGCCGAGGCCGTTTTTAACGCGGTATGGCCGCGAGTCAGGAGATCGTAAACAGGTTCTCAGGCCACCCGTGCCAGCGGGAACAGACGCTTGAAGTTGGCGCTGGTCTGCGCGGCCAGATCCTCGAAGCGTTCGCCGCGGACCAGGGCCAGGAACTCCGCCACCTCGCGCACGTATTGCGGCAGGTTGGCCTTGCCGCGGTAGGGAATCGGCGCCAGGTAAGGCGAGTCAGTCTCCACCAGCAGGCGATCGGCCGGCACCTTGCGCGCCACTTCGCGCAGGGCATCCGCATTGCGGAAGGTGACGATGCCGGACAGCGAGATGTAGAAGCCCAGGTCCAGCGCGGCCCTGGCCATCTCCCAGTCCTCGGTGAAGCAATGCAGCACGCCGGCCTGGGGCAATGCCGCCTCGCGCAGCAGGGCCAGGGTGTCGGCCCGCGCCTCGCGGGTATGCACGATCACCGGCTTGCCGGTCTGCCGGGCAGCCTCGAGATGCAGGCGGAAGGATGCCTGCTGCAGTTCGGCGGCTTCCGGCTCGTAGTGGTAGTCCAGGCCGGTTTCACCGATGGCCACCACATGCGGGTGGTTCAGCTCGGCCAGCAGCCAGTCCAGCACCGGCGCGGCGCCCGGCTGCAGATCCAGCGGATGGACGCCGACCGAGCAATCGACATCGGCGTAGCGCTCGGTCAGCCCCTTGACCGCCGCGGCATTCTCCGCGCTGACACCGATGCACAGGAAGTGCTGCACCCCACGGGCACGGGCCGCATCCAGGGCGGCATCCAGCGAGCCGCCGTGGGCCGTCAGGTCGAGGCGGTCGAGGTGGCAATGGGAGTCGATCAGCATGGGCATACCACTCAAACGAAAACGCCACCCTCGCGGGTGGCGCAGAGTCATACGGTTTGGCTTACATGGTGTGGGTCGGACGATCCGACTTCAGCGCACCGGCCAGGTAGGTTTCGATCTTGTTGCGCGCGGTGTTGTCACCATCGTTGAACTGCACGCCAACCCCGGCGGCCCGGTTGCCCTGGGCACCTTTCGGGGTGATCCACACCACCTTGCCGGCCACCGGGATCTTCTCCGGCTCGTCCATCAGGTTGAGCAGCATGAACACCTCGTCACCGAGCTTGTAGCTCTTGGCCGTGGGAATGAACAAGCCGCCATTCTTGATGAAGGGCATATAGGCGGCGTAGAGCACGGACTTGTCCTTGATGGTCAGGGACAGGATTCCGTTACGCGGTCCAAGATTGGGTGGCAAGCTCATGCGGCATTCCTAGCAAACTATCCAATTTTCGATTCTAGCCCGGTCCAGGCAGGCTTGCCCACTGCACCAGCAGTGCTTCGAGAAGCAAGACACTGTTCAGATTGGCCTTATTCAGGACTTTCTGGCGCTGCTGCAGCAGCCAGTCCTGCATCGCCAGCACCCGCGTTTGCGGTGTTTTGCCCGCCAGGTACTGCACCACCTTGCGCATATCCGCCAGGCCCAGGCCCTCTTCGTCCTGAGTCAGCTGATAGCGCAGCATGGCCTGCGTCCAGTCGCAGAACCAGTCGAACAGCATGGCCATCGGCAGGGTCTTCCAGGCCTCGGCCAGCTGGCTGGCGCTGGCCTGCTGCTTGAGCAGTTTCTTCACCCCCTCGACCACCAGCGCGCGCTGTTCACGCACACCCTGCTGGTGCAGGCGCCGCGCCATCAGCGGCGAACCACCGGCGAGGACGAGCAGCTCGCCGCGCTCGCCCTCGCCGCACTCGGGCAAGGCCTCGGCCAGCCAGGCCAGGCTGCTGGCCTGATCGGGCAGCGGACAGGCCTGCTGCACGCAGCGGCTCTTCACCGTCGGCAGCAGCCGGCTGGGCTGGTGACTGACCAGCAGCAGCACGGTATTGCCGGCCGGTTCTTCCAGGCTCTTGAGCAGGGCGTTGGCGGCGTTGATGTTCATCGCCTCCACCGGCTCCAGCAGCACCACCTTGCGCCCGCCGAGCTGGGCGGTCTGCACCACGAAGCTGACCAGATCACGCACTTGGTCGACCTTGATGCCCTTGTCGGCCTCTTCCGGCTCGAGGATGTAGTTGTCCGGGTGACTGCCGGCCGCCAGCAGGTGGCAACCCTTGCACTGGCCGCAGGCCTCCAGGCCGGTCGGTCGCTGGCACAGCAGCAGCGCCATCAGGCGCTCGGCCAGGTGGCGCTTGCCGATGCCGGCCGGGCCGTGCAGCAGGTAGGCGTGGGCATGCTGCTGGCGTCCGGCCAGCTGCTGCCACAGGGCCTGCTGCCAGGGGTAGGCTTCAGCCACGGCAACGCTCCAGGATTTCCGGCAACAGCCGGTCGATGGACTGCTGCACGCCGGCCAGCGACTGCGCCGCATCCAACACGCGGTAGCGGGCCGGCGCAGCCTTGGCGCGCTGCAGGTAGGTGTGGCGCACCGCATCGAAGAAGCCGCGCCCTTCCTGCTCGAAGCGGTCCAGGCGCCCGCGGGCGGCGGCGCGGGACAGGCCGACCTCGATCGGCAGGTCGAAGACCAGGGTCAGGTCGGGACGCAGCTCGCCCTGCACGAAGTTTTCCAGGGTGGCGATGCGCGCAACGGACAGCCCGCGCCCACCGCCCTGATAGGCATAGGTGGCATCGGTGAAGCGATCGCAGAGCACCACGCAGCCACGGGCCAGGGCCGGCCGGATGACTTCGGCCAGGTGCTGGGCGCGCGCGGCGAACACCAGCAGCAGCTCGGTGTCGGCGGCCATCGCTTCATCGCTGGGGGTCAGCAGCAGCTCGCGGATGCGCTCGGCCAGCGGCGTGCCCCCCGGCTCGCGACTCAGCAGCACCTCGATGCCCTGCTCGCGCAGGCGCTCGGCGAGGTATTCGCGGTTGGTGCTTTTGCCGGCGCCTTCGGGGCCTTCAAGGGTGATAAACAGACCGCTCACGGATGATCCTTATTGGCGCACGGGGCTGGAGCGATAGTCGGCACGGCGCTTGAGCTGGTATTCGCTCACCGCGCGGTTGTGCTGCTCCAGGGTGTCGGAGAATACATGGCTGCCATCGCCGCGGGCGACGAAGTAGAGGCTCTTGCCGTCGACCGGATGCAGCGCGGCATGGATCGCCTCGCGCCCGACCAGGGCAATCGGCGTCGGTGGCATGCCGTCGATGGTGTAGGTGTTGTAGGGCGTGGGCTCGCGCAGGTGGGCGCGGGTCAGGTTGCCGTTGTAGCGCTCGCCCAGGCCGAAAATCACCGTCGGGTCGGTCTGCAGGCGCATGCTGCTGCGCAGACGGCGGACGAAGACCCCGGCGATCTGCCCGCGCTCCTCCGGCACCCCGGTCTCCTTCTCCACCATCGAGGCCATGATCAGGGCATCGTAGGGTTTGCGGTACGGCAGCCCTTCGGCACGCTTGCGCCACTCCTCGTCCAGCACCAGATCCAGACGGGCATAGGCCTGCTTGAGCAGCTCGAAATCGCTCATGCCGCGCACATAGCGGTAGGTATCGGGAAAGAAACGCCCCTCGGGGCTGACGCCCGGCTGCCCCAGCTTGGCCATCAAGGCGGCGTCGTCGAGCACGGCCACGCTCTGCTGCAAGGCGCTCTGCCGGCGCAGGGCGGCACGCACCTGGCGAAAGCTCCAGCCCTCAACCAGGGTCAGGCTGTACTGCACCACCTCGCCCCGCTGCCACAGCCCCAGCAGATCGCGCGCCTTGTGTTCGGGCAGCAGGCGGTATTCGCCGCTGTGCAGAGCCT
The DNA here is from genome assembly GCF_009799935.1 of Pseudomonas sp. L-22-4S-12. Taxonomy (NCBI): domain Bacteria; kingdom Pseudomonadati; phylum Pseudomonadota; class Gammaproteobacteria; order Pseudomonadales; family Pseudomonadaceae; genus Pseudomonas; species Pseudomonas sp. L-22-4S-12. Next base: position 20,383 of record NZ_WELL01000014.1, on the reverse strand, counting down.
GGCCAGGCAGCTTGAAGCGCCAGTACTGGCGCAGCCAGAAGGCGCCATCGAGCACCCCGTCGGCCTGCAACTGGTTGAGCAGGCCACCGGGAGTGGCTCCGGGCTCGACATTCAGCAGGCGCGCCTCGCTCAGCTGCAGCGGCTGCTCCAGCGCCGATTGCAGACGCCAGGCGGCCAGCGCCAGGGATACCACGAGCAGCAGCACGCCTGCGGCGAGCAGCAGCAAAAGCTTGCGTATCACGAATCAGGAATCCAGAAGACTGCGGATAATGCCCTGCAGTTTACGGGTCAACGGCCCGACCGACCAGTCGTGCCCTTGCAGCTCGCGCACCGGCCAGATGCCATACAGGCTGTTGCAGAGAAACACCTCATCGGCGGCCAGCAGATCGGCGCGGCTGATATCGCCCACCTGCACGGCAATCCCCAATACGGCGGCCTGCTCCAGCACCTCGGCGCGCATCACCCCGGCCACGCCACAGCGCGACAGGTCGGCGCTGAGCAGGCGGCCATCCTTGACCAGGAACAGGTTGCTGTAGACGCCCTCGATCACCCGCCCGGCGCCATCGCACATCAGCCCCTCGGCATAGGCCGGGTCCTGCCATTCGCTGCGGGCCAGGACCTGCTCGAGACGGTTGAGGTGCTTGAGTCCGGCCAGCAGCGGCTGCTCGGCCAGGCGCGTAGCGCAGGGAAACAGGCGCACGCCCCGTTCGGCATGCTCTGCCGGGTAGGCCGGCATGGGGCTGGCGAGCAGGATACGGCGGGGTTGCGTGGGCTGTGGCGGCGCATAACCGCGCGCACCCTCGCCGCGGGTGACCAGCAACTTGGCGACGCCCTCGCCCAGCTCGGCACAGAAGGCCAGCAGCTCAGGCTCCAGCTCGCCGAGATCGAGCGGCAGACGCAGACGCCGCAGGCCATCGCCCAGACGCGCCAGGTGGCGGGCCAGCAGACGCGGCCGCCCGCTGCGCACGGCGATCGTCTCGAACAGACCATCGCCGTAGGCCAGGCCACGGTCCAGCACAGACAGCTGCGCCGCCGGCTGGCCGTCGACCCAGCTCAGCATCAGCCGGCAAACCGGCGGAACACCAGCGAGCCGTTGGTGCCGCCAAAGCCGAAGGAGTTGGACAGTACCGCGTCGATCGGCATGGCCTTGGCCTGGTGCGCGACGAAATCGAGGTCGCAGCCTTCGTCCGGCTCATCCAGGTTGATGGTTGGCGGCGCCACCTGGTCGCGGATCGCCAGCACGCTGAAGATCGCCTCGACGGCGCCCGCCGCGCCCAGCAGGTGACCGGTCATCGACTTGGTCGAACTGACCGCCAGCTTGTAGGCCTGCTCGCCGAATACCGACTTGATCGCCGAAGCCTCGGCCTTGTCGCCGGCCGAGGTCGAGGTGCCGTGGGCATTGATGTACTGCACCTGGTCGGAGTTCAAGCCGGCATCGCGCAGCGCATTGCTCATGCAGCGCGCGGCGCCGGCACCGTCTTCCGGCGGCGAAGTCATGTGGTAGGCGTCGCCGCTCATGCCAAAACCGACCAGCTCGGCATAGATGGTCGCGCCACGGGCCTTGGCGTGTTCGAGCTCCTCGAGCACCAGGGCACCGGCGCCATCGGACAGGACGAAGCCATCGCGGCCCTTGTCCCACGGCCGACTGGCCCGTGCCGGGTCGTCGTTGCGGGTGGACAGCGCACGCGCGGCGCCGAAACCGCCCATGCCCAGGCCACTGGTGGCCATTTCCGCGCCACCGGCAACCATCACGTCGGCTTCGCCATAGGCGATATTGCGCGCCGCCATGCCGATGCAGTGGGTGCCGGTGGTGCAGGCGGTGGCGATGGCGTAGTTGGGCCCCTGCAGACCCAGGTGGATCGACAGGAAGCCGGAAATCATGTTGATGATCGAGCCGGGCACGAAGAACGGCGAAATGCGCCGCGGCCCCTGTTCGATCAGTGACTTGCAGTTGTTCTCGATATTGGTCAGGCCGCCGATACCCGAGCCCATGGCCACGCCGATGCGCTCACGGTTGGCGTCCGTGACTTCCAGACCGGAATGGCGCATCGCCTGAAAGCTCGCCGCCAGGCCGTACTGGATGAAGTAGTCGAGCTTGCGCGCCTCCTTGGCACTCAGGTACTCCTCGACATTGAAGCCCCGCACCGAGCCGCCAAAACGGGTGGAAAAGGCGGAAAGGTCCATATGCTCGATCAGGCCGATGCCACTGCGACCGGCCAGGATGCCCTGCCAGCTGCTCGCCACATCGACGCCCAACGGCGACAGCATGCCCATACCGGTAACCACAACGCGTCTACGCGACACAGCGAAATCCTCTTGTTCTGTTTGAAACGTGCCGGCCCATTAAAGAAAAACCGCACGCCTCGTGAGGGGCAGTGCGGCTTTTCCGGGTCCGAAAACCGTCGATTACGATCAATCAGCCGTGGGCGTTGATGTAGTCGATGGCTTCCTGAACGGTGGTGATCTTCTCGGCTTGCTCGTCCGGGATCTCGGTCTCGAATTCCTCTTCCAGAGCCATCACCAGCTCGACGGTGTCAAGGGAGTCGGCGCCCAGGTCTTCGACGAAGGAAGCGCTGTTGGTAACTTCGTCTTCTTTAACGCCCAGTTGCTCGGCGACGATTTTCTTGACGCGTTCTTCGATGGTGCTCATGTCTAGTTTTCACTCCTATGGAAAAAATCCGTGCAGCTGAGCCGCAGTGTATAGAAAGGGTTTTCTAACTTTCAAGCCAAACGCCGAGCCCTTCCGAAACAGTTCACAGCGCCGTCTACTGCTGGTTGCACTTTTGTAACGAACTTTAGACAGCTTTTATGACAATTTCCCGCAGGCTCGAGTCACATTCAACTCATGTACATGCCGCCATTCACCGGCACGGTCGCACCGGTTACATAGGCTGCGCCGTCGGAAGCGAGGAAACCGACCACCTTGGCGATTTCTTCCGCCTGGCCCAGACGGCCCAGGGGAATCTGCGTCAGCAGCGCTTCGCGCTGGGCTTCCGGCAGCTCGCGGGTCATGTCGGTATCGATGAAGCCCGGGGCCACCGAGTTGACGGTAATGGCACGGGAACCCACTTCGCGCGCCAGGGCACGGCTGAAGCCTTCCAGGCCGGCCTTGGCCGCAGCATAGTTGACTTGCCCCGCATTGCCCATGGCGCCGACCACCGAGCCGATGCTGATGATGCGCCCCCAGCGGGCCTTGGTCATGCCGCGCAGCACGGCCTTAGACAGGCGGAACAGGCTGTTGAGGTTGGTATTGATGACGTCGAACCACTCTTCGTCCTTCATCCGCAGCATCAGGTTGTCGCGGGTGATGCCGGCGTTGTTGACCAGAATGGCCACCGCGCCGAATTCCTTCTGGATCTGCTCCAGCACGGCGCTGACCGATTCGTCGTTGCCGACATCCAGTACCAGGCCGGCACCCTGGATGCCATTGGCCTTGAGCGCCTCGCCGATACGCTCGGCGCCGGCCGGCGAAGTCGCCGTACCGATCACCACGGCGCCCTGGCGGCCGAGTTCGAAAGCGATGGCCTGGCCGATGCCACGGCTAGCGCCCGTTACCAGTGCAACCTTGCCTTGCAGACTCATAGAGGTCTCTCCTTGCTTAATCAAACCAGCGCCGCACGAACCGCCGCAAAGGCGTCCGGGGTCTCCAGATTGTGGGTATTGATGCCTTTGACGCAACGTTTGTTCAAGCCCGCCAGCACCTTGCCCGGACCACATTCGACCAGGTCGGTGACGCCACGCTCGGCCAACAGGACCACGGTCTCCACCCAGCGTACCGGGCTGTAGAGCTGCGCCAGCAGGTCACGCTTGAGGGTCTCCAGATCGGCCGGCACGGCGGCGCTGACGTTCTGCACCAGAGCAATCTGCGGAGCCTGCCAGGCCAGGGCGGCCACGGCATCGGCGAACTTCTCCGCCGCCGGGCGCATCAGCGCGCAGTGCGACGGCACGCTGACCGGCAGCGGCATGGCACGCTTGGCGCCCCGCGCCTTGCAGGCTTCGATGGCGCGCTCGACGGCAGCCGCGCCACCGGCGATCACCACCTGCCCCGGGGCATTGAAGTTCACCGCGCTGACCACTTCACCCTGGGCCGCCTCGGCACAGGCCGCCAGCACATCGGCATCTTCCAGGCCGAGGATCGCCGCCATGCCGCCCTGCCCGGCCGGCACGGCCTGCTGCATGAGCTGGCCACGCAGCTCGACCAGCTTGACCGCGTCGCGAAACTCGATGGCGCCGGCAGCGACCAGGGCCGAATACTCACCCAGGCTGTGCCCGGCGACGAAGGCCGGACGCGCCCCACCCTCGGCCAGCCACAGGCGCCACAGGGCAATGGAAGCCGCCAGAATCGCCGGCTGGGTCTTGTCGGTTTCATTGAGACGTTCTTCCGGACCCTGCTGGCTCAAGGCCCAGAGGTCGTAACCGAGCGCATCGGCGGCTTCGGCAAAGGTCTCGCGGATCAGCGGCTGTTGCGCGCCGATCTCGGCCAGCATGCCGAGCGACTGCGAGCCCTGGCCGGGGAAGACAAATGCGAGGGAGTTAGACATCGGAACTTTCCCTTATCTACTGAGCAATGGGAGAAGGTGAAACTGGCCAGGCCAGCGTTGGACTGCAGATTGGATGATCCGGAAAAACTCGCGGTCACAGACCAGACCACAGCTTTTGCGCGATGTTCGGCCTGGACGAGCCCCGCCGCCGCGATGACTAGCGGGTCACGCAGACGAAAAAAGCAAGCCGATCTCAGAGCAACAGGTCTTCGAGACGGCCATGCAGGCGCTGCGGCAGATTTTCGCGCACTTCGAGCAAAGCCCGACGAATGGCGCTCTGGAAGCCCTCCACGCCTGCCGCACCATGGCTCTTGACCACGATGCCCTGCAACCCGAGAAAGCTCGCGCCATTATGTTGCGCCGGCGTCAGCTCGGTCTGCAGGCGCCGCAACAACGGCAGCGCCATGCTGCCGACCAGGCGCGTGGCAATGCTTTCGCGGAACAGGGTCTCGATGCGCGCCGAGATCATCGACGCCAGGCCTTCGCTGGACTTGAGTAGGATGTTGCCGACGAAGCCGTCGCACACCACCACATCGGCCTCGCCTCGGTACAAGCCATCGCCCTCGATGAAACCGGTGTAGTTCAAACCCCGGGCCTGCTGCAGCAGGCTGGCGGCCAGCTTGACCTGCTGGTTGCCCTTGACCTCTTCGGTGCCGACATTCAGCAACGCCACGCGCGGGCGAACCACACCCAGGGCCTCGGCGGCCACCGAACCCATGACCGCGAACTGGTAAAGATGCTCGGCACTGCAGTCAACATTGGCGCCCAGATCAAGCAGCTGGCAGCTGCCGGTCGCCGTCGGCACAGGGCTGACCATCGCCGGCCGATCGATGCCGGGCAAGGTTTTCAGTACATAGCGCGACAAGGCCATCAGCGCCCCGGTATTGCCGGCACTGACGCAGGCCCTGGCCCGCCCGCTGCGCACCAGCTCCAGCGCCACCCGCATGGAGGCATCGGGCTTGCCGCGCAGAGCCTGCGAGGGCCGCTCATCCATGCCGATCACCTCGCTAGCATGCTCGACATGCAGGCGTGCGCGATCCACAGCAGGATGCCGGGCGATCAGGTCTTCGAGGATGGGGGCTTGGCCGACAAGGACCAGGTGTAGCGAGGGGAATTCGGCCAGACAGGCGATGCTGGCTGGAACAATGCAGTGGGGACCGAAGTCCCCACCCATTGCATCAATCGCGATCAACGGAGCGGACAAGGATTACTCGTCGGCGCCCTTGTCGATCACTTTGCGACCACGGTATACGCCTTCCGGAGATACGTGGTGGCGCAGGTGAACTTCACCGGTGCTCTTCTCGACGGACAGAGTGCTGGCCTCGAGGGCATCGTGGGAACGACGCATGTCGCGGGCAGAGCGGGATTTTTTGTTCTGCTGAACAGCCATAACTGATTAACTCCTAAACGTTTGGGTCACGCTTTAACTGCGCCAATACACTGAACGGGTTGGACCGCGGTACCTCGTCCTCGCTCGACTCGGGCTCTTCGAGACCGGCCGGCTGCTGGCAATCCTCATGGGCATGGGCTGGGACGATGGGCAGAGCGAGCAACAGCTCGTCTTCGACCAGCGCCATCAGATCCAAAGGATCCTCCCCCACTTCCAGCACGTCATAGCCCTTGGGCAGCGACTGGGTATCCGCACCTTCCTTCACCACCGCGTAATCACACTCGCTTTGGATCGGCAGCACGACCAGTTCCAGACAACGCTGGCAAATCATCTTGACCTCAACCTTGAGCTCGCTGTGAATGCTCACAGCACGTCGCTCGCCACGCACGAAGGCCAGCTTCGCGTGCACAGTACCGGCATTATCTGCCAGCGACTCGCAGAGACGCTCGAAACTAGCCAACGGCATCGACCCTTCGAGGGTAACGCCGCGATCAGCGAGTTTGCGCGGATCAACGTGGGGTGGAATCGGTCCATTCAACATAGGCGCAGCATTCTAGGGATGCACCCTGGCGCTGTCAAAGGAAATTCCGCCCTGTGCGCCCAATGGGCAAGCCGTTAAAATTCGCTCATTTGCCCCGGAGAAACCCATGCAGCCCCTGGTGCTCGCCTCAAGCTCAGCCTATCGCCGCGAACTGCTGGCACGCCTGCACCGACCCTTTACCTGGAGCGCGCCGGCCATCGACGAAACAGCGCAGCCGGGAGAACGCGCCGAAGCCCTGGTGCGTCGCCTGGCCGAAGCCAAGGCGCGCGCCCTGAGCGAAGACTATCCGCAGCACCTGATCATCGGCTCGGACCAGGTCGCCGTACTGGGCGAACAGATACTCGGCAAAACGCACGACTTCGAGCGAGCCAAGCAGCAGCTGCTGGCCGCCAGCGGCGCCAGCGTCACCTTCCTCACCGGCCTGGCCCTGCTCAACAGCGCCAGCAGCCACTGCCAGGTCGACTGCATCCCTTTCACCGTGCATTTTCGCCAGCTGGACGAAGCCCAGATCAGTCGCTATCTGGAACTCGAACAACCCTACGACTGCGCCGGCAGCTTCAAGGCCGAAGGCCTCGGCGTCAGCCTGTTCCGCGCCACCGAAGGTGACGACGCCACCAGCCTGATCGGCCTGCCGCTGATCCGCCTGATCGGCATGCTGCACGAGGAAGGCATCAGCATTCCCTGACCCCATATAAAGAAGCCCGGCAAGCCGGGCTTCTCTTATCAGCGGAGCACTCAGCGCAGCGCCGGCCCCTGGAAGCCCGCCCAGACCGCCAGATGCTCGGCCACACTGGCACCGAGCTTCTTGGCAAAACGGTCGAAAGGCGTCTCCTCGCGGGTGTAGTCGACGATCTCCTTCGCCCCGATCACTTCGCGCGCAACGAAACTGCTGCTGCCCAGGGCATCGACCAGGCCCAACTCCAGCGCCTGCTCACCCGACCAGATCAGCCCGGAAAACAACTCGGGATGCTCGGCCGCCTTGAGGCGATCGCCACGCCCCTTCTTCACGCTGTCGATGAACTGCTGGTGAGTGGTTTGCAGCACACCCTGCCAGAACTGGGTTTCCTCCGCCTTCTGCGGCTGGAACGGATCGAGGAAGGCCTTGTGCTCGCCCGAGGTGTAGACGCGACGATCCACGCCGACCTTCTCCATCACCCCGACAAAGCCGAAGGTGGCCGCAGTCACTCCGATGGAGCCGACCAGGCTGGCCTTATCGGCATAGATCTGGTCGGCCGCACTGGCGATGTAATAGGCGCCGGAAGCCCCTAGATCACTGATCACCGCATACACCTTGATGTCCGGATGCTCGGCGCGCAGGCGCTTGATCTCGTCATAGATGTAGCCCGACTGCACCGGACTGCCGCCCGGGCTGTTGATGCGCAGCACGATGCCCTTGGTTTTCGCGTCCTCGAAGGCCGCGCGCAGGCTGCTGACGACGTTGTCGGCGCTGGCCGCCTCGTCCGCCATGATCATGCCGCGGATCTCGATCAGCGCCGTATGGTTTTCGCTGCGCGCTGAACCCTGCTGCAGATTCAAGCTCGGCGTGAACAGCGCCAGCGCGCCGAACAGATAAATGAAGGTCAGCGTCTTGAAGAAAATCCCCCAGCGCCGCGCGCGCCGCTGCTCCTGCACGCCAGCCAGCAGGGTCTTCTCCAGCAGTTTCCAGCTCCGATCGTCGCCATTGCCAGCGGCCGATGCATTCCATTCATCCGACATACTCGCCCACTCCAGCCGTCTGTTCATGTGCATGCGCACCCAACCAGGTACGCAACTCGGAAAACTCATTGATCGCCAGACGCGGCCCGTAGGCCCGCAAACTGTCCAGCGGCTGCGCACCGAAGCCCACCGCCACCGAATCCATGCCGGCATTGCGCGCCATCTGCAGGTCGAAGGCCGAATCGCCAACCATCAGCGCCTGCTGCGGCTGCAGGGCAAAATGCCCCAGGATCTCCTGCAGCATCAGCGGATGCGGCTTGCTCGCCGTTTCATCGGCGCAGCGGGTAATGTCGAAGTAGTCTAGCCAGCCGCGCCCCTGCAGCACGCGCTGCAGGCCATGACGACTCTTGCCGGTAGCCACCGCCAGGCGATAGCCATCGGCACGAAAGGCCTCCAGCGACTCGGCCACTCCGGGAAACAGCGCCGACGGCTGATCCTCCAGCAGCAGGTACTGCGCACTGTAGCCCTCGCGGAAGCGTTCGATCTGCGCATGCTCGTCAAGTTCCGGATACAGGGTGCGAATCGCCTCGGGCAGCCCCAGACCGATGATGCCCTTGATGGCCGCATCGCTGAGCTGGGGCAGGCCGCAGAGATCGGCCGCCCGGCGCATGGCCGTGACGATGCGACCGATCGAGTCGACCAGCGTGCCGTCCCAGTCGAAGATCAGCAGTCGATAATCACGCACCGAGACGCTCCAGGGTCCGCGCCCACATTTCATCCACCGGCGCCTCCAGCTGCAGCTCGCCACCTTCCGGCAGGCTGATCTTCAGCGCATAGGCATGCAGGAACAGGCGCTTGCCGCCCAGCTCGCGGATCTCGCGGGTGAAGTCGTCATCGCCGTACTTGGAATCGCCGGCAATCGAATGCCCGGCATGCTTGGCGTGCACCCGGATCTGGTGGGTGCGCCCGGTGATCGGGCTGGCCTCGACCAGGGTAGCGAACTCGCCGAAGCGGCGCAGCACGCGAAATACGGTCAAGGCCTCCTTGCCCTCCGGATTGACCTCGACCATGCGCTCGCCGGAACGCAGGTTGCTCTTCAGCAGCGGCGCGCTGATCTTCTTCTTCGCCGTCGGCCAGTTGCCGCGCACCAGCGCCATGTAGCGCTTGTCCACGCCATCGCCACGCAGCGCCTCGTGCAGGTGGCGCAGCATGCTGCGCTTCTTGGCGATCATCAGCAGGCCGGAGGTATCACGATCCAGGCGATGGACCAGCTCGATGTCCTTGGCATCCGGGCGCAACTGGCGGAAAGCCTCGATCACCCCGTAATTCAGGCCGCTGCCGCCATGCACGGCAATGCCGGCCGGCTTGTTCAGCACGATCAGCGCCTTGTCTTCATAGACGATGGCCGCCTCGAGGCGCTCCAGCAGGCTCTGCGCCAGCGGCACCGGCTCGTCACGCTCCGGCAGGCGTAGCGGCGGGACGCGCACGACATCGCCCGCCTGCAGTTTGTATTCGGGTTTTATCCGGCCTTTATTAACCCGCACCTCGCCCTTGCGCAGGATGCGATAGATGAGGGTTTTCGGCACGCCCTTGAGGCGCGCGAGCAGGAAGTTGTCGATTCGTTGGCCGGCAAGATCCGGCGCAACCTCAATCAGCTGGACGCCGGAGGTTGGAGAGGCAGGAGTAGTCATGCTGGCGATCATAACAATTTTTTATTGAATTGAAGCACTTAATCATTGCTGATATGCTCGGGAGCGCCGCCAAAAGCGGACCGGCCAGCGGATGACCGACTACACAAGCATCCCTGCCGAGCGCAACCCATTCAGGACGTGAGGCCGTCCGACGGGATTTTCGCCGCACAAGAGCGCGAAAATCCCGGAAACAACGCCTTGAGCCATAGACGCGCAAGCCTCCCTCGGAAGCTTGCGGAAAATGCTAACCCGCTGCGGATTCTGCGAGCGGCACCCGATTTTAGCGATACGTGTAGGGTGGAGATGCACAACCGTCGGACTGCGTAGCAACAGGCTTTACAAGACGCGTCATTATCGTCCGCAGCGACTGGTTGATTCCTCCCCTGACTGAGTGCTTCTGTCACCACAGCAAGCAGGAGCGTCGTCGCAACCCAACCGCCACAGGCCAACGGTTGCTAGACACTGGAATGATTTACGCCCATTCCTGACGCGCCCTGACACCGACCGTGAGAGTCGTGTGTGCCAACCGCCGTTTCCGGCAGCCCCGGAAACCATTGGTACAACATGAAAAGAATGCTGATCAACGCAACTCAACCCGAAGAGTTGCGTGTCGCCCTGGTAGACGGCCAGAAGCTCTACGACCTGGATATCGAATCCGGCGCCCGCGAGCAGAAGAAGGCCAACATCTATAAAGGCCGCATTACCCGTGTCGAGCCCAGCCTCGAGGCTGCCTTCGTCGACTTCGGCGCCGAGCGCCACGGCTTCCTGCCCCTGAAAGAAATCTCCCGCGAATACTTCAGCAAGTCGCCCGAAGGCGGCCGCGTCAACATCAAGGAAGTGCTCAAGGAAGGCCAGGAAGTCATCGTCCAGGTCGAGAAGGAAGAGCGCGGCAACAAAGGCGCCGCCCTCACCACCTTCATCAGCCTGGCCGGCCGCTACCTGGTGCTGATGCCGAACAACCCGCGTGCCGGTGGCATCTCCCGCCGCATCGAAGGCGAAGAACGCAACGAACTGCGTGAAGCGCTGAACGGCCTCAACGCCCCGGGCGACATGGGCCTGATCGTGCGCACCGCAGGCCTCGGCCGTAGCAGCGACGAACTGCAACTCGACCTCGACTACCTGATCCAGCTGTGGACCGCAATCAAGGATGCCTCGCAGGATCGCGCCGCGCCGTTCCTGATCTACCAGGAATCCAACGTCATCATCCGCGCCATCCGCGACTACCTGCGCCAGGACATCGGCGAAGTGCTGGTCGACAGCGTCGAAGCCCAGGACGAAGCCCTGTCCTTCATCCAGCAGGTCATGCCGCAGTACGCCAGCAAGATCAAGCTGTACGAAGACAGCGTGCCGCTGTTCAACCGCTTCCAGATCGAAAGCCAGATCGAAACCGCCTTCCAGCGCGAAGTGAAGCTGCCGTCCGGCGGCTCCATCGTCATCGACCCGACCGAAGCCCTGGTGTCCATCGACATCAACTCGGCGCGCGCCACCAAAGGCAGCGACATCGAAGAAACCGCCCTGCAGACCAACCTGGAAGCGGCCGAAGAAATCGCCCGCCAACTGCGCCTGCGCGACATCGGCGGCCTGATCGTCATCGACTTCATCGACATGACCCCGGCCAAGAACCAGCGCGCCGTGGAAGAGAAAGTCCGCGAAGCCCTGGAAGCCGACCGCGCCCGCGTCCAGGTCGGCCGCATCTCGCGCTTCGGCCTGCTGGAAATGTCCCGTCAGCGCCTGCGTCCGTCCCTGGGCGAGAGCAGCGGCATCGTCTGCCCGCGCTGCAACGGTCAGGGCATCATCCGCGACGTCGAATCGCTGTCGCTGGCCATCCTGCGCCTGATCGAAGAAGAAGCCCTGAAGGATCGCACCGCCGAGGTTCGCGCCCAGGTGCCGATCCCGGTTGCCGCCTTCCTGCTCAACGAGAAGCGCAACAGCATCACCAAGATCGAGCTGCGCACCCGTGCACGCATCATCATCCTGCCGAACGACCATCTGGAGACTCCGCACTTCGAAGTGCAGCGTCTGCGCGATGACAGCCCGGAAGTGCAGACCGGCCAATCCAGCTACGAGATGACTCCGACCGAAGTCGAAGACGCTCAGCCGGCCGCGGCCACCCGCACCCTGGTGCGCCAGGAAGCCGCCCTGAAGACCACCCCGCAGCGTGCTGCCGCGCCGATCCCGACCACCCCGGCCGCCCCGCTGCCCCCGGTCGCGCCGACCCCGGAACCGAGCCTGTTCAAGGGCCTGGTCAAGTCGCTGGTCAGCCTGTTCGCCGGCAAGGAAGAAGCCGCCGCCCCGGTAGTCGAAGAGAAGCCCGCCGAGCGCAAGCCGCGCACTGACGAGCGCCGCAACAGCGGTCGCCAGCAGAACCGTCGCGACGGTAACCGTGGCAGCCGTGGCAGCCGTGATGGCCGCGACGAAGAACGCAAGCCACGTGAAGAGCGCCAGCCGCGCGAAGCCCGTGAGCCACGCGAGCCGCGCGAGGAACGCCAACCGCGTGAAGTGCGCGAGCCACGTGAGCCACGCGAAGAGCGCCAGCCACGCGAAGCCCGCGAAGGCCAGGAAAACCGTCGCGAGCGTCAGCCGCGCGAAGCCCGCGAGCCCCGCGAAGAGCGCCGCACCCGCGAGCTGCGCGAGCCGCTGGATGCCGCCGCCGGCGACGAAATCCGCAGCGAGGAGCGCGTCGAGCGCAAGCCACGCGAGGAGCGTCAGCCACGTCCGCCGCGTGAAGAGCGCCAGCCACGCGCCGAACAGGCTGCTGCCGCAGCCGAAGAGGAAGTGCTGGAGAATGCCGAACAGCAGGAAGACGGCCAGGACGACAGCGAAGGTGGCGATCGCCCCCGTCGCCGCTCCCGTGGCCAGCGTCGCCGCAGCAACCGTCGCGAGCGTCAGCGTGATGCCGACGGCAACCTGATCGAAGGCAGCGAAGAAAGCGCCGAAGAAGGTGCCGAAAGCGTGGTTGCCGCCGGCGTCGCCACGGTGGCAGTAGCCGCTCTGGACGGCACCGCCAGCCCGGCAGCCGAGCAACAGCCGCAAGCGCCAAGCGCCAGTGCCGAAGCAGTGGAAAGCCCAGCGTTCAGCACGCAAGTGGCGAGCGCCGAACCGGCCGCTAGCGAAGCCGAAGCCGCAACCGAGCCAGCAGTCGAGGCCGTTGCCACCGCCAGCGAAGCCCCGGCAGTCGTGGAAGAAGTTGTAGCCGAAGCAGCCCCGACAGTCGCAGCCGAGCCAGCAGCCGCTGAGTCGGTAGCTGCTGAGCCGGCAGTCGTTGAGCCGGTGGTGGTCGAAGCCGCCGCCGTCGAGGCCGCGCCGGTTGCCGCAGCTGCCGAAACGAGCAACCCTGCCACCGACACCGACACCGCCCCGGTCGTCAGCAGCGGCGGTCGCGCGCCCAACGACCCGCGTGAAGTGCGTCGCCGTCAGCGCGAAGCCGAGCGTCTGGCCGCCGAAGCAGCAGCCGCTGCCCAAGCGCAAGCAGAAGCCCCGGCAGCAGTCGTGAGCGAAGCCATGGTTGAAGCCGCGCCAGCCGCAGCAGAACCGGTTGCAGTCGACGCCGAGCCGCAAGCGCAGGAAAGCGCCGAAGCCCTGACTGAAACCGCCGAGCAGCAGGACGCCGAAGAGCTCAAGCCACAGGCCTGAGCCCCACGCGCATAAAAAAGCCGGACCTAGTGTCCGGCTTTTTTATGCCTGCGATTCGAGCCATCGGTTCAAGGCTACGGCAAACGGGAGGCGGCCAGTCGCAGACCGACTCGCCCGGTGCCTACTGGAGCGGTGGAATCCCGCTATGGAAGCGGAACTCGCGATCCGGCGACTCGATCAGCTCCTGCTCGACCGCCCGCACTCGCGCCACGGTTTGATCGACATCCGCCGCCTCGCCGTACTGGTAGGCCAGTTTCAGGTAGCCCTGATAGTGCCGCGCCTCGGACTTGAGCAAGCCGCCGTAGAACTTGCTCAGTTCCTCGTCCAGGTGCGGCAGCAATGCCTCGAAGCGCTCGCAGGAGCGCGCCTCGATAAAGGCGCCGACCACCAGGGTATCGACCAGTTTGTGCGGCTCATGGGTGCGCACGATGGCGCGCAGCGACGAGGCATAGCGGGCGGCCGACACCGGGCGCAGAGCTATCTTGCGCCGCTTCATGATGCGCAGCACCTGCTCGTGATGCACCAGCTCCTCGCGGGCCAGGCGCGACATGGCATTGAGCAGGTCGACATGGCTGCTGTACTTAGCCATCAGGCTCAAGGCCGTGGAAGCGGCCTTGAATTCGCAGTTTTTGTGGTCGATCAGCAGGACTTCCTGATCGGCCAGGGCTGCACTGACCCAGGCCTGCGGCGTGGCACAGCCGAGAAAGTCGGCAATCTCGGGAAAGTTCATGCCGCACCACCGCGCCGCGGGCCTGCGCGGTGCAAGGCGCCGCAAACGCCAGGCGCCGGCGGAAACGGGAATGAATCGGTTTCGGTCATCACGAACAGGATTTCGGTACGCATGCGTTCAAGGCTGGCAGACAGGATAAGGGCGCGCCATTATACGAGTGGTGGCGCACAGGGCCAGTGATGTCGTGATACAGGTCAAGACCGACCCCACGACCGCCCGGTTATAGTGAATCCATAGATAAGCATCCATGTTCAGGGAGACGGTCATGCAAGCTATTCGCAGCATTCTGGTGGTGATGGACCCGCAACAAGAAGAGTGCCTGGCACTGAAACGCGCCAAGCTGATTGCCGGGGTAACGCAGTCCCATCTGCATCTGCTGATCTGCGACAAGAAGCAGGAGCACACTGCCCTCCTCGACAAGACCCGCGACAGCCTGATCAAGGAAGGCTACAGCGTCAGCAGCCAGGAGTGCTGGCACGAGAACCTCTACCAGACCATCATCACCGTGCAGCAGGCCGAAGGCTGCGGCCTGGTGATCAAGCAGCACTTCCCGGACAACCCGCTGAAGAAGGCCATCCTCACCCCGGATGACTGGAAACTGCTGCGTTACTGCCCAGGCCCGGTACTGATGGTGAAAACCGACACCCCCTGGACCGGCGGCATCATTCTCGCCGCCGTCGACGTGGGCAACAGCGATGCCGAGCACCGCACCCTGCACTCCGGCATCGTCAGCCACGGCTACGACATCGCCGCCCTGGCCAAGGGCACCCTGCACGTGATCAGCGCACACCCCTCGCCCATGCTCTCGGCCGCCGACCCGACCTTCCAGCTCAAGGAAACCATCGAGGCGCGCTACCGCGAACAGTGCAAGGCCTTCCAGGCCGAGTTCGAAGTCAGCGACGACCGTCTGCACATCGAGGAAGGCCCGGCCGACGTACTGATCCCCTACACCGCCGAAAAGCTCAAGGCCGTGGTCACCGTGATCGGCACCATCGCTCGCACCGGCCTGTCCGGGGCACTGATCGGCAACACCGCGGAAGTGATCTTGGACACCCTGGAAAGCGACGTACTGGTACTCAAGCCGGACGAAATCATCGCCCACCTGGAAGAGCTGGTCGCCCAGCACTGAACCATGGGACGGGCGCGCCAGCGCCCGCCCATATACCTTGTCGCGTTAGGGTCTAGACGCAATTGGACTGACCTGGGCGACGAGCTACCCGCCCTGTCGCCAAAAAATCACCATACTCAATAATCCAGCGGTAAGACCCGCACATCGCAGTCTCGCAAGCAGCCCCACGACGCCGATAAGCGACCACCATCGAGTATCCCGTGGAGTTCGGCAAGTGGTGGGAACTCTGGAGTACGCGGACAGCAGCAAGCTGCCGCGCGCCAGCACTCCCATCAAGAGCCCGGGGTACGGCAGGTCTTTCCATGGTCCGACTGGTCACTGCCTTGCGGCCAGCCGGGGTGTGCCACGCCCGCTTCCCCAGATAGGCGCGAAGCCAGTCGCCGGAACTACCATCAGCGCAGTGGGTAGCAGCCGCCTCAGCCGCGCAGCAGCCTGAAGCTGCCGAGAATCGAGCGTCGCCAGTAGACCGTCGACGCGCACGTCCACCCTGTCGCCACAACGGGCTGGGTCGCCCGCGCCATCCCCAAGAAAAAACGTACTCAATGTACAGGGAGGCGCCATGCAAGCCATTCACAACACGCTCGTGGTAATGGACCCACAACAACCCGTCGAACTGACCCTGGCCAAGGCCAGGCAGATTGCCGACATCACTCACTCCCACCTGCACCTGCTGGTATGCGCCAAGACCAACGGCCACTCCCACGCGCTGCACGCCGTACAGGAAGGGCTTACCCAGGAGGGCTACGAGGTCAGTGCCGAGCAGGCCTGGCACGACAATGCCTGCAAGACCATTCTGGCAGTCCAGCAAGCCGAAGGTTGCGCTCTGGTCATCAAGCAGCAGCACAAGGACAATCCGCTAAAGAAGTCCCTGCTCACCCCCGAGGACTGGCAACTGCTGCGCCAATCCAGCTGCCCCGTGCTGATGGCCAAGAGCACCAGCCCGTGGATGGGTGGCACCATCCTCACGGCCATCGATGCCGGCAGTGACGACGTCGAGCACCGCCTGCTGCAGGTCGGCATCCTCAGTCACGGGCACGATCTCGCCATGCGGACCAACGCCAGCCTGCACATGATGAGCGCCCACCCCTATCCCATGCTGTCGGCAAGAGACCCCATCTTCCAGCTCAAGGAGGAAATCCAGGCCTTCTATCACGAGCAGTGCAAGGCCTATCAGGACGAGTTCGAGATCAGTGACGAGTACCTGCACATCGAGGAGGGGCCGGCCGAGGTGCTGATCCCCGGGATTGCCCACCGGCTTGGCGCGGCACTCACCATCCTCGGCAGCGTGGGCCGCAGCGGCCTGTCCGGCGCGCTGCTCGGCAACACCGCCGAAACCGTGCTGGATGCCCTTGAAAGCGACGTCCTGGTGCTCAAACCCAGTGACGTCATCCACGATCTGGAAGAGCTGACCACCCGCCACTGACGCCTCGATACCACTGGAGACTTGCACTCGACACCCGTTTGCCAACCAACCGCTACTGCGAACAGGATCTGCCGCCTTTCTGCCTTGCAACAAGGCGGCAGATCTCGTCCGCAATCAGGCTTCATGAACAAGCAGGAGATTGCCATGCGCTCGATACAGAAAATCCTGGTAGTCATACCTCCGCTCCAGGACAGCCTGGCCCTGCAACGCGGCCAGCAACTGGCCCTGACGCTGGGCGCCGAGCTCCATTTGCTGGTCTGTGACCAGCAAATGGAGCGTCGCGAACTCCTCGATCAGCAGCTGGCCAGCTTGCATCGCCTGGGTCTACGCGCCCACGGCGAGCAGGCCCGGGTGACCGCCCATCAGGTTTGCGACGCCATTCTCGCCGCCTGCCACGCCCAGAACTGCGACCTGCTGATCAAGCAGCATCAGCCCGAGGAGCTGCTCGGCAAGCTGTTCTCTTCACCCGACGACCGGCAGCTGATCCGCCAGTCGCCCGTGCCCTTGTTGCTGGTGCAAAACCCTCGCCCCTGGGCCGGCGGCACTGTCCTGGCGGCCATGGATGTAGAGCATCAGGATGCGGCACACCTGGCCCTGCAAGGCAATGTCATGGACCACGCCAACGAACTGTGCCAGCTGTTCGGCGCCCGCCTGCATGTAGTCAGCGCCTACGATCCAGCCCTGTTGCAAGCCGACCCGAGCGCCCCCATTGACCAGGCTAGCGCCAGCCACTGCCATGACCAGTGCCAATGGTTCCAGAATGAGTACGAACTGCCCGAGCAGCAGTTGCATATCGGCGAAGGCCCGGCCAAGGCTCTAATTCCGCGAATCGCCCTGCAACTGGAGGCGGCCGTGACAGTACTGGGGACTGTCGCCCGCCACGGTCTGTCAGGGCTACTGATCGGCAACACAGCTGAGGCAGTGCTGGATCGCCTGAACAGCGACATGCTGATTCTCAAACCCCATACGGCAGACGCCCAACAGACCGAGTTTGCTGGGCACCGAGCCGCCTGACCCAACGAGCGGCACCGGCCCTGCTGGCCGGTGCCGGGCTAAACGCGGATTTCCATCCCTTCAAGGAGAAAGCGGGGGGCGATATAGCGCTCGTAGTGCGCTTCGGAGAGCAGGAAGAATTCGCGATCGATGGCCTCGCGCAGCTCCGGCAGCGCCCACTCGCGGAACTCCGGCAGCAGCGCCACGCCGTAAGCATCCAGTCGGTTGATCACCCGCGAGGCCCGCGCGATCAGCTGATAGGCCCAGCAATAGACCGACTGCTCCGGCACGAAACGCACCTGATGCTGCTCCAACTGCGCGCGCAGGCGCTGGGCATCGAAGACTTCCAGCTTGCCCTGCATCACCTGCACCAGGAGGATCTCCAGGCGCCGCCAGACCGCGCGCTTCTCTTCCTCGCCATACAGGTTCCAATTCACCACCTCATGGTGGAAACGCTTGCAGCCGCGGCACACGAGATCGCCGTAAACCGTGGAGCAGAGGCCGACGCAGGGCGTCTTGATGCGCTGATTGGACATGGCGGGAAAGGCAGGACACGGAAACAGGCAGGCCATATTAGCCGCTTACACCGACAGGGTCACCCTGACCGGACAGACGTTTGCCGACTCGCGCACCTCGACCTTGGTCGCAGGGCAGCAGGCCAGTCGCATCGGGCTTTGCGCTTAACTTTAGCGTCTTGTTCCAGTAGAATCGGACCGCCATTTTAGGCGTCGATGTCCGTCAGAAGCTGTTTTCAAAGCGTCACGAGCACAGTTAATCCGCCAGGAACGACGTTGACGCAGGGCCAGAGCCTCGCTCGAACCCCGCGTCAGCCCTCATCGCCCATGTTCCTGCGGCGTAAAACTTTGAAAACAGCTTCTTGTATGAGGCTATCGACACACCGGCCAAGGCGCTCAAAAAGCGCTGAAGCGCAGTGTGCGATGGTTTTCTGGATGAGCGTTGCGAGCCACCTCGCAACCACTGATGAGGGTAAAAACTGTGCTTGAAGCCTATCGCAAACACGTAGCAGAGCGTGCCGCTCAGGGTATCGTGCCCCAGCCGCTAAACGCCGAACAAACCGCAGGCCTGGTCGAGCTGCTGAAGAATCCTCCGGCCGGCGAAGAAGCCTTCCTGGTCGACCTGATCACCAACCGCGTACCTGCTGGCGTGGACGAAGCCGCCTACGTCAAGGCCGGTTTCCTCTCTGCCCTGGCCAAGGGCGAAGTCAGCTCCCCGCTGCTGAGCAAGACCCGCGCCGTCGAGCTGCTGGGCACCATGCAAGGTGGCTACAACATCACCACCATGGTTGAGCTGCTGGACAACGCCGAGCTGTCCGCCGTTGCCGCCGAGCAACTGAAGCACACCCTGCTGATGTTCGACGCCTTCCACGACGTCGCCGAGAAAGCCAAGGCCGGCAATGCCAACGCCAAAGCCGTACTGGCCTCCTGGGCCGAAGGCGAGTGGTTCCAGAACCGCCCTGCCGTTCCGGAAAAAGTCACCCTGACCGTATTCAAGGTCACCGGCGAAACCAACACCGACGACCTGTCGCCGGCGCCGGACGCCTGGTCCCGCCCGGACATCCCGCTGCACGCCCTGGCCATGCTGAAAATGGCCCGCGACGGCATCAACCCGGACGCTCCGGGCACCGTTGGCCCGATCAAGCAGATGGAAGCCCTGAAAGCCAAAGGCTTCCCGGTTGCCTACGTCGGTGACGTGGTCGGTACCGGTTCTTCCCGTAAATCCGCTACCAACTCGGTACTGTGGTTCTTCGGCGACGACATCCCCAACGTGCCGAACAAGCGCGCTGGCGGTTTCTGCTTCGGCACCAAGATCGCCCCGATCTTCTACAACACCATGGAAGACGCCGGCGCCCTGCCGATCGAATTCGATTGCAGCAACCTGGCCATGGGCGACGTCATCGACGTGTACCCGATCAAAGGCGAAGTCCGCCGTCATGGCAGCGACGAGCTGGTCACCAGCTTCCAGCTGAAAACCGACGTCCTGCTCGACGAAGTTCGCGCCGGCGGCCGTATCCCGCTGATCGTTGGCCGTGGCCTGACCGAGAAAGCCCGCGCCGAGCTGGGCCTGGCTCCGTCCACCCTGTTCAAGAAGCCGGAATCCCCGATTGATAGCGGCAAGGGCTTCACCCTGGCGCAGAAAATGGTTGGCCGCGCCTGCGGCCTGCAGGAAGGCAAAGGCGTCCGTCCGGGCACCTACTGCGAACCGAAGATGACCACCGTCGGCTCCCAGGACACCACTGGCCCGATGACCCGTGACGAACTGAAAGACCTGGCGTGCCTGGGCTTCTCCGCTGACCTGGTGATGCAGTCCTTCTGCCACACTGCGGCTTATCCGAAGCCGATCGACGTCACCACCCACCACACCCTGCCGGACTTCATCATGACCCGCGGCGGCGTGTCCCTGCGTCCGGGCGACGGCATCATCCACAGCTGGCTGAACCGCATGCTGCTGCCGGACACCGTCGGCACCGGTGGCGACTCGCACACCCGCTTCCCGATGGGTATCTCCTTCCCGGCCGGTTCCGGCCTGGTCGCCTTCGCCGCAGCCACCGGCGTCATGCCGCTGGATATGCCGGAGTCGGTACTGGTGCGCTTCAAGGGCAAGCTGCAACCGGGCATCACCCTGCGTGACCTGGTCC
>NZ_WELL01000013.1:0-63544 GCF_009799935.1 Pseudomonas sp. L-22-4S-12 | reverse complement strand
AGATCAAAAGCTTTGCCCACTACTTGTGGGGAGAGTCCATATACGCATTGTTAGGTGCGACTCCCCGGAACCCAATAGAGTGCTTGCGAAAGAGCATCATGCTCGGTTTCTTCGAGGGTTGTAGCTAACTCCCGAAGCCTATTTGCAATGGCTGTGTTGCCAAATGTCCGTACGCAAGGCTCTATGAATTGACGATTATTGCTCGGATTTCGCTCCATAAGGCCGGCGATGAGCATTGGTTCGAGAAGTGTTCGGGGCATAGGAGAGGATAGAGTCAGTACTTTAGCTACGAACCACTTCTTATCTTTATCCCTGAGCGCAGATATAAACCACCAAAGGGCATCTGGTCTGTCTTTTGGTAAAGACGATGCAGCCTCGCCTATGAGTGTGCGTATACGCTCATGAGCCTCTGCCGTGAGGGGGCGGCTTGTGAGTAAGCGGTACTCACTTGCCTGTTGTTCCCAGTCAGCCATTTGAGCACCTAACTATAAGTAGGCGACATGCCTACATCTGGAAATACTTCCACATCTGGAAATATGTCTCCAGATGTGGGCACTGAGTGTCCATATCTGACCATCATTTTTCGATGATCCGATCTTTCAATCCGAGTTTGATGGCGTCGCCGTAGCGGATGCGCCAGACCTTTTTCTCCAGGTCCCATTTACCGCCCGCCCTTATGAGCAGACGCCGCAAGTCCTCCTCGTCGTAGTGGATGCGCAGGGCAACGAGCTGGCGGTTCTGATACAGGCGTTGGGCGGTGAGGTTCAGTCCCTGAGTGGGGGCAGGTTTTGTTTCGATGATCAGTTCAACCGTGGTGTAGCTGAGCTGCTTTTCGCGATCGAGGCGGTAGCGTACGGCTAGGAGTTGCTTGCCGTAGAGTTCCACCAGGCGTTTGGTGCCGTTGCGGCCGGGCTTGAGGGTTTTGACAACTTCCATATCGTCACCTGAGCAAGGAGGGCAGATTGCCCGATCAGCAGTCTGCCCCAATGCTGGCACGTTGCTCAAGATGGTGCCGGTTGCTGCGGCATTAGCCGCTGATTGAGTTTGTCAGTCCTGCAGTTGCGGCAAGTCGCGGTACAGCTCCAATGCCTGCGGGTTGGCCAGGGCGTCGGTGTTCTTCACCGGTTTGCCGTGCACCACGTTGCGTACCGCCAATTCGACTATCTTGCCGCTGATGGTGCGCGGGATGTCGGCCACGGCGATGATCTTGGCCGGCACGTGGCGCGGGGTGGTGTTGGCGCGAATCACCTGGCGGATCTGCGCCTGCAGCTCGTCGGTCAGCGTCACGCCATCGCGCAGGCGGACGAACAGCACCACGCGCACGTCGCCATCCCAGTCCTGGCCGATGGCGATGGATTCCAGCACCTGCTCGACCTTTTCCACCTGGCGGTAGATCTCGGCGGTGCCGATGCGCACGCCGCCGGGGTTGAGCACGGCATCCGAGCGGCCGTGGATGACCAGGCCGCCGTGCTCGGTGATTTCCGCGTAGTCGCCGTGGGCCCAGATGCCGGGGAAAGTGGCGAAGTAGGCGGCCTGGAACTTCTCGCCCTGCGGGTCGTTCCAGAAGCAGATCGGCATACTGGGGAAGTGGCGGGCGCAGACCAGCTCGCCTTTCTCGCCGCTCACCGGTGTGCCGGCGTCGTTCCACACCTGTACGTCCATGCCCAGGCCCTTGCACTGCAGCTCGCCGCGCCACACCGGCAGCACCGGGTTGCCGAGGGCGAAGCAGGAGACGATATCGGTGCCGCCGGAGATGGAGGACAGGCAGACATCGCGTTTGATGTCGCGGTAGACGTACTCGAAGCCTTCGTGGGCCAGCGGCGAACCGGTGGAGAGGATGGCCTTCAGGCGGCTCAGCTTATGCGTCTGGCCGGGTTTGGCGCCGGCCTTTTCCAGGGCGGCGAGGTACTTGGCACTGGTGCCGAAGATGCTGATGTCTTCGGCATCGATCAGGTCGATCAGGCGCTCGGCACCGGGATGGAAGGGCGAGCCGTCGAACAGCACCAGGGTGGCGCCCAGGGCTAGGCCCGAGACCAGCCAGTTCCACATCATCCAGCCGCAGGTGGTGTAGTAGAACAGGCTGTCGTCGGCAGTGAGGTCGGTGTGCAGGCCGAGTTCCTTGACATGTTGCAGCAGGGTGCCGCCGACGCCGTGGACGATGCACTTGGGCACGCCGGTGGTGCCGCTGGAGTAGAGGATGTACAGCGGCTGCTCGAAGGGTACTGGGGTGAACACGGGTTCGCCGCCGGCCTGGTAGAAGTCGCCCCATAGTGCCACCTGGGCCGAGGTCTTGAAGTCGCCGGCCTTGGCGTTGGGGTTGGAGTAGGGCACCACCACCAGTTGTTGCAGGGTGGGCAGGCGTTCGAGGATTTCGTTGAGCTTGCCGGTCAGGTCGAGGTTCTTGCCGGCGTAGCGGTAGCCGGCGGCGGCGATCAGCACCTTGGGTTCGATCTGGCCGAAGCGGTCGATCACGCCCTGGGTGCCGAAGTCCGGCGAGCAGCTCGACCAGGTGGCGCCGAGGCTGGCGCTGGCGAGCATGCCGACCACGGTCTGCCAGGTGTTGGGCATAAAGGCGGCCACGCGGTCGCCGACACCGACGCCTGCCGCTTGCAGGCTTTGCTGCAGGCCGGCGACATGGGCGGCCAGTTCGGCATAGCTCAGTTGTTCGCGGCTGCCGTCTTCGCCGATGGCGACCAGGGCCGGGTGGGCGTCGCGGCGGCGCAGCAGGTGCTCGGCGAAGTTCAAGGTGGCGCCGGGGAACCAGTGGGCGCTGGGCATGGCGCTGCCTTCGCGCAGCACGCATTCGGGCTGCTGGCTGAAACGGATCTCGAAGAAGTCGACGATGGCCTGCCAGAAGGCTTCGCGATCAGCCACGCTCCAGGCGTGCAGGGCCGGGTAGTCGACCAGTTGCAGGGCATGGCGCTGGTTGATGGTGCGGCGGAAGGCATCCATGCGCGTGGCGGCGATGCGGTCGGCGGAAGGGGCCCAGAGCGGTTGGTGCATCTCGATTCCTCGATTGTTCTTGTCGTTCGCGCCAGCCCGGAGGCGGCGGATGCGACAGCCTAAAGGCGCGCCAGGCTGTCGGTAATGCTTTGCCGGCGGGTTTGCCGGTCGCCCGGCGCAGCGCCTGTGGCGTTGCTGCACCGCCGCTTGCGCGGCCGCTGGCAGCAGGCGCTGGGCGCTTTACATGCTGTCAGGAAAAGCTGACAGCCCGGCCACTCAGCGCTGCGCCAGGGTGGCGCGCGCCACCCGCGAGCCATTGGCGCGGCCGAGTACATCGCAGATGCGCTGGCCAGCGGCGATCAGTTGGTCCATGTCGATGCCGGTGTCGATGCCCAGGCCGTTGAGCAGGTAGAGCACATCCTCGGTGGCGACGTTGCCGGTGGCGCCCTTGGCGTAGGGGCAGCCGCCGAGGCCGGCGACCGAGCTGTCGAACACGCTGATGCCTTCCAGCAGGCTGGCGTAGACATTGGCCAGGGCCTGGCCGTAGGTGTCGTGGAAGTGCCCGCCGAGCTTGTCGCGCGGGATCTTGCCGGCGCAGACCTCGAACAGGCGGCGGGTGGCGCCGGCGGTGCCGGTGCCGATGGTGTCGCCGAGGGACACTTCATAGCAGCCCATGGCGAACAGCTCGGCGGCGACATGGGCGACCTGCTGTGGCGCCACCTCGCCCTCGTAGGGGCAACCGAGCACGCAGGAGACATAGCCGCGCACGCGGATGCCGTGCTGTTTGGCGGCGTCCATGACCGGCACGAAGCGCTGCAGGCTGTCGCTGATCGAGCAGTTGATGTTCTTCTGCGAGAAGGCCTCGCTGGCCGCGGCGAATACCGCGACTTCCTTGACCCCGGCGGCCACGGCGGCCTCGAAGCCCTGCATGTTCGGTGTCAGCGCGCCATAGACCACGTCGGCCTTGCGCTGGATCTGCGCGAAGACCTCGGCGCTGCCGGCCATCTGCGGCACCCACTTGGGCGAGACGAAGCTGCCGACTTCGATATAGCCGAGGCCGGCGGCGCTCAGCTCATCGACCAGGCGCACCTTGTCGGCCACGCTGATCGGCTGTTTCTCGTTCTGCAAACCGTCGCGCGGGCCTACTTCGACCAGGCGTACATGTTGAGGGAGGTTCATGACTGCTGCTCCGTAGGGTGCGCCGTGCGCACCGTGGTGTTCAGTGGTGCGCACGGCGCACCCTACGCAAGGGCATAGGCTACGCCGCGAGGAGCGGTTTACTCCAGTTCCACCAGCGTCGCACCTTCGCCGACCATATCGCCTTCGCCGCAATACAGCGCCTTGACCGTGCCGGCCTGCGGCGCGCGGATGCTGTGTTCCATCTTCATCGCCTCCAGCACCACTAGGGCGTTGCCGGCCTCGACGTGCTGGCCGACTTCGACCAGCACGCGGACGATGCTGCCGTTCATGGGGGCGGTCAGGCCGCCGTGGTGGCTGTGGCTGGCTTCGGCGGCGGCAATCGGGTCGAAACGGCTGACTGGATGCAGCTCGCCGTTCCACTCCAGATACAGGCTGTCGCCCTGGCGGATGGCCTGCAGGCGGCGCTGCAGCTCGCCCTCCTGGTACACCAGAGTCTGCCCCTGAAGCTGCGCGTTGGCGCAGGGGCGTGCCTTGCGCTCGTGCTCGCCGCTGCACAGGTGCAGCTCGATTTCCGCCGGCACGCCGGCGCGCCAGCCGTTGCGAGCGTCCCACGGCGAATGATAGTCGTCGTGGCGCGGGCACAGCGGCTCGCTCTGCACCCAGGCGGCGGCAGCCAGTTGCCAGAAGCGCTCGGGCAGCTCGCCGGCGGCCGGCAGCAACTCGTCCTGGTGCCGGCCGATAAAGCCGGTGTCCAGCTCGGCGCCGGCAAAGGCCGGGTGGGCCAGCACGCGCCGGAGGAAGGCCAGGTTGGTCTTGAAGCCGCCGACCGCGGTTTCCGCCAGCATGGCCAGCAGGCGCAGGCGGGCCTGCTCGCGGTCCTCGCCCCAGGCGATCAGCTTGGCCAGCATGGGGTCGTAGAACGGCGACACCCTGTCGCCCTCGGCCACGCCGCTGTCGACCCGGCGATCTGGGCCTGCGGCCGGCTCGCGGTACAGGGCCAGGTCGCCGGAAGCGGGGAGGAAATCGTGCTCGGTGTCCTCGGCGTACAGGCGCACTTCGATGGCATGGCCAATCAGCGGCACCTGCTCCTGGCTGATCGGCAGCGCTTCGCCACGGGCCACGCGGATCTGCCAGGCCACCAGGTCGAGGCCGGTGATGGCCTCGGTGACCGGGTGCTCGACCTGCAGGCGGGTATTCATCTCCATAAAGAAGAACTGGCCGCGGGCGTCCAGCAGGAATTCCACTGTGCCGGCTCCGACATAGCCGATGGCCTGGGCGGCCTTGACCGCCGCCTCGCCCATGGCGCGGCGCAGCTCGGGCGTCAGGCCCGGGGCGGGGGCTTCCTCGACCACTTTCTGGTGGCGGCGCTGGATCGAGCAGTCGCGCTCGTTGAGGTACAGGCAGTTGCCGTGGCTGTCGGCGAACACCTGGATCTCCACGTGGCGCGGCTGCAGCACGTATTTTTCCACCAGCATGCGCGAGTCGCCGAAGGCCGACTGGGCCTCGCGCTGCGCCGACTGCAGGGCCTCGGCCAGCTCGGCTTCGCGCTCGACCACCTTCATGCCCTTGCCGCCGCCGCCAGCAGCGGCCTTGAGCAGCACCGGGTAGCCGATGGTGTCGGCGGCGCCGCGGAAGGTCGCCAGGTCCTGGGCTTCGCCGTGGTAGCCCGGCACCAGCGGCACGCCGGCGCCCTCCATCAGCGCCTTGGCCGCCGACTTGCTGCCCATGGCGTCGATGGCGGCGGCGGGCGGGCCGAGGAACACCAGCCCGGCCGCCTCGATGGCGCGGGCGAAACCGGCGTTCTCGGAGAGGAAGCCGTAGCCCGGGTGGATGGCCTGGGCGCCGCTGGCCTTGGCCGCGGCGATGATCTTGTCGATGAGCAGGTAGCTGTCGGCCGGCTTGGCGCCGCCCAGGTCGACCGCCATGTCGGCCTCACGCACGTGGCGGGCGCCTGCGTCGATGGCGCTGTGCACTGCCACGGTCTTCAGGCCCAGGGCCTTGGCGGTGCGCATCACCCGGCAGGCGATTTCGCCGCGGTTGGCCACCAGCAGGGTGTCGATGTGTCTGTGGTTCATGCTTGGGGCTCCTGCCAGGCCGGGGTGCGTTTCTCCAGAAAGGCATTCAGACCTTCCTGACCTTCGGCGCTGACGCGGATGCGCGCGATGGCGTTCTCGGTGTAAGTACGCAGGGCCGGGCTGAGCACGCCGCTGGCGACTTCGCGCAGCAGCTCCTTGCTCGCTTGCATGGCCTGCGGGCTGTTCAGTAGCAGGTTGCTGATCCAGCTTTGCACCTGGGCGTCCAGCTCGGCGGCCGGGAAGCACTCGGCGAGCAGGCCCAGTTCACGGGCGAGGTTGCCGTCGAAGCGTTCGGCGGTGAGCGCATAGCGGCGGGCCGCGCGCGGGCCTATGGCCTGGACGACGAAGGGGCTGATCACCGCCGGAGCCAGGCCGATGCGCACTTCGGACAGGGAGAACAGCGCGTCATCGGTGCCGATGGCCATGTCGCAGCAGCTGACCAGGCCCACCGCACCGCCGAAGGCCGCGCCCTGGACCACGGCCAGGGTCGGGATCTTCAGTGCGTTGAGGTTGTACATCAGCTCGGCCAGCTCGTGGGCATCGGCCAGATTGGCGTCGTAGTCGAGCTTTGCCGAGGCCTGCATCCAGGCCAGGTCGGCGCCCGCGCTGAAGTGCCGGCCGCGTCCGCGCAGCAGCAGGAAACGCAGGCTCTGGTCGGCGCCCACCGCATCGATGGCGATGATCAGCTCGCGGATCATCGCGGCGTTGAAGGCGTTGTTCTTCTCCGGGCGGTTCAGCCACAGGGTGGCGAAGCCGCGCGGGTCTTTTATGAGTTCTACGGTCTGGAAACTATTCATTTTCAGGAACCTGTCTGGTGTAGGAGCCAGCTTGCTGGCGATGCTTCTACGCGGTGTGGATCGCCAGCAAGCTGGCTCCTACAAAAAATGCTCACATGCGGAACACGCCGAAGGTGGTCGGCTCGATCGGCGCATTGAGTGCGGCGGACAGGGCCAGGCCGAGCACGTCGCGGGTCTGCGCCGGGTCGATGACGCCGTCGTCCCACAGCCGGGCGCTGGAGTAGTAGGGGTGGCCCTGCTGTTCGTACTGGGCGAGGATCGGCTGCTTGATGCGTGCCTCCTCCTCGGCGCTGAACGGCTGGCCGCCACGCTCGCTCTGTTCGCGCTTGACCTGCACCAGCACGCCGGCGGCCTGCTCGGCACCCATCACGCCGATCCGCGCGTTGGGCCACATCCACAGAAAACGCGGCTCAAAGGCGCGGCCGCACATGCCGTAGTTACCGGCGCCGAAGCTGCCGCCGATGATCACGGTGAACTTCGGCACCTTGGCGCAGGCCACGGCGGTGACCAGTTTGGCGCCGTGCTTGGCGATGCCGCCTTCTTCGTACTTCTTGCCGACCATGAAACCGGTGATGTTCTGCAAAAACAGCAGCGGGATGCCGCGCTGGCAGGCCAGCTCGATGAAGTGCGCGCCTTTCTGCGCGGCCTCGGCAAACAGGATGCCGTTATTCGCCAGGATGGCGATGGGATAGCCATGCAGGTGGGCGAAGCCGCACACCAGGGTGGTGCCGAACAGCGCCTTGAATTCATCGAACTCGCTGCCGTCGACGATGCGCCCGATCACCTCGCGCACGTCGAAGGGCTGCTTGGAATCAAACGGGATCACCCCGTACAGCTCCTCGGCCGCGTGCAGCGGCTGGATCGGCGCGCGGCTGTTGAGCTGACCTTGCTTGCGCCAGTTGAGGTTGGCGATGCTGCGCCGGGCGATGGCCAGGGCGTGTTCGTCGTCCTCGGCGTAATGGTCGGCCACGCCGCTGGTCTTGCAGTGCACATCGGCGCCGCCGAGGTCCTCGGCGCTCACCACTTCGCCGGTGGCGGCCTTCACCAGCGGCGGGCCGGCGAGGAAGATGGTGGCCTGGTTGCGCACCATGATGGTCTCGTCGCTCATCGCCGGCACATAGGCGCCGCCGGCGGTGCAGGAGCCCATCACGACTGCAATTTGGGGAATCCCCAGCGCGCTCATATTGGCCTGGTTGAAGAAGATCCGCCCGAAGTGCTCGCGGTCGGGGAACACCTCGTCCTGGCGCGGCAGGTTGGCGCCGCCGGAGTCGACCAGATAGATGCACGGCAGGCGGTTCTGCTGGGCGATGGTCTGGGCGCGCAGGTGCTTCTTCACGGTCAGCGGGTAGTAGCTGCCGCCTTTCACCGTGGCGTCGTTGGCCACGATCATGCACTCGACGCCCTCGACCCGGCCGATGCCGGCGACCACGCCGGCGGCCGGTACGTCTTCGCCGTACACCGCGTGGGCGGCCAACTGGCCGATTTCGAGGAAGGGCGAGCCGATGTCCAGCAGGCGGTTGATCCGCTCGCGCGGCAACAGCTTGCCGCGCGAGGTGTGGCGTTGCTGGGCCTTGGTGCCGCCGCCTTCGTGGACCTGGGCGAGCAGGGTGCGCAGGGCGTCGACCTGGGCGAGCATGGCCGCGCTGTTGGCGGCGAATTCCGCCGAGCGGGGGTTGATCTGGGTATGCAGGATGGCCATCTGGCGCGCTCCGTCGACGGCGGCCGGGCCGGTTGCCCGTGCCGCCCGGTGATCACTTGGTCTCGTTGAACAGCTCGCGGCCGATCAGCATGCGGCGGATCTCACTGGTGCCGGCGCCGATCTCGTAGAGCTTGGCGTCGCGCAGCAGGCGGCCGGCCGGGTACTCGTTGGTGTAGCCGTTGCCGCCGAGCAGCTGGATGCAGTCCAGGGCCATCCTGGTGGCCATCTCGGCGGTGTAGAGAATCACCGCAGCGGCGTCCTTGCGCGATTCCTCGCCGCGGTCGCAGGCCTTGGCTACGGTGTACAGGTAGGACTTGGAGGCGTTCATGCCGGCGTACATATCAGCCAGCTTGCCCTGCACCAGCTGGAACTCGCCGATCGACTGCTTGAACTGCTGGCGCTCGTGCACGTAGGGCAGGACCACGTCCATGCAGGCGCTCATGATCCCGGTGGGGCCGCCGGAGAGTACGGTGCGTTCGTAGTCCAGGCCGCTCATCAATACGGCCACGCCGCGGCCTTCGCCGCCGAGGATATTTTCTTCCGGCACTTCCACGTCCTCGAACACCAGCTCGCAGGTGTTGGAGCCGCGCATGCCCAGCTTGTCCAGCTTCTGGTGGCGGGAGAAGCCCTTGAGGTCGCGTTCGACGATGAACGCAGTCATTCCGCGCGAACCGGCGTTGATGTCGGTCTTGGCGTAGATCACGTAGGTGTGGGCGTCCGGGCCGTTGGTGATCCACATCTTGTTGCCGTTGAGCACGTAGCGGTCGCCGCGCTTCTCGGCGCGCAGCTTCATCGACACCACGTCGGAGCCGGCGTTGGGCTCGCTCATGGCCAGGGCGCCGATGTGCTCGCCGGAGCACAGCTTGGGCAGGTACTTGGCCTTCTGCGCGTGGCTGCCGTTCTTGTGGATCTGGTTGAGGCACAGGTTGGAGTGGGCGCCGTAGGACAGGCCGACCGAGGCGCTGGCGCGGCTGATCTCTTCCATGGCCACCACGTGGGCCAGGTAGCCCATGTTGGTACCGCCGTACTCTTCCGCGACGGTCATGCCGAGCAGGCCCATGTCGCCGAACTTGCGCCACATGTCCATGGGGAACTCGTTGTCGCGGTCGATCTGCGCCGCGCGCGGCGCCAGCTCGGCCTGGGCGAACTGGTGCACCGCGTCGCGCAGCATGTCGATGGTCTCGCCGAGGCCGAAGTTAAGGGTCGGGTAGCTCATGGTTCCACCTGTAATTGTTAGATTAGGTTCAGGAAGTAACACTTTGATTCTTGATGGTTTCTGCCATGGCCAGATGGCAGCGCTCCTCGGCGGTATCCAGCTCCAGCTGCATCTGCTGGATATCCAGTAGCTGCTGGGCCAGTTGCTCGCGGCGGGCGGTGATCTTGGCCATGAAGGTTTCCAGCTGCTTGCGGTTGCCGCCGGCCGGGTCGTACAGCTCGATCAGTTCCTTGCACTCGGCCAGGGAGAAGCCGATGCGCTTGCCGCGCAGGATCAGCTTGAGGGTGACCTTGTCCTTGGCACTGTAGACGCGTTCCTGGCCACGCCGCTCGGGGGCGAGCATGCCTTGCTCCTCGTAGAAGCGGATGGCGCGGGTGGTGATGTCCAGCTCGCGGGCCAGGTCGGAAATGCTGTAGCTGATGGTCATGGTGATGGCTGCTTGGCGTGCTTTCCGTTAACGTAAACGTGATTTACGTTAACGTCAATCTGCGCCGTTATTGCCCCGACGCCGCTGCTGGCAGGAAGCGGGTGGCGAAGGGCTTGGGGGCTGATATCATCCGGCCACCATCACCTGAAAGGAAACCTGGATGAAGCTCGTATCTTTTGGCCGTAGTGTGTCGGTATGCGCTTTGCTGATCGGCAGCGCGTTGCTTTCGGCCTGCGGCAGCGGAGTGCCCGGTTGCAGTGACAGCGAGACGACGGACCTGGTGGTCGAGATTGCCGATCGCGAGTTCACCAACCAGATGGGCGCCGAACTGGCCAAGGTGCTGACGTGGGAAGTGGTGGCGATCCGCACCACCGACGAAAACGAAAAGACCGGGGCCTTCGACTGTGCCGCCAATCTGCAGGTGACCGGCCCGGCCGGCACCAAGGAAGCGCCGATCACCTACACCGTGGAAAAAACCGACGACGGCAACTTCTACGTCAACGTGTTCGGTCTGTAAGTCCCGCCGCAGTATCCGGAATGCGCCGAATCACTCGGCGCATTTCCCGCCACCTCCGCTATCTATCAGCGACTTGGCTGATAGTCGTGCAGCTGCCATTGCGGCCTAGGCCGCGCCATTCTTCTCCTGCGCGGTGATCTGCTGGGCGATCT
Organism: Pseudomonas sp. L-22-4S-12; assembly: GCF_009799935.1. NCBI lineage: Bacteria > Pseudomonadati > Pseudomonadota > Gammaproteobacteria > Pseudomonadales > Pseudomonadaceae > Pseudomonas > Pseudomonas sp. L-22-4S-12. The sequence continues at coordinate 52,578 of NZ_WELL01000013.1, read as the reverse complement.
CGATGATCTGCTCGCGCATCCAGCGGTTGGCCGGGTCCTGGTCGGTGCTTTCGTGCCAGTACAGGTGGGTTTCCAGGGACGGCACATCGTTGACCGGCAGTTGCACGTAGTGCAGGCCGTGGCGGCGGGCGAAGCGCTCGGGCACGGTCATCGCCATGTCGGTGTTCTGCAGCACGGTGGAGGCCATCATGTAGTGCTGTGAGCGCAGGGCCACCTTGCGCTGCAGGCCCATCTTGCCCAGCGACAGGTCGACATAGCCGAGGCCGCTGCGCCGGCTGGATATCTGGATATGGGTCAGCGACAGGTATTCGTCCAGGCTGAGCTTGTCCTTGGCCAGCGGGTGGCCCTGGCGCAGGGCGCAGACGTAGCGGTCTTCCATCAGCTTGACGTGGCGCACCTGCGGGTCGGTGTTGAGCGGCGCGTCGACGGCGAAGTCGAGGCGGCCGGCGGCCAGCTCCTTGGTGGTTTCCCGGCGCTTGGACAGGAAGCTCTCGATCTGCACGTTCGGCGCCAGGCGGCGCAGGCGCTGGAACAGCGGCGGCAGGATCACCGCCTCGGTGAGGTCGGTCATGCTGATGCGGTAGGTCTTGTTGGCCTGCTGCGGGGTGAAGGTGCGGCTTTCCTGCACCGACACGCGCAGCTGCTGCAGGGCGTTGCGTACCGGGCCGATGATGTTCTGCGCCATGGGCGTGGGCACCATGCCCTGGGCGGTGCGCACGAACAGCGGGTCATTGAAGGTTTCGCGCAGGCGGGCGAGGGCGTTGGACACCGCCGGCTGGGTGATGCCGACGATCTGTCCGGCGCGGGTCAGGTTGGCTTCGGTGTAGATGGCGTCGAAGACGATAAACAGGTTGAGGTCGACCTTGTTCAGATTCATTGCAGGCTCTCGTCATGCCGATCCAGGGCGCCGGATCATATATCGGTGATGAATGTTTATAAGCCACGAAAATAGGTTAGATAAATCCAGGACCCTGTTCTAGCATCATTTGCAGATTGAAACCACACCCTTGCCCCGTACCGTCAAAAGGTAGCTGCCCATGGATTTCGCCTACTCCCCCAAAGTCCAGGAACTGCGTGAACGCGTTACCGCGTTCATGGAAGCCCATGTCTATCCGGCCGAAGCCGTGTTCGAACAGCAGGTCAGCCAGGGCGATCGCTGGCAGCCCACCGCGATCATGGAAGAGCTGAAAACCAAGGCCCGCGCCGCCGGCCTGTGGAACCTGTTCCTGCCGGACTCCGAGCTGGGTGCCGGCCTGACCAACACCGAATACGCGCCGCTGGCCGAGATCATGGGCCGCTCGCTGATCGGCCCGGAGCCGTTCAACTGCGCCGCGCCGGACACCGGCAACATGGAAGTGCTGGTGCGCTACGGCAGCGAGGCGCAGAAGGAGCAGTGGCTCAAGCCGCTGCTGGACGGCAGCATCCGCTCCGCCTTCGCCATGACCGAACCGGGCGTGGCCTCCAGCGACGCCACCAACATGGAAGCCAATGCCCGTCGCGACGGTGACGAGTGGGTGATCAACGGCCGCAAGTGGTGGACCTCCGGCGCCTGCGACCCGCGCTGCAAGGTGATGATCTTCATGGGCCTGACCAATCCGGACGCGCCGCGCCACCAGCAGCACTCGATGATCCTGGTGCCGATGGATGCGCCGGGGGTGACCATGCTGCGCCCGCTGCCGGTATTCGGCTACGACGACGCCCCGCACGGCCACGCCGAAGTGCTGTTCGACAACGTGCGGGTGCCCTACGAAAACGTGATCTATGGCGAGGGCCGCGGCTTCGAGATCGCCCAGGGTCGTCTCGGCCCAGGCCGCATCCACCACTGCATGCGCTCCATCGGCATGGCCGAGCGCGCCCTGGAACTGATGTGCAAGCGCGCCGTCAGCCGTACCGCCTTCGGCAAGCCGCTGGCGCGCCTGGGCGGCAATATCGACCACATCGCCGACTCGCGCATGGAAATCAACATGGCGCGCCTGCTGACCCTCAATGCGGCGTACATGATGGACACCGTGGGCAACAAGGTCGCCGCCAGTGAAATCGCCCAGATCAAGGTGGTGGCGCCGAACGTCGCGCTCAAGGTGATCGACCGCGCCATCCAGATCCACGGCGGTGCCGGCGTCTCCAACGACTTCCCGCTGGCCTACTGGTACGCCATGCAGCGCACCCTGCGCCTGGCCGACGGCCCGGACGAAGTGCACCGCATGGCCATCGGCAAGTTCGAGATCGGCAAGTACGTGCCGCGCGAGGCGATGAAAGCCGGCCGCTGATCGCCACTGGTTCCTGAGCGCAAACACCAAGGCCCGCAACTGCGGGCCTTGGTGTTTCTGCTGTCGGCGCAATGGCGAATGCCACCTGCGTAATCCCGAGTGATGGCTATAGTGGTAGAGCAGTAGCAGAGTCATTACAGGATGTAGGGGGCGTATGTTGATGCAACAGCGCACTGCAGTCATGGGTGCTTTGTGCCAAGCGGTGAACACGCATTTGGCACCCTGCCTGGAGGCCTTGATCGATGCCTCTATTCGAGCGTTGAAAGAACAGCGTCTGGCGGCACGCAGCAACTTCGAGGCCCAGGGCTGCGAGGATTTTCTGCGCCTGTGCGCTGCGCTGCGCGAGCGCGCCATCCTGGAAACCGTCGAAGCCATCCTGGCCCTGCTGCCCGCCGGCATCACGCCCCAGGGCGTGGCGCCGACCAACGAAAGCGAGTGGCAACTGGTCGATGATGCCGAAGTGGAGGAAATGCTCGAGGCGCGTCGCCTGGTGCGCCAGCTGCGCGAGTCCCTGGGCGTCATGGAGTGGCGCAACTGCGCCCGGCTGAACACGCTGACCGGAGCGGCGGCCAGGGACCGCGAGAGCCCGCTGTCGCTGGAATTCATGGTGCGCGAGCTGCAGGCACAGCTGCATTTGCGCGAGCAGTTGCCCGCCGTGCGCGAGCTGTTCTACGCAGTGGCGGCGAAGGAACTGGGGCACGTGCTGCACGCCTACCTCAAGCAACTGGACACGGTTTTCAGCGAATTCCAGATCGAGCCGTGGATCGATCCGGCCGTGCACCCGGCCGAGGAGCGCCGGCGCGCGCGCGCGCCCAGCAAGGCGCCGGATGCGCCCTACCAGGCCATTCAGCAGTTGCGCGCAGTGGGCGCCGGTGCCGCCGAATCGCCGGCGGCCAACGCCGCGGCGGCGGTGCCGGCGCTGGATGGCGCCTCGCTGCAACAGGCGATGGCCCAGGTCAAGGGCCTCAGCCCACCGCCGCAAGGCTGGTCGGCCGAGGACTTTCTGCACCAGCTGGGCGCCGCCGGGGCCGTGCTGTCCCCGCGCCAGCGCGACGACGTCGGGGTGGTGGCCGAGTTGTTCCAACACATCGAGCAGGAGCAGGGCATCGCCGCGGATATCAAGCCGGCGCTGCGCCGCCTGATGGCGCCCGTGGCCCAGGCGGCCATGCTCGAACCCGCCGCCTTTGCCGATGCCACCCATCCGGTGCGGGCGACCCTGGACAAGCTGATCCGTCTCTGCGAGTTCTCCGACCCGCCCAATCACGCCCTGGAGCAGCGCGTACAGCAGCTGATCGAGGGCATCGTCCAGGATTACCAGGGCGACAGCACGGTGTTCAACCGCAGCCACGAGGAGCTTGAACAGTTGCTGGCCGTGCAGCAGCGCGCCTACCACAACAACGCCGAGCGTGTGCGCCAGTACAACCGTGGCCGCGACGCCTTGCAGCAGGCGCGGGAGCAGGTGGGCCGCGAGCTGGCAGGGCTGTTCGGCGAGCAGGCGCCCCAGGTGCTGCTCGACTGGCTGGAGGCGGGCTGGCGCGACCTGCTGGTGCATGAGCTGATCCGCCATGGCCAGGACGGCAGCGAATGGCAGGATGACCTGGCGCTGATCCGTCAGCTCAATGACCGCCTGCGCGCGCCTGCCGGGAGCGGCGAAGCGGCCCCGCTGCTGGAGCAGCTGCGCCAGCGCATGGAGAGCTTCCAGCCGGGCCAGTACCGGCATACGCCAGTGCTCAAACAGCTGCAGCGGCAACTGGCGGGCGAGCAGGCGGTCGAGCTGGTTGGCCAGGCCGAGCCGGCGCCCGAAGCACCGCTGCACAGCCCGGACCCGGCCTTGCAGCGCTGGCGCGAGCGGCTGCAGCAGCTCGGCGAAGGCGACTGGCTGGTGACCCAGCGTGGGCAGCACCTGCAGCTGGTCTGGGCCAATGCCGCCAGCGATCACTATGTGCTGGTCGACCGGCAAGGGCGCGAAGCCGGCAGCTTCACCGCCCACGAGCTGACCAAGCAGCTGGCCGCCGGCTGGATCGGCAGTTCCGCGCCCGATGGCCAGGGGTTGATCCAGGATCATCTGGAGAACATCGTCGGCAAGCTGTACCGCGATATCGCCTATGCCCGCAGCCACGATGAGCTGACCGGCCTGTTCAATCGGCGCAGCTTCGAGGCGACGGCGGCGAAGGCCTTGGCCAGCAATGAGCCCTGCGCCTTCATCTACGGTCATATCGACCAGTTCAGCGTGCTCAATTCCAGCTTCGGCCCCATGGCCGGCGACACCTACCTTAAACAGGCAGCCAGCCTGCTGGCCGAGCAGCTGCCCGCGGCGGCAACCCTGGCCCGCGTCGGCGGGGTGGATTTCGCCGTGGTCGTGCCGCAGGCCGACCTGCTGCGCGCCAGGCAGCTGGCCGAGCAGCTGCGCGCCAGCATCGAGGCCAACCCGCTGGAGTGGCAGGGCCATTCGCACGGGGTGACCATGAGCCTGGGCATCGTGCTGACCAGCGAATGCCACGATGTCATCAACCTGTTCCGTGACCTGCAGATCGCCTGCAATACCGCCAAGGAGTTCGGCCGCAACCGCACGCACATCTACACCGACGAGATCGATGGCGCCCGCACGGGGCTGATGGCCATCGCCGGCCGGGTAGACGACATAGTCGAGCGCGGCGAACTCAGCCTGCGCGTGCAGCAGATCGCCCCGGCCGCCGTCAGCGATACGCAACTGCCGCATTATGAAGTGCTGCTGGTGATGGAGAACGAACTCAAGCTGCTGGACTTCATCAGCGCCGCCGAGCGCTACAACCGCATGACCAAGGTCGATCGCTGGGTACTCAAGCGCGTATTCACCGAGCTGGCGCAGCATCCGGGGATCTGGGAGCGCTGCAGCGGGGTATCGGTCAACCTGTCCGGCAGCAGCCTGAATGACGACAAGATGCTCGAGTTCATCGAGGCCCTGTTCGAGGACTACTCGGTGCCGGCGCACAAGATCTGCTTCGAGCTGACCGAAACCGCCGCCGTGGCCAACCTGACCAAGACCGCCGACCTGGTGCGCTACCTGCAGCGCTTCGGCTGCACCTTCTCCATCGACGATTTCGGCACGGGTTTCTCCTCCTACGAGTACCTCAAGCGCCTGCCGGTGGATTACGTGAAGATCGACGGCAGTTTCGTCAAGGAGATCGAGCGCTCGCCCAGCGATCTGGCCATGGTCAAGTCGATCAACGAGATCGCCCATGTGCTGGGGCGCAAGACCATTGCCGAGTATGTCGAGACCCAGAGCATCCGCGAACGCCTGGTGGCGCTGGGCATCGACTATGTGCAGGGCTACGGCGTGCAGATGCCGCTGCCGCTGGACGCCTTCCTCGCCGGTTGCTAGCTGGCCCGAGCGGCCCGCTGGCTAGCGCGAGCCGCCATCCTGGCCGTCGCCGGCGGCGAGCTGGCTCAGCCAGCGCAGGCGCTGGTGCAGCTGGGCGGCGAAGGTACGCGCCGCCAATTCCTCGTGGAAGGTCAGAGCGCGGCGCCCGACCTGTACCCGCCACAGCCGGCGGCCCTGGTGTTCCAGGGTTTCGATGCGTACATCCGCCATCAGCGTTTAGTCTCCTGATCCTCTGGTCGGTCGCGGGTTTTCAGCAAAGACAGCAGCACGCCGCCCGCCAGCAGGCCAAAGGTTACGCCAAGGGAGAGCAGGGCGGGAATCTTGCCGATCAGGCCATGCAGGAAAATCTTCCCGCCGATGAAGATCAGCACCAGGGCCAGGGCGTATTTCAGGTAGATAAAACGGTGCATCAGCGCCGCCAGGGCGAAATACAGCGAACGCAGGCCGAGGATGGCGAAGATGTTCGAGGTATAGACGATGAACGGGTCCTGGGTGATGGCGAATACCGCCGGCACGCTGTCCACGGCGAACACCAGGTCGGCCAGCTCGATCAGCAGCAGGGCGAGAAACAGCGGCGTGGCGTAGAGCAGGTGATGGCTGGCACCCTCCGGCCGCTTGCGCACGAAGAAGTGGCCCTCGTGCAGTTCCTCGGTCACCCGCACATGCCGGCGCAGGAAGCGCAGCAAGGGGTTCTGCGCCAGATCCGGGTGATGTTCCTGATGGGCGAACAGCATCTTTATTCCGGTGAACAGCAGGAAGGCGCCGAACAGGTAGAGCACCCAGTCGAACTGCTGCACCAGCGCGGTGCCCAGGCCGATCATCAGCGCCCGCAGCACCACCACGCCGAGGATGCCCCAGAACAGCACCCGGTGCTGGTAACGCCGCGGCACGCCGAAGAAGCCGAAGATCATCGCCATGACGAACACGTTGTCCATCGACAGCGACTGCTCGACCAGCAAGCCGGTGTAGAACTCCAGCGCACTCTGCGCACCCAGCTGGTGCCAGACCCACACGCCGAACAGCAGGCCGACGCTGAAGTAGCCGCTGTACAGCAGCAGGCTCTCGCGCATCTCGATCTCATGCTCGTTGCGGTGCAGCACGCCGAGGTCGAGGACCAGCAGGCTGAAGACGATGACGAAGAAGCTCAGCCACAGCCAGGTGGCGGTGCCCAGTAGCGGGGTGCCAAGAAAAGCCAGCAGGTCGTTCATGGGGCCCTCCCGTCGCTGCCTGCAAGACAGTGACTCCGACATCACGGTGAAGACTCACCGCCAGAGGGGCCCGGCGTCACTCTCTAAAGGCTAGCAGGCGGTTGAAAAACGTAGGCGAGGCAGCCAGCGCAAGGCAAAAAAACGCTGCGATGGCAACGCAGGTAGCTTTTCAACCGCCTGCAAGGGCGCAAGCGGGCCCGCGGCAAATGCCCGGGCGTTACAGTTTCTTACCAGAACCGATCGGGGTGAGCCTCAGTACACCCACACCTCGACCCGACGGTTCTTGATCCGCCCTTCGTCGGCGGAGTTGGCCGCGACCGGCAGTTGCTCGCCGAGGCCGATGATGTCGCGCACGATCACGCCGCCACGGGCCAGGCCGCGGCGGACTTCCATGGCGCGCAGCTTGGACAGCAGGGCGGCACGCGCCGGGTCGTTCTTCGGGTCGCCGAAACCGACCAGCGCCACCTTGTGCTGCAGCTTGTCCTGGCCCTTGAGGAAATCCAGCACACGCTGGATATCGCGTTGCGCCTTGTTGTCGAGGGTGGCGCTGTTCTCCTGGAAACGGAAGTTCACCGACAGGCGCTGCGCCTGCTCGGCCAGGTTGCGGTAAGCCTCCGGCATGGCCGGGCTGCCCTGGACCTTGACCGCCTGCACCGTCTGCGCGATGAACCCGCTGTGCTCGACTATCGCCTGGCCGCGCGGGCTGTGGGCGAACTCGATCAGCGCCTTGGCCCAGGGGTTGCCGGCCTGTGGGGCGGCATAGAGGAACAGGCGGCGCGACAGCGGGTAGTCCTCGGTGGCGATCAGCGTGGCGCTGGGCAGCATGGGTTGCGACTCCCCGGCGGCGATGGCCACCGCCTTGCTCTGGCGAATATAGGGCAGGCCGATGAAACCGATGCCGCTGGGGTCCTGGCTGACGCCGTCGGACAGCTGGTTGCTTGACTCGAAGCGCTTGGCGCCGGCGGCCAGGGTCTTGCCGTTGGCCGCCAGGACCAGCTCCTTGAAGGTGTCGAAGGTGCCGGACTTGTCGTCGCGGGCATACAGGGTGATGGCGCCGCCGCGGCCACCGAGCTGCTCCCAGGTCTTGATTTCGCCGGCGAAGATGGCGGCGAGCTGGGCGGTGCTCAGGGCGTCCAGCGGGTTGCTCGGGTGCAGGATGATGGCCAGGCCGTCGATGGCGATCACCTGTTCGGCCGCCAGGCTGCGCATGTCGCCCAGCCTGGTCAGGCTGGCCGCTTCGGCGTCCTTGATCGGCCGCGAAGAGGCGGCCAGGTCGGCGCTGCCGTCCTGCAGGGCGACGAAGCCGGTGCCGGAACCATGGGCGGCAACCGTGATGCCGATCTGCCGGCCGCTGCCGTCGATGGCCAGCACCTGCTGCTCGTTTTCCACCGCCGAGGGCTCGAGGCGGATCTCGCGCAGCCCCTGTTCCTCGAACAGGCCCTGCACCAGGGCCGGACCGAGCTTGGCGCCGATGGTGTTGGAACCCTGGATGCGCAGCACGGTGCTGGCATTTTCCGGCGTGGCGGCGAACACCGACCAGGGCAGGGCGTAGCAGATGAAACCGAGTAGCAGCCAGGCGTAGGCATGGCTCCAGGATTGCCGATCACTAACGGACAGGGCGCGCGACATGCAGCAGGGACCTTCTTCGAGGGAGGGAAAGTGCCGCGCAGAATAAGACGGTTAGATTGCAGTCCGGTTACAGCAGGCTCTCTAGATCAGGCATTTCAGCCAGCCTGCCGGGGAGCCCAGCGGCCGCTGGGGGACAAACAAGCTATGCCCTACGTATGTGCTGTATGGCCTGGCGAGCGTGGATTGCCCGGTATTTCGCGGCGCGCATGGGTAGGTTGGCGTTGAGCGCAGCGAAGCCCAACAGCCGTGGCAGGATCGTTGGGCTTCGTCGCGCTGCTCCTCAACCCAACCTACGAGTATTGATACATCGCCCAAAACAAGGCCACCCGCAGGTGGCCTTGGTTCACTCCAGTTCCAGCCAGATCGGCGCATGGTCCGAGGGTTTTTCCATGCCGCGCAGTTCGTAGTCGATGCCGGCATCCTTGAAGCGCGCCTGCAGCGCCTGGGTGGCGAGGATCACGTCGATGCGCAGGCCGCGCTTGGGCTCGTCCTCGAAACCGCGGCTGCGGTAGTCGAACCAGCTGAAGCGGTCGTTCACCGCCGGGTTGAGCTGGCGGAAGCTGTCGACCAGGCCCCAGCCCTTGAGGGTGGCCAGCCACTCGCGTTCTTCCGGCAGGAAGCTGCACTTGCCGGTCTTCAGCCAGCGCAGACGGTTCGGCTCGCCGATGCCGATGTCGATGTCTTCCGGGGAGATATTGATGTCACCCATCACCACCAGTGCCTGCTCGGGCTTGAACGAGTCGTTCAGCAGGCGCTGCAGGTCGGCGTAGAAACGCTGCTTGGCCGGGAACTTGGTGGCGTGGTCGCGGCTTTCGCCCTGGGGGAAGTAGCCGTTCATCACCGTCACCGGATTGCCCTGGGCATCGGCGAAGGTGCCGTAGATGAAGCGCCGCTGGGCGTCTTCGGCGTCACCGGGAAAGCCCTTGTGCAGCTCCAGCGGCTCCTGGCGCGAGAGCAGGGCGACGCCGTAGTGGCCCTTCTGCCCGTGGTAGTGCACGTGGTAGCCGAGCTGGCGGATCTCCGCCTCGGGGAACTGCTCGTCGGCGACCTTGGTTTCCTGCAGGCCGATCACATCCGGCTGGTGCTTCTCGATCAGGGCCTGCAGCTGGTGGGGGCGGGCGCGCAGGCCGTTGATATTGAAGGAAACGATCTTCATGGGCAGCTACCGGCAAAATTAAAACGCGATGCTAGCCCAGTCATCGGGTGACGGCCAGCGTCTGGCGGGGCGGTAGAGGCGGTGCTACCTTGGCTTGCGACCCGCAAAATCTATAACAAATGAGGTCAGCCCGATGCCCCATCGCACCGCCGAAGTCCGCATGCTCGACCATGGCTACAGCCGCGAGGCCCGTTCGCTGCTGTACCACGCCTACCGTCACGACCCGACCTTTGCCTACCTGTTCGAGTGCGAGCGCCCCGGCTTCGACCAGCGCGTGCGCGCCACCGTGCGCGAGCTGGTCCAGCAGCATTTCAACGAGGAGCTGCCGGCCATCGGCCTGCTGATCGAGGAACGCCTGGTCGGCATCGCCCTGATCGCCCCGCCGGTACGCCGCCTGGACATCACCGAGAGCTGGGGCTGGCGCCTGCGCATGCTGCTGACCACCGGTTTTCGCTGCACCAGGCGCTACCTGGAATACCACGATGCGGTGCTCGCCTGCCTGCCGCCCGGGCCCTACCACGTGCTGCCGCTGCTCGGCGTGCACCCGGAATTCCAGGGCCAGAGCCTTGGCGAGCAGCTGCTCACGGCGTTGCACAACTGGTGCGCCGAGGATGCCGGCTCCCAGGGCGTGGTGCTGGATACCGGCAACCCGCACTACCTGGAGTTCTACAAGCGCCAGGGCTATCAGGAGATCGGCGAAGTGGCGGTCGGGCCGATCCGCGAGCACGTGTTCTTCCATCCCAACCCCCATCCGGCGCCGCAACGGGCTACGGCCTGAGCAGGCCGGCCGCACACAAGTCTCCTGGTTCGTGCAAGAATCCGCGGCGGCGTTGCGAGCGTCTGCCGCGGGCCTTGTAGCATGTCGTACAGCTGTTTCTAGCCACTTCGTCTCGATGCCAACCATCGTCTGACGACGGCTGATCGCGGATCGCCGCCTTACCGGCAGGTGCATCCAGTCCAGGCGCGTTACCCGCGTGCCTTACAAGAAAAAGGAGCGTGACCGATGGAGACCCTCAACTCGCTAGTCAATCAGATCAACGGCCTGGTCTGGGGCCCGCCGATGCTGGTGCTGATTCTCGGCACCGGCCTGATCCTGATGCTGATGCTCAAATTCATGCCCCTGCTGCGTATCGGTAGCGGCTTTGCCCTGATGTGGCAGGGACGCAAGAAGGGCGACGCCAGCAGCGGCGAAATCAGCCCGTTCCAGGCACTGATGACCTGCCTGGCAGCCACCGTCGGTACCGGCAACATCGCCGGCGTGGCCACCGCGATCTTCCTCGGCGGCCCCGGCGCGCTGTTCTGGATGTGGTGTACGGCGCTGGTGGGCATGGCCACCAAGTACTGCGAAGTGGTGCTGGCCGTGCATTACCGCGAAATGGATGACCGCGGCGAACACGTCGGCGGGCCGATGTATGCGATCAAGAACGGCCTGGGCAAGAAGTGGGCCTGGCTCGGCGGCGCGTTTGCCGTGTTCGGCGGCTTCGCCGGCTTCGGCATCGGCAACATGGTCCAGGTCAACAGCATGGCCGACGCCCTGCATGGTTCGTTCGGCATCCCAGACTGGATCACCGGCGTGGTGACCATGGCCATCGTCGGCCTGGTGATCCTCGGTGGCATCCAGCGTATCGGCAAGGTCGCCGCCACCCTGGTGCCGGTCATGTGCGTGGCCTACATCATCGCCGCTGTCGTGGTGCTGGTGGTCAATGCCGAGGCCATTCCCGGCGCCTTCGCCCTGATTTTCGAGTCGGCCTTCAACCCGGTTGCCGCCACCGGCGGCTTTGCCGGCGCGGCGGTGATGGCGGCGATCCGCTTCGGCGTGGCCCGCGGCATCTTCTCCAACGAAGCGGGCCTGGGCACCGCCGGTATCGCCCAGGCCGCCGGCACCACCGACAGCCCGGTGCGTTCGGGCATGATCGGCATGATCGGTACCTTTATCGACACCATCATCATCTGCAGCATGACCGGCCTGGCGATCATCTGCTCCGGCGTCTGGAGCAGTGGCGCCAGTGGCGCGGTGCTCTCCGGGGCGGCCTTCGAGTCGGCCATGCCCGGTGTCGGGGGCTATATTCTGACCATTGCCCTGGCAGTGTTCGCCTTCACCACTATTCTGGGCTGGAGCTACTACGGCGAAAAATGCTGGGAGTATCTGGTGGGTACCCGGGCGATCCTGCCGTTTCGCATCGTCTGGGTGCTGGCGGTGCCGTTCGGCGCCATTGCCCATCTGGATTTCGCCTGGCTGCTGGCCGACACCCTCAACGGTCTGATGGCCCTGCCCAACCTGATGGCATTGCTGCTGCTCAGCCCGGTGGTGGTCAAGCTGACCCGCGAGTACTTCGCCCAGAAATGATGCTTTACCCGCCGGGCAGTTTTTGGCCCGGTTTCCCAACTGCAACGATAAGGACACTGAAATGGCTCAAGTAACCCTCAAGGGCAATCCGATCCAGGTCGACGGTCAGCTGCCGCAAGCCGGCCAGCAGGCGCCGGCGTTCAGCCTGGTAGGCAAGGACCTCTCCGATGTGACCCTGGCCAGCCTGGCCGGCAAGCGCAAGGTGCTGAACATCTTCCCCAGCGTCGACACCCCGACCTGCGCCACCTCGGTGCGCAAGTTCAACGCCGAGGCGAGCAAGCTGGCCAACACCCTGGTGCTGTGCATCTCCGCCGACCTGCCGTTCGCCCAGTCGCGTTTCTGCGGCAGCGAAGGCCTGGACAACGTGATCAACCTGTCGACCATGCGCGGTGCCGAGTTCCTCAAGAACTACGGCGTGGCCATCGGCAACGGCCCGCTGGTCGGCGTCGCCGCCCGCGCCGTGGTGGTGCTGGATGAGAACGACAAGGTGCTGCACAGCGAGCTGGTTGGCGAAATCGCCGATGAGCCCGATTACGCCGCCGCCATCGCTGCTCTGAAATAAGCCTTTGCAATACCTTGAAACGGCCTGCCTTGCAGGCCGTTTTCTTTTGCGCCTCAAGCACGTGGTTGCATCAGAGAAGTCGTAGGTTGGGTTAAGGAGCAGAGCGACGAAGCCCAACGGCCCAGCCCCGGTTGTTGGGCTTCGCTGCGCTCAACACCAACCTACCCGCGTCTATCGCCGCGAACTACAAGGCCAGGCATGCCCGCAGCCCATGCCGGGCAGGGTCTTTTCTTTTGCGCCTCAAACACTTGGTTACGTCAATCAAGGGTAAATGGGCGGTAAAGACCCTTTGCTTGGCGGCAGAGAGTGCTTATCGTTCACGCTCCCAAGGAAAGTGACCCGGACCATGCCTGATATTCGCTCTGCATCGCGCTCTTACCGCCCCTGGCTGATCGCCCTGGCGCTGCTCGCCGTCGTCCTGCTGCTGTGGTGGCTGTGGCCGGCGAAACCGGTGGAGAAGGGCGGTCGCGGCGGACCCTGGGGGCGCGACAGCGGGCCGGTGCCGGTACGGGTGACCCAGGTCAGCCAGGGCGACTTCAATATCGAGCTCAAGGCCCTGGGCACGGTGACCGCGCTGAATACGGTGAACGTGCGTAGCCGGGTGGATGGCGAGCTGGTCAAGGTGCTGTTCGAGGAAGGCCAACTGGTCAAGGCCGGCGACCTGCTGGCGCAGATCGATCCGCGGGCCTACCAGGTGGCCCTGCAGCAGGCCGAAGGCACCCTGGCGCAGAACCAGGCGCAGCTGAAGAACGCCGAGATCGACCTGGCCCGCTACCAGGGCCTGTACGCCGAGGACTCCATCGCCAAGCAGACCCTCGACACCCAGGCCGCCCTGGTCGGCCAGTATCGCGGCACGGTGAAGAGCGACCAGGCGGCCGTCGCCGAGGCCCGCCTCAACCTCGAGTTCACCCGCATCCGCGCGCCCATCGACGGCCGCCTCGGCCTGCGCCAGATCGACGTCGGCAACCTGGTCAGCAGCGGCGACACCACGGCGCTGGTGACCATCACCCAGGTCAAGCCGATCTCGGTCAACTTCACCCTGGCCGAGAACGACCTGCCGCCGGTGCTGGCGCGGGTGCGCAACAACGAGAAACTGCTGGTGCAGGCCTGGGATCGCGGCGAGAAGCAGCTGCTGGCCGAAGGCGTGCTGCACAGCCTGGACAACCAGATCGACGTCGCCACCGGCACCGTCAAGCTCAAGGCGCGTTTCGACAATGCCGGCGAGAGCCTGTTTCCCAACCAGTTCGTCAACGTGCGCCTGCGCGTGGAAACCCGCCAAGGGGCTACCCTGATTTCGTCCGCGGCCCTGCAGTATGGCGCCCGTGGCACCTTTGTGTTCCTCCTCGATAAAGACGACAAGGTGCAGCTGCGCAAGGTCGAGGTGGGCGCCAGCGACGGCGCGCTGACCCTGGTCAGCAATGGCCTGAAGGTCGGCGAACGGCTGGTGCTGGAAGGCACCGACAAGCTCAAGGAAGGCAGCGCGGTGCAGGTGGTCGGCGAACCCGGCGCCCTGGCCCAGCCGGCCGCCAAGACCGAGCAGAAGCACGGCGCATGAACGTTTCGCGCCTGTTCATCCTGCGCCCGGTCGCCACCACGCTGCTGATGGTGGCGATCTTCCTCACCGGCCTGATCGCCTACCGCCTGTTGCCAGTGTCGGCGCTGCCGGAGGTGGATTACCCGACCATCCGCGTGCTCACCCTGTATCCCGGCGCCAGCCCGGAGGTGATGACCAGTTCGGTGACCGCGCCGCTGGAGCGCCAGTTCGGCCAGATGCCGGGCCTCAAGCAGATGTCCTCGACCAGTTCCGGCGGCGCCTCGGTGATCACCCTGCGCTTCACCCTGGAAGTGAACCTGGACGTGGCCGAACAGGAGGTGCAGGCGGCGATCAACGCGGCGAGCAACCTGCTGCCCAGCGACCTGCCGGCACCGCCGGTGTACAACAAGGTCAACCCGGCCGACACCCCGGTGCTGACCCTGGCGATCAGCTCGGCGAGCATGCCGCTGACCGAAGTGCACGACCTGATCGATACCCGCATGGCGCAGAAGATCGCGCAGATCAGCGGCGTCGGCCTGGTCAGCCTGGCCGGCGGTCAGCGCAAGGCGGTGCGGATCAAGGTCAACCCCGAGGCCCTGGCCAGCCATGGCCTCAATCTGTCCGACGTGCGCACGTTGATCACCGCCAGCAACGTCAACCAGCCCAAGGGCAACTTCGACGGCCCGACCCGCGTCTCGCAGCTGGATGCCAACGACCAGCTGGAATCGGCCGAGGCCTACCTGGACCTGATCCTCAAGTACGAGAACGGCGCGCCGCTGCGCCTCAAGGACGTCTCGACCGTTATCGACGGCGCCGAGAACGAGCGCCTGGCCGCCTGGGCCGACCGCAACCAGACCGTGCTGCTGAGCATCCAGCGCCAGCCGGGGGCCAACGTCATCGAGGTGGTCGAGCGCATCCAGAAACTGCTGCCGCAGATCACCGCCAGCCTGCCGGCCAGCATCGAGGTCAAGCTGCTCACCGACCGCACCCAGACCATCCGCGCGGCGATCAGCGATGTGCGCTTCGAGATGATCCTGGCCATCGGCCTGGTGGTGCTGGTGACCTTCCTGTTCCTGCGCAAGCTGTCCGCCACCGTGATTCCGTCGATCGTGGTGCCGCTGTCGCTGATCGGCACCTTCGCCGTGATGTACCTGGCCGGCTTCTCGGTCAACAACCTGACCCTGATGGCCCTGACCATCGCCACCGGCTTCGTGGTCGACGACGCCATCGTCATGCTGGAAAACATCGCCCGCCATCTGGAGGAGGGCGAGACGCCGCTGAACGCCGCGCTCAAGGGCGCCCGGCAGATCGGCTTCACCCTGATCTCGCTGACCTTCTCGCTGATCGCGGTGCTGATTCCGCTGCTGTTCATGGCCGATGTAGTGGGGCGCCTGTTCCGCGAGTTCGCCATCACCCTGGCGGTGGCCATCCTGATTTCCCTGGTGGTGTCGCTGACCCTGACGCCGATGATGTGCGCGCGCCTGCTCAAGGCCGAGAAGGAGCAAGAGCAGGGACGTTTCTACCGCGCCAGCGGCGCCTTTATCGACGGCCTGATCGCGCGTTACGGCGTCGCCCTGCAATGGGTGCTCAGGCACCAGCCGCTGACCCTGCTGGTGGCGCTGGCCACCCTGGCGCTGACCGTGGTGCTGTACCTGGCGGTGCCCAAGGGCTTCTTCCCGGTGCAGGACACCGGGGTGATCCAGGGCATTTCCGAGGCGCCGCAGAGCATTTCCTTCGCCGCCATGAGCGAGCGCCAGCAGCGTCTGGCCGCGGTGATCCTGCAGGACGAGGCGGTCGCCAGCCTGTCGTCCTATATCGGCGTGGACGGCGACAACGCCACGCTCAACAGCGGCCGGTTGCTGATCAACCTCAAGCCGCACGGTGAGCGCGACGCCAGCGCCAGCCAGGTGATCGAGCGCCTGCGCCCCGAGCTGGCGGCGATTCCCGGCATCGCGCTGTACCTGCAGCCGGTGCAGGACCTGACCATCGAGGACCGGGTCAGCCGTACCCAGTTCCAGTTCAGCCTGGAATCGCCGGATGCCGCGCTGCTGGAGGAGTGGACACCCAAACTGGTCGAGGCCCTGAGCGAGCAAGCCGAGCTGCGTGACGTAGCCAGCGACCTGCAGAACCGTGGCCTGCAGGTGTATCTGCAGATCGACCGCGACGCCGCCTCGCGGCTTGGTGTCAGTATCAGTGCTATTGACGATGCGCTGTACGACGCCTTCGGTCAGCGGCAGATCTCCACCATCTTCACCCAGGCCAGCCAGTACCGCGTGGTGCTGGAGAGTGCCGGCGCCGGCGAACTCGGCCCGGCCGCGCTGCAGCAGGTGCATGTGGCTACCGCCAGCGGCGGCCAGGTGCCACTGGCCTCCCTGGCGCGCATCGACGAGCGGGCGGCCAGCCTGCTGGTCAACCATATCGGCCAGTTCCCGGCGGTGACCCTGTCGTTCAACCTGGCCAGTGGCGTATCGCTGGGCGAGGCGGTGGCGGTGATCGAGCAGGTGCAGCAGGACATCGGCCTGCCGCCTGGTATCCAGAGCCAGTTCCAGGGCGCCGCCGAGGCCTTCCGCGCCTCGCTGTCGAGCACCTTGCTGCTGATTCTGGCGGCCATCGTCACCATGTACATCGTGCTCGGCGTGCTCTACGAGAGTTACATCCACCCGATCACCATTCTCTCGACCTTGCCCTCGGCCGGGGTCGGCGCCTTGCTGGCGCTGCTGCTGACCGGCAACGACCTGGGCCTGATCGCCATCATCGGCATCATCCTGCTGATCGGCATCGTCAAGAAGAACGCGATCATGATGATCGACTTCGCCCTGGAGGCCGAACGGCAGCAGGGCATGGCGCCTGAGGCGGCGATCTACCAGGCGGCGCTGCTGCGTTTCCGGCCGATCCTGATGACCACCCTGGCCGCGCTGTTCGGCGCCATCCCGCTGATGCTGGCCTCGGGCTCCGGCGCCGAGCTGCGCCAGCCGCTGGGCCTGGTGATGGTCGGCGGTCTGCTGCTCAGCCAGGTGCTGACGCTGTTCACCACGCCGGTGATCTACCTGTGGTTCGATCGCCTGTCGCGCCGCTATTTCGGCTGCAGCGCTTCCGGCGTACTGGTCAGCCCATGAACATCTCCGCGCCCTTTATCCGGCGGCCGGTGGCCACGCTGCTGCTGAGTCTGGCGATCCTGTTGCTCGGCTGGGTCAGCTTCGGCCTGCTGTCGGTGGCGCCGCTGCCGAAGATGGATTTCCCGGCCATCGTGGTCAACGCCTCGCTGCCGGGCGCCAGCCCGCAGGTAATGGCCTCCAGCGTGGCCACGCCACTGGAGCGCTCGCTTGGCAGCATCGCCGGGATCAGCGAGATGACCAGCCGTAGCAGCCAGGGCAGCACGCAGATCGTCATCCTCTTCGACCTCGAACGGAATATCGACGCCGCCGCCCGCGAGGTGCAGGCGGCCATCAACGCCGCGCGCAACCTGCTGCCCAGCGGCATGCGCAGCATGCCGACCTACAAGAAGTTCAACCCCTCGCAGGCGCCGGTCATGGTGCTGGCGCTGAGCTCGCCGGTGCTGGACAAGAGCCAGCTGTACGACGTGGCCTCCACCGTGCTGGCGCAGAAACTGGCCCAGGTGCAGGGCGTCGGGCAGATCCAGATCGGCGGCAGTTCGCTGCCGGCGGTGCGGGTGGAGCTGCAGCCGCGCCTGCTCGACCAGTACGGCATCGCCCTGGACGAGGTGCGCAACGCCATCGCCACGGCCAACGTCGACCGGCCCAAGGGCGCCGTGGAAGACGCCAGCCGTCACTGGCAGATCCAGGCCAACGACCAGCTGGAAAAGGCCTCCGACTACCAGCCGCTGATCATCCGCTACCAGAACAACGCACCGGTACGCCTGAGCGATGTGGCGACGGTCCGCGACTCGGTGGAGAACCGCTACAACAGCGGTTTCTACAACGACGACGACTCGGTGCTGCTGGTGATCAACCGCCAGCCCGGCGCCAATATCATCGAGACCATCGAGGACATCCGCGCCGAGCTGCCGGCGCTGCAGGCGGTGATCCCGGCCAGCGTGCAGCTGGAGGTGGCGATGGACCGCTCGCCGGTGATCCGCGCCACCCTGCACGAGGCCGAGCGCACCCTGCTGATCGCCGTGGCCCTGGTGATCCTGGTGGTGTTCGCCTTCCTCGGCCGCTGGCGCGCCGCGCTGATCCCGGCGCTGGCGGTGCCAGTGTCGCTGGTCGGCACCTTCGCGGTGATGTACCTGCTGGATTTCTCACTGAATAACTTGTCGCTGATGGCGCTGATCATCGCCACCGGCCTGGTGGTGGATGACGCCATCGTGGTGTTGGAGAACATCTCGCGGCATATCGAGGCGGGCGAGAAACCCATGGCCGCGGCGTTCAAGGGCGCCCAGGAAGTCGGCTTCACCCTGCTGTCGATGAACCTGTCGCTGGTCGCGGTGTTCCTCTCCATCCTGTTCATGGGCGGCATAGTCGGCAGCCTGTTCCGCGAGTTCTCCATCACCCTGACCGTGGCGATCCTGATCTCCATGCTGGTCTCGCTGACCCTCACGCCGATGCTCTGCGCGCGCTGGCTCAAGGCCGAGGAAGCCGAACGCCAGCCCGGCCGCCTGCAGCGCTTCGGCGCGCGCCTGCAAGAACGCGTGCTGGACGGCTACGCGCGCAGCCTGGACTGGGCCCTGCGTCACTCGCGGCTGACCCTGTGCAGCCTGCTGGCGACCATCGCGTTCAACGTGTTCCTGTTCATCGAAGTGCCGAAGACCTTCATGCCGCAGCAGGACACCGGCCAGTTGATCGGCTTCGTCCGTGGCGATGACGGCCTGTCGTTCCAGGTCATGCAGCCGAAGATGGAGATCTACCGCCGCGCGCTGCTGGCCGATCCGGCGGTGCACAGCGTGGCCGGCTTCATCGGCGGCAGCGGCGGGATCAACAACGCCTTCCTGGTGGTGCGCCTGAAGCCCATTGGCGAGCGTGGCGTGTCGGCCCAGCAGGTGATCGACCGCCTGCGCGACAGCGTGCCCAAGGTGCCGGGCGGACGGCTGATGCTGATGCCCGACCAGGACCTGCAGTTCGGCGGCCGCCAGGGGCGCAGCTCGGAAAACGAATACGTGCTGCTGGCCAGCAGCCTGGATGACCTGCGCGAGTGGCTGCCCAAGGTGCGCGACGCCCTGGCCAAACTGCCGGAGCTGACCGATATCGATGCCAACGAAGGCGAGGGCGCCCAGCAGATCAGCCTGCAGATCGACCGCGCCACCGCCCAGCGCCTGGGCGTGGACATGGCCATGGTCACCGCGGTGCTGAACAACGCCTTCAGCCAGCGGCAGATTTCCACCATCTACGACAGCCTCAACCAGTACAGCGTGGTGATGGAGATCGATCCGACGTTCGCCGAATACCCCGAGGCACTGGACCAGATCCAGGTGATCAGCGCCTCTGGGGCGCGGGTTCCGCTGTCCAGCTTCGCCCACTGGGAGCGCAGCCTGGAGGAGGATCGGGTCAACCACCAGGGCCAGTTCGCCGCGGAAAGCATCGGCTACTCGCTGGCCAAGGACGTCACCCAGGAGCAGGCCAACCAGGCGATCGCCCAGGCGGTGGCCCAGGTCAACCTGCCCACCGAGGTGCAGGGTCTGGTCGGCGGCACCGGCGGGGCATTCCAGGCCGCGGCCAAGGGCCAGCCGCTGATGATCTTCAGCGCGCTGCTGGTGGTCTACATCGTCCTCGGCATCCTCTACGAGAGCTATATCCACCCGCTGACCATCCTCTCGACCTTGCCCTCGGCCGGGGTCGGCGCGCTGCTGGCGATCATCCTCAGCGGCGGCGAATTCAGCCTGATCTCGCTGCTCGGCCTGTTCCTGCTGATCGGCGTGGTGAAGAAGAACGCCATCCTGATGATCGATCTGGCCCTGGAACTGGAACGCCACGACAAACTGAGTCCGCAGGAGTCGATCCGCCGCGCCTGCCTGCTGCGTTTCCGCCCAATCATGATGACCACATTGGCCGCCATGCTCGGTGCCTTGCCGCTGCTGCTGGGCATGAGCGAAGGCGCGGAAATGCGCCAGCCGCTGGGCCTGACCATAGTCGGCGGGCTGATCCTCAGCCAGCTCTTGACCCTCTACACCACCCCCGTGGTCTACCTCTACCTCGACCGCCTGCGCCACCGCGTCAATCGCTGGCGCGGCGTGCGTAGCGATGCTGCCCTGGATACCCCCGTATGAAGCCTTCGTCCCTTCGCCCGCTGGGCCTCGCCATCGCCGCCCTGGCCCCGGCTTTAATGCTGAGTGCCTGTGCCATCGGCCCCGACTACCAGCGCCCGGCTTCCGCCGAGTCGGTGCAGTTCAAGCAGGCCAGCGGCTGGAAAGCCGCGGCACCGGCCGACACCGTGCTGCGCGGCAACTGGTGGGAACTGTACGGCGATGCCGAACTCAATGGGCTGATCGAGCGGCTCAACGCCAACAACCAGAGCCTGGCCAGCGCCGAGGCGCAGTACCGCCAGGCCAGGGCCCTGGCTCGCGGTGCACGGGCGGCGTTCTTCCCCAGCATCGGCCTGGATACCGGCGTCACCCGCGCCGGCCAGGGTGGTGGCGACAGCACCATCGGCACCACCGGCGGGGTCAGCGTCAGCGGCTCGAATGCCGCGCAAGTCTCCAAGACCTATGACGCCAGCCTGGGCGTGAGCTGGGAGGTGGATATCTGGGGCAAGCTGCGCCGCCAGCTGGAGGCCGACAGCGCCAGCATGCAGGCCAGCGGCGCCGACCTGGCCGCGGTGCACCTCAGCCAGCAGGCCGAGCTGGTGCAGAGCTACCTGCAGCTGCGCGTGCTGGATGAGCAGAAGCGCCTGCTCGACGAGACCGTGGCGGCCTATCAGCAGGCGTTTCGCATCGCCGAGAACCAGTACCAGGCCGGCATAGTGCCGAAATCCGACGTGACCCAGGCGCTGACCCAGCTGAAGAGCACCGAGGCCGATGCGGTCGACCTTGAATACCAGCGCGCCCAGCTGGAACACGCCCTGGCCGTGCTGGTCGGGGTGGCGCCGGCGCAGTTCGAGCTGGCCGCGCGCGAGCAGGTGCCGCAGCTGCCGGCGGTGCCGCTAAGTCTGCCTTCTGCGTTGCTGGAGCGCCGCCCGGATATCGCCGCCGCCGAGCGCCGGGTGATCGCCGCCAACGCCCAGATCGGCGTGGCCAAGGCCGCCTATTACCCGGACCTGACCCTGAGTGCCAGTGGCGGCTACCGCAGCGGCAGCCTCGACGAATGGATCAGCCTGCCCAATCGCTTCTGGTCGATCGGCCCGCAGTTCGCCCTCAACCTGTTCGACGGCGGCCTGATCCGCTCCCAGGTCGAGCAGGCCGAGGCCAGCTACGACCAGACCGTGGCCGACTACCGCCTGACCGTGCTGGAGGGCTTCCGCGAAGTGGAGGACTACCTGGTGCAGCTGGCCGTGCTGGAGCGCGAGGCCTTGGTGCAGCAGCAGGGGCTGGAGGCCGCACGCGAGTCGCTGCGGCTGATTCTCAACCAGTACAAGGCCGGCACCGTGGAGTTCACCGACGTGGTCAGCGTGCAGACCAGCGCCCTGTCCAGCGAACGTACGCGCCTGACCCTGCAGGGCAACCGCCTGACCGCCAGCGTGCAGCTCATCGCCGCCCTCGGCGGTGGCTGGGATGGCGTGACCGAGCCGACCGAATAGTTCAATCGCGCTCTGGCGCACCCAGCGGGAACAGGTGCCGGTACGGCCGCGCCTCGTTCACCGCACGGGCGAAGGAGGGCCGCGCCAGCAGGCGCTGGCGATTGATCGCCGCGCTGGGTGGTGCCGGGATGGCGTGACCGCAGCCGCCGAGTGATCAGTCGCGGTCCGGCGCACCCAGCGGGAACAGGTGCCGATATGGCCGCGCCTCGTCCACCGCGCGGGCGAAGGAGGGGCGAGCCAGCAGGCGCTGGCGGTAGGCGCGCAGGGTACTGAACTCCGGGGCTATCGGCTCTACCCAGTCGGCATAGAACAGCGCCGGCGCGGCGGCGCAGTCGGCCAGGCTGAAGCCGGCGCCGGTGGCCCATTCGCGCCCGGCCATTTTCTCGTCGAACCAGCGGTAGGCGGTTTGCAGCAGCTGCCGCGCCTGCGCCACGCCCCAGGCATCGCGCTGCGCCTCGGGGCGCAACTGGTCGAACACGCAGGCGGTCATCGGCGTGGAGACATACAGGTCGAAGCAGCGGTCCATGAAGCGCACCTCCAGCGCGTCGTCGGCATCCTCGGGCAGCAGGCGGGTCGCTCCGGGGTAATGCTGCTGCAGGTATTCGATGATGATGCTCGACTCGCTCACTGCACGCTCGCCGTCGAGCAGCAGCGGGAAGCGCCGGAACGGCCAGCGCGCCGCCAGTTCGGCCATGGCCTGCGGGTTTTCCGGGGCGAGCAGGCGCCACTCGAAGGGGATGGCGTTCTCATAGAGGGCGATCAATACCTTCTGGCAGTAGGACGAGAAGGGATGGGCATAGAGCTGGATGGCCATGGTCGGCTCCCTGGGTTGGTCGGGCATGCGCTGAGCATAGTGCCGAGCGCTTCCTGCACTAGTCGTTGCAGCCTCGGGGATTTCGACATCGCCCTGATGCAATGCTCCACAGCCGCAGGCGAAGAGGGGCAGGGCAGCGCCCGCGGGTGCGGCAAATGGCCGGGGGCGGCCGGCTTCTATCCCCGGGCGCGGCGGTGGTAGAGTCGCGCCCATGACTCTGACCCGTGACCACCGCACGCTGATCGCCTGGGCGCTGTACACCAGCCTCCTGCTCAGCCTGTTCGCCTGCGGTTTGCATCACGGCCAGGCCAGCGGCCTGCGTCTCAGTGGCCTGCAGGGCGGTTTCTGCGCCGAGGGCAGCAATCTCGCGGCGGTGGACCTGGGCGAGGGTTCGTCCCAGCACCAGGCCGATGCGTTTTCCTGCCCGCTGTGCTCGTCATACGGCGCGGCCGTGGCCCTGCACAGCCACGCCTGGGCCGCGGACTTCCCGCCGGCCATCGGCGGCGCGCCCAGCCAGCCGCAGCACTGGGCGCAACCGCCGCCGCGACATTTGTGGCCCTCGCTCAACCCGCGCGCTTCGCCCACCGACTTCCCTGCCTGAAACATTCGGCCACGTGCCTGCCTGCGCCTGCGCGCAGGGCGGCCGTAGGCCCGGTTGATTATTCCTGCACGGAAGTCTCGCATGACCATCAGAACTACCGGCCTGGTGCTGCTGCTCGGCAGCGGCCCGCTGGCGTGGGCCGCCGGCACGCCACTCGATCTGCCCACCAGCACCATCAGCGCCAGCGTCGAGCCACCCAGCGGCGTGAGCCTCGACCAGCCGATCAAGACCGGCTCGCGCCTGGGCCTGAGCGCCCGCGAAACCCCGGCCTCGGTCAGCGTCGCCGACCGCAGCCTGATCGAGGCGCGCGGCGCCAAGGACACCCAGGACGTGATCAACGGCATGACCGGGGTCAACGCCTCGGCCAACCCCGGCTATGGCGGTTTCGTCTCCTACCGCGGCTTCACCGCCGGGCAGATCACCCAGCTCTACAACGGCATCGGCATGAGCTACAGCAGCGCCAACCGCCCGGTGGACGCCTGGATCTACGACCGCGTCGAACTGCTCGGCGGGCCCTCGACCTTCCTCTACGGTGCCGGCGCCGTCGGCGGCTCGATCAACTACATCACCAAGCTGGCCAGCCGCGAGGAACAGGCGCTGCAAGGCCGGGTGCGCTACGGCAGCTACGACAGCTCGGAGCTGTCGCTCGGGATCAACCAGGCCCTGAGCAGCGGTCCCGAACCCCGGCACTTCGCCCGCCTGGACGTCAGCCGCACGGCCGGCGACGGCTATATGGACCGCAACGAACGCGAGTCGACCAGCACGGCGTTCTCCATCCTCAGCGACCTGACGCCCGACCTCAGCCATACCCTGGCCCTGGAATACCAGGAAGACCGCGAAGACAGCCCCTACTGGGGCTCGCCGCTGCGCAACCCGGTGGGCGGCACGATGAAGATCGACGAGGACCGCCGCTTCGAGAACTACAACGTCGCCGACGGCCGCTACGAGCAGCGCGTGCGCTGGCTGCGCTCGATCATCGACTACCGGATCGACGACAGCACCAGCCTGCAGAACACCCTGTACCACTACGACGCCCAGCGCGATTACCGCAACCTGGAGAACTACCGCTACAACGCCGACAACAGCCTGGTCCGGCGCTATTCGGCGCTGCTGCAGCGGCATGACCAGCGGGTCGACGGCAATCGCTTCGAGCTGCGCCACGACCGCCAGCTGTTCGGCCTGTTCAGCCAGTGGTCGGCGGGCCTGGACTACTCGCTCAACCGCCAGCGCCTGCACCCCAACTCGGCGTTTTCCAGCGCCCCGTACGACACGGTGGATGCCGAGTACTTCGACCCGGGCAGCTTCTCCGACATCCCCGGGGTCAATGGCGGCCTGCACAAGCAACGCCAGCACGAAGTCACCACCCTGGCCGGCTTCCTGGAGAACCGCCTGGAGCTGAGCCCGCGCCTGGCGTTGCTCACCGGCCTGCGCTACGACCACCTGCACATGGAGGTGAGCAACTACGGCGCGGTGACGCCGACCAGCCCGGCGTTCTTCGAGCGCACCTGGGAGCCAGTCACCGGCCGCGCCGGCCTGGTCTACGCGCTGACCCCGGCGGCCAACGTCTATGTGCAGTACAGCACCGCCGCCGATCCACCGGCCGGCTCGCTGGCCTCGGCCACCTACTCGCAGGTCGGCCTGTACGACCTGACCACCGGCGAGCAGTGGGAAGCGGGCAGCAAGTTCGACTTCCTCGACGGCCGCGGCTCGGCCACCCTGGCGCTGTATGAAATCGTCCGGCGCGACTTCACGGTGAAGGATTCCAGCAACCCCAACCTGACCGTGCAGGCCGGCCAGCAGACCTCGCGCGGCATCGAACTGGCCGGCAAGCTGCAAGTCACGGCGAAGCTGCTGGCCGAGGCCAACTACGCCTATGTCGATGCCCAGTACGACCAGTTCAACGAGTCCGTCGGCGGCCAGTCGGTATCGCGCAAGGGCAACAGCCCGAGCAACGTGCCGGACCACGTCGCCAACGCCTGGCTGAGCTACGACATTGCCCCGGCCTGGCAGGCCGGGGTGGATGCCCGCTACGTCGCCTCGGTCTTCGCCGACAACGCCAACAGCCTCAAGGCGCCGTCCTACAGCCTGTACGGCGCCTTCGCCCGCTACCGGGTGGACCGGCACAGCACGCTGACCGCGCGTGTGCGCAACCTGACCGACGAGGTCTACGCCAGGCAGGCCTACGGCAGCCTCTACTACATGGGCGCGCCACGCAGTTTCGAGCTGGCGCTCGATACGCGCTTCTGATGGGGGCTCCATGAAAAAGCTGAAACGCCATCTGTACCTGTGGCACCGCTGGCTGGGCATCGGCCTGTGCCTGTTCATGGCGCTGTGGCTGGTGTCCGGGGTGGTCATGCTGTATGTCGGCTACCCCAAGCTGACCCCGGCCGAACACCTGGCGCGCCTGCCGGCCTTGCCGGCCGCAGGCTGCTGTATCGAACCGGGCGCACTGCTGGCCGCCAGTGCCGCAGAAAAACCGGCAGTGGGCCTGCGCCTGACCAGCATCGGCGGCCGGCCGCGCTATCTGCTCGCCTATGCCGACGGCAGCAGCCAGGCCTTCGATGCCCGCAGCGGCCGGCTGCTTCCCGCGGTGGATGCCGAGCAGGCCCTGGCCAGCGCCCGCCAGTTCGGCGCGGGGGCGCCGGCGCAGTACCGGGGGCTGGTCATGGAAGACGCCTGGAGCCGCTCCCGCGCCCTGGATGCGGACCGCCCGCTGCACCGGGTACAACTGGCCGATGCGGCGCAGAGCCTGCTATACATCTCCAGCCGTACGGGAGCGGTGGTGCGCGATGCCAGCGCCCGGGAGCGCGCCTGGAACTGGCTGGGCGCCTGGCTGCACTGGCTGTATGCCGCGCGCGACCTGCCCTGGTGGGCGGAACTGGTCATCTACCTGGCCCTGGCCGCCAGCCTGATGGCGCTGCTCGGCCAGGTGGTCGGGCTGCTGCGCTGGCGCTTCGGCAAGCCCTACCGCAGCGGCTCGCGCTCGCCCTATGCCGGCGCGGCGCGCTGGCATCACCTGGCCGGGCTGCTGTTCGGCGGCGTGCTGCTCGCCTGGATCTTCAGCGGGCTGCTGTCGATGCGGCCCTGGCAGCTGTTCGACAGCCAGTCGAAGCTGGCGGCCGCCGACTACCGTGGCGGTGCGCTGACGGCCGAGCAGCTGGCCTTGCCCCTCGACGAGAGCCTGGCGCGCCTGCGCCAGGCCGGCCTCAACGCCCATGAGCTGGAGTGGCGCATGCTCGGCGGGCGGGCCTACCTGAGCGCCGTCGATGCGGCCGGCAACAGCCGGGTCATGGGCCAGCAGGCGACTGCCGAGGCGCAGCGCTTGCTGCCCGACGCGACCCTGCTGGCCGCGGCCCGGGCCATGCAGCCGGCGGCGCGGGTCGAGGCCGAGCGGCTGCAGCGCTATGACGCCTACTACTACGCCCGGGCCGAGCAGAGCATGTACGGCCATTACCCCCGGCGCCTGCCGGTGCTGCGCGTGCGCTTCGACGACGCGGCGGCCACCTGGCTGTATCTCGACCCGCACAGCGGCGCGCTGCTGGCCCAGCTCGACAGCCGCGCCCGCGCCAGCCGCTGGCTGTTCAACCTGCTGCACAGCTGGGACTGGCAACCGCTGCTGGAACGCCCGCGCCTGCGCGAGGCGCTGATCATTCTGTTCAGCCTGGGTGGGCTGGCCATCAGCCTCAGCGGCATACTGCTGGGCTGGCGGCGCCTGTCACGCCTGCGGCGGCCGGCTAAACGGCCACGTCGGACCACCACACCTTCGTACATTCCCCAAGGAGAACCACCATGTCCATGAAACACGCCCTCGCGCTCGCCGCCGCGCTGTTCTGCCCGCTGCTGGCCACGGCCCATGACTACGCGGCCGGCGAGCTGCACATCGAGCATCCCTGGTCGCGGGAAATGCCGCCGGTGGCGCCGACCGCCGCGGCCTATTTCATCGTGCACAACCAGGGCGAACAGGCCGACCGCCTGCTCGGCGCCGACACCCCGGTGGCGGCCAAGGCCGAGCTGCACGAGCATGTCCACCAGAACGGGCTGATGAAGATGCAGCAGGTCCAGGTGGTCGAGGTGCCGGGCAAGGGCCAGGCCAAATTCGCGCCGATGGGCTACCACGTGATGCTGTTCGGCCTGCAGCGCCAGTTCAAGGACGGCGAACGCTTCCCGCTGACCCTGCACTTCGAGCGCGCCGGCGACGTGCAGGTCGAGGTCGCCGTGCAGAAGGAGGCACCCGCCGCCGAGCACCACTGAGCCTCAGGCGCCTGACGCGGGGCGGTTCTTCGCGGCGATCCACTGCGCCATGTACTGGGTGCTCTTGAGCGTGTGGTGGCGCAGCATGCCGCCGACGAAGTTGGCGCGGCGCTCGGCCGCCAGGTTGGCACGCAGGGCCAGCAGGCGCTCGATCAGCGCCTGGCCGGCCTGCCGGCGGTCGAAGCGTGCGCCGAGGATGCGCTCGCCGTTGCCCTGCGCCTGTAGCCACAGCGCCGGGTCCTCATGCAGGGCCACCGCGGCATCGGCAAAGGCCTGGGCGTCGGCGACCACCGCGCCGCCCCAGGGCAGCTCGCCGGCCATGCCTTCGCTGCCGATCGGCGTGGTCACGCTGGGCGTGCCGCAGGCCATGGCATCGGCCAGCTTGCCCTTGATCCCGGCGCCGAAACGCAGCGGCGCCAGGCACACGCGGGCCTGGACCATCACCGCATGGGCGTCGTCGGCCCAGCCGAGCACATGGAAACCCTGCTTGGGGTTGTGCAGGGCCGTGGCCTTCGGCGGCGTGTAGGAACCGTAGACATGCAGCTGCGCCTGCGGCAGGCGCTGGCGGATCAGCGGCCAGAGCTGCTGCTTGAGCCACAGCACGGCGTCCCAGTTGGGCGCGTGGCGGAAGTTGCCGATACTGAGGAAGTTCGCGCGCTGCGCGAAGGGCGGCTGCGCGGTGGCCGTGGGGATCAGCATCAGCGGGCAATGGTGGAGCAGGGCGGGCGGCACGCCGAACCGCTCTTGCAGCAGCGCCTGCTCGAAGTCGGAGATCAGCAGGGTCAGGTCGCTGCGGTAGATGGCGGCGACCTCGCGCTGGGCCAGGTCGTCCGTGGCCATGGCGGTGAACAGCTCGCCGGGCGTGGCGTTGACGGCGCCTTGCTGCTGTTTCTCCGCCTCGCTGGCGCAGGCCTGCTGCGCGGCTTTCAGCAGGCGCTGGCGGGCATCGCGCAGGCTGTGCAGGTCGCAGGTATCGAGGATGCGCAGGGCGTTCGGACAGGCACGCTCGATGCGCCAGCCGAACTGTTCCTCGCTGAAGAAACGGTCGAACAGCACCAGATCCGGCTGCAGCTCGCCGACGAAGGCGTCGAAGCTGTCGCAGTTGAGGGTGATCGGCACTTCCGGCACGTCGAGCGCGGCCAGCTCGGCGCGATGCTCGGACAGCGCAGCGGCGCTGGCGAAAGTCACCGGCCAGCCCTGAGCGCGCAGCAACTCGATCAGCTCGATCATCCGGCTGCCCGCCGCGGACGAGCGCGGTTCCGGCCAGACATAGCCGATGATCAGTACCTGCATGACGAGTTCCCCTGTGCGTTGAGGGCGCGATTATAGCCAGGCCGACCGGTGGGGCGGGTTAACCAGCGGTTATGTACCTGTTACGCGTAGCTGTTGTTTGGGGCAAGTGTTCACGGTGGCTGCTCTGGCTGTTTGTGGGAGCGAATTCATTCGCGATCAGGGCCTACGCCGAGCTGCCTGTGTATCGCGGCTAAAGCCGCTCCTACGCCAAGCCGTGGTTGATCAAGCCCTGTGCGGCGCAACAGGCTCCTGTAGGCGCGGCTTCAGCCGCGAATTGAGGCACAGGGAGCCGGCTGGTTTTGCCGAGACAAAAAAATCCCCACGGCCAGGAGCGCAGCCGCGGGGAGTAGGGTGGTCGACAAGGAGGATATCGACCCAGGAGGAACTTCAGTTCATTCAGACCTGCGGCTGCCAACCTCCGCCGAGGGCCTTGTAGATCGCGACTATGCCGCGGTACAGCTCGACTTCGGCCAGGGCCTGGGCATCCTCGGCGGCCAGGCGCTCGCGCTCGGCGTCGAGCAGCACCAGAAAGTCCTCGGTGCCTTCGCGGTAGCGAATCGCCGCCTGTTCGGCCGCCGCGCGGCTGGCTTCGACCTGGCGCACCAGCGAAACCAGGCGCTGCTGGCGCTTGGCGTAGTCGCTGAAGGCGTTTTCCGATTCCTCCAGGGCCAGCAGCACCTGCTGCTCGTAGCTGGCCAGCGCACCATCGGCCTCGGCCTCGGTGCCGCGCAGGCGGGCACGCACGCTGCCCAGATCGAAGGCGGCCCAGCTGATGGTCGGCGCCACGCCCCAGGCGTTGGCCGCCGCCGCGCCCAGTTGCGAGCCGCGCCCGGCGGTGAAGCCGAGGAAGCCCGAGAGGCTGACCCTGGGGAACAGGTCGGCCGTGGCCACGCCGACATTGGCGGTGGCGGCGGCCAGCTGGCGCTCGGCCACGCGTACGTCTGGACGGCGGCGCAGCAGCTCGGCGGGGTCGCCGATCGGCAGGGCCTTGGCGATCACCGGCAGCGGCCTGGCCGACAGGTCCACGCTCAGTTGTTCCGGGCGCTGGCCGAGCAGGGTGGCGATGCGGTGGCGGGCACGGGCTTCCTCGGCCTGCAGCTGCGGCAGGCTGGCCTCGGTGGCGGCCAGGCGGGCATCGGCACGCAGCACGTCCAGCTCGCTGCCGATGCCGGCGTCGCGCAGTTGCTCGGTGAGGGCGCGCGACTGGCTCTGGTTCTTCAGGTTGTCGCGGGCGATGCGCTCGCGCAGCTGGGCGCCGCGCAGGTTGCCGTAGGCGTCCACCAGCTCGGCGATCAGGCTGACCTGCAGCTGGTACAGCTCGGCCTCGGCGGCCTCGCTCTGCGCCTCGCTGGCCTCGATGCTGCGCTGGATGCGGCCGAACAGATCGAGTTCCCAGGCCATGTCCAGGCCCAGGTCGTAGCGTTCCTGGCGGATGCGCTGCTCGCTGGTCGGCGGTTGCTGGGCCTTGCCGAATTCGCCGCTGGCGCGACTGGTGATCACCGGCAGCTGGTCGTTGCCGACATCGTCGCGGATGGCGCGGGCGGCGCGCAGGCGGGCGAAGGCCACGCGCAGCTCGCGGTTTTCCTCGAGCGACTGCTGTACCAGCTGGCTCAGGGTGGGGTCGTCGAACTGCTGCCACCAGGCCGATTCGAAGTCGGTGCGGTCGTAGTCGCCGGCCTCCAGCGCAGTGATCTGCGCTGGTTGGGTTTCCGGCGCCTGGTAGTCCGGACCGACGGCGCAGGCAGCCAACATAAAAGCGGGGGCCAGGGCGAGCAGGGCGGGAAGTAGCGGCCTCATGCGTGCACCTCCTGCAGACGAGCGGCTTTCTTCGCCTCGCGTTTCTCCACGAAACCACGGATCAGTACGTAGAACACCGGAGTTAGCAGCAGGCCGAAGAAGGTCACGCCAATCATCCCGCTGAACACCGCGACGCCCATGGCATGGCGCATCTCGGCGCCGGCGCCGGACGACAGCACCAGGGGCACCACGCCCATGATGAAGGCGATGGAGGTCATCAGGATCGGGCGCAGACGCAGGCGGCAGGCTTCCAGCACCGCAGTCATACGATCCAGGCCTTCTTCCTGTTTCTCCTTGGCGAACTCGACGATGAGGATGGCGTTCTTGCATGCCAGACCCACCAGCACGATCAGGCCGATCTGGGTGAACACGTTGTTGTCGCCGCCGGCCAGGATCACCCCGACGATGGCGGAGAACAGCACGGTCGGCACGATCAGGATCACCGCCAGCGGCAGGCTCCAGCTTTCGTACTGGGCGGCCAGCACCAGGAAGGCCAGCAGCACGCAGAGCGGGAAGATGAAGATCGCGGTATTGCCGGCGAGGATCTGCTGGTAGGTCAGCTCGGTCCATTCGTAGGTCATGCCGTTGGGCAACTCCTCGTCGAGCAGTTTGGCGATGGCTGCCTCGGCCTGGCCGGAGCTGTAGCCGGGCGCCGCCGCGCCGTTGATCTCGGCGGTGAGGAAGCCGTTGTAGTGCATCACCCGGTCCGGGCCCGAGGCACTGTCGACCTTGACGAAGGTGGACAGCGGGATCATCTCGCCACGGTTGTTGCGCACCTTGAGTTGGCCGATCTGCTCGGGCTCCAGACGAAACTGCTGGTCGGCCTGGACGTTGACCTGGTAGGTGCGGCCGAAACGGTTGAAGTCGTTGGCGTACAGCGAGCCCAGGTACACCTGCATGGTGTCGAAGATGTCGCTGATGGCCACGCCGTGGGTCTTGGCCTTCTCGCGGTCGATGTTGGCATCGATCTGCGGCACGTTGACCTGGTAGCTGGTGAACACCGACATCGGATCCAGTTCCGGCAGCTGGCGCGCCTTGGCGATGATGTTCTGGGTCTGTTGGTACAGTTCCTCGTAACCCAGGCTGCCACGGTCTTCCACCTGCAGGCGGAAGCCACCGATGGTGCCGAGTCCCTGCACGGGGGGCGGCGGGAAGATGGCAATGTAGGCGTCCTGGATCTCGGCGAACTGGGCATTCAGCTCGGCGGCGATGGCGCCGGCGGACATCGACGGATCACTGCGCTCGTCGAACGGTTTGAGCGGGGTGAACACGATGCCGCTGTTCGGGCTGTTGGTGAAACCGTTGATCGACAGGCCCGGGAAGGCCACGGTGTTCTCCACACCCGGGTGCTTGCCGGCGATCTCCGACATGCGCTTGATCACCGCCTCGGTGCGGTCGAGGGTGGCGGCGTCCGGCAGCTGGGCGAAGGCGACCAGGTACTGCTTGTCCTGCTGCGGCACGAAGCCGGTCGGGGTGCTGGAGAAGCCCAGGTAGCCGAGCACCAGCAGGCCGCCATAGACCAGCAGGGCAATCGAGCTGCCGCGCAGCACGCGCTTCACGGTGCCGACGTAGCCGTGGCTGGCGCGGTCGAAGAAACGGTTGAACGGGTTGAACAGCCAGCCGCCGAACAGCTTGTCCAACACCTTGGAGAAACGGTCCTTGGGCGCGTGGTGATCCTTGAGCAACACGGCGGCCAGGGCCGGCGACAGGGTCAGCGAGTTGAACGCCGAGATCACCGTGGAGATGGCGATGGTCAGGGCGAACTGCTGGTAGAACTGCCCGGTGAGGCCGGAGATGAAGGCGGTCGGCACGAACACGGCGCACAGCACCAGGGCGGTGGCGACGATCGGACCGGTCACTTCCTTCATGGCCTGGCGGGTGGCTTCCACCGGTGACTTGCCCAGGCCGATGTTCCTCTCGACGTTCTCCACCACCACGATGGCGTCGTCCACCACGATGCCGATGGCCAGCACCAGGCCGAACAAGGACAGCGCGTTGAGCGAGAAGCCGAACATGTGCATCACGGCGAAGGTGCCGATCAACGACACCGGCACGGCGGCCAGCGGGATGATCGAGGCGCGCCAGGTCTGCAGGAACAGAATCACCACCAGCACCACCAGGATGATGGCTTCGAGCAGGGTATGCACCACCGCCTCGATGGAGCCACGTACGAAGATGGTTGGGTCGTAGACGATTTCGTAGTCCACGCCCTGAGGGAAGCTCTGCTTCAGTTCGGCCATGCGGGCACGCACCGCATCGGAAATCTCGATGGCGTTGGAACCGGGGCGCTGGAATACCGGGATGGCCACCGCCGGCTTGTTGTTCAGCAAGGAGCGCAGGGCGTACTGGCTGGAACCCAGCTCGATCCGGGCGATGTCCTTCAGGCGAGTGATTTCGCCATCTTCACCGGCGCGGATGATGATGTTCTCGAACTCTTCCTCGCTGACCAGACGGCCCTGGGTGTTGATCGACAACTGAAAGCTGTTGCCCGCATCCGAAGGCGGAGCACCGAGGGAGCCGGCGGCCACCTGGCGGTTCTGTTCGCGGATGGCGTTGACCACATCCGAAGCGGTCAGGTTGCGCGAAGCCACCTTGTTCGGATCGAGCCACACGCGTAGCGAGTAGTTGCCCAGGCCGAACAGCTGCACGTCACCCACGCCATCCAGGCGCGCCAGCTCGTCCTTGACGTTGAGCGCAGCGTAGTTGGACAGGTAGAGCATGTCGTAGCGGTCGTCCGGCGAGGTCAGGTGCACGACCATGGTCAGGTCGGGCGAGGCCTTGTCGACGGTCACGCCGAGACGCTGCACTTCAGTGGGCAGGGTCGGCATGGTCCGGGTCACGCGGTTCTGCACCTGTACCTGGGCGTTGTCCAGGTCGGTGCCGAGGGCGAAGGTGATGGTCAGGGTCAGCTTGCCGTCGGCGGTGCCCTGGGACGACATATAGAGCATGCCCTCGACCCCGGTGATCGCCTGTTCCAGCGGCGAGGCGACGGTTTCGCCGATCACCTTGGGGTTGGCGCCGGGGAAGTTGGCGCGCACCACCACGGTCGGCGGCACCACTTCCGGGTATTCGCTGATCGGCAGCTGGAACAGCGAGATGGCCCCGCCGATCAGGATCAGCAGCGACAGCACGGCGGCGAAGATCGGCCGCTGGATAAAGAATTGCGAGAAATTCATCGTCTTCTACCTGTTAGCCGCGCGGCGCAGTGGCGGGCTTGGCGGTTTTCTCGGCCACGCGCGGGGCGGCGCTGGCGTCCACGGCCTGGCGTTGGCTGGCCAGGGCGGCGAGGGTCTGCTCGTCGGCCATCGGCACGGCCTGCGGATCGACCGTCGAGCCGGGGAAGGCGCGCTGCAGGCCGTTGACCACGATCTTCTCGCCCTTGGCCAGGCCGCTGCGCACGATGCGCAGGCCTTCCAGCTTCGGTCCCAGCTCGATGGCGCGGTATTGCACGGCGTTGTCCTTGTCCAGCACCAGGACGAACTTCTTGCCCAGGTCGGTACCGACCGCGGCGTCCTGGATCAGCGTGGCGTCGTAGCGGCTGCTGCCGACCAGTTTCAGCCGGGCATACAGGCCGGGGGTGAAGCGGCCGTCACGGTTGTCGAACACGGCGCGACCACGGATGGTGCCGGTCTGCGGGTTGACCTGGTTGTCGAGGAAATCCAGCTGCCCCAGGTGCGGGTTGCCGTCCTCGCTGGACAGGCCGAGGTACACCGGGCTGGCATCGCGGGTCTGGCCGCCGGACTGGCGGGCCAGCTCGACGTACTTGAGGAACACGCGCTCGTCGGCGTCGAAGTAGGCGTAGACCTTGTCGGTGGAGACCAGGGTGGTCAGCAGCGACTGACCGGCGCCCACCAGGTTGCCTTCGGTGATCTCGGCGCGGCTGACGCGCCCGTCGATGGGTGCGGTGATGCGGGTGAAACTGAGGTTGAGCGTGGCGTTGTCCAGTTCAGCCTGGGCGGCGGCGACGGCGGCCTGGGCCTCGGCGGCGGCGCTGGCGCGGGCATCGGCCAGTTCGGCGGAAATCGCGTTGCTCTGGCGCAGGCGCTCGCCACGGCGGGCTTCATTGGCGGCCCGGGTGTGGCTGGCGCGGGCCTGCTGCACTTGCGCCTGCAGGCGCTTAACCTCGGCCTCGAACGGGCGCGGGTCGATCTGGAACAACAGGTCGCCTTTCTTCACCAGGCTGCCTTCGCGGAAGGCCACGCGGTCGATGTAGCCGGACACGCGCGGACGCACGTCCACCGACTCCGGAGCTTCCAGGCGCCCGGTGAACTCGTCCCATTCGTTGATCGGCTGCTGGATCACTTCGGCCACGCTGACCTTGGCGGCCGGATGCTGGGCGGCGCTTTCCGGCGCCTTGCCGCAGGCGCCGAGCACCAGGATCGCGGCGAGGGCCAGGGGATAGCGCAAGAGGGGGGTAGAAAACCGGTCCATGTGAGAACTCCGCCAGATTGGATTTACGAATGGGCGGAGTCTGCGGCGCGGTGTTGCAGCGAACGAATCGAACGATTCGAAAATGAATATCAGCGGGAATGATGATTGGCAGGCTTGTATCGATAAGCCGCCATGTGAGCAGAGGGGCCGGAGCTGAGCGCTTGCCTGGCCTCAGGCGAGGCTGTCCGGGTCGCCACAGAACATCTGGATGCGCGAACGCAGCCAGCGTTCGGCCGGGTCGTTGTCCTGGGCGCCGCGCCAGGCCATGTGCAGCTCGAAGCTGGGGCAGTCCAGCGGCAGGTCCTCGGCGCGCACGCCACCGGCGGCGGTCAGCGCCGCCGCGGTGTAGTCGGGCACGGTGGCGAGGATGTCGGTGCCGCTGAGCAATGTGCCGAGGCCGTTGAACTGCGGCACGGCCAGCACCACCCGGCGCTGGCGGCCGAGCTTGTGCAGTTCCTCGTCGATGAAACCGCCAAGGTCGCCGGCAAAGGACACCAGCGCGTGCGGGCGGGCGCAGAACTCATCCAGGCCGAGCCGCCCCGGGGCGGTGTCGGCGCGCAGCAGCTTGGGCTTGCTGCGCCGCAGCACCTTGCGCTTGGCATTGGCGGGCAGTTCCTCGGTGTAACCGACGCCCACGGAGATTTCCCCGGAGGCCAGCAGGCCCGACATCAGCAGGTAGTTGGTGCGCCGAATCACCAGCACCACGCCCGGTGCCTCGGCGCGCAGGCGCTTGATCAGCGGCGGCAGCAGGCCGAACTCGACATCGTCGGACAGGCCGATGCGAAACACCGCGTTGCTGGTGGCCGGGTTGAATTCGGCGGCGCGGCTGACTGCGGTGGAAATCGAATCCAGGGCGGGAGAGAGCAGGGCGAAGATTTCCACCGCCCGCGCCGAGGGCTCCATGCTGCGCCCGGTACGCACGAACAGCGGATCGTCGAACAGGGTACGCAGGCGGGCGAGGGCGGCGCTGATCGCCGGCTGGCCGAGGAACAGCTTTTCCGCGGCGCGCGTCACGCTGCGCTCATGCATCAGCGTCTCGAACACGATCAACAGGTTGAGGTCGACGCGGCGGAGATCGTTGCGGTTCATCCGGTGTCCATTCTGGTGTGACTGCGCAATTGGCTGCACCATGCAGGCTAATGCGGTTGGTGGTCGACAGGCAATACACTATACGAAGTGGATGATGCAGCGACAGCTCATCATCATCGACAAGCATGGTCACTATTAGCCCCGGCTGGTGGCGTTGTCGGCTAAGCCCGGATAAAGTCCGTGGCCATAGGGGTTAACCGGCGAGGTTCGCGATGTCCCGCATCATTCGTTTCCACCAGTTCGGCGAGGCCGACGTCCTCAAGATCGAAGAGCGCCAGTGCCCGGCTCCGGGCGCCGGCGAAGTGCTGATTCGCGTCGAGGCGATCGGCGTCAGCTGGTACGACGTGCTCTGGCGGCAGAACCTGGCGCCCACTCCGGCCCAGCTGCCGGCCAGTCTCGGCCATGAGATGGCCGGCGTGGTGCTGGCCGTGGGCGAAGGCGTGGATGACCTGGCGGTAGGCGACAAGGTGGCCAGCTTCCCCGGCCACAGCCTCAACCGTTACCCGAGCTACGCCGAGGACGTTGTATTGCCGCGTACCTCGCTGACCCGCTACCCGGATACTCTGACTGCGCAGCAGGCCAGCGTGCACTACCTGCCATCGCTGGTCGGCTGGTTCGGCTTCATCGATCTGGCCAAGCTCAAGCCCGGCGAAAGCGTGCTGGTCACCGCCGCCAGCCAGTGCTGGGGGCCGTATATCGTGCAGCTGGGCAAGGCCCTGGGCGCCAAGGTGATCGCCGCCACCGAATTTGCCGAGGACGCCGACTACCTGCGCGAGCTGGGCGCCGACGCGGTGATCCTCACCGAGGAACAGGACCTGGTCAGCCGCGTTGCCAAACTGACCGACGGGCGCGGCGTCGATATCGTCATGGACGCCTTGGGCGGCCCGCAGATGTGCCTGCTCGGCGACGTCCTGGCGCCTCGCGGGCGCTTGATCCTGTTCGGCCTGCAGGGCGGCAACGAAACGCCGTTCCCGGCCTGTGCCGCGTTCCAGAAGAACATCCAATTCTTCGTCCATTGCCTCGGCAACTTCACCGGCAAGGAAGAGCTCGGTATCCCGCAGGACACCGATGCCGTGGCCAAGGCCCTGCAAGGCGTCAACCAGCTGACCAGCGACGGCCTGCTGCGCACCCAGATCGAGCGGGTCTTCGCCTTCGATCAGGTAGTGGCCGCCCACCGCCTCATGGAAACCTGCCCACGCCGTGGGCGCGTGGTTCTGCAGGTCTGATCCACCGCGGTTCCGGCCCGCAGGACCGGAACCGCGCGCATCGCGCGGCAATTTGATCGTGATCAAAAAATGATCGAGCGATAGGGCGCATGGTGCCCGTATCACCCCATCGAGGGGATTCGGATGTGCCCGCACGCAGCCCTTGAAGCTCCCATTCCTGACCGTGCCACCGCCGGCAAAGCGCTGGCGCGCCTGCTGTCCGCCTATCGCCAACGTCGCGACGTGCTGGTGCTGGCGCTGCCCCGTGGCGGCGTGCCGATCGCCTATGAAATCGCCATGGCCCTCGATGTGCGCCTGGACCTGCTGCTGGTGCGCAAACTCGGCGTGCCCTGGCAGGCGGAACTGGCCATGGGCGCCATCGCCAGCAACAGCGTGCAGGTGCTCAACGAGGATGTGATCGCCTCCTGCCATGTCAGCCGGGCGGCCATCGCCGCGGTCGTCGCCCAGGAAACCCGCGAACTGCTGCGGCGCACCCATGCCTATCGCGGCGAGCGGCCCTTGCCGGCGCTGCGCGGCCAGCAGCTGATCCTGGTCGACGACGGCGTGGCCACCGGTGCCAGCATGCGCGCGGCGATCAAGGCGGCCCGGCAGCAGGAGCCGGCGCGCATCGTACTGGCCGTGCCGGTGGCCGCGGCAGACAGCGTGGCGCAGCTGCAGGCGGAGGTCGACGAGATCGTCTGCCCGCTGGTGCCGGACATGCTGGCCGCCATCGGCTACTGGTATGCCGCCTTTCCCCAGGTCTCGGACGGCGAAGTGCGCAGCCTGCTGGGCCTGGCCTGGCAGCGCCCCTGCGAACAGGGCCCGACGGGCGAGGCGGACTGATGTTGCAACGCACCCTGCATCTGCAACTGTCCGGTGTGCGGCTGGTTGCCGACCTGCTGCTGCCGGAGGGCGCCCAGGGCCTGGTGGTGTTCGTCCACGGCAGCGGCAGCAGCCGCTTCAGCCCACGCAATCGCCAGGTGGCCCGGGAGTTCGCCGCGCGCGGCCTGGCCACCCTGCTGTTTGACTTGCTCAGCGAGGCCGAGCAGCGCATCGACCGGGTCACCTGCGAGCTGCGCTTCGACATTGCGCTGCTGGAGCGGCGCATCCTCGGGGTGATCGACTGGCTCGGCCACGACGCCGAACTGGCGCCCCTGCGCCTGGGCCTGTTCGGCGCGAGCACCGGCGCCGCGGCGGCATTGCGGGCCGCGGCCGAACGGCCGCAGCGGGTCTGCGCAGTGGTGTCCCGGGGTGGCCGCAGTGACCTGGCCGGCGCCGCGCTGACCCGGGTGCTGGCGCCGACCCTGCAGATCGTCGGCAGCGCCGACCCCGGCGTGTGGCGGCTGAACCGCGAGGCCAGCCGCCAGTTGCCCGGCGAACAGCAGTTGCAGGTCATTCCCGGCGCCACCCATCTGTTCGAGGAACCGGGCGCCATGGAGGAGGTGGCCCGCCTGGCCGGCGACTGGTTCGTGCGCCACCTGGGCGCCGCGACGGCCTAGCAGGTGTTGCAAAGGCTCTGCCCCCATTCAGTGTTGCTGCGCAGCGCGGTTGTATGGGTACGGTTTTAGCCGCGGAAGATGCGCCCGTATCGTCGCTCGATCACGGATAGCTCCGCCCACAGGGTTCGTGCGGGGCAGGTGCTTGCGGTGGCTGCTCTGGCCGTTCGTGGGAGCGAATTCATTCGCGATCAGGGCCTGCTCTGAGTGGCCTGCGTATCGCGGATAAATCCGCTCCCACTAAAGCTCGATGATGGAGGCAACGAGTAGGAAACATTTGCTAGCTCGCGGCGCCGTGACGGATCAGTTCGATGCGCAGCTGCGCCTCGTAGGGCGGCACGTGGCATTCGACGATGTCGCCGGGTACCACCTGCAGGTGCACGCCGACGATATCGGCGTGGATCGGCAGTCGGCAGACATGCCGGTCGACCAGCACTGCGGTGCGCACCTCGCGCGCGCCGAGGCGGGTCAGGTAGGCACAGGTGCGCAACAGCGAGTGACCTTCGTAGAGCACGTCATCGACCACCAGCAGGGCGGTGTTGGCCAGGTCCAGCGCGGCCAGCTGCGGGTTGTCGGTCAGCGCCGTCTGCGCATGCAGCAGGCCGAGATCGTCGGCGTAGCGCTTGACCTTCAGCGCATACAGCGGCAGCTCGGCTTGCCCGCGCAGGCGCGCCAGGTGCTGCTGCAGCAGGCGCGCCAGCGGCTCGCCGCGGCGCAGGATGCCGACCAGCGCGCACGGCCCGGCGGGCAGCAGGGCGGCGGCGCGCTGCGCCATCGCGGCGAGGATGGCATCGACTTCATCGGCCTCGTACAGGCACAAACGCTTGACTGAGGGAGTGGACTGCATCGGCGGGTTTCCTGCGCCTGGCGGTTGGTTGGCGTTGGCGCTGCACCTCGGGCGGGACGCCGGCTAGGCGCAGGCGGTGCCCAGCTGGTGCAGGGCGGGCAAGTCGGTCAGCTGGATTTCCCGGCCATTGAGGCGAATCAGGCCGCTGTTGCGGTAGCGGGTGAACAGGCGGCTGACTGTCTCGGTGGTCAGCCCGAGGTAATTGCCGATCTCGCCCCGGCTCATCGGCAGGTTGAATACCTGCGCCGACAAGCCACGCTGGCTATGGCGCAGTGACAGCTGGACGAGGAAGGCAGCCAGGCGCTGCTCTGCGCGCTCCCGACTATGGCCGAGGTGTTCCTGCTCGGCATGGATTTCCCGGCTCAGGGTACTCAACAACTGCTTGCGCAACTGGGGAATGCTGCCGGCCAGCTCTTCCAGCTGGGCAAAGGGAATGCTGCAGACCAGTGAAGTCTCCAGGGCCACGGCATAGCTGAGGTAGTGCTCGGTGCCCAGCGCATCCAGGCCGAGCAACTCGCCCGGCAGGTGGAAGCCGGTGATCTGTTCGCTGCCTTCCTGATTGAGCAGAAAGGTCTTCAACGAGCCGCAACGCACGGCGAATACCTGACGCATGGGCTCGCCGGCGCGAAACAGGTAGTCGCCCTTGTGCAGCGGCGGGTTACGCCTGACGATGCCCTCCAGTTGGTCAACTTCCGTATCCCGCAGGCTGAATGGCAGGCAGAGGCGACTGATGCTGCAACTGTGACAATTAACGGGCGATTCAACGGCGAGGCGAGTCGCCGCAGGACGCTTGTCGGCTGGCAAGGGTTTCCACCTCCACGGCGCTAGAACCTGACCCCGGTAAGGCTAGTCGCTTTCCTCCGGGCAGGTAGCGGTTTGCCGTACGCTCCTTCGCCCTTGGTCGGAAAGACCCCGGGCCCGGCGAGCTTGGGCCCGCGGCTGGCGCGTACGGGGCGGCCGGGCAGGGCTGGCGTAAGTGCAGTCCTTGCGGCCGAGCGTGCACGGATTTCCCTGCGCACCACTGCACCGGGGTCTGCCCTGCGTAGGCCCGGTACAGTAAATGGCCACTGGAGGTGAGCAGTTGGGGCTAACCGCCCGAGCCGAGCAGACGCAGCAGTGGGCTCGCCTTGGCCAGGTGGGCCTGGGCTTGCTGCAGCAGGGCGCGGGCCTGGCGGGCCTTGTCCTGGCTTACGAGCGGATCGTCCTGGCGCGTGGCGCTGCAGGCCAGGGTGTAACTGCGGGTGGCGGCGCGTACGGCGAGGAACAGCGGCAGCACGCGGCAATCCTCGCCCGCGCAGCCGTGTGCCCGGTAGCTGCCGAGCAGGCGCAGGGCCAGTTCCGGGTAGCCGTGGTGCTGCAGGTCCATCAGCACGAAGGCCAGGTCGTAGAGCACGTCGATGCAGGCAATCGGCTCGCTGAACTCGATGCCGTCGAACAGGGTCGGGCGACCTTCGAACAGGCAGATATTGGCCAGGCGCAGATCGCCGTGGCAACGCCGGACCCGGCCCTGGTGGCGGCGCCGCTCGAGTTCGGCGCCGAGGCCGTCGAGTGCGCTGCGTGAGCTGTCGTAGAGCACCTGCACGGCGCGGGCGTCGAGCAGTTGCAGGTAGTGGCGCAGTTCCTGGTGGTTGTCCTCGATGGCCTGGGCGATGCCGCTGGCGCCGCCGAAGGCCGGGGTGATTTCGGCGGTGCCGTGGAAGCGGGCGATGGCCACGCCGAGTTCGTCCATCAGCGCGGCGTCCAGCTGCCCGGCCAGCGCCATGCGCTCGAACAGCGCGCTTTGCGGGAAGCGCCGCATCACCACCACCCAGTCCAGCGCGGGGCCGGGGCCGTCGAAAGCCAGCTGGCCGCTCGCCGCCCGGTTGATCGAGCGTACTTCTAGGTACAGCTGCGGCGCGGTGCGGCGGTTCAGCCGCAGTTCGGCGTGGCAGGCCTGCTGGCGGCTGTCCAGGCTACGGAAATCCAGGGCGGCATAGGCCACGGCCCGCTTGAGCTTGTAGGCCTGATCGCCCTGCAGGAAGACCAGCGAGCCGTGGGTGGCGATGCACTCGACACGGCCACCGGGCGCGCCGTAGCTCTGCGCGCGGGAGAGAAAGGCGATGACCTCGTCCTGGCCGTGCATGGCGCTGCCGGGGGAGGGCAAGGCGCCGGCCTGCCCGGGCGCTTGGCTAGGGCGCATCAACCGTGCCCCGGCAGGGCCGGTACGGATGACTCATGACACAGGCTCCTTCGCGGCTAGACCTCCCCAGCATGCGCGGGCTCGCCCGGCGCGGTGCGGATACCGATCAACGGCTTGGCGCCGTCACTTGATGCAAATCAAAGCGGGCGCCGCCGTGCGGGGGGAGGCTGAACGGGTATCAGTGATTCAGCCCGGTGCTGCTGTGCTGGCCGCGCAACGCCACGTCCGCCTGCTGGCACCGCCCCCCCCAACGCCCCGGAGGTTTGCCATGAGCCAGTATCAACAACTGCTGCTGATCATCGATCCCGAGCAGCAGAATTCCGCCGCCCTGCAGCGTGCCACCGCCCTGGCCCAGGCCTGTGGCGCGGCGCTGCACATCTGCGCCTTCGTCGAGCCGTTCAGCAACTCGCCCTGGCTGGACCAGGCGACGCAGGACCAGGTCCGCGACACTTACCTGCAGGAACAGCGCAAGCGCCTCGACGAGCAGGCCGCCACGTTGCGCAGCCAGGGCATCAGGGCCACCACGGAAGTGGTCTGGACCGCTGCGGTGCTGGAGGAAATCCTCCAGCACGTGGCGGAAATGCAGCCGGACCTGCTGATCAAGGACGTGCGCCACGAGTCGGCGTTCAAGCGCGCCTTCTTCACCCCACTGGACTGGCATCTGCTGCGCGAGTGCCCGGTGCCGGTGCACCTGGTCGGCGCCGCCGGCCAGGCGTTGCCACGCAAGATCATGGCGGCGGTCGACCCCTCGCGCCCGGAAACATCGATCAGCGGGCTCAACGAGCGGATCATCCAGGCCGCCAACGCCCTGGCCCTGCAGTGCGATGCCGAACTGCACCTGGTGCACACCTACGACGTGTCGTCGGTCTACCTGTCCGATGCCGGCGGCGGCGGCCTGGTGCTGGCCGACCTGGCCGAGCAGTTGCGCCACTCGCTGGAGAAGGCCTTCTTCGCCCTGGCCGAGCAGTACAGAGTGCCGGCCGAGCGCCGGCATTTCATCCGCGGCACGCCAACCCGGGCGCTGGCCGATTACGCGGCGCGCAACGGGGTCGACGTGATAGTGCTGGGCACCCTGCACCACACGGGCCTGGACAAGCTGGTCGGCAGCACCACCGAACACCTGCTGTACCGCGCGCCGTGCAGCATTCTGGTGGTCAAGGTCTAAAGTGCCAAGGATGCCCCGGTCGCCAGCGGCCGGGGCGTGTATTAGCCGTTCAACCCGCTTTTACCGGGATGACTTTCTCCGGCTTGATGGCCTCGGGTTTCTTCGGCATCGAGATGGTCAGCACGCCCTTGGCGAAACTGGCCTCGATCTTGTCGGTGTCGATGCCCTTGGGCAGGCTAAAAATGCGCTCGAAGGAGCCGTAATGACGTTCGGAGAGGTGATAGTCCTTGGTCTTCTCCTCAGTCTCCTGTTTCTTCTCGCCACGGATGATCATGTTGCCGTTACTCAGCTTGAGTTCGATGTTTTTTTCATCCAGGCCGGGCAGTTCGGCGGTGATCTCGAAGCTGCGCTCCTTCTCGGCGATATCCACGGCGGGCATGCCTTGGCCGAGCAGGGCGCGCGGCCAGAACGGCTCGACTTCGAAGGCGCTGCGGCCGAACGGCAGATGCAAGGGGCTATGGCCGAAATCCTCGAACAGGTTATCGATCTGCCGGCGCAGATTATCCAAAAAATGCCGAGGCTCCGTCTGAGTGACGCCTTTGGCGCGAGGCTCATCGGTGCTTATCGGCAGCTTTCTCTCGGTGCTAGACATGTTCGCTCCCTCCTTATCACAGTTGGTCCGCAAGTGGACGCACTCCATTCTGCGCGGCAGCCCCAGCCTGGTTTTGATCCTGATCAAAAAGCGACCAGTTCCACCGATCGGGCCGGCGTCCCGAGTTTTTGATCCGGATCAAACCGGGCGCGCGGAGCAGGGCCTAGCCTGAAG
The DNA here is from genome assembly GCF_009799935.1 of Pseudomonas sp. L-22-4S-12. Lineage (NCBI taxonomy): Bacteria > Pseudomonadati > Pseudomonadota > Gammaproteobacteria > Pseudomonadales > Pseudomonadaceae > Pseudomonas > Pseudomonas sp. L-22-4S-12. The sequence goes on along the minus strand of NZ_WELL01000013.1, from coordinate 8,894 downwards.
CAAATCCAGCGGCGGGGTGGTTCGATGCGCGTCGTTCCGAGCATATGCACCTTCTGTGGCGTCGGCTGCGGCATCGGTTTGCGCGTGGAGGGCGGCCGCGTGGTCGGCGTGGAGCCCCAGCCCGGTCACCCGGTGAGCCAGGGCCAGCTGTGCGCCAAGGGCTGGGCCAGCAGCTTCGCCATCGACACCGCCAACCGCCTGACCCAGCCACTGATCAAGGAGCACGGCCAGTTCCGCCCGGCCAGCTGGGACGAGGCGCTTGAGCGGGTCGCCGACGAATTTGGCGCGGTGCTGGAAGAGCTGGGGCCGAGCGGGGTGGGGGTGATCAGCTGCGCCCGCGCCAGCAACGAGGATAACTACGCCGCGCAGAAGTTCGCCCGCGCCGTGCTCGGCAGCCACAACATCGACCACTGCGCGCGCATCTGCCACAGCCCGTCGGTAGCCGGCCTGGCGCGCACCCTCGGCTCCGGGGCGATGACCAACAGCATCGCCGACATCGACCAGGCCGAGCTGATCCTGGTGATCGGCGCCGACGTCACCGAGAACCACGCGATGATCGGCGCGCGCATGCTGCGCGCCCAGGCCCGCGGCGCCACGCTGATCGTCGTCGACCCGCGTCGCACGCGCCTGGCGCGCCTGGCCGACATCCACCTGCAGCTGCGCCTGGGCAGCAATATCGCGCTGCTCAACGGCCTGCTGCAGATCATCCTGGCCAACGGCTGGGAGAATCGCGAGTTCATCTCCGCGCGCTGCGAGGGCATCGAGCCGTTGCGCCGGCACCTGGCCGAGCTGAGCCTGGCCCAGTGCAGCGCGCAGACCGGCATCGGCGTGGCCGAGCTGGAGCGGGTGGCCTACCTCTACAGCCATGCGCGCAGCGCCTTCACCGCCTACGGCATGGGCATCACCCAGTTCCAGAGCGGGACCAACAACGTCATCGCGGTGTCCAACCTGGCGCTGGCCTGTGGCCAGGTCGGCCTCCCCGGCAGCGGGATCAACCCGCTGCGCGGGCAGAACAACGTGCAGGGCGCCTGCGACATGGGCTGCCTGCCCAACGTCTACCCCGGCTACCAGGCCGCCGCCGACCCGGCGGTGCAGGCCAAGTTCGCCGCGGCCTGGGGCGTGCCGCCGCCCGCCCAGCCGGGGCTGACCTCGCTGGGCATGACCCAAGCGGCGCTGGCCGGCGAGCTGCGCGCGCTGATGATCATGGGCGAGGAGCCGGTGCTCACCGACCCGGACCAGAACCACGTGGCCCGCGCCCTGGCGGCCCTGGACTTTCTCGTGGTGGTCGAGCTGACCCTGACCGAGACCGCCAAGCTGGCCGACGTGGTGCTGCCGGCCGCGTCCTTCGCCGAGAAGCACGGCACCTTTACCAACTGCGAACGCCGCGTGCAGCGCATCCGCCAGGCCATCGAGGCGCCGGGCGCGGCGCGCGGCGACTGGCAGATCCTCGCCGAGCTGGCCACGCGCATGGGCTATGCCGGCATGGCTTGGAGCGATGCCGAGGCGGTGTTCGCCGAGATGGCCGCACTGACGCCGATCTGCTCGGCCATGAGCTACCCGGCGCTGGAGCACGGGCACGGCCTGCAATGGCCCTGCGACGGCGAACATCCGCAAGGTTCGCCGCTGCTGCACGCCGACGGCTTCCCGCGCGGGCGCGGGCGCCTGCTGCCGGTAAGCCAGGTGGAGCCGGACGAGTGCCCGGACGCCGAGTACCCCTTCGCCTTCACCACCCATCGCCTGCATTTCCACTACGGCGGTGGCTCGATGACGCGCAAGTCGCCGCTGCTCGAACGCGAGACGCCGGCCGCGCTGCTGTTCATGCACCCGGACGACGGCGCCGCGCTGGGCCTGCGCGACCAGCAGGCGGTGTGCGTGCGCTCGCGGCGAGGGCGCCTGGAGACCCGGGTCAGGCTCACCGATGACGTGCCTCGGGGGCTGCTGGCCATGCCGTATCATTTTCGCGAAGCGCCCTGCAATCAGCTGACCAACGGCGCCCAGGACCCGCAGAGCAAGATGCCCGAGCTGAAGGCCTGCGCGGTGGCGGTCGAGGCCCTGCCGGCGGGCACCCAGCCACGGTTGCCGGAGGGCGACAGCCATGCGCGCCTATAGCCTCGACCAGCCCGAGCGCCTGCGCGCCCACCTGGCGCTGAGCCACCGGCTCTACGAAGTGCGGGCGGACGGGCAGGGTGGCCAGCACTGGCAGGTGGTTAGCAGCGGCGACCCGAGCGCCTTCGCGCCGCCGGCCGAGCCGCCACCGTTTTCCGCCAAGAGCTTCTTCTTCGCCGAGCGCGAGCTGCTGTTCCGCTTCGACGGCGGGCAGTTCTACTCGGCCCTGCCGGAGGTGGTGCCGCAGGTGCTGTTCGGCCTGCATGCCTGCGACCTGCAGGCGGTGGCCTATCAGGACCGCTTCTTCGCCGAGGACCCGCACTACCAGGTGCGCCGCCGCGCCACCCTGCTGGTCGGCCTCGACTGCCTGCACAGCTGCGCGGGCGGCTTCTGCAGCATCCTCGGCAGCGGCCCGCTGGTGCAGGCGCAGACCGCCGACCTGATCCTGGTGCCGCGCCAGGACCCGGCCGCCGCCTGGCTGCTGCTGGTGGCCTCGGAGGCCGGCCAGGCGGCCGTGAGCGGCCTCCGGCTGCCTCTGGCCGAGGCTGGCTGGCAGGCCGAGCGGGCGGCCAACAGCCAGTGCGTGAGCCACGAACAGGGTGAGCAGCCGGAGATCATTGCCGGCATCGCCGCGCTCAACCAGGGCAGCATCACCGCCACGACCTGGGAGGAACTGGGCCTGCGCTGCCTGGGCTGCTCGGGCTGCACCTCGGTGTGCCCGACCTGCTCCTGCTTCGCCCCGCTGGAGCGCCAGCCGGACCAGACGCAGATGCTGCGCGAGCGGGTCTGGGACTCCTGCCTGTACCAGGGCTTCCAGCAGGAGGCCAGCGGCCACAACCCCAGCGCCAGCGCCGGGCAGCGGGTGCAGCGCTTCTGGTTCCATAAGTTCGGCGAGGCCTTCAAGGAGCGCTTCGAGCACTACGGCTGCGTCGGCTGCGGCCGCTGCGACCAGGTCTGCCCCGGCGGCATCGGCGTGCACGGGGTGATGCGCAAGGTGGCCGGGCCATGATCAACCTGACCCCGCGCCGGCTGCTGCTGGAGGATAGCTACGAGGACGGCGAGGACTCGCGCCACTTCAGCTTCCGCATCGACGCGCCGAGCGCGGCCGACCTGGCCGCCATGCCCGGGCAGTTCTTCGTGCTCGCCGTGCCGGGTTGCGGCGAGGCACCGTTCACCTACGTCAGCCTGCCCAATGCGGCCGGCCAGTTCAGCGCCCTGATCCGCCGCTGCGGCGCCCTGACCGCGGCGCTGTTCGAGCGGGCGAACGGCAGCGTGCTCGGCTATCGCGGCCCGTTCGGCAAGGGCTGGCCGCTGTTCTTGCAGCGCCAGCAGGTGCTGGTGGTAGCCGGTGGTTGCGGCCTGGCACCGCTGGCCGGGCTGCTCGACGAGGCCAGCGAGCACCGCCTGCCGGCGCGGCTGCGCGTGATCTACGGTGCCCGGCATGCCGCGACCCAGGTGCTGGGCCGCGAGCGCCAGCGCTGGCGGCAGACCTTGCCCTTCATCGAAACTCTCGACACGGCGGCGCCCGGCCAGCGCCAGGGCGTGCCTAGTGCCCATCTCGACGAGCTGTTCCCCGCCCAGCCGCCCGATGCGCTGCTGTGCTGCGGGCCGGAAGCGCTGATGCGGGCTAGCGCCGAGGAATGCGTGCGGCGTGGCGTGGCGCCCAGCCGCATCTGGCTGTCCGTCGAGCGGCGCATGCACTGCGCCGACGGGCTGTGCGGGCACTGCTATGTCGGCGCCAGCTACGCCTGCCGCGACGGCCCGACCTACCGCTACGACCGCTACCTGCACCTGCTGGCCCAGCAGGGCGGGCAGGGCGGGCAGGGCAGCGCCGTACTGCCGCCACGCTCCTGCAGCTGAGCCACGAGCCTGCGCCCTGGACCATACAGGCGCTCGGAGCCCGCATACCAGCGCCAGGGCAGACCAGGAATGTCATGGACGACTACCTGTGCGTGAGGCGTGCCCCGCAGGCCTATTTGATGCAAATCAAAGCGGTGGGCCTGGGCGGGGCGCAGGCTGAACACTCGACGATCGGCGTGAGCGGTCGAACGCAGGGTCGCTGTGGTGCTGCGTCAGCCTGTCCGCGGTTCAGTCCGGCAGGCCTGCGGACGCGGCAGATCGGCAAGGCTGTAGCTCGCGGCTGCAGCGTGCAGGAGGTGCTTGCGATGAAATTGCGCACTGTGGATGGTGGCTGGAGCCCCTATCTGGCTGGAGCCTTGTTGGGGTTGCTGGCCATCCTTTCCGTGTATGCCACCACCGAGCTGCTGGGCAAGACCAGCTACTTGGGCGCCTCGACGACCTTCGTCCGAGTCGCCGGGCTGGTCGAGCAGCAGGTTGCGCCCGAGCATGTCGCGGCCAACGTCTATTTCAGCAAGGAGAAGGTCCGCGTCGACTGGCAGATGATGCTGGTCGGCGGAATATTCCTCGGCGCGCTGCTCGGTTCCCTGAGCGACAAGAGCTTCAAGCTTGAGGCCGTGCCACCGATCTGGAAGGAGCGCTTTGGCCCATCGCTCGGGCGGCGGGCCGCCGCCGCGTTGTTTGGCGGGGTGCTGGCGATGTTCGGCGCGCGCCTGGCCGATGGCTGCCCCAGTGGCCATGGCCTGAGCGGCATGATGCAGCTGTCGGTCAGCTCCCTGGTGGCCCTGGCGTTGTTCTTTGCCGTCGGCGTGCTGGTCGCCGCGCTGCTCTACGGCAGGAGGTGAGCATGAACACTGAGCTCTGGTTGGGTCTGGCCACCGGCGTGCTGTTTGGCCTGCTGCTGCAGAAGGGCCGGGTACTGCGCTTCGAGAAACAACTCGGCGCGCTGCTGCTCAAGGACATGACGATATTCAAGTTCATGCTCTCGGCCATCCTGGTGGGCATGCTGGGTATCAACCTGCTGGCGGAGTTCGGCGGCGTGGCCCTGAGCCACAAGCCGATGAACCTCGGCGCCATCCTGCTGGGCGGCACACTGTTCGGCGGCGGCTGGGCACTGATGGGCTACTGCCCCGGCACCGCGGTCGGTGCGCTGGGCGAGGGGCGCTGGCATGCGCTGTTCGCCATCCTCGGCATGCTGCTGGGTGCGGCGCTGTACGCCGAACTCTATCCGCTGCTGTTGACCAGCGTGCTGGCCTGGCAGGACTTCGGCAAGATCGGCTGGGCGCAAACCCTGGGCATCCCGACTTGGTTGCTGATCCTGCTGTTTGCCGTCGGCATTCTGCAGCTGTTCCGCTGGTTCGAACGCAAAGGGCTGTAGGCGGACCGGCCTCGATTGGAGCGCCCAGGCATTGCTCGGTAGTTCGGAGGACAGCGCCAGGTGAAGGCCAGAATAGCAATGCCGCGCGGCTGGCCGAACGGGGCGTGTCGCGACCCGCAGCGGGAGCCACGCGGGTGAAGATCCAGGCCCTGGATGCGCAGCAGGCGCTGGCCAGCCTGCGTTCCCGGGCTGCCGGCCTCAGCGAGGCCGAAGCGGCCCGCCGGCTGCAGGAGTTCCAGGCCAACCAGATCCTGCGGGTGGCGCGGGCGCCGTGGTGGCGTCAGCTGCTCGCCGGCTTCACCCACTTCCTGGCAATTGTCCTGTGGCTGGCGGCCTTGCTGGCCTTCTTCGCCCAGGCCAGCGACCCGGACTCGGGCCTGGGCGCGCTGGGCGTGGCCATCGTCAGCGTGATCGTGATCAATGCACTGTTCTCGTTCGCCCAGGAGCACCGCGCCGAGCGCTCGATCCAGGCGCTGGAGCAGCTCCTGCCGGACTCCGTGCGGGTGCTGCGTGAGGGCCGCCTGGGCAAGCTCAAGCGCACGTTGCTGGTTCCCGGCGACATCATCCTGCTGTCGGCCGGCGACGAGGTGCCGGCCGACTGTCGCCTGATCAAGGCCTTCGACGTGCGGGTCAATACCGCGTCGCTGACGGGCGAGTCCTACCCGGTGGATCGCGACAGCCAGCCGGCCAGCGGCGACGACCTGCTGCATTGCCGCAACATCCTCCTGGCCGGCTGCGTGCTGATGAGCGGCGAGGCGCAGGCCCTGGTCTTCGCCACCGGCATGCGCACCGAGTTCGGCCGCATCGCCCACCTGACCCACAGCGGCGGCGAGGTGCAGAGCCCGCTGCAGAAGCAGATCAATCGCCTGAGCCGGCTGATCGCCGGGCTGGCCGTACTGCTGGGTGTGCTGTTCTTCGTCCTGGGCCAGTGGATCGGCCTGGGCTTTCGCGACAGCTTCCTGTTCGGCATCGGCATCATCGTGGCCAACGTGCCGGAGGGCCTGCTGCCGACCGTCACCCTGGCCCTGGCCCTGGGCGCCCAGCGCATGGCTGCGAAGAACGTGCTGATCCGCAACCTGCCCAGTGTCGAGACCCTCGGCTCCGCCACGGTGATCTGCACCGACAAGACCGGCACCCTGACCGAGAACCGCATGCGCGCCCGGGTGGCGATCTGGGCCGATGGCGAGGTCGAGCTGCCGGCCGCCGGGGCTGACCTGCCGCCGTCCTTGCGCGCAGCTGCCGCGTTGTGCCACACGCTGCAGCCCGGGGAAGTCGATGGCCGGCCGACCCTGCTCGGCGACCCACTCGAACAGGCCCTACGGCAGATGGCGGAGGAGGCCGGGGCCGGGGACGAGCTGCCGCGGGTGGACCAGCTGCCGTTCAGTGCCGAGCGGCGCATGCTGTCCACCCTGCACCAAGGCGCAGCGGGGCTGATCCTCTACAGCAAGGGCGCCCTGGAGGCGCTGCTGCCGTTGGCCAGCGCGGTGGAACTCGGCGGCGAAGCCCGGCCGCTGGATGACGACTATCGGGAACGCTTGCGCGCCGCCGAGCAGCGCCTGGGCGACCGCGGGCTGCGGGTGCTGGCCTTCGCCTACCGGCCGGTCGCGCCGGACTACCAGCGCGACGGCCTGGAGCGCGAGCTGGTTCTGCTCGGCCTGGTCGGGCTCGAAGACCCGCCGCGGGCGCAAGTCCCGGCGGCGGTGACCCGCTGCCGGGAGGCCGGCATCCGCGTGGTCATGGTCACCGGCGACCATCCGCGCACCGCCGTGGCCGTGGCCCGGGAGATCGGTCTGAGCACGGGCCAGCCGAGCGTGGTGAGCGGCAGCGCCCTGGCCGCCATGTCCCATAGCCAGCTGCGCCTGGCCCTGGAGGCCGACGAGCTGATCTTCGCCCGGGTCAGCCCCGAACAGAAGCTGCTGATCGTCAAGATGCTTCAGGAGCAAGGCGAGACCGTGGCGGTCACCGGCGACGGGGTCAATGACGCGCCGGCCCTGCGTCAGGGCGATATCGGCATCGCCATGGGCCTGTCCGGTACCGATGCCGCGCGCGAAGCCTCGGACATGGTGCTGCTGGACGACAACTTCGCCAGCATCGTGGCCGCCGTAGAGGAGGGCAGAGCGGTGTTCCAGAACATCCGCCGCTTCATGACCTATATCCTCACCTCGAACATCCCCGAGGTCGTGCCTTACCTGGCCTTCGTCCTGCTGCGCATTCCCTTGCCGCTGACTGTGGTGCAGATCCTCGCCGTGGACCTGGGCACCGATATCGTGCCGGCCCTGGGCCTCGGTGCCGAACGGCCAAGTGCCGAGCTGATGCGCCGGCCACCGCCGACCCGACACGAGCGCCTGCTGGACCGCCATCTGCTGGCCCGGGCCTATCTGTTTCTCGGGCCGATCGAGGCCGCGGCGGCCCTGGCGGCGTTTTTCTACATCCTGCTCGGCGGCGGCTGGCAGTTCGGCGAAACCCTGGCCCAGGATGCGCCGCTGTACCGCGAGGCGACCACGGCCTGTCTCAGCGCCATCGTGTTGATGCAGGTGGTCAATGTGTTCCTGTGCCGCAACGAGCGCGGCGCCTTGTTCGGCACCGGGCCGGCCAACCGCCTGATCTGGGCCGGAGTGGCCTTCGAGCTACTGCTGATCGCCTTGATCAATTACACCAGCCTCGGCAACTGGCTATTCGGCACGGCGCCCTTGGCCCTCGATGCCTGGCTGTTCATGCTGCCGTTCGCGCTGGCCATGGTGCTGCTGGAAGGACTGCGCAAGCGTGTGATGCTGCGTGGCAGTTAGTCACGGACGATCAGTGGGCAACACGGATGCGGGCGCATCGGTGTTTGGTGTTGGCACCCGCGGCGCATGCGAATGCACAAGCCCGCGGCAATGGGTGATGATCGGCAGAAAGCCTGGTAGATCGGCAGCAGGCCAGACGTCGAGCGCAGATGAAGCGTGGTGATTGATACCGGGCAGAACCTGGGCTGTGGGCGAATCCACGACTACCACAGTTCGCATAATGTATATTATGTTAAACGAATGCCGTTTCAGAAGTGTTGCAATTGTGCCCCTCCATAGCTCAACGAAACCCTTTGGCTCATGGCTCCAGGCTTGCTAGCGTTGGTGCTTCGTCTCTAGCATCGCTGCCCTATGGCATGCATAAAACTTCGTAACCCATCTATTCCCAAATCGACCAAGGGTTGGCTTCTGGTCGATGATCTGAGCCTCCCTAGGTTTTGGGCGACTGTGTGGGCCGATGTCCTTAAGGCCAACATGGGGCTCACAACCCGAGGGCATCATCTTTATGCCGTAGAGAGGTTCTACCAGGCGACTGACCGGCAGTTCGGATCAGGCGCTCTGGATCGAATACTCTCTGAGCTAGATATGTCCATGCTCGAATCCGCACTGAGTGGCTTTCTCGCCAGCCTCAGGAATAACGGAAGCTTACGTGAATCGCCCCGGGTTTCGTGGAGGCCTCAACTCTTGAGAAGATGAGGCCATGAGAAAGACTACTACCTACTCCCCTGAAGTCCGTGAACGTGCCGTGCGCATGGTTCTGGAGCACC
>NZ_WELL01000012.1:43990-108033 GCF_009799935.1 Pseudomonas sp. L-22-4S-12 | reverse complement strand
TGGCCTCATCTTCTCAAGAGTTGAGGCCTCCACGAAACCCGGAGCGATTCATTCAGGCTGTGCTAGCTGTGCGCTGCGCACACGGGTATCAGCCTTCCTGAGCAAGCAGTTCGCTGATCCACCCGACCTGTTGTGTGAGCGCTTGCACCTGCTCTTCGGGCACGCCCTGCCGTGCTCGGGCGAAGTGGGTCAGGGTTCGCTGCTTGAGGCGCAGCAGGCGCTGCCACTTGGCCAGAAAGGCCGCGCTGCGTTGCTGCAATTGCAGGGGGCCGAAGTACAGTTCCTGGGCGGTGTACAGCACCGGCCCGCTGCGTTCGGCGACGATGATTTCGTAGTTGAAGCGGTTTTCCCGCAGCACTTCCTCGCCGAGGATGCGGTAGCCATTTTCCATCAGCCATTGGCGCAGGGGCTGCTCGCCGCCGTTGGGCTGCAGGATCAGGCGCTCCTTGCCGCTCAGGCGCGCCTGGTCGCGGTCGAGGATGTCGCGGATCGTTTCGCCGCCCATGCCGCAGAGGCTGATCGCCGTGATGCCGTCTGCGGGCTCGATCGCTGCCAGGCCACTGGCCAGGCGTACGCTGATGTGCTGGCTCAGGCCATTTTCGCGCACGGTGCGTTGCGCCGCGTGAAACGGCGTCAACGCCACCTCGCCGGCAACCGCCGCCGCGATCACGCCGCGCCTCATCAAGGCGACGAGCAGGTAGCCGTGATCCGAGCCGATATCGGCCAGTCGCGCACCGGCCGGCACATGCGCGGCCACGCGCTCCAGACGCTCGGACAATCTCTGTTCGTTCAACGGCTGCCTCTTTTCACCACGGTCGTCCGGCAGGTTGGGCCGGAACGGCGGGCGATTTTGTCGAGCAACAGCGTGCCTGGCAAATCCTGCTGCTCATCGTAGAACCTGTTTACGATCTTTTGGACTAGAGCCAGACAAGGCAAAAGCAGCCGAGGAAGCGGAGTTTACGAGCTGTAAATGAGCATTCCGAGGCTGCTTTTAACGCCGTATGGCCGACGGCCAGGAGATCGTAAGCAGGTTCTTAGGCGGGAAACTCGAGGACAAAGCGTGTCCAGCCCTCGGCCGATTCGCAGCGGATCTCGCCGCCATGGGCGCGGACGATGGAGCGGGTGATGGCCAGGCCGAGGCCGGCGTGCTCGGCATTGCCCTCGCGGCGGGCCGGGTCGGCGCGGTAGAAACGGTCGAACAGGCGCTCGCGCAATGCGGCAGGAATCTCCGGGCCCTGGTTGGCCACTTCGATGCGTACGGTGGCGCCCGAGCTTGCGGTGCTCAGGCGCAGCTCGCCGCCGTTGGGGGTGAAACGCAGGGCGTTGTCGATCAGGTTGCTCAGGGCGCGGCGCAGCAGGCCGCGGTCGGCGCTGAGCGCGGCCTGGCCGGCGACCCGCAGGGTGACCCCGGCATCCTCGGCCATCGGGGCGAAGTACTCGGCCAGCGCGGCCAGCTCGGCGCCCAGTTCCAGGCTTTCCCGGCGGGTCTGCAGCAGGCCGTGTTCGGCCTTGGCCAGCAGGAGCATGTCGCCGACCATCTGCGCCAGGTGTTGCAGTTCCTCCAGGTTGGAGTGCAGCGCTTCCTGGTAGTCCTCCAGCGGCCGTGGCTGGCTGAGGATCACCTGGGTCTGGGTCAGCAGGTTGGACAGCGGCGTGCGCAGCTCGTGGGCGATATCGGCGGAGAACGCCGAGAGGCGGGCGAAGGCATCTTCCAGGCGCGCCAGCATGGCGTTGAAGGCCTGCGCCAGCTCGCCCAGCTCGGCGGGCAGGCTCTGGATCGGCAGGCGGGTGGTCAGCGAGCTGGCGGAAACCTGCTGCGCCACTGCGGTCATGTTGCGCAACGGGCGCAGGCCACGCCGCGCCACCCAGGCGCCGAGCAGGGCGGTGGCCAGGGCCGAGAGACCGACGCAGAGCCAGATCAGCCGCTGCATCTGCTGCAGGAAATGCTGGTGGTGGGTGATGTCCAGCAGCAGGCTCAGGCGCAGGCCGTTGTCCAGGCGCTGCTGCAGCACCCGGTAGTCGCTGGCGCCGCTGCTCCAGCGCTGCAGCGCCTGGCTGGAAGCCGGCAGCTCGGCGAGTGACGCCAGGCTGGCCAGCCATACCTGGCCATCGCGCTCGTCGATGCGCAGGGCCAGCTCCGGATGGCGTTGCAGCTCCAGCTGTATGGCGGCGCGGCGGCTGGCCAGCGCGTCGGGGTCGTCGGCCCCACGAAGAATGTCGGCGAATACGGCCAGTTTGCCTTGCAGCAGTTGCCGGTCCAGCTCGACGAAGTGCAGGGCGCTGGCCTGGCTGAACAGGCTGCCGGCGATCAGCGCCACCGCCGCGGCGCAGGCGGCGAACAGCAGGGCCAGGCGATTGGCGAGGGACATCAGTGGCGCGCCTCCAGCACATAGCCCATGCCGCGCACGGTGTGGATCAGCGGCTGGGCGAAGCCGTCGTCGACCTTGGCGCGCAGGCGGCGGATGGCCACCTCGATGACATTGGTGTCGCTGTCGAAATTCATGTCCCACACCTGCGAGGCGATCAGCGACTTGGGCAGCACTTCGCCCTGGCGGCGCAGCAGCAGTTCGAGCAGGGCGAATTCCTTGGCGGTCAGCTCGATGCGCTGGCCGGCGCGTTCGGCGCGGCGGCGCAGCAGGTCGAGGGACAGGTCGGCCAGTTGCAGCTGGGTGTCCTGCGCCACGCCGTTGCTGCGCCGCAGCAGGGTGCGCACGCGGGCCAGCAGCTCGGTGAAGGCGAAGGGCTTGACCAGGTAATCGTCGGCGCCGGCCTCCAGGCCGCGCACGCGGTCCTCGACTGCGTCCCTGGCGGTAAGGAACAGCACCGGGGTGTCCAGGCCGGCGCCGCGCACGCTGCGCAGGATCTGCCAGCCGTCGCGGCCGGGCAGCATCACGTCGAGGATCAGCAGGTCATGCTCGCCGGACAGCGCCAGCAGCTCGCCGCTGCTGCCGTCGGCGGCCAGTTCGACGCTGAAACCGGCCTCGGCGAGGCCCTGGCGCAGGTACTGGCCGGTCTTGGGTTCGTCTTCGACTATCAGCAGTTTCATTTGGGGCTCACAGCCGGGGGCTCGTGCGGGGTGGATGCCGGCTTTATACGTCATACAGGGGCAGGAATGAGCAAAGCTGACAAAGTTGTAATCTTCGCGTCAGCTTAGCGCCAGTTGCCGGCGTCTAGAGTGGGCCATCTTCCATCCATGGAGCCTCACTCATGTCCGCACGTTTTCTTCTGCCGCTGCTCTGCGCCATCAGCCTGCCGGCCCTGGCCGCTCCGGGGCACTTCAGTTTCGGTGAGCCGGGCAAGGCGGCCGAGGCCGACCGCACCGTCACCATCACCCTGGGCGATATGTACTACGAGCCGGGCAGCGTGCAGGTCAAGGCCGGCGAGACCGTGCGTTTCGTGCTGAAGAACGACGGCGCGCTGCTGCACGAATTCAGCCTGGGCGATGCGGCCATGCACGCCGAGCACCAGAAGCACATGCTGGCGATGCAGCAGATGGGCATGCTCACCCCGACCGGCATGTCCCAGGACATGGGCAAGATGGACCATAGCCAGCACGATATGAGCGGCATGCAGCACGGCAAGATGACCCACGACGACCCCAATACGGTGATGCTCGAACCGGGCCAGAGCGCCGAGCTGACCTGGACCTTCAGCCGGAGCACCCGCCTGGAGTTCGCCTGCAATATCCCCGGCCACTACCAGGCGGGCATGGTCGGTAATGTCGAGGTCAAGCCGTGAGGCGTCTGCTACTCGCCGCCGGACTGCTGGGCCTGAGCCTGGCCGCCCAGGCCGCTCGCTACGAACTGGTGATCGACGAGGGCCAGGTGCGCTTCAGCGACGGCGTGCGCCCGGCGCTGACCGTCAATGGCCAGAGCCCGGCGCCGGAACTGCGCTTTCAGGAAGGCGAGGCGGTGGAGATCGCCGTCACCAACAAACTGGAGCGCATGACCGCGCTGCACTGGCACGGCATCATCCTGCCCTATACCCAGGACGGCGTGCCGGGCATCAGCTTCCCCGGCATCCAGCCGGGCGAGACCTTCACCTACCGCTTCACGGTCAACCAGTCCGGCACCTACTGGTACCACGCCCATGCCGACTTCCAGGAGCAGGAGGGCATCTACGGGCCGCTGATTATCGAGCCCAAGGGCCGCCAGCCGTACCGCTACGACCGCGAATACACGGTGCTGCTGTTCGACTGGCAGGACGAGAAGCCGGAGCGCACCCTGGCCAATCTGAAGAAGCAGGCCGACTACTACAACGACCAGCAGCCGACCCTCGGCGACCTGTTCCGCGACGCCAAGCGCGACGGCTGGAGCGCGGCGCTCAAGGATCGCTGGGACTGGGGCAACATGCGCATGGCCAAGACCGATATCGCCGATGTCAGCGGCTTCCGCTTCCTGGTCAACGGCCGCGACGCCGAGCAGAACTGGACCGCGTTGTTCAAGCCGGGCGAGCGCGTACGCCTGCGCATCATCAACGGCTCGGGCATGAGCTACTTCGACCTGCGCATCCCCGGCCTGGCCATGACCGTGGTGCAGGCCGACGGCAATGATGTGCAGCCGGTGACCGTCGACCAGCTGCGCATCGCCGTGGCCGAGACCTATGACGTGATCGTCCAGCCGCGGGAGGACAAGGCCTACACCTTGTTCGCCGAATCCATGGACCGCCGCGGCTATGCCCGCGCCACCCTGGCGCCGCGGGCCGGCATGCAGGGTGAGGTGCCCGCGCTGCGGGCGCCGCGCCTGCTGAGCATGGCCGATATGGGCATGGCCCACGCCGGGATGGATCATGGCGCGATGGGTGATGGCGAGATGGCTGGCATGGATCATTCGGCCATGGCAGGCATGGACCATTCGAACATGGCGGGGATGGATCACTCGGCGATGGCCGGCATGGATCATTCGCAGATGGCCGGCATGGACCATGGTGCGATGAATCACGCGGCCACGGCCCAGGCGAACAACCCGGACTACGCCGCCGGCAGCGGCATCGCGCCCGAACCGGTGGATGGCGGGCGCGTGCTGGTCTACGGCGACCTCAAGGCCATGCGCCCGGCCGCCGGCTACCGGGCGCCGGACCGTACCATCGAGCTGCAGTTGACCGGCAACATGGAGCGCTACTTCTGGTCGTTCAACGGGGTGAAGTACTCCGAGGCAGAGCCGATCCGCCTCAAGTACGGCGAGCGCGTGCGCTTTCGCTTCGTCAACCAGACCATGATGAACCACCCCATGCACCTGCACGGCATGTGGATGCAGCTGGACAAGGGTAACGGCCAGTTCAACCCGCTCAAGCACGTGGTCAACGTGGCGCCGGGGCAGACCCTGGAAGTGGACGTGCCGGCCGACGCCATGGGCGAGTGGGCCTTCCATTGCCACCTGATCTACCACATGGGCAGCGGCATGTTCCGCAAGGTCGTGGTCGAGGCGGCCGACGGCAGTAGCCAGCCGTTCTACAGCGAACAACCGGCGGCCAAGGAGAGCGAACATGCGCACCATTAATCTGCTGCCGGCGCTGCTGCTGGCCACCCCGGCGCTGGCCATGGAGCCGCACATGGACGCCATGCCGGTAGCCAAGCTGGCCGTGGATCACCTGGAGCAGCGCTTCGATGGCGACGACCAGGCGCTGGCCTGGGAGCTGGAAGCGACCTACGGCAACGACCTGCACAAGGCGGTGCTGAAAAGCAGCGGCGAGCGCGCCGACGGCGGGCCGACCGACTCCAGCGAGACCCAGCTGCTGTATCGGCGCATGGCCAGCGAGTTCTTCGACTGGCAGGCCGGCGTGCGTCATGACGACCAGCCGGGGCCAACCCGCAGTTATGCGGTGCTCGGTGTGAACGGCCTGGCGCCGCAGTGGATCGAGCTGGACGCCAACCTGTTCGTCAGCGAACGCGGCGACCCGTCGCTGCGCGTCGAGGCCGAGTACGAGCTGCTGCTGACCCAGCGCTGGGTGCTGGAACCCAAGCTGGAATACGACCTGGCCCTGGCCGACGACCGCGACCTGGACGTCGGCGCCGGCGGCAGCACCCTGGAGGCCGGGCTGCGCCTGAATTACCGGGTCAGCCCGCAGTTTTCGCCCTATGCCGGCTATGTCTGGGAGAAGACCTACGGCCGCAGCGGCGACTGGCTGCGCGAGGAGGGCGAGCATGACGAGGAGGGCGCCTGGGTGCTGGGGCTGAAATTCTGGCTGTAATCGCTGCCGTAGGGTGCGCCGTGCGCACCATGGCCCCGCGCGGTCTGCCTGGTGCGCACGGCGCACCCTACGATTTGTTCTCCACCGAGGCTCCGTGTGATCGAAACGCAGCCCCGGTCCTTGGGCGTATAATGCCCGCCGTTTTCCGCTTTCCAGGCCGTCGCCATGCAGCATCCCGCCGAACACTCGCCGCTGGGCAAATCCAGCGAATACCTTTCCAGCTACGCTCCCGAGCTGCTGTTTCCCATTCCGCGCGCCACCAAGTGGGCCGAACTGGGGCTGACGGCCAGCACCTTGCCCTACCAGGGCGTGGACTACTGGAACTGCTACGAGCTGTCCTGGCTGCTGCCTTCAGGCAAGCCGGTGGTGGCCATCGGCGAATTCGCTATCCCGGCCGACTCGCCGAATATCATCGAGTCCAAGTCGTTCAAGCTCTACCTCAATTCGCTGAACCAGAGCATCTATGCCAGCCAGGCCGAGGTCGAGCAGGTGCTGGCGCGCGACCTGTCCACCTGCGCCGCTGCGCCGGTGACGGTGCGGGTGCGCAGCCTGGATGCGGTGGCCGCCGAGGGTGTGGCCGTGCTGCCGGGGCGCTGCATCGACGACTTGGAAATTGCGGTCAGCGACTACGCCCATCCGCGCCCAGAGTTGCTGCGCTGCACCGCCGGCGAGATCGTCGAGGAAACCCTGTATAGCCACCTGCTCAAGTCCAACTGCCCGGTCACCGGCCAGCCCGACTGGGGCACCCTGGTGGTCGACTACCAAGGCCCGCGCCTGGATGCCGCCAGCCTGCTGGCCTACGTGGTGAGCTTCCGCCAGCACCAGGACTTCCATGAGCAGTGCGTGGAGCGGGTGTTCCTCGACCTGCAGCGCCTGCTTCAGCCGCAGCGGCTGACCGTGTATGCGCGTTACGTGCGCCGCGGCGGGCTGGATATCAATCCCTATCGCAGCACGGCGCCGATCAGCCCGGACAACCGGCGGCTGGTGCGCCAGTAACGAAAGGCTATGTACCCGTTCCGTGTTGCACAGGCCATCGAGCTTGAGTGGGAGCGGATTTATCCGCGATAGACAGGCAGTTCGGCGTAGGCCCTGATCGCGAATGAATTCGCTCCCACGAACAGCCAGAGCAGCCACCGCGGGCGCTTGAGCCAAACAGCAGCGCGGCGTGGCAACGCGTAACAGCTACATAGCTAACGAAAAAGCCCGCAGATGCGGGCTTTTTATGGGCCGTGGTTTGCGGCTGAAGCCGCTCCTACGTGGAGCGTGGCCTAGATGCCCATGTTGGCCAGGCTCTGCAGGATATTGCGCAGGGTGCCGGCCAGGGTCGGGTGCTGGGTTTCGAAGCGCTCCACGGCCAGGTTGACCCCGTCGACCAGGCTGGCGTCCGGAGCGCTGGCCAGCTCCTTGGCCAGTTTCAGGTCGATCTCCTGCATCAGTTCGAGCAGGGCGGCGCGGTCGTCGGCGTCCAGCGGGATATCGGTGGCCAGCTCTTCGCGCAGTTGCTGAAGATGTTGCTGCAGGCGTTCGGGCATGGTTGCTCTCCTTCAAGACTACAAAGTGGACCCAAGGGTCTGTTCCCGTTTCGTTCGCGAACCGCGTTGCTGCGCAAAATCGCGCCAGGCTAGGCGTGGGACGCAGGCAATGGTCATTCCCTTGGCAAGTCCCGCAACGACGCATGGCGCAATTTTACGCGCAACCCGCAGGGACGGGCCCATTTTTGCGCGGGACGTCGTTACTCGACGGCTCATTTGGACCACCAAACCTCGCGTCTCGCGCCTAGCTCCGCGCAAAAACGGGCTCCGTCGCGGCCGTGAATGAAACGGGAACAGACCCTGGCCACGTGGCAAAGGTTCGTCCCTTTGCGTGAAGGTTAATCCAGCCGCGGCGCTCTTGCCTGATCCGGGTCAAATGGCCGGGGGATTTGTCTTTCAGGGTTTTTCGCCTTTCTGCCGGCGCATGGCCAGGTCCTGCAGGCAGGCGGGGATTTCTCCGGGGTGGTCGATCACCGAGTGGGCGCCGAGGCGATAGAGCTGCAGGGTCGCCGCGACGCGCAACTTGTCGCGCTCGGGGCCGGGCAGCGCCTGCCAGTCGCCGAGGGCCAGGCCGCACAGCGAGCCGCAGGTGGCCAGGCCGATGCACCACAGTCCGGCATTCAACCCGGCCTGCAGCAGGCGCGGCTCGCTGGCGATCAGCACGCAGCCGTGCAGGTTGTCGACCTGCAGGCCGGCGAGGGCCTGCCAGATGCTGTCCGGCGCCGGCCAGGGGCGTGCCGCGCCGACCTGCGCCGCCGGCAGCCAGCTCGGTAGTGCCCGGGCTAGGCGCGCACTGGCCGCGGCGGGCAGCTCGTCCAGCCAGGCGCAGGGCAGCTGCTGGCGCTGCAGTTGGTTGAGCAGTTCGTCGACTCCGGGCAAGCGTTCGGCATATTCCGCGGCGCTGGCCAGCAGTGCCGGCAACAGCTCGCTGTCATCCAGGCAGTGGGCGCGGGCGACCGGCAGGGTGCGCGCGCCAAAGTCCACCAGGCAGCCGGAGAGGCCCAGCAGCAGGGCATTGAAGGCGGGCACAGCAGGCGAGCCGGGCATGGCGAAGGTCCCCGAGGATATGCCGGCAGCCTAGGCCGGTTCAGTGACGATCCGATGACAGCGGGTTTCAGGCGGGCGGGGCGCCCATGACGCGGCGCAGGCTGTCCGGCACCGGCACCGAGGCGTTGCTGGCATGGTCGATCCAGACCAGCTTGCAATGGCCTTCGCCGTAGCAGCTGTGCGGGTCTTCGCGGGTACTCAGGCGGTGCTCGACCACCAGGCTGCTGCGCCCGACCGCGCCGGCGTACAGCTCGATCACCACGGTGGCCGGATGCACCACCGGCTTGAGGTAGGTGTGCAGGGTCTGCAGCACCACCGGCCCCTGCGGCGCGTGGTCGATGGCGATGCCGACAAGGGCGAACCACTCCACGCGCGCTTCCTGGACGTACTCCAGGTAGACGGTGTTGTTGACGTGGCCGTAGTTGTCCATGTCGCCCCAGCGAACCGGGATATGGGCTGTATGCAGGAGCTGCTTTTCCGCCATGCTTTCGTCCACTTTGCTGCTGCCTTAAACCGGCACTGCTGTTTATACTGCGCCACATTGAAGGCTGGCTGCGGGCCGCCACACTACTAATGCCAAGGAGAGACTGCAAATGCGCGTAGCCGCTGCAAGCTGGATCGACCGCCTGGGTCGCCTGTGTGTCTGTGCCACCCTGGTTCTGCTGCCGGCACTGGCGCAGGCCTCCGAGGACGACCCGTGGGAGGCCTTCAACCGGCCGGTCTTCCGCTTCAACGATACCCTCGACACCTACGCCCTGAAGCCGCTGGCGCAGGGCTACCAGAAGGTCACCCCGCAGTTCCTCGAGGACGGCGTACACAACGTGTTCGGCAATATCGGCGACGTCGGCAACCTGGCCAACAACCTGCTGCAGGGCAAGGTGCATGACGCGGGCGTGGATACCGGCCGCCTGATCTTCAACACCACCTTCGGCGTGCTCGGTTTCTTCGACGTGGCCACCGAGATGGGCCTGCAGCGCAGCGACGAAGACTTCGGCCAGACCCTCGGCGCCTGGGGCCTGGGCAGCGGCCCGTACCTGGTGATCCCGTTCCTCGGCCCGAGCAGCCTGCGCGACGCCCCGGCCAAGATCCCCGACAGCTACCTGGGCATGTACCCCTACATCGACCATGTGCCGACCCGCAACGTCACCCGCGGGGTGAATGTGGTCGACGCGCGCGCCAGCCTGCTCTCGGCGGAAAAGATGGTCAGCGGCGACAAGTACATCTTCATCCGCAACGCCTACCTGCAGAACCGCGAGTTCCGCGTGCAGGACGGCGAGGTGGTGGACGATTTCTGATCGTCTGCACAGACATGAAAAAGGCGGCCTCGGCCGCCTTTTTCATGTCTGACTGTTACTCAGGTCATCGACAGGATGGCCAGTCCGATGGACTGGCGCCCGCCGCCCAGGTCGATGATGCGCATCACCTCGCCTTCGGCATCCAGGCCCTTGAGCTCGTTGTGGTCGGAGGCGATGTGCACCTTGACCATCTGCCCCAGGCTCAGCGCGCACTCGGCTTCCAGTTGCATGCCGGTGCTCGACAGGTCGAGGCACAGGGCGGGAATGCTGCGGCCTTCGAGATGCAGCGTGACTGGTGCCTCCAGGCGCATGCGGATGAAATCGCGTTTTTCACTGTAGGCACGATCGCTTTGGCTCATGGACCCTGTCCTCTTGTTTTGGGGTGCTCCTCCTGGCACTTATAACCCTCGTCGATTTGAGGTGTAAAGTCGCAGAACGACAATCGGCGCCAGCTTGAATCACCCCGCGGATGGTAGTACCGTCTGCGCCGTGAAATGACCGTGCACAGGTGTTGCGGAAATCGCCGCGCGCTAATCGTCAACTTCCCCCTCCGGCGTCCTTTGCCTGGATAACGCATGCACAATCCCAGCGCCAAGCTGCTGATTATTGATGATGACGAGGTGGTCCGCGCCAGCCTCGCCGCCTACCTCGAAGACAGCGGTTTCAGCGTCCTGCAGGCTAGCAATGGGCTGCAGGGGCTGGAAGTGTTCGAGCTGCAACGTCCGGACCTGGTCATCTGCGACCTGCGCATGCCCCAGGTGGACGGCCTCGAACTGATCCGCCGGATCAACGCGCTCGACACCGAAGTGCCGGTGGTCGTGGTCTCCGGTGCGGGGGTCATGAGCGATGCGGTCGAGGCCCTGCGCCTGGGCGCCGCCGACTACCTGATCAAGCCGCTGGAAGACCTCGCGGTGCTCGAGCACTCGGTGCATCGGGCCCTGGATCGCGCGCACCTGCGCGTCGAGAACCAGCGCTACCGCGAGAAGCTGGAAACCGCCAACCGCGAGCTGCAGGCCAGCCTGCACCTGCTGGAGGAAGACCAGAACGCCGGGCGCCAGGTGCAGATGAACATGCTGCCGGTAACCCCCTGGCAGGCCGACGGGCTGAATTTCGCCCACCACATCATTCCGTCGCTGTATCTGTCCGGCGATTTCGTCGACTACTTCCGTGTCGACGAGCGCCGCATCGTCTTCTATCTGGCCGATGTTTCCGGGCATGGCGCCTCGTCGGCCTTCGTCACCGTGCTGCTCAAGTTCATGACCACGCGCCTGCTGTACGAGTCGCGCCGGGGTGGGGTATTGCCCGAGTTCAAACCCTCCGATGTGCTGGGGCACATCAACCGCGGCCTGATCAACTGCAAGCTGGGCAAGCACGTGACCATGCTCGGCGGGGTGATCGACGAGCAGAGCGGCAAGCTGACCTACAGCATCGGCGGGCACCTGCCGCTGCCGGTGCTGTACAGCGACGGCCAGGCGCGTTACCTGGAAGGCCGCGGCCTGCCTGTCGGGCTGTTCGAGGAAGCGGTGTATTCCGACCTGGAAATGGACCTGCCGGAGGCGTTCAGCCTGACCCTGCTGTCCGACGGCATCCTGGACCTTTTGCCCGGCGAGACACTCAAAGACAAGGAAACCGTGCTGCCACAACTGGTGTGCTCGGCGGGCGGCACGCTCGATGGCCTGCGTCAGGTCTTCGGGCTGGCCAATCTGGGCGAGATGCCCGATGATATCGCCTTGCTGGTGTTGAGCAGGAACCTTGCATGAATCCTGGGAATAGCCCCGGTCGAATCCAGTTTGCCGAGCAGGATGGTACCTTCGTCCTGAAGTTTGTCGGCGAGATCCGCCTGACCCTGTGTTCGGCGCTGGACTCCACAATCGAAAAAATCTTCACGGCGCTGAATTTCTCGGCGATCGTCATCGATCTGACGGAAACCCGCAGCATCGACAGCACGACCCTGGGGTTGCTGGCCAAGCTCTCGATCCTGTCGCGACAGAAGATCGGCCTGTTGCCGACCCTGGTCACCACCCATCCGGACATCACCCGTTTGCTGCAGTCGATGGGCTTCGATCAGGTGTTCAACATCGTCGATAAACCGATCCCGTGCCCGGAGTGCCTGGATGACCTGCCGTCGCAGGATCATTCGGAAGAAGTGGTCAAGGCCAAGGTGCTGGAAGCCCATCGCATCCTCATGGGCCTCAACGAGTCCAACCGCGAAGCCTTCCACGATCTGGTCAACGCGCTGGAACGCAGCTGAGTCCACGGCTACAAAAAAGGGCGATACCCGCAAAGGTATCGCCCTTTTTCTTTGTCCGGGAATCAGGTGCGCGCGGCGAGCAGTGCCTCGAGCTTCTCCTGGTCGCGGGCGAACAGGCGGATGCCCTCGGCCAGCTTCTCGGTGGCCATGGCGTCTTCGTTGAGGGCCCAGCGGAAGGCGCTCTCGTCCAGCACCTGGCGCGGTTCGCCGGCGCTCGCGCTGAGCAGGCGCGGCAGCTCGCCCTGGTCGTCGCTCAGTTGCTGCAGCAGGTCCGGGCTGATGGTCAGGCGATCACAGCCGGCCAGTTGCTCGATCTGGCCCAGATTGCGGAAGCTCGCGCCCATCACCACGGTCTGGTAGCCATTGGCCTTGTAGTACTGGTAGATGCGCGTCACCGACTGCACGCCCGGATCTTCGGCGCCGACGAAGTCGCGGCCTTCGGCCTTCTTGTACCAGTCGTAGATGCGCCCGACGAAGGGCGAGATGAGGAACGCGCCGGCATCGGCGCAGGCCACCGCCTGGGCAAAGGAGAACAGCAGGGTCAGGTTGCACTGGATACCGGCCTGTTCCAGCTGCTCGGCGGCGCGGATGCCTTCCCAGGTGGAGGCGATCTTGATCAGCACGCGCTCGCGGCCGATCCCGGCCTGCTCGTACAGACCGATGATGCGCTCGGCGCGGCGCAGGGTGGCTTGGGTGTCGAAGGACAGGCGCGCGTCCACCTCGGTGGAGATCCGCCCCGGAATCACCTTGAGGATCTCCTGGCCGACCGCCACGCCGAAGCGGTCGCAGGCCAGGCCCAGGTCGCCCTGGCAGCCGGCGACCGCTTCATCCAGCAGGTGGGCGTAGCGCGGCAGGGCGGCGGCCTTGAGTAGCAGGGAGGGGTTGGTGGTGGCGTCCACCGGCTTGAGCCGGCTGATCGCGTCGAGGTCGCCTGTGTCGGCGACCACGGTGGTGTACTGCTTGAGTTGGTCCAGCTTGGAAGTCATGACGAAACCCTGTCGTTGCAAGTGTCATGACCTTACCCGAGCGGCGAGTGCCGCTCAACGGTCTGGCTTGCAGGTTTCAGCGGCCGGCGAGCAGCTCGCCGGCCTGGTCGAGCAGGGCCAGCGGGTCCTTGACCTTGTGCACGTCCACCGACAGCAGTTGGCGGAAGCGCCGCGCGCCGGGGAAACCCTGGGCCAGGCCCAGCACATGGCGGGTGATGTGGTGCATCACGCCGCCCTCGGCGATGTGCTGCTCGATGTACGGGCGCATGCGCGCCAGCGCCTCGGCGCGGCTGATTACCGGGCCTTGCTGGCCGAACAGCAGCTGGTCGACCTGGGCCAGCAGGTAGGGGTTGTGATAGGCCTCGCGGCCGAGCATCACGCCGTCGAAGGTCTGCAGGTGCTGCTGGCATTCCTCCAGGGTCTTGATCCCGCCATTGAGGATGATCTCAAGCGCCGGGAAGTCCTGCTTGAGCTGCGCTGCGACCTCATAGCGCAGCGGCGGCACTTCGCGGTTTTCCTTGGGCGACAGGCCTTCGAGGATGGCGATGCGCGCATGCACGGTGAAGCTGGTGCAGCCAGCATCGCGCACCGTACCGACGAAGTCGCACAGCTCGGCATAGCTGTCGCGGCCGTTGATGCCGATGCGGTGCTTGACCGTGACCGGGATGGATACCGCGTCCTGCATGGCCTTGACGCAGTCGGCCACCAGCTGCGGATGGCCCATCAGGCAGGCGCCGATCATGTTGTTCTGCACCCGGTCGCTGGGGCAGCCGACGTTCAGGTTGACCTCGTCGTAGCCATGTTCCTCGGCCAGCCTGGCGCAGGCCGCCAGCTCCGCCGGGTTGCTGCCGCCGAGCTGCAGGGCCAGCGGGTGCTCGCAGGCGTTGTAGCGCAGGAAACGCTCGGCCTCGCCGTGCAGCAGGGCGCCGGTGGTGACCATCTCGGTATACAGCAGGGCCTGGCTGGACAGCTGGCGCAGGAAGAAGCGGCAGTGGCGGTCTGTCCAGTCCATCATCGGCGCCACGGAGAAGCGGCGGGAAGGCTCATGCCGCGTGGTTACTGGCTTTGAAGCTGATTCTGTGTGCATCTTGGTCTGTCTGATTTGCGGCTGTTCTTACCTGTTTTCGCTTGCTTTTGAAGATCCACTGGAAAAATTTACCAGCCTCAAAAAATCATGCCCCAAGTCGGATGGCGACGATCGGGAAGCGGAAAAAGGAAAGACGGAACCTTCGGGTACACGGCCCAGATCCGGATCATGGGTGGTGGCGCGCAAGTCTATCAGGAAGCTCAGACGTTTGACCGGCAGTGCATGGGTCCTGCGCCAGTGAAGGGCGGCGAAGCGGCACCGCTGGTCGTCTTTTGCCGGTCATGGAAAGAAATCAAAGCACTGCTGCTGATCTGGCTGACGCTGCATGGCGCTTGATCAGGGGCATGGTGACGTTTCCGACCAGTAACTGACGAGGCTATTGGGTTGAGCTCTAGCTAGAGCGACACTGGCCACTCGTAGACGGGGGCGAAACCGCCACCTGGGGTTCGAAAGTTAGTGGTCTGCCCTTGATAGAGACGTGCCGCCACCCATTGCACCGTGCCGTCGTACACGTAGTCGCGCAGGTCGAACTTTAGTGCCTGCGCAGGCGCGTCAGCCGAGATCACCCGCTCACCGGGTAGCACCAGTGCCTGCGCCACATACTCGCCGGCAAGAATGTCCTGCCAGACACGTTTGGTGAGCTTGTCCCCTCGGTACGCGGCGCGGCTGCCGAACCCCGCGATGGGCTTGAAGAACCGCGTGCGCCGTTCACTCCATAAGCGCTGCGCATTTTCAGCCGTGACTATTTCCGTGCGCGGAATGCCGGCCAGCAAAATAGCCTGAATGCTCGGGGCCACGCCCAGTGCCTGAAGGCTGTCGGCATTGCTGAGCAGGGCCAGGTTGCGTTTATCGGCATACAGGGCGTGCGCCTGCGGATGGGGGGTAAGCACCGTTGCGTTCGACAGATAGGCCTCGCGCAAGGTGTCGCAGGATGGGGACGCCAAGTAGAAATCGGTCAGCCTGTTGTAGACCAGGTCAATGGCCAGATCAGCGTGCCACAGCCGGTTGTCACGCAAGCTCAATTCAGTCGGATCGACGATCACTGCTTGCAGGCCGTGCCGCTCAAACAGTTGCTGGAACAACAGGAACTCGGGGTACAGGTACTGCTGTGCAGGTGCCTCATCGACGATGGCGATTGTGCGCAGTGGCTGCTGACGGCCACTGAGCGACAATTCGTGACGGAACATCGCCACGATATTGGCTTCCAGCGTACTCGCCAGGATTGGCGCAGGCAGCAGGCTATCCATCGCCGGGCAGCAGGCCCGTTGCGCCCTGGCCAGCACGGCGTTGAGCATCGCGCCGCCAGCATTGGTGTTGATTTCTATCAAGCCGAAACTGTCATCGGCCACATGAAAGTCGTAGCCAAAGAAGGCGCCTCGGGCGCCGCCTGGGTCATGTCGGGCAATGGCCGGCGCCGTGGCCAGAACCTGTTCGCGATAGGCCGGCAGAGCAATGACGGACTCAATGGCCCGAATCAAATCGCCCATGCGCGTCAGGTGATCTGCGGAGACAAACACCGGTAACGCGGCAAACAGATAGGGGCAACGCTCGCGTATCAGTTCCAGCAACCCTGGCTGGCCGATTTCCGACGCCAGCGCCGAACGCAGCGCCTGCTCACTGAGGCTGATGCAAAAACACTTGTTGTTCAGAGCCTCAATGGCGGAGGCCCCGGGGATTGCATATGGAAGCGATGCTGGCGTCCGGGACGTCATGGTCTTGATTCGAGCCATCACTGCGCCGCCGAGAGCCAGGCCTGGATATCCGCAACGGTCGGAATCCTGCCGCTGCTGACCACCTTCTCGTCGATTACCAGCGCAGGCGTGGCGAGGATGTCGTAGGCCATGATCTTGCTCATGTCGGTGACTTTTTCGAACTCGGCCTGGATGTTCAGGCTCTGCGCGGCTTCGCGAGCAACCGCTTCCAGTCTCTTGCAGTTGGCGCAGCCCGAACCGAGGATTTTGACGTTCAGCATATGCAGCTCCTTCGTGTGTTGGTCAGCTTGCGGTTTGTGTGCGTTGACGGCGGATCAACAGATAGAGACCGGCCACTACGAGCAGCCAGGCAGCCATCCCGGTACCCAGGGTCAGCCAGCCGGTGCCATCGACCCAGGCACCGAACAGCAGGCCGGCGACGATGCTGAATGAGCCGACCAGCCCGACGTAGGCGGCGGTCTTCTTGCGGCCAATCACGGCGGCCACCATCAGCATGCTCTGCAGGCTCAGCTCGGGATCGGCCATCAGGTAGGCCAGGAGCGGCCCCGGGTGCATGCCCAGATCCAGGAACATCTTGGCCACCGGCACCTCCACCAGGGTTGGGAAGTACATGAATACGCCGAAGCCAACAGCCACGGCATTGGCCAGCACCGAGTTGCTGCCGGCGAGGGTTTCAATCCACTCGGGCTGAATGACCTGGCGCACCATGCCGACAATGAATACGCCCACCACCAGCACCACGAATATCTGCTTGACGAAGCGCCAGGCTTCCCACAGCCAGCCCTGCCAATCCTCGGCGGGCAGCTGGCGGGCAAAATGCCAGGTGGAGAGCATGGTCAGTGCAACGGCCAATACGCGACCAGTGAAGGTAAAGGTCAAGATGCCGGGCCCTGGCGTCAGGCGTAGCGAGGCGATCAGCAAGGTGCTGGCGGCCAGACCCAGCGCAAGCCACGTCCAGCCACTGGCTCCTTCGGTGATGTTATCCAGGCCGCGCTTGGCCGTGGCGGCGATCATCAGCAGCAGGGCGATGAGTGTGGAGCCCTGGAAGCTGACACCCTCCTCGCCCTTGCTGGCGTCGAATGGCACCCAGGCAAACAGACGATCCTGCCAGGTCTGGGCCCAGGACAGCGGGATGCTGAGGCTGAATAGGTCTGCGCTCAGTGGCCAGAGCTTCAGGGTGCCGGCAATCAGCAGGGCCACCAAAGACAGCAATACGCCCAATGCCGGCCGGGAAACGCTGGCCCTGTCGGCGAACAGGGCATCGGACCGGGCGTCGTGGCTCTGGTCGTCCTTCCAGAACAGAGTGGCCATCAGCAAGCCGATGCCGATGCCGAACACCAGGCAGAGGATCAAGCGGGCGATGGCAAAGTCCGCCCCCAGGATGTTGCCGGTATAGGCCAGAGCCATGATGTTGCCGGCCGGCGCAAAGAACAGAAAGGTGATCGCCGGGCCGATACCCGCACCTTTGCGATAGACGCCCGCGAACAGCGGCACGATGGTGCACGAACAGACGGCGATCAGAGATCCCGCCAGCGCCGCCGCCGGATAGGACACGTAGACCGGCGCATGGCGGCCCAGCCAGTGGGTGATGCTGGCTTTGGGAATGAGGGCTGCCATGGCGCCAGCGATGAAGAACGCCGGCAACAGGCAGAGCAGCACGTGGGCCGCCAGGTAGGAGGCCAGGCTGCCGGCACCACCGTTGAGTAGCTGGAGTACGAGTTCCATGGGGAGTCCTCAGTCCTTGGCATTAGACGGCTCGTGTCCATGATAGTGAATGGGCTTTGGCGGGTTTTGACGTCGGTCTATAGCACGTAGGAAAACCTTGCGCAGTTCGCTGAACCACAGCACCAGGCTGCCCATAGCCAGGCAGATCAGCCATTGTTCGATGGTCAGGGGGACAGTGCTGAAAGCCCGGTTGAGCGGCTGCCAATGGACAACCGCCACTTGCAAGCCAATGCCCAGGGCAATAGCGACCCACAGCCAGAGATTGTCGAAGATCCCCCGGAAGGCACTGGCCGATTCGGAGCGTGCATTCAACGCATTGAACAGCTGCGCCAGAACCAGCACGGTGAACGCGGCGGTTCGCGCCGATTCTAGTGAGGCGCTGCCCGGTAGCAGGCCGCCCGGCAGCAACCAGTCAAAGGTCGCCAGGCTGGCCAGCGCCATGACCAGACCATTTTGCATCACGCCACGCCACATGCGCGCATCGATGACCCGATCAGTCGGGCGGCGCGGACGCCTGGCCATCACATCGTCGCTCTGCGGGTCGATGCCCATGGCCAGCGCAGGGGCTGCATCGGTAATCAGGTTGATCCAGAGAATCTGGGTGGCCAGTAACGGCAGAACTATTGCGCCATTGGCATCGACCAGACCGATCAGGCTGGCGCCGATCACCGCGAGGAAGACCGTCAGCACTTCGCCCATGTTCGAGGACAGCAGGTAGCGCAGAAACTTGCGGATGTTGTCCAGAATGGCGCGTCCCTCACGCACGGCGACGACGATGGTGGCGAAGTTGTCATCCGCCAGGATCATCTTGCCGGCCTGCTTGGTCACCTCGGTTCCGGTAATTCCCATGGCAATGCCGATGTCGGCGGACTTCAGGGCCGGGGCATCGTTGACCCCATCCCCGGTCATCGCCACCACATGGCCCTGAGCCTGCAGCGCATCGACGATCCTCAGCTTGTGCGCAGGCGCTACCCGTGCATACACCGAGGTTCGCTTCACGGCTTCAGCCAGACCGGCATCATCCAGCTGGTCGATGTCGGCTCCGGTCAGGGCACCGGCGCCCGCCTCGATGATGCCCAGATCCTCGGCGATGCGCGCGGCGGTGCGGGGGTGATCTCCGGTGATCATGATGATGCGGATACCGGCCCGGTGGGCATCGGCAATTGCCGGGGCCACCTCCTCGCGTGGTGGGTCGATGATCCCGACCGTGCCAATGAATATCAGCTGATTCTCCAGGGCAGGGCCGGCGGTCACCAGCTCATCCGCCAGCAGCGGTCGATAGGCCACCGCGAGCGTGCGCAGCGCCGCTCCGGAGAGCTCATCCACATCGGCCAGGGCTCGGGCACGGATGTCGTCCGTCAGCGGCACGACATCCATGCCGACCTGAACGCGCGTGCAGTGCCCGAGCAACACATCGGGAGCGCCCTTGCTGATCAGCAGGCGCTCACCGTCCTGCTCATGGTCGATGACCAGCGCCGACATCATCTTGCGTTCGGACGTGAAGGGAATTTCGCCAACTCGCTCGAAGCGCTCCTTGCTGCGTGCGGGAGCATCCAGCTTGCGCTCGGCCACCAGGAAGGCCGCTTCCGTGGGGTCGCCCTGGATGACCCAGGTGCCATCTTCCAGCTGTTGCAGCTCGGCATTGCCGGCCAGGCTGCCGCCACGCAGGAGCAAAACATGCTCACTGTGCACCGGACCACAGCACAGGGCCTTGTCGGCATGCTGGACCTGTCCTTCGGGCGCGTAGCCGACACCGCTGACACTCGCGTTGCCGGAGGCCGTCATGGTCCGCTGGATGGTCATCTCGGAGCGGGTCAGGGTGCCGGTCTTGTCCGAACAGATCACCGAGGCGGAGCCCAGCGTCTCGACCGAAGACAGCTTCTTGATGATCGCCTTGTTGCCGGCCATGCGTTGTACGCCCATGGCCAGCACCAGTGACAGGATCGCCGGCAAGCCCTCCGGGACGGCGGCGACAGCCAGGGATACGCCCAGCATCAGCACGGCGACCACATCCGCCGCACTCCGAATGTCCGTCAGCAGCAGCACTGTCGCTACCACCACGGCGGCGATGACCACCACGCCGATGCCGAGCATGCGGCCAATTTGCCGTACCTCTTTTTGCAGCGGAGTGGCGTCATCGGGAGTGCTGTCCAGCAGGTGAGCGATAGCCCCCACCTCGGTCGTCATGCCCACCGCCGTCACCAGACCGAGCCCGCTGCCCTCGGCAATGGCGGTGCCCTTGAACACCATGTTGGCGCGCTCTGCCAGGGGCACTTGTACCGGCAAAGGTAAAGCATGCTTGGACACCGCTTCGCTCTCGCCGGTCAGCGACGCCTCCAGCACACGCAGGGCATTCGCCTCGACCAGGCGGGCGTCGGCGCCCACCGAATCCCCTTCGGCCAGCACCAACAGATCGCCCGTGACCAGTTGGCTGCTGGGGATGCGTGCCAGGGCGCCATCGCGGATAACCGCGGAGGTGGTCTCGGTGAGTTTCGCCAGGGCCGCTGCGGCCCGTTGCGAGCGGGCCTCCTGCAAGAACCCGAGCAGGGCATTGATCAGCATGATCGTGACGATGACCAGGGCATCGATGGGCCAGTCGCTGCGGTCGCCAAGCAGCCAGATGCCCAGGGTTATCGCCACGGCGGCGAGCAGCAGATAGACCAGCGGATCTTGGAACTGCGCCAGAAAGTGCTTCCAGGCGGGGATGGCCGCTTGCGTCACCAGCTCGTTCGGCCCATCGCGAGTCAGACGAGCCTTCGCCTCAGCACTGGTTAGCCCAAGACGAATGTCGGCCTTTAGTTGCTCGGCCAGCCGCTCGATATCCAGCAAATACGCCGGTGTGGATACCTGAGCGCCAGGACTCGTTTCGCGCTTCATCGGGAGCAGCTCAGTTGGCAGCCGCTGTCGTGCTCCAGCTGGATCGTCGCGTGATCGATGGCAAACCGCTCATGCAGGCCCTGGGTGGCCGTGCGCAACAGCGCGTCTCGGTCGGTATCACCGCCAACCGACAGGTGGGCAGTGAGCGCAATCTCTGCGCTGCTCATGGCCCAGACGTGCAAGTCATGCGCGTCGCAGACACCCGGCAACCCCAGCAGGTATTCACGCACCGCTGGCAGATCGACCTGTTCGGGAACGCCGTCAAACATCAGGTGCAACGACTGGCGGAACAACGACCAGGTGCCGAGGACGATCACCGCTGCAATCAGCAAGCTGAGAACCGGATCGATCCACTGCCAGCCTTGCCAGAGGTAGAGCAACCCAGCCAGCACGACACCCACCGATACCAGGGCATCGGCCGCCATGTGCAGGAATGCTCCGCGCAGATTGAGGTCGGTGCGGCTGCCAGACATAAACAGCCAGGCGGTGACTGCGTTGATCACCACCCCAATGCCGGCGACCAATATGACGGTTTCACCCACCATGGGCTCGGGGTGTTGCAGGCGCTGGATGGACTCCCAGCCCAGCGAGCCCATCGCCAGCAGCAGAATGATGGCATTGAGGAAGCTGGCGAGGATCGAGCCCTTGCGCCAACCGTAGGTATGCCGCTCGTTGGCATGCAGGCGCGAGGCAATCAGGGCTACCCACGCCAGGATCAGGCCGGCCACATCGCTCAGGTTGTGTCCCGCATCCGCCAGTAAGGCCAGCGAGTTTACCTGCCAGCCATAGAAGGCCTCGACGAGAACGAAGCCGAGATTGAGAGCGATGCCGATGGCAAAGGCCCGGTCGTATTGCCGGGCATCGGTAGGGGGATGGCTGTGCCCGTCATGCTCATGGCTGTGCGTTATCACCTGCTTTCCACCCTCTGTCACCTGCTGTCGAGCTTAGAGGGACTTGGTGCCTATTCCCATGTGCTAGATCAAGGCTCCAGTCGAGAACCACCCACGCGCTTAGAACCTGTTTACGATCTCCTGGCCGTCGGCCATACGGCGTTAAAAACAGCCTCGGAATGCTCATTTACAGCTCGTAAACTCCGCTTCCTCGGCTGTTTTTGCCTTGTCTGGCTCTAGTCCAAAAGATCGTAAACAGGTTCTTAGCTCGCCAGCTGCTGATGCCTGGGCAGGCCGATGGATATCAGCGCGGCCAGCACGACGAAGGCGCTGGAGACCCACAGGCAGGCTTGCAGCCCGTATTGCTGGAAGACCCAGCCGGACAACAGTGTCCCGACCAGCCGGCCTAGCGCGTTGGACATGTAGTAGAAGCCGACATCCAGCGACACGCCGTCTTCCTTGGCGTAGCTGACGATCAGGTAGCTGTGCAGCGACGAGTTGATGGCAAACACGCCGCCGAAGATCAGCAGCCCGCCCACCAGCAGCGCCTGCTTGGGCCAGTCGCTATCCAGGCCCAGGGCAATGGCGGCGGGAATACCGGCCAGCAGCGCCGCCCAGAGGAAGGCCGCACGGCCATCGGGCACATGCCCGCTGCGCTTGCCGGTGAGAGCGGGCGCGAAGGACTGCACGATGCCGTAGCCGATGATCCAGCTGGCCAGAAAGCCGCCGACCATCCAGAAGTCCCAGCCGAAAACCGTGCTCAGGTACACCGGCAGGGCGACCACGAACCAGACATCGCGGGCGCCAAAGAGGAACAGGCGGGCGGCGGAGAGGATGTTGATCGCCCGGCTCTTGGAGAGGATGTCCCTGAACTTGGGCTTGGCTTTGGCCTTGCCCAGATCCTTCTTCAGCAGGAACAGGCTGGAGAGCCAGATCACTGCCAGCACGGCGGCCATGGCCAATACCGCGCCGGCAAAACCGAGCACGGCCAGCAGGGCGCCGCCGAGGAAGAAGCCCACGCCCTTGAGCGCGTTCTTCGAGCCGGTGAGGATCGCCACCCACTGGTACAGCGTGCCCTGCCGGGCATCGGGCACCAGCAGCTTGATGGAGCTCTTGGCCGACATCTTGTTGAGGTCTTTGGCGATCCCCGACAGCGCCTGCGCGCCCATGACCCAGGGCACGGTCAGCCAGGCAGCGGGCACGGTGAGCATCAGCAGTGCGACCACCTGCATGGCCAAGCCGATGTTCATGGTGCGATTGAGGCCCAGCCGAGCGCCGAGGTAGCCGCCGACCAGGTTGGTGACTACGCCGAAGATCTCGTAGAACAGGAACAGCGCTGCAATCTGCAGCGGCGAGTAGCCGAGGCTGTGGAAGTGCAACACCACCAGCATGCGCAAGGCGCCATCGGTGAGGGTGAATGCCCAGTAATTGCCGGTCACCAGCAGGTACTGTTTGACCTCCGGGGCCAGGGCTGACAACGCCTTCATGCTTGTTTCCTTGTTGGCCTGATTAGCCGCCGGTCTTCCGCCAGTTGCATAGGTGAGCGACCGTGTTGGGCTTCGCTACGCTCAACCGCAACCTACGAGATGACCAGGGGCCAGTAGGTTGGGTTGAACCGCAAGGCGGTGAAGCCCAACAGCCTGCGGTTGCCTTGGTTGATCAAACGGCCAGACCGACCAGCCTGGCCAACTCCACGGTGCGGTTGGCATAGCCCCACTCGTTGTCGTACCAGGCATACAGCTTCACCTGGGTGCCATTGATGACCATGGTCGACAGCGCATCGATGATCGAGGAACGCGGATCGGTGCGGTAATCGATGGACACCAGCGGGCGTTCCTCGTAGCCGAGGATGCCTTTCAGTTGGTTGGCGGCCGCCGCCTTCAGCAGTTGGTTGACTTCCTCCACCGTGGTGGCCCGTTCGACCTCGAACACGCAGT
This sequence comes from Pseudomonas sp. L-22-4S-12, assembly GCF_009799935.1. Taxonomy (NCBI): domain Bacteria; kingdom Pseudomonadati; phylum Pseudomonadota; class Gammaproteobacteria; order Pseudomonadales; family Pseudomonadaceae; genus Pseudomonas; species Pseudomonas sp. L-22-4S-12. The sequence continues at coordinate 84,505 of NZ_WELL01000012.1, read as the reverse complement.
CGGTCAACGAGGCGTTGGCCAGCGGCACACGCACGGCGTGGCCGTTCAGCTTGCCGCGCAGCTCGGGGAAAATCTCGGCAATGGCGGTGGCCGAACCGGTGGTGGTCGGGATCAGGCTCATGCCGCTGGCGCGTGCACGGCGCAGATCCTTGTGCGGGGTGTCGAGGATGCTCTGGGTGTTGGTCAGATCGTGAATGGTGGTGATCGAGCCATGGCGGATGCCGAGGTTCTCGTGGATCACCTTGACCACCGGAGCCAGGCAATTGGTGGTACAGGAGGCAGCGGTAACGATGCGGTGCTGCGCCGGATCGAACAGCTGTTGATTGACGCCCATCACCACGTTCAGCGCGCCTTGCTCCTTCACGGGCGCGCAAACCACCACGCGCTTCACGCCTTGATCGAGGTAGGCCTGCAATACCGCCACGGTCTTCATCTTGCCGCTGGCTTCGATCACCAGATCGCAGTCCGACCAGTCAGTGTCGGCAATCGCCTTGTTGGCGGTCACCTGGATGCGCTTGCCGCCGATCACCACGCAATCGCCCTCACTGCCGGCTTCGTGGTGCCAGCGACCGTGTACCGAGTCGAAGTTGATCAGGTGCGCATGGGTGGCGGCGTCGCCGGCCGGATCGTTGATGCGGATAAATTCGAACTCGGGCCAGTCCCAGGAGGCGCGCAGCGCCAGGCGACCGATGCGACCGAAACCGTTGATGCCAATCTTGATAGCCATGTTCTTCGTCTTCGCTGCTGGAATTAGTGGGTGGCACCGGACTGGGGAATCCAGTCGAGGTGAGTGGGCTATTGCATGGCCCTGCATTCAGTCGCAGGCCGGCTTGCGCCCGGGGCGATCACGCATTTGCCAGAGGCGCTGCACGTCCTGGCGCAGCCACTCTGCATTGCAGTCCAGGGTTTGCTTGAGGATATCGGTCACCCATTCCGGCAGCTGCGGGTGCAGGCGGTAGTACACCCATTGGCCATTGCGCCGATCCTCCAGCAGGCCGCAGCCGCGCAGCAGGGCCAGGTGGCGGGAGATCTTGGGTTGCGCCTCTTCCAGTGCCGAGGTCAGTTCGCAGACACACAGTTCCTGTTCCAGGGTGACCAGCAAGGCGATGCGCGTCCGGGTCTCGTCAGCCAGGCATTTGAAGACCTCGGTTGGCGACATCGGGTGATCGCCGGCGGGCTCTTGAGTCGGCTTGCTCTTGATCAGCACGAACATCTTTATCCGTTCATGGATCTCATGCAGGGTCTTGCGGTAGGCGTCTTTCTGGGCGCTTGCCGCCGGGTCTGCGAAGTTCCAGGCGATGTACTCGCCGGCGCCAGGCAGCGCCAGGCACTCCAGGGCGGACTTGTCACACAGGGTGATCACATAGTCGAAGGGCTCGCCAGCGACCTGCTCGATGGACTTGCTGAACAGACCGTCAGTGGCAATGCCAAGCTGCTCCAGCGCCTCGCGTGCGCGGCTATCCACCTCGGTGGGGGCGGAACCGGCGCTGTAGGCTTCGAAATGCTCCGGGGCGGTATGGCGCAGCAGGGCTTCGGCCATCTGTGAGCGAGCGGAGTTGGCGACACAGAGGAACAGGACACGCTTTTTCCGGCTCATGTTGATCTCTGGCAAAGATGCATGTGGGCGAATATATTGTTTTCCGAATATTCGGTAAAGTGAATATTATTGGCGCCACGGGCCAAGCGAATCAGGAGAGGCAGCAACGATGAGCAATGCGTGTGAAGTCGCCATGAAGCAGGCCGCCGGGGCTCCGCTCGGCGTGTTCGAGCGCTACCTGACCCTGTGGGTTTTCCTCTGCATCGTGGTGGGCACAGTGCTGGGCTTGCTCGTCCCCGCCGCCGCCCAAACCGTCGGCGCCCTGGAAGTGGCGAAGGTCAATATCCCGGTCGGCCTGCTGATCTGGGTGATGATCATTCCGATGCTGATGAAGATCGACTTCGGCGCTATCAGCGAAGTGCGCCAACAGAAGAACGGCATGTTCGTCACCCTGTTCGTCAACTGGGCGGTCAAGCCGTTTTCCATGGCGCTGATTGGCTGGTTCTTCATCAAGCAGGTGTTTGCGCCCTGGCTGCCCGCCGAGGAGCTGGATAGCTACATGGCCGGTTTGATCCTGCTCGGTGCCGCGCCCTGCACGGCGATGGTGTTTGTCTGGAGCAACCTGTGTAAGGGCAATGCCAACTTCACCCTGACCCAGGTGGCCCTCAATGACCTGGTGATGGTGTTCGCCTTCGCCCCCATCGTGGCGCTGCTGCTGGGCGTCTCCTCGATCCCAGTGCCCTGGGACACCCTGCTGCTTTCCGTGGTGATGTACATCGTCATCCCGCTGGCCATCGCCCAGTTCCTGCGAGCCCGCTTGATGAAGCGCGGCGAGGCCTACTTTCAGCAGGCCCTGGCGAAGATCTCGCCGTTCTCCATTCTGGCTCTGCTGGCGACCCTGATCTTGCTGTTCTCCTTCCAGGGCGAGTCCATAGTCGCGCAACCCCTGATCATCGCCATCATTGCGATTCCCCTGCTGGTGCAGACCCTGTTCATCGCCGCATTGGGTTACTGGCTCTGCCATACCCTCAAGGTACGTCACGACGTGGCCGGCCCGGCCACCATGATCGGAGCTTCGAACTTCTTCGAGCTGGCCGTAGCCGTGGCCATTGTCTTGTACGGATTCAACTCGGGCGCCGCCCTGGCAACAGTAGTCGGCGTGCTGATCGAGGTGCCCGTGATGCTCTGGCTGGTACGCATGGTCAACAGCACACGCAACTGGTACGAGAGCGGCCTCGACAATCGCTAAGGGGTCAGCATGCGCTTTATCGACAATGCACCACGCTTCCTGTTCTTCACCGGCAAGGGCGGGGTCGGAAAGACCTCCATTGCCTGCGCGACAGCCCTGGAACTGACCCGTCAGGGCAAGCGCGTGCTGCTGGTCAGTACCGATCCGGCCTCCAATGTGGGGCAGGTATTCGGTCTGGCGATCGGCAACCAGATCACCGCCGTGCCTGCGGTAGAAAACCTGGCGGCCCTGGAGATCGACCCACAGGGCGCCGCCCAGGCCTATCGGGATCGCATTGTCGGCCCGGCGAGAGGTGTCATGCCGGATGACGTGGTCAAGGGCATGGAGGAGCAGCTGTCGGGGGCCTGCACGACCGAGATTGCCGCCTTCGACGAGTTCACCTCGCTGCTGGTCGATGCCGATCTGAAGGCCCGCTTCGACCACATTATTTTCGATACGGCGCCGACTGGACACACGATTCGGCTGCTGCAACTGCCGGGTGCCTGGAGTGGATTCCTGGAGGCGGGGCAAGGTGATGCATCCTGCCTTGGCCCGCTGGCCGGTTTGGACAAACAGCGTGACCAGTACCGCGAGGCAGTAGAAGCACTTGCTGATCCTGCCAAGACCCGGCTGGTTCTGGTTGCCAGGGCGCAGGCAGCCACCCTGCGCGAGGCGGCCCGTACCCGTGAGGAACTGGCAGCCATCGGCTTGCAGGAGCAGTACCTGGTGATCAACGGCGTGCTGCCGGCGAGTGAGGCGCAGCGGGATGCCCTGGCCGCCGCCGTCTATAAGCGTGAACAGGCTGCAATCGCTGCCATGCCACCAGCGCTGCGCACACTGCCGCTCGATCTGCTGCCCTTGAAGGCCTTCAACCTGGTGGGGCTGGATGCCCTGCGACAGCTTTTGGTCGAGGACGAGGCCGGCCAACCGGCGCCGTCCAGTGCAGCGATGGAACTGGACGCGCCGCGACTCAAACACCTGATCGACGAGATCGCCGAGAGCGGTCATGGCCTGATCATGGTGATGGGTAAGGGGGGCGTGGGGAAAACGACCCTCGCCGCGGCAGTTGCCGTCGAATTGGCCCGCCGTGGCTTGCCCGTGCACCTGACTACCTCTGACCCTGCCGCGCACCTTGCCGAGACACTGGATGGCACGCTTGAGCATCTGACGCTAAGCCGAATCGATCCGCATGCAGAGACGCAGCGTTATCGCGATCACGTCATGCAAACCAAGGGCGCGGGCCTGGATGAGCAGGCTCGGGCGCTGCTGGCCGAGGATCTGCGTTCACCCTGCACCGAGGAGATCGCCGTATTCCAGGCCTTCTCGCGAATCATCCGTGAAGCCGGCAAAAAGTTCGTGGTAATGGACACAGCCCCGACGGGGCACACCTTGCTGCTGCTGGATGCCACTGGGGCTTATCACCGCGACATCGCCCGGCAGATGGCGGGCAGCAACATGCGTTTCTCCACCCCGATGATGCAGCTCCAGGACCCGAAACAGACCAAGGTGCTGCTGGTGACCCTGGCTGAAACCACGCCGGTGCTGGAGGCCGCGAGCCTGCAAGCTGATCTGCGGCGTGCCGGCATCGAGCCCTGGGCATGGGTGATCAACAACAGCATCGCCGCCGCAAAAACCGCATCACCTCTGCTGCGCAAGCGGGCAGCCAATGAGCTGAGGGAGATTGAGCGTGTGGCGCACGAGCACGCCCAGCGCTATGCGGTGATTGCGCTGATGCCCGAGGATCCGGTAGGGGTTGAGCGTTTGCTGGCACTCGGCAAGTAGTCCGCGGCAACGCCAAGGCCCGCATTAGCGGGCCTTTCTGCTTGAAGGCCATAGTGCATCGGGCCGAGCGGAATAGGCCGCGCAGTGTTCCAGCCCGTAATTGCTCCCAAAGCACTATTGCCGGCGGCTGGCGTGCGTAGGAGGCTAGCGGCTACGCAACACTGACAGGGGTATCCGCGTGCTGGCGCCCGGGCAACAGCTGCATCGCCAAGAGTTCGGCCCTGGGCTCGAGCTGCTCTGGCTGCACGCCCCGGATAGTCTGCAGGCGGCCCTGGCGCTGGAGTTGGACGGCGGCAGCCATGCCGAGCCGGCGGCCTATCCGGGCCTGGCGCATTTTCTCGAACACCTGGTATTTCGCGGCAGCCAGGGCTTCGCCGGCGACGACGGGCTGATGGGCTTCGTCCAGCGCCACGCCGGGCAGGTCAATGCCAGCACCCTGGGCACGCGTACCCTGTTCCACTTCCAGTTGCCCGAAGCGGCCTTGCCCGGCGCCTGTGCGCGCCTGGTCGACCAGTTGCTGCAGCCGCTGCTGGAACCCGCCGCGCAGCAGGCCGAGCGTGAGGTGCTGGAGGCCGAGTTCCGGCTGCGTGGCGCCGATCCCGAGACCCTGGTGGAGGCCGTCATTGCCCGGGCGCTCAATCCCGGCCATGCTGCGGCCGGCTTCCATGCCGGCCATCGTGCCAGCCTGCCGCTGGAGCAGCAGGCCTTCCAGCAGGCCCTGCGCGACTATCAACAGGCCATCTATGGCCGTGGCTTTATCCGCCTGGTGCTGGTCAGTCGCCAGCCGCCAGCCTCTGGCCTGCCGGCGCTGGAGCCGTTGCTGCAGCGCCTGGCGGCGGGGCGCCAGGCATTGCGCCAGCCAACCCCCGTGACGTTGCAGCTGGGCTGTACCCGCGAGCTGCACCTGAGCCTGCCCGACAGCGCGCCGCGTTATCAGCTGGTAGTGGGCCTGGAGCAGCAGGGGCGCGGCGTGCCGCTGTTGCTGGAGCTGCTGCAACTGGCCCTGGCGCACAACGCTCCCGGCAGCCTGCTCGGCGAGTTGCAGGCTACCGGGCTGTGCAGTGCAGTGCAGATGCGCCTGGTGCATGTGCAGGGCGAGCAGGCCCTGTTGCTGTTCGACTGCCATTTGTTGCCGGGCGGCGAGGCGCGCCGTGGGCAGATCCGCCAGTTGCTGGGCGACTGGCTGCTGCGTTTCGCCCCACGGCTGGTGGACGCGGCGGCGCTGCAGCGCTGGCGGGCGATCCGCCGCCAGCGCTGGCCGCTGCTGAGCCCGCTGGAGCAGGCCCGGCAGCTGCTGGAACAGCCCCTCGATGATCTCGACAGCGCGCGGCGCAGCCTGCAGGCGCTGGGCGAAGCCTGGCGCGCCCAGCGCTGCCTGGCGCTGTTGCTCGATGCGCGGCCGCTGCCACTGAGCGTGACCACGGGCTTCCCCCTGGCCCTGGCCGAGGAGCGCGCCCCGCTCTGCCCGCCGTTGCACCCTGTGTTTACCGATGCCCTGTGGCCGGCGGAGCTGTCCGCGCCGGCCGCGTTGCCGGCATCCGTCTGGACGGGCGCCAGCCAGCCACCCGGCTGGTCGGCGCCGCAGCTGGCCGGGCTGTGCCTGCTGTGGCCCGCTGCGGCGCCGGGTGCGAGCGGCCTGCGCCAGTTGCAGAAGCGCCTGCAGCCCTTGCAGCGCCAGGCCTGGCGGGCCGGGCTGCGCCTCGTATTGCAGCCGTGCGGCACGGCGCTGGGCCTGCGGCTGCTGGGGCCGGCCGGCGTTCTGCCGGTTGTGCTGGCCGAGTCCCTGGCGCTGCTGCGCCAGCCCTGGCCGACGGCAGCAAATTCCGGGTCAGAGCCGCTGGGCGGGATTGCCCTGCGCCAGTTGCTGCAGCGTTTGCCGGAGCATCTGCACGGTGCGGCGGCGGGCGAGGGTGGGGCGCTGCCGGATACGGCGGCGGGCCTGCTGCTCAGCCATGCGCCGAGTCTGGCCGGGCAGCTGGCGGCGGTTTGCGCCCAGGCCGGGCTGCACCTGGGCGCCGAGTCCGCGCGCCAGGCCGTCGTCGCGAGGGCGCCGCGCTGGCAGCAGGTGAGATTGCCGAGCAGTGAATGCGCGCTGCTGCTGTTCGTCCCGGAGCCGGCCGAAGCGCTCGGGCAGGCGGCCTGGCGTGTGCTCGGGCAATGCCTGCCGGCGGCCTTTCAGCAGCGCCTGCGCGATGAGCAGGCGCTGGGCTATGCCTTGTTCTGCGGCTACCGGCAGTTCGCCGGCCAGGCCGGGTTGCTGTTTGCCGTGCAGTCGGCAACCGCCTCGGCACCGGCCATCTGGCAGGCGTTGCAGGATTTTATCGCCCAGCAGGCGCAACGCCTGGCGACGTTTCCCGCGGCCGACTGGCAGGCGCTGCTCGCGCTGACCCTGGAACAGCTGCAGAGTCCCGGCGCCAATCTGGACGAGGTGCTGGAGGCCAGCTGCCAGGCCTGGCTGGCCGGGCAACTGGAGGCGCGCCTGGATCTTGCCGTGCAGCAGCTGAGCCCGGCCGAGCTGGGTGCGCGGCTGGCGGCGCTGCTCGCCACTCAGCCCTGGCTGGTGCTGAGCAACGTGGCGCAACCCGGCGTCTGAGTCAGGTTTGCCAGGCCATCCCCGAAGTCTGCTTGGGCTTTCTGTGGGAGCGGCTTTAGCCGCGATGCGCTTGAGGTGCCCGCCATCGCGGCTAAAGCCGCTCCCACAAAAGCGCGCTGGCCTGTGCTGCGCATGCCCCAAATAAAGCCGGGTGCTTTTTGCGGCCTGTCTTTCCCTTGCACATTCCCCTTCGCCATTGCGGCATGGCCTGTGCCTGCGCGCATCTCCTGCGCAAGTAGCGGGTGCCTCTCCTGTGGCTTACGACCTTCTGCTGCCTGCGGACTAGGGCTTTCGCCCTGCGCCTGCGCACGACCTGCGGCGCGGGTGCAAAGCAGCGGCGATTCACGCCCAAGGCAGCGTATGGCGCGCCGGGGCCGCTCCGAATAATCCCTCCGACGCGGCTGACCGCTCAGTCGTCCCACTCCCCGGAGAGCGCCATGCACAACAAAAAGATCGCCAACCTCAAGCTCCTGCCCCTTGCCATCGCCAGCGTGCTGGCCTGCGGTATGGCCCAGCAAGCCACTGCCGAGATCATGCTGTACGACAAGGATGACACCACCTTCGCCACCGACGGCTACATCAACGCCTTCTACGTCAACAGCGACGTGGACCGCGAGGACGATGTGTTCGACCGTCGCCAGTCGCGGGTGAAGATGGGCTTCTTGCCGAACTGGATCGGCTTCAACTTCGGCAAGCAGGTCGACGACCTCAAGCTGGGCGGCCGCTCGTCCTTCTGGGTGACCATCAACGACGGCGAGCAGAACGGCACCGACACCGCCATCGACGTGCGTCAGTTCTACGGCACCGTGGCCAACCCGGAGTGGGGTGAAGTGCTGATCGGCAAGGACTTCGGCCTGTTCTCCCGTTCCAACATCTTCCTCGACGAACTGCTGGCCGGCTTCGGCAACGTCAGCGACACCCTCGGCCTGGTCGATGGCGGCGGCGTGTCCTTCGGCAACATCGGCACCGGCTACCCGTACCCGTTCCCCACCTCGCAGATCACCTACCGCAATAACGGTCTGGCCGAAGGCCTGCGCGTGGCGGTGGGCATCATGGACCCGATCGACTCCAACCAGATCGACCAGGACACCAGCAACGGCCTGGACGACAAGGCCTACCAGGAAAACCCGCGCTTCGAGTCGGAAGTCAGTTACCAGTTCGACCTCGGCGGGGCGCAGATCTACTCCTGGATCAACGGCGGCTACCAGACCTCCGACAACACCAACGACGAGGTCGACAGCGTCACCTCCCAGGGCGTGGGTTACGGCGTGCAGGCCAAGATCGGCGGCCTGTCGCTGACCGGCTCCGGCTTCCAGGCCGAAGGCATCAACCCGTTCTTCACCAACAACGCCGGTGAAGCCACCCTGCGCGAGATCGACAGCGACGGCTACCTGCTGCAGGGCTCCTACACCAGCGGCAAGAACCGTTTCGCCCTGTCCTACGGCAAGACCGAGGACGACGGCAACGGCCTGGGCACCGCCGCCGACTACGAGACCCGCGGCATCGCCTACTTCCGCACCATCAACGACAACCTCAAGCTGGTCGCCGAGTACAACCAGTACGAGATCGACGCCGAAGAAGGTTCCGGCCTGGGCGAAGACACCGACACCTTTGCCGTGGGTGCGGTGCTGAGCTGGTAAGCCGGTAACCAGCGAACAGGGCGGGTCATGCGCAAGCAGGCCCGCCTTTTTTCTGCCCGCTGCCAAGCGGGCTGACAGCAAGGAGCAACAACCGTGATCGGACTCTGGAACGCTTACAGCCAGGACTTCCTGCTTTGGCTGTGCATCGCCACCACCCTGGTCTTCGCCCTGCCGATCTTCTGCGTGCCGCTGCTGTGGGCGCGGCTGATGGGCTGGAGGATTCCGGGGGAAACTCACCTGGCCATCTACTTCGGGCGCTGCCTCGGCGCCTTCATTCTGATCGTGGAAGCGCTGATGCTGCGTGCGGCGCTGACGGGAGAAGCCATGAACGTCGTCTTCGAAATGCTCGCGGCGGTTGCCGTGCTGATGATCGCCGTGCACCTCTACGGCGCCATCCGGCGTATCCAGCCGCTCAGTGAAACCCTGGAAATCGGCTTCTACAGCGGCATGCTGGCCCTGGTGCTGCTGTGCTGGCCGGTGGTGACGCATATCTGATCGGCCCGCTGCGCTTGTGTGGGAGCGGCTTTAGCCGCGATGGCGGTCGGCTGAAAAGCTTCGCGGCTAAAGCCGCTACCACGCACAAGCACCTGTGCTCGAAGTGATCAGGCCGGCGCCGCTACTTTCGGACTAGTCCCTTCGCTACCCAAGTAGCATGGGGCTGGGCCGGGCAGCTTCCTAGAATGACCCCATAGCGACTATGTGTATGGGGTTGGCCTGATGCGGCATGAGCAAACCGAGGGCGTGGTCACCGCCGTGTCGCACGCCCGCGAGGCGGAGCAGGTGGCGCAGGAACTGGCGTGCCAGCTGCTGCACCCGCACCTGGGCTTCGTGCTGTTCTTCTGTTCCGCCGAGTACGACCTGGAGGCCCTCGGCCCGGCCCTGCAGGCCTATTTCGGCGGCCTGCGCATGGTCGGCTGCACCACCGCCGGCGAGATCACCAGCGAGGGTTACAGCCAGGGCTGCGTCAGCGCCATCGGCTTCGACCACCGCAGCTTCTCCATCGCCAGCGCGCTGATCGACGAGATGGACCGCTTCAACCTGATCGATGCCCAGCAGCTGGTCGAGCGCCTGGTGCGCGACTGCCGCGGCAACGCCCTGGCACCGATCACCGACCACAGCTTCGCCCTGACCCTGCTCGACGGCCTGTCCAGCCGCGAGGAAGTGGTACTCGCCGCCCTCAGCGCGGCGCTCGGCAGCATCCCGCACTTCGGCGGCTCGGCCGGCGACGACAACCACCTGACCCGCACCCACGTCTACTACGACGGCCAGTTCCACAGCGGTGCGGCGGTAGTGGTGCTGGTCAACACCTGGCTGGATTTCGAGGTGTTCACCAGCCACCACATCGAGCCGCGGGCGGAAAAACTGGTGGTCACCCGCGCCGACTCCGAGTCGCGCCGGGTGCTGGAGCTCAACGCCGCGCCGGCCGCCGATGAGTACGCGCGGCTGATCGGCGTGCCGCTGGCCGAGCTGGACATGCGCACCTTCGCCGCCCACCCACTGGCCGTGCGGATCAAGGAGCAGTACTACATCCGCTCGATCCAGCAGGTGAACGCCGACGGCAGCCTGACCTTCTACTGCGCGGTGGAGAACGGCATCGTCCTCACCGCGATGACGCCGGGGCCGCTGCTGCCCAACCTGCAGCGACAGTTCCAGCGCCTGCGCGGGCGTCTCGGCGCGCCGCTGCTGACCATCGGCTGCGACTGCGTGCTACGCCGCCTGGAACTCTCCGGCGGCAGCCAGATGCCGGCAGTTTCCGAATTCCTGCGCGAACAGCGGGTGATCGGTTTCAACACCTACGGGGAACAGTTCAATGGCATGCACATCAACCAGACCTTCACCGGGGTCGCCATCGGACGCCCCGACCATAGCCAGGACTGAGCTGGAAGCCCGGGTTGCCGAGCTGGAGGCAGAGAACGCGCGCCTGCGCACGATCAACGCGGCGCTGATCGAGCGGGTCGAGTCCGGCCACTCGCTGCGCTCCGACGGCTATGCCGCCTTCCAGCACTCGGTGGTGCTGGCCGAGCAGGTGCGCGAACGCACCGATGCGCTGAACCAGGCGCTCACCGAACTGACCTCCAGCAACCGCCTGCTCAGCGATGCGCGGCTGCGCGCGGAAACCGCCCACCAGCACCTGATCGATGCCATCGAGAGCATCTCCGACGCCTTCGTGCTGTTCGACAAGGACCAGCGCATCGTCCTGTTCAACAGCCGCTTCAAGGAGTTCTGGTCGCGCACGCGGGCGCGCATCGGCGCCGGCATGCGCCTGGCGGAAATCAAGCGCCTGGCGGGCAGCACCGGGCTGATAGTCGAAGAGCAGCGCGGCCGCGGCGACGGCCACACCCTGTACCGCCTGATGAACGGGCGCTGGGTGCAGGTCAGCGAACGGCCGACCCGCGAGGGCGGGCTGGTGATCCTCTACACCGACATCACCGAACTCAAGCAGAGCGAGACCCAGCGCCGCGAACAGGCCCTGGCGCAGAAGTCGCGCCTGCTGCAGCGCGCCGTCGACAACCTGTCCCAGGGCGTGGCCATGGTCAACGCCGAGGGCATCCTGGAACTGTGGAACCACCGCTTCCTGGAACTCTGCGGCCTGGCGCCGATCGAGGCGCACCGGCCGTTCGCCGAGATCATGGGCGAGAGCGAGCTGCCGCTGCTCACCCCGGACAGCCGCGATGCCGCCGGCGCGCCGCTGCACGAATGCGAGCAGCGCCTGTTCGACGGGCGCATGCTCGAAGTGCGCACCCATCCGCTGCCCACCGGCGGCTTCGTCAACACCTTCACCGACATCACCGAGCGCTTCCGCCAGGCCCAGGCGCTGAGCGAGAGCGAGCGCTGGATCCGCCTGATCACCGACCATGTGCCGGCGTTGATCGCCTACCTGAATGCCGACCTGGTCTACGAGTTCACCAACAAGGTCTACGAGGAGTGGTACCACTGGCCGCACGCCGGCATGCTTGGCCAGAGCCTGCGCGACATCCACAGCGAGGAGCACTGGCGGCAGCTGGCGCCCTACGTCGAGCGCGCGCTGTCCGGCGAGAGCGTGACCTTCGAGATGGCCGAGACCAACTTCGCCGGCCAGCAGCGCTACATGCTGCGCTCCTACGTGCCCAACCGCCTGGCCAGCGGCGAGGTGGTCGGCATCTTCGTGCTGATCCGCGACATCACCGAGCGCCGGCGCACCGCCGAGGCGCTGCACCAGGCCTACCAGAACCTCGAACTGCGGGTGCGCGAGCGCACCGCCGAGCTGACCAGCCTCAATCGTCAGCTGGTCGGCGAGATCGACGAGCGCAGCCGGGTCGAGTCGCGCCTGCGCGAGGCCAAGCAGGAGGCCGAGCAGGCCAACCTGTCGAAGACCAAGTTCCTCGCCGCGGTCAGCCACGATCTGCTGCAACCGCTGAACGCCGCACGGCTGTTCACCAGCGCGCTGCTCGAACAGCGCCACGCCGAGGCCAGCCACGGCCTGATCCGCAACGTCAGCAACTCGCTGCAGGACGTGGAGAACCTGCTCGGCACCCTGGTCGACATCTCCAAGCTGGACGCCGGGGTGATCAAGCCGGACATCAGCAGCTTCGCCGTCGGCGACCTGCTGGAAAACCTCGCCGCCGAGTTCCGCCAGCTGGCCGCCAGCGAAGGCCTGACCCTGCAGTTCGTGCCCAGCTCGGCCTGCGTGCGTAGCGACATCCAGCTGCTCGCGCGGATCCTGCGCAACCTGCTGACCAACGCCATCCGCTACACGGCCAAAGGAAGCATCCTGCTTGGCTGCCGGCGGCGCGGGCAGAGCCTGTCGATCGAGGTGTGGGACACCGGCGTGGGCATTGCCGAGGACAAGCTGCAGGAGGTCTTCCAGGAATTCAAGCGCGGCGAGGGCCAGCGCCATCAGGACCGCGGCCTCGGCCTGGGCCTGGCGATCGTCGACAAGATCGTGCGCATGCTCGGCCACCGCGTAAGGGTCAGCTCGCGCCTGGGGCATGGCTCGCTGTTCGCCATCGAAGTGCCGCTGACCCGCCGGGTCAGCGTGCTGCAGCAGAAGCCGGAAGCCCTGCCGATGGCCGTCGAATGCCTGCGCGGGGCGCGCATCTGGGTGCTGGATAACGACGCGGCGATCTGCGCCGGCATGCGCACCCTGCTCGAAGGCTGGGGTTGCCGGGTGGTTACCGCCCTATCGGAAGACGACCTGGCGCGCCAGGTCGACAACTACCATGCCGGCGCCGACATCCTGATCGCCGACTACCACCTCGACGACGGTCGCGACGGCGTGCAGGCCATCACCGAAATCAACGCCCGCCGCGGCGAACCGCTGCCGGCGCTGATGCTCACCGCCAACTACAGCAACGAACTCAAGCAGACCCTGCGCGAGCTGGGGCATACCCTGCTGCACAAGCCGGTGAAGCCGATGAAGCTGAAGACCAGCCTGAGTCACCTGCTGTTGCAGCGGCGCTAGGGTGGCGGAGTCGGAACCAGGTGCTGCACCGTAGGAGCGGCTTTAGCCGCGAAGCTTTTAAGCTGAATCCCATTGCGGATAAATCCGCTCCTACAAGAACCGCGTGCAGAGTAGGCGACACCAATGCTTGCGGTACGCCTAGGCTCAGGCCTTGGCCTTGACCAGCAGAATCAGGGCAATCCCGCCGAGTACCGCCACCGCCGCCACCATCAAGCGCACGCTGAGCTGTTCCCCCAGCAGCAGGCTGCCGGCGACGGCGGCGATGATCGGTACGCTGAGCTGCACGCTGGCGGCCTGCAGGGCGCGCAGGTGGGGCAGGGCGGCGTACCAGATGGCGTAGCCGATGCCCGAGGCGAGGGCGCCGGAGAGCACTGCATAGAGTGCGCCGAGGTTGTCCCACTGCAGCTGCTCCCGGTACAGCAGCGCCAGCGGCAGCAGCGCCGGCAGGCTGCGCAGGAAGTTGCCGGCGGTGGCGGCCAGCGGGTCACTGTTGCCGCGGCCGAGCAGCGAGTAGAGGGCCCAGGAGATACCGGCCAGCAGCATCAGCAGGGCTGCGTGCAGTGGCGGGGCGCTGGCGCCGGGCAGCAGCAACAGCAGCAGGCCGCCGACGGCGCTGGCCAGGCCGAGGCCCTGCAGCGGCCGCAGGCGTTCGCCGCGCAGCCAGCCGTAGCTGAGCATGCTGGCCTGCACCGCGCCGAACAGCAGCAGTGCGCCGCTGCCGGCATCCAGATCGAGGTAGGCGAAGGAGAAACCGGCGGCGTAGCCGAACAGCGCCAGCGCCGAGCGCCAGTCACCCTGCAGGCGGCCCTGGCCGCGCAGCAGCACCAGCAGGCACAGCACCAGCGCACCGGAGCCCAGGCGCAAGGCGGTGAAGCTGCTGGCATCGATACTGCTGTCGCGCAGGGCGGCGCGGCACAGCAGCGAGTTGCCGGCGAAAGCCAGCATGGCCAGCGCCGTGAGCAGGGCGACGCGCCGCATCAGCGGCGCAGGTAGGCGGCGAAGTCGATGTCACCGGCGCTGAGGATGGCCTGCACCCGGTTGTGCACGTTGAGCTTGCGCAGGATTGCCGAGACATGGGCCTTGACCGTGGTTTCGGCGATGTCGAGGTTGTAGGCGATCTGCTTGTTCGACTCGCCCTTGGTCATCCGTTCCAGTACCAGCAGCTGCTTGCGGGTCAGTGCCTGCAGCAGTTCCGGCGGGATGCTCGGCTCGCTGTGGGCGCGGCGGGTGCTGCTCTTCTGCGTGCGGATGATGTCCGAGGGCAGGTAGACGTTGCCGTTGAGAATCTGCTCGATGGCCTCGGTCATCTGCGCGCGCGGCGAGGACTTGGTGATGAAGCCGACCGCGCCGTAGGTGATGGCCTGCAGCACGATCTGCTTGTCCTGCTCGGCCGAGACGATCACCACCGGGATGGTCGGCGCCTCGTTGCGCAGGTTGATCAGCCCGCCGAGGCCGTGCATGCCGGGCATGTTCAGGTCGAGCAGGATCAGGTCGAGGTCGTCGTGCACCTGGGTCAATTCCAGGGCGCTGTCGAGGTCGGCGGTTTCCATGATCTCGCTATCCGGGAAGCCATCGCGAATGACGTTGTGGATGGCTTCGCGGAACAGCGGGTGGTCATCCGCAATCAGGATCTTGTACATGGCCTTTAGCCCTCTTTTTATATGGTGAGGCAGTCACGCAAGGTGCAGTCGGCAGAACGCTGGCAGCGCGTTCAGGGCAGTGGCGCGGGCTCGGCGGGTTGCAGCGGCAAGCCGGCCTGTTGCCAGGCATCGATACCGTCACGGTACCAGTAGAGCGGTGCATAGCCCAGCGCGCGGGCGCGTTTGATCGCGTTCCACGACAGCCAGCAGTCGGATTTGCAGTAGAACACCAGGGCGCGGCCCGGGTGCTGCCGGTCGAGGCGCGCCAGGTGCTGCTCGAAGTAGTCCTGCCACAGCGGCGCCAGCTCGCCGTCGCCGGTGTTGGCCAGCCACAGGCTGCCGGGCAGGTTGGCGTGCGGCGGCTGGTCGGCGATGAAACGCTGGTTCAGCCACTGCTGGCGGAACACGTCGATCAGCGCAGTCTGCGGCTGCTCGCGCAGCAGGCGCTGCAGGGCGGCGGTGTCCAGGGTGGTGGCGCCCTCGGCGTGTGCGGGCGTGGGGCTGCGGTACTGCGTCTGGCGGTAGCCGTCGGCAGTGAACAGCGCCGGTTCGGCCGCCGCGGCGAGGCCGGGCAGCAGGCAGAGGACAAGCACCAGGTGGTGCATGGAGCGGGTGATCGACTTCCGCATGGCTGGCTCCCGGGTCGATTTTATTAAGCCATTAGAGCCATACGGGCCGGTGCCTGGGAATGCTACGTTGGACAGGAAAACCGCTACCAAAGTACTGGTTTGCAGTTGGGCGGGCTCTGCCACGGCAGGTTTTTCCTGTGGGAGCGGCTTCGGCCGCGATGCTTTGCCAGAGTCCGCCATCGCGGTTAAAACCGCTCCCACAACGAGGTTGGCCTGACGCAGCGCTATCTGCTTGACCTGCGTCGTAGGTTGGGTTGAGGAGCCTGCGACGAAGCCCAACTCATCCCGCCACACCGAATCGTTGGGCTTCGCTGCGCTCAACACCAACCTACGGTGCCTGGGGTATCTGTGGGAGCGAATTTATTCGCGATGCTCCTCAGGCGCTCCGCAAGCTCCATCGCGGCGAAATCCGCTCCCACCAGGCATGCGTAGTATCAGGCACCTGGGCTGCGGCGCAGGGCGGCGTGCTGGGGGTTGAAGGTGAGCACCGCGAGCAGCGCGCAGAGCAGGGTCAGGCCCAGGCAGATGGCCGCCGCCAGCAGGTTGAAGCGCTCGTAGAGGGCATAGCGCACCAGCTCCACGGCGTGGCTGAACGGATTGACCGCACACAGCCAGTACAGCCACTCGCTGGCCTCGCGCATCTTCCACAGTGGGTAGAGCGCCGAGGAGAGGAAGAACAGCGGGAAGATGACGAAATTCATCACCCCGGCGAAGTTCTCCAGCTGGCGGATGCCGTTGGACAGCAGCAGGCCCAGGGCGCTGAGCAGCAGCGCCGCCAGCAGCAGCGCCGGCAGCGCGGCGAGCAGGCCCAGGGCCGGCGGCTGCACGCCGTACAGCCAGGCGATGGCGAGGAAGGCGTAGACCTGCAGCAGCGACACCAGCGCGGTGGCCAGCAGCTTGGCCGCCAGCAGGAAGGCGCGCGGCAGCGGGCTGGTCAGCAGCACGCGCATGCTGCCCATCTCGCGGTCGTAGACCATCGACAGCGAGCCCTGCATGCCGTTGAACAGCAAAATCATGCAGGCCAGGCCGGGGACTATGTAGGTCTCGTAGGTGACGTAGGTGTCGTACGGCTCGATGATCGAGATGCCCAGCGCGGCGCGAAAGCCGGCGGCGAACACCAGGAGCCACAGCAGCGGGCGCACCAGGGCGCTGAGAAAGCGCGAGCGTTGCTGGATGAAACGCAGCCATTCGCGCAGCACCACGCCGCGCAGGCAGGCCCAGTAGACGGTGATCATGGGCGGGGCTCCGGAATGGCAGAGGTGGAGAGGGGGCGATGCGCTGCGGGGGCCTGCTTGGTGCGCGCGGCGGCATTCATCACGCCACCTCGGCCGCGGTCAGGCGGCTGAAGGTCGTCGCCAGGCTGCCCTGGCCATGTTCGGCGCTGAGCTTGTCGGCGCGGCCCTGGGCGATCAGCTGGCCGCGGTTGAGGATCAGCAACTCGTCGCTGCCTTGCACCTCGTCCAGCAGGTGGGTGGTCCACAGCACCGCCAGGCCCTCGTCGCGGCACAGCTGGCGCACGTGCTGGTTGAGCGCCAGGCGGCTGGCCGGGTCGAGACCGACGCTGGCCTCGTCGAGCAGCAGCAGGCGCGGCCGATGGAGCAGGGCGCGGGCGATTTCCACCCGCCGCCGATGGCCGCCGTTGAGCAGGCGCACCTTGTCGTCGCGGCGCTCGCCGAGCTGCTGGCGCTCCAGTTCGGCGGCGATGCGCTGGCTGGCCAGCTTGCGCGGCATGCCGTGCAGGGCGGCGTGGTAGTGCAGGTTCTGCTGCACGCTCAGATCCAGGTCCAGGGTGCTCTGCTGGAACACCACGCCGAGCTGGGCCAGGGCCTGGCGCGGCTGCTGGCGCAGGTCGTGGCCGCCGACGCGGACCTGGCCCTGCTGCAGACGGTAGAGGCAGGTGAGCAGGGCAATCAGGGTCGACTTGCCGGCGCCGTTGGGGCCGAGCAGGGCGCTGAACTGCCCGGCCGGGCAGGCGAAGCTCACCTCGCCCAGGGCCCGGCGCTGGCCATAGGCGAAGCCCAGGCCTTCCACCTCCAAGCTATTCACGGGGTCACCACCACGCCCCAGGGGTAGCGGCCGACCTTGATCGACTTGACCACCTTGAGGCTGTCCACGTCGATCACCGAGACGTCGCTGCTGATGCCGTTGGTGGTCAGCAGCTGCTTATGGTCCGGGGTGAATTCCAGGTGCCAGACGCGCTTGCCGACCAGCAGGTAGTCGAGCACCTCGTAGCTTTGGGCGTCGACCACCGCCACATGGTTGGCCGGGCCGAGGGCGACGAAGGCGTACTTGCCGTCCGGGCTGAGCTTGACCCCGACCGGCTGCACCTTGTCCGGGTGCACGCCCTTGATCTTGAACGTCAGCACCTTGAGCGGCTGGCGGCTGGCGACGTCGATCACCGTCACTGTGCCGCCGATCTCGGCCGAGGCCCACAGGCGCTTGCCGTCGTCGCTGAACTCGACGTGGCGCGGGCGCTGGTCGACCAGGGTGTTGTCGACCAGCTGCTGGGTGGCGGTGTCGATCCAGTGCAGCATGTTGGTGGTTTCGCTGGTGTTGACCGCCCACTTGCCGTCCGGGCTGACGGCCATGCCTTCGGGCTCGACGCCGACGTCGATCTGGCCGAGCACCTGGCTGTTCTGGGTGTCGACCACGGTGACCAGGGCATCGTCCTCGTTGGAGATGTACAGCCACTTGTCGTTGGGGTGCAGGGCGAACTGCTCGGGGTCGGCGCCGGAGGGCAGGTTCTTGATGATCTGCCGGGTCGCCAGGTCCATCACCTGCACGGTGTCCGAGTCGCTGGCGCAGATGTACAGCAGGCTGCGGTCGTGGGACAGGGCCAGGCCGCGCGGGCGCTGGCCGACCGGCAGGGTGGCGGTGACGCTCATGCTGTCCAGGTCGATCACGCTGATGCTGTCGTCCTTCTCGTTGGACACGTAGGCGGTGGCGGCCTGCACCGGGCTGGCGAGCAGCAGCGGCGCGGTGAACAGGCTGGCGAGCAGGGTGCGGTGCATGGCGGTGGTCCTTTCTTGTAATGGTTGTGGATGGGTGCGCGCGGCGCACTCTAGGGCGAGGTTCGCGTAACAGCAGCGGGCTCGGCACTGGCGGCGTCCTGCCTGGCCAGCAGCTGCGCGGCCTGACGGTCGTGCCATCGGCTGGCGCATTCGCTCAGGCGTTCGCGGGTGTTCTCGCCGCGCTCGGCGGCCAGCCGGGCGTACAGGCAGGGCGCGCGCTGGCTGCCGAGCAGCAGGGCGCTGCGCAGCGCCGGATCGTTCGGCGGCACGCTGAACGCCACGCCGCCGCCGAGCACGGCCGGCAGCACGGCGGCCAGCAGCAGTTTCACCGTGCGGCTCCGGCCAGGCGGCAGCGGCTTTCCGCTTCGTCGTAGCCGAGGCTGTCCATTTCGTTGTGCGGGTGCAGGAAGCCTTCCTGCGGCGAGCTGCTGATCAGCGCGCGCGGTTGCACCAGTTCGATCGGTTGGCGCAGCTGGCCGTCCCACGGCCGGTAGCTGAGCTTGCGGCCCTTGAAGCCGTCCAGCGGCAGCTCGCCGCTCAGGGCCAGCTGGCGCAGGGCGGCCGGGTCGGCATGGCGCAGCTTGCTGACGCCGGCGGCGATGCTGCGCACGCCCATCCAGGCGGCGAAGTCGCGGCTGTTCATCCAGCGCCCGGCCAGGGCCTCGAAGCGTTTCTGCAGCTGGGCGGCGCCGAAGGTTTCCACGGTCTTGTGCCAGCCCACCGGGGTCAGGCCCTGGGTGCCGGCCACCGGGCGCGGGTACCAGGTGTTGTAGGGCAGGTATTCGCCGAAGTCGCCGCGCTCGTCGGCCACCAGCACCACGTCGTACTCGGCGGTCTGGGTGAACAGCGGCATCTCGGCGCTGGCACTGCGGCGCTGGTCGTTGTCGAAGGTCCAGGGCTTCTCGGCGACGATCTTCGCGCCGAAGCGCTTGGCCGCGCGGCGCAGGGCGGCGGCGTAGGCCTGATCGTCGTCGGTCTGGCCGACGATCAGCAGCCAGCGGCTCCAGCGCCGTACGGCGAGGAACTGGGCCAGGGCGTCGGCGAGCATGGCGCGGCTGGGCAGGCTGTGCAGCACGTTGCTCGGGCAGTTGTCGGTGCGCAGCTCGTCGTCGGCGCTGCCGGCGTTGAACAGCAGGCTGTCCGGCAGCGCCTGGCTGATGGCGCGCAGGCTGGCGGCCGGGGCGTTGACCACGAACAGGCGGATGCCGGCGGCGTGCTGCTGCCTGGCGGCGCTCAGCAGCTCGTCGGCGCTGGGCGCCTGCACGGCCTGCAGGCTGAACTGCTGCTTGAGGAAGCGCCCGGTGCTGTTGCTGTCGGCGATCGCCAGCTCGGCGCCGCGCAGGCCGGCATCCAGCGGCTCGGGGATCACGTTGGACAGCAGCGGCCCGCGCGGCGGCTGGTACTCCAGGTAGCCGATGCGCACCTGCAGTTGGCTTTCGGCGGCCTGCAGGTCGGTGGCCACCAGGCTGGCGCAGGCCAGGGCGAGCAGGTAGAGCAGCGAGTAGGCGGCATAGAACGGCATGGCGGAACCTCCTGCTGGGGTTTGCGCCAGCATAGGAAGCCCCGGTCGCCCGGGAAATATGCAGAAAGTACCAGTCTGCCGGTACCAAGGTAGTAGAGGGTTGTACCCGCGCCGCCACTAGCATGGCGCCACGCGCTGGTGATTGCCCCGGATAGGGCGTCGCGCGTGTCGAACCGCCATAACAACAAGATGAGGTGTGTCGTGACTCCACTCAAAGCCCTGCTGCTCAACCTCCTGCTGATCACCAGCCTGATCGGCTTCGACAAGGTCTTCGCCGCCGGCGACCTGACCCGCCGCACCCAGCCCCTGGCCGATCTGGTGCTGGGCTCGGAGGCCAGCGACTACAGCATGAGCCAGACCGAGTACCAGCTGGAAACCGGCAAGGCCTACCAGCTCAAGGTGATCTCCAACGGGCAGAAGGAATACGCCGTGCAGGCGCCGGAATTCGCCCAGAGCATCTACCTGCGCAAGGTCGAGGCCGGCGGCGTGGAGATCAAGGCGGTGACCCTCAACGAGCTGGAGTTCGAGGACGCCGGCGAGGCCGAGATCTTCTTCGTGCCGATCAAGCCGGGCAAGTTCCGCTTCTACGCCAAGGGCCTGGAAGGCAAGGGCATGCAGGGCTGGTTCATCGTCAAGTAGGCGGAGCCTGCGCATGTCCGCCCTGTGGCGCATCAACCTGCTGGTCGGCCTGTTCTTCGCCCTGGTCAGCCTGGTGTGCATGGCCGTGCTGCTGCGCCAGGCCGAGGCCGATGTGCAGCGCGAGCTGCGAGCCGCGCAGACCCTGGTCGACTACCTGCGTGACGAGGCGCGCAGCGATCCGGCCACCCTGCAGCAGCGCCTGACTAGCAGCCTGCGCCATGTGCGGGTGGAGTGGCTGCGCGCCGGGCAGGCCGCGCCGGCGCCCAGCACCGGCGTCGATGGCTGGTTGCAGCGCTGGCTGTATCCTCAGGCCGAGCCGAGCGGCCACGAGCTGCGCCTGGGCGATGGCCGGCGCCTGTACCTGGCGGTGGACCCGCGCGATGAAATCGCCGAGGTGCGCGAATCCTTGCTGCAACTGCTGGTGCTGTTCGCCCTGGCGCTGCTGATCAGCCTGCTGGCGATCCGCTGGGCGGTGCGTGGCGGCCTGCGGGTGGTCGAGCAGATGATCGTGGCCTTCGATCAGGTCTCCCACGGCCAGCTCTCGGCGCGTCTGCCGGGCCACGGCCTGCCCGAGGCGCGCCTGCTGGCCGGGCAGTTCAACCAGATGGCCAGCGCCCTGCAACGGGCCGAGGTGCAGAACGCCGAGCTGACCCAGGCGCTGCTCGACCTGCAGGAGCGCGAGCGCACCATCCTCGCCCAGACCCTGCACGACGACCTCGGCCAGTACCTCACCGGCATTCGCGCCCAGGTCTGCCTGCTGCGCGTGCTGCAGGACAACCCGCAGAGTCGCCAGGACACCCTGTGGCGCCTGGAGCGCGACTGCGAACACCTGCAGGACGGCTTCCGCCGCCTGGTGCGCGATCTCTACCCGGTGATGCTGGAGCACCTGGCGCTGCCCGAGGCCCTGCAGCAACTGGGCGCGCAGTGGCAGCAGAGCCAGGGCATTGATTGCCAGCTGCAGATCGCCAGCGACCTGCCGTCCCTGGCGCTGGCAGACAAGGCCCACCTCTACCGCCTGCTGCAGGAGGCGCTGACCAACGTGGCCCGGCATGCCCAGGCCAGCGTCGTGCGCATCCGCCTGCAGAGCCGCGGCGGGCGTCTGCGCCTGCTGGTGCGGGATAACGGCTGCGGGCAACCGGCGCAGCACAGCGGGGTCGGCCTGCGCTCGATGTACGAGCGCGCGCGTTGCCTCGGCGGGCGCCTGCGCGTGCTCAACCGGCGTGGCGCCGGCTGGGCGCTGTACCTGAACATTCCCCTGCGCGAGGTGCAGCCATGAAGATCCTCCTGGTCGACGATCACGCCGTGGTTCGCCAGGGCTACGCCAGCCTGTTGCGGGCGCTGCTGCCGCAGGTGCAGGTGAGCGAGGCGTGCAGCGGCGAGGAAGCACTGCAACGGGTACAGGAAAACATTCCCGGCTTGGTCATCATGGACATCGGCCTGCCCGGCATCAGCGGCCTGGAAACCACCCGCCGCCTGCGTCAGCGCCTGCCGCAACTGCGCGTGCTGTTCTTCAGCATGCACGACGAGCTGCCGCTGGTACGCCAGGCCCTGGAGGCCGGCGCGGCCGGCTACCTGACCAAGAATTCGGCGCCCGATGTGCTGGTCGATGCAGTGCGGCGGATCATGGCCGGGCACGCCTACATCGAACAGCCGCTGGCCACCCAGCTGGCCTGCCATCCACACGTCGGCGAAGGCCATGACCCGCGCCTGGCCGAGATGACCCAGCGCGAGTTCGAGATCTTCGTCATGCTCGCCCGCGGCCTGCCCACCCGGCAGATCGCCGAGAAGCTGTGCATCAGCGCCAAGACCGTGTCCAACCACATGACCCTGCTCAAGCACAAGCTGCAGGCCCGCTCCCAGGCCGAGCTGGTGCACCTGGCGATCGATACCGGAGTGATCCGGGTGGGGCAGGAGAGCGCCTAGCTGGGGCTGAGCCAGGCGGTGTCGGGGCTGGCTGCTCCTACGGTACGCGGGGCGGCTGGCGTGCGGTTCCTACGGCGTGGTTGAGGTGGCGTGCGGTGTGGCGGGTGGGCTGGTGCTTTCGTAGGAGCGGCTTTAGCCGCGAAGCTTTGCTGCTGCCTGAGAGTGTTCGCGGCTGAAGCCGCTCCTACGGTACGCGGGGTGGCTGGCGTGCGGTTCCTACGGCGGGGTTGAGGTGGTGTGCGGTGTGGTGGCTGGGCTGGTGCTTTCGTAGGAGCGGCTTCAGCCGCGAAGCCCTTGGCAATTCTCACCTTTGCCTCTCGCGCCCAGGGTGCAGGCTCTATGCTCCCTGCCAGGCTCATCACCCTGGAGGCAACGGAATGCCCCGTCCCACGCGAGCACTCGCCCATCGTCTGCGCATCGGCCGCTGCTCCGAGGCGGGGCGCATCTACCTGCTCACCGCCACACTGCTCGAACGCCAACCGCTGTTCCACGACGTCCACCTGGCCCGCCTGCTGGTGGCGCAACTGCGTGCCGCGCAGCAAGAGGGGCGGGTGGAATCCCTGGCCTGGGTGGTGATGCCCGATCACCTGCACTGGCTGGTGCGCCTGCAACGTGGTTCGCTGGACGAGTTGATGCAACGGCTCAAGGGCGGCAGCGCGCGCAGCATCAATGCCCGGCTCGGCAGGCGTGGGCCGCTGTGGCAACACGGCTACCACGACCGGGCGTTGCGTGAGGAAGAGGACCTGCAAGCAATGGCGCGCTACGTGGTGGCCAACCCGCTGCGGGCCGGTTTGGTTGAGCGGGTTGGCGATTACCCGTTGTGGGATGCGGTGTGGGTGTAGCCCGGCGAGATCTGGCTGGGGCGCGGTGTGGTGGGTTGGCTGCTTTCTCGTAGGAGCGACTTTAGCCGCGAAGCTCTCGTGTTGCTTGAGGGCGTTCGCGGCTGAAGCCGCTCCTACGGCGGGGTTGCGGTGGCGTGCGGTGTGGCGGGTGGGCTGGTGCTTTCGTAGGAGCGGCTTTAGCCGCGAAGCTTTGGTGCTGCCTGAGCGCGTTCGCGGCTGAAGCCGCTCCTACGGCGGGGTTGCGGTGGCGTGCGGTGTGGCGGGTGGGCTGGTGCTTTCGTAGGAGCGGCTTTAGCCGCGAAGCTTTGGTGCTGCCTGAGCGCGTTCGCGGCTGAAGCCGCTCCTACGGCGGGGTTGCGGTGGCGTGCGGTGTGGCGGGTGGCTGGTGCTCTCGTAGGAGCGGCTTTAGCCGCGAAGCTTTGGTGCTGCCTGAGGGTGTTCGCGGCTGAAGCCGCTCCTACGGGCGAGGGCGAGGGCGAGGGCGAGGTAGAGGTCGAAGGCGAGGTAGGGTGGGGAATTGGCCAGGGGATCGGCGGTTCTTATTCCCAATCCACCGGGCAGTCGCGGCAGCCTGCCATGTTGGTGCCTTGGAAGGTCGCGTAGTGGCGGCGGGCGCCGCTCAGGGTGGCGTTTTCTAGGTTGGCGTCGCCGAGCTTGCTTTCCTGCAGGTTGGCGTCGCTGAGGTCGGCGCCCTTGAGGTCGGCCTTGCTCAGCCAGGCCATTTCCAGGTCGGCGGCCTGCAGGTTGGCGTTGTGCAGCTTGGCCCCGGACAGGCGGGCGAACTGCAGGTTGGCGCCGCGCAGGTCGGCGCCGTGGAATTGCGCGGCCTGGCCGTACAGGCTCCAGGCATTGATGGAAACCAGCCGTGCGCCGCTCAGGTCGGCCAGGCGCAGGTTGCTCTGTTGCAGGCTGGCGCGGCTGAGGTTGGCGCCCTGCAGCTGGGCTTTTTCCAGGTTGGCCAGGTCCAGCTGGGTGTGGCGCAGGGTGGCGCCGCGCAGGTCGGCGCCGGCCAGGTTGATCTTGCGCAGGTCGAGGTTGCTCAGGTCGGCATTGCGCAGGTCGGCGCCCGGGCACTGGCTGCGGGCTTCGAGGCGGCAGCCGTTGAGGATCGGTACGCCGTCGTCATCTTCGGCGAGGGCGTAGCTGCCGGCCAGCAGCAGGGCGGTCGGCAGGATCAGGTGCAGGTAGTTCATCACGGGTTCTCCAGGGTGTGCCGCGTGCCGGGTCACGCGGCGCAAGAGCGGCGCTGTGGGCAGAGGCGCAGCGCCGGGTGGCAAGGCCGGGGGCAGAGGCACCCGGCAGACACAACCTGTTCAACGTCTCGCGCGGGGGCGTCGCATTGCCCGGCCCTTGTGTGCGCACGGCGCACCCAAGGGTGGAAAACCGTGCAGCGTTTCCACCCCTGAGCCAAGGCTGCAAGCGCACTCACGAGACCTTGAACAGCCACTCGCCTTAGCGGCTGGCGGTCTTGTCCCAGCTCGGCAGCTTGAACACCCAGAACGAACCACCCTGGGCCACCGGCTTGGTCAGTTCGGCCATCTCGCCGCCCCACAGCGGCACGGCGCCGCCGTAGCCGACGGTCACGCCGATGTACTGCTCGCCGTCCTGCTCCCAGGTGATCGGCGGGGAGATGATTCCGCTGCCGGTCTGGAAGCTCCACAGCTCCTTGCCGTTCTTGGCGTCGAAGGCCTTGAAGAAGCCGTCGCCGGTGCCGGTGAACACCAGGTTGCCCTTGGTCGCCAGCACGCCGGCCCACAGCGGCAGTTTCTCCTTGTGTTGCCACACCACCTTGCCGGTGGTCGGGTTCAGCGCGCGCAGGATGCCGACGTGGTCGTCATACATGCGCTTGATGCGGAAGCCCTGGCCCAGGTAGGCGGAGCCCTTCTTGTAGCTGACTTCCTCGGTCCAGTAGTCCTCCTTCCAGTGGTTGGCCGGCACGTAGAACAGCCCGGTGTCCTGGCTGTAGGCCATGGGGTTCCAGTTCTTGCCGCCGAGGAAGGGCGGCGAGACTTCCACCGGCTTGCCGTGCTTCTCGCCCGGCTCCGGCAGCGGCGGGCGCTGGTTGGGGTTTTCCACCGGGCGGCCGGTCTTCAGGTCGATGTGGCTGGCCCAGGTGACGTTGTCGACGAAGGTGAAGGCGTTCTGCAGCTTGCCGTTGTTGCGGTCGACCACATAGAAGAAACCGTTGCGGTCGGCGTGGGCGGTGGCCTTGACGGTCTTGCCGTCCTTGCCCTGGTAGTCGAACAGCACCAGTTCGTTGTTGCCGGAGAAGTCCCAGGCATCGTTCGGCGTGTGCTGGTAGAACCACTTCACCTCGCCGGTGCTCGGGTCGACGCCGACCTGGCCGGAGGTGTACAGGCTGTCGTAGTCCTTTGGCTCGCCACCCTCGGCGGTGCGTGCCCAGCCGTTCCAGGGTGCCGGGTTGCCGGCGCCGACGATGATGGTGTTGCTTTCCGGGTCGAAGCTGGCGCTTTGCCACGGGGCGCCGCCGCCATGGCTCCAGGCCTCCTTCTTGCCGGTCGGCGAGTTCGGATCATCCGGCCAGGACGGCGCCTTGATATCGCCGGTGGGGGTGCTGTCCTTGCCGTTGAGGCGGCCCATGTGGCCCTCGACGAAGGGGCGCATCCACACTTCCTCGCCGGTGTCCGGGTCGCGGGCGAACAGCTGGCCGACCACGCCGAACTCGTCGCCGGAGCTGCCGTGGATCAGCAGGGTCTTGCCGCTGGTCTTGTCCTTGATCAGGGTCGGTGCGCCGGTCATGGTGTAGCCGGCGCTGTGGTCGCCGAACTTCTTCTTCCACACCACTTTGCCGGTGTCCTTGTTCAACGCCACGATGCTGGCGTCGAGGGTGCCGACGTAGATCTTGTCGCCATAGATGGCGGCGCCGCGGTTGACCACGTCGCAGCACGGGCGGATGTCATCGGGCAGGCGGTGGTTGTAGGTCCACAGGCGCTTGCCGGTCTTGGCGTCGAGGGCGAAGACCCGCGAGTAGGAGCCGGTGACGTAGATCACCCCGTCGCGCACGATGGCCTGGGACTCCTGGCCGCGCTGCTTCTCGTCGCCGAAGGAGAACGACCAGGCCGGGGTCAGCTTGAACACGTTGTCCGCGTTCACCTGGGCCAGCGGGCTCCAGCGCTGGGCGTTGGTGCCCAGGCCGTACTGCAGCACATCGCCGGTGGTCAGGTGGTCGTTGGCGATATCGTCCCAGGTCACGTTCTTGGCCTGGGCCGCGCCGGAGCCGGCCAGGGCCACGCCGAGGATCAGGCTGTGCAGGGCAAGGGCCAGAGGCTTGGCCGCGCTGGGTAACTGTCTTGTTGTCATGGTTGTGGTTCCCGTTGGTTGGTGAGCACGAGGCAGGCCGTCGGTACGGTTGCCCGGTGCGAGCCATAGTGGGAGCGCGGTGCCCGCCGCCGACACGGAAAAGCTCCCACCGAATGCGGGAAATATTCCCAGGCGGGGCATGACTTCGACCCGCTGCAAAAGAGGCGCGCCAGGCGGTCTATGGCGCTACTACCAAGGGAGTAGAGGATGGCCACCTAAGCAGCATTCTTCGCCGGCTTGTGCATTCCTACCATTTGGCCACGGCACTCGATCCGGGCGCCTGCCTTGCACAGCAACTCGAAGAGGTTGGAAGTCATGAACAACAACAACGCATTCCGCGTCCTGATCGCCTGGGCTGGCCTGAGCGTCTCCGCCTTCGCCCTGGCCCACGGCGATGTCACCCCGCAGGCGGTCAATACCGAAGGCCTGGAGCCCCTGGGCAAGGAATGGGTTGACGAGAATCCCTACCGCGAGCCCTACGCCAACCACAAGCTGGCGGTGGAAATCGGCAGCTCGGCCTACACCCAGAACTGCGCCCGCTGCCACGGCCTGGAAGCCATCTCCGGTGGCATCGCCCCGGACCTGCGCTACCTGGAAGCCGGCATCGAGGGTGACGAGTGGTTCAAGGAGCGGGTGATCAACGGTGCCGTGCGCGACGGCGCGGTGTACATGCCGAAGATGGCCGAGTTCATCAGCCAGGAAGGCCTGTGGGCCATCCGTAGCTACCTGGAAAGCCTCAAAGTCGAAGAGTAACCGCCATGCGCCTGCTCGCTTTGCTGTGTGGCCTGGCCCTGCTCTGCACGCAGGCCCAGGCTCAGGTGCGCAGCTTTGACGACATGCTCGATTCGGGCGTGCTCAAGGTCGCCGTGTACGAGAACTTCCCGCCCTACAGCTTCCTGCAGGGCGGCAAGGCCCAAGGCGTGGACGTCGACCTGGCGCAGAACCTGGCCAAGGGGCAGGGCCTGCAGCTCGAGCTGCTGTGGGTCACGCCGGGCGAGAAGCTCGACGACGACCTGCGCAACGTCATCTGGAAGGGCCACTACATGCGCCCCGGCGTGATGGCCGACCTGATGCTGCGGGTGCCCTATGACCGCGAGTTCTCCAATCGGCGCAACGACGTCGGCGAGCTGGCCAACGAGCAGGTGGTGATGTTCGGCCCCTACCAGCGCGAGCGCTGGCAGGTGGTGCACGACAGCCGCCGGCTGCCGCAACTCGACACCATCGGTCTGTTCCAGTACCACAAGGTCGGCGTCGAGGTGGACAGCGTGCCGTCCTTCTACCTGACCTCGGTGCTCGGCGGCCGCCTCAGCGGCATGACCGAACACTACGCCAACACCCGCGAGGCCTTCGAGGCCATGCGCGGCGCCAAGGTCGACGCGGTGATGGCCCTGCGCGGCGAACTCGACTGGCTGCAGCATGAAACCGTCGACCCGCAACTGCACAACGCCGACAACACCTACCCCAACCTCGGCCAACCGGCCTGGGATATCGGCATGGCCGTGCACGAAAGCAACCGCCAGCTGGCCCACGCGGTGGACCAGCAGCTCGACGAAATGATCCGCGGCGGCGCGATGGAAAAGCTCTACGCCCGCTACGGCCTGCGCTACGAACTGCCGGGGCTGTACCAGGACGTCGAGTGAACGGCTTTGCTGTAGCAGGGGCCTTGGCCGCGACCTGAGCCGCATCGGGTTGCCTGGCCATCGCGGATGAATCCGCTCCCACAGGTAAAGCGATGCGCTTGTTTTTGTGGGAGCGGATTCATCCGCGATGAGAACTACCCAGGAGCAGCCCGCCGTTCACGGCCCGGGCCTCTCCTGCAACACGCCACACCCAATGGATTGAACGGAGGCACGATGCACAGACGCTCCCTGCTCCTCGGCCTGGCCGGCCTGCCGCTGCTGGCGGTGGCCGTCGAGGGTGATCCGCTGCCCTCGGTGATGTGGGACTTCCACCACAGCCGCCTGCTCGGCGGCGCGCCGTTCGTCTTCGATGAGCGGGTCCGGGTCAGCGTGCCGCCGTTCGCCGAGGACTCGCGCCAGGTGCCGGTGGAAGTCGACGCCCGCGCCTTGCCCGGACGCTTCAGCCGCATGCTGCTGTGGGCCGAACTCAACCCCATCCCGCAGGTGTTCACCCTCTACCCCAGCGCCGAGATCGTGCCGCTGCTGGCCATCCGCATCCGCGTCGAACAGGCCACGCCGATCCGCGCCGCGCTGCTCGGCGAAGACGGCGTGTGGCATGTCGGCTCGGCCTGGATCGATGCCGCCGGCGGCGGCTGCACCGCACCCAGCGTGGTGCGCGCCCAGCCCGGCTGGGAAGACCGCCTCGGCCAGGTGCTCGGCGGCAGCTTCGCCCGTGGCGCCAACCAGCGCCTGCGCCTGCAGGTTTCGCACCCCATGGACAACGGCCTGGTTGGCGGCGTGCCCGAGTTCTACCTCGACCGCGCCGAACTGCGCGCCAGCAACGGCGAGGTGCTGGCGCGCTTCGACCTGTTCCCGGCGGTCAGCGAGAACCCGACCCTGACCCTCGAAGTGCGCGGCCACCCCAGCACCCAGCTGTGGCTGCACGACAACAACGGCAACGAATTCCAGGCCGATTTGCAGCCCACGGCCAACCCCTAGGGTGCGCCGCGCGCACCGCCCACCCGACAGCCAAGGAAGCCAGACATGATCAAGGTCAGCGTGCTCTACCCCAACCACAGCGGCGTGCAGTTCGACTTCGGCTACTACTGCGGCCCGCACATGCTGCTGGTGCGCGAATGCCTGGGCGAGGCCTGCCAGGGCATCGCCGTGGACCAGGGCCTGGCCGGCGGCGAGCCGGGCCGCCCGGCTCCCTATGTCGCCGTCGGCCACCTGTTCTTCGCCAGCCTGGAGGCCTTCCAGCGCAGCTTCGCGCCGCATGCCGAACGGATCATGGCCGACCTGGCCAACTTCACCGATGCCCAGCCCCTGGTGCAGATCAGCGAAGTGCGCGAAAGCGCCTGTTGAACGACGCAGCGTACGTCCCGACCCGCCGCGTTCCGCCCGAGAGATGACGACCATGCGCCTCTTTATCCTGTTACTCGCGCTGCTGGGCAGCGCCAGCGCCCACGCCGAACTCGCCTACCAGCTGCAGCCCAGGCAGATCGCCGCCGGCACCTGGCTGCTGCAGGGCAGCACCGCCAACTTCGCCCAGGACAACGGCGCCAACATCGTCAACATCGCCTTCATCGAGACCGACGACGGCGTGGTGGTGATCGACAGCGGCCCGTCCAAACGCTACGGCGAGGCCCTGCGCCAGGCCATCGCCGCCACCAGCGGCAAGCCGGTCAAGCTGCTACTGCTGACCCACCACCACCCGGACCACGTGCTGGGCAACCAGGCCTTCGCCGACGTGCCCATCGCCGCCCTGGCCGGCACCCGCCAGTTGCTGGAGCAGCAGGGCAACGCCATGGCCGAGAACATGTACCGCCTGGTCGGCGACTGGATGCGCGGCACCGAAGTGGTACTGCCCAACCAGACCGTCGAGGCCGGCACCCTCGAAGTCGGCGGCCACCGCCTGCGCCTGCTGGCCCTGAGCGGCCACACCGGCGCCGACCTGGCCATCCTCGACGAGAGCACCGGCGTGCTGTTCGCCGGCGACCTGGTGTTCTACCAGCGCGCCCTGACCACCCCCAACAGCCCCGGCCTGGACGTATGGCTGGCGGATATCGCCACGCTGCAGGCGCTGCCCTGGAGGGTCATAGTCCCCGGCCACGGCCCGGTGGCGACGGACAAGCAACCCTTCGTGCAGATGCGCGACTACCTCGGCTGGCTCGATCAGGTGATGCGCGACGGCGCGGCCCAGGGCGCGGACATGAACGAGTTGCTGCGCACGCCGATCCCCGAGCGCTTCGCCGCGGTCAGCCTGAGCCGCTACGAGCTGATCCGCAGCGTCAGCCACCTGTATCCGCGCTATGAGCAGCAGGGCTTGGGCAGGGTGGACCAGCAGGAGTAGCGGGGCGGCTCGGGCGGGGGGGCGCGGCTGAAGCCGCTCCTACGACGAGGTCAGCGCCCGCCCAAACCCAGCAGGCAAGCCTCCGTAGCCTCACCCCGTAGGAGCGGCTTCAGCCGCGAAGCTTCCATGCTCCGCACCACGCTACTCCCTCACTCAACGCTCCCATCCGCCGGCGCATCCGCGGCTTTTGCCGCCGCGCTTCCCGCCTCTTCATCCCCCGCCGCCAGCACATCCACCGGCAGCAACAGCGTATCCAGCGCCGCATCCACCGGCACCGACACCAGGGTAACCAGCGGGCAAACCACCATCAGGTAGCACATCACCGTGGCGCCCTCGGCCTCGCCGCTGCCGCTGGTGGCGCCGAGCAAGACCATGTCCGCTTCCACCCCCTTGTAATAGTCACCCTGGCTGGCCTCACCGGCCCGGCCGAGAAAGGTGCCGCAGCCGGTCAGAGTGAAGGCGAGGGTGGCGAGAAAGAGTGTGCGCAGTGGGGAGGGCATATTGAGGTACTTTCAATATAAGTTGGGATAACGTTTGACATGAGAGGGTCGACCCGGCTTGCTGGGGCGAGTCCTCTCGATGGAAGGGTTAGGCATCAGTTCGTCAAACCTCGCAGAATGTTCTGTATACCGCTGGAGTCGAAGTTTGGTTGACTCAGTAACTGTTTGTAGAGCCTGTATTTGAAGGCAAGATCAACCACTTTGAATCTGGCCTCGGCTTGAGGAGTTAAATACCTCGGCAAGACGTCTTCTTGCAGCTTCATGCCAGCGTGCGCTACTCCATGCAGCCTCAGCAGAAAGCCAACCAAGCTGTCTTTGCCCCAACCTTCGTAGAACCATCCGGTTTGGTTAGGAAACCCAGCTGTATTCCAAGAATTTAGCGATTGATCTATAAAGTTTGAAAATACACAAACGTCGTTAACGACCACAAAGTCGGCTTGATCGATAGGGTCGATATTGCGTTCTGAGTAGAACTCGAGAATCTCAAACCCCGTTTCGATTGGCGAAGCTTTGCACTGCATCGAGAAGACGCCGAAAGGCACCCGCTTCGCCCACTCGGAAAGGGGGTGGTATTCGTTAGGAAGTGAGGTGGTTGTACGCCGAAGCTTCTTTACGGTAAGACCCTGCTCAAGCGCGCGATGGAGTTCTGCTTTGTCAGCGATATTTGGCTTTACTTCAACTACGGAGTCGACTCCTTCTGCCAAGAGGAGGCTAAACTTGTCCCGGGCACTAACCGTGTACGGATGGTTCGGAGCACAGATTACGCAGTCGATTGAGGCTGCGATGTTACCGAATGAATCGCGAACCTTGCCTTTTGCGATGCGATGAGGGAAGGGAAAGTAGCGAGCGAGGAATGTTTGAACGGCGTTCTCTCGAAACTCAGCAATTTCTTGTGATGTTCCTTTCCCCTGAATAGATGCTTTGCGGAACTCACTGGAGAGTTGCAACGCTTCCTCGCGAAGTAGTTCATACAAGTCGTTCATACGTCTCCTGTTTTAGGAACACCGAATCGAGGCCTTCTGATGCCTAGCTATAAATAGGCGACATAGATGACGTGATTTTCAGCGGCATTTATGTCGAATAACCTTCCTTGTCGTTTGCCAGGCCCTTGCCTTGCCCGAGCATTGTCGCAACAAACGTGACAGCACACAGAGCGTCAGGCAACAGTAATAACGGCAAGTCCCTTTGCACAAAAGAACAGTGCGTTGAGCCGCACGCTAGCCAGTTGCCAGCAGCCTGTCCAGACCCAGGCGCTCTGGCTCTGCGTAGGGTGCGCCGTGCGCACCGGGGCGGTTCGGTGTGGGGTGGTGCGTGCGGCGCACCGAGATACGGTGGCCGCGCCGGGGAGGCGGGGGTTATTGCAGGGTGAGGCTTTCGCCGCGTTCCTGTTGCCAGTCGTCCAGGCTGGGGGCGGCCTGGTCGCCGGCCATGCGGTGGATGATCTCGAAGTAGTCCTGCTTGAACGGGTCGGCCATCACATCGCTGCGGCTGCGCACGCGCACGGCGAGGATGCTCTGCACGTTCTGGTGGTCGAAGGCGCGCCATTGCTGCGGATCCTTGAGCAGGCTGTAGCTGTGGTCTTCGAGGGCCTTGATCAGGGTTTCGCTGTCCAGGCTGTTGCTGCGCCGCACGGCGTCGGCCCACTGGCGGACGATGGAGTAGGCGGAGGCGGTGGTGCTGCCGGGGTACTCCTGGTATTCGGCGATGTAGCGTTCGACGAAGGCCTGGCCTTGCGGGTTGTTGTCCTGCTTGGGCAGGTCCCAGGTCCATGCTTCGGTGCCGATCACATCTTCCATCACCAGCGGGCCGGCCTGCTGCACCACGCTCTTGGTCAGGTTGGGCACTATCACCTGCATGCGCTGCTTCAGGCCCATGTTGTGCACCAGGCGCATGCTGCGCTGCAGGTTCTCGCCGAGCAGGACCAGCACCAGCACGTCGGCCTCGCTCTTGGCGGCCTTGAGCAGGGCGTCGCGGTACTGGTCGCGGCGCACCAGGCCGGTGGGCAGGGCGGTGCGGCCGTGGCGGGCGCGGTCGGTGCTGCCGGTGGCCTGACGCAGGGCGCTTTCCATGCTGCGGCCCCAGGCGTCGTCGAGGATCACGTAGTGGTAACTGCGGCGCGGCATGTGCCAGGACAGGTATTCGCCGAGCACGCGGGCGCTCATCAGGGCGCTGTTGGATTCGCGGAACAGGTAGCGGTGGCCGGCCTGGCCGGTGACTTCGTTGGCGTAGCTCAAGGTGGCGAAATACAGCAGGCCGCGCTCGCGGGCACGCTGGCCGGCGGCGATGGCTTCTTCGCTGGTGGCGCCGCCGAAGACCATGCGCGCGCCCTGGCTGGCGAAGCGGTCGACGTTGGCGCGGGCCTGTTCGGCGCGCGAGGCGGTGTTTTCGCTGAGCAGCTCCAGCGGGCGGCCGAGCACGCCGCCTTCGCGGTTGATGGCGTCGACGGCGAGCAGGGCGCCGCGGCGCAGTTCCAGGCCTTCGTCCTTGTAGTTGCCGGTGCGCGGGTAGTTGAGGCCGATCTTCACGCTGTCGGCAGCGTAGGCGGGCAGGGTGAACAGGCCGGCGAGCAGCAGGCCGGTGAGCAGGCGGTGCATGGCGGCACTCCTTGTGGGCAGGAGCGGCTGTTGTACGGCGCCGGCGGCGGCGCGGCCATGCGCCCTTGTGCCCATGTGCGTGCGACTTAGGTTGGGGCCCCTCCTGCCGGGGATGGCGTGGGGGTTGTGATTGTGTGTGGGAGCGAAATTATTCGCGATGGGGGCGGCTCGGCGTGGTCTGGCTATCGCGGATGAATCCGCTCCCACAGAGGCTGGGTGGGGCGGGTAGGTGCGGGGGTGGCTGTGGCTGTGTGTGGGAGCGAATTTATTCGCGATGGGGGCGGCTCGGAGTGGCCTGGCTATCGCGGATGAATCCGCTCCCACGGGGATGGTGCTGGGCGGG
This sequence comes from Pseudomonas sp. L-22-4S-12, assembly GCF_009799935.1. Lineage (NCBI taxonomy): Bacteria > Pseudomonadati > Pseudomonadota > Gammaproteobacteria > Pseudomonadales > Pseudomonadaceae > Pseudomonas > Pseudomonas sp. L-22-4S-12. The sequence goes on along the minus strand of NZ_WELL01000012.1, from coordinate 50,348 downwards.
TCGGTTTGGGGATGGTTGTGGCTGTGTATGTGGGAGCAAATTTATTCGCGACGGGGGCGGCTCGGAGTGGCTTGGCTATCGCGGATAAATCCGCTCCCACAACAGGTGTGCGGGGCGGGTATTGCTACCAAGGAACTAGGGAATTCGGCACTGCGGTCAATTGTTGGGCGGGCGCGGCAAACCAAGAATTCGCCGCAGACCGGGAAATTTTCCCGGACACAACAACAAGCCCGCAGAGGTAGCCGCAATGAAGCACAACGGTCTCACCCAACCCTTCGTCCGCACGGCGCTGTTTGCCGCGGTCACCCTGGCCAGCCTGACGGCGCAGGCCGGCGTGACTGATGAAGACATCAGCGCCAGTGGCAAGCGTAACGACCAGGTGGTGGTCAACGGCATCAACCAGCAGGGCCAGCGCTACAGCACTCTGGATACCTTGAACAGCAACAACGTCAAGGAACTGCGGCCGGTCTGGGCGTTGTCCTTCGGTGGCGAGAAGCAGCGCGGCCAGCAGGCCCAGCCGCTGATCAAGGACGGCGTGATGTACGTCACCGCCTCCTACTCGCGAGTATTCGCCGCCGATGCGCGCACCGGCAAGAAGCTCTGGCAGTACGACGCCCGCCTGCCGGACGGCATCATGCCGTGCTGCGACGTGATCAACCGCGGTGTGGCCCTGTACGGCGACCTGGTGATCTTCGGCACCCTCGACGCCAAGCTGGTGGCCCTGAACAAGGACACCGGCAAGGTGGTGTGGAAGAAGACCGTGGCCGACTACAAGGCCGGTTACTCCATCTCCGCGGCGCCGCTGATCGCCAAGGGCAAGCTGATCACCGGCGTGGCCGGTGGCGAGTTCGGCGTGGTCGGCAAGATCGAAGCCTACAACCCCACCAACGGCGAGCTGCTGTGGACCCGGCCGACCGTGGAAGGCCACATGGGCTTCGTCTACAAGGACGGCAAGCCGGTGGAGAACGGCATCTCCGGCGGCGCGCCGGGCAAGACCTGGCCGGGCGACCTGTGGAAGACCGGCGGCGCGGCGCCGTGGCTGGGCGGCTTCTACGACCCGACCACCGACTCGCTGTTCTTCGGCACCGGCAACCCGTCGCCGTGGAACTCGCACCTGCGCCCGGGCGACAACCTGTTCTCCTCCTCGCGCCTGGCGCTGAACCCGGAAGACGGCTCGATCAAGTGGCACTTCCAGACCACCCCGCACGACGGCTGGGACTACGACGGCGTCAACGAACTGGTGTCGTTCGACTACCAGGCCGGCGGCAAGACCGTGAAGGCAGCGGCCACCGCCGACCGTAACGGCTTCTTCTACGTGCTGGACCGCACCAACGGCGACTTCATCCGCGGCTTCCCCTTCGTCGACAAGATCACCTGGGCCAAGGGCCTGGACAAGACCGGCCGGCCGATCTACGACGAGGCCCACCGTCCGGGCGCGCCGGGTGACGCGAAGAAGGGCAGCTCGGTATTCGTCGCGCCGTCCTTCCTCGGCGGCAAGAACTGGATGCCGATGGCCTACAGCCAGGACACCGGGCTGTTCTACGTGCCGTCCAACGAGTGGGGCATGGACATGTGGAACGAGGGCGTGTCCTACAAGAAGGGCGCGGCCTACCTGGGCGCCGGCTTCACCATCAAGCCGCTGAACGAGGATTACATCGGCGTGCTGCGCGCCATCGACCCGAAGACCGGCAAGGAAGTCTGGCGCTACAAGAACTACGCGCCGCTGTGGGGCGGGGTGCTGGCGACCAAGGGCAACCTGGTGTTCACCGGCAACCCGGAAGGCTACCTGATGGCCTTCGACGCCAAGACCGGCAAGAAACTCTATGAGTTCAACACCGGCTCCGGCGTGATCGCCTCGCCCGTGACCTGGGAAATGGACGGCGAGCAGTACGTCACCGTGCTGTCCGGCTGGGGCGGCGCAGTGCCGCTGTGGGGCGGCGAAGTGGCCAAGCGGATCAAGAACCTCGACCAGGGCGGCATGATCTGGACCTTCAAGCTGCCCAAGGACCTGGTGGCCAAGAAGTAAGCGCAGCCGTTGACCCGAACCCGCCAGGGGGAGGGTGATGCGGTAAAGCACAACCCGGAGCCGACAGTGTCGGCCCCGGGTTTTTGCTTTTGGACCGGGCACTTTTCTGTGGGAGCGAATTTATTCGCGATGAGGGCGGCTCGGAGTGGCCTGGCTATCGCGGATAAATCCGCTCCCACAGGGGCGGGGTGGGGCGGGTGGCTTTGTAAGAGGGGCCTTGGCCGCGACGCTTTTTGCAGGCAGCTCGGTGCTGCCGACCTGTCGCGGCTGAAGCCGCTCCCACAGGGGAGCGCATGGCGTGCATCTCCTCCCAATGGCCAATCCGCACGGCGGGCTTCTACCACCAAGGTTCTATGGTGCCCGGCCGGCTGCCGTGCACCAATGCAGGTCTCGCCATCTAGTGACGGGGCGTGTCGCAAAGCCTGTGCGGCGCCCCCTTCCAGTCTGCAGTCAGTACGAGGTCAGGTATGCACGCACGCTCGTTTCGCCCCTGGTTGATCCCCTTGTTGCAGAGCGCTGCGGTGCTGCTGGGGGCGTGGTTCAGCTGGCCGCTGTGGCTGGCGCTCGGGCTGCTCTGCCTGCTGTTCTGGCTGCCGCTGTTGCGCCGTGCGCCGGTGGCCGAGCCGGTCGCCGAACAGGCCGACCTGCCCGGGCTGACCCGCGACCTGTCCCAGGCCACCAGCCACAATGCGCTGTCCGCCGCCGGGGTCAGCTTTGCCGTGCAGCGCCTGGCGCAGAAGCTGGAGTCGATGCTCGATGCCGCCGCGCGCATCGTCAGCAGCGCCGAGCAGATGATCGTCACCGAGAACGCCACCGCCGAACTCAGCCAGCAGGGCCTGGAGGCCTCCAGCACGGTACGGCAGAACAGCGACAGCGGGCGTTCCGGCCTGCAGCAGGCGATCACCTGCATGCACCAGTTGAGCCAGCGCGCCAGCAGCAGCCGCGAGCTGATCGAGCGGCTCAACCAGCGCAGCGAGGAAATCCAGCGGGTCACCCAGGTGATCCAGTCCATCGCCAGCCAGACCAACCTGCTGGCGCTCAACGCCGCCATCGAGGCGGCGCGCGCCGGCGAGCACGGCCGTGGCTTTGCCGTGGTCGCCGACGAGGTGCGCGGCCTGGCCGCGCGTACCGCCAGCGCCACCGAGGAAGTCGGCCTGATGGTGCGCGACATCCAGCAGGACACCTCGGCCGCGGTCGAGCAGATCCGCCAGCTGTCCGCCGACCTCGATGGCGGCGTGCAGCTGGTGGTGCAGGCCGGCGAGCAGCTGGACGGCATCGCCAGCCTGGCGCTGGGCGTGGAGGGGCAGATGCAGACCATCGCCAGCGGCGCGCGGGACAACCGCCTGGCGCTGGACGAGCTGTTCCACGCCGTCGAGCAACTGCGCGAGGACCTGGCCGCCAGCGACGAGCAGACCGAGCGCCTGAGCGTGGCGGCCAGCGCCCTGGAGGGCCAGGCCGAGGCGATCAGCGAGCGGCTGGCCGAGGTCGGCCTGGATGATTACCACCAGCGCGTCTACAACCTGGCGCGCGAGGGCGCCCAGCGCATCGCCGAACGCTTCGAGGCGGACCTGGCCAACGGCCAGATCAGCGAAGGCGCGCTGTTCGACCGCCACTACAAGCCGCAGCCGGGCAGCGACCCGCAGCGCTTCACCACGGCCTTCGACCGCTATGCCGACAGCGTGCTGCCGGGCATCCAGGAGCCGCTGCTGAGCCAGCACGAGGGCCTGGTGTTCGCCATCGCCTGCACCCCGGAAGGCTATGTGCCGACCCACAACCAGGCGTTCAGCCAGGCGCCCACCGGCGACCCGCAGCACGACCGCCTGCATTGCCGCAGCAAGCGCCTGTTCAACGACCGCACCGGCCGCCGCTGCGGCAGCCACCAGCAACCGTTGCTGCTGCAGACCTACACCCGCGACACTGGCGAGCTGATGCATGACCTGTCGGTGCCGATCCAGATCCGCGGCCGGCATTGGGGCGGCCTGCGCCTGGGCTACCGGCCGGAGGCGGCGCGGCGCTGACCGTTGCTGGTGGAGGGGCTTGGTCGTGATGCTCCTGGGGCGCTTCGGCGTTGCCTGGTTTCGCGGCTGAAGCCGCTCCTACGGCGAGGTTTCGGGGCGCTTCATCGTTCAGGCGGGGCTCCCGTCTTTTGTGGGAGCGGCTTCAGCCGCGATGCTTTTGGAGGGCGCGGTGTCGTCGAGGCCCTCCCGCAAGAGGTTGCCTGCCGCTGCATGGCTCGGGCTGGCACATGCCGCTGTAGGAGGGGCCTTGGCCGCGACGCCTTGGGGCCGCTCGGCGCCGTCTGTCTTCGCGGCTAAAGCCGCTCCTACGCCATTTTTCTGCTGCATGGCCCCCTTGCGCCCATGCCAGAGCCTCGCGCGGCATCTACTACCAAGGAACTAGCCCATCTATGCCATGGGCGCATACCGACGCTTTGCGCAGGGTGTCTATGATCAATCCATGTCCTGCACCACGTCCCGGTGCAGGCGCTTACAAAAACAGAGGCCTCGATCATGATCTACGCAAACCCTGGCTCCGCTGGCTCCATCGTTACCTTCAAGCCGCGTTACGGTAATTACATCGGCGGCGAGTTCGTGGCGCCGGTCAAGGGCGAGTATTTCACCAACACCTCGCCGGTCACCGGTGAAGTGATCGCCGAGTTCCCCCGTTCCGGTGCCGAAGACATCGAGCGCGCCCTGGACGCCGCCCATGCCGCCGCCGACGCCTGGGGCAAGACCTCGGTGCAGGACCGTGCCCTGATCCTGCTGAAGATCGCCGACCGCATCGAGGCCAACCTGGAGCTGCTGGCCGTCGCCGAAACCTGGGACAACGGCAAGGCCGTACGCGAAACCCTGAACGCCGACGTACCGCTGTCCGCCGACCACTTCCGCTACTACGCCGGCTGCATCCGCGCCCAGGAAGGCAGCACCGCCGAGATCAACGAACACACCGCCGCCTACCACTTCCACGAGCCGCTGGGCGTGGTCGGGCAGATCATCCCGTGGAACTTCCCGCTGCTGATGGGCGCCTGGAAGCTGGCCCCGGCCCTGGCCGCCGGCAACTGCATCGTGCTCAAGCCGGCCGAGCAGACCCCGCTGTCGATCACCGTGCTGCTGGAGGTCATCGGCGACCTGCTGCCGCCGGGCGTGCTCAATGTGGTGCAAGGCTTCGGCCGCGAAGCCGGTGAGGCCCTGGCCACCAGCAAGCGCATCGCCAAGATCGCCTTCACCGGCTCGACCCCGGTCGGCTCGCACATCCTCAAGTGCGCCGCCGAGAACATCATCCCGAGCACCGTGGAGCTGGGCGGCAAGAGCCCGAACATCTTCTTCGAAGACATCATGCGCGCCGAGCCGTCCTTCATCGAGAAGGCCGCCGAAGGCCTGGTGCTGGCCTTCTTCAACCAGGGCGAGGTGTGCACCTGTCCGTCGCGCGCCCTGGTGCAGGAGTCGATCTACGACGCCTTCATGGTCGAGGTGATGAAGAAGATCAAGCAGATCAAGCGCGGCAACCCGCTGGACACCGAGACCATGGTCGGCGCCCAGGCCTCGCAGCAGCAGTTCGACAAGATCCTGAGCTACATGGACATCGCCCAGCAGGAAGGCGCGCAGATCCTCACCGGCGGCGGCGCCGAGCGCCTGGAAGGCAACCTGGCCACCGGTTACTACATCCAGCCGACCCTGCTCAAGGGCCACAACAAGATGCGCGTGTTCCAGGAAGAGATCTTCGGCCCGGTGGTCAGCGTCACCACCTTCAAGGACGAAGCCGAGGCCCTGGCGATTGCCAACGACACCGAGTTCGGCCTGGGTGCCGGCCTGTGGACCCGCGACATCAACCGCGCCTACCGCATGGGCCGCGGCATCAAGGCCGGTCGCGTGTGGACCAACTGCTACCACCTGTACCCGGCGCACGCCGCGTTCGGTGGCTACAAGAAGTCCGGCGTCGGCCGCGAAACCCACAAGATGATGCTCGACCACTACCAGCAGACCAAGAACCTGCTGGTCAGCTACGACATCAACCCGCTGGGCTTCTTCTAAGCAATCAGCCCCGGGCTGCCGGGGCTTCGTAGGGTGCGCCGTGTGCACCATGTGCCCCGCACGGGCCTTGTGGTGCGCGCGGCGCACCCTACGCTTTCTACCTGCCGGCGGACGCTCCGCCGCCGGCGGCTGGTGTGTCTTGGCGGGTGGCGCTGCGTACGCCCCCGCCGTTTTTATCGATGCGCTTGCGAGTGCGTTCTGCCCATGCTGCTTACCTACTCCCAGGTGTGGCAGATCCCTATCGATGCGCGGCCCAGGCCGCGTTTTTTTATGCCTGCGCCAAGCACCTGCCTTTGTGGGA
>NZ_WELL01000012.1:0-43890 GCF_009799935.1 Pseudomonas sp. L-22-4S-12 | reverse complement strand
GCGGCTTTAGCCGCGATGGGAACAGCTCGGTGCCGCCTGCCTTCGCGGCTGAAGCCGCTCCCACGAAAAGCATCGGCTCTCGCGGCGTGCCGGTGGTCCACGGCTCTCGTAGGAGCGGCTTTAGCCGCGATGGGAACAGCTCGGTGCCGCCTGCCTTCGCGGCTGAAGCTGCTCCCACGAAAAGCATCGAGCTCACGCGGCGTGCCGGTGGTCCGCGGCTCTCGTAGGAGCGGCTTTAGTCGCGATGGGGCAGCTCGGTGCCGCCTGCCTTCGCGGCTGAAGCCGCTCCTACGAAAAGCATCGGCTCTCGTGGCGTGTCGGTGGTCCGCGGCTCTCGTAGGAGCGGCTTTAGCCGCGATGGGAACAGCTCGGTGCCGCCTGTTTTCGAAGCTAAAGCCGCTCCTACGAGAAGCATCAAGCATCGGGGGCTTCGCGCAGGCCGGATTAGGCGGGGCGGCCCTACCAAGGTCACTCCGATCTCCTCCCAAAGTACCATTCTGCCGTCGGCCGTCCGGGGGCATAACTACAACTGCCGGAACCCTCCGGTTGATAACAAGAGGATCGACCCATGTGGACTAAACCCAACTTCACCGATATGCGCCTTGGTTTCGAAGTCACCCTGTACTTCGCCAACCGCTGATCACCCGAGCCCCGGCATGCCGGGGCTTCAAGTCCCAAGGCAGACCTCATGCATATCCAGATTCTCGGCTCGGCAGCCGGTGGCGGTTTCCCCCAGTGGAACTGCAACTGCCGCAATTGCAGCGGTATCCGCAGCGGCCGCCTGCGCGCCCAGCCGCGCACCCAGTCGTCCATCGCCCTGAGCGACGATGGCGTGCACTGGGTGCTGTGCAACGCCTCGCCGGATATCCGCGCGCAGATCGAAAACTTCCCGGCCCTGCAGCCGGCGCGGCGCCTGCGTGATACGGCGATCAACGGCATCATCCTGCTGGACAGCCAGATCGACCACACCACTGGCCTGCTGACCCTGCGCGAGGGCTGCCCGCACCAAGTCTGGTGCACCGAGATGGTCCACCAGGACCTCACCAGCGGCTTCCCGCTGTTCAACATGCTCGAACACTGGAACGGCGGCCTGCAGTGGAACCCGATCGCCCTGGACGGCGTGCCGTTCGTGATCCCGGCCTGCGCCGATCTGCGTTTCACCGCTATCGCCCTGCGCAGCAGTGCACCGCCTTATTCGCCGCACCGCGGCAACCCGCACCCGGGCGACAACATCGGCCTGTTCGTCGAGGACCTGCGCACGGGCGGCACGCTGTTCTACGCCCCGGGCCTGGGCCAGGTCGACGAGCAACTGCTGGTCTGGATGCGCCGCGCCGACTGCCTGCTGGTCGACGGCACGCTGTGGCGCGACGACGAGATGCTGCAGTGCGAAGTCGGCACCAAGCTCGGCAGCGAGATGGGCCACCTGCAGCAGAGCGGTCCCGGCGGCATGATCGAAGTGCTCGACGGCCTGGACGCCTCGCGCAAGGTGCTGATCCATATCAACAACACCAACCCGATCCTCGACATCGACTCGGCCGAGCGCGCCATCCTCAGCGCCCACGCCATCGAAGTGGCCTGGGACGGCATGAGTATCGAGCTCTGAGAGGCGCCTCGCGGCCCGTAGGGTGCGCCGCGCGCACCACGAACCCCGTTCAGGCCATTGGTGCGCACGGCGCACCCCACGACAACAAGAAGGAGCAGCGATGAGTCAGCCAGCCATGAGCCCTGCCGAATTCGAGCAGGCGCTGCGCGCCAAGGGCGCCTATTACCACATCCACCACCCGTTCCAGGTGGCCATGTACGAAGGCCGCTCCAGCCGCGAGCAGATCCAGGGCTGGGTGGCCAACCGCTTCTACTACCAGCTGTGCATCCCGCTCAAGGATGCGGCAATCATGGCCAACTGCCCGGATCGCGAGACGCGTCGCGAGTGGGTGCAGCGCATCCTCGACCACGACGGCGCGCCGGGCGAGGAGGGTGGCATCGAGGCCTGGCTGCGCCTGGCCGAGGCGGTCGGCCTGGACCGCGAGCAGGTGCTGTCCACCGAGCTGGTGCTGCCCGGCGTGCGTTTCGCCGTGGATGCCTACGTCAACTTCGCCCGCCGCGCCGGCTGGCAGGAGGCGGCCAGCAGCTCGCTGACCGAGCTGTTCGCCCCGCAGATCCACCAGTCGCGTCTGGACAGCTGGCCGCAGCACTACCCGTGGATCGATGCCGGCGGCTACGACTACTTCCGCAAGCGCCTGAAGGAGGCGCGCCGCGACGTCGAGCACGGCCTGCGCATCACCCTCGCGCACTACACCACCTTCGCGGCCCAGCAGCGCATGCTGGAGATCCTCCAGTTCAAGCTCGACGTGCTGTGGAGCATGCTCGATGCCATGAGCATGGCCTACGAGCTGGAGCGCCCGCCTTACCACACGGTGACCGCCGCACGCGTCTGGCACCGGGGGATCGCGCTATGAGCAGCAGTCTGACAGTGGGCGCCGCCGCGTCCGTACGCACCACAGGCCCCTCGAACAGCGCTGCTGCGCCTGGCGCACCCTACGACGGAGTATCCCGCGTGAACCAACCCATCCACTCCTGTGTGCCGCGCATCCGCCGTGGTTTCCGTCTGCAGTACGAGCCGGTGCAGCAGTGCCATGTGCTGCTCTACCCGGAAGGCATGATCAAGCTCAACGACAGCGCCGCGCAGATTCTCCAGTGCGTCGATGGCTGCCGCGATGTGGCGAGCATCATCGCTGCGCTGCTTGAACAGTTCCCCGGCGTGCCGGGTATCGATGAAGACATCCTGGCGTTTATCGAGGTGGCCCATGCCCAGTTCTGGATCGAATTCGCCTAGCCCGGCGCAGCCGCAGGTCGGCCCGCCACTGTGGCTGCTGGCCGAGCTGACCTACCGCTGCCCGCTGCAGTGCCCGTACTGCTCCAACCCGCTGGATTTCGCCAAGCACGGCAGCGAGCTGAGCACCGCGCAGTGGATCGACGTGTTCCGCCAGGCCCGCGAACTGGGCGCGGCGCAGCTGGGCTTTTCCGGCGGTGAGCCGCTGGTGCGCCAGGACCTCGCCGAGCTGATCAAGGCCGCCCGTGACCTGGGCTTCTACACCAACCTGATCACCTCGGGCATCGGCCTCACCGAGCAGCGCATCGCCGAGTTCAGCGCGGCCGGCCTCGACCATATCCAGGTCAGCTTCCAGGCCGCCGACGAGGAGGTGAACAACCTGCTGGCCGGCTCCAGCAAGGCCTTCGCCCACAAACTGGCGATGGCCCGTGCGGTCAAGGCACACGGCTACCCGATGGTGCTCAACTTCGTCACCCACCGGCACAACATCGACCGCATCGACCGCATCATCGAACTGTGCATCGAGCTGGAGGCCGATTTCGTCGAGCTGGCCACCTGCCAGTTCTACGGCTGGGCCGAGCTGAACCGAGTCGGCCTGCTGCCGACCCGCGAGCAGCTGCAGCGCGCCGAGCGCATCACCAATGAATGGCGCGAGAAACTGGCGGCGCAGAACCACCCGTGCAAGCTGATCTTCGTCACCCCGGACTACTACGAGGAGCGGCCGAAGGCGTGCATGAGCGGCTGGGGCAAGCTGTTCCTCGACATCACCCCGGACGGCACCGCGCTGCCGTGCCACAGCGCGCGGCAGCTGCCGGTGCAGTTCCCCAACGTGCGCGAGCACAGCCTGCAGCACATCTGGTTCGAGTCGTTCGGTTTCAATCGCTACCGCGGCGACGCCTGGATGCCCGAGCCGTGCCGCAGCTGCGACGAGAAGGACCGCGACTTCGGCGGCTGCCGCTGCCAGGCCTTCATGCTCACCGGCGATGCCGACAACGCCGACCCGGTGTGCAGCAAGTCGGCGCACCACGGCCTGATCCTCGCCGCCCGCGAGCAGGCCGAGCATGCGCCGCTGGGCCTGGAGCAACTGACCTACCGCAATGAAAAAGCCTCCAAGCTTATCTGCAAGGCCTGACAGCGAGGCGCTGTGGTCGGCGGCGCAGGCGGCGGCCGCCTCGCGGGATTTCGCCGAGCTGCACGCGGCCCATGGCGGCCTGCTGTGGGTGGAGTTCGACCCGCAACAGGCGCGCTGCGGCCTGTTCTTCCTGCGCCACGGCGTGCGGCGCGAGCTGACCCCGCCGGCCTTCTCGGTGCGCAGCCGGGTCTACGAATACGGCGGCGGCGCCTGCTGCGCCACGGTGGACGGCGCCGCCTTCGTCAACGAGGCCGACCAGCAGCTCTACCTCGTCGGGCTCGCCGCCGACTGCGCGCCTCAGGCCCTGACCGCACGCCCGCATTGCCGCTACGGCGACCTCCGCTACGTCGCCGCCTGGCAGGCGCTGCTGGCCGTCGAGGAAAGCCATGAGCCGGGCGGGGTGATTCATCGCCTGGTGCGCATCGGCCTGGATGGCGCGCGCCGGGTGCTGGTCGAGGGCGCCGACTTCTATGCCGGTCCCGTGGCCAGCGCCGACGGCGCGCAACTGGCCTGGATCGAATGGGATCGCCCGCAGCAGCCCTGGACCGCCACGCGCCTGTGCCGGCGCAGGGGCGACGCCGCGGCGCAGGTGCTGGCCGGCGCGGGGGCTGAGCAGTCGCTGCAGCAGCCGCGCTTCGCCGCCGATGGTCGGCTCTGGGTGTTAACGGATCGCGCCGGCTGGTGGCAGCCGCTGTGTGTCGATGGGGTTATTGGTGCGCACGGCGCACCCTACGATCATGCGCCGGCACCCTGGCAGTTGGGCGGTTGTACTTATCTGCCGCTGGTTGGGGGAGGGTTGTTGCTGAGCCGCTTCGAGCAGGGTTTCGGCCTGTTGCTGGAACAGGACGGCGAAGGCCGCGAACGGCGCCTGGCCGGCGAGTTCAGCCGCTTTCGCGGCCTGGCGGCGGATGCCACGCACTTCTATTGCATCGCCGGTTCGCCCACACGCCTGCCGGCAATACTGGCGATCGAGCGGCAGACGGGCGCCGTGCAGGTGCTGGCCGGCGGCGAGCAGCCCTTGCCGGCTGTTGCCATCTCCCGGCCGCAGGCGTTCGACTACGCAACGGGCGCTGGCGAGCGCGCCCATGGCTTCTTCCATGCCGCCCAGGGCGACGAGGCGCGGCCGCCGCTGCTGATCTTCCTGCACGGCGGGCCGACCTCGGCCTGCTACCCGGTGTTCGACCCGCGCATTCCGTTCTGGACCCAGCGCGGCTTTGCCGTGGCCGACCTCAACTACCGCGGCAGCAGCGGCTACGGCCGCGCCTACCGCCAGCGCCTGCAGGGCGAGTGGGGGCGCATCGAGGTCGAGGATATCCAGGCCGCCGCCGCGCACCTGGCGGCCCAAGGTCTGGTCGACGGCGCGCGGGTGTTCGTCCGCGGCGCCAGTGCCGGCGGCTACAGCGCGCTGTGCGCCCTGGCCGGCGCCAGCGGCCTGCGCGGCGGCGCCAGCCTGTACGGGGTCAGCGACCCGCTGGCGCTGCGCCGGGCCACCCACAAGTTCGAGGCCGATTACCTCGACTGGCTGATCGGCGACCCCGAGCGTGATGCCGCGCGCTACCGCGAGCGCACGCCGCTGCTGCAGGCCGCGCGCATCCGCGTGCCGGTGATCTTCTTCCAGGGCGGGCTGGATGCGGTGGTGGTGCCGGCGCAGACCGAGTCTATGGTCGCCACCCTGCGGGCCAATGGGCTGGCGGTGGAATACCGGCTGTACCCGGACGAGCGCCACGGCTTTCGCCAGGCGGCGCACCTGGCCGAGGTGCTGGAGCGCGAGATGGCGTTCTATGTGGAACTCCTGCGCTAGAGCGTTCATCGCCTGCGGCCTTGGTTGGATTGCAATGCCGGGGGATTCCAGTAGGCTGAATTTCTTCGTACCAATAACAAGAAACAGCCTCATCCATGACCCAGAATCTGAGCCTGCTGCGCAAGTTCGTCTCCCCGGAAATCGTCTTCGGTGCCGGCTGCCGGCATAACGTCGCCAACTTCGCCATCACCTTCGGCGCGCGCCGCGTGCTGCTGGTCTCCGACCCCGGCGTGGTCGCCGCCGGCTGGGTGGCGGATGTCGAGGCCAGCCTGCAGGGCCAGGGCATCGACTACGTGCTGTACACCGAGGTCTCGCCCAACCCGCGGGTGGAGGAGGTGATGCGCGGCGCCGAGCTGTACCGCGAGCATGCCTGCAACGTCATAGTCGCGGTCGGCGGCGGCAGTCCGATGGACTGCGCCAAGGGCATCGGCATCGTGGTCGCCCACGGCCGCAGCATCCTCGAATTCGAAGGGGTGGACACCATCCGCGTGCCCAGCCCGCCGCTGATCCTGATCCCGACCACCGCCGGTACCTCGGCCGACGTGTCGCAGTTCGTGATCATCTCCAACCCGCTGGAACGCATGAAGTTCTCCATCGTCAGCAAGGCGGTGGTGCCGGACGTGTCGCTGATCGACCCGGAAACCACCCTGAGCATGGACCCGTTCCTGTCTGCCTGTACTGGCATCGACGCCCTGGTGCATGCCATCGAGGCCTTCGTCTCCACCGGCAGCGGCCCGCTTACCGACACCCACGCCCTGGAGGCCATGCGCCTGATCGGCGGCAACCTGGTACAGATGATCGCCACCCCGCAGGACATCGCCCTGCGCGAGAAGATCATGCTCGGCAGCATGCAGGCCGGCCTGGCCTTCTCCAACGCGATTCTCGGCGCCGTGCACGCCATGAGCCATAGCCTCGGCGGCTTCCTCGACCTGCCGCACGGGCTGTGCAACGCGGCGCTGGTCGAGCACGTGGTGGCATTCAATTACAACGCCGCGCCGGAGCGCTTTCGCCTGGTCGCCGAGACCTTGGGCATCGACTGCCGCGGCATGACCCATGGGCAGATCCGTCAGCGCCTGATCGAGCACCTGATCGAGTTCAAGCGCGCCGTGGGCTTCCACGAGACCCTCAGCCTGCATGGCGTCAGCAGCTCGGACATCCCGTTCCTCTCGCGCCACGCCATGCACGACCCGTGCATCCTCACCAACCCGCGCGAGTCGAGCCAGCGCGATGTCGAAGTGGTCTATGCAGAAGCGCTCTGAGCAACAGCAACAGGCCCTGGCCGGGCTGCTCGGCCTGGGCAGCCAGTCGGCGCGCAAGAGCCACTACGCCGAGCTGGTGACGCGCCTGGAAGAGCTGGAAACCGAGCGCAACCGTTACAAATGGCTGTTCGAGAACGCCGTGCACGGCATCTTCCAGGCCAGCCTGCACGAGGGCCTGCGCGCGGCCAACCCGGCCCTGGCGCGCATGCTCGGCTACGACAACCCGCAGCAGGTGCTGTGGTCGCTGACCGACCTGGCCGAGCACCTGTTCGTCGGCGGCCAGGCCGAGCTGGTGGCGATTCGCGAAGTGCTGGCCAGCCAGCCGGGCCTGTATGGCTACGAGACCCGCCTGCGGCGCAAGGACGGCCGGGTCATCGACGTGCTCATGAACATCCTGCTCAAGCCCGACGAGCCGGGGCTGTTCGAGGGCTTCGTCGCCGATATCAGCGAGCGCAAGCAGGCCCAGCAGCGCCTGCAGCAACTCAACGAGGAACTGGAACAGCGCGTGGCGCAGCGCACCACCGCGCTGCTCGGCGCCAACCAGAGCCTGCACGAGCAGATCGGCGAACGGGTGCGGGTCGAGCAGGAGCTGCGCAAGGCCCGCGATGCCGCCGAGGAGGCCAACCGCAGCAAGGACAAGTACCTGGCCGCGGCCAGCCATGACCTGCTGCAGCCGCTGAACGCCGCGCGCCTGCTGATTTCCACCCTGCGCGAGCGCGAGCTGGGCGAGGCGGCGCACAACCTGGTGGAGCGCGCGCACCAGGCCCTGGAAGGCGCCGAGGACCTGCTCTCCGACCTGCTGGACATCGCCAAGCTGGACCAGGCGGCGATCAGGCCGGACCTGGATGTCTACCGCCTGGACGAACTGCTGGCGCCGCTGGCCTCGGAGTTCGAACCGGTCGCAACCCAGGCCGGGCTGCGCCTGCGCGCGCGGATTCCGGCCTGCACCGTGCGCACCGATGCACGCCTGCTCAGCCGCATCCTGCGCAACTTCCTCAGCAATGCCTGCCGCTACACCGAGCACGGCGGCGTGCTGCTGGGCGTGCGCAAGCGCGGTGCCCAGCTGCGCATCGAGGTCTGGGACAGCGGCCGCGGCATTCCCGCCGACCAGCTGCAGGCGGTGTTCCGCGAGTTCCACCAGCTGGATGTCGGTCGCTCCATGGAGCGCAAGGGCGTCGGCCTGGGCCTGGCCATCGTCGAGCGCATCGCGCGCATGCTCGGCTACCCGATCGAGGTGCGTTCGCGGCCGGGGCGCGGTTCCTGCTTCAGCATTCAGCTGCCGCTGGTGGCCGATCAGGCGCCGCTGCCGAGCCTGCTGCCGGCAGCGCAGGCACAGCTGGGCAATCCGCTACCGGGCAAGCGCCTGCTGGTGCTGGATAACGAGCCGAGCATCCTCCACAGCATGGCCGAGCTGCTCGGCGGCTGGGGCTGCGAGGTGCTGACCGCGCTGGATCAGGCGCAGGCGCTGGAGGTGTTGGACGAGCGCGCGCCGGACCTGTTGCTGGTCGACTATCACCTGGATCTGGGTGTGACCGGGAGCGAGGTGGTGCAGGCGCTGCGTGCGCATTTCGCCAGGGATATCCCGGCGGTGATGATCACCGCGGAGCGTTCGGACGAGTGCCGCCTGCATTTGCAGGCGCTGAAGGTGCCGCTGCTGAACAAGCCGGTGCGCCCGGGCAAGCTGCGTGCGGTGCTCAGCCAGATGTTGGCGGGGTAGGGGCGGTTTTTCCGGGCCGAAACCGTTGCGCCGTGCGTACCGCAGGCCCTGTGCGAGCTTGCGGTGCGCACGGCGCAGCCTACGGATTGACTCGTGCGCACCACCCGGATGTGGGCGGTGCGCAGGGCTCGATCAGACGCCGAGCTTGTCGCGCAGGGTGTAGTACCAGGCGCCCAGGGCGCTGAACGGCACCTGGAACAGGCGGCCACCCGGGAACGGGTAGTGCGGCAGGTCGGCGAAGGCGTCGAAGCGCTCGGCCTGGCCGCGCAGGGTTTCGGCCAGCACCTTGCCCGCCAGGTGGGTGTAGGTCACGCCGTGGCCGCTGCAACCCTGCGAGTAGTAGATGTTGTCGCCGATCCGGCCGACCTGCGGCAGGCGCGACAGGGTCAGCAGGAAGTTGCCGGTCCAGGCGTAGTCGATCTTCACGTCCTTGAGCTGCGGGAAGGCCTTGAGCATCTTCGGCCGGATGATCGCCTCGATGTTGGCCGGATCGCGCGCACCGTAGACCACGCCACCGCCGAAGATCAGACGCTTGTCGCCGGACAGGCGATAGTAGTCGAGCAGGTAGTTGCAGTCCTCGACGCAGTAGTCCTGCGGCAGCAGGCTCTTGGCCAGCTCGTCGGACAGTACCTCGGTGGTGATCACCTGGGTGCCGCACGGCATCGACTTGGCCGACAGCTCCGGCAGCAGGTTGCCTAGGTAGGCGTTACCGGCGACCACCACGAACTTGGCTTTGACCCGGCCGTTCGGGGTGTGCACCACCGGGTTGGCGCCGCGCTCGACGCGGATGGCCGGCGATTGCTCGTGAATCACGCCGCCCAGCGACTCGACCGCCGCCGCTTCGCCGAGGGCCAGGTTGAGCGGGTGGATATGGCCGCCGCTCATGTCGAGCATGCCGCCGACATAAGCGTCGCTGGCGACCACTTCGCGGATGCGCTTGGCGTCTATCAGTTCCAGCTGGGTATGGCCGTAGCGCTCCCACAGCTTCTTCTGCGATTCCAGGTGCTTCATGTGCTTGGGCGTGTTGGCGGCGAACACGCCACCGTCCTTCAGGTCGCACTGGATGTTGTAGGTGGCGATGCGCTCACGAATGATGCGGCCGCCTTCGAAGGCCATCTGCCCGAGCAGCTGAGCCTGCTTGGGGCCGACGCTGCGCTCGATCACGTCGATGTCGCGGCTGTAGCTGTTGACGATCTGCCCGCCGTTACGCCCGGAGGCGCCGAAGCCGACCTTGGCCGCTTCCAGCACGGTGACCTTGAAACCGTTCTCCAGCAGGAACAGGGCGGTGGACAATCCGGTGTAGCCGGCGCCGATGATGCACACATCGGTCTCGCACTCGCCTTGCAGCTCGGGGCGCGCAGGCACCGGGTTGGCGGAGGCGGCGTAATAGGATTGAGGGTAGGGGGTGTGCGTCATTTTGGAACCTATGTTCTTTATTTTTTACGGACCAGTCGATGCTACTCGAGTTGCCTATGCCCGGCTAGCCTCTGTGCGAAATTTTTAACGCTTGCGTGCATTTGGCAAAAATTCCACTTTTTCAGAGGCTTAGCGAAAATAGGTGTTGACAGCTTCGCGCGTATCCGTAAAATGCGCGGCCATAGCAGGCACATAGCTCAGTTGGTTAGAGCACCACCTTGACATGGTGGGGGTCGTTGGTTCGAGTCCAATTGTGCCTACCAAACAAATCCGTCTAGTACGGTACTTAGAAGGCGATCCGAGAGGATCGCCTTTTTTGTTTGGGGAATTTTTGCAGAACGAAGTGGCGGCCCGCGCATCCAGGTCGGCACTCGGTATGAATTCCACGGCTTCTTCCCCATGACCGGCCTGATAATCTTCGGTCATCCTCGCGTCATTGCCCTGCAGAGCCTGGATATATTCCGGCGGGTAGCCTTGCTGCTCCATGCACCTGACGCCCCGATTTCATCAAAGGTTGACTGATCTGGTTGTGCCTCACTTGACGCAGCAGCTGTTGCGCTGTAATTTCTGGAACGATCATTCCTGTTTGTTGGGCTGCCATGCGTAGAAAAGAATTCGAGCCTGATGCAATTGCTGCTGCCGCCATGCGCGTGTTCTGGCAGCGCGGCTATGCCGCGACTTCGATTCAGGATCTGGTCGAAGGCACCGGTCTGTCGCGCAGCAGCCTCTACGGCACCTTCGAGAGCAAGCAAGGGCTCTTTCAGCAAGCACTGCGCTGCTACCAAGCGGTGACTACGGCCAATGTGCAGTTGCTGGCTGGTCCAGGCTCGCCCAAGGAGCTGATCCGGCAACTGCTGTTGCGCATCGCCGAGGATGAACTGGGGGATCCGCAGCGGCGCGGCTGCCTGGTCGCCAATGCCACGCTGGAGCTGGCGGGCCACGACGAGGCGGTAGCCGAGCTGGTGGCGCATAACTTTCGGCGCCTGCAGCAGGCCTTGGTAAGCTTGATCGAGCGCGGGCAGCAAGCGGGCGCAGTTGCCGCCGGGAAGAACCCGCGGGCGCTGGCCCGCTTCTTCGTCAACACCATGCAGGGGCTGCGCGTGCTGGGCAAAGGCAGCCCACCCAAGCTGCGTCGTCAGTGTCTGTTGGACGTGATCGACGTGGCGCTCGAAGTACTGTAACCACCCGCCGTCCTGGCGCGCGCTGTGCGCCGGAATGCCGGGTTTTTATTTGCCCTTATCTGGAATGATCGTTCCGTTATTGCTTATTTCACCACACCACCAAGGGGTTCCCATGAACATTGCTACACGGCCCATAGTCGCAGTCCTCGGTACAGGTCTGATCGGCGCACCCATTGCACGCAATCTGGCCACGCGCGGGTTCCGGGTGCGGGCCTGGAATCGCACCGCCGCCAAGGTCCAAGCGTTGGCCGCAGCCGGCATCCAGGCATGCGCCAGCCCGGCCGATGCGGTACGCGATTGCGACATCATCCTGACCGTGCTCAAGGACGGCCCCGGCACTCAGGCAGCCATACAGGCTGCGGCACCGGCGCTGAACAAGGGGGCGATCTGGCTGCAACTGGGCACGGTCGGTATCGAGGGCATTGCAACCCTGGAGGCGCTGGCCGAACAGCTTGGGCTGGTGTTCTATGACGCCCCGGTGCAGGGCTCCCGCCAGCCGGCAGAACTGGCGCAGCTGGTCATCCTGGCGTCCGGCCCGGTCGAGCAACGGGCGCTCGTGCAGCCCGTCTTCGATGCCATTGGCAAGCGTACCTTGTGGCTCTGCGAACAGCCGGGCAGCAGCAGTCGCCTGAAACTCGCGCTCAATAGCTGGGCCTTTGCGCTGACCCATGGCCTGGCCGAGAGCCTGGCGCTGGCCAAGGGCTTGGGCATCGACCCGGCGCTGGTGGTGGACGTGGTCACGGCCGGTCCGATGGACAGTGGCTACTTCCAGGCCAAGGCCGCCGCCATCCTGGCCGACAACTACAGCGCCAGTTTTTCCATCGCCAATGCGCTGAAGGACGCCCGGCTGGTGGTCGAGGCCGCCGCCCAGGCCGGTGTGCAGGTGGATGCGGCGCAGGCTGGCCTGCGCCGTTTCGAGCGTGCGCTGGAGGCGGGGCACGCTGACAAGGACATGGCGGCGTCCTACCTCGCCTGAGCTGCATGGGAGCGATTGCCGTATGAACATCCACGATCATGGAAAACCGGCGAAAGATGCCGAAGGGCTGCCGGTCTGGAGACTGCTGGCGTTCACCCTGGCGGGCTTTCTCGCCATCATGACCGAGACCATGCCGGCCGGTCTGTTGCCGCAGATCGGCCAGGGCCTGGGCGTCTCTGCAGCCCTGGCCGGCCAGTTGGTAACACTCTATGCTCTGGGGTCGGTGCTGGCCGCCATTCCGGTCATCGCCGCCACGCGCAGTTGGCGCCGCCGGCCGCTGTTTCTGCTGGCGATCGGCGGTCTGTTGCTGTTCAACAGCATCACCGCCTTGTCCAGCCATTACGGGCTGATCCTCGTCGCTCGCTTCGCCGCGGGTATGGCGGCGGGGGTGGTATGGGGGCTGATGGCCGGCTATGTGCGGCGCATGGTGGCGCACCGTTTGCAGGGGCGCGCGCTGGCGCTGGCCGGTGCCGGCCAACCCATTGCGCTGGCCATCGGCGTTCCCCTGGGAGCCTGGCTGGGCACTCTGTTCGATTGGCGCGGTGTGTTCTGGTGCATGTCGGCACTGTCGCTGCTGCTGTTCGTCTGGGTGCGTCTGGCGGTGCCGGACTTCGCGGGGCAGTCGGCCAGACAGCGCCTGCCGATCCGGCGCATCTTCCTGCTGCCGGGCATCCGCCCGGTGCTGCTGGCGCTGTTCGCCTGGATACTGGCGCACAACATCCTCTACACCTACATCGCGCCGTTCCTGGCATCGGTGGGCCTGGGCCATCGTCTGGATGCCGTGTTGCTGCTGTTCGGTGTGGCCGCCATCGCGGGGATCTGGATCACCGGTCTGCTGGTGGATCGCTGGTTGCGCACGCTGACCCTGCTGAGCCTGGGTGTGTTTGCTGCGGCGGCGCTGCTGCTGGGTTTCGCGGGCGGCTCGAGCACCCTGGTGCTGCTGGGTGTCGCAACTTGGGGGCTCACCTTTGGTGGCGCGCCGACCCTGCTGCAAACCGCGCTGGCGGATATGGCAAATGATGCTGCCGATGTTGCGCAATCCATGCTGGTGACGGTCTTCAACCTGGCCGTGGCCGGCGGTGGCGTGCTGGGCGCGATCCTGCTGCAGCACGGCGGGCCAGCCGCATTGCCGTGGGCACTGGCGGCGCTGGCACTGCTGGGGCTGACGGTGGTCTGGTCAGCCAGGGTGCATGGTTTTCGACCGGGCCAGCGGGCCGCTGCGGCCTGATCGCAAGGCTGCGCTGAATGCCTGGCGTGCTGCACGAACCCGATGGCGCCAGCCTCCCTCATTCAACTATTTCTCTTTCAGCAGGTATTTCCATGACCAACCCCATTCAGCACGCGATCGAGTCCCGTGTTTCCACCAATCATTTTCAACCCGGCCGCAGCTTGGCCGACGACATCATCGCGTCGCTGGTCGCCCAGGCCACGCGCGCGCCTTCTGCCTTCAACATGCAGAACTGGCGGTTTATTGCCGTGCGCTCGGTCGAGGCCAAGGCCCGCCTGAGATCGCTCGCCTATGACCAGCAGAAGGTGATGGATGCATCGGTCGCCTTCATCGTCTGCGGCACGCTTGCCGCACATGCGCAACTGGCCGCCGCGCTTCAGCCCAGCGTGAGCGCGGGCATCATGGAGCAAGACATGGTCGATGGATGGGTGGCACTGGCCAGTGCCGCGCATGAGGGCGATCCTGTGCTGCAGCGCGACGAAGCCATTCGCTCGGCATCGCTGGCGGCGATGACATTGATGCTTGCCGCCCAGGGCATGGAGTTGGGCTCATGCGCCATGGTCGGCTTTGATGCGGCGGGAGTGAGTCGGGAGTTTCATCTCGATAGCGCCGAGATTCCCGTTGTCATTGTGACGGTCGGCTATCCGGCGGGCGGCAATTGGCCGCAGAAACCACGCAAGCCCTTGCCCGAGATTCTCACTACTGTTTGATGATGAGCCCCTCGTACGAATTCCACGACTTCTTCGCGGGATGCCGGTTCGATTCGGTCAGATGACCCCGAATCCAGCACCCGCGAACATGGATTTCCGACTGATTAGCGCCGAAAGCGCAGGGCACGCCAGGCGCTGAACAGGATCAAGGCAAACAGCAGGGTGATGCTGAGCAGGGTCCAGCTGGTAAAGGGCAGACCCAGGACGCTGTAGTCGTTCTGCCCACAGACGCCGGCACTCATGAACACATCGGGCAGGTACTCGTGCAAGGGCAGGTAGAAGCTATAGAAGGGGAAGGGCGAGCAGCTGAAGCTTTCCAGCACGCCGGTCTCGATCAGCACCAGGTGAGTATTGTCGTACAGCGCCATCCCCCCTGCCGCCAGCAGGATCGGCCAGAACAGCAGGGTCAACCAGCGTTGGCCGATGGCCTCGGCTGCCATGATCAGCAGGCTGATAACCCCGCCGCAGAGCAGCCATAGACGGATCTGCACGCATAGCGTGCAGGGTTCCCAGCCGAATTGATGCTGCATCAACAAGGCGCCGCCCAGCATGGCGAAACAGGCGGCTGCGATCAGGGCGAGCAGCGGGATGGGGGATGGCTGCTGAATCATGTAAGTCTCCGAGAGGTTGGTGCAGGCTTGAAGCAGGGCTCTATGCCCCCCGCTCTGGTGGGCATCCCTCGCCTATGCAGTTGGGCGCGAATGTTGTGTCAGTCGCTGCGAGTACCGGAAACGTCAAATGCCAAGGCTGCTGGAAGCGGCCCTGAATGGTTGCTCAGGCTATTACCGGGAAACCACTGCGTAGAAGACGTCTCCCCGGCTTCAGCAACTGCTGGCTTAGAGTCCTGGGTAATGTACCGGCTTTCGTAGCCTGCTGTGTGGCTCCGGCGGACGAGGGCTAATTTTGCCCGGCTGGGCGGACGTTCACCCGGCCAGAATTAGCCTAATCCTTCGCGTTAGCGTGCCAGGTACTGGACGACCCAGCGGGTGGACGCGTCGGCAGTGCGTGCGGAAAAACTGACCTGGATCAATGACTGATGCAATCGCTCGGCAAGCGGGCGATTTAGTCATGAAATGAGAAATGACTGTCGCCAAATGAAAGGTCGGCGCGGTCCCTCCCTCCTAAATTCCTCCCTCACGGCCTGTCTCGCGGCGCCCGCTGCGGCGCATTTCGCGCAGTCGCCGCAATACCCCGTTCGACGAACTACGTACCCCCCCTGAGGATAAGAAGATGCGCGTAGAACAACTCACCTGCAGTATCGGCGCCGAGCTGGTCGGCGTGAACCTGGCCGATGCCGTCCGCGACGACAGCCTGTTCGGCGAGATCAAGGACCTGCTGCTGCAGCACAAGGTGCTGTTCCTGCGGGACCAGGACATCTCGCGCCCGGACCACGTGGCCTTCGCCCGCCGTCTCGGCGAGCTGGAGGATCATCCGATGGCGCCGACCCACCCGGACGCGCCGGGCCTGGTGCAGATCTACAAGCGTCCCGACCAGCCGATCGATCGCTACGAGAACGCCTGGCACAGCGACGGCTCCTGGCGCGAGACGCCGGCCATGGGTTGCGTGCTGCGCTGCGTGGAGTGCCCGCCGGTCGGTGGCGACACCATGTGGGCGAACATGGCGCTGGCCTACGAGAACCTGCCGCGCGAGATCAAGCAGCGGATCGAGGGCCTGCACGCCAACCACAGCTTCGAGTCGTCCTTCGCCGCCGCCATGCCGATCGACAAGCGCCTGGCGATGAAGGCGCAGTACCCGGACGCCGAGCATCCGGTGGTGCGCACCCACCCGGTCACCGGCGAGAAGATCCTCTACGTCAACGCCTTCACCACCCATTTCACCGACTATCACACCCCGGGCCGCGTGCGCTTCGGCCAGGACGCCAACCCCGGCGCCAACGACCTGCTGCGCTACCTGGTGAGCCAGGCGTTCGTCCCCGAGTACCAGGTGCGCTGGCGCTGGCAGCCCAACAGCATCGCCATCTGGGACAACCGCAGTACCCAGCACTACGCCGTCATGGACTACCCGGCCTGCCATCGCAAGATGGAGCGCGCGGCCATCATCGGCGACAAGCCCTTCTGATCCCCCCACCCAGCCCGAGCAGCACCTACAACAACATCACTCCCGAGGAGTAAGCCATGAACTTCATCGATGGTTCCCTGTTTGTCGAAAACATGCAGAAACTGGTCATCACCGCCGCCCCCTACGGCCCGGAGTGGATGCCGTCGGACTTCCCCGAAGACATCCCGGTGAGCATGCAGGCGCAGATCCAGAAGGCGGTCGACTGCTACAACGCCGGCGCCACCGTGCTCCATGTGCATGTACGGGAAGAGGACGGCAAGGGCTCCAAGCGCCTGTCCAAGTTCAACGAGTTGCTGGCCGGCATCCGCGAGGCCTGCCCGGGGATGATCCTGCAGGTCGGCGGCTCCATCTCCTTCGCTCCGGAAAACGAAGGCGACAGCGCCAAGTGGCTTTCCGACGACACCCGCCACATGCTGGCCGAGCTCAAGCCGACCCCGGACCAGGTGACCATCGCCATCAACACCAACCAGATGAACGTCTGCGAGCAGATGACCGCCGCCGACATCCGCGGCACCTCGCTGGCCGATCCGGCGATGCTCGCGGCCTATCAGGAAATGACCATCCCGGCGGGCCCGGCCTGGGTCGAGGAGCATATTCGCCGGCTGTCGGCCAACAAGATCCAGACCCACTTCCAACTGGCCAACATCACCCAGCTCAATACGGTCGAGCGCATGATGCGCCGCGGCGTGTGCAACGTGCCGCTGATCCTCACCTGGGTGGCCATCGGCGGCGGCTTCGACTCGCCCAACCCCTACGACCTGGCCAACTTCGTGCGCGCCTGCCCGGACGGCTCGGTGCTGACCCTGGAAACCAGCATGCGCAACGTGCTGCCGCTGAACATGATGGCCATCGCCCTGGGCCTGCACGTGCGTTGCGGCATCGAGGACAACATCTGGAACCAGCGCCAGACCGGCAAGATGACCAGCATCGAGCAGATCGAGCAGCTGGTGCGTATCTCCCGCGAGTTCGGCCGCGAGGTGGCCAACGGCCAGGAAGCGCGCGAGATCTACAAGGTCGGCACCTTCTACGAGAGCGCCGACGAGACCCTGGCCAAGAACGGCTTCGCACCCAACCGCAAGCCGGGGCAGGTGGGCTTCACCCAGCACGCCTGAGCCGGGTTTGAACCTGCGCCGACAAGGCGCGGCGGCCCTGCCGTCGCGCCTTGTCGGCGTTTGTCCCTGACCGACAATTTCGTCTGTGTCATGAAATGAAAAGCCCCTGTCGTCTGATGAGAAGCAGCGCGGCAGCCCCGCGCCTAGAGTCCAATCATCATCCCTCGACGCATTGCGTCCCCACGGCAGATTGGAGATTCCAGGCATGGCACAGGCCGTACGCTTCTACGAAACCGGTGGTCCCGAAGTCCTTCGCTATGAAGAAGTCGAGGTCGGCGAGCCCGGTCCCGGCCAGGTACTGCTGCGCCATGTCGCGGTCGGCCTGAACTACGCCGACACCTACTTCCGCAACGGCACCTACCCGATCCCGCTGCCCAACGGCATGGGCGTGGAGGCCGCCGGCGTGGTCCAGGCGGTGGGCGAGGGCGTGAGCAACGTGGCGGTCGGCGACCGCGTCACCTACACCGGTTTCCTCAACACCCTCGGCGCCTACAGCACCGAGCGCCTGATTTCTGCCGCGCCGCTGATCAAGCTGCCCGACACCATCGCCTTCGAGACCGCTGCGGCCATGACCATGCGCGGCCTGACCTCGGCCTACCTGATGCGCCGCATCCACGACTTCAAGGCCGGTGACACCGTGCTGCTGCACGCCGCCGCCGGTGGTGTCGGCCTGATCGTCTCGCAGTGGGCCAAGCTGCTCGGCCTCAACGTGATCGGCACCGTCTCCAGCGAGGCCAAGGCCGAAGTGGCCCGCGCCCACGGCTGCGACCACGTGATCAACTACAGCCACGAGGACGTGGCCAAGCGCGTGCGCGAGCTGACCGACGGCGTCGGCGTCAACGTGGTGTTCGACAGCGTCGGCAAGAACACCTTCAACGCCTCGCTCGACTCGCTCAAGCGCCGCGGCCTGCTGGTCTGCGTCGGCACCGCCTCCGGCCCGATCCCGCCGTTCGACCCGGTGCTGCTGGCCATGAAGGGCTCGCTCTACATCACCCGCCCGGCCCTGGCCGACTACATCGCCGACCCGGCCGAGAAGGCCGAACTGGCCGGCGAGCTGTTCGACCACGTCGGCAGCGGCCGGATCAAGATCGAGATCAACCAGCACTACGCCCTGCAGGATGCGGTGCAGGCCCACCACGACCTAGAGTCGCGCAAGACCACCGGCTCGTCGATCTTCGTCATCTAAGGAGGCTGTCATGCAAGTCGAACAACTGACCTGCAGCATCGGCGCCGAGCTGGTCGGCGTGAACCTGGCCGACGCCATCCACGACGACGGCCTGTTCGCCGAGATCCGCGCCCAGCTGCTCAAGCACCGCGTGCTGTTCCTGCGTGAGCAGAACTTCAGCCGCGCCGAACATGTGGCCTTCGCCCGCCGTTTCGGCGAGCTGGAAGACCACCCGGTGGCCGGCAGCGATCCGGAGCATCCGGGCCTGGTGCAGATCTACAAGCGCCCGGACCAGCCGATGGACCGCTACGAGAATGCCTGGCACACCGACGCCACCTGGCGCGAGGCGCCTCCGCTGGGTTGCGTGCTGCGCTGCATCGAGTGCCCGCCGGTAGGCGGCGACACCATGTGGGCGAACATGGCCCTGGCCTACGAGAACCTGCCGGCCGAGATCAAGCAGCGCATCGCCAACCTGCGCGCCCGCCACAGCATCGAGGCCAGCTTCGGCGCGGCGATGCCGATCGACAAGCGCCTGGCGCTCAAGGCCCAGTACCCGGACGCCGAGCACCCGGTGGTGCGCACCCATCCGGAAACCGGCGAGAAGGTGCTGTTCGTCAACGCCTTCACCACCCACTTCAGCAACTACCACACCCCGGCCAACGTGCGCTTCGGCCAGGATGCCAACCCCGGTGCATCCGACCTGCTGCGCTACCTGATCAGCCAGGCCTACATCCCCGAGTACCAGGTGCGCTGGCGCTGGAAGCCCAACAGCGTGGCGATCTGGGACAACCGCAGCACCCAGCATTACGCCGTCATGGACTACCCGGCCTGCCATCGCAAGATGGAGCGCGCCGGGATCATCGGCGACAAGACCTTCTGAGTCGAAACACCGCAGCCACGCCACTCACTTTCAATTTTTTGAGGCAACAGATACATGAACTTCCTTGACGGTTCTCTCTTTCCTGAAAACCAGGACAAGCTCGTCATCACCGCGGCCCCTTATGGCCCCGAATGGTTCCCCTCGGACTATCCGGAAGACATTCCGGTGACCATGGAAGCTCAGATTCAGAAGGCTGTCGACTGCTACGAGGCCGGCGCCTCGGTATTGCACCTGCACGTGCGTGAGCTGGATGGCAAGGGCTCCAAGCGCCTGTCCAAGTTCAACGAACTGATTGCCGGCGTGCGCAAGGCCGTGCCGGACATGGTCATCCAGGTCGGCGGTTCCATCTCCTTCGCGCCCCCGGAAGACGGCGCGGCGGCCAAGTGGCTGCATGACGACACCCGCCACATGCTCGCCGAGCTCGATCCCAAGCCGGACCAGGTCACGGTGACGGTCAACACTACGCAGATGAACGTCATCGAGCAGATGGATGTGCGCGACTACACGGGCACGTCCATGGGCAGCGATACCTACGAGGCCTACCGCGAGATGATCGTGCCCTCCGGCCCCGGCTTCATCGAGGAGCACGTCAAGCGCCTCTCCGCCGCCGGCATCCAGAGCGCCTTCCAGTTCTACAACATCAACAGCTACGAGTCGGTGGAGCGCCTGATCCGTCGCGGCGTCTACAAGGGGCCGCTGGTGTGCAACTGGGTGGCGATCGGCGGTGGCATGGACCAGCCGCATATCTACAGCATGGCCAACTTCCTGCGCGCCATCCCCGACGGCACCATGCTGACGGTGGAAAGCACCATGCTCAACACCCTGCCGGTCAACCTGATGGGCATGGCGATGGGCCTGCACGTGCGCTGCGGTATCGAGGACAACATCTGGACCCAGGACCGTTCGCGCAAGATGACCTCCGTCGAGCAGATCGAACAGTTGGTGCGCATCGCCAAAGAGATCGGCCGTCCGGTCGCCAACGGCAAGGAAGCCCGCGAGATCCTCAAGATCGGCGTGTTCTACGACACGGTCGAAGAAACCCTGGCCGCTAACGGCTTCGCTCCGAACCCCAAGGGCGGTCAGCAGGGCTTCCTGCGCAAGTGATTGATCCGCGGGAACAGGGCAGGGTGGTCATGGCCTTCGGGCTCAGCCACCCCACAGCTTTGCCGCAGCGTTGCTGAGGCAAGACATCAGTCCCCTGCTGGTCAGGTCAGGGGGCGGATACTGAGTCGCGGGCTTGCACCGCGGCACAGGGGCCGCGAAGGACACGGGAGGCCTGGCCGCCCGTGTTCGACCGACCTCGATCCGATTGTGCAAAGGCTTCTGTCAGATCGGTGCTACCTGCTTGCCACTACATTGGCCAGCTGTCGCGCCGGGCGCCGGCTCCCACGAAGGGCCAGCAGAAGCTTTTGCACAACTGGTTCCAGGCACTACAACAACAAGCTCCCAGGAGGCAGCATGGCCGCACATCACATCAGCGACGACGGTATCGATACGTCGCTCGGCATCCCGCGCACCTATGCCTGGATCGTCTTCGCCCTGACCTTCGGCCTGCTGATTTCCGACTACATGTCGCGGCAGGTACTCAATGCCGTGTTCCCGCTGCTGAAAAGCGAGTGGGCGCTGTCCGACAGCCAGCTGGGCCTGCTCAGCGGCATCGTCGCTTTGATGGTCGGCCTGCTGACTTTTCCGTTGTCGCTGTTGGCCGACCGTTTCGGTCGGATCAAGAGCCTGACGATCATGGCCGTGCTGTGGAGCCTGGCGACCCTGGGCTGCGCCCTGGCCGAGAATTATGAGCAGATGTTCGTCGCGCGCTTCCTGGTCGGCGTCGGCGAGGCCGCCTACGGCAGCGTCGGCATCGCCGTGGTGGTCTCGGTGTTCCCCCGCGAGATGCGTGCCACGCTCTCCGGCGCCTTCATTTCCGGCGGCATGTTCGGCTCGGTGCTGGGCATGGCAGCCGGCGGGGTGATGGCCCAGCACTTCGGCTGGCGCTGGGCCTTTGCCGGCATGGCACTGTTCGGCCTGCTGCTGGCCGTGCTCTATCCGATCATTGTCAGGACTTCGCGTATCGCCCCGCAGGCGGCGTCCGCTGCGGCGCGCAAGGCGGTGGGCAAGGTCAGCCGGCCGCTGCGCACCCTGTATTCCAGCCGTTCGGTGATCAGCGCCTACGTCGGCAGCGGCCTGCAGCTGTTCGTCGGCGGCACCGTGATCGTCTGGATGCCCAGCTACCTCAACCGCTTCTACGGCATGACCACCGACAAGGCCGGCGCCGTGGCGGCGATCATCGTGCTGTGCAGCGGCGCCGGGATGATCCTCTGCGGCATGCTCAGCGACCGCCTGTGCCGCAACCGTCCGGATCGCAAATTCATGCTGTCCATCGCCTACTGCCTGGGCAGTTGCCTGCTGCTGTCGCTGGCCTTCGCCCTGCCGTTCGGCATGCCGCAGCTGGTGATGATCTGCCTGGGCATGCTGATTGCCGCCGGCACCTCGGGACCTGCCGGCGCCATGGTCGCCAACCTGACCCACTACAGCGTGCATGGCACCGCCTTCGCCACCCTGACCCTGGCCAACAACCTGCTCGGCCTGGCCACCGGCCCGCTGCTGACCGGCAAGGTGTCCGACCTGATCGGCCTGGACAACGCCTTCCAGCTGGTGCCGCTGGTCAGCATCGCGGCGGCGGCGGTGTTCTTCTACGGCAAGCGCCATTACCTCAACGACATGGCCCGCCTGAAAGGCCAGGGTGTCGAGGAGAAGTCCGTCGAGGCGGCGCTGGAGGCCCAGTCGTGAGTCGTTCCCTGCGCATCGATGTGTTCTTCGATTTCATCTGCCCCTGGTGCCTGATCGGCAAGCGCCAGCTGGAGCGCGCCCTGGCCCAGCTGCGCGTCAGCCGCCCGGACGTCGAGGTCGAGCTGGCCTGGCACGGCGTGCAGCTGTTGCCGCAGATCCCGGTCCAGGGCGAGCCCTTTGCCGCGTTCTACCGCAACCGCCTGGGCAGCGCCGAGGCCGTGCGCCTGCGCCAGGCCCAGGTGCAGCAGGCCGCCGCGGCCACCGGGCTGCAGCTCGACCTGGCCCGCATCGCCCGCATGCCCAATACCGCCGATGCCCACCGCCTGCTGCAGCTGGCCGACGCCGTGGCCACGCCGGCCCAGCGCGATGCCCTGCTGGAGCGCCTGTTCGCCGCCTATTTCCAGCAAGGCGAAGACCTCGGCGACCGTGCGACCCTGCTGGCCATCGCCCAGTCCTGTGGCCTCGACGCCGCGGTCGTGGCCGACTGCCTGCGTGGCGATGGCAGCCCCTTTGTCGGTCAGGCAGGCGCGGCCGCCGGCGGGGTGCCGCACTTCATTCTCGATCGGCGCTGGGCGGTATCCGGCGCGCAGCCGGCCGAAGTGCTGCTGGCGGCGATGCACGAGGCCCTGGCCCATGACGCCGTGCAGGGGCAGTCGGCATGAGCCGGCGCATCGCGGTGCCGGCCGAGCGGCTGCCGGCGCCCGGCCAGCGCGCGCTGTTCGAAATTACCGACTACAGCCTGGCGCTGTTCAACGTCGACGGCCAGTTGTATGCCATCGACGACAGTTGCCCGCACCAGGGCGCCTCGCTGTGCGGCGGCCAGCTGCAAGGCCGGGTGATCCAGTGCTGCGCCCATGGCCTGCGCTTCGACCTGGCCAGCGGTTACCTGCTCAACTCGACCCAGCTCAAGGTGGCCACCTATCCGGTCGAGCGGGTCGATGAGCAGGCGTTCATCGTTATTGTTCCCGAGGAGTCCCGGCCATGAGCAGCCTTGCGCTTGGCAACATCCAGAGTCGCGTGCGTGAACTGGCGCCGGGCTTCGTCGTCAGCCTGATCGTCGCCGCCGCGGCCACCTTTCTGTCCGAGCATTACGGCGCGCCGGTGATGCTGTTCGCCCTGCTGCTGGGCATGTCGCTGAATTTCCTGGCGGCCGACGGCCAGTGCAAGGCCGGCATCGAGTTCACCGCGCGCAGCGTGCTGCGCATCGGTGTGGCCCTGCTGGGCATGCGCATCACCCTGGAGCAGATCGCCGGCCTGGGCTGGAAGCCGCTGGCGCTGGTGGTGACCCTGGTGGTGGTGACCATCCTGGTCTCGGTGGTGGCGGCCAAGGCCCTGGGCTTCCAGCGCCTGTTCGGCATGCTCACCGGCGGCGCCACCGCCATCTGCGGCGCCTCGGCGGCGCTGGCGCTGGCCGCCGCGCTGCCCAACCACCCGCAGAAGGAACGCGCCACCCTGTTCACCGTGATCGGCGTATCGGCGCTGTCCACCGTGGCGATGATCCTCTACCCGATGATCGCCAACTGGGCCGAGCTGTCGCCGCAGATGGCCGGGGTGTTCCTCGGCGCCACCATCCACGACGTGGCCCAGGTGGTCGGCGCCGGCTACAGCATGTCCACCGAGACCGGCGACACCGCCACCGTGGTCAAGCTGATGCGCGTGGCCATGCTGCTGCCGGTGATCGTCGCCGCGGCCATGATCACCCGCATGCAGGGTGCCGACCCGACCGGCAAGCGCCCGCCATTGCTGCCCATGTTCGCCGTCGGCTTCCTCGCGCTGGCCTGCATCAACAGCACCGGCTGGGTGCCGCAGGTGGTGCAGGGCGGGGTCAACGAGCTGTCGCGCTGGTGCCTGGTGGTGGCCATCAGTGCCCTGGGCATGAAGACCCAGCTCAAGGAACTGGCTGCGGTGGGGATCAAGCCGATCCTGCTGATGGTCGGCGAAACCGTGTTCCTCGTCGCCCTGGTGCTGCTGTTGCTGCGCTGGGTCTGGTGAGTTCCCTCATTTAATTCACGCCTTCCGAGGCCGTCAGTCCGAGAGCCGTCATGAGCCAGACCCCCGAAATGCCTTCGGCCCAGAGCGGCGCCGAACAGACTCCTGCGCCCGCCGTTTCTCCCCGGCCGCCGCGCAAGCCGCGCGCCAGTCGCGCCAAGACCGGCGCCGCCAGCGCGCCAGCGGCGCAGAAGCAACCGCTGAAGAAGGCCGCCAAGCCAGTAAGCAAGCCCGCGCCGAAGAAGGCCGCGATCAAGGCCGCCAAGCCGGTTGCCGAGCTGCCGGCGACCGAGCTGGCCACTGCCGCCGAGCGCCACACCCTGGCGGTGACCCCGCTGATCGGCGTGCGCCCGCGCGATGTGCTGGGCGCTGCGGGCAGCCTGCTCAAGGCCGTGGCGCGCACCCCGTTCAAGGCCGGCATGCACAGCGGCAACTACCTACGCGAGCTGTACCGCATCGCCACCGGCGCCTCGGAGCTGGCGCCGGCACCCAGGGACAAGCGCTTCGCCGATCCGGCCTGGCAGAGCAACGCCTTCCTGCGCGCCCTGGTGCAGAGCTACCTGGCCGGCGAGCGCGAGCTCAACGGCTTCATCGAGGCCTCGGACCTGGAAGGCGCCGACAAGGGCCGCGCGCGTTTCGTCGCCTCCCTGCTGGTCGACGCCCTGGCGCCCAGCAACCTGCTGCTGACCAACCCCGCGGCGCTGCGCAAGGTGGTCGACACCGGCGGGCGCAGCCTGCTGCAGGGCGCCCGCCAGCTGGGGCGCGACATCCTGCACAACCGTGGCATGCCCAGCCAGGTCGACAGCGAGCCGTTCAAGCTGGGCGAGAACATCGCCACGGCCAAGGGCCAGGTGGTGTTTCGCAACAAGATGTTCGAGCTGCTGCAGTACGCGCCGACCACCCCCAGCGTGTTCGAGCGGCCGCTGGTGATGTCGCCGCCGCAGATCAACAAGTACTACGCCGTCGACCTGTCGCCGCAGAAGAGCCTGATCAAGTGGGCGCAGGACAGCGGCGTGCAGCTGTTCGTCATCAGCTGGCGCAACCCGACTGCCAAGCAGCGCGACTGGGGCCTGTCCGACTACGTGCAGTGCCTGGACCAGGCGGTGGACGTGGCACGGCAGATCAGCGGCAGCCCGGACGTGAACATGTGGGGCTCCTGCTCCGGCGGCATCACCCTGGCCGCCTACCTGGGCTGGCTGGCGGCCGTGGGCGAGAGCGCCAAGGTGGCCAACACCTGCTGGGCGGTGTGCGTGCTGGACATGCCCGCGGTGATGGATGACACCAGCATCGGCCTGATCGCCACCCCGGCGGCGCTGGCTGCGGCCAAGGCCAATTCGCGGCGCAAGGGCGTGCTCAGCGGCCAGGAAATGGCGCGCATGTTCGCCTGGCTGCGGCCCAACGACCTGATCTGGAACTACTGGGTCAACAACTACCTGCTGGGCAACAAGCCGCCGGCGTTCGACATCCTGGCCTGGAACAGCGACACCACGCGCCTGCCGGCCCAGCTGCACGCCGACTACCTGGACCTGATCCAGCACAACCCCTTCAGCAATCCGAATACGTTGCGGGTGCGCGGCCTGCCGATCGACATGAGTCAGGTCAAGGTCGGCGCCTATGTGGTCGGCGGCACCACCGACCACATCACCCCCTGGCAGGGCTGCTACGGCACCGCCCGGCTGTTCGGCGCGGACAGCACCTTCGTCCTGTCCAACGCCGGCCACCTGCAGAGCCTGGTCAACCCGCCGGGCAACCCCAAGGCCCATTTCCATGCCGCCCCGGCCGCCCAGGCCGACGCTGAGGACTGGCTCAAGTCTGCCGGCGAGCGCCAGGAAGGCAGCTGGTGGCCGCACTGGCGGCAGTGGATCGGCGAGCGCTCCGGCGCCAGCCGCACGGCGCCGTCATCGCTCGGTTCGAAGAAATACCCGGCGCTGTGCGATGCGCCCGGCACCTACGTGCTGGAACGCTGAGACGGTCGCCCCCAACCCCCGAGGTCATCCATGAACAAGATCTATCCCGATGCCCACGCCGCGCTGGCCGATATCGTCCACGACGGCATCACCATCGCCTCCGGCGGTTTCGGCCTGTGCGGCATTCCCGAGGCGCTGATCGAGGCGCTGGGCGAAACCGGCAAGACCGGCTTCACCATCATCAGCAACAACTGCGGGGTCGACGACTTCGGCCTCGGCCCGCTGCTCTACAGCCGCCAGATCAAGAAGATGATTTCTTCCTACGTGGGCGGCAACAAGGAGTTCGAGCGTCAGTACCTGGCCGGTGAACTGGAGCTGGAATTCACCCCCCAGGGCACCCTGGCCGAGAAGCTGCGCG
This sequence comes from Pseudomonas sp. L-22-4S-12, assembly GCF_009799935.1. Taxonomy (NCBI): domain Bacteria; kingdom Pseudomonadati; phylum Pseudomonadota; class Gammaproteobacteria; order Pseudomonadales; family Pseudomonadaceae; genus Pseudomonas; species Pseudomonas sp. L-22-4S-12. Next base: position 17,303 of record NZ_WELL01000012.1, on the reverse strand, counting down.
CCGGCGGTGCCGGCATCCCGGCGTTCTACACCCGCACCGGCTACGGCACGCTGATCGCCGAAGGCAAGGAGACCCGCCAGTTCGACGGTCACTGGTACGTGATGGAGCCTTCGCTGACCGCCGATGTGGCGCTGATCAAGGGCGCGGTGGCCGACAAGGCCGGCAACCTGATGTTCAACAAGACCGCGCGCAACTTCAATCCGCTGGCGGCCAAGGCCGGCCGGGTGTGCGTGGCCGAGGTCGAGGAAATCGTCGAGATCGGCGAGCTGGACCCGGACGAGATCCATCTGCCGGGCATCTATGTGCAGCGCCTGGTGCTCAATCGCAGCCCGGAAAAACGTATCGAAGTCCGTACGGTGAGGAACTGATCATGGCCTGGACCCGCGAAGAAATGGCGCAGCGCGCCGCCGCCGAATTGCAGGACGGTTTCTACGTCAACCTCGGCATCGGCCTGCCGACCCTGGTGGCCAACTACATTCCAGACGGCATGGACGTCTGGCTGCAGAGCGAGAACGGCCTGCTCGGCATCGGCCCGTTCCCGGGCGAAGAGGAGATCGACGCCGACCTGATCAACGCCGGCAAGCAGACCATCACCACCTTGCCCGGCAGCAGCTTCTTCGACAGCGCCGAGAGCTTCGCCATGATCCGTGGCGGCCACATCAACCTGGCCCTGCTCGGCGCCATGCAGGTGGCCGAGAACGGCGACCTGGCCAACTGGATGATCCCCGGCAAGATGGTCAAGGGCATGGGCGGCGCCATGGACCTGGTGGCCGGCGTCAAGCGCGTGGTGGTGATCATGGAACACACCGCCAAGGGCGGCGCGCACAAGATCCTCGAGCGCTGCGACCTGCCGCTGACCGGCGTCGGCGTGGTCGACCGGATCATCACCGACCTGGCCGTGCTGGACATCACCGAGCAGGGCCTGCGCCTGGTGGAGATGGCCCCGGGCGTGGACTTCGACAGCCTGCAGGCGGCCACCGGTTGCGCCATCCTGCGATGAACGGACGGCCTCGCTTACTCCATGGCGGGGCCCACTCTGTGCCGTTAGCGTCCCCGCGCTATCGGTTTGCTTTCGGCGGCTGCCCAGGCAGCCTGCCGCTTTTTATTCCTCGCGCGGTCGCCGGCAGCCATGGCTGAGCCGACCCGCTGCATGACGCCGATGGCCCGCCCGGTTTCCCCGGGCCCGTTCGCCATCGTCACCTACCTGCGCTTTATCGCCCCGGCGCCGTGGCTGCCGCTGCGGGTGCCACTGCTGCCGGGCAGCACCCTGCACCTGGCGCTCGACATGGCCCGGCAGCGCCTGGCCAGCAGCGCCTGACGGAGTTCCATCACAACAAGAACAAGGAGAATCCGATGCGCCGTTTCACCCTCTGTGTACTGTTGAGTCTGCTCTGCCTGTCGTCCCCCGCGGTGCTCGCCGAGGCGCGCAGCAACCAGCAGTTGAGCGAGCTGATCAGCCGCAGCCGGCTGCTGTGCGCCAGCGCGCTGCTGTACTTCGACCCGCTGCAGCGCAACCTCGATCCGCGCGGCCTGACCGCCGTCTATTACCACCTCAACACCCTGGACAGCCTGGTCGTGCAGCTGGGCCAGCCGGCGGCGCTGCAGGCGCCGCTGACGGCGCTGAAGGGGACCTTTAGCCGCCTCGACCGGTTGCCGCCCGCCGAGCGGCAGCGCTATCCCGAATTGCTCGGTCAGTTGCTGAGCCAGCAACGCCAGTTGCAGGAGGCCGCCGAAGCAGCCGCAGCGGGGCAGGGCAGCCACCCGCTGCAGCTGCAGAGCCGCGACCTGGCCCGGCTGCTGCTCGACTACCAGATGCGCCACTACCACTGGCCGCAGCCCCGTACCGACCTGCTGGCGGTCGAGCAGCGCGAGCAGCTCGACCAGGCCATCGGCCAGCGTTTCAGCCAGCTGGAGCAGGCGCAGCCGGAGCAGGCCGATGCCCTCAAGGCGATCCGTCGCCATTACCAGTTCGTGCGCAAGCAGCTGCACAGCCCCAGCCAGGGCGCCGGGGGCGGCGCCGAGTTCTACCTGAGCCGGGCGGTGCTGGACCTGGACGAGCTGGCCGCCAGCCAGCCCTGAATGAAGGAGTTCGAGATGATGGATAGCGTACTGATCACCGGGGTTTCCTCCGGTATCGGCCTGGATTGTGTGCAGCTGTTGATCGACAGGGGCTACCGGGTGATCGGCACCCTGCGCCGGATGGAGGAGGCCGAGCGCCTGCGCCTGACCTTCGGCCCGGCCTTTGTGCCGTTGCTGCTGGACGTCACCGACCAGGCCGCGCTGCCGGCAGCGGTCGCGCGGGTGCGCCACTGGCTGGGTGATGCGCCGCTCTTCGCGCTGATCAACAATGCCGGCATCGCCTCGCCCAACGGCCCGCTGCTGCTGCAGCCGCTGGAGGAAATGCGCGGCATGTTCGAGGTCAACCTGTTTGGTCTGCTGGCCCTGACCCAGGCCTTCGCCCCGTTGCTGGGCGCAGGCCCCGGGCGGGCCGCGCGGGTGATCAACATCGGCTCGGTAGCGGGCCGCGTGGCAACCCCCATGACCGGCTGCTACGCGGCGACCAAGCATGCCCTGGAGGCGGTCAGCGATGCGCTGCGCGTCGAGCTGAGCGGCCGGGGCATCGAGGTGGTGCTGATCGAGCCGGGGCCCGTGCGCACGCCGATCTGGAGCAAGGCCCGGCCCGACCCGCGCTACGCCGCCGGCGACTATGCGCAGGCCATGGACGCCCTGCAGGCCCTGGTGGCGCGCAACGCCGAGCAGGGCGCGCCGGTCGGGCGGGTCAGCCAGGCGGTGCTGCATGCGCTGCAAGCCAGGCGGCCGCGAGCCCGCTATCCGCTGCACCCGATGTGGTACCTGGCGCGCTGCTTGCCGACTCGCCTGCTCGATCGTCTGCTGGCCGCTCGCCTGGCCCTCAGGCGATCGGCCTGAGCCGGCTCAGCTGTTCTTGCGCGGGACGATGTTGTGCTCGCTGCGCCAGGCGGCCGGCGGCATGCCGAACTGGGAGATGAACCAGCGGGTGAAGGAGCTGGGCAGCGAGTAGCCGAGCATGTCGGCGATGCGCGCCAGGGAGTAGCCGGGGTTTTCCATGTAGCGAATCACCAGATCGCGGCGCACGCTGTTGATCAGCTCGCTGAAGGTGGTGCCGCCTTCATCCTCCAGGCGTCGCTGCAGGGTGCGCACGTTCATGCCCTGGGCCTGGGCGATCTGCTCGATGGTGGCCCGGCCCATCGGCAACAGCAGGTAGATGGCCTTGCGCACGTCCAGCGCCAGCGAGTGTTCGCCGGCATTCTGCAGGGAGTCCAGATAGCGCTGGGCGTGGCGTGCCATGGCGGCGTTGGCCAGCGGGTTGGCGGTATCCAGGTTGGTCGAAGGGCAGACGATGCCGTTGAACTCGCTGCCGAACTCCAGCGGGCAGGCAAACATGCGCCGATGCACCGAAAGATCGGCCGGGGCCTCGTGGGTGAAGTTGACGCTGATCGGGTGCCAGTGCGCGCCGAGCAGGGCGGCGCAGAAGCGGTACATCACGCCGATGGCCAGCTCGATGGCCTGGCGGCTGTGGGTGGGGTAGTGGCTGACCACCTCCTCGCGAATGATCACCGTCTTGCCGGCTTCCTCGATATAGATCGCCAGCGAGTCGTTGAGCAGGTGGCGGTATTGCACGATCACCTGCAGCGCATCGCGCAGGCTGTGCTGGTGGCTGAGCAGCAGGCTGACCTCGCCGAAGTCGGAAAGCTGGCGCAGTTCGGCCATGCGCAGGCCGAGGGTCTCGCAGCCGCTCTCGCGGGCCGATTCTTCCATCAGGCGGATGGCCGCCTCTACCGGGATGCGCTGCTCGGGGTCGTTGAGCACGGACTGGCTCAGGCCGGCTTTGGACATCAGGGCGTGGGTGTTCAGACCGTACTGGCGGGCAACTTCCAGGTAGTTGGTCAATACGGCGGAACGGGCTTGGGCAGTCATGGTGGGGCTCGCTCTCGGGGCGGCTCTTGGTTGGCCGCGTGGCTTGGCAGGCTGATAGCTTATAAGACCTTAGTCATGAAATGAAAAGTACCTGGCAGCTAAAGCTAAGCGGCCGGCAGGGCGCGTTTCTACAATCCTGACCACCTTGCTGGGCTTAGCCACCCGGCGCGGCCACCCCCCGAAGGCCTGCGGCCATGGGGAAAACGACCTTCCGTCTCTGCCGGCGCGAACCCGCGCGGCGGCTGCGGAGTGCGATCCCGGTAGGCAGTCGCGCGGAGTCACGCGCAGGAGCAACGATGCGAGTCAACATGCCGCTCAGCGGCCGGGAGTCGAACTACCCGGCCGACCAACGTCTGATTTCCACCACCGATACCCAGGGCCTGATCACCTCCTGCAACGACCAGTTCGTCGCCGTCAGTGGCTTCAGCCGGGAGCAGCTGATCGGCAGCCCGCACAATCTGGTGCGTCATCCGGAAATGCCGGCGCAGGTGTTCGCGCAGATGTGGGAGTACCTCAAGGCGGGCAAGAGCTGGATGGGCATCGTCAAGAACCGCTGCAGCAATGGCGATCATTACTGGGTCAATGCCTATGTCACGCCGATTTTCGAGCAGGAGCGGGTGGTGGGCTACGAGTCGGTGCAGGTCAAGCCGGATGCCGCCCAGGTGCGCCGCGCCAGCGCCCTGTACGCGCGCCTGAACCAGGGTCGTGCGGCGGCCTCGCTGGGCGAGCGCCTCGGCGTGGCGGCGCGCTTCCTGCTGCTGCCGCTGCTCGGTGCGCTGCTGGGGCCGCTGCTGTTCCTCACCGACCATGCCGGCCTCGGTATCGCCCTGCTGGTGCTGGCCTCGCTGGGGCAGACCATCGCCACCCTGGGCTTCGTCAAGCGCGCCCTGCTGCGGGTGGCCCAGACCGCGCCCAAGGCCTTCGACAGCGAGCTGGTGGCGCACACCTACACCGACGACACCGGCGCGGTGGCGCGCCTGCAGCTGGTGCTGATCAGCGAGGGCGCGCGCATCCGCACGGCCCTCGGCGTGCTCGGCGACTATGCCACGCGCACCGCCAGCCAGGCCTCGCAGAACGGCCAGCTGGTGCAGCAGGCCGAGCAGGCGCTGCAGGCGCAGCGCATCGAGGCCGACATGGCGGCCACCGCGATGAACCAGATGGCCGCCTCGATCGGCCAGGTTGCCGTGCATGTGCAGCAGACCGCCGCGGAAGCGCGCCAGGTCAATCAGCTGTCGCAGGGCGGCACCCGTCAGGCCCAGCAGAGCCGCGCGGTGGTGGAGAAGCTGGCGCGCACGGTGGATGGCATCAGCGCCTCGGTGGCGGGCCTGGCCAGCGAGGCCCAGTCGATCCAGCAGGCGGCCAACATGATTCGCGCGATTGCCGAGCAGACCAATCTGCTGGCCCTCAATGCCGCCATCGAAGCGGCCCGTGCCGGCGAGCAGGGCCGTGGTTTTGCCGTGGTGGCCGACGAGGTGCGCGCCCTGGCCTCGAAGACCCAGGAGTCCACCGAGGCCATCCAGGCCATCATCGCCAGCCTGCAGGGGGTGGCCGGCCAGGCGGTGCAGATCGCCCGCCAGGGCAGTGAAGAAGCGCGTGCCGGGGTGGAGTGGGTGATCGAGACCGAGCAGGCGCTGGATGGCATCACCGCGGCGGTCGAGCGCATCCACCAGATGGCCGAGCAGATGGCCAGCGCAGCGGAGCAGCAGAACCTGGTGGCCGAGGACGTTTCACGGCAGATCAGCAACATCTCCATGGCCGCCGAGCAGAACGCCGCAGTCACCGCGCGTTCCGCTCAGCTGGGCGGCGAGCTGGAGGCCACCGCCCATTCCCTGCACGCGCTGGTCGCACGCTTCAATACCTGAGTGGATGGCGAACATGGATATGCGAGTGCCTCACGCAGAGGCGGGTTTCGGCCTGGGTGAGTTGGCCAGCGCGGTGTTCGACACGGCGGTCGATAGCATGGTCGTGATCGATGCGCGCGGCCAGGTGCGCGAACTCAATCCGGCCGCGGTGCGCACCTTCGGCTATGCCCGTGAGGAGCTGCTCGGGCAGAACATCAATGTGCTGATGCCCGAGCCCTATCACAGCCAGCACGATGGCTATCTGGCCAACTACCAGCACAGCGGCCGGCCCAGGGTCATCGGCAAGGGCCGCGAAGTCATGGGGCGGCGCAAGGATGGCAGCTGCTTTCCCCTGCACCTGAGCGTCGGCGAGCTGCAACTGGGCGGGCAGCGCCTGTTCGTCGGCATCTGCCACGACATCAGTGAGCGGCGAGCCCTGCATGAGCGCCTGACCCACCTGGCCAACTACGATCTGCTCACCGGCTGCCTCAATCGCCACCAGCTGCGCGAGTGCCTGCAGCAGGCGATGAATGCCAGCGACGAGAGCGGTCGCAGCCTGGCCGTGCTGTTTATCGATCTCGACGGCTTCAAGCGGATCAACGACCGCCACGATCATCAGATCGGCGACCGCCTGCTCGCCGATGTCGCCCAGCGCCTGCGCGGCGCCCTGCGCCAGGGGGACCAGCTGGCGCGGGTCGGCGGTGACGAGTTTGTGGTGATCGCGCCGATGGGCGTGCAGCACAATGAGCCGTTGCGCCTGGGCGAGCGCCTGATTGAGTGCATGCTGCCGCGCTTTCGGGTCGGCGGTCTCAGCCTGAGCGTGGGCGCGAGCCTGGGCATCAGCCTCTATCCCGGCGACAGCCAGGGCGTCGACCAGTTGCTCAACGATGCCGACCTGGCCATGTACCAGGCCAAGGCGGCGGGGGGCAATTGCCTGCGCATGTTCCAGCGCGAGTTGCGCAGTCGCACGGAGGCGCGTCTGCAGATGCTCGATCGCCTGCGCGAGGCCTTGAAGGAGGAGCGCCTGCAGCTGCATTACCAGCTGCAGTACAGGCTCGACGAGACGCCGCGCCCGGTGGGGATCGAAGCCCTGCTGCGCTGGCAGGATGCCGAGTATGGCCAGGTCCCGCCGGCAGAGTTCATCGGCCTGGCCGAGGAGTACGGGCTGATTGGCGCCATTACCCACTGGGTGCTGGAGCGTGCCTGTCGCGACAACCTGACGCTGATCCGCAGCGGCCTGCTCGACGTGCCGGTGGCCGTGAACATCTGCGGATCGACCTTCCTGCGCGAGGACTTCCTCGCCCTGATCGGCGAGTGCCTGGCGCGCAGCGGCCTGCCCAGCGAGCGCCTGGAACTGGAGATCACCGAGCGGGTGGCGGTGAGCAACATCGAGGAGGCGCTGCAGATCATCAACAGCCTGCGCGCCAGTGGCGTGGTGGTCAGCATGGATGACTTCGGCACCGGCTACTCCTCGCTCGGCACGCTCAAGCAGCTGCCCTTCGACCGGTTGAAGATCGATCGCAGCTTCATCGCCGGCCTGCCAACGGATGCCGTCGACCTGGCGATTGTTCGTGCCGCCGTGCAGGTGGCCGCCAGCCTGGGCATCGCGGTGGTGGCCGAGGGCATCGAAACGGCGGAGCAACTCGCCTGCCTGCGGGCCAGCGGTTGCGACCACGGCCAGGGCTACTGGCTCGCCAGGCCGATGCCGCTTGAGCAGCTGCAGGCACTGCTGCGCGCCAGGCAGACCTTGTCGGTTCGGGGCTGAGTCGCCCCGCCCAACACTGCTCGCAGACTTGTCCGCTGCACATGCCGGGGCAGGCCGTGCTGCGCCGCCCTCGGCGTGGCGTATGGCGGTTTGCCCGGCTGGTGTTCGTGCGGCCTGCGGCCGTTGCCCGGGGCTGTCGTCGCTGTATTTTTCATCTGTCATCAAATGAGAAATGGCTGACGTGAAATGTGAAGCGGGGTAGGGGAGAGAACCTTACTGTTGTTCACAACGACTTTCCGGCTGCCCGTAGGGCCGGCCCAACTGCAAAGGTGTCGATGTGGACAAGCTGCAAACCCATGCCACTGTGCTGATCGTTCCCGGCCTGCGCGAGCATGTGCCGCAACACTGGCAAACCCTGCTCGAGGCCAAGCTGAGCAAGGCGCGCTCGGTGCCGCCGCTGGAGGCGAACAAGCTGAGCCTGGATGCACGCGTCGAGGCCATCCAGCAGGAGCTGGAGCGGATCGACGGCCCGGTGATCCTGGTCGCGCACAGCGCCGGGGTGCTGATGGTGGTGCACTGGGCCGCCCGCCACGGCCGTCCGATCAAGGGCGCGCTGCTGGCCGCGCCGCCGGACATGGCCGCCACCTGGCCGGACAACTACCCGACCCCGGACAGCCTGCGCGTCAACGGCTGGGAGCCACTGCCACAGGGTCGTCTACCCTTTCCCAGCATTCTGGCCGCCAGCAGCAACGACTACCTGGCCAGCTTCGAGGCCGCCGCCGCCATGGCCGACGCCTGGGGCAGCGAGCTGCTGAACCTGGGTGAAGTCGGCCACCTGAACCCGGCCGCCGGCTTCGGCGAGTGGCCGCAGGCCGAGGCGCTGATCCGCCGGCTCGACAACTGAATACCTTTGCCGCCCGCGCCGGGCGCCGGAGGAATCCGGCAGTCGGCCCGGGCGGCAGCCTCACCAACCACCACCGTCCAAGCGTGGAGAAAGCTAGATGCACAATAACAACAAGCATCACCTTGCCTGCCTGCCGAAAAGCCTGCTGGCCTCGGCCATCCTGATGGGCCTCGGCCTCGGTACCGCCCAGGCGATGGAACTGGAGACCGGCAGCGAGGACTGGAACGTCCGCTTCGACAACACCGTCAAGTACAACTACGGTGTGCGCACCGAGAGCGCCGACAAGCGCATGCTGGCCACGCCGAACAACAACGACGGCGACTACAACTTCCGCAAGGCCGGTACCAACATCACCAACCGCGTCGACCTGCTCACCGAGCTGGACGTGGTCTACCAGAACAGCATGGGCTTTCGCGTCAGCGCCGCCTCCTGGTACGACAAGGCCTACGACAACACCGGCTCCAACTCCAATCCGTTCGTCAACGGCAACGATGCGGTCAGTGGCATGACGGGTGAGCATTTCCAGGTCGGTGGCTTTACCAATCGCGATGGCCTGGGCAACGGCAATCCGCACCTGAGCCGCTACGCCCAGCGCTACTACAGCGGCCCGTCCGGCGAGATTCTCGATGCCTTCCTGTTCTACAGCACCGAGGTCGGTGAGGAGTCGCTGTTCAGCGTCAAGGCCGGCCAGCACAACGTGTTCTGGGGCGAGACCATCCTCAACCCGGTGCACTCGCTGAGCTACGGCCAGTCCGGCCTGGACCTGGCCAAGCTGGCCGCTTCGCCGGGCACCGAGGCCAAGGAACTGTTCGTGCCGCGCGAGCAGTTGTCGACCAGCTTCACCCTGAATTCCGAGTGGACCTTCGGCGCCCAGTACTTCTTCAACTGGGATGCCGCGCGCCTGCCGGAGGCCGGCACCTACTACGGCACCTCCGACCTGCTCGGCGAGGGCGCGCAGTCCTTCCTGCTCGGCCATACCGCCCGTCCGGCCGGATTCTTGGGTAATGATGCGCTGACCAATGTGCGCCGTGGCGACGACAACACCCCCGGTGACAGCGGCGACTGGGGCGTGATGGCCAAGTGGGCGCCTGAGTGGCTGGACGGCACCCTGGGCTTCTACTACCGCAACACCTCCGACATCCTGCCGCAGGCCGTTCTGGATGCCCGCTCGCTGTCGCTGACCCAGGGCAGCTGCGTGGTGGCGCCGGGTGGCGTGGTCAGCGTGCCGGGCACCGGCGTCTGCCGCCTGGTCGATTCCCTGGCCGGCACCAGCTACAACCTCTCCTACGGCGACGACATCGACATCTACGGCCTGAGCCTGTCCAAGGAGTTCGCCGGGGTCAGCGTCGGCAGCGACCTGAACATCCGCAGCAACATGCCGCTGTCCAGCATCCCGGCACTGATCAGCGCCACCGGCCCGGGCGGTCTGGCCGCCGGCCTGGGGCACCCGGCGCTGGCTCCGCGCACCCCCGGAACCGGCGTGGTCACCGACCTGCCGGGCGAGGGCGACAGCATGGCCGCCACCGGCGATACCCTGCACTGGACCATCAACGGCCTGGTGGCCATCGCCGACACGCCTTTCTTCGATTCCGCCAGCCTGCTGGGCGAGCTGTACTACAGCAACCTGCTGAGCCTCGATAGCCAGAACGAGGCGCTGTACAAGGGCGAGGACAGCTACCGCGGCATCGACAAGCCGACCCGTGACAACTGGGGCCTGGCCGTCAACTTCACCCCGACCTGGTACCAGGTGTTCCCGGGCGTGGACCTCTCCGCACCGATGTCGATCAACGTCGGCCTCGACGGCGTTTCGCCGGTGGTCGCCGGCGGCGCCGAGGACACCGGCAACTACGCGGTGGGCCTGTCCGCGGCCATCTACAACCAGTACTACGTCGACCTCAAGTACGTGGACTCCTTCGGCGATGCCGAGAAGTGCGAGAACGGCGCCACCGACGGTGCCACCCCCAACGCCCTGGATGGCACCGAGCGCTACACCTGCTACGGCGGTGGCTACTCCTCCTTCTCCGGCGGCGGCGCCACCGGCGAGGATCGCGGCGCGCTCTACCTGACCTTCAAAACCACTTTCTGATCCACGAATTGCTAGCCTCTGAGCAGGAGAACAACAAGATGAAATTCGTGCACACCGTACTGGCTGCATCCCTCGCCCTGGCCGCAGTCCAGGCCCAGGCCGCCGTATCCGCCAGCGAGGCGGCCAAGCTCGGCCAGTCGCTGACCCCGGTCGGCGCCGAGATGGCCGCCAGCGCCGACGGTTCCATCCCGGCCTTCGCCGGCGGCCTGAAGACCGCCCCGGCCGACTTCAAGGCCGGCGACACCGTGCGTCCCGATCCCTTCGCCGGCGAGCAACCGCTGCTGGTGATCGACGGCAAGAACGCCGACCAGCACAAGGACCAGCTGACCGCCGTGACCTACGAGCTGGCCAAGCGCTTCCCGAGCTTCCGCGTCGACGTCTACCCGACCCACCGCACCGCCACCATGCCCCAGGCGCTGCTGGACAACACCCTGAAGAACGCCACCGGCGCCAAGTCGCTGGAAGGCGGCAACGCCATCGAGAACGTGCTGCCGGGCATTCCCTTCCCGATCCCGCAGTCCGGCGCCGAGGCCATGTGGAACCACCTGCTGCGCTACCAGGGTGCGGGTTACACCACCAAGTACGACTCCTGGAACGTCGACTCCGCCGGCGTCGCCACCCTGGCCACCACCGGCACCGCGTTCAACGCCTTCCCGATCTATGAAGACGCCAACAAGCTGATCGACGCCAAGGACACCTACTTCCAGACCAAGCTGTACTACAGCGGCCCGGCCCGCCGCGCCGGCGAGTCGCTGATGCTCAAGGACGCCGCCAACCCGCTGGAACAGCCGCGCCGCGCCTGGCAGTACCTGCCCGGCGTGCGTCGGGTGAAGCTGGCGCCGAACCTGGCCTACGACACCCCGAACCCGGGCACCGCCGGCTCCGGCACCTACGACGACATCTACGTGTTCAACGGTGCGCTGGACCGCTACGACTGGAAACTGGTCGGCAAGCAGGAAGTGTTCGTGCCCTACAACACCTACAAGCTCACCTACATCAAGGACCCCAAGCCGCTGACCACGCCGAACCACCTGGCGCCGGAATTCGTGCGCTGGGAGAAGCACCGCGTGTGGGTGGTGGAAGGCAGCCTGAAGTCCGGCATGCGCCACGTGTACGCCAAGCGTCGCTTCTACCTCGACGAGGACACCTGGAACGCCCTGGCCTCGGACCAGTATGACGCCGGCGGCAAGCTGTACCGCGGCTCCTACAGTTTCCTGACCCAGAGCTACGACGTCGACACCCCCAACACCGCGCCGCACGTGATCTACGATCTGGTGGGTGGCAGCTACAACATCAACGGCGTGGTCGGCCCGTACGGCGGCATCAAGTACATCGAGCCGCTCTCCAAGGCCCAGTGGTCGCCCGAGGCCCTGGCCGGCGCCGGCATCCGCTGAGTGCCGCCGGCGCCGGGTTCGCCCGGCGCCGGATACCCGCCGCCCGAGGGCGCGGGAAGGTTTTCCTGACCCTGCACGTAGGTTGCCGGTGCGTGACCGGCGCAACACCCGTGCGGGGCTTTTTTCAGATGAGGACGCGGTATGTGTGCTTTGCGAGGGTACGTGCGGCTCGCTCTGGGTGCCCTGTTGGCGTTGCTGGCAGGCGCTGCCTGGGCCAATGGCTATGTCGATGTGCTGGACCTGCCGGCCAAGCCCAGCGCGCTGGCCGTGCGCAGCCCGCTGCTGGACCTGGACCTGGCCGGCAACCGGCTGGTGGCGGTCGGCCAGCGTGGCCACATTGTCTATTCCGATGACGCCGGGCAGAGCTGGCAGCAGGCTGAAGTGCCGGTCAGCGTCGACCTCAATGCGGTGCACTTCGCCAACCCCAGCCTGGGCTGGGCGGTGGGCAACGACGGGGTGATCCTGCACAGCGACGATGGCGGCCGTAACTGGCGCAAGCAGCTGGACGGCCGGCAGATCGGCACCCTGCTGATCGAGCACTACGGCGCCCTGGCCCAGCTGGAGCCGGACAACGAACAGTGGGCCACGCTCGCTGCCGAGGGCGAGCGGCTGAAGGTCGAGGGCGCCGACAAGCCGTTCCTCGACGTGTGGTTCGCCGACGCCCAGACCGGCTTCGCCGTGGGCGTGTTCAACCTGATCCTGGCCACCCGCGACGGCGGCCAGACCTGGGACCCGCTGCAGGACCGCACCGACAACCCCATGGGCCTGCACCTGACGGCGCTGAACAGTACCGGCGATGCGCTCTACCTGGTCGGCGAGCAGGGCCTGCTGCGCCGCTGGGACGCCGAGACCAAGCGCTTCGCCGCCGTGCCCAGTCCCTACGAGGGCAGCTACTTCGGCGTCATCGGCAAGCCCGGCGAGGTGCTGGTCTTTGGGCTGCGCGGCCATGTGTTCCTCAGTCGCGACGGCGGGCAGAACTGGCAGCAGCTCGACAGCGGCCTGCAGGTCAGCATCACCGCCGCCACCAAGGACCGCGGCGGGCGCTACCAGCTGTTCACCCAGGCCGGTCACCGCCTGCAGGTGGAAGACGATCTGAGCCTGCGCCTGATGCCGCAGCAGGGCCAGGCGCCGGTCGCCGGCGCCGCGCTGTCGGCCAAGGGCGAGCTGGTGCTGGTGGGCGGTCGCGGCGTGCGCAGCCTGCCTGGCGAATAACGACAAGAATCGGAGCGAGTACCCGTCATGGGCAAAATCCAACAAGACACCTGGCCGGTGATCCGCGATCTGCGCGATTTCGATCCGCGCAGCGGCAACCGTCTCGAACGCCTGGTGTTCAACCACCGCGGGCTGTTCGTCCTGCTCATGGCGCTGGTCACCCTGGTGCTGGGCTACATGGCGGTGAACCGCCTGGAGCTCAAGCCCAGCTTCGAGAAGATGATCCCGCAGAGCCAGCCCTATATCCGCAACTTCCTGGAGAACCGCGCCTCGCTGCGCGGCCTGGGCAACTCGGTGCGGGTGGTGGTGGAGAACACCCAGGGCGACATCTTCGACCCCGAGTACCTGGAGACCCTCAAGCAGGTCAACGACAAGCTGTTCCTCGCCCCGGGCGTGGACCGCGCCTGGATGAAGTCGCTGTGGACGCCCTCGGTGCGCTGGACCGAAGTCACCGAGGAAGGCTTCCAGGGCGGCCCGGTGATGCCCGACAGCTACGCCGGCAAGCCCGAGGACATCGAGCAGCTGCGGCAGAACATCACCCGCGCCGGCATAGTCGGCAGCCTGGTGGCCAGCGACTTCAAGTCGACCATGCTGATCGTGCCGCTGCTGGACCGCGACACCGCCACCGGCAAGGGCATCGACTACCACCAGTTCTCGCGCATGCTCGAAGAGCAGCTGCGCGACCAGGTCGAGTTCGCCGGCGACAGCGCCGCGCGCGAGTCGGGCGAGGAGGGCAGCGGCAAGTACAAGGTCCGCGTGATCGGCTTCGCCAAGCTGGTCGGCGACCTGATCGACGGGCTGATCCAGGTGATGCTGTTCTTCGCCCTGGCGGTGGTCACCTCGATCGCCATCATCTACCTCTACACCCGCTGCATCCGCAGCACCCTGCTGGTGATCGGCTGCTCGCTGATGGCGGTGGTCTGGCAGCTGGGCCTGGTGGCCTGGCTGGGCTACGCCATCGACCCCTACTCGATCCTGGTGCCCTTCCTGATCTTCGCCATCGGCGTGTCCCACGCGGCGCAGAAGATGAACGGCATCATGCAGGACATCGGCCGCGGCACCCACAAGCTGGTGGCCGCGCGCTACACCTTCCGCCGCCTGTTCATCGCCGGGGTCACCGCGCTGCTGGCCGACGCCGTGGGTTTCGCCGTGCTGATGCTGATCGACATCCCGGTGATCCAGGACCTGGCCATCACCGCCAGCATCGGCGTGGCCGTGCTGATCTTCACCTCGCTGCTGATGATGCCGGTGGCGCTGTCCTACGTCGGCGTCGGCCGCAAGGCCGCCGAGCGCGCGCTGAAGATCGACAGCCGCGCCGCCCAGCACCGCGGCTTCGGCAAGCTGTGGGACCTGCTCGACCGCTTCACCACCCGCAAGTGGGCCACCGGCGCCGTGCTGGTGGCGCTGCTGCTGGGCATCGGCGGCTTCATGGTCAGCCTGCAGCTGCAGATCGGCGACCTCGACAGCGGCGCCCCGGAGCTGCGCGCCGACTCGCGCTACAACCGCGACAACGCCTACATCACCAGCCACTACGCGCTGTCCAGCGACCTGTTCGCGGTGATGATCAAGACCGCTCCCGAGGGCTGCCTGAACTACGGCACCCTGATCCTGGCCGACCGCCTGGCCTGGGAGCTGCAGCAGCATCCGGGGGTGCAGACCACGGTGTCGCTGGTCAACGCGGTGCGCCAGATCACCGCCGGCTCCTTCGAGGGCAACCCGAAGCTGGCCAGCATCCAGCGCAACCAGGACATGCTCAACTACGCGGCGCAGCAGACCTCGGTCAACGCCCCCGAGCTGTTCAACACCGACTGCTCGCTGATGCCGGTGATCGCCTACCTGAAGGACCACAAGGCCGAGACCCTCGACCAGGTGGTGGCCATCGCCGACAAGTTCGCCCGCGAGAACAGCACGCCGGAGCGCCAGTTCCTGCTGGCCGCAGGTTCAGCCGGCATCGAGGCGGCCACCAACATCGTGGTGCGCGAGGCCAACCGCACCATGCTGCTGTACGTGTACCTGGCCGTGGCGCTGTTCTGCCTGTTCACCTTCCGCAGCTGGCGCGCCATGCTGGTGGCGCTGCTGCCGCTGGTGCTGACCTCGATCCTCTGTGAGGCGCTGATGGTGGCCATGGGCATCGGCGTGAAGGTTGCCACCCTGCCGGTGATCGCCCTGGGCGTGGGCATCGGCGTGGACTACGCGCTGTACCTGCTCAGCGTGCAGCTGCATTACCAGCGCCAGGGCATGTCGCTGTCCGACGCCTACCAGAACGCCATCGCCTTCACCGGCCGGGTGGTCGGCCTGGTCGGCATCACCCTGGCCGCCGGCGTGGTGTGCTGGGCCTGGTCGCCGATCAAGTTCCAGGCCGACATGGGCATCCTGCTGACCTTCATGTTCCTGTGGAACATGCTCGGTGCGTTGATCCTGATCCCGGCGCTGTCGCACTTCCTGCTCAAGAGCAAGGCGTGAGCCAGCCGGGTGAGCGCCCGCTGCGGGCGCTTTCCTGGCACCACGCCCTGCGCCTGTGAGCGTGCCGGTGCTGAACCTGCCCATGCCCCTCGCCGAACTGCTACAGGCCGGCCGCCTGCCTGGCCGGCTTGGCTTGCCCTGGCTTGCCGGCTTGCTGCTGTGCCTGGGCGGTTCGGCCCTGGCGGCCGACTTCTCGGTCTGCGTCAGCGACGAGGAATTTCCGCCCTTCACCCATCCGCGCCACGAAAGCGAGCGTCAGCAGCTGATCCGGCGGGCAGCCGAACGCCAGGGCCTGCGGGTGGCGTTCGTCGCCCAGCCCTGGCGGCGCTGCCTGGCCGGGGTGCAGCACGATCTGTACAGCGCCGTGGCCGGCGCGGCCGCTACCGCGGAATACCGCCAGTTCATGGTTTTTCCGCTGCAGGCCGGTGAGCCGGATCCGCGGCGCGCGCTGGGCACGACACGGATCCTGGTATTTCGCACCCGCGACAGCCAGGCCGACTGGAATGGCCGGCGATTTCGCGGGCTCGACAAGCCGCTGCTGTATCTCTCCGGTCGCACGACGCTCAAGGTGCTGCTGGAGGGCATGGCCGTGCCCACGGTCGATACCGCGCGCAACTCCAGGCAGCTGGCGCTCATGCTGCAGAAGGGCCGTGGCAGCCTGGCGGTTGACCATGAACACCAGGTCGAGCGGCTGCTCGCCATGCCGGAGTTTCGTGGTCGCCTGGAAGTCCTGCCGGCCCCCCTGGCCGAAGGGGCCATCTACCTGGCCGTGGGCCGGCAGGTGTATGAGAGCCACAGCCAGACCGTCGAAGCCATCTGGAACGATATCGCTGCCGCGCTACCCATGAACGGCCCGCCGTCACCAGGGGCTCATCGTCCGCGCTGAACAACGGCGAGCATGGGTAGGTTGGCGTTGAGCGCAGCGAAGCCCAACAACCGGGGCAGGGTCGTTGGGCTTCGTCGCGTTGCTCCTCAACCCAACCTGCGACTCATCGCCTTGGCAACAGGCTATGGGGAAATAACCATGAAAAAGCTCTGTACCTGTTACGCGTTGCTACGCCGCGCTGTTGTTTGGCTCAAGCGTTCGCGGTGGCTGCTCTGGCTGTTCGTGGGAGCGAATTCATTCGCGATCAGGACCTACGCCGAGCTGCCTGTTTATCGCGGATAAATCCGCTCCCACCCGTCACTCTCGCTATTGCGGACATAAAAAAGCCCCGCACCAGGCGGGGCTTCAGCATTGCAGCTAACGCTTAGACCTGCACGGCAGGGATCTTGGCGTTGGCCGCGGCTTCGCGGAACTCGGCGATCTGGTCGAAGGAGAGGTAGCGGTAAACGTCGGCAGCCATGCTGTCGATGTCCTTGGCGTAGGTCATGTATTCCTCGACGCTCGGCAGCTTGCCGGTGATCGAAGCCACCGCGGCCAGTTCGGCAGAGGCCAGGTACACGTTGGTTGCGTCGCCCAGGCGGTTGGGGAAGTTGCGGGTCGAGGTGGAGACCACGGTCGAACCGGTCTGTACCCGCGCCTGGTTACCCATGCACAGCGAGCAGCCCGGCATTTCCAGGCGCGCGCCGGAGCGGCCGAAGATGCCGTAGTAGCCTTCCTCGGTCAGCTGGTGGACGTCCATCTTGGTCGGTGGCGCCAGCCACAGACGGGTCGGAATGCCACCCTTGACCTTGTCCAGCAGCTTGCCGGCGGCGCGGAAGTGACCGATGTTGGTCATGCACGAACCGATGAACACTT
>NZ_WELL01000011.1:0-110928 GCF_009799935.1 Pseudomonas sp. L-22-4S-12 | reverse complement strand
AGCGGGAGGCGAATTCTACAGCGTTCAAACTCGCTGTCAACCACCTCTTTCAAGCTTCTTCAGCCCTTTCGAACCAAAGCACCAACAGGGTCAAACCACCACCCTGCCAGCCCGACGCATTCTACTCGAATCCGCCACCGTCGCAACCTTTATTTTCGTCTAACCTCTTGTTTATCAAGGAGTTTTCAGATCAGGCCGCGCCGGAAGAGGCGCACATTATAGGCCCGCAGATTTCGCCGTCAACGCCTTTCTGCTAATCATTTTCAAATTCAGCCGAATGGCCAGATCAGGCCTGCATTATCCAGCCTTCAACCCCCATTGCCGCCTGGCGCAACGCTTCGGATCGAGTGGGATGTGGATGACAGATCAACGCAATGTCTTCGGATGAGGCGGCAAACTCCATGGCGACGCAGTATTCGCCGATCATCTCGCTAACACTGGGCCCAACCATGTGCACACCGAGAATCTCATCGCTGTGCTCATCGGCCAGAACCTTAACGAAGCCCTCGGACTCATGATTGATCTTTGCCCGGCTATTGGCGGTGAACGGAAACTTGCCGACCTTATAGGTGCGCCCTTCGGCCTTGAGCTGCTCTTCAGTCTTGCCGACACAGGCCACTTCGGGACGGGTATAGATGACATTGGGAATAACGTCGTAGTTGACCTCGGCCGCCTTGCCCGCGATCTGTTCGATGCAGGCAATCGCCTCATCCTCGGCTTTATGCGCGAGCATGAGCCCGGAGGTCACATCACCTATCACCCAGACGCCAGGCGCGCTGCTGCGATGACGCTGATTCTCGAGCATGCCGCGCTTGTCGGTCTGGATGCCCACGCTCTCCAAACCCAGCCCTTGAGTGTAAGGACGACGACCAATAGCGACCAGCACATAATCAGCCTGCAGCAGCTGCGCCGCGCCTCCGCTGGCAGGCTCGATACCCAACTCAACACCCGCATCCGTGACGACCGCAGCCGTCACCTTCGAGCCGAGCTTGAAACTCAGCCCCTGCTTGGCCAGTGAGCGCTGCAGGGTCCTGCCCGTTTCTTCATCCAGCCCCGGGCAAATCCGATCAAGAAATTCGACGACGGTGACCTGGCTGCCCAGACGACGCCACACCGAACCCAGCTCCAGGCCGATAACCCCGGCGCCGATCACCACCAGGTGCTTAGGCACCTCGGGCAACGACAACGCGCCCGTCGAGTCCAGGATGCGCTGGTTATCGATGGCCACCCCAGGCAGCGGCGTCGGCTCGGAGCCGGTGGCGATGACAATGTCCTTGGCCTGCAACTCGGTCTGGCTGCCGTCAGCCGCCGTGACCAGCACGCGCCCAACCCCATCGAGCCGCCCCCAGCCCTTGATCCAGTCGACCTTGTTCTTGCGAAAGAGGAACTCGACGCCCTTGGTCAGGGCCGCCACGCTCTCGTCTTTCTGCTTCATCATCTGCGCCAGATTGAGCTGTGGCTTGACCTCGATACCAAGGTTGGCGAGCTCGCCGCCCATTGCCGCCTCGTAGAGCTCGGAAGCGTGCAGCAATGCCTTCGACGGCATGCAGCCTACATTCAGGCAGGTACCGCCCAGGGTCTCTCGCCCCTCGACACAGGCGACCTTCAATCCCAACTGACCAGCCCTGATCGCGGCGTTGTAGCCGCCTGGCCCACCACCGATCACCACCACGTCATACAGACTCATGGACGCTCCGACCTATTCAAGGTTGTTCATGCGCGACCTGCACACCAACCTGACGTGGACGACGCAGCGCATGGAAGACAAAGAAAGCAGATAGCGCAAACAGTACATGCAGAAGAACCATAGGCCAGGCCGTTCCATCCTGCATCGCGCTCAGCAACAGACCGCTGCAGGTCGCGCCCAGCATCTGGGCAAACCCCATCAGTCCGGCAGCCAGACCTGCGCGATGGGCATTGGGCATCACCGCGCCAGCTACTGCGGCAGGCAGAACCATCCCCCCGCCAAACGTCACCAGCACTTGCGGCAGAGACAAGCCAAGGACGGACAGCCCCAGCAACTTATATATAGCTAGCGTTGCAACTGCGCCGGCAGCGACAAAACCGACCCCGATGGCTACCAATCGCTCGGGCCCGACCTGCAGAATCATCCGACGCGTCAGCAATGCCCCACCAATCAGCCCGGAAACGATAAAACCAAAGGTCAGGCCATATTCGGCGGACGACAACCCGAGCAAACCGATATAGACACTCGAAGAGCCTGCGATCACGGCGAACATCGCGCCGTAGGTAAATAGCAGAGCCAGCGCCAACACCCGACAGGAGCGCCCCTTGAGCAGATCGAGATAGTTGCCCAGCAAACCACGCAACTGACCGGCCTGAGGGTCGAGCGTCTGATTGCTCTCCTTATAGATAGTCAAAACCGCCAGCAAAGCACCCAGCCCCACCAGCAGCGCCGCAAACACCGGCAGCTGCCAGCCGCCCTGGCTTGCCAGGAAGCCACCCAGCATAGGTGAAACCACAATGGCGCAGAGCATGCCGATCACCGTCAGCGCCAATGCCGGGGCAGCCTGCGCCTGCCAGACATCGCGCACGATCGCACGCGCCAATACCAGCGCCGCGCAAGCCCCCAAACCTTGCAGCAAGCGCGCCGCGATAAAGGTTTCCATATTGCTGGCCAACAGCATTCCTGTGGTGGCCAACAGATAGAGCGATAAACCGCCCAGCAGAACCGGCCGCCGTCCGATCCGGTCGGATAGCGGTCCCAGAAACAACTGGCCGACACCGAAGGCGCCCACAAAAACTGCGAGCGCCAGGACACCCGACCCCGGACTGGCCAGCAGATCCCTTTCCAAGGTCCCCAGGCTGGGAATAAGCAACTGCGTCGATATCTCGCCCAGAGCCGTCAAGACGACTAACAGGATCAGCAAAGCTCGCGAAGGAAGCGGATGAGTCGGCATGGCGGCACTCCCAAGAAATGATCCGCAACCGCCTTCTGCTGAAATCCGGTTGCCATTTTGAATTTCAACCATAATATAAAAATAGAATTACATCCATCATTCATCTGACCAGCACCCGACGAGACCCGCCATGCCCGACTCATCTCGCACTGAAAAACTGAACCAATGGATAGCTGCAGGAGAGGCCGCCCGGGCCCGCCTGGCATCTCCCGGCACCCTGAGCCTTGCCGAAGTCAGCGCCCTGCAGCCAGAGGAGTTCTTTGCGCAGATCGGCAGCGGTGAACTGCCCTGCCCGCCGTTCGGCCACCTGGTGGACTTCGTGCCACTGGAGTGGTCAAGCGGCTACTTCGTCTTCCAGGGCACTCCGGATACACGCCACTACAATCCGCTGGGCAGCGTACATGGCGGCTATGCGGCAACCCTGCTCGACTCCTGCATGGGTTGCGCCATCCACACCCTGCTCCAGCCAGGCCAGGGTTACACCACGACGGATTTGCGCGTCAGTTTTGTTCGCGCGCTGCGGGGCGACATCGGCCCCGTCCGCGCGGAGGGGCGCATCGTGCATCTGGGGCGCTCGACCGCCCTGGCTGAAGGACGCATCTACGATGTAGATGACCGCCTGTACGCAGTCGGCTCCACGACCTGTCTGATCCTCGACATGCGCAAATAGCCAGCGCCTCGCCTGACCAGTTCAAGCAAGCGGACTGGTTGGTACGCCAGGACCCGCGAACTCAATCGGACGCGGATCGAAAAGCGCCATTTAAATTTCAACCGTCATCTATCAAGCAGTTTAGATTGCACATATCATTTCAATCATCCAGGGTTCATCCAGAACCACGGAGCAGCCTCTCCAGAGCCAAGGAGCATTGTCATGTCGTCCATCGTTATCGCCGGTTTTGCCCGCTCGCCCTTCCACTTCGCCAAGAAAGGCGGACTGATCAATGTGCGCCCCGATGATCTGGCAGCTCAGGTTCTTCGGGGTCTGATCGGCAAACTCGACCTGGATCCCGCACACATTGAAGACGTAATCATGGGCTGTGCTTACCCCGAAGCCGAACAGGGAATGAACATCGCCCGCATCGCCAGCTTCCGCGCTGGTTTTCCGGAAACTCTCGGCGGCGCCACGGTCAACCGTTTCTGCGGCTCGTCGATGACTGCCGTGCACTTCGCCGCCGGCCAAATCATGCTGGGCGCCGGCGAGGCATTTATCTGCGCCGGGGTCGAATCCATGACTCGCGTGCCCATGGGCGGCTTCAACATCTCACCCAACCCGACGCTGATGGGCAGCTTCCCGCAGGTCTACATGGCCATGGGGCACACCGCCGAAGAAGTGGCCAAGCGCTTTGCCGTCAGCCGCAGCGAGCAGGAAGCCATGGCCGTCGAGTCCCATGCCAAGGCCGCCAATGCCCGTGCTTTGGGCCTGCTGGCCGACGAGATCGTCACCATCGACACGCCCGACGGCCAGGTCAGCGAAGATGGCTGTATTCGCCCAGGGACCAACCTCGAGTCCCTCGCCGGCCTCAAACCGGCCTTTGGCGGCAGTGTCACCGCCGCCACCTCATCGCCCCTGACCGATGG
Source organism: Pseudomonas sp. L-22-4S-12 (assembly GCF_009799935.1). Taxonomy (NCBI): domain Bacteria; kingdom Pseudomonadati; phylum Pseudomonadota; class Gammaproteobacteria; order Pseudomonadales; family Pseudomonadaceae; genus Pseudomonas; species Pseudomonas sp. L-22-4S-12. Next base: position 106,429 of record NZ_WELL01000011.1, on the reverse strand, counting down.
CAGCGCCGCCGTCCTGGTCTGCAGCGAAGCATTTGCGCGCCAGCACAAGCTGAACATCCTGGCGCGCATCAAGGCCGTTGCCGTAGGCGGCTGTGCGCCTGAGATCATGGGCATGGGCCCGGTAGTGGCAACGCGCAAGGTATTGCAGCGTGCCGGACTGAGCATCGCCGACATCGACCTGGTGGAAATCAACGAAGCCTTCGCCAGCCAGTCGATTGCCTGCATACGCGAACTCGGCCTGGATATGGCCAAGGTCAATCTGGATGGCGGCGCCCTCGCCCTCGGCCATCCGCTGGGCGCCACCGGTGCACGAATCACCGGCAAGGCAGCAGCCCTGCTCAAGCGCACCGGTGGGCGTTATGCCATTGCCACCCAATGCATCGCCGGTGGCCAGGGTGTAGCCACCCTGCTTGAAGCCGTCGACAACTGAGGTGTCTCCGGGGAAGAGCCCGTCACCGCCCTTCCCCGCCCGCAGTCCCTGGCTGCAGGCATCAGCCAGGCATCGACAAAAAAGGTAAAATGACAGACAGCATCCTAAGCAGCGGAAGAGACAAGGCCCAGCATGCGCTACTCACAGGAACACAAAGCCCAGACCCATCAGCGCATCATCGAAGAGGCCGCACGGCTATTCCGGCGCGATGGCGTCGGCGCGACCGGTCTACAGCCCTTGATGAAAACTCTGGGGCTGACCCACGGCGGCTTCTATGCCCATTTCAAATCCAAAGATGAACTGGTCGAGACCGCCCTGCAGCATGCCGTGGAACAACTGCGCAGCAATACCCAGGAAGACATGGCCAGCGATCAGCCGCTGAGCACGTTCATCGCGCGCTACCTCTCCAGCGCACACCGCGCCGATCCTGGCGCCGGCTGTCCGCTGCCAACCGTCTGCGCCGAACTGGGGCAACGCGGCCAACCCAGCACAACTACCGACCAACTCATCCAGGATCGCCTGGCCATGCTCGAGTCCAAGCTCGACGGCGAGGATGCCGCCGAGCAAAGCGTGCTGATGTTTTCTGCCATGGTAGGGGCCTTGCTGCTGTCACGCAGCGTCAGTGACCCACAGCTGTCTGATCGCCTGTTGAAAACCACGCGCAAACTGCTCATCGAGCAAACCGAAGCCCAATCGGAAGCCTGAATCAACCCCACATGAAAAAGCCCTTCCCGCTAACGGAAAGGGCTTTTCAATTTCCCCACGCTTATTTGTAGCGGGCCGCCGCCTTGTTACGCGACAGGTTGGGCCCGAGCTTGGCGCGCGCGCCGACAAATGCCTGCCAGTCGGCGGCATCCGGCAATGAAGGAATGGTCACCAGCTCACCCTGATCGAAACCGGCCAGTGCCGCATCGACCATCTCGCCGACCTCCATGATCATCTCTGCCGGCAGAGCCGCTTCATCGAGCCCCGAACGCTCCCAGATCTCCGTGCGCGTCACGCCCGGCAACACGGCCTGAACCTGCACACCCAGCTTGCCGACTTCGCTGTGCAGGGTCTGCGTCAAGCTCAGCACATAGGCTTTGGAGGCACTGTAAACAGCGTTGAACATTTCCGGAGCCAGCGCCACCACCGACGCAATATTGATGATGCCGCCGCGCCCGGCCGCACTGAAACTAGCCGCCGCGGCCGCAGCCAGGCGGGTCAGCGCAACCACGTTGAGCTGGATCAGGTCATCGGCGCGGTCCAGATCGGCTTCGGCAAGACTACCGTTGAGTGCCACCCCGGCATTGTTGACCAGCAGGCTAATACTGGCGTCACTGCGCAGGCGCTGCTCTACCAAACGCATGTCGTCCTTGCGCGTGAGATCAGCTTTGAGCACTTCCACTGCCACGCCATATTCCTGGGCCAGACGCCCGGCCATGGCCTCAAGGCGCTGCAGATCACGCGCCACCAAGAGCAGATCATAGCCACGCCGCGCCAAGCGCTCGGCATAGGTGGCGCCAATCCCCGACGAAGCACCGGTAACCAGTGCCACACCCTTTGCGTGCTGCTTGATCATAACCGTTCTCCCGTGGGCAATTTGATGGATACGCGGCCCGAATTGCAGTCCGCGGAGGTGTATCTCAATCACAGCCTCAATATATGTTAGTCGTAATTTAAAAGTAAGAGCCACCTATCGATGAATCCACACAGAAGGATCAAATCTACCGCTTTGCGCTGTAATGGCATGCACCTGTGTGCGGGGCCGCCCCGCTCTGCTCGCTGCGACAGATCACCAGCCATCCGAATGCCAGCCGCTACAGGGCTGCCTTGCTGTTCATGGGCCTGTCCTCGAAATAGGCAGTGAACAATCCCGCTGACGGCCGCTTAGCTACGCAGGAAGGCCAGCATGTCAGCACCCAGTTTTTCCTTGTGAGTGTCGGTAATGCCGTGAGGTGCACCGGGGTAGATCACCAGCTTGGCGTGCGGCACCAGCTTGGCCGAAGCACGTGCGGCGGCATCCACGGGGACGATCTGGTCGTCGTCGCCGTGCAGGATCAGCGTGGGTATGGAGAACTTCTTCAGGTCCTCGGTGAAGTCGGTTTCGGAGAAGGCCTTGATGCAGTCGTAGGCATTCTTGTGCCCGGCCATCATGCCCTGCATCCAGAAAGCATCGATCACCCCCTGGGAGGGTTTGGCACCGGGACGGTTGTAACCAAAGAAAGGGCCACTGGCGACGTCCTTGTATAACTGCGAACGGTCGGCGAGCGAGGCGGCGCGGATGCCATCGAACACCGAAAGAGGCAGACCGCCGGGATTGGCCGCGGTTTTCACCATCAGCGGCGGAACCGCTGCGATCAGCCCGGCCTTGGCCACCCGCGCCGTCCCGTGACGGCCGATGTAGCGCGCCACCTCGCCGCCACCGGTGGAGAAGCCGAACAGCGAGGCTCCGCGTACGTCCAGATGATCCAGCAGCTGAGCCAGATCATCTGCATAGGTGTCCATCTCATTGCCGCTCCAGGGTTGACTGGAGCGGCCATGGCCACGGCGGTCGTGAGCGATCACCCGATAGCCGTTGCTGGCCAGAAAGAACATCTGCGCCTCCCAGCTATCGGCGTTGAGTGGCCAGCCGTGGCTGAGGACGACCACCGGGCCGCTGCCCCAGTCCTTGTAATAGATCTCGGTGCCACCGCGAGTGGTAATAGTGCCCATGGTCTTGCGCTCTCCATTCTCAGGTTGCAGACGGGTTGCCGTGGAGCCGCTGCCCCGCATGCAACCGCCCAGGGGTAACAACATCGTCGTGGCCAACGCGGCGGAGCCGAGCAGCAGCTGGCGACGACCTTTATTCAGGGGTTGTTCAGGGTTTTGCGGCATTGGCTGTCTCTCCCTTGGTTGGCGAGTGCGGCAGGCGCACGCGCATCAGGTTCCAGGTGCTTACCCGCTCCTCCCACTCGTCGCCCTCGGCAGGCGTCAGTGGCAGGGCCAGGTTGCTGACGATCATCTAGTCGCCCTGTGCCACGCTGCTGGCGGGGAATGCGGCGCACCATTGCTGGCGATGCCCTGAAAGCCGCCTGCGCGTACGCGAATCAGCCCGCGCTCGTCGATCCCCAGCAGTTGGTCGATCTGATTGGCCAGCAGCCACAGCAGGCCGTCGTGAAACAGCAATCCGTCGGCCCCGAGCAGGCTCTCGGCCAGCACCTGCAACTCGCCGTTCGGCAAGCTCATGCGCAGCAGGCGCCCATCGCCGGCGTTGTTGATATACAGCTGACTCTCATCGGTGTTGAAGGCCAGGCCGTTGGCACCGAAAGGCAGAGAGCCCGCCGTCGCCAGTAGCGGATCGCGCGACAGAACCTCCACCGAGCAAGGCGCGCAACGCGTGGCATTGGCAATACGGTAAAGCGCGCCCTGGAAGGAGTCGGAAACGTAAAGGTCGCCATTGCTGGCGAACACCAGGCCGTTAGGCGCAGGTGCGCCAGCGGAACCGAAGTGGATCCGATCCTGACTGCCGTCCGGGTTGGCCACCGTGCGCGCAGCGGGTGCTGCGGGGTTCAGTTGCGGAAAGTCGAGCAGGTCCTCGATTCGGGTGTCCGCCTCAAACGCGGCCGGGATGCGTTGCAGCTTGCCGGCACCAAAATTGAGAATGTAGATATGGCCATCGGCATAGCCCAGACCGGTCAGCGGCGTAGCGGCAAACGAGCGTTGCGCCAGCAGCCGACCGTCAGCCGCATAGCGCAGCAACTGGTTATTGCGTGCGCTGGCGGGCTGACGGGCATCGAAAGTGCCTACGTAGATTTCGCCGCTACGTGGATTGGTGGTCAGCCCTTCGGGATAACGCACGCCGACAGGCAGCTCGGCAAACGGCTCGACCTCGAGCTGCTGCGGCCCCGGCACATCAGCCCGCACACCGGCAGATGCACCAGCCAGGAACAGGTACAGGATGCCCATACTGTGCTTCGACAGACTCATATAGCCTCCACACGCGTTGACGATGCTCGAACGCTTCTGGGGGGGGGGCTCGTCAGGACGCCGAATGCGGGGCAGCGGATGGCGAGCGATGATCTGATACTGACGGTATCCGCCAGCAACCGGCTACGTAAAATCGGCAAAGGGGCCCAGCCTGGGCAATTTGCCTGTTTTACGTATCGACGCAGTGCGACTCAGCGCAGCCTGGAACCGCCACCCACGGCCAGGACGTTGCCATGCCGCTACGCACTACGCCTCGTCAACGTGCTCGCCAAGCCAGCTACGAGAACCTGCTGAGCCGAGTGCTGAAGCTATTGCCGCCCATAACGGAACGCACACCACGCCTGGCTGAGCTGTGCCGCACCGCTGAGGTCAGCGAACGTACGCTGCGCACGGCCTTTATCGCCACCCTGGGCATGGCGCCCGCACGCTATCTGCGCCTGCGTCGCCTGCATCTGCTGCGCGCCGCCCTGGCGCTGACCGAGCCTGGCCAGACCAGTGTCTCAGCGATCGCCCAGCGTTTCGGCTACACCGATTGCGGACCCATGGCCGCGGACTACCACGCACTGTTCGGTGAATACCCCAGCGCTACCCTGCAGCGCGGCGTCAGTGGCGACTGAGCGACAACGCCCGCGGTATAGGTCGTCGACTACGCAACGATTGCGAGGGCAGTTCGCCGAAATAACGGCGGTAAAAGCCGGCAAAGCGACCGAAATCCCACACCCCGAAACGTGTGCAGATATCAGTGATGGTCTCGCCCGGTGCCGCGCGCAGAATGGCACGACGGATCGCGTGCAGGCGGTGCTGCATCAGATAGCGGTGCGGGCTCATGCCCAGGTAGCGAGTGAACAGATTGCGTAAGGTACGCTCGGAGGTGCTGCAAGCCCGGCACAGATCGGCCATGAACAGCGGGGCATCCGGCATGGCGTCCAGCAGCTCCAAGGCCCGCCGCATAATCTGCTGGTGGCCCTGACGGGTAGCGAGTCCAGCCTGCGTCGGTGTCGCCGGCAGCAGACTGCGAAACACCTGATCCATCAGCTCGCTACGGGCGGCGCATTCGGCCGCCGGGGCGTGCAGCTCCAGGGGTGCGCTGTGATCGAGGCGCAACAGGCGCAACGCCAGCCAGATCAGCGGAGCCAGGTCTTGCTGAGCCAGGCAGACCATATTGCGCGTCAGAATCGACTGGTCGAATTCATCCTCATGTTGCTGCGCCCAGCGCAGCACCAGCTCGCAGGACATGGCCACCGTCATCCAGCTTGACGGCTGACTGGCGTCGATATGAAACATCGCCTCCGGCACCATCCAGCCGACCACGCGCCGGCCCAGACGCTGTCCTCCCAGCACGGTACACTCATGCTGGCTCAATGGCAGGAAGATATTGAAGAACCCGGGCAGGCCGACGCCACTATAAACCGTGCCGGCACCCTCGCGGCCAAACATCAAGGCTACGCCGTCCAGCTCGACAACCCTCAGGCGCCAGTCCTGCTGCTGCCGCGAGCGCAGTACGTAATGCCCCTCTACCCCATACAAAGCCTCTTCGAACTCATCGAAGTCAGCGCAGATCAGCTGGCTCATGATGCCCCCAGAAAACGCCCTGCGCCGGTACTGGACAACCGCAGATCAACGGGCGAATTCAGTGTAGGAGCATTCTTATCCGCTTGCCGCAGAAGCGCCGCAAGCCGGATCACGAAATGCTGTGCACTTAGAATGCATCTGTCGCAAGAGACAGAAGAGCCACACCGAGCCTGTATCTCACGGCCAAAACGAAAAAGGCCAGTTCATTTCTGAACTGGCCTAGATCGTGGAGTTATTTGGTCGGGACGGAGTGATTCGAACACTCTACCCCTTGCACCCCATACAGGTAATAACCTTTCCGAGGGTGACCGACCAAATCCGAAGCACTCCCACACAGCCCCTGATTTTACTGGCTTGCAGGCATTTTATCGTCCAAAATAGCCCGAAGAGCTTCGAAGGAAGCCGATCTCAATTGGCAACGAATTGGCAACCAGAGAATCTCAATTGGCAACCAATTGGCAACGGGGAAGCTGACCATATGGCCAACATAACAGACCGCCAGATGACAGCCAAACCTGGTGCGAGCGACAAGTGGCTGAGCGAAGTCGCCATCTGGGGACATGGCAGCCTGGTGGCCCGTATAACCCCAAGCGGCGAGCGCCTCTTTTATTTCCGCTACACCAATAGCAGCAGTGAACGCATCACCTTCCCCATCGGCACATATAGCCGCGATGGCAGTGAAGGCACCATGACGCTCGCCGAAGCTGGCCAGCGAGCTAAAGAGCTCGCAGGGCTTCATAAGTCAGGTGTCAGAGACGTAAAGGAACACCTTGAAGCAGAGGAAGCCGCACGTGTCGCTGCACGTGACGCCGAACGTGCACGAATCGCTGCGGAGAAAGCTGCCTTGGAGGCGGCTCAGGCCCGACAAGCCACCAGGAAAAACGTCCAGCATTTGTTCGACCACTGGGCCAAGGTCGACTTGATCAACCGCAAGGACGGCGGTGCAGAGGTGCGCCGCATGTTCGAGAAAGATGTTCTACCTTTCCTCGGGAAAATGGCTGTCGAAGATGTGAAAAAAGGTCACATCACCGAGGTAACGGACGCCCTCCTCGCTCGCGGAGTCAACCGGATGGCGAAGATGATCTTCAGCCTGATGCGTCAGATGTTCCGATTCGCAGTAGACCGGGACCTGATTGATCACGACCCGACGGCGAGCATTCGAAAAGCAAAGATTGGCGGCAAGGACGTCGAGCGAGACAGAGTTTTGAGCGAGGAAGAAATCCGCGCCTTAGCAAAGCTCACTCCACAGGCCGGCCTACTTCCCTCCTCGGAGGCTGCAATTTGGATTGCGTTGTCGACCTGCTGCCGCATCGGCGAGCTACTGAATGCCAGATGGGAGAACGTCGATCTCATTAAAGGCAACTGGCACATTCCCGCAGAGCAAAGCAAAAACGGTAAGGCACACAACGTAACCCTCTCATCGTTCGCCATCCAGCAGTTCAAGGCTGTCCGCGCATTCAGCGCTGCCAGTGAGTGGTGCTACCCCAACGTCCAAAATAGCGGCCCTGTCTGCTCAAAGACTGTAACCAAGCAGCTTGGGGATCGGCAACGCCTGCCAGGTCAAGGGATCCTGAGCAACAGAAGCGCCAATGCTCAGGCACTACTCCTTCCTGGAGGAAAGTGGACTCCTCATGACCTTAGGCGAACAGGAGCCACGACCATGACGGCGCTCGGCGTCTTGCCAGAAGTGGCGGAACGCTGCCTTAACCACACCGAAGAAAACAAGGTTAAGCGCACCTACCAGCGCCATAGTTACACCAAGGAAATGGCGGAAGCGTGGCAAACTCTTGGCCAATATCTGGAAAAAACAGTTCACACTGCGTAGCTTCATGTCGGCACATTGAGCATCTGTCAGGCTAAGTTGATCGACCAGGTGCGTTGTTGGGCTCTTCAAATGGGAATTGGCTCCGCTCCATATGCTGTAGCGACGCCTGAAAATCTGAACCGGGCTATTTATAGGAGCAGGGATGGGGGTATTCACTCCAGCAGGCGAAACACGAGTCGCGGTTCTGGTTGATTGCGACAACGTTTCTCCGGATATTCTTGAGCACGCTCTGCGTGTCGTGGCCCAGTTCGGGCGAGTGGTACTTCGTCGAGGATATGGCAACCATGCAACCCTGGCTAACAAATGGCAGGAGGCGCTGGTTCATTTGGCTTTCACGCCCTGCCTGCAGTATCAGTACGCTGCCGGAAAGAATACGTCGGATATCGCTCTGGCACTTGATGCAATGGAGGCACTGTTCGATCATCGAGCGGATACGTTTTGCCTTGTTACCAGCGACTCCGACTTTGCGTACCTGTGTCGCAAGCTTCGTGAGCGTGGTGCTACGGTGTGCATTGTCGGTGAGCCCAAAACGCCGGACGCACTACGCAATGCAAGCGATCAGTTCTTCGAGTGGTGCCGGGATGAGCATACTCTCGAGCCAATTGCAGATCATGCTGAAAAAGCCGCCACTAAAACAGAGTCAAATACGAAGCCGGTACCTGCCAAGAGTGATCCAGCAAAGCCTGTTATCAAGCGCAGGCCGAAGTTTGTCGTGGATGCCGTATCTCTGCTCGCAGGTGGAACCAGTGAAGGCAAAGTGAGCCTCAGCGCACTTGGGCAATATCTCAAGCGAACTGACCCCGCCTTCTCACCCAACTCATACGGTCACTCTGGACTGCTCGATATGGTTAAGACCTACGACCTGCTTCATCTCGTTCAAGAAAGTGGTGGCCATTGGAATGTTGGTCTGGCAGTAGAGGAAGATGATCTCACCGAGGCATTATCTGAGCCGGCCCTTGGTTCGTAGGCAACCAATGACCGCATTTGGCAGGAGGCCTCTGAGCCCAAAGGCCGGAATCGGCCAAAAGCAGACATCTACTTCGGGTCTGAGCAACGCGGACTCCGTAGCATTTTGGACAAACAAACCTAAATCCAGATATCCCCCTACCACATAATTAGCTACATGCTGCAACGCACCTAAACATTCAAAATCCTTTCAGCTCTCAAATGCCTCGATAAACAGAAAATCACACGTACTAAATGCAGGGTGCGCCGCAGCAGAGTTCTAAAAATAGCTAATAGTTATGGCTCCGGGCCGAAAGTAAGAGTAATCACGTTACCCGAAGCCTTACTAACCCCCACCCCAGCTTCCGCTGTTCCCGTTGTATGTGTAAAGTCCCATTTTAGCCCTCCCTCAGCCTTCTTAGTAACATTATAATTTATATCTACGGTAAACCCCCTAGGCCTAAGAGGTATAATTTGCTTTTGCCCCTCTTGAGCAGATGGATCAGTAGAGTATTTAGCAAGAGTGGCATTCAATACACCAGTTACGTACTCGACTATATCATCCGCAGATAATTGAATTTCCTGCTCATCCTTCGACAGTCGATTACTTTCACCGGCTTTATCAATAGCATCTTGCAACTCTTTAGCCTCTATACGGGGACTCCACGTGCTTAACGTTTCAGGATTTGTATACGCTGTGCGAGTTGGTCGCAGCCCCAACTCTAAATTAACTTCTTGGCCAGACTCCGCACTCCTGCTTCCACCAAAATTAACCACCACCAACCCAACCTGACCATTAGCATTAATAGTCTGCATTGTTTTAGCCTGCAAGGTGGCCTTTGTTAAAGTTATACCACTCACCTGTTCAGCGGCAGCGCAAGATACTAACTCACCTTTTTTAGCAACTGCACACTCACCATCCTTCCTTAGTGACGTGCACCACTCAGAGAAAATTTTCGGATCCAAAATATTAAGCATCCATCCACCCTTACGATCAGAAGCACAAAGTGTTTGATCAGAAGAAAATATCCTCCCACAAAGACTTGAGCCAACCTCCCCCCCTCCACCTTTCGCTGACTGGCAAAGAGCATAAGAAAGCTCTTGTGTTTCCCAACAAGCGGAAACCCTACCTTGCTTTGCCGCAGCGCAGCTACTTTCGAAATGCTCTTGCTCCGCCGAAAAATCATCCCACTGCTTTAAAGCCAATATCTTAGTTGTTGCCGCATTAACAACAGAAACAACCTCACTTAACGGTGCATCACCACTTAACTTAGCCGTATTACAGCAACCTCCAACACCAAGAAGCACGACAGATAACATATAAAGCCTAATCATGGTTACGACCTCCTATCGTTAGATGACCAGCACTCGCATCACTGGATGCAAATTAGGTCTAGCAAGGAAACTACCGATTTGCAAATTACTGCCTGACGACTAATCTTCAACACGAGGAAAGCAAGGTGCTATCTATCTGCCCCAATATCTAAAGCAAGGAGAAGCCATGGAGATCTCACGCCGCACATTCATCAAAGCATCCGCTGTAACCGCAATAGGAATTTCACAGACGTTCGAAACCTCAGCAATCAACAAAGCTATTGCTGCAGAAATGAACGAACAAAATTTAAGGCGCGACATCGCTTTACTACCGGCAGACGCCACTGAAATCAGGGCTTATCAGAGAGCGGTAGGGATAATGAAATCACTCCCAGCTGATGATAAACGCAGCTGGGCTTATCAAGCCAAAATCCACGACATGTTCTGCCCACATAACAACTGGTGGTTCCTTCCTTGGCACCGAGCGTATTTATTCTACTTCGAGTCTATATGCCAAGACCTTCTTAGCGACCAAAGCTTCCGCCTACCATACTGGGATTGGACAAAAGACACTTCAGTCCCGGCTCCATTTTGGGATAAAAACAGCCCTCTTTACCACCAGAATAGGAGAGCCACTCCGAACTCACAGATTAGCCAAGAGACCACTGGCCCCAAGGTGATTACAAGAATAATAAACTCACCATTAGACTTCACGCTCTATAGCGGAAATACGAACACAGACAATCAACGAGAACGAGCATTTGCAGGACTTTTAGAGTCGACACCCCACAATGGCATTCACCAATTTATAGGTGGAACCATGAGTACATTCCTGTCACCTGAAGATCCGGTTTTCTGGTTGCATCATGCAAACGTAGACCGCCTATGGAGAAGCTGGAGCAAGCTACACGAGCATCGGGCGTTCTCTGAAAACCTGTGGAAAAAGCATGAATTGAAAAGCTTTTTTGACTCGAAAACAGGAAAAGAGATCAATCCGATCACCGAATCAACTAATGACTATAAAAAATTCAATGCGGAATATGAAAGACTAGAAGCCCTTGCCCCGCAAAGCCCCCCAACGCAAAGAGAGCTTATTCGCCCCACATCAAAGTTCTTAAACGACAAATCCTTCAGGCGAGTTAGCGCCATACTCGGAAAAACGTCAGAGAAAGCAAATGCAGGATCTTTTTTCCTTAATGTAGGCAGCGCTTTTCAAGGCTCTATCGATGAGGCCATTCAGCCTTTTTCAGTAAGCGCCCCTCAACCACAAGAAAATGCAATACTTATGAAAATTGAAGGGATAGATAGAACTGCAGACGACGTAAGTTTAAGAATTTTCATCAACTGTGAAAACCCATCAACACAAACCCCAATTGGGAGCCCATCATATGTCGGAACGATAAACTTCTTTGCAGACAAGCACGGCGACCACACACTGAAGAGCAATTTCATTTATGACTGTACCGAAACATTTGCCAACCTAAAGCAAGCAGGCCTATATGACTCCCAAGACAAAATAAAAGTATCCCTAGTACCTATAAACACCAACAACCCAGATGAACCTTTACTGCTCAACGATGTCAAACCTGAAAGAATCACATTCATAGGCCTTTGATATGTCATACAGAAGTGAGTGGCTCTTGCTTTTGCTCATCAGCGCCAGTGCAAGTTGCTCTGACGCCAAAGAGCCGCTCACACCTCTACCAATTACAATCCCTGAGTCCGGCTTCAATTCAAGCATCCTTCTCTCCCCTCAAGAGGATCAGTGCAACAAAGAGAATAATTGCAACTTACTACTCAATATCGGAACAGAAAAACTTCCAGACAATATCACTGGCCTCAAGGTCAGCATTACCCCACAACAGTCACTCGAGGCAGAGGGGAAAATTTCATCCGAAGGAGAATACTACAAAGATCATGACGGAATGATCAATGTTATTATCGAGCTAAATAAAACAACTCCAAGCAAGAAGCTCAACATCAGCATCACGCCAATTACAGACAAAACAGCACCAGACAACACAGACAACACAGACAACATAACCTTAGACACTCTAAAACTTCGAGCCGTACAGCAATAAACTAGGCCCCTTCAAGCCCTGATTTATAGTTTAATGCAGAAGAGCTCTTGCTCTCCCAGAGCCCCATCCAATCTCCGATGAAGAAAATGGATGCTTCCTACAGGCTCTACATCTGTTCAACTCCCGTTCTGGGATTTGAACCTAGATCCTAGGCGGTGATCAGGCATACCTACAGGCCTCACGAGCTGGGCGAATTGGATACGCCGGAAATCGCTTTACAAAACCCTAGCGATGCTTAGATTTTTGGCCAACCGCACGATATCTGCCAAATCCAAGTGATCAGCGAATAGCGCTGTAAACACTGGGGTTTGCGGAGCTCAAAGGGGTTAGGCCACATCTCCCCCCGGCTCCACCAAATTCTGGTTTTCCTTGATTAGAAAAGCTTCTAATCCCCCTTCCTGAGGCTTCTGAACTCTCCCGCAAATCTCGTCAGCACCTACGATCTGCTTTGAATGAATGGATTCCGCTGCAAGTCCTTGTAGAGCGTGGGACGTGTCTTGACGAATGGCAGCTTCTGGCCGGTTAGCGACCACTGTTCTGGCTAACCATCCTTGTCCTCCCACACGTGGAGGACTTGCCATGATCATCATTGCTACCTGCAGCCGTCAGCCCTGGAACAAAGGAAAATTAGTCGGGCAGAAAACCCCGCTGACTGAGAGATATCTGGGCCATCCGAGTAAGGCTTCAAATTGCAGAAAGAACCCGTGATTTGGCCCTCTTCGATCTGGCCATCGACAGCAAGCTTCGAGCTTGCGACTTGACCAAGCTCCGTGTGCGCGACGTTGCCCATGGCGAACACGTGTCATCACGAGCCATGGTGATGCAGCAGAAAACGCAGCGGCCAGTGCAGTTCGAGATCACTGAGCAAACACGGTCTGCTCTCGCGGCCTGGACACATCAAGCCCAGCTCCGCAGCGAGGACTGCCTTTTTCCGAGCCGGCTGCATACCTCTGACCATCTATCCACTCGTCAATACGCTCGTATCGTCAAAGGCTGGGTGAAAGCCATTGGCCTTGATCCAGCCATGTATGGCACTCACACAATGAGGCGTACGAAGGCATCACTGATCTATCGAAAGACGAAGAACCTGCGGGCGGTTCAACTGCTGCTCGGCCATACGAAGCTGGAGAGCACTGTCCGTTACCTCGGGATTGAGGTCGATGACGCCTTGGAAATGGCGGAGCAGACCGAGGTTTGACCATGTATAGCGACGGTCGAAGTCAGACCGTCGCTAACCGGCCAGTAGCGGTCATTGCCACGCGCGCCCCGCCCCCGCTAAGGACATGCATGCTTGCGTTTAGCGAAGGCAATATAGCGGCTGGCGCGGCGGCGAGGAGTCATGGCTGGCGCGTACACATGGGGCGAATATGCGAGTCGGGGGTCACGCTGGTGCTGGTGAATGGTATTGCGCCGCTTGCAGGCCTAAGGGGGATAATCGGGGTAGAGCTGCACCATTTTCAGCGTTTTAGACACTTAGGCGGAAAATAAATCTGCCCCAATTTTTGCATCGACTGGTCAGCAGGGCGGTGGCGGATTGCTATGCTTCAGGGGACGTGATTCTGGCCGAGGGAGGAGGACAGATGGAGCTTCCGGATACCGTGATTAGGTTTGCAGAGAGCATCGGATCAGTAAAGTGCAGGCATTGGTCTAAGCTAAACAGAAGTTTTCTGGCCGGTGAGTATAAAAATATAAAGGACTTACAGCGCGCCGGCGAAAAGATTTCTAACCATCTCGAGCGCTTGATCGAAAAAACAGTCGAGCTGGATGAGGCAATCTACAAGAACGATATTGACAGCTCTATTTCCTATGAATGTCTATTCGATGGGAAGTTGCCAAAGATATTTTCCGAATTAGAAAAGGATATATGGTTCATTCCATTTCTGAAAAAAGACATAGAGCAATGGAAACTGCTTGAGAAGAATTACAACTCTCTCAGAATATCAAGGTCGCTAGATTCTAATTACCTAGAAACAAGACGGGGGCTTATAAAAAACCTTAGAAAGGAGGAGGAACATTTTAAATGGGAGTTTATTAGGCATTTAAATGCAACCAAAAAATCTGTTATTGAACAACGATATCGAGCAGCTAGGCATATTTACTCAAGTGCCTTTAGGCCAACTAAGTCAGAGATCGACTCCCTAAGAAAGACTGTCTATTCACGAACTATTGGTCTTGGCGTTGAAAGCACCTACAAGGATAGGATTATATACGCAGATGATGTTTTGTTTGACGAACATACAAGGCCACCCAAGAAAAATGACAAGTACGCTTTGTATATCCCTGGATGGTCATTGAATGGGGCCTTTACCGACTCCGACTAGCCCTTCTTATTAGATCGTGGAATAGGCCGCCTGCTTTTCATTTCTGTCCTTTATGCCTAGATGCCTAGATGCCTAGATGCCTATGACTATATTCAATTATCTGCGACATGACCTGCGACAGGTCTTGGGTTGAGAAGATCTGGGAGGATACGCTCGGTACGCGCTCAGGGCAAAGGTCTGGAGTCGCAGCGAGGCACGCTGGCGAGTTTAGTCTGTTACAGCTGACCGAAATGACTGCTTCTGGCAGAGTCCGGCCTACCGACATCGGTCGCAACCGGCCAGAAATGGACACTTAAGCAATCTTAGGTTGGCAGCTCCATCGCCGGCACCTTCCTCACGGTCACGAACAGTTTGTACTCGCAAAGTTCGACATTCTTGATGCCTGCGCACGCCAGGCACAGATCCTCTGAAATCGTGCGGCAGACGATGATGCCGCGAACACGCTGACCAGGCTCGGCCAACTCCTTACGAACCCAATTCATGTAACGAAGCAATTGCCCGACTACGCGGTCGTAACCGCGGGAGACCTTGAGTTCAAGGATCACGAAAGCGCCTGCCTTGTCTATCGCCAGAATATCGATACGTCGTCCGCCACCAGCTTCGAACTCGATGCCGCGCAGGTCGTCGTCTTCATAGAGTTTGAGTCCGGACTCGATGCACTCGAGGTTCTCGGCGAGGTAGCGTTGCAGATCCCTCTCAAGAAGGAACTCCGATGAGCCCGGTAGTGCATCTGCGCCTTCATCCTCTTCGGCGGCAGCTGCCGCCGCCTCTTCTCGCGCGACGTCGCCTTCGACCATCTCGTGAATGGGTGCAGGGTCTTTGCCTAGCTCATAGAGGCGGAACTGCCCCGAGTCCACCTTGAATAGTAGATCATCGGATTTGTTGGTCGCAGGGTGATGCAGTCGACTGCGGTCGTTAGTAGATGCCTGAACCAAGTGCGCACGGATGCTACCCGGCTTCAGCTTGGGGTAGTTTTTTGCGAACCACTCAATGGCGCGTGAGCTCGTAAATACCTGGCCAGGCTTCAAGCTCCAGTCGGCGAGCATGTCCTTGAGCAACGCCCGGGTGGGCTTGTCATAGATGGTTCGTGCCATAAAGCCTCCTTCGAGACTGCAACGCGACGGGGCAGATCGCCACTTATTTTTAGTGTAATTTTCCAGCTCGCACGCTTGCCCCGATCAACTGTACTACTGCTTGGGATTTACTACTGCCACCCGCATGTTATTCGGGTCAAATCTTAAATTTCACACCTTTTGACCCCGATGTACGTTTCATTTTATGTCAAATGTAAGACCTAACTCCTAGCGTGTGTGATTCAGCCCTATTGGCGTAACTCCAGTGTTCTCAATCTGTCTTTTGCATCAATCACTTGTAGCGCTGCCGAAGAAAGGGTTTTAACAGAGGCGCGCAATGATTCTTGGTAGGCGGCCTCATCTTTTTCACGGTTGCTTAGTTTGCCATATAAGCGTGCCTTCGTCATCGCGGCCTCTGTTTTACCCAGTTCTAACGCCTTGTCAGCATAGAAATAGGCTGAATAATATTTTCTGCGTTCTTCATTGCAGTGAGCCAGTGCATAAAAAGCTGCTCGACCCAGCAGCACTGAAAACCCATCATGCGAATGATAATTGCTAAACTGGGTGTTGGTCTTGTCAATACACTGGCCATCCAGATGTCCTTCTGCGTTAAGTTGAACATATAGAAAGCTAGAATTGGTTTTTCCTCCAATTTGGTGGTTATGTGAAATGTCGGTGTGTTTTTTCAACTGTAGCCTGGCCGCTTCCTTGTTCTGTTCAATGCCCCAGCCATAGTCATAAGCGATTGCCAAGCCATATTTGGCGTATAGCAGGCCATCATGTACAAGCTTCTGGTTGCCCTTCAATACCGACGACCACATACGCACAGCGATTGCCTTGTCTTCCTGGTCACCATGCCAGAATAAAATCCAAGCATATAAAGAATACACATCATTTTCAGGCCAGTCCGCTCGCTTGCCGTAGCTTCTCTCCACCACGGGGCGCAGGGCTTGGAGTGCCCCAGAAATATCGGAATCAACACCAAATCCATAGTAGTAATACTGGGAAAGCAGAAATGCGTGCCGAGAAAAAAGCGGGGTTTCTTGTTTTGCCACTGATAACTTGGCGTACTTAAAGGCAATCATGGCGTAGATTTTTTTGAGCGCTTCATTATTTGTTTCAATGGAGTCTTGTTCATATAGCTTTGCCAGAGAATACTGGCCCTCAGGAATATTTTCAGCCTTTAAGTAAAATTCCTTTTGTAGCGTTTTGCTGCCAACTTCTTCGTAGTAATCGCCCAGGCCAATGTTGGCATCGACCTCGCCTTTCTCTATCGCCAGGCGATAAAGACGTGCCGCTTCTTCTGGATTTTTCTCAAATCCACTTCGGCCCCGTAGGTAGTTTGAAGCAGCCTCCTTAATCGCGGGGATATAGCCATTGGCGGCTGATCGTTTCATTAATGCAGCCGACTGTTGCCCGTCTTTATCGACCCCAAGTCCAAAGCGATAGCTGTTGGACAGGTAGTACAGCGCTCTGCCATCAGATGGATGAGCTGCCAAGATTGGTACGGCAGCGGCATGATTACCTTGCTTATGCAGCACAACACCCTCCTCGACGGAAGGCTTGCAGCCGAGAATCAACGCCAAAATAGAGACTAGAGCAATAGATCTGATCATTCGGTGGCTACTCCCGGCGCCCGTGTGCTCAGCAAAAACTCCCGCCTATCATCGAGGGCAAGCGTAGACCATCATCATCGTCGGGGGATTTTGGACTCAAAAGAGGGACGAATGTTTCTGTAGAACGGATGGTCCGCTCCTGGCCGTAAGCGGACATGCGCCAGTTCCAGGCCGGCAGCAGGGCATTCTTGCTTCGCTAAATCCCTTGCAACGGCCAGAAGCGCATAACACCTATGGATGCGGTAAGGTCACGTCTAGAGTTCTCTCACCCTCCTGATATGGACGTCATATGGAACTGATTCTGCTGCCGAAGAAATCCGAAGGTCTCAGCCTCGAGAAGATTTACCAGCGGGCATTGAGCCGGTCGAAAGAGCTGTACATCGTCAGCGCCTACCTTACAGAGTGGGGTATTAAGGAGGAGCTCGGCAGCCAGTGCGAGTCCTTCCTCTTCATCGTTGGAAAGGACTTCGGCATCACCCGCAAGAGCGCCTGCAGAGCAGTCATGGAGTGGCTTCCCACCGACCGCCATCAGGAGTTCATGGTGGCAGAGTCGATCAATGGCTTTCACCCGAAGGCCATGTTCTGGCGGGAGCTGGACGGGAAGTGCTATGCGTTGCTTGGCTCTTCCAACCTGACCCAGGCGGCGTTCTCCACCAACTTCGAGGCCAACGGTTTCGCCTGCATCACTGATGAGCAGTTTGAACTGGCATCTAAGTGGATCGAAAAGGTTTTCGAGGTGAGCGTCACCCTAAATGAAACCTGGCTCGATAGGTATCAGGAAGCTCGCCAACCGGCGCGTGCGAACGACTCGAAGACGGATAACCTCAAGGAAACCAAGGAGGCGTATCACCTCCCACTGCCGGCGATAAGCGCGCTCAAAGGCTACAAGCCGTTCCTTGCCCAACGGCGCGACCAGATGAAGGCTTTCCGGAGGAACAGGACCGAACTGGAGGCGCTGTTTCGCACAACCAGCAGGGCTAGGCTCTGGAACGAGACTCGAATTGACGATTTCTACTATAAGCTCAGTGCGCTGTGGTACTTCGGTGAGGATGGCAGCCGCTTCCAGGGCAAAGGCTGGGAACGCAAGGGGCGAAACAGCGACTTCCGCGAGCTATCCAAAAGCCTTGTCCGTGTGCTCGACGCCCCGTTTGCAGGTCGCGACAGGGTAGTGATTCAGGAGATAAATCGCCTGACCGTGATGGGGCTTCCGACCAGAAGCTCGCTGTTCTCCGAGATGCTTTGTCAGTTCTTCCCAAAGCATTACTACGTGCTCAATGGCCCGGTGCGAGACTGGTTCGCCAGCCTGGACATCGCGTTTCCGCGAGGGCTCAGTAAAGGAGAGCGCTACGTTAACAGGGCTCGTCTTCTTCGTGCGGCCCTTAAGCGCGCAGACAACTACCCGGCAGAGAATCTGGCTGAGTTGGATTGCATCATCTGGTTTGCTAGTACCTTGAGTGCCTGAAAGGAATCGACATCTGCCTGCCCCGAATGGCAGCTCCCGGCCAAAAGCGGAAGTTCGAGGTTGGCAGCCCCGGCAAAAAATGGACTACCCCCGCTTCAATAGACTTTTCCCGACCTCACAATGAGGCCTGTTCAAAGGCCTCGGGACTGATGCCGCCCAGATGACTGTGGCGGCGGGTTCGGTTGTAAAACACTTCGATGTAATCGAATACATCAGCCCGGGCCAGGTCTCGGGTTTTGTAGATACGTTTGCGGATGCGTTCTTTCTTCAGGCTACTGAAAAATGATTCGGCCACCGCGTTATCCCAACAGTTACCCCGCCTGCTCATGCTGGGCTCCAGGTTGTTGGTTGCGCAGAAGCGCTTCCAGTCATCGCTGCCGTATTGGCTGCCTTGGTCGGAGTGAACTATCACTCGTTCTTTGGGCTTGCGCCGCCAAAGGGCCATCAGCAGCGCGTCCAAAGCCAATTCGCGCGCCAGGGTTGGCTTCATCGACCAACCGACCACCTTGCGCGCATACAGATCCACCACCACCGCCAAGTACAGCCAACCCTGCCAGGTACGGATGTAGGTGATGTCGGTCACCCAGGCTTTATTGGGAGCATCGACAGTGAACTCTCGGTTGAGATGATTGGGCGCAATGATTGAGGGGCGCCCGGCGATTGGGCGTGGCGCCTTGTAGCCCCGTAGTGCCTTGATCTTGTGGGTGCGCATCAAGCGAGCAACACGATGCTTGCCGCAGGTTTCGCCGGCTTCCCGCAGATCGCCAAAGACACGGCGCGCACCATAAACACCGCGACTGGCCACGTAGGAGTCACGGATCAGTTGCAGCAGGCGGCTGTCTTCCCGTTCGCGGTCGGAGACCGGCTTGTGCAGCCATTGATAGAACCCGGCACGAGCAATCCGCAATACCCGACACATCGTGGTGATTGCATGTTGGTGGCGATGCTCGTTGATGAAGCGGTACTTCACTCGGGCTCCCTGGCAAAGTACCGCGCGGCTTTTTTTAGGATGTCCCGCTCTTCTTCCAGGCGCCGCATCTGCGCTCGTAGCCGCAGAATCTCGCCCTTGGCTTCGAGCAGCTCACTGGCCTGCTTCTCAGACTTATCAGGGGTGACGGCCTTCACCCATTTGTAGAGACTGTGGGTAGAGACGCCGAGGCGAGCGGCAATCTCCGCCACGGAATATCCTCGCTCAACGACCTGTCTGACGGCTTCAACCTTGAATTCCGGGGTGAATCGCTGGGTGCTCATAGACTTCCTCCTATGCTCAAAGCATAGGCCGGGGATGTCTACCGTAGCGGGGGTAGTCCATGCAGAGATGGCTTTCGTACACTCAAATCGGGCCAATATGGGGAGTTCTTTGGCTGCACGAACTACCCTAAATGCAAGTGGACAGAGAATGCCCGTGGACCTCGCCGGCAAGCCTACAAGAGCCACCTCTAGCCGGTTTCACTGCTTGAGGTACAAGACGGCCTCTTTTCTGAGCAAGGCACTACTTTCTGGCTTTATTTTTATGTTCCATAATAGACATTCTTTCCTCACCCTTTTGGTCTAGCAACTTCACAATAAGGTATTAAGCTTAAATAGGAACAATGGATATTTTGAAGGTCAAGCGCATTTACCAACGGCATAGCTATGCTAAAGAAATATCAGAGCCGCGGATACGTCTTGGGGATAAGCTAACCCTTCTCACACAACCCCTAAAAAGAGGTCATAAAGCTCCATGACAGATAGTAACCATGCAAATTCTGAAGACGATGACATTGAACACCTTGCTCTACTATTGAGAAATCGCAGCCTAGACACATCAATTGATTTCTTGATCCAATCAATAGAGCAGTTTAAAGGATTATCAGGATTTACAGCCGGCACCGATGAAATTCTAAGACATTTCACAGGAATGCTAATATCAAAAGAAATAGACAAGACTTATCTGTCAGACGAATATAGCGATTTAATTTTAAAATATAAGTCGCGCGAAGATTTAGCAATAACTCAATTCAGACTCGCTTGCATCTACACCGCACTAGCAATAATTCTAAGAAACAATCAAAACATCATTCGAGCATGGAGTGCCACAGCGACAGCAAAAGACCACATGGGCCAATGCCTAGGGCTACTCGACCCTTCAATAGACAAGCTGATTTCTAAAGGGGTGTCTGGCGGTCAGAAAAAATCGGAGCCAAACAAACTAATAAAAGAGATTGCGATTACTGCACTCGAAAAATTCTCAGCTCAATCAGAGTGGAAAAGCTCCACCGAAGCAGTTGACGCCATACTTGATTTCGTTATTCAAGCAATTAATAATCAAAAAATTAAATTTGACACAAGCGCCAATAAAAATGACCTAATAGCGACACTAAGGAATTGTATCGAGGATAGCCGCTGGCTTAAATCGACCTACATATCCAGCGCCCACCTCCCCAAAAGCCGAAAGAAGTAATAAAACTAATCCCCTCTCAAATCAATATTCCAGGTATTGCCTTCCTTATAAAGACTTAGCTGCCCCTGATGAGATAGCTCCTCAAGTGCATTTTGCAAGATGTCTTTATTCCTAAGCCGGTTCGGACAAAACTGACGAACCATGTTTTTCTGAATAAGCCACCGCCCACTGTCCCGATAGCGATCCAGCCACTCATTCAGCTGATACGCATCAATCTCTACCTGACTACGCTGCATGAAGATAGACTCAAAATGCTCAGAACAAATAAAGCAGAAATCAACAGCACACTCTAATGTACTCAATGAAATATCACCATCAAACCCCTCAAAAACGTGCAGAAGAGCCGCCACTCTCGCAATATTGTCAGCCAATTTCGAGGCATGATCTCTCATCTTCTCGAATCGACCACCATCTCTTATTTCATACTCAATCGCATTATAAATTTCAATCCAATATCGACTAGCCGCATCTGAAAACTCAACAACTTTACGCGTAGCCTTGGGCTCATAAAGAAAAATCAAATTCTCTAACAAGATCTCCTTTATTCGATTCGAAAAACTATCAATATACCCCCACGAGAGAGTTCCATTTTTAATAAAACGTTCGCCTTGAGTTGACTCAGGCACCATTGTTAACACCCTTGCAAAAAAACCTACACCTCTTGCAAAACCTCCTTTCTGCTCTAAGAATTTTTCTATCGAACTGTGCTGAGTCATAACAGAAATTGTCAACCTTGCATCTCTTAACTCAAACCTCTCCGTAGAGACACGATCTACAGAGATAGCCTCACCACTCCAGATTGAATTATATTTTGCCAGATCATTTAATGCCCTCCCCTGCAAGACAGAGCTACCTTCAGCCGAAATCAGACCAGCACTACAGGCATCTTCATACATCCCCAAAAACAATGCCTCAGGGGTTGAATCGTTGTATAAGAGCCTAAGATTTTTCGGCTTACTAGGCCTCTCACCTTCCAATTTCACAAGTAATGAAAATTCATCAAAAGTACTCTCACCCCTGGAAACTTTCTTATTAACCATTCTTTGCACAGATTTAATCTGCGCATCAATCATGCGACATCCAGCCACCCATTCATTTCTCAATTTATTATAAACTGAAGAGTACTCCCCCCTCGCTTCCTCGAAAGCCTTAGTAAAAAAACTCATCGATGGAGACTTCCCAACCCCAGACTCCCCAACAAGAATAAAGTAAAGTGAACATGGAGTCTTATGGCCATTTGGCTTTAAAACATCATATGCACCTTGAGCCGCCAGAGATACTGCCGAAAGAGCAGAGCATATAACCAATCCTCGCGGAGCTTGAATATTATTCTCAACCTCATCAATTGCCTTTCTTATCACCTCCATTTTATGGAACCTCGGAAAACGAACCCCATAATTCGGTAGAACATTGCGATAATCACGAACACGCCCCATACCCCCTCCTAAGCTAATGTCATTATATTTTCCAGCAATATCGCCTTAGTCTTATTGACGCTAGTGCCGACTGGCAGAAACTCTGGAATTTATCCAGATGCAGATCTCAGAATTTATCCAGCCGATAGCCCCACGACCTTGCGACCCGCCAGAAAGCCTTATTGGACGTGGAAATGTAGGGTCATATCTGGGCGAACTTGGATTCATGCGGTCATAGATTGTTGAGCGCCCCACACCAAGCGCTTCAATCACCTGTTTTAATCTCAGTACCCTGATTTCCCTCTGCACCCTCTCACCAAACTCAAAAATCTCTTGAGAGACTCCACTTTCTGGCTTCTTCATTGCCGCGCCCTCCAACTCAGTTTTTGACAAAGTCGATACTACGGAGCATTTCCAACGACTGAACCCACCCTGCATTCGGTAGTTTTTAATTACGCGCAGACCAATTGACACTCGCACGGATTTGTGGTTACGCCAATCAGTCCGCGCCAATGCTAATTGACGCCTCAACCTGCTATTTCTGCTACGGATGGCAGAAATAGCAGTGCCGAGAGAGCGCTCAATTCCAATAAATCTCAGTCACACATAACCACGATGACATCACCACCATGGAGCTCTGAGTCATGTCATTGCAGTGCCCTCGCTGTCATTCCCCCAAAGTCGCTTCCTTCCATCACGCCATGAAAGTCGGCGCAGCCATCGGCACCGTGGGCGGTGCTGCTCGTGGCGTCAGCGCTGCACTGGCTGGCAGTCAGGCCGGTGCAGCTCTCGGTACTTTCGCCGGGCCTGTCGGCATCACCCTCGGCTCTGTGTCCGGCGCCATCCTCGGCGGGTTGGTCGGTGGCGCTGGCGGCTGCACCCTAGGCGCTCAGCTCGGCGACAAGCTGGATCGACACGTCCTGGCCCACAACCTCTGCCTGCTCTGCGGTCATCGCTTCAACCTGCCGGCCTGATCCGGCGCCACTCTCTCCTCATTTCATTCGTCCGGATGGTGCTGCGCCTCGCGCAGCGCTTATGCCGGCTTGCACCCAAAGGAATCGCTCACATGGCACATCTCGTCGAAACCATGGCCTACGCTGGCGCCACACCGTGGCATGGCCTGGGCAATCAGCTCACCCAGAAGCAACCCATCGAGGTCTGGCAGCGCGAAGCCGGACTGGACTGGCAGATCCAGGAAAGCCCCGTGCACTTCAAGTCGGATGCGGTCGGCCACCTGGGCGCTATCCATTCCTTCCCGGAGCAGAAGGTGCTCTTCCGTTCCGACACCAAGGCGCCGCTATCGGTGGTCTCCCAGCGCTATCACACCGTGCAACCTCGGGAAGTTTTAGAGTTTTATCGTGACCTCACCGAAGTCTCTGGCTACGAGCTGGAAACCGCTGGCGTGCTCAAGGGCGGGCGCAAGTTCTGGGCGCTGGCGCGTACCGGGCAAGGTGCTGCGCTGAAGGGCAACGACCAGGTCAATGGTTACCTCCTGCTTGCGACTTCCTGCGACGGCACCCTGGCCACCACGGCAACACCGACCACCGTGCGGGTGGTGTGCAACAACACCCTGACCATCGCCCTGGATGGCACCAGCCGGGCGATCAAGGTGCCGCACAACACCCGCTTCGATCCGAAAGCGGTGAAGAAGCAGCTCGGTATCGCCGTCTCGCAATGGGACGACTTCATGTACCGCATGCGTGCGCTGGCCGAGCGCAAGGTGCAGTGGCATGAGGCGCTGGGCTTCTTTATGAACGTGCTCTGCGAAACCAATCCGACCGGCGCTCTGCCGGAGGTACTGCCCAACGAGCGCGCCCTGCGCAAGGTTCAGGAGCTGTACGAGGGCCGGGGCCGGGGCAGCCAGCTGGACTCGGCACGCGGCACCGCCTGGGGCCTGCTCAACTCCGTGACCGAGTTTGTCGACCACGAACGCCGTGCACGCAGCAACGAGTACCGCATGGACTCGGCCTGGTTCGGCCAGGGCGCGCAGATCAAGCAACGCGCCCTGGATGCGGCCCTGCGTCTCGCCGCTTAACCCACCCCGTCAATCGCCGCGCCCGGTCAGCCTTGTGCTGGTCGGGCGTTTTTCTGTCCGCAAGGTGAACAGCATGAAAGCAACGTCATTGAATGGCAGCAGCAAAGCCCGTCCTGCCCTGCGTCTGATCAGTACCAAGGAACTGCCACGCGAGGACTGGCTGCAGATCCGCAAGCAGGGCATCGGCAGTTCGGACGCCGCGGCGGCTGTGGGCCTCAATCCCTACAGGTCGCAGTTGGAACTGTGGCTGGAGAAGACCGGTCGCGACACCGCCATGCCCAAGGCCGATCCTCAGGATGAGGAAAGCCCGATGTACTGGGGCAATGTCCTGGAACCCATCGTCGCCTGGCACTACAGCAAGCGCACGAAGAACAAGGTCCGCCGCATCAACGCCGTGTTGCAGCATCCCGATCCGGAGCTGTCCTGGATGCTGGCCAACATCGACCGCGAGGTGATCGGCGCCGACGATGTGCAGATCCTCGAATGCAAGACTGCCGGCATAAACGGCGCACGCCTCTGGAAGGAAGGCGTGCCCGAGTATGTGCAGCTGCAGGTGATGCACCAGCTCGCCGTCACCGGCAAGCAGGCGGCAGATGTGGCGGTACTGCTTGGCGGCCAAATGCTGGAGATCCACCGCATCGAGCGGGACGAGCAACTGATCGCTCGCCTGATCGAGCTGGAGCGCAAGTTCTGGAAGTACGTGGAGAGCGACACGCCACCGCCGGCCGATGGCACGGCTTCCGCTGAGGCTGCCCTGCGCTGCCTCTACCCGGAGGACAACGGCCAGACGCTGGACTTCAGCAGCCGTGCGGGGTTGACGGCGGCCTACATCGAACTGAAAGCCGTGCGGCAGTCAATTGCCGACAAGGAAAAGCGCGAGGCCGAGCTCAAGCAACTACTGCAGCAGGCCATGGGCGATGCCAGTCGGGCGGAGTTCTCCAGCGGCTATATCAGCTGGCGTAAAGCCAAGGACAGCATCGGTT
The DNA here is from genome assembly GCF_009799935.1 of Pseudomonas sp. L-22-4S-12. NCBI lineage: Bacteria > Pseudomonadati > Pseudomonadota > Gammaproteobacteria > Pseudomonadales > Pseudomonadaceae > Pseudomonas > Pseudomonas sp. L-22-4S-12. The sequence goes on along the minus strand of NZ_WELL01000011.1, from coordinate 80,966 downwards.
TCGATGTGACCCAGCTGCTCAAGGACAAGCCGCACTTGCAGGCCAAATACCCGCTGCTGAAGCCAGGTGCGCGGCGCTTTCTGGTCGGCTGATTCCCACTTCCCTCAACCCCGTCCCCCTTGGCCAGTCCATGCAGTTCGCACTGCGTGGCTGGCCTTTTTTCATTTCCAGGAGAACCACCATGCTCAAAGGCCTGGCTATCACCCCGCCGGTGCTCGGGCGCATTTCCATCGGCAAGGTCATCGAGAAGAACGGCAAGCGCCTGCCGGAGAAGGATGACCAGTTCACCATCACTTCCCAGGTGCAGGGCAAGGACGGCTGGCTGCTGCATCCACTCAATGATGAGCTGCGCAAAGGCCAGGACGACAAGCTGCGCAACATCCCGGTGCGCCTGCTGTTCAACGAACCGGAGCTGAATTTTCGCGCCGACTACACGCTGTTCGATCGTCAGTCCGGACGTCCGTTATGCGTGGGCAACGGCGAGACCTGCAAGCGCGTCACTCAGGACGGCATGCAATCACTGCCCTGCCCATCGCCCGATGCCTGCCCACTGGCCAAAGGCGGTGCCTGTAAGCCTTACGGCCGGCTGAACGTGGTCATCGGCGATGACGATCCGCTGGGTAGTTTCGTGTTCCGCACCACCGGCTTCAACAGCATCCGCACCCTCGCCGCTCGCCTGCATTACTTCCAGGCCATCTCGGGCAACCGTCTGGCCTGCCTGCCGCTGGAACTGCGCCTGCGGGGCAAGTCAACTCGGCAGAGTCACGGCACGCCGATCTTCTATGCCGACCTTACGGTACGCAGCGGCATGGACATGGCCGAGGCACTGCTGGCCGCCAATGAGCTCGATGTGCAGCGGCAGACGGCGGGATTCGATCAGGCCGCGCTGGATCAGGCAGCACGACGTGGCTTCGGCAATGGTGCGTTCGAGGACGGCGAGGACGACAGTGGCGCTGTGATCGAGGAGTTCTATCCCGTCGAGGAAGGCAGTACAGCACCTACCAACACTCTCCAGTCGTCCACCAAAGCCAGCCTTGCAGAAAAGCTAGAAGCCCAAACGCAGCGGCAGATTGCCCCCCTTAATCAGACTCCAGGAGCCCACCATGAGATTGCACAAGCTGAAAGCCAGTGACTCGACCGGCACCTACTTGGTCGAGTCGCCTGTCACTGAAACCGACATTCTGCTGATGGCCCGGCAGTTGGCGAGTCTGCGTCTGCGTCGGGGACGAGCACTGACTTCACCGAAGGAAGTGTTCAGCCATCTGCAGGCACTGCTGGCCGACTATGGGCATGAAGTATTCGCCCTGCTCCTGCTCGACAGCCGTCATCGGGTGATTGCGTTCCAGGAAGTGTTCCGAGGCACCCTGGATGGCGCCAGCGTCTATCCCCGAGAAGTCGTCAAGATCGCCCTGGAGCACAACGCTGCTGCAGTGATCCTGGTGCACAACCACCCTTCCGGCGATCCCGAGCCCAGCCAGGCCGATATCAAGCTGACGCGCTCTCTCCAGGACGCGCTCAATCTGGTCGGCACCCGCACCCTGGACCATATCGTCGTGGGTCATGAAGGCTGCCTGTCCCTGGCCGAACGGGGCCTTCTGTAAGGAGGCATCCACCATGACCCTGTTGCGTTTCGTGGCCGGCGTGCTCGCCTTCATCAGCATGCTGGCCGGCATAGGCGCCGTCGTGCTGGTTCTTGTCCTGCTGCTGCGCTTTCCCCTGCTGCTGCTCACTCTGATCTGCGCCTGCTGGGTCTTCACCCGCGTGCTCAGGCACCTGTCCATCTATTCGCTATGGAGGTAGCCCCTGGCGCCTTCTCACAGGAGACATCCCATGTCTACCCATTGCTTGATCTGCGATTCGACCGCAGTCATCTCCAAGGATGCCGCCAAGGCGATTGCCTTACTCATCTGCACCCTGAATGGGTTTCTGCGAGCGGCGCAGCAGCCCTGCCACTCGCAGCCCAAACCGCCCATGTGCGACAGCCCCGTCGAGCAAGCTTTCAACTTGATGCTCGATGGCGTCGCGGGAGCCGTGAACAGTTGGACGGATAGCCAGGACTTCATCCGAGACGTGCAACGCTATCAGTTCATGGATTACGACTGTCTGTGCCTTCGTTGCGGGGCGAAGTTCGATGCCTCAGCGCCCCCTGAATGAGCCACAGGTTCAAGCTTGGCTGAGACGCTGGGAAAGGCGCTCAATGAGCTCCAGGACCATTTGCCGGTCTGCAGGTCCGAGTTGCGCCAGCATGCGGCTGATGCGGGCAGCTTGATCTTCTGCTCGCGGGCTGGATTCGGTCAGTAGATCTGCGGCCTCGCAGCCAAAGATTTCAGCTAGCTGCATCAACCGCTCAATGTTGGGCATGACCAGTCCGCGCTCAATGCGTGACACGGCCTCCGCACCAATGCCCAAGCGCTCGGCCACTTCATCTTGCGTCAGCTCACAGGCAGTACGCTGCCGTGCAATGGCTGTTCCTACCAACCCTGCCAGATGCTTCGTATTGGTCTTCTGCATGGCCCCTCCAAGTCAACCTGAATGGTTGGGCGCCATCCTCTTGACATGAAGGGCCTCAAAGGTTGTTATCCAACTCGCAGAGTTGCTTTTCATCTAAACGAGATGACTGATCTCTGTTTCGTGAGCCCAAGGGCTCTCATGCCGTGTATGTCGAGATCAATCGCAGATGAAACAAATCCAATACGAAGAGCTGTCCACCTCCGTCCTGACCCAGCTCATCAACAGCAAGTCCAACTTCGAGGTCATTGGCCTGGGTGGCCGGCTGATGAGTGCATGCAACATGGTGGAAAACAAAATTGAAACGAGCGGGATGAGCTGCCGCGTTTACACCGCGGGACGCATCGGTACAGCAGCCGGGAGTTTCTTCGGCGGCATCACAGGCGCTATCGGAATCCTTTCCGCAGCCAGCATCGCCGTGCACAACCTCGCCACCTACAACCCTGACTACGAGATCGAGAAGTACCCGTTCAATAACAAGATCATCGTCACGTACAAGAAATAGTCAGGACACTTCAGGAAGGACTCTACAACATGAAATTGAAAACACTGGCAGCCTTGGCTCTGAGCATGGCCGGCACTGCGCACGCAGGCATTTATGTCGTTGGTCATACCGTCCAGCCCTGTGCGGAGAAAGGTATCAACCTGGCGTATGCCAACACGCACGAGTGCCGTGTGCCCTCGACCCAGAAGCGGGTCAACGTCAAATACCGGGACGATCACGGCAACGTCAAAGTGGCTAACATCCCTGGCTCCTACTACACCCAATGCGATACCGACGGTACCTGTGTGGTGAAGATGCCTGCCCAATATGGCGTAGGTAACTACGTCGGTGACTCGGTCCCAGGCATTTACACCATCACCTACGGCTGGTACCTGGGAACCGATGCCAATGGCAAAGCCACCGCTTACCTGAACGGCTACGGCCCCAAGCACAACGGCCCGGCGTATGACCCGTCTGAAGGTGATATCAACCCCGACACCCTGCCGTTGGATGACTCCGTGCCGGTAGCACCTGGCTCTGATCGCTGGGAGGAATGACCCACCTGCGTCAGCTCATCGCACTGCTTGCCGGTGCGTTGCTGGCTGCGGCCTGGGAAATCCGACAGTGAAGTCCACGTGACTCCCAAGCGGCATATACAGCCCCCTCTTCTGCAGCGCCCCCCTCCGACAAGACGAACTTGCCTGGACGGTTGGCGCTGCCCACGACCCACCCTGCTCAAGAGAAAGCGAAATGCATGCAATCAAGCATTGGCTGCCGCTCAGCACCTTCGCGCTGCTGGCCGGCTGCTTTGATAACAACATCGATACCGTCCGCGAAACGCGCTTCGACATGGAGCCGTCCTTCACCATTGGGCAGGCCCTGGATAATCGCCCCTTGTGCCAGTCACACACCTGGGACGAGGTCCAGGACAGCAAGAGTCGCACGGTGGTCGAGTACCGCTGCGAGATCAAGGGCGCCCGCGAATACTTCGAAAAGCAGTTTGTGAGCCTGAGCGAAAAGCTCAATTCGCGGTTCTACACCAAGGAATCTAGCGTTGAGGCGGAGCTCAAATCCGCCCAGGACGCCGTGACCTCCAGCGAGGAAGACATCGCCGACTACCAGCAGACCGAGACGGAAGACGAGGGCACGCAAGCGTCCGCTCGGATCGTCGAATTACGCTCTGCAATTGCCGCCCTCCAATCAGGAGATCCAGCCGACCTGGCCAATGTCCAACTGCCTGCTGGCTACAGGATCGTCGAGTACTACTCGGACAACGTTAACGACGCCGAGGCTGGACTCAAGGAAGCGGTCGCCGAAACGCTTACCGGCATGCAGGAAGAGCTGCAGCGCGAAACCGAAAGCGAGCAGCAGTATGCCCAGGAGATGGCCGAGCAAGCGTCACAGGGTCTGCAATACGCCAATGACAGCCTGAAGCAAGCCAGGGAGCGGCTGAACGAGTTGCAGAGCAAGCGTGACGAGGCCCTCGCGCAGGTGGCGGCAGAACGCGAAGCCGCCATGGCAAAATTGAAAGGCTACACCGACGTGGAGACTGCCCATGAGATCTACCAGTGGACCGTTTCCAAGGACAAGGACGTGTACCTGAGCTATATCGGCGTCGAGATCGATTACGCCAATGGCGAGCAGGAAGACCGTAGCGATCCACACGGCGCGTCCAGGCATCTGCGTGCCGTCTTGAATGACGCCTTCGACACCTATGAGAAGTACGTGAGAGCAGGCCTCCCGGGCGGCGGTATCAAGCGCGATCCAGAGCTACTGTGGCTCATCTACTAGCGAACACCCATGCGGCGTCTGACATGCTCGGCGCCGCATGGGGGGCTCGCCTTATTTTTTGATCATTGCCGATCGGATCTCGGTTGCGTCCAACGAGTAAAGACGCTCGCTATGGGTCGGTTTTGGGTATGCGCTACCGGCAGCGACACCTCAAGGTGAGACTAACGCTTGCTGGCTGATTGGTACGCCGCACCACGTTCGCGCTTGCCTACGGCCACCACCACGACAACAACTCGCTCGTCCTCGACCCGGTAGACCAGGCGATAACCCGACGCGCGCAGTTTGATCTTGTAGTGCCCTGGCATATCCCGCAGGGCATCGGCCTATACCCTGGGTGCCTCCAGCCGCTCCCGGAGCTTTTTCTTGATTTGCTCACGCACCGTATGGCCAAGCTTCCCCCACTCCTTGAGCGCAGAGGGGAGAAACTCAAGCTCATAGGTCATCCAGACTCACTGGGATGGCCTTCTCAGCGGAACGGGCTTTGGCAATTTCGACCAGCTCCAGATCATCCAGACGCTCCATCATCTGCTCGTAAAGCTCCGCTGGCACCATGTAACCCATGACGCGATTGTGGTTGAGTACAGCAACCGGCATACCGCCTGCGCCGGCCATAACCCCGGATGGATTTTTCTTCAACTCGGAAACGCTAACCGCTACGTCGGCCAAAATACTCTGCATATGGAAGCCCTCAATTAAGGTCTTTATTTTGGTCTTTATATGCAATCGGAGCAAGCTCAAAGCTTGCAGGCTGAGCGCATCGGCCAGCATCAATGTGCCGGCGTACTCCTCAGCCTGCTTCGACAATTTGAAAATCAGCCGACCAAGCCCTTGCGCAGACACTTTGCCCCCACTGGCTTCAACCGCAGCTGTTGATCGTCCTTAACCAGGTACTGCATCGCTTTATGAACGTGGGACCGGCTCTTCAGATCTCCCCGCCGGATGAGGCCGATACCGAGCCTCTCGCCGTACTTTTTCTTGTCATGATTACAGCTGTTGAAGCAGCCCTGCCCTCGCGTAATGCGCTCCCACAACTCGCCAATTTGGACGGCCTTGTAGATGTCACTGCGCACCTCAGCACCGTTGAAGAAAAAGGCAGCATGGATGTGGTAGCCCCTGTCCTCTCCCTGCTCGACGCGGCAGATATAGCCGATCTCATGAGCGAAGATCGGATTGCGCTCACGCTCAGAGATCAATCGGTTCATATCGTCAAACACGTGCTCAACACGCAGCCTGACTTGAGCCGCCTGACTGTAGTAGAGATCAACCCTGACCACGACGGCACGCGCATAACGATCAAGCACAGCATCATCGTAATCGACGACTCTGCACTCCTGCTGCCTGGCCTGATAACCACGGTCATCCTTCCTACGTCGATACCACGGTTCACGAGTCAGCTGCCGAATCCGAGCGACCAGGACGTTCATACTGCGGGGATGGTCCAGGTACGCAGTATCCTGTTCGTTCAGACAGACAGAACCACTCGGGCTCCGTTCAAGACCGATGTCCTGACAGGCTCGCCTGAATGCTTCCAAGTGTTCGCTATAGCTATAGGCATCACGATCATCGAACAGATCGATCATCTGCTGGATGCAGGCGAAGTACCGGGTCAGCCTTGTTGGCTCTACCTGTTCATACCCTGATTGTGATTGGATGATCTTGTAGGCAGGTCTATTTGAGGTCTCGATAGCCTTCACGAGTCGTTCGATCTGGATGGCGATATCGGATTGGGATAGCCGGGTGTAGGTGTTGCGAGTAGTCATGGTGATGTACCTGGTGGTTGTTCTCATACCAGATACGGGATATGTATTTTTAAACTGGAGGCTTGTTATCCAGAGACAGTACAGCTGGCCATGAGACACTCACAACCACCAGACTATTGATACAGGTAAATTAATAGTCATTATCTATATAATTAAAACCGGATCAGCCTCGGATTAAAAGTCCCAGCCACACAGGGCAACAGAGACAACTCTTCAAGGCAGATCGAGTGAAAATGTATTCACGCTTCTGAGGGAGTTAGCTGAGAAAAATTCCCCGTGAGGTGAACAATCGTGGCATCTGAAGACGGGATCTCAGGCAGCCCCTTGCGGGGAATCGTGACAGCCTGTGGCTGGTGGCTACGTTACTTGATCGGTTACTTAGTCGCTTAGTTGATCGCTCTGCCCTGCTCCAGCAAACATCTGATGCACACCCTCTGCACGGGATTTTTCTTGTATCCCGGCAGCAGAAGGTCAAGGGCCTGCAAGCTGTTATGTCGCCAAAAGCCAATTTCAAGAACACGTTGTTCGCACGTGTCGCTGCCAGCGACATGAGAACGAAACATAGCCTCTGGCAGACAGACATCTCTGCCCTGCAGAAAGAGCACATCTCAAACTGACAGGCTCCTATCTCCGAAGGCCGCGTTGAGCGGGTAACCGCTACTCCGGGATCGCCTCTAACAACTCAACTGTTGATGAATTTTCATGCCGGCGAGACAATCCTGTATGAAAATACAGTAGCCGACTACCAACACGTGCCCCTGCCCCCTGAACTCTATTACCTCAGTAACTTCCGTACGGCGCTCGCCTGGGTGGGTCAGCGTTATGACGACCTGCTAACGGCCGAAGAGCAAGCGTTTCTCACCGCGTTCGCGGCCTGCGACTGGCCGGCGCAAGCCCTGCTGGTACGGATGATCATGCGCCAGGGCATCCACTTTCGCCGCAGCAAGCTGATCTACAACGAAATCGGTGATATCGATGTGGGCGCCGCACAGCTCATGGCCCAAGGCTGGCTCTGCGAGCAGGCGCTTCTGGAAGCAGGTGAAATCGCCACGCTGCTGCGCAAGGATGAGATGCTCACCCAGCTGCCGCTGGCCGATCGCCGCAGCACGCAGAAGAAGACTGCGCTCAACGAACAGTTGCTGGCGCTTGAGCTGCCCGCACGGACCTTCGCCGCCTGGTGCCCGTCGCTGGATGACCGTATCTATAGCCTGCTGATAGCCGAGCTGTGTGATCGCCTGCGCCTGATGTTCTTCGGCAATCTGGCGCAGGACTGGTCGGAGTTCGTCCTCGCCGACCTCGGCATCTACCGCTACGAACAAGTCGAGATTGGCCCTAAGTCGCGCGGCTTCCGCTGCCGCCAGGATATCGACGACTACCTGCAGCTGCGCACGCTGCGCGAGCGTTTCGAGGCTGGCGAGCCGCTCCAGGAGATTCTGCCGGACCTCATCTCGTTCGCCACCGACAATCCCCATCTGCTCTCCCGCCGCACCCGGTTGCTGTTCCAAATCGCCCAGCATCTGGAGAAGCAGGGAGCACTGGAGCCTGCCTTGGCACTCTATCAAGCCAGCGAACACGGCGAGGCGCGCTGGCGTCAGATTCGCGTGCTGGAACAGCTTGAGCGCCCAACCGAGGCACTGGATCAGGCAAAGCTTTTCAGCACACAGCCGCACAGCGATGAAGAAGCCCAGCGCCTGGAGCGCACCCTGCAACGGCTGCAACGCAAGCTCGGCGTGCCCGTAACGAAGAAACGTCCGAGCCCGGTCGAATGCCGGTTCGAGCTGACCCTGCCGAAACCCGAACAGGGTAGTGTGGAGATTGCTGTTCGCGATCATCTGCAGGCCGACGCGGCACCCGTGCACTATGTGGAGAACACCCTGCTCTGCAGCCTGTTCGGCCTGCTGTGCTGGGACGCCATCTTCGCACCCCTGCCCGGCGCCTTTTTTCATCCCTTCCACAGCGGCCCGACCGATCTGTACAGCAGCGACTTCCATCCACGGCGACAGCCGCTGTTTGACCGCTGTCTGGCGCACCTTGACCGCGATGGGCATGGTGAACTGATACGCCAGCGTTACCAGGAGAAGTTCGGCATTCAGTCGCCGTTCGTGTTCTGGAACATCCTCGATGAGCGCTTGCTCGAGCAGGCGCTGCAATGCATTCCCGCCCGACATCTGCGTGCCTGTTTCGAGCGCATGCTGCGTGACCTCAAGGCCAACCGCGCCGGCATGCCCGACCTGATCCAGTTCTATCCGGCCGAACAGCGCTACCGGATGATCGAGGTCAAAGGCCCGGGCGACCGCCTGCAGGACAACCAGAAACGCTGGCTGGCCTTTGCCGCCGAGCAGGGCATTCCGGTCGAGGTCTGTTACGTGAGCTGGGAAGCCGCATGACCTACGCGGTGGCAGTGCGCGCCCTTTGCGAGTTCACCGCCAAGGAGGGCGATCTCGACCTGCGTTTCACCCCCTCACCCACAGCCCAGGAAGGCATCGCTGGCCACCAGACCGTGGTAGGTCGCCGCGGTTCGGACTACCTCGCCGAGCTGCCACTCAGCGGCAGCTACCCCGGACTGTTGGTCAATGGTCGCGCCGACGGCTATGACCCGGCGCGCAATCGCCTCGAAGAAATCAAAACCCATCGTGGTGACATCAGCCGCATTCCGGCCAACCACCGGGCCCTGCATTGGGCGCAGGTGAAGGTCTATGGCTGGCTGCTGTGCCAGCAGTGGGATCTGCCGGAGGTGGAGCTGGCCGTCGTTTACTTCAACGTGCTCAGCCACACCGAAAATGCCTTCAGCGAAGTGATGAGTGCCGCCGATCTGCAGCAGTTTTTCGAGCGGCAGTGTCAGCGCTTTCTGGTCTGGGCGGAACAGGAAGAAGCCCACCGTAAAATACGCGATGCCTACCTGGATACGCTGCGCTTTCCCTACCCCGATTTCCGCCGTGGGCAACGCCAGTTGGCCGAAGCGGTGTACCGCAGCGCACGCGATGGCCATACCCTCATGGCTCAGGCCACGACCGGCATCGGCAAGACGCTGGGCACCCTCTTCCCTCAGCTCAAGGCCATGCCGGGCCAGCAGCTGGATCGGCTGTTCTTTCTCACCGCCAAGACGCCCGGTCGGCGCCTGGCGCTGGACGCCCTGCACAGCCTGCGCGAAGAAAACGATGCCACCCCGCTGCGCGTGCTGGAGCACGTGGCCCGCGACAAAGCCTGTGAGCATACCGACAAGAGCTGCCATGGCGAGTCCTGTCCGCTGGCCAAGGGTTTCTATAACCGGTTGCCTGAAGCCCGCGAGGCAGCGCTGCTGCAGAGCTGGCTGACCCAGGAGCAGGTGCGCGCCATTGCCCTCGCCCATCAGGTCTGCCCGTATTACCTGAGCCAGGAGCTGTGCCGCTGGGTCGATGTGGTGGTCTGCGATTACAACTACTACTTCGACATGGGCGCCCTGCTCTACGGCCTCGCCCAGGTCAACGAATGGCGCGTAGCCGTGCTGGTCGACGAAGCACACAACCTGGTCGAGCGCGCGCGAGGCATGTACACCGCAGAACTCAATCAAGAAGTGTTTCATGAGCTGTGCCGCATCGCGCCCTCAGGTTTGCGCAGCGTGCTGCAGCGCGTCAGTCGGCATTGGGAGCAGCTCAACCAGGTGCAGCAGGTGGACTATCAGATCCACCCTGTCGTGCCAGACCTACTGGTGGCAGCGCTGCAGCGCGCCGTCAGCGCCATCACCGATCATCTGACCGACTATCCGAGCGGCCAGGATCGTCTGCTACTGCAGTTTTATCTGAATGCCATGCTGTTCTGCCGGTTGAGCGAGGCCTATGGGCCCCACTCGCTGTTCGATGTCACCCGCCAGGACACCCAGGCCATTGGTGATCACACCACGCTGTGTCTGCGCAACATCGTGCCGGCGCCCTTTCTCGCCAGCCGCTTCAGCGATGCCCACACCACCACCCTGTTCTCCGCGACGCTGCGACCAGCCAGGTACTACCAGGATCTACTGGGGCTGCCCGAGGAAACTCAGTGGATCGATGTGGAGTCACCCTTCTCGGCGGATCAGTTGGCCGTGCGCGTGGTGCGCAATCTGTCGACCCGCTACCAGCACCGCGAGTCCAGCCTTGCCCCGATCTGTCGGCTGATGGCCGAGCAATACCGCAGCGCCCCTGGCAACTACCTGGCCTTCTTCAGCAGCTATGCCTATTTGCAGCAGGTACGCGAGCTGTTCATGACGCTGTACCCGGAGATCCCGAGTAGCGTGCAGACGCGCAGCATGAATGAAGGTGAGCGCCAGGCCTTTCTCGACAGCTTCACGGTCCACTCCGAGGGCATCGGTTTTGCCGTGCTCGGTGGAGCCTTTGGCGAGGGGATCGACCTGCCCGGCAAACGCCTGATCGGCGCTTTCATCGCCACCCTCGGCCTGCCGCAGATCAATGCGATCAACGAAGAAGTCAAAGCGCGCATGCAACAGATGTTCGGCGAGGAAAATGGCTACGACTATGCCTATCTCTATCCCGGCATGCAGAAGGTGGTGCAGGCGGCAGGCCGTGTGATCCGCACTACTGCCGATCACGGTGTGGTCTATCTGCTGGATGACCGCTTCGGCCAGAGCAAGGTCAAAGACCTGCTGCCAGGTTGGTGGAAGGTGGATCCCTATCGGCTATGACTACTCGGCTGATGCAAGGAGCTTGGACAACAACAATGCCGCCGCCAACAACTACGTCGCCGACAGTCGCAGCTGGCTACGCTACTTGATCGATTACTTAGTCGCTTACTTGATCGGTTTTCCTGTGATCCACTAAGCAGGAACTCAATGAGCCGTAAATCAATACCAGCGCTGAATATTGCTCCGACGCCAACTTTCAACTATCCACGCACCCCAATCACCTCTTCCCAGCGCGTCGTGTAGCGCTGGCTGAGCATTTCTCTGCGCATGGCCCAGGCCGGCGCCGCCGGCACGCTGCCGATGCGCACGGCGCCTCGCCCTTCCTTCTGGTTAATCTGATCGATCACCGCCATCAGCCGCTCAGCACCGCGGCGTGGCGCCGGCGCAAACAGGTCCGGCGTCAGCTCGCCGCTCTGGCTCAGATCCATCAGCAAGATGGAGCATTTCGAGTATGGGTAGCCGGGTCGATAGATCTGCGTCAGCCCCTGCTGGGCGAGCGCCAGGATCTCGCGGGTGTCGTCTGTCGGCGCTGGCAGTGCCAGGGTAACGGCATTGGCGTAGCGCGGCCCCTTTAGGTTCGCCAGCTGGGTTTGTAGGCCAACCTGGATGGTGCTGCACAACGAGGTCTGGCTGCGCAACTTCTCCGCCGCCCGGCTCACGTAAGCGGCCAGCGCCTCGCGGATCGGCGGCAGCTCCGTCTGGCGCACGCCGAACATCTTGCTTGAACAGATGGCCTCCTTCGGCGCCGGACCCTCGTTGAAGCCGATGCAACTGATGCCACCCAGCTCGCGTGCGGTGCGCTCCATGGTTACGCCGAAGGTCTTGCGCAGGGTGCCGATATCGAACTGGGCAAGATCCCAGGCGGTGATGATATTCAACGCCGCCAACTTAGCCGCCGAGCGGTGGCCAACGCCCCACACCTCGCTCACCGGCGCTATGCGCAGCAGCTTCTCCTGCCGGGCCGGGGAAGTCAGGTCAAGCACGCCGCCGGTGCCCTTCCACTTCTTCGCGGCCCAGTTGGCCAGCTTCGCCAGGGTTTTGGTAGTGCTGATACCCACCCCCACCGGCATGCCAATCTCACGCGCCAGGCGCTGCCGAATGTGCCGGCCGTGCGCCTCGATATCGGCGATGCCGGTCATGTCGCCCCAGGCCTCGTCGATGGAATACACCTCAATGCCGGCCAGTTCCTCGGCTATAACCCGCATCACGCGGTTGCTGATGTCGGCATACAGGGTGTAGTTGCTGGAGCGCGCCACCACACCCTGACGGCGCATTTGCTCGCGTACCTGGTAGTAGGCGGCGCCCATGCCAATGCCCAGCACCTTGGCCTCCGCGGATCGGGCGATCACGCAGCCGTCGTTGTTCGAAAGCACCACCATCGGCCGGCGCTTCAGCTCCGGCTGGCAGATACGCTCGCAGCTGCAGTAGAAGGAGTTGCAGTCGATCAGCGCGAACACGCGCCCGGTACCGCTCATGGCGCAACGTGGCTGACCACCCAGCTCACCGCGCCCCACACCTCGATCGGCTCTTCGCCATCTACCTGTACATCCGGCACCACCGGATCAGCAGCCTTCAGCCACAGACCGCCGAACAGATCCCGCGCCACCAGACGCACGCGGTAGCCCTCGCCGCCCAGGTCCACCACCACCAGCCTGCCCTCCAGGTGGCCGGCGGCACGGTTAACGATCAAGCGGTCACCCGAAAAAATGCCGAACCCGATCAGAGTGTCATCCAGCACCTGCACACCCCAGATATGCGGCGCGCCCAGGCCGGTGAGGCGGTCGAGGGAAAGCCCCTCTTCCTTCTCGTCCTCGGCGGGCGACTGGAAGCCGGTGATACGAAGGTCTGCTGCGTCGGAGAGGAGGCGCTCACGCAGACGAGCACCACGGGCAAGGATGGAAAGGGACATCTGGACACTTCCGCAAAATACTGTTTATGCATACAGTATTCGAGAAGAGCCCGATTCGGTCAATCCGCCAGTATCGCCCCGCCGACAGTTGGCCTGCCGTCCACCAGCTCGGCACGCAGGATCTTCACCTGGTTGGGGGCCTCGATGGCCAGGCGCACCTGGCCATGATCCACCTCCAACATCTGCACGGTAATGCCGTCGCGCAGCAGCAAACGCAGCAGCTTGTCAGTATCTACGGCAGGGTCGATGGTCAGCCGGATCTGTTCGCCGGCACGCCGGGTAAGGCATAGATTGCCCATGATGGAACTCCTTTTCCTTTGGGTAGGGAATGCGCGTTCTGCTCCGGCAGTCTAGAACATGACAAACGGCGCAAAAGCGCGAGGAGGCAAGAATGTGTGGTGGTGTGCAAGCCCGCGTGGCCGATCAGGTGTGGAAGATCTACTTTCCCAACCCCAAGGCCGCCCTGCTAGTGCTGCAGGCAGACGGCAGCACCGAGTGGGTGCCCTGGGGCCGACGCCGCGAACAACCTGGCCACCTACCCGCCACCGGCTGGGCACGGCAAGATTCGATCACAGCCGGCAAGTGGGCACGCTACCACCCGCGCACGGTAAGCATCGTGGCAGAACGGTTCATGGAAAAAGACGCCGAGCGAGTGTCGCATTGGTTCGACCTGGGGCCAGGTCAGACTATAGAGGGGCTATTGCTGGAGACGGGCATAGAGCGGCGGGTGTATGTAGTGACTACCACCTCGCCCGAGGGCTATGCCTGGGCACATGACCGGTGGCCGCGACTGCATACAAATCTACGCGATACAGCCCAGTAGCGGGGTCATCAGTTTCCCTGAAGTGAGTAGCCCCCGCCTCCCCCTGACCTACCACTACCTCAGCAACTCCCGCACTATGCTCGCCGGATGGGCGAGCGATATGCCTATTTGCTGACTGCAAAAACCGTGAAGCAACGTGTCGCAAAAAGCACATTTCGAGTACACGTTACGCTCATATGTCGTCACTAACGACACGTGTGGCAGGTGCGTCATTGCACTAACTTGCCCCCATTTGCACAACCACTAGCCAGTCATTTGCGCTCCAGCTGACCAAGCGTTTGCATTCGATTTGACCAGCGCACACCGTAGTGACGACCGGCAGAGAACGGCCATAACCGGCCATAGACACATTGCCAACGACTTCGTAACCTCAAGGTAGGTCTTGCCGCTTTTGCCCCTCTGCCATGTCGCGCTTCTAGCAATCGACTCAACCGGCTCAAGGGGTTACGCGTGGACAAGGAACGTTATGCAACACAAGTGACGGCAAACATTCCCCCTGGGCGTCTCGAACATGACCTCACCGATCTGGCAGTACCACAGCCACACGCAATCCGCCCCTCTACTCACGTCCATATTTCGCAACAGAATTTGCCCTTGTTGCGCAAACGGTCAGGTCCTTGCCGTTTCTGATCGTCATGATGAATCAGACGGCCGACGCTATTCCGAATACATTAAAGTGATGTGCTGTGCACTGTGCGGCTGGTGGTTTGTTTCTAAAGATACGTGGGATAGCTCTTGCGGCTCAGTTCCTGATCGCGCGCTTCGTAGCCTTACCGCAACTGGAGCTGCACTGAGAACGTTTTCACCAGGGCCCGATGATGGACAGCTAGTCATCTTGGAAGGCGAGATTCAAGCCCATTTGCTTGGCAACGGTCCCTCAGCAGCATGGGCTGCTCTCGAAGATGTAACCAAGGGAGTTTTCCGGGAATTTGGCTACCAAGCACGTGTGACTGCTAGATCTAAGGACGGAGGCATTGACGTCATCGTAGACCATGCCGAGTTCGGTGACGTCTATGCACAGGTCAAGCACACAAAGAACAAAGTAGGTGTGCGAGTGCTTCGAGAGCTTATTGGAACCATGGCGATCAACGGCACCACGAACTCACTACTTGTTACGTCATCAAGATTTACGCGCGGAGTCTCGAAGGAACAAGCGCTGGCGGCGCAGAAGGGATTCTTGGTGGAGCTTGTAGATGGAAGCCGCCTACTTGCATCCCTCAATCTCACCTATCGACGCAACCCACCCACGATTTCCGAGGTTATGGATGTCGCAAGACCGAATGTTCAACTCATCTGGGACGAAGTTGACCTATGAACGTCAGACGCCCAGCCCTCATTCCATCGGATCTACGCAAAAAGCCGCGCAGGCTGGTGAATTAAAAAGTTAGACCTCTCAACATTTCGTGCAGCTAAGATTTAACACATGACAATAAAAGTCACGCCACATCTTGTCCAGCTCGCATATGAAGCAGCGCTTAAATCGTTCTGGCGAAAAGAGTCTCTTCGCAAGTTTCTGCGTCAAGCTCATGTCGCCGAAGCTCACTTGGCAACATGGTCCCCTGATGAAAGCAAGCGCAATTTCTTAGATCGAACCTTCGCTGCACTGCAACGAAGTGACAAGGGCAAGGCTGTAATCGGCAAAATGGCATTTTTTCTCGCAGAGCAAACCACTTTCCCTGACCTTCGCAATTGGGAAGACTCAGCCGAAAAAATCCAAGATGCGTCCAAAGCAGTCACGGAACTGAAAACGCTTATCGCTCGCCAATCAGAAGAAATACGATCCGAGCGTGAACGCGAGGCTGCGAAGGCAAAAGCTCGAGAGGAACGCGAAGCAGTTCAACGTGAAAGAGCAAGCCTTGCAGAATTGATGCAACGGCTCAACGAACTTGCGCCGCAGATGGGCACGGCTCCAGGTGGCTACGCTTTTCAAGACTGGTTCTACGATCTCCTGAATTTCACAGAAATTGAACATCGCAGGCCATACAGTACAGGCGGCAGGCAAATTGATGGCTCGCTCACGGTTGACGGAACAACTTACCTCATAGAACTGAAGTTCACGGCCAACCAGGTCGGCAGCCCCGACATTGATATTTTTCGGAGCAAGGTCGAAAGCAAGGCAGACAACACCATGGGTTTGTTTGTTTCCATGGCTGGCTATTCATCGGTGGCCGTAAAGGAAGCATCTGGGAAGAAAACCACTTTGCTGCTACTCGATGCATCGCACATCTACCTTGTTCTCACCGGCGGCATGCCGTGCATCGATGTCGTTCGACGAGTTCGCCGGCACGCTTCGCAAACTGGGGAGTCACTCCTTCCTGTGGCATCTTTTGGAGGCTGAAGTGGCATTGCATTTCAGAAAGCTGTGTTGCCACTCTGTGCCCCGGTCTAAATGACGGTTCAACGCGGACGGCTAACCTTGGCGTTGGTGTCCACTTCGGGTCGCTTTTTGCCGCTAACGGCCGGCAGAGAACGACCGATTTTGTTGAAAAACTCCCACGACGATCTCCTTCGCCGAATGTACGTGGCTGACGCTGAAATCTGACTCGGAAAAAGGGGACGGATTTATTTAAAAGCCAAACCGTCCCCTTCTGGCCGCGTGCAGCCAGAGTCGGCCGGTTGAATCCACAGTCGATTGCAGCCGATTGACTCATGACAACCAGTCCAACCCTCAACCCACAAAACTCCGGAAGCTTGCTCGGAAGTCCGTCGGTTTTAGGTGCACGTGCTGGGTGAGATCGCCGTTGAGCGTGAACAAGCGTGGCCCTTCCCTAAACTGGAACACCCGGTAGAGATAGAACTGCTCTCCGACTTCCTTGGAGAACTCCAGCTCGTTGTGGCTTACCAGGAATGACGAAGCGACGCTGCCATTGGTGGTTTTGACTTCGATGAAGCGAGCTCGCACCGCGTCTTCGAACGATAGAATGTCGAAGCCAGCTCCATCTCCTTGCGAGTCCGCCACCCAATCCAGACGCTGGAATAGCTCAGGATTGCCCATGTCTGTCAGACGCTGCTGTTCAAATTCGATCACCCACTGTTCCCCCGCCCGACCCAGCTTGCGGTTGGCTTCGTCGCGAGCGGCAAAGTCGAACTTACGGGGCAGCCGTTGTCGGACGGGCACGGGGCCACGCACAAGCTCATCACGCGTCGGGGCCTCGACTAGGGCAGCAAGGTAGGTTTTCTCGCTGGGCAGTCTTACCTCCTCCAGGGCATCGACGATGTTGCCTACAAACTGCTGGTGCTCAAGTACATACGCTTGTACGGCCTTGCGGAGCAGCAATTGGCTGTTGCCCCTTGGCTTGTAACCTTTGATGTAAGGAAGGCCCAGTGCGTCGAGCACGGCGCTGATGTTCTGGTGTTTGAGCTCGACCGAGGATTTGCTACGGCCGCTCAGCAGTCGCCGTAGCTCCTGGTTATGCTCGGACTTGTTAAAAGGTCGTCCGGCGGCTTCAGCGTGTAGCATTTCAAAGTAATCGCTGACAGTGGCCTCCACCTCCGTTTCTGACCAGTCTTCGCCGATACGAATGATTGTAAAACCGAGGGTGGTTAGTGCCGGCACAACAGTGGCCTCGCCGCCCGAGAAGCTGTCTGCACTCAGCGGGCCCTGGTCGGGAAGCTGCTTGCCGAAGGCGACTCCGGCAATGGCCTTGGAGTCGCAGTCAGTCCCTGTTTTAGGGTCACGCACGAGAAAATCGCGCGACTTGCCAAAGCCATAGCGCGCCAAGAATTTCGTTCTCCCAAGCTGCACAAATTCATCGATGGCGGCCTGCACAGCTGCGGGGCTTCGAAGTTGGGAGAGCAGAGACATCGGTTCCTTCCTTTCTTGAAGTTGCATCAGGCAGCGCGCACCTCGATGCAGTTCGCCAGCAATCCTCGGCACTACCAGCGCCCTTTGCTCTGAGCAATCACGTTCCAGCAGCATGTGAGTGAACATGCGATTACAGGTTGAAGCACCTGTCATAGTGGCGCCGCAAAGTTGCCAGCATTTCCTCCTGGTGAGCCCTAGCTAAGTCGTCGCCCCAGGCCTCGTTCGAGTAGATCAGGTCCATCTTCAATGAATCCGGCCGTTTCTCCTGCTGCAGCTTGTTCCGGAATCGCTGGCGCTTCTCATTGAAGGGCAGATTGCCATACTCCGAGTTGATGCTGCGCGAGACCAGCGCCAGGTTTCCGAACCGATTCAGCCAATCCGGCGAAACCTTGTTGGTATCGGTGTCTTGTGGATGCTGCGGCGAGATGTGCTCCACCGAGTTCTTCGCAGTAAAGCGGAAACTTCCCCACAAAGCATGGTCACGGTTCTGTTCATACCAGAGGACAAAATCCAGCTTGTAGAACCAGTAGTGCGCAAAATCAACGCCATGCTCCCCAGGCAGCACACGGTCGAACATGAGCGCCGGAGCCTTGCGCCAGGGATCATCCATGAAACCGCGAGTACGCTTGACCAACGGATCATCAGTGACCTCGCCCAATAGCTGGTTATCTAGGTGGCACAGAAAACCGTAGATATGCTCAACCTCGCTACCGGTTCCACGAACGGCATGGACATTCTGATGGATGAAGTAGAGAAAAGGCGTCAGCCAGTAATGCGTGGTGATCTCCTGCGAGTGGTACAGCATGCTCTGCAGCAATGACAGTCCCTGATGAGACGCACTGTCGCGACCGCGATTGATGTAGCGCTTATTGTCGCTGGTGGATACCGACGTTAGACAGACCTGGTGAACCTCTTCGTCACCCTGGTCGACCCACTTGATCACGTACTCATCCCACAGAACGCGCATACGCCAGAGTAGATCAATGAACCCCTGCGCCCTTTCCGTGCGTTGCACCTCATCGACCGGGACAAGGAAAGCGGCCTCGAACAGGGCCAGCAGCTGGCGATCCAAGAGACGTGGTAGGTCGACCCGCCCCTCCTCCTTCAACCAGATGCGCAACACATGCTGGAGGAATAGCGGAAAACCAACGATGCTCCGCGCCCAAGGCTCCTCGTCCTCATCCACTCCAGCCGCTCTCGAATCCGTATCCAAGCTGGTATCCAAGCCATCGACAATGGCCTGCAAGGTTTGGCGCTCTTCGCCATCAGCGTCCAGGCCATCCATCCTGCTGGACAGCAGCTCGCGCACTGCACTCGCATCCAGCAGTTGTCCCCTGGCATAGAGATCCCCGAGTCTGTGGGCCTCCAACTGGGTTTCCTGGCACAAATTCCGCTCGACGAATCCACTCATGTCGGCACAGGCATTCCACATTGCCCCATAGTGGGGCCGATTATCAGGCGGAATGTCACGCAGCAACCTGGCCTTAAGGATTTCGTGATGCTGCAGCTGGATGCCTCGATTGTTGATAACTTCGAACAGCTTGTTCAGGTCCATGCCCTCGGGCACCTGCGTCAGCACTAGGGAGACCTTGCGATACACGAAGTCGGCCAGCGCCCGCAGATAGTCGTCATCCACCGGCTTGCCGTTTGCACGCTTGTAGTTCTTCGCAAAAGAGGCCATCAGTTGCTGAGCCTCGCTCATGCTCCGGGTATCAATCGCCTCGGCCGTCATTGACTTGCCTCCCGGCATCAGGCTGGCGAGATAGTCATTCACTTGCTCCCGAATGGAGAAGTGCAGACGCGGAATCATCCCCTCATTGTTGACCCGAACGAGACTGAAATCCCCCAGCATCTCGCGCCACACCGGCACTGTGCTGAGCAGCCAGAGGGTGGTGAAACGCTGCTGACCATCGATGAGGTCGAAGCGACGTACCCTCCGCTCGCGATCTTCCTTATCCGTCTTCTCCACAAGTAACGTGCCGCCCAGAAAGAACTGCTCATCGCCTCGGTCGAAGGCGTTGGCCATATCGGTGAGCAATGTCTTGATCTGGTCGTCGCCCCACACGTAAAGACGCTGGTAGATAGGCACATTGAAGCACCAGGCAGCGTCCTGCTGCCTAGCCAGCTGATCCAGGGTATAGAGATTGGAATCAATCACTTTGGAGATCTCCCTGCCGCTCCTTCAGCATCGTCTCAATCCAGATGGACTTATCCGCAAGGTTGTCGCACGCAGCACCTGCATAAGCACTGTAGAAATGCAGCACCGCCCGCTTGTATCGCCCCTGCACACCGCCCCCCACATCGATCTCTTCACGTGCATACAACGGAACCATGGCCCGTTGATGCTGTTGTAGAAAATCCAACACCTGCTTCGGGTGGTAGCTCTGCGCAATCACATCCAGCAGGCTCAGATCGGCCAGCCTGAAGAAGTTGGCGGCGGTCTCCTGCCTGACCTGTTTCTTCTCCAGGCGAATGGCGCCCAACAGGAACTCCAGGCGCAGAGCAAACTCCGTCAGCTGCTCGAATTCGAACTGGTCCACATATACCAGACTGCAGAGCAGGAAGATCTCCCGCAGGTACTCCTGGTTGTTGCGCAACAGCTGCCGATAGATCTCGCGGAACGCGTTTACCTGCTCGCACGGATAAGGATCATTCATCAGCATCTGTAACAGTGCGGCGTATTTGTCGGCGTAGAGAAAGAAACCCACTCCCCGATGGATTGGTTGACGCAGGGCCATCGGCAGGCTCGCGGCGTTCTGGCTGATACGCAATCGATTGCCTTGCAACACTCGCTCGCCATCTCCTGTCAACGTCAGCGCAGTGGCCAATCGATTGTGCCGGGTGGCGTAAAGCGGCACAGTGTCAATGCAACTGCAGTTGTCATCGCCATGGGACCAGGTGTCGCTCTGAAACTCAGCCAACAGAGCGTCGTGTTTGGCTGCCGGCGTCTGAGCACCACGCCAACGTCGTGCTCGCCAGAGAAAGCGGCTGAACAGGTTGGGGGCGAAATCCTGTCCGGACGAAAGCACAGCTGGGCGACGCTGAAGCGCCTCCCATCGTTCGGCACAGTACTGCTCCAACGCCACTTTTTGCGCCCCCCCACCTTCCGCGTGGTCGATGGCGCGCAGGTGATAGGCCTTCAGCAAGTCAGTGGCTTGGAGGCGGACACCCCGATTGTTCTGGGTGTCGAAAAATGTAAAGGCAAGATCCGCACTGTCCACCTCAATCACCGTCAATCGCAGGCCCTCAATTACCTCCAGCGCCAGCGACTCCTGCTGCTTCAGCGCCTGCATCGCATGCCGTATACGACGCGCGGACTGCCCCGAGTAGCTGAGTTCCTGCCCCGCAGGCAGCCTGCCCGTGATGCGGTGGTACAACAACGACAAGGCGGTGACTCGCTGCTGGCCATCGATGATGAAGCGTCGCGACTGGCTGGCATCGTGATGCAGCAATACCGCGCCCATGTAATAGGGCAATTTCTTGTCCTGCTGGCTGCCGAACTCCGTCAGATCGTTGGCCAGTTGTGTCAGCTTCTCCGGTCCCCAGACAAAGCCGCGCTGATAGCTATCCAGCGCCAACGGCCAGTCACTTGCCTCGAGCAACTGCTTGAAGGACTTCGTACTCACCTGAACGGGAAGACAATCACTCATGGCATAGGTATCCCTGTTATGCACGACAGGCTAGGACGACATGGTTTACGCCAGACGACTACTTGTGCTCCATCCAGGAGCCGGCTGATGCTCATTGGCGAGATCCTTGGTTATGAAAGGCCGCGGCTAAGTGGGGGGGGGACGACGTCGGGTAGACGTCAAAAACAACAATCATGCACTGCCTCAGATTGGAATCCATCTCTACCAAATCGCCCGGAGGCCCTCCGTCATCTAAAGCGATCTGGCCGTCAAAGGTGCCGGACGCTCTGCCGGCTGAGTAGCACCAGGCCTTGAAAGCCTCTCCAGCGTCCGCAAGGGCGCTGGAGAGGCTTTAACATTTCACATTCTTTTGGGCGCAATGCCAACGTGTCGCAAAAAGTCCATTTCAGGTACACGTTGCACCACATGTGTCTTCAACGGCGACACATTGCCAACCGTCCATGAAACAAATGGTGGCTTCCGGCCCGACTCTATTCAGAAGCAGTCACGCGCCTCAACTCTCGACTGAATCCAGGCGACCACCTCGGTTTCGATCCAACCAACACTTCGCCCCGTCAGAGGCACAGGCCGGGGAAACTCACCTGAACCGATCAGCTTGTAGATCGTAGATCTGGCAAGCCCCGTAGTCCGAACAACCGCATTCAACCGCAACACTTTCATGACAAGCCATACTCCAATTGATTAACTTCAGCGTTGGATTGGACTGGCCTCGCCGTAACCAGACACAAATCAATTAGCGATCAGGAAAGCCTCAGCAAAGGACATGCACGAAAACAAAATCCCCTTCGGAGAACGTGACGGCACCCTCTTCCGCGCCCATGAGGTCGAAAACGGACTGCGCTGCGGATGCGTCTGCCCCGGATGCCAGCAACCGTTGAACGCAGCCAACAATGGCGAGAGGGTCGTTCCACACTTCCGCCATGCGAAATCGAATGATTGCTTCGATGGCTTCCGCGAAGGCGTCAGACGTGCTGCGGTCGCGCTACTGGCTCAGCAGAAGCAACTCATGCTCCCAGCACTGACCGAAACAGTCAGGGTGGCCACACAAGAAGGCCGACTGCTAGAGCAAAAGGTCGAGCTGCAGCCAGTGATCACCACTGCAGATACTGTTGAGCGGTTCGTCGATCTGGGCAACTTGAGAGGCCATGCAGTTCTGCATCAGTCGGATAGGCAGTTGATCATTCGGATCAAGCTCTCAGCACGAATGGAGCATGAGCGTTATCGCCAGCTAGAAGGCCTGAAGCACTCAAGCATGGAGATTGATCTCCATCACCTGACATTGGAGCAGATCAATGATCCGGCCAGCTTCGAGCATGCAGTTCTGTACGATCCAACAACCCGCCACTGGATCCGATCCATCCGCGGCGAAAGGCTACTGACGATCACAGAACAGCGACTTCGATTACTTGCGTCCGAGCTGAACGCTCAGTGGCACCTCGAACAGACCGAGCGCGAGGCAGCTGAGAAAGCCCGGCAAGCTGCACTCGACAAAGAAAAAGCCGAGTTGCAGCTTGCACTCGAAGCACACAGAGCCAGACAGATTCAAATGGCGGACGAGCAACCGGCTACAGAGCAGGACAACACTGTTCAAGGCCGGGCCGAGCTTATCGCCGAAACCATGTTGACCGCTCTGCAGGCCTGGAACGGGAAAGCCGTTGAATGTAATGCCTGCCACTTGCTCAGTCCCCCTGAGTACAGCTTCTGCCTCTACTGCGATGCGCAAACCAGCAAAGTAAACCCCGTGACTTTATCGCCGGATATACCCTCGACAATTCACAAAAGAATGCGCTGTTCAGCGAAACCCACTATGTCGATGAAGGCAGCACCACGCCTGCTTCTGAGGCCTGATCTGGCGGTAAGTGCAAGCGCTCCAACCACGCCCACCTCACAGGAAGATGCACCACAGTAGTCACTAGCGACAGCTAGCGCGGTGCCACATAGACGCTGCGCCACGCCAGTAAACGCGTTTATGATGCCTGGCAAACTGTGAATCACTGCGCAAGGGAGCACGCAATGAGGTTGATTCAGAACGCTGGCCAAGACCGAGTTATCGATTTGCTCAACGAGCGGATGAAACCGGATCACCAGCTGGCCTGTGCATCCCCAGCGCTCTCCTTGTTCGCCTTCTCTGAGCTGGCCAAATCTCTTGCCCAGCTGCGCAAAGTTCAACTGATCCTGCCATCCGGCAGCGAGAGCCTGGAGCTGCTTGGCGGTGAGGCAGACCGCGCGGCACGCAATCGCCTCATTGCCCGCAGCCTTGCCCGGCGCTGCCACCAGTGGCTGAACGCCAAAGTTGAGCTGAAGCGCGCGAGCTCTATCATTCCGCAAGGTATCGGTTTACTGAGAGATGCAGCTGGCACTCCTGATCAAGTGGTCATGGGCTCTTTTGCCCTGACCACAGATGGCCTCGGCTTAACGCCAGGCAACCCCATGAGCCTGATCCAGGCCAGCGAGTCGTCCCAGGAGGCGGCCATGTTTGCGCCTTGGTTTGATAACCAATGGCAAACTCTGACATCCCGTCCCAGCGACAAAACCGAGCTACTGAATGCTCTGCGCGAAATTGCCGAGCAGCGTTCACCGGCCACCCTGTACAACCTGGTTCTCCATCAGCTCTTCAAAGAGAAGGACGACGGACTGGATGAAGAACGCGTGGTGAAATCCGCCACCGGCATCCGCAACACGGTGGTTTGGAACAAGCTCTTCAAGTTCCAACGCGATGGCGTCGTCGGCGCCATCGACAAGCTCAACCGCTTTGGCGGCTGCATCATTGCCGACAGTGTAGGTTTGGGGAAAACCTTCGAAGCGCTCGCTGTCATCAAGTACCACGAACTACGCAATGACCGCGTGCTGGTGCTGTGCCCGAAGCGCCTGCGTGATAACTGGACGCTCTACAAAGCAAATGACCGGCGCAACGTGCTGGCGTCAGATCGCTTCAACTACGACGTACTCAATCACACCGATCTTTCACGCGAGGCCGGGCTCTCCGGCGACCTCGATCTGTCGCACATCAACTGGGGCAACTATGACCTGGTCGTAATCGACGAATCGCACAACTTCCGCAACAAGAAAGCGCCGCGCCAAGGCCAAGAAACACGTTACGACCGCCTCATGCGCAGGATCATCCGCGAAGGTGTGAAAACCCGTGTCCTGATGCTGTCCGCCACCCCGGTCAACAACCGCCTGGCTGATCTGCGCAACCAGATCGCCTTCGTGACCGAGGGCAATGACAACGCACTGTTTGAGCACGGCATCACCAGCATCGAAGCCACCACCCGCAAAGCCCAATTGCAGTTCAATCGCTGGCTGGATCTGGATGAGCGTGAGAAGACCCCAGAGCGCCTGGTCGAAATGCTCGGCTTCGACTATTTCACCCTCCTCGACCTGCTGACCATCGCCCGCTCACGCCGGCATATCGAGAAGTACTACGGCACCACCGAAACCGGCCGTTTCCCCAGTCGTCTACGCCCGATAAACATCAAAGCCGATGTGGATGCTGCCGGGCAATTTCGCGCCATTCGCGAGATCAACCATGAGATTCGCCGCCTCAACCTCGCCAGCTATGCACCGCTGCGCTACGTCCTGCAGCACAAGCAAGCGGCTTACGACGCCAAATACAGCACCGAGATCCGTGGCGGCGAGAGCTTCTTCCGCCAAGCGGACCGCGAAGAGAGCCTGATCCACCTGCTGCGCATCAATGTACTCAAGCGCATGGAAAGCGCGGTGTATTCGTTTGCGCTGACCCTTGAACGACAGCTCAAGGATGTCGAACGCACGCTCGAACGTATTGAGCAGCACGCACACGAAATTGAAGAGATCGATATCGCCGATGTCGACATCGATGATCCGGCGTTTGAGGCGCTGCTGGTCGGGCGCAAGGTCAAGGTGCTGCTGAGTGACGTCGATCTGGTGCGCTGGAAGCAGGATCTGCTGGAAGATCGTAATCGCCTGGCCACCCTGCTATCGGCAGCACAGCAAGTACAACCTCAACGCGACGCCAAACTGGCGGAGCTGCGCAGCATGCTTGCCAAAAAGTGCCAAAACCCGATAAACCCAGGTAATCGCAAAGTCATCATCTTCACTGCCTTTGCTGATACGGCGCGCTACCTCTACGAACAGCTCGCCTCATGGGCCAGCGAAACCTTAGGCGTGCAAACAGCCTTGGTGACCGGCTCCGGCCGCAACCAAACCACGATTCCCGGCCTGCGCACCGACCTGACCTCGATACTGACGACCTTCTCCCCGCGGTCGAAAGAGCGCCCTGCCGACCTAGCAGAGGAAGGCGAGCTGGATTTACTGATTGCCACCGACTGTATCTCCGAAGGCCAAAACCTGCAGGACTGCGACTGGCTGATCAACTACGACATCCACTGGAACCCGGTGCGAATCATCCAGCGCTTTGGTCGTATCGACCGTATTGGTTCACCCAACCAGCACATCCAGTTGGTCAACTTCTGGCCCAACATGGAGCTGGAGGAATACATCAACCTGGAGCAGCGAGTCAGTGGCCGCATGGTCCTGCTAGACGTATCCGCCACCGGGGAGGAGAACCTGATCGAAGCGCAGTCCGGCGACTCCATGAACGATCTGGAGTACCGCCGTAAGCAACTACTCAAGCTGCAGGATGCTGTCATCGATCTGGAAGACCTTTCTAGCGGCGTTTCAATCACCGACCTCACCCTAACCGACTTCCGTATCGACCTCGCCCAGTACCTCAAAACTCATCCTGGCGTGCTGGAGAACATGCCGCTGGGGGCCTGTTCCATCACCACAACCCGCGACGCGGACATCCCACCCGGTATTATTTTTTGCCTGCGTGCTGAGGGCGAGGCCGCTGACAAGATCAGCGACGGCTACCCGCTTGCGCCCCACTACCTCGTTCACGTGGCAGAGGATGAAACCGTGCTGCTGCCCTTCACTCAAGCCAAACGCATTCTGGATCGACTCAAGCGCCTGGCCCTTGGGCGTGAACTACCTGACGCCACCGCAGGCAACCGATTCGATGAACTCACCAAACAAGGTGAGGATATGCACGATGCCCAAAGTCTGCTGGCAGCTGCAGTGTCTTCAGTGGCTGGCAAGAGCGAAGAGCGGGCCGTTGCCAGCCTATTCAACCCAGCCGGTAGCCATGCGATGAAGGGCGCGTTCGCCGGCAGCAACGACTTCGAAGTAATTGCCTTTATGGTCGTGCTACCCCAGGAGTGAGCCGTGGTTGCCGAGGACATCATTGCAGCCCTGCAACTGCCTGAGCAGGCACGGGTCAATCAGCGCGTATCCAAGAAGCTGCTGATCGAGAATCTGGCCCCTACAGCTGTGGATCGGCAGCAAATCCATGAAGGCATTGAAGAGGTCCAGTGGATTGCCGCGCTGAAGCCCGACAATTGCGGCATCCCCGCCTATCGCGATGCACAACGCGAATACGTGGAAGTCGCCGTATTGCACCTCACCCTGCGCTCTTCAGCTCGCCCCAGCCGACTCATTGAGCTGCTGCACCGCGCTGTACCTCATCCAACCCTGCTGTTGATTAGCACGCCAGAGTCGTTACAGCTCTCCATCAGCCACAAGCGTTGGGCACAGAACGAGGCCGACAAGACCGTGCTCGATGGCGAAGTCACCGCCGTCACTGTGTCAAGCACCCCTCAGGTCACTGCAGCCTTTCTCGATGCGATAAGCCTAGAGCGCCAGCCGCGTAGTGACCTGAGCGTCTTTTATCAGGGCTGGTTGGATACCCTGCTGGCCCTTCAGGTAGCACAGCACACTGGTAGTTTTCGTGCGGCGAAAAGCCCACTCGATGCGAAGGCCCGTCACCAAGCCCTGCAAGCCTGCGCCGAGCTGGAAGCGCAGATCGTCACGCTGCGCGCACAGGCACAAAAGGCTCAGCAGATTGCTCGTCAGGTAGAGCTAAACCTGCAACTGAAACAGCTACAGCAAGCGCTGAGTGAAGCCCAAGCAAGACTGTAGGGTGATGGTTTCAGCAAGTACCAAAACCTAGCCAACAAGCATTAAAAGGCTGTCGAAATGGAATACCATGCCAGCCAGCATTACACCGTGCCTGCAAGCTAGTACGTGCAGGTAGACCGTGAAGGAAATAGCAAATGACCATGCAAAAAATCGACGCACAGTCGCCGGAAGCGCATAGCGCCGACCTCAAGGCAGAAAACATCGACAAACTCAAAGCCTTGTTCCCTGAATTGATCACCGAAGGCCTCAATGGCGTGGCCATCAACCAGGACGTGCTCAAACAGCTCGTGGGTGATGCCACCGTAACGGACGCCGACGAAAAGTACGGCCTGAACTGGCATGGCAAACGCGCAGCTCGCCAACTGGCACTGACACCTAGCACCGGCACCCTGCTGCCCTGCCTAGACGAAAGCGTGGACTGGGACAGTACGCAAAACCTGATGATTGAGGGCGATAACCTCGAAGTACTCAAACTGCTGCAAAAGAGCTATGCGGGCAAGGTCAAGCTAATTTATCTCGACCCCCCCTACAACACTGGCAAAGACTTTGTTTACCCTGACAATTTCCAAGACAATATAAACAACTACTTGGAATTGACGGGACAGATCGAAAGCGGGCACCGAATTAGTAGCAACACTGAAAGCAGTGGGCGCTTTCATACTGACTGGCTAAACATGATTTACCCCCGCCTGAAGCTAGCACACTCGCTACTCAAAAATGACGGCGTCGTTTTTATCTCAATTGACGACAGAGAACTCAATAATCTACGGACACTAGCAAACGAAATATTTGGCGAAGAAAATTTCGTCGCAACAATAACGGTCGTCAACAATCTCAAAGGTCGCAACGACAAGAAACACGTAGCAGCCTGTCACGAGTACGTTGTCGTTTACGCCGGAGCCAACTTTAAATCTAACGGCTTACCACTCACAGATGAGCAGCGAGCAGCGTTTAAACACACAGACGAGAATGGTTTCAAATATGCCCTACGCGACCTTCGCAAACGTGGCGGCCCGGATAAAAGACAAGACCGCCCTAATATGTTCTTTCCTATCTATTGGGACGAAGAATCTGGCCGTGTATCACTTGAGCGTTTAACAGCCAAAGATCTTGAAATATTCCCCATGCGAGGAGACGGGAGCGAAGGTCGTTGGCGCTGGGGTCAGGACAGAGTTAAAAAGCATCTTTCCTGGATGCACCCCAAGCGCTCAGACCGCAACGGTAGATTAGACGTCGAGCATCGAGTGTATCTCGATCCTTCAATTGCAGTAGACGATCTTGATGAAGATGATGAAGACGACGAAGGCGCAGTTGAAAGAACATCAAAGCCAAAATCCATCTGGATTGGCGGAGAGTTCTCAACTGATAGCGGCAAGCGAGCTCTAAAAGAACTCCTACCGGGTGAGTCTTTTGACTTCCCTAAGTCTATTGACTTTCTACGGACCTGCTTTTTGCTGGGAACAAGTGGGAATGAAATAATTCTCGATCTATTCTCAGGCTCGGGATCTACCGCCCAGGCAGTGATGCAGCAAAACGCGATCGATGGGCACTCTCGCCGCTTTATTTGTGTCCAGCTCCCAGAGCCCCTTGACGCATCAGAGAAAACCCAAAAGGAAGCTGCCGCTGTCTGTAGAAAACTAGGTGTTGCCGAAAATATTGCAGAGTTGACCAAAGAACGGATTCGTCGAGCCGCCGAAAAAGTCAAAGCAGAAAACTCGATGTTTTCTGGAGACACAGGCTTCCGAGTTTTCAAGCTCAACACATCGAATATACAAGCCTGGAACCCTAAGCCAGAAAATCTTGATCAAACCCTCTTCACTCATCAGGATCATCTAGTTCCTGGGCGGACTGAGACTGACATTCTCTACGAGCTACTGCTTAAGTTAGGTCTAGATCTATGCGTCCCCAACGAGCAGCAGCAAATCGACGGCAAAACGGTGTACAGCATCGGGGGGGGGGTTCTGTTGGCCTGCCTGGCAGAGCAAATTACCCGCGGCCAAGTGGAAGACCTGGCTCAGGGCATTATTTCCTGGCACAAGGCGCAAGCCCCCGCCAGCGATAGCACCTGCGTGTTCCGCGACAGCGCCTTTGTCGACGACATTGCCAAAACCAATCTGGCCGCCATCCTCAACCAGGCCGGCATCAAGAACGTGCGGAGCCTGTAAAATGGCCGTGCCAGCGCAGCCCAAGATTTATCATATCTGCCATGTGGACCGTTTGCCGTCCATCATCGCCAGCGCTGGCTTGCTGTCCGATGCAGTACTGTTGAATCAGGCGTTGCCAGGTACGACCATTGGCATGAACCACATCAAGCAGCGCCGCTTGCAACTAGGGCTGGATAGCCATCCGGGCCTGCATGTCGGCGAATGCGTGCCGTTCTACTTCTGTCCGCGCTCGGTAATGCTGTTCCTGATCAGCCGGCAACATCAGGATCTCGCCTACAAGGGCGGGCAAGGGCCTATCGTACATTTGGAAGCGGATCTGCACGCGACAGTGCAGTGGGCCAATGCCCAGGCCAGACGCTGGGCTTTCACGCTCTCCAATGCTGGCTCCTACTACTTTGAAGACCGAGCGGATGTGGCACGGCTGCATGAAATCAACTGGGATGCCGTGGCAGCTCGGATTTGGAGCAGCTGTAAAGAGCAGAAGCAAGCCGAGTTTCTGCTTGAGCAGAGCTTCCCCTGGCACCTGATCGAGCGAATCGGTGTGCAATCCAGGCAAATCTATACGCAGGTAGCTAATGTGCTGCCTGCACAAGGGCACAGACCTACAGTCGAGCTACGCCCTGAGTGGTACTACTGAGTGAAGAGCCAGTCATGATCGAATTTACCAGCGGCGACATCCTGCGGGATGACTCTGAAGCCATCATCAACACCGTGAACTGTGTCGGTGTGATGGGCCGTGGCATTGCCTTGCAGTTCAAGAACATGTGGCCGGAGAACTTCAAGGCTTACGAGGCAGCATGCAAGCGCGAAGAGGTGCAGCCGGGCCGGATGTTCGTGTTCGACACCAACCAGCTCACGTCGCCACGCTACATCATCAACTTCCCCACCAAACGTCACTGGCGCGGCAAGAGCCGCCTGCAGGACATAGACACAGGCCTCAGCGCTTTGGTGGCCGAGATTCACAGCCGCGGCATCCGCTCCATCGCCATTCCACCGTTGGGCAGCGGTTTGGGCGGGCTCGATTGGACCGAGGTGCGCCCGCGTATCGAAGCCGCCATGGCTGACCTGCCGAACGTGCGCGTGCGCGTCTACGAACCCAAGGGCGCACCTGCGGCTGACACTATGCACCACAGCCGTGAAGTGCCAAGCATGACCGCTGGACGTGCTGCATTGGTGGAGCTGATGAACCGCTATGTACGCGGCCTGCTTGACCCGACAATTAGCCTGCTGGAAGTGCACAAACTGATGTACTTCATGCAGGTCGCAGGCGAGCCGCTGCGCCTCAAATATGTGCAAGCCGCCTACGGTCCCTATGCCGAGAACCTGCGGCATGTATTGCGCACGATTGAAGGTCACCTGGTGGCGGGCTATGCCGATGGCGGTGATGCCCCCGATAAGCCCTTAACGCTGGTGCCTGGCGCAGTCGAGGAGGCCAATGCCTTCCTGGCCGCGAATGCCGAAACACGCGCTAGATTCGACCGAGTCGGTGAGCTAGTGGAAGGCTTCGAGACCCCCTTCGGTCTGGAGCTGCTGGCTACCGTGCACTGGATCGTCAAACAGGGTGACCCTGTCTCCAGCGTTAATGAAGTGATTGCACGCACCTATGACTGGAACGCTCGCAAGAAGCAGTTTACGCCGCGCCAGATTGGTATCGCCGTAGAGGTACTGGCAAGCAAAGGCTGGATTGAGCCGATAGCGCTGAGCGCCTAAACCAACACCATAAGACTAAATCGACTCCCACCATGCAGCCAGCGCTGCATGGTGGGAGTCGATGAGTTAATTGACAGAATTTCTCGCCTCTGCCTGAAGGCAAGCTTGAAAATGGATTGAACATGAAACTGCACTTCGAGCCGGATCTCGACTACCAATTACAGGCCATCGAAGCGGTATGCGATCTGTTCCGTGGCCAGGAGGCGTGCCGTACGGAATTCACGGTAACCATGAAGGCCCCTGCCCCGGCAGACAATGATCTTTTCCCTGGAAGCGCCCCGCAGCAGTTTGCTCTGGGCATTGCTGAGTCCGACCTGGGCGTTGGCAACCGCCTGACACTGCTCGACGATGAGCTGCACAAGAACCTCAGTGATATCCAGCTGCGTGGCGGGCTACCGCCATCCGGCCTACTCGCCTCCGGCGACTTTACCGTCGAGATGGAAACTGGCACGGGCAAGACGTATGTCTACCTGCGGACCATCTTCGAGCTGAACAAACGCTACGACTTTACCAAGTTCGTGATCGTGGTGCCCTCGGTGGCGATCAAGGAAGGCGTCTACAAGTCGCTGCAGATTACCGAGGAGCACTTCAAAGGGCTTTATGCCGGCGTGCCCTACGACTACTTCCTATACGACTCGAACAAGCTCGGCGAGGTGCGCAATTTTGCCACCAGCTCGACTATCCAGATCATGGTGGTGACCGTAGGTGCGATCAACAAGAAGGACGTCAACAACCTCTACAAGGACAGCGAAAAAACCGGCGGTGAGAAGCCCATCGACCTGATCAAGGCGACCCGCCCGATCCTGATTGTCGACGAGCCGCAGAGCGTCGATGGCGGTCTAAAAGGGGCCGGCAAAAGTGCGCTGGACGCGATGAACCCATTGTGCACATTGCGCTATTCTGCAACCCACGCGGACAAGCACCACATGGTCTATCGGCTGGACGCCGTGGACGCCTACGAGCGCCGCCTGGTCAAGCAGATCGAGGTGGCCTCGGCAACGGTCGAGGATGCTCACAACAAGCCGTTCGTGCGTCTGGTGGCGGTGAGCAACAAGCGCGGCACCATTTCCGCTAAGGTCGAACTGGATATGGGCACAACCTCTGGTGGCGTAGTCACCCAAGAGGTCACGGTCTACGACAGTGACGATCTGCAGCAGACAACCAAGCGCGCGGTTTATCAGGACATTCGCATTGGCGAGATCAATACCGCCAAAGGTGAGGAGTTCGTCGAGCTGCGCTACCCAGGTGGCGAAAAGTACCTGCGCATTGGCGAGGTCCATGGCGGTGTAGAGCCCCTGGCCATTCAGCGCGAAATGATCCGCCGCACGATCAAGGAGCACCTCGACAAGGAAAAGCGCTTCCGCCCCATGGGCATCAAGGTGCTATCGTTGTTCTTCATCGACACAGTCGAGCGCTATCGCCAGTACGATGCGGATGGCAATCCGGTGAAAGGCGTGTACGCGACCATCTTCGAAGAAGAATACAAACGTTTCGCCAAGCACCCGGACTATCAAAGCCTATTCAGCGAGGTCGACCTCAACCACAGCGCTGAAGAGGTGCACAACGGCTACTTCTCCATCGACAAGAAAGGCGGATGGTCCGACACCGCTGAGAACAACGCCGGTAACCGAGAAAACGCTGAGCGCGCCTACAACCTGATCATGAAGGACAAGGAAAAGCTGCTCAGCTTCAGCACACCGCTGAAGTTCATCTTTTCCCACTCGGCGCTCAAGGAAGGCTGGGACAACCCCAACGTATTCCAGATCTGCACGCTGCGTGACATTCAATCCGAGCGTGAGCGCCGGCAGACCATTGGCCGCGGCCTGCGCCTGTGCGTCAACCAAAACGGCGATCGGGTTCGTGGCTTCGAGGTGAACACTCTGACGGTCATTGCCACAGAGAACTACGAAGCCTTCGCCGAGAACCTGCAGAAGGAAATCGAGGAAGACACCGGCATCCGCTTCGGCATCGTCGAGCAGCACCAGTTCGCAGCAGTTGCTATCAAGGACGCAGATGGCGAGACCAAGCCACTTGGTTTCGAGCAATCGAAGGTGCTCTGGGACTTCCTGAAAGCCCAGCAATATGTGGATGCCAAGGGCAAGGTGCAAGACTCACTGAAACAGGCGCTCAAGGATGGCTTGCTGCAACTACCGCCCGAGTTCGAGGCTCAGCGCTCACAAATCGTCGAGCTACTGAAGAAGGTCTCCGGTCGCCTGGAGATCAAGAACGCTGATGAGCGGCGTGCCATCCCGACCCGCCAGGCCGTATTGCACAGCGAAGAGTTCAAGGCGCTCTGGGACCGGATCAAACACCAGACAACCTATCGCGTTAACTTCAACAACGAGCAGCTGATTGCCGACTGCATCAGCAACCTGCAGAAAGCCCCGGCAGTGTTCCGCCCTCGCCTGCAGTGGCGCAAAGCGGATCTGGCCATCGGCAAGTCGGGCGTGGAGGCTAACGAGAAGAAAGGTGCCTACACCGTTACGCTGGACGAGAGCGATATCGAACTTCCGGATATTCTGACCGACCTGCAGGATCGCACGCAGCTCACTCGCCGCACCCTGGTACGCATCCTCACGGAAAGCAAGCGCCTGGACGACTTCAAGCGTAACCCCCAGCAGTTCATTGAACTGGCGGGCGAAATCATCAACCGCTGCAAGCGCCTCGCGCTGGTCGAAGGCATCAAGTACGTGAAACTGGGCGACGACAACTTCTACGCTCAGGAGCTATTCGAGAAACAGGAGCTGACTGGCTACCTGAAAAACATGCTGCTCAATACCGAGAAATCCGTCTACGAGCACGTGGTCTACGACTCAGCAATCGAACGTGACTTCGCACAAGCGCTCGAACACAACGATGCAGTGAAGGTGTACGCAAAGCTGCCAGGCTGGTTCCGCATTCCCACCCCACTCGGCAGCTATAACCCCGACTGGGCAATACTGGTTGAGCAAGATAGCGCAGAACGCCTCTACTTCGTTGTAGAAACCAAGAGCAGCCTGTTCAATGATGACCTGCGCCCAATTGAGCAGGCGAAGATCGACTGCGGTACCGCACATTTCGAGTTGCTCGCAACCGATGAAGCCAGCCTGCGCTTTGGCCGGGCTAGCAGCGTGGATGATGTGATTGCGGGCGTGCTGAATTAGATAAATCGGATCAAGAAAACAAAATGGCTGAGCGTTGCAGGCGAAAACTGACTCTTGCGGGCATCCACTTTCGGGCAATCCAGCCTTTCGCGTGATACCAATAGGCACCTGCAGATGGGCTTGACGTCATAGTATTTCGCCCACAACTTGTAAGCAGGCAAGCCAGCGGGCAGTGGTGGCCTCCCCATCCTACCGAAACCAACAAACAGGGACGTTATGGCAAGTAGTTCCAGCCCATCGAACAAAGGCGGGCCTGCAGCGAGGCAAGGCTTCAAGTATCAGGATCACGTTGCTGTAACGTTCATTCTGAAAATGTTGCACGATAGTGCGTACGTCCAGGTCGAGTGCGAGACAGCAGACGACATCGTGGCGGTATTTCACGCAGGCGGTGCACTGGTCAATGAATACATCCAGGTCAAAACCACTGAAAGCGACACCAAGTGGAACCTGACAGAAAGTACCACTTTGGACAGCGGGAAACCGGACAGCTCTCTTTTCCAAAAGTCTCTGAAATGTGACACGCGTCCGGGCGTGGCCCGCTTCAGAATCGTGTCCAAGCGGGACATTGCTAAAGCATTGCAATGCTTCCAGGTCGAGCTGGAGAAGCGTGTTTTCCCTGATGCAGCCTCTGATCGCGGGGCGAAGCTCGCCAAGACGTTTTCAAAGACCATCTCGGATCAGCAGAGAGGCTTTGCCTATTGGGCTGACAACTTCGTCTGGCAGGTTTGCGGTGATGTGGATTGGCTTGAGGCAATGAACCTGCGCAGGCTCTCTGAGCTCGCCGAGCGCTACGGCGTGGCTCCCAGCCATCGACAGTACAAGGACATCTATGACGAGTTCTTGGAATGGGCAGATGATGCCGCGACTGCAAACGTCAAAACAGAGCCACACAAGAAGATTATCGATCGACAGACGGCACTCGATCGACTTCAGCTTTTATGGGATGCGGCAGAGAAGGCCTCAGCAACGTTTGCCAAACCCTACAGGACAAAGCCAGCCCCCTTCCTGGTTGAGTTTCATGCTACTACCGAAGAGGGCGTATTGAGGTCGCTTTCAGGCTTTGACGTTAAATACGATTTCGAGCAATGGCGATGCCGAGAGCTCGCCGAGCACCTTGTTGACTGGCTTCCAGAGTTCTGTCTGCGGGCCAGCGAGATTGCCAACTTCCAGGTGCACCACTGCAAGGGAGTACTGGCCAAGTCTATAGGCACCTTCAACCAGGCGTCGATGCCTCGCGACAGGCTGATTGCGGAGCTCATCCTTCACACCATTCTGCGGAGCAAACAAGGCAGCGAACCTATCGCGTGCAAGGTCTTCTACACAGTCAATGGAAAGCTGTCCGAGTTCGGCAACGCCCATGTCGTACACCAGAACGGTCAGCCCGATCAGCTATGGCTTGGGCTCTCCAGGATGATATTCACTGGGACGATGGACGAGACCATCAAGGAAATATGTGCAGTACTCGATGCCACTATCTCCAAGGCTGCACTGACCGAAGAGCGGGAAATCATCATTTCGCTACGGGAGCCTCAGCACCATCGCCCCACAGCAGAAGCGTTCAATCAGGCGCTGAATCGGAATGCGCCGGCGCAAGACATGCTCAACGTGCTCTGCTTCCCCGTCCTGCTTGCCTATGACAGCACAGCGCTGGAAGGAGGCTATCTCTCGGATTACCTCACCAACCTGCAACGGGAAATCACCGAGCACTACGAAGCACTCAAGGGTCAGTTGACCCCAAAAGTTGCGCAGGTCAGGGTCGCGGTGTTCCTGGTACCGATCGAGAGCATTCAGAAACTGGTCGCCGAATTCAACTCGATCTGCAAGGCGGCTAGCTGATATGAATTACGAGAAGATCAAAAACCGCCTGCAGCTGCTGGCCCAGGAAAGCGGGTCATCCACTGATGTACTTTTGGCGATGAGTCAAATCGTCAATAAAAGCGATCCTGAATGGGAGGGGCGTGATCTTGTAATCCGCGCCCTCGACAAATTCTCCCTTTTTGACGAGGTGGAGCAGTCACTGCTGCTCAGCATGGTACGTACCGTTGGGCTTTTCCCTTACATTTCGCCGCATTTGGACGGGGTATCGCACGCCGATCGGCTGGCCTTTGAGATGCACCGGGTCGATGGTGTTGAGCAAGGGATGGTATTCCATCGGCTCCAGGCCCATGTATTCAACCTACTCATGCAGCGCCGCAATGTTGTATTGAGCGCATCGACCAGCGTCGGCAAAAGCCTTGTCATTGATGCTGTACTCGCTCAAGGCATTTTCCACAAAGTCGTAGTAATCGTACCCACCATCGCACTGATCGACGAAACGCGACGCAGGCTGGCCAAGCGATTTCGATACCGCTGCAATGTAATCACACACCCGAGCCAAGAAGCGGCTCCAGAGCTCATCAACGTCTACCTGCTTACTCAGGAGCGGGTACTCCAGCGCGACGATCTAGAGGACGTTGACTTTTTTGTCATCGATGAGTTCTACAAGCTGGATCTGGCAAATGACAACGATGAGAAAAATCGCGCCGTGGACCTGAGCCTCGCTTTCCACAAACTGGCGAAGCAAGGCGCACAGTTCTATCTGCTTGGCCCGCACATTCAAAATATCCAGGGACTGGAGGCCTACGAGTACAATTTCATCCCATCCACCTTCTCAACGGTGGCGGTAGACGTACATCATTTCAACCTTTCCTCCAAAGGTGATGCGCGCAAGGAGAAGCTCCTTGAACTATGCGCTCAAATCAACAGCCCGACCCTTATATACTGCCAATCACCTGCCAGTGCGAATCGGGTAGCTCAGTTCCTCATCGATGAAGCCGGACTTCCCTCGGTAGAGGCTACTAACCCCGTCGCTGCATGGATCGCCGAGCACTACCATCCGGAGTGGAACGTAGCCAAGGCCATTTCATTGGGAATAGGCATACACCACGGCGGCGTGCCTCGTGCACTGCAACAGTACTTTGTAAAGCTGTTCAACGAAGGGACGATCAGGCACATCATCTGTACCTCGACGATGATCGAGGGCGTTAACACCTCCGCCGAGAACGTAATCATCTACGACCGCAGGGTTAATAACACCCCGTTCGATTTCTTTACGTTCAAGAATATTTCTGGTCGCGCCGGCCGCATGAATCGCTACTTCATTGGCAAGGTGTACATGCTTGAAGCCCCGCCCCTGGAGGAGGACTTGAACGTCGAATATCCAATCGGCGCTCAGAATGAAGCGTCACCGATGGGTCTGCTGCTCAAGCTTGAACCGGAGTATTTAACCGATCTCTCACGTCAACGTCTTGAGCGCGCCTACGCCACACCCCTGCTGTCTGCCGCAACGTTAATCGAGAATCGTCACCTACCCATTGAGCGCCAAGTCGAAGTCGCAGACAGAATCATTAGAGAGCTACCTTACAGCCGCGACTTGCTTGGCTGGAAGGGCAATCCCGAGCCAAGCCAGCTTGAGTACCTATGTCATCTGGTCTACGACCATCTGCCCACCAAACTACTCGACTACGGCATTCACTCAGGCGCCCAACTGGCGTGGCACATCAATGCCCTGCGGGCCCAGAAGAACTTCACTGATTACCTGCAGCAGGCCATAGATGATGATCGAGCTGACCGAACACCGAGCGAATCGATTGGGCAAAGATTGAAGCTCATCAGAAACCTCATATGTTATCGGCTACCCAGGGATTTCATGGCTATTAACCGAATCCAAGAGGATGTGTTTGGTCGGCGTGATCTTGAGCATGGCGACTTTACGTTCTTTTCCGAACAACTGGAGAATCTCTTTCATGACCCGTTGCTGACAGCTCTGGATGAATACGGCATACCGGTCCAGATCTCGACGAAATTCAAAGGGGAAATACTGCCTTCCGAGAACCTGAATGAGATGCTCAAGAAGCTTCAGAAGCTTGCCCCAAGGATCGAGGCATCACAGCTGGGTAGCTTCGAAAAAGACATCATGCGCTGGGCAATTGAGGAGATGTGATATTCACGGCACCGTTTGCCGCAAGATGCCCCACATACCTATTTCTCTATTCTTGGCAGATTACGCAACCAAATGCTCCCACCTCAGCACACGAAGCAAAAAAGGACGAGAGTAGCCAGTACAGTTGCACGAAATGGGGATTGGCATTTCCGCCAAGTTTGATCGCTTCGAAAGCGTCCTTCACTGCACCTTTGCTTAACGATGATGTGACTATGGCGACCCTCTTTCTAGTGTGCGGTGCAGCTCGGCATAAATTGGCCGCAACCAGGCCGGTGACCGCATTGCCCTTGCAGAAGCGACTGATCGCCGTAACAGTACCCTCGTTTTCATAGGGCTTACGCCATTTGCGATATTTCGATTTCATCGCCGCATTGGGCAAGCCTAGATTTCCAAGATTCTTGATAGCCTGGCTGACCGAAATATGAAACGGGCTAGCACCGAGCGAGAGTGCTCCGTGTTTGGCATGATAGAAAGTAATCTGTGGCGCAGCCGGATCCGCCCGTAGCCCAATGAAGTCGGCCCATTCATTGCCCAGATCATCGCAAACTACGACATCATCCTGAGCAGCCGCAGTAGCCAAAAGTACGCCAAACGTAGAGTCAGCATCAAAGGCAACCTGACCCGCTCTGAAATCCCCCTTTTCCCCAGTTACAGCCGCAAGCGCCTTCTCTTCGAATAAATATCCGAGGAACGACGCTCCACCACTAATAAGTGAGTCGTCTTGATAAAGGCTACCGTCGATGTATGCGTATTGAGGCTCGTCAAAAAGCACGATAAATGAATCGGTACGGTCGATGAAACGCCTGAAGTGCATACGGTCTGGATCTTGGCCGACAGGCAGATCCGCCCTTTCCACTGCAACACCATCGAGAATGGGCAAATTCAGCTGTTTGAGCGAAATCCTGGATTTACTAACGGCAATCTCACCAATCACCGCATTGGTCACTGGGTGCTTGAGGAGAAGCTTGGTCTTGTTCTTTTCCACCAGCAGCGCAGTCTCAATCTCTCGAAAAATAGCTTCAGCTTCCAGCTTGGTGAGCTCGAGATAGTTCGCGCCGTCAGGCTTGACGAGTCTAATTTCCTTCAGCTCAAAAACCGCATCTTGAAGAAGCGCCGTATCCACAACAAACTGACTAGGCAACGCCTTGAGATCCTGTAGCTCCATAGGACGGGCAAATGTGCTCAAAAACCCGTTCGCTGCCGCCCCGCCTTTGAGCCTGATTTGGTCGATAATCTCACATCCAAAGTCCACTAGTTGCTCGTACCCAGAACGGTCTGAACGCTGTGAGATACGCCCAGTACGGGGCGTTGTCGTGTAGTGCTCATCGTCAAGCCGAAAGCTATACCCCAGCGGGGCGAAACGACCAGACGATCCCGGCCCCACTGCGTTACGTAGATCCGCGGCTTCGAGAGTTTTGGTTCGTAGCGCTAGTCGAGACGTATTCATGTGACGCAAGCGGACGCGATCAAATACAGCGCTTTCGGTTGTTAGTCCGTTGCCTATCTCTTGGGCACTGATTCGCACCAGGTGTCTCTTAGCAAACTCCGACGGCACGTCCAACTGAGACTTGAACACAGCAACATGGCCATCATATTCGACGATCAACAGATAGCCGGCCACCCTTTCAGTCAACGATGTTGTGTCTGCAAGGAACGCAGGACGCCGGTCAAACTGGAAGCAGATTGCAGACCAGCAAGCAGCGCCATACGGCTCACGGATGTAGCAGAAATGATTGTTTGAAGGCGCAATCTGTCCGGCGCGAACTGCCCGAAACAAGGCATTAATCGCAGTGGCGGTGATGGGGTTTTGTTGTTTGTAGAAATAACAGGATTTGCTGACTTGAAGCTCATTGATCATGGCTGTATCCGTACGTACTTATCCACCGAGCCCCAGCCCGAATACTCCGTCACAAAGGTAGCCCAAAGTCATAACTGACGTCCATGCAACGAACCCTCAGTAACCACGTAGAAGAAACGCCAGTCTATCTTGGGTTGTGAGCGCACATTTTGCTTAAGGCGTGACGCAACCAGCCCCTCTTAGGGCGCTTCTACCGGGCAACCATCCTGCTAACAAGTGCCGATTTGGCTTTCGCTAACCATCCCGGTTCCGGAAAAACCGGCTTACCGCTGGGGCTATGCGATTGAGCCTGGACAGCCCCAACCCTTAAGCCAATCTCAATTGGCAACCAATTGGCAACCAGAAAGCCCTTTTCCAGGAGAAGATTAAAAACACTCGCCCATAAAAAAATCCAGTCACCGTTAAGTGACTGGATTTTCTAGGGTTTTTTGGTCGGGACGGAGTGATTCGAACACTCGACCCCTTGCACCCCATGCAAGTGCGCTACCGGGCTGCGCTACGCCCCGAATTTTACAGCAGCTCCCGAATTTCGAAAGCGGACAGATCTTACATTAAGCTTTTGAATTCCGGAAGCTTTTTCTTTAGCAGGTTATTTACGCAAGACCTGCAAGACATCTTCCAGCTCGACGATCATCTGCCGAATCATCTGCTTGTACTGCGTCGTATCATCCTTGGCTTCATCGCCCGACAAGCGCTGACGCGCACCGCCGATAGTGAAACCCTGGTCATACAACAAGGCGCGGATCTGCCGAATCATCAGCACATCCTGGCGCTGATAATAACGACGATTTCCACGGCGCTTTACCGGATTGAGTTGGGGAAATTCCTGCTCCCAATAACGCAGTACATGCGGTTTTACCGCGCACAGATCACTTACCTCACCGATGGTGAAGTAGCGTTTGCCAGGGATGGGCGGCAGCTCGTCGTTATGACTTGGTTCCAGCATATGCCTCAACTCTGGCCTTCAGTTTCTGGCCCGGACGAAAGGTGACAACACGGCGAGCCGTGATTGGGATTTCTTCGCCTGTTTTCGGATTGCGACCCGGACGCTGGCGCTTGTCGCGCAGGTCAAAGTTGCCGAAACCGGACAGCTTGACCTGCTCGTTATCCTCCAGCGCGTGGCGGATCTCTTCAAAAAACAGTTCGACCAGTTCCTTGGCTTCCCGTTTATTCAGGCCAAGCTCTTCATACAGACGTTCCGCCATCTCAGCTTTCGTCAGAGCCCCCATACGCTACTTCCTTAACGTGGCGTTGAACCTTTCTTCCAGCGAGGTGAGGATATTTTGCGTTGTGGTATTCACCTCATCGTCATTAAGAGTGCGCGATGGATGCTGCCAGGTCAAGCCGACGGCCAGGCTTTTTCTATGCGGATCAATACCTTTACCGTGATACACGTCAAACAGCCTGAGATCCGTCAGGTACTCGCCTGCCGCCTCACGAATGCAAGCCAGTACCGACTCGGCCGGCAGTTCACGATCGGCCAGCAAAGCCAGGTCACGACGCACCTCGGGGAAGCGCGACAGTTCGCTGAACTTCGGCATGCGTCCCTGGGCCACTTCGGCCAATACCAATTCGAACAGGTAGACCGGCTGATCGATGCCGAGGGTCTTGGCCAGCTCCGGATGCAGCGCACCGATGAAGCCGATCAGACGTCCGTCGCGCTCGATGCGCGCAGTCTGCCCCGGATGCAGCGCTGCATGTTCGCCGGGAGCGAAACTGAACTCTTGTGCAGAACCTGCAGAACCCAGCAGCGCCTCGACATCAGCCTTCAGGTCATAGAAGTCGACGTCATCACGACCATGCGCCCAACCTTCCGGCAAGCGGCTGCCAGTGAGCACACCGGCCAGCATGGCTTCCTGCTTCAACCCTTCGAGCTGACCGACGAAGCGCAGGCCGCTCTCGAACAGGCGTACGCGCGACTGCTGACGATTGAGGTTGTGCTGCAGCGCCTTGACCAGCCCCGGCCACAGCGAGGAACGCATGGCCGCCATATCGGCGGAAATCGGATTGGCCAGTTGCAGCGGCTCGACGCCCGGATTGAACAGGGCGAACAGCTTGGGATCGATGAAGCTGTAGGTGATCGCTTCCTGATAACCACGCGCCACCAGCAGACGGCGCAGGGTCGCCAGCTCGGCGCGCGCTTCGCTCTTGGCCTGCGGCGCCAGGCGCGCCTGCGGGTAGCGCACCGGCAGACGGTTGTAACCGTACAGGCGACCCAGCTCTTCGATCAGATCGACTTCCAGGCTGATATCGAAGCGATGGCTGGGCACGCCAACCTGCCAGACGCCAGCGTCCTGCACGGACACGGCAAGGCCCAGAGCAGTGAGCAGACGCTCGACTTCCGCGGCATCCATCTGCATGCCCAGCATCTGGTCGATGCGCTCGGCACGCAGGGTGATCGGCGCGATTTGTGGCAGATCGACCTGGCTCACGGCTTCGATGACAGGACCGGCTTCGCCGCCGACGATCTCCAGCAGCAGGGTCGTAGCGCGCTCAATGGCCTGGCGCGCCAGCTGCGAATCCACGCCACGCTCGAAGCGGTGCGAGGAGTCGGTGTGCAGCCCATAGGAGCGGGCCTTGCCGGCCAGGGCGATGGTGTCGAAGAACGCGCTTTCGAGGAACAGATCGCGAGTCTTGTCGCTCACGCCACTGTGCTCGCCCCCCATCACGCCGGCGATGGCCAGGGCGCGCTGGTGGTCGGCGATCACCAGAGTATCGGCACGCAGGCTGACTTCCTGACCATCCAGCAGAACCAGCTTCTCACCCTCTTCCGCCATGCGCACGCGAATGCCACCGTTGATCTCGGCGAGATCGAAGGCATGCATAGGCTGGCCGAGTTCGAGCATCACGTAGTTGGTGATGTCGACGGCCGCATCGATGCTGCGGATATCGGAACGACGCAGACGTTCGACCATCCACAGCGGGGTCGGCCTGGACAGGTCGACATTGCGAATGACGCGGCCCAGGTAACGCGGGCAGGCCTTGGGCGCCAGCACTTCGACCGGACGCACTTCGTCATGCGCCGGAGCAACCGGGGAAATCTCCACCGGCGACACCTGAGCGGCGTAGATGGCCCCGACTTCGCGGGCCAGACCGGCCAGGGATAGGCAGTCACCCCGGTTGGGCGTCAGGCCCAGCTCGATGCTGGCATCATCCAGACCCAGATAGTCACGGATATTGCCGCCCACCGGCGAATCGGCCGCCAGCTCCATCAGACCACTGTTGTCATCGCTGATCTGCAGCTCGGAAGCCGAGCAGAGCATACCGTTGGACTCGACGCCGCGCAGCTTGGCCTTCTTGATCTTGAAGTCACCCGGCAGCTCGGCGCCGATCATGGCGAACGGAATCTTGATGCCCGGGCGCGCATTCGGCGCACCGCAGACCACCTGGAAGCTCTCGCTGCCATTGCTGACCTGGCACACGCGCAGCTTGTCGGCATCCGGATGCTGTTCGGTGCTGAGGATTTCGCCGATCACGATGCCGCTGAACTCGCCGGCAGCCGGGGTAACGCTGTCTACTTCGAGGCCGACCATGGATAGGCGGGCCACCAGCTCGTCACGCGAGACCGGCGGATTGACCCAGCTGCGCAGCCACTGTTCACTGAATTTCATACTGTCTGTTCTCCTGAACGCATTCGATACGGGTCATGTGGCCTAGCGGAATTGCGCCAGGAACCGCAGGTCGTTATCGAAGAACAGGCGCAAGTCATTGACGCCGTAACGCAGCATGGCCAGGCGCTCGACGCCCATGCCGAAGGCGAAGCCCTGGTATTTTTCCGGATCGATGCCGGACATACGCAGCACGTTCGGGTGCACCATGCCGCAACCCATGACTTCCAGCCAACCGGTTTGCTTGCACACGCGGCA
The DNA here is from genome assembly GCF_009799935.1 of Pseudomonas sp. L-22-4S-12. NCBI lineage: Bacteria > Pseudomonadati > Pseudomonadota > Gammaproteobacteria > Pseudomonadales > Pseudomonadaceae > Pseudomonas > Pseudomonas sp. L-22-4S-12. The sequence goes on along the minus strand of NZ_WELL01000011.1, from coordinate 36,897 downwards.
ACCGTTGCCACTGCACATCACGCACTGCATGTCGACTTCCGCCGATGGCTCGGTGAAGGGGAAGAAGGACGGACGGAAGCGCACGCCCAGCGGCTTCTCGAAGAACACCCGGAGGAACTCCTCGATGGTGCCCTTGAGGTCGGCGAAGCTGATGCCCTCGTCGATCAGCAGGCCTTCGACCTGATGGAACATCGGCGAGTGGGTGATATCGGAGTCGCAGCGATAGACGCGGCCGGGGCAGACGATGCGGATCGGCGGCTGCTGCGATTCCATGGTGCGCACCTGTACCGGCGAGGTGTGAGTGCGCAGCAGCATGTTGGCATTGAAATAGAAGGTATCGTGCATCGCCCGCGCCGGGTGGTGGCCGGGGATGTTGAGCGCCTCGAAGTTGTGGTAGTCGTCTTCGACTTCCGGTCCCTCGGCCACGTTGTAGCCGATATGGGTGAAGAACTGTTCGACACGCTCCAGCGTGCGAGTCACCGGGTGCAGGCCACCAGAGGCCTGACCGCGGCCCGGCAGGGTCACGTCGATTTTTTCGGCGGCGAGCTTGGCGCTCAGCGCAGCCTGCTCAAGCACGGATTTGCGGGCGTTGAGGGCGTCCTGAACCTGGCTCTTGGCAGCATTGATCAGCGCACCGGCCTGTGGACGCTCTTCGGCGGAAAGCTTGCCGAGGGTCTGCATCAGGGCGGTCAGCTCGCCTTTCTTGCCAAGATAGTGAACCCGGAGCTGCTCCAGGGCGTTGACGTCTTCAGTGTGTTGCACGGCCTCAAGCGCTTGCGAGACCAATGCATCCAGGTTTTCCATGTACGGACTCCAGATACAAAATAGGGGAAGAGCTTTAAGGCTCTTCCCCTATTGGTGACGTTGGCACCGGGCGAGCCCGGTGATTGTCGGGGACTTAAGCCAGAACGGCCTTAGCTTTCTCGACAATCGCAGCAAACGCCGCTTTTTCGTTCACTGCCAGATCGGCCAGAACCTTGCGGTCGATCTCGATGGACGCTTTTTTCAGGCCAGCGATGAAACGGCTGTAGGACAGACCGTTAACACGAGCACCGGCGTTGATACGAGCGATCCACAGAGCGCGGAACTGACGCTTCCGCTGACGGCGGTCGCGGTAGGCGTATTGGCCTGCCTTGATCACAGCCTGCTTGGCAACACGGAACACGCGCGAACGAGCGCCGTAGTAGCCTTTAGCGAGTTTCAGAATTTTTTTGTGACGAGCACGAGCGATAACGCCACGCTTAACACGAGCCATGAGTAATTTCCTCTATCTTGACCGATTAACGAACGCGCAGCATGCGCGCCACTTTTGCAACGTCGGACGGATGCACCATGGTGCTACCGCGCAGGTGACGCTTACGCTTAGTGGACATCTTGGTCAGGATGTGACTCTTGAAAGCGTGCTTGTGCTTGAAGCCAGTAGCGGTTTTGAGAAAACGCTTGGCTGCACCACTCTTAGTTTTCATCTTTGGCATGTTCGGATACTCCGCATTCAGTTGATAAACATAACCGCAAGGCCTGCCGTGCCCTGGTGGTTACTTCTTCTTTTTGGGGGCGATGACCATGATCAGTTGGCGTCCTTCCATCTTTGGATGCTGCTCAACGGCGCCGTATTCAAGCAGGTCATTTTCAACCCGCTTCAACAGCTCCATGCCCAGCTCCTGGTGGGCCATCTCTCGGCCGCGGAATCGAAGCGATACCTTGGCCTTATCCCCATCACTAAGGAAACGTACCAGGTTGCGTAGTTTTACCTGGTAATCCCCTTCTTCCGTCCCTGGACGAAACTTGATTTCTTTAACCTGAATCTGCTTCTGGTTTTTCTTCGCCGCGGCAACCTGCTTCTTCTTCTCGAAGATCGACTTGCCGTAGTCCATCACTCGGCAAACCGGCGGAACCGCGTCGGCAGAAATTTCAACCAGATCGAGCTTGGCCTCATCAGCCACTCGCAACGCTTCATCAATCGAGACGATGCCAATCTGCTCGCCATCAGCACCAATTAACCGAACCTCGCGGGCCGAGATATTCTCGTTGATCGGTGCTTTAGGTGCAGCTCGTTTATCTTGTCTCATTTCACGCTTAATAATGATTACTCCGAATCTTGGCGACCACGCCGGGAAACCGCTTGCTTGAGCTGATCGGCGAACTGCTCGAGGGGCATAGAGCCCAGATCGACGCCTTCGCGGGTGCGCACAGCAACGGATCGTGTCTCAACCTCCCGGTCTCCAATAACCAGGAGATAGGGAACCTTGAGCAAAGTATGCTCGCGGATTTTAAAGCCGATCTTCTCGTTTCTCAAGTCGGACTTGGCACGAAATCCGCTTTGATTGAGCGTTTTTTCGACTTCGAGGGCAAAATCGGCCTGCTTGTCGGTGATATTCATCACCACTGCCTGGGTCGGCGCCAGCCAGGCCGGGAAGGCGCCGGCATAATGCTCGATCAGCATGCCGACGAAGCGCTCGAAGGAACCGAGGATCGCGCGATGCAGCATCACCGGGCGCTTACGGTTGTTATCTTCGGCGATATAGCTGGCATCCAGGCGCTCCGGAAGGTTCGGATCGTACTGCAGGGTACCGCACTGCCAGTTACGACCGAGGCAATCCTTGAGGGTGAACTCGATCTTTGGACCGTAGAAGGCACCCTCGCCCGGCTGGTATTCCCATGCCAGGCCGGACTCGTTCAGCGCATCGGCCAGGGCCGTTTCGGCGCGATCCCACAGCTCGTCGGAACCTACGCGCTTGGCCGGGCGAGTCGACAGTTTCATCGCGATATCGGAGAAACCGAAGTCGGCATAGACCTGCAGAGTCAGCTTGATGAAGTCGGCCGCCTCCTTCTTCACCTGATCCTCGGTGCAGAAGATGTGCGCGTCGTCCTGAGTGAAGCCACGCACACGCATGATGCCGTGCAGCGCGCCGGACGGCTCGTTGCGGTGGCAGGCACCGAACTCGGCCAGACGCAGCGGCAGGTCGCGATAGGACTTCAGGCCCTGGTTGAAGATCTGTACGTGGCATGGGCAGTTCATCGGCTTAACTGCATAGTCGCGGTTTTCCGAGTTGGTGGTGAACATGTTCTCGGCGTAGTTGGACCAATGCCCCGAACGCTCCCAGAGGATGCGATCGACCACCTGCGGCGTGCGCACCTCGACGTAGCCGTGCTCGCGCTGCACCTGGCGCATGTACTGCTCCAGCACCTGGTACAGGGTCCAGCCATTCGGGTGCCAGAACACCATGCCCGGCGCCTCTTCCTGCAGGTGGAACAGGTCCAGCTGCTTGCCGATGCGGCGGTGGTCGCGCTTCTCGGCTTCCTCGATGCGCTGGATGTAGGCCGCCAGCTGCTTCTTGTCCGCCCAGGCGGTGCCGTACACGCGCTGCAGCTGCTCGTTCTTCGAGTCGCCGCGCCAGTAGGCGCCGGAAATCTTGGTCAGCTTGAAGGACTTGAGGAAGCGCGTGTTCGGCACGTGCGGGCCGCGGCACATGTCGACGTATTCTTCGTGGAAGTACAGGCCCATGGCCTGCTCGTCCGGCATGTCCTCGATCAGGCGCAGCTTGTATTCCTCGCCACGCGCCTGGAACAGCTCGATGACTTCGGCGCGCGGGGTCATCTTCTTGATGACGTCGTAGTCTTTGTCGATCAGCTCGGCCATGCGCTTCTCGATCACCGCCATGTCTTCCGGCGTAAAAGGCCGACCGATGGCAATGTCGTAATAGAAGCCTTCTTCAATGACCGGCCCGATCACCATCTTGGCCTCCGGGTACAACTGCTTGACCGCATGGCCGACCAGGTGCGCACAGGAGTGGCGGATGATCTCCAGCCCCTCTTCGTCTTTGGGCGTGATGATTTGCAGGGTTGCATCGCTGTCGATCACATCACAGGCATCCACCTGCTTGCCATTGACCTTGCCGGCCAGGGTGGCCTTGGCCAGGCCTGCACCAATGGACTGGGCGACCTCAAGCACGGAAACGGGGTGATCGAACGAACGCTGACTGCCGTCGGGAAGAGTAATGATGGGCATGGCGCCTCCTCTCCTAGTGGTGACCCCTACCAAAGGTCACGTGGGTTGGGATGAGCCAGGAAGCGATCCGGCGGTATACCTGCCTAACAGTGACAGGAGCCTTGCGGGCAAACCAGAACGGACCAGAGTCACTGGAAGTAAAAAGCGGATGTTTTCAGAAAGCCGGAGCGCTGACAAGCAACCAATTAAAAGCAAGCACACCGACGCCCCGCCCTTTCAGGAGTGCGTGAGGTATGCCTAACTAACTGATAAATAAGGATAAACAATACAAATTTTTTATCATGGAGGGCGAAGTCTACCATGAAATTTCGATGATTTAGCGTTGCATTTCAGTACGAACAGCTCAGCCTGGCGAGTCCGTACAGACGATCAAGGAGACAAATGTTTAGCGGCTATTCCAGCTGCAAGTTCAAGCTCCGTTTGCTGCCTTATGAAGAAAGGTCAGAAGCCCCATACCAACAAAAGCGCACATCCGTTCAACTACAGCACGCCCCTTCAAGTCAGCAGCCTGGCCAAAGCCGAAGCTGGGAGTCCATTCATCCCCGTTAGGAGCAATACCATGGCAACTGCATCTGCAGCCCCCGGCAAGACCCTGCTGAACCCGCTCGATCACACCCTGATCATGATCGACCACCAGTCGCAGATGTCTTTCGCCACCAAGTCGATCGATGCCGTCACCCTGCGCAACAACGCCGCGCTGGTATCCAAGTCCGCCTGCGAGTTCGGCGTATCCACCATCCTCACCACCGTTGCCGAAAAGAGTTTCTCCGGGCCGATCTTCGACGAGATCAAGTCGGTATTCCCGGATCACCAGGTGATCGACCGCACCACCATGAACACCTGGGAAGACCCGCGCATCGCCGTGGAGGTCAACAAGTTCGGCAAGAACAAGATCGTCCTCGCCGGCCTGTGGACCTCGGTGTGCATCGTCGGCCCGGCGCTCTCCGCCCTGGACCAGGGTTTCGAGGTCTACGTGATCGCCGACGCCTGTGGCGACGTGTCCGACGAGGCCCATGAGATGGCCATGCAGCGCATGATCCAGCTCGGCGCGCGGCCCATGACTTCGCTGCAGTACCTACTGGAGCTGCAACGCGACTGGGCCCGTGGCGAGACCTACGAGCAGACCGTGAAAACCTCCATCGAACATGGCGGCGCCTATGGCCTCGGCCTGATCTACGCCAAGAGCATGTTCAACGCCTCCGAAGGCCATTGATCACGCCGCGCCGGCCAGCCGCCACGGCGGCGCCGGCGCCTTATCGGGAGAACCCTGATGTCCATCGAAAAAGTGCTTTACCGCGCCTATGCCGAGGCCTACGGCGGTCGTGACGGCCGCGCCGTGTCCTCCGACGGCGTGCTCGACGTCGCCCTCACCACGCCCAAGGAACTGGGCGGCGCCGGCGGTGACGGCAGCAACCCCGAACAGTTGTTCGCCGCCGGCTACTCGGCGTGCTTCCTTGGCGCCATGAAGTTCGTCGCCGCCCGCGACAAGCTCGCCATAGCGAGCGAGCCCTCCATCGAAGGTGTGGTCGGCATCGGTGCCGTGCCTACCGGCTTCGCCATCGAGGTGGAGCTGCGTATCAGCCTGCCGGGGCTGCCCCGGGATGCGGCGCAGACGCTGATTGAGCGCGCCCACATCGTCTGCCCCTACTCCAACGCCACGCGCAACAACATCGACGTGACCCTGACCCTGGTCGACTGAAGGAGCTACCCGCCATGTCTCGTTTCGCCTTGCTAAGTGCACTGCTCACCCTGGCCGCCGGCCAGGCCCTGGCCGCCGGCAGCCCCGGTATCGAAGCCAACACCCAGGCCTTCCTCAGCGCCCTCGAAGCCGGTGGCGGCAAGCCGCTGGAGGCCCTAAGCCCGCAAGACGCCCGCGCTGTACTGGTCGGCGCCCAGGCCTCGGTCAAGGTCGACCTCTCCGGAACCACGGTCGAAGACAAGACCATCAAGGTCGACGGCCAGTCGCTCAAGCTCACCATCGTGCGCCCCGAGGGCGTCAAGGGTGAACTGCCGGTGTTCATGTTCTTCCACGGTGGCGGCTGGGTGCTGGGCGACTATCCGACCCATGCCCGCCTGATCCGCGACTTGGTGGTGAACTCCGGCGCCGTGGCTGTCTACGTCGACTACACACCGTCGCCAGAAGCCAAGTACCCGACCGCGATCAACCAGGCCTATGCCGCGACCCAGTGGGTGGCCGAGCACGGCAAGGAACTCAAGGTAGACGCTTCGCGCCTGGCCGTGGCCGGCAACAGCGTGGGCGGCAACATGGCAGCCGTGGTGGCCCTGATGGCCAAGGACAAAGGCACGCCCAAGCTGCGCTTCCAGCTGCTGCTGTGGCCGGTCACCGACGCGCACTTCGAGAACGCCTCGTACAACCAGTTCGCCGACGGGCATTTCCTCACCCGTAACATGATGAAGTGGTTCTGGGACAGCTACACCACCGACGCCAAGCAGCGCACGGAGATCTATGCCTCGCCGCTGCTGGCCTCGCCGGAGCAGCTCAAGGGCCTGCCGCCGGCCCTGGTGCAGACCGCCGAGATGGACGTGTTGCGCGATGAGGGCGAGGCCTACGCCCGTAAGCTCGGCGCTGCCGGAGTCACCGTCACGGCGGTGCGCTACAACGGCATGATCCACGACTACGGCCTGCTCAACCCGCTGGCACACGTGCCTGCGGTCCATGCGGCAATGCGCCAGGCCGGCCTCGAGCTGAACAAGCACCTGCAGAAGTAGCACGGCACAGCCAGACGAGGAGCGCCCGATGGCACTGCAAGCCCCCGACGAAGTGATCACCCTGCTGATCCGTCACCATGTTCGCCCCGATCAAGCCGAGCGTTACGAACACTGGTTGCGGCGCATCGTCCGGGTCGCCCAGGGCTATCCGGGCCATCTGGGGATCGACGTGATCCGCAGCCAGGACGGCGGCCTGCCGCTGTTCACCAGCGTGCTGCGCTTCGCCAGTACCAGCCAGCTACAGGTCTGGCTGAGTTCTACGGATCGGCAACAGCTGATTGAAGAAGTCAGCCCGTTGCTGGCCAGCGGCGATGCCCAGGAGGTGAGCCAGACGCGCGAGTTCTGGTTCACCCCAGCGGGTGATACAGGCCAACCACCGCGCTGGAAGCAGGCCTGCGTCACCTTCCTGGTGATTCTGCCGCTGAGCCTGCTGGTGCCGTGGCTGTGGCAGCCGGTCTTCGCCCGGTTGCCCTGGCTGGGCGGCCACCTGGCCAGTAATGCGCTGATCACCCTGACCATCGTCCTGCTGGTGGTCTACCTGTGCATGCCGCACGTGACTCGCTGGCTGGCCCGCTGGCTCAACGCCCCCTGATACGGAGGTTATCCATGCCAACCAACAACAGCCGGCGGCGCTTCCTCGCCGCCTCATCCGTTATCGGCGCCGCTGGTGCGCTGTGGCCGGCCCTGCCGATTTTCGCAGGCGATGCCAAAGGAGCTTCCATGTATCCCGATCTGATTCTGCACAACGGCCGCATCCACACGGTCGATCGCGAGCAACCCAGTGCCAGCGCAGTGGCCATCCTCGATGGTCGCTTCCTCGCCGTCGGCAGCGATGCCGAGGTCATGGCCCTGCGCGGCAGCGCCACCCAGGTCATCGACCTGCAGCGGCGTACCGTGGTGCCGGGCCTCAACGACTCGCACCTGCACCTGATCCGCGGTGGTCTCAACTACAACCTGGAACTGCGCTGGGAGGGCGTGCCGTCGCTGGCCGATGCCCTACGCATGCTCAAGGAACAGGCCGAGCGCACGCCCACGCCCCAGTGGGTACGGGTGGTCGGCGGCTGGAACGAATTCCAGTTCGCCGAAAAGCGCCTGCCGACCCTCGACGAGCTGAACAAGGCGGCGCCGGACACCCCGGTGTTTGTCCTCCACCTGTACGACCGCGCACTGCTCAACCGCGCCGCGTTGCGCGTGGTCGGCTATGACCGCAACACGCCCAACCCGCCGGGTGGCGAGATCGTCCGCGACAGCAATGGCGAGCCCACCGGCATGCTGGTGGCACGACCCAACGCGATGATTCTCTACTCGACCCTGAGCAAGGGGCCGAAGCTGCCGCTGGAGTACCAGGTCAATTCGACCCGCCAGTTCATGCGCGAGCTCAACCGCCTGGGCGTGACCAGCGCCATCGACGCCGGTGGTGGCTACCAGAACTATCCCGACGACTACCAGGTGATCGAGCAGTTGGCCAAGGACGACCAGTTGACCATCCGCATCGCCTACAACCTGTTCACCCAGAAGCCCAAGGAAGAACTGGACGACTTCAAGCGCTGGACCGGCTCAGTGCAGTACGGCCAGGGCAACGACTTCTTCCGCCACAACGGCGCCGGCGAGATGCTGGTGTTTTCCGCCGCCGATTTCGAGGACTTCCTCGAGCCGCGCCCGGACCTGGCGCCGAACATGGAAAGCGACCTGGAGCCAGTGGTACGACATCTGGTCGAGCAGCGCTGGCCGTTCCGCCTGCACGCCACCTACGACGAATCCATCTCACGCATGCTCGACGTGTTCGAGAAGGTCAACCGCGACATTCCGTTCAACGGCCTGCCGTGGTTCTTCGACCATGCCGAGACCATCAGCCCGAAGAACATCGAGCGCGTGCGCGCCCTCGGCGGCGGCATCGCCATCCAGGATCGCATGGCCTTCCAGGGCGAGTACTTCGTCGACCGCTATGGCAAGCAAGCTGCCGAGAAGACCCCGCCGATCCAGCGCATGCTGGCCGAAGGCGTGCCGGTCGGTGCCGGCACCGATGCCACCCGGGTATCCAGTTACAACCCCTGGACCTCACTCTACTGGATGGTCAGCGGACGTACCGTCGGCGGTCTGGAGCTTTATCCACAAGGCCTGCCGCGCGCCACCGCACTGGAGCTGTTCACCCATGGCAGCGCCTGGTTCTCCAGCGAACAGGGCAAGAAGGGCCAGATCAAGGTCGGCCAACTGGCGGACCTGATCGCCCTGTCGGCGGACTTCTTCAGCGTCGAGATCGATGCGATCAAGTGGATCGAGTCGGTGCTTACCGTGGTCGACGGCAAGGTGGTGTATGGCGCCGGCGAGTTCGACAAGCTGGCGCCGCCGCCGGCACCGGTGTTGCCGGACTGGTCGCCGGTGGCCAAGGTGCCCGGGCACTGGCGGCCGACTTCGCCACTGGTGGCACAGGTGCACCAGTGCGTGGGCGCCTGTGCGGTACATGCCCACAGCCATGACCGGGTACGCCATGCCAACGTGCCCGTCAGTGACTTTCAGGGCTTCTGGGGGGCCTTCGGCTGCTCCTGTTTCGCCTTCTGATGTGAAGCGAGCCTGCGTGCCCGGTAAAACCTGGCGCGCAGGCTCTAACTGGTGGCCCACAGCCTGAATAAGAGTTGCTATTCTTGCTCGCTAGCTAGAGCGCAGCGAGTCAGCCGTCAATCATGAAGACCGTAGCCATCCTTGTGTTTCCCGATGTGCTGATGCTGGACGTGGCTGGGCCGGCTGAAGTGTTCTCCATCGCCAACCGCTACCTCGCACCCGAAGATCACTACCGCCTCTGCACCATCAGCTCGGCCGAACACAACGTGCGCGCATCCAACGGTCTGCGCCTGCTGGCCGACCATGTACTGGAGGATGCGCCAAGCACATTCGATCTGCTGCTGATCCCCGGCGGCCCAGGCGCCTACAACGACAAGCACGAAGAACTGCAACCCTGGCTGCGCCAGGCAATCCAGGCATCCTGCCGCTATGGCTCGATCTGCACCGGTGCCTTCATCCTCGGCGAACTTGGCCTGCTCGACGGACGCCAGGTAACCACCCACTGGAACTACACCGAACGCCTGGCGCAGCGCTTTCCTGCGGCGCTGGTCAGCACCGATCAGATCTACATCCAGGATGGCGAACTGCTTACCTCGGGCGGCATCACCGCTGGAATCGACATGGCCCTGGGCATACTCGCCGCCGACCATGGCAAGAAGGTCGCAGTGGCCGTGGCCAAAGTCCTGCTGGTGGCCATGAAGCGCCAGGGCGGCCAATCCCAGTTCAGCCCGTTGCTGGCCGAAGTGGCCAAGGAAGACTCGCCGATCGCCCGCGCCCAGCAGCATGTACTCGACAACCTCGAACAGGATCTCTGCGTGGAGAGCCTGGCCAGCGTGGCTGGCATGAGCCTGCGCCACTTTGCGCGCACCTTCGCCAAGGATGTCGGCATGACACCCATGGACTTCGTCCACAGCGCACGGGTCGATCGCGCTCGCGGGCTGCTGGAAACCACCAACCTGCCCCTGAAAACCGTGGCCTACCGCAGCGGCTTTCGCAGCGAGCGCTGCATGCGTGTGCTGTTCAGCGAACGCCTCGGCCTGACCCCGGCACAGTACCGCCACCAGTTCGGCTGAGATGTCCGTTGCCGGCCCCTGATTGGCCGTCCACACCCCCATCGATATGTATGCGACCAGGCGCAACGACGCGATGATTCTGCCCATGCTGCGGAGTCGCCAAGCCGACTGTTCGGCAGGTTGACCCTGTTGCGCCACGCCCCAGAAAACGGGCCGAGCCGAGGATTACCTGCCAGGTAACAGATAAGAAGTCCCGTAGCGCAGTCTCAGCATCAGGGAGAAGAGCGAATGGGCAGCTACGACTCGACGCAGCGCCAGGCAGACTATGGATTCACTGATGAGCAGGAGCTGCTCGAGTGCTGGACGACCAGCACTTGTTCTGAGAAGCCAACCGATACCGGCCAGGCGCTGGTACGCCTCGCCCCCTGGCAGGAGCGGCGCGCCAAGGCCCTGATCGCGGCCAACCTAGGCTTCAGCCTGACCATGACTCATCTGGCGCGCGAATGCAGCCTGTCGCGCAGCCACTTCTCGCGCGCCTTTCATGGCAGCTTCGGCATGTCGCCACACCAGTGGCTGACCCAGCAACGCATCATCCACGCTCAACGATTGCTGCAGAGCGAGCGTACGATCACCGCCATCGCCCAGGACTGCGGCTTCGCCGATCAGGCGCACTTCTCGCGAGTCTTCACCCGCCTGGTAGGCCTGCCCCCCAGCCTCTGGCGCCTGGGGCTGCCGGGTGAGCAACGTGCATGAGGCGCGCGCAGGTGGCGGTAAAGCCACCTACGTTCGCCGGCAGCATTACTTGCCGATCAGAGTGAAGTAGCTGGTCATCAGGTTACGGTAGTTGGGGATATGGTTGGACAGCAGGCTGCCCAACCCCTCGATGTCGTTGCGCCAGTCGCGATGCAGCTCACAGGCCACACTGAACCAGTTCATCAGCTGCGCGCCCGCCGCATTCATCCGCGCCCAGGCGGCCTGTTGCACGGTCTTGTCGAACGTGCCGGAAGCATCGGTGACGACAAACACCTCGAAGCCTTCGGCAAGTGCCGACAGCGTCGGGAAGGCCACGCACACGTCGGTCACCACCCCCGCGATGATCAGCTGCTTGCGCCCGGTCTTCTTGATCGCGGCGACGAAGTCCTCGTTATCCCAGGCATTGATCTGCCCCGGGCGGGCGATGTAAGGCGCATCGGCAAACATCTCCTTGAGCTCCGGCACCAGCGGACCGTTCGGCCCCTGCTCGAAGCTGGTGGTGAGAATGGTCGGCAGGTTGAAGAACTTGGCCACGGCAGCCAGCGCCAGAACGTTGTTCTTGAAGTCGCTAGGGGTGAAGTCCTGGACCAGGGAAATCAGACCGGACTGGTGATCGACCAGCAGGACAACGGCATCGTCTTTGTTCAGGCGGTTGTAGGTAGGCATTGCAGACACTCCTTTTCTCGGTGGTAGTACGGATCAGATACTCGACAGCAGGTGGCGAATACGGATCGGCACCTGCGGATCCTGGTAGCGGCGTACGCTGGCCTCGATGCGCTGCTCGGCACGGGTGACCCGGCCGTGGTGACGCAGATGTTCGAGCCAGGATTCCTCGAAGAAGAACTCCAGCCAGGTGCAGGGGTCTTCGCTGTCCTGCATCAGGCCCCAGGAAAACGCGCCATTGCGCTTGCGCATCCGGCAGACCACCTGCATCGCCTCGCGGAATGCCGCGGCATGCTCAGCGGCAATCCGGTACTCGACGGTAACCAGCAGCGGGCCGCGCTCGCGATCCAGCGTCTCGTCGAGCTGCGGCGTCGGCCAGTGCAGAGCAGGCATCAGGTCATCGGCATGGGTCGCCGGCAGGGGAAAGGGCCAGCGCATGGCAATGCCCAGCACCAGCAATAAAGCGCCGCCGCTGAACGCCGCGCTCAGCGACAGGTGACTAGCCACGGCGCCCCAGAGGACGCCGCCCACCGCCGAACTGCCGAAGAACACCAGGATGTACACCGACAGGGCCCGCGCCCGCACCCAGGCCGGTACGGCGGTCTGCGCGGCCAACTGCAGGCTGGACAGCACCGCCAGCCAGGCCGCACCACTGAGCAGCATCAGCGGCGCCAGCCAGGCGAAGGCGCGCAGCCAGGCCAGCCCCAGCAGAGTGGCGGCATAGGCCAGGCTGGCGACCACCATCAGCGTGTCGCTGCTGTAGCGCGCCCGCAGCCGTGGCAACAGCATGGCGCCGAGGATCGCCCCCAAGCCGACGCAACCGAGTAGTACCCCGTAATGCAGGGCGGTGCCACCCAAATCCTGGCGCACCAGTGCCGGCAGCAGGGCCATGCCGGCCGATGCGCCCAGAAAGAATGCTGCCGTGCGCACCAGCACTGCCTGCAGCGGCCGCGCGCTGCGCGTATAGCGCACCCCGGCGCGCAGCGCACCGAACAGGCGCTCCGCCGGTAGCACCGACTCCTGCGGCGTGCGCCGCCAGAACAGCAAGGCAATGATTACCGCCAGGAAGGAGACCGCGTTGAGGGCAAAGGTCAGCCAGGGCCCGCTGATGCTCACCAGAATCCCGGCCAGCGCCGGGCCGATCGCCCGGGCCACGTTGATGCCCAGGCTCGACAGCGCCACTGCTGCCGGCAGCTCAGCACGCTCGACCATTTCCGGAGCCAGCGCCGACCAAGCCGGCATCATCAGGGCCGTGCCGATGCCCATGGCGAAGGTCAGCACCAGCAGCAAGGTTACCGACATGTACCCGCCCAGGCTCAGGAGTGCCAGCAGCAGCGCCGTACAGGCCATCCACAGCTGCACCAGCAACAGGTAGCGGCGCTTGTCGACGATATCGGCCAGGGCGCCGGCCGGCAGGGCCAGCAGGAAGATCGGCAGCGCCCCGGCGACCTGCACCAGGGCCACGGCCAACGGGCTGGCAGACAGCGAGGTCATCAGCCAGCCGGCGCCCACCTCATGCATCCAGGTGCCGATATTGGAGACGATGCTGGCCAGCCAGAGCCAGCGGAAGACCCGCACCCGCAAAGGTTGCCAGGGCGACATAGCCGCACTCTTCTGCACACTGCCCATGCTCAGCGCTCAATCAGCTGGAAAAAGTCACTCATAGTCATAGCTGCTCCACGACGGCCTGGCACGACCATGCCGGCACGCACTGCACCCGGCGGCAAGAATCCGCAGCACCATATCGGGGCGGACGCGCAGGCGACTCTCGGCCTGCAGCCGCGACGGCGTGGCAGGCATGCCAAGAAAGACGACAAGAGCAGCACTATCGCCGGATCAGCGCAGGGCAAATTGCACGGATGTGCTCATTTGTGCGGGCCAGCCGGCATGGCCGGCGAGCCGCGGCGCCGGGCTCAGCAGACAATCGCCATGCACTGCTGGATGCGCTCGCGCAGCCAGGACTCAGCGGGGTCGCTGTCGTAGGCACCACCCCAGACCATCGACAGCTCGGCGGGGGCAATGCTGAAAGGCGCCTCTTCCGCACGCAGGCAGCCATCGTCCGCCAGGATGCAGGCGGCATAATCCGGCACCGTGGCGATCATCTCGGTGTTGCGCAGCAGCGCGCGCAGGCTGCCAAACTGCGGAACCGCCAGTACCACCTTGCGACAGCGGCCGATGCGGGCCAGGTCGATGTCGATATTGCCGGACAGATCGCCGGAGAACGACACCATCACATGCGGGCGCGCACAGTATTCGTCCAGGCTCAGCGACCCGGGACGCTGATCGCCGCGCAGTACCTTGACGCCGATATCGCGCAGTTTCTTGCGCTTGGCGTTGGCCGGCAGATCGGTGGTGTAGCTGACGCCGACCGATACCTCGCCGGATGCGAGCAAGGCCGGCATCAGCAGGTAATTGGCCCGCCGCACTACCACCACGGTATTCGGCGCCTCCTGTTGCAAGGTATTGAGCAGCGCGGGAAACAGGCCGAACTCGGCATCATCGGAAAGCCCCAGGCGAAATACGCTGGTACTGCTCGCCGGCTCGAAGGCCTTGGCGCGACTGACCGCGGCGGAGATCACATCCATGGCCGGGCGCAGCTCGGCGAAGATATGCGTGGCACGCAGGGTCGGTTCCATCTGCCGGCCGTTGCGGATCAGCAGCGGGTCATCGAACAGATCACGCAGGCGCGCCAGTGCCGCACTCACGGTGGACTGGGTGATGAACAGCTTCTCGCCCACCCGGGTCAGGTTGCGCTCGATCATCAGGGCCTCGAAGACCACCAGCAGGTTCATGTCGAGACGGCGGAGGTCGTTTCTGTTCATTAACCCTCATCCGAATATGCGGTCACACCTGTGATTTCAGCACGCAAGCAATCCGCCGCCATGAACATTTGTGCGTATTTACGCTATCCGCATGTCGCGCTTGAGAGAGTAATTCTTATCCACTAGGGTAGAAAAACGCGGCCCCGAAGTGGCACTGTAAACCTTTGGAAAATAACGAGTAACGGCATGATTCGGCTGGGCGATGCATGGGTCTCGCTGGAGCGACGCGAGGCCTTCAGACAAGGCACTCCGGTTCGCCTCGGAAGTCGTGCATTCGACATTCTGCAGGTGCTGCTGGCCTCACCCAATCGCCTGGTAACCAAAGACGAACTGTTCGCTGCGATCTGGCCGGACACGGTCGTCGAGGAGAACAACCTGCAGGTACATATCTCGGCGCTGCGCAAGGCGCTGGAGCTTGACCGCAGCATGCTGGAAACCATCCCCAGACGCGGCTATCGCCTCAACCTGCAGCACAGCACAGACCAGGCATTGCTCGACATCGTACAAGCGCGTATCGAGCCTGACTGCAACCACTGGAAGCTGCTGGCCACTGTGCATGTAGTGGATGACGAACCTGCGGTGCGCGCCGCCCTGGTGCGCCAGCTGCGCTCGGCCGGTATCGCCGCACTGAGCTACGAGTCCGCCACCGCCTTCCTCGCCAGTTGCGACTTCGGCAAACCGGGCTGCCTGCTGCTGGACGTCAGACTGAACGAGGGCAGCGGCTTCGACCTGCAGGACGAACTCGCGCGCCGCCAGGCGCCCTTCCCAATCCTGTTCCTGACCGGTTTCGGCACCATCGATATGTCGGTGCGTGCAATGAAGGCCGGCGCCGAAGGCTTCCTGACCAAGCCGGTCAACGAGCAGCAACTGTTTGTAGCCATTCGCGGGGCCATGGAACTGGCCCAGGCGCGCCACGCCGAATGCGCCCTGCGCACCTGCCTGCACGCGCGTTATGCCGAATTGACGGAGCGTGAGCAGCAGATCTTCGAACGCCTGTTGCGCGGCAAACTGAGCAAGGAGATCGCCAGCGAGCTGGGCCTGCAGGAAGTGACGGTCAAGGTGCACAAAAAGCACGTAATGACAAAACTCGGCACCCGTACGCTGGTAGACCTGCTGTTGGTGGGACGAACTCTGGGCATGCTCCCGGACATCCACCAGCAAGCTCAGCCGGCTTGAACGCTCAAGCTACCCTTTCGCCCACTTTGCCGAGGGCCCCGCATGCCGGTCGTGTGCATCATCGACGACGAGCCCTCCATCCGGAAAGGCATCGCCAATCTGCTGAAGTCCGCAGGTTATCAATCCGTCTGCTTCGACTCGGGGACGAGTTTTCTGGCCTCGCCCTGGAAGGCCCAGGCCAGCTGCGTGCTGCTGGATCTGTGCCTGGACGGCATGCCGGGTAGTGACGTGCAACGCAGCCTGAAAGCCCAGGGCAATACGCTACCGGTGATCTGCATGTCGGCCCATGCCAGCGAGCAGCTAATCGCACAGTCCCTGCGCGATGGTGCCGCGCAGTTCCTGGTCAAGCCCTTCACAGCCGAAGCACTGTTGCAGGCGCTGGCCACAACCTTACTGGAGCGCCGATGAGTCCGCCCCCTCATCCGACACCGAACACGTATCTTGATGGTAGCGACGGCCTACCCTGCTTCGATGAGCCCTGGCTCGACCGCATCGAGTGGTATGGCCTCGGCCGCTCCGGCGAACTGAGCCGCTGGCGGGTGCGCGATCCCTGTAGCGAACGCAAATGGCTGATCGTACGGGCCAGCCTGCAGGCGTCCCTCTGGGAACTAGCCAGGCTCGACCGCGAATATGCCATAGGCCCCAGTCTCGACGAGGCCTGGGCGGTAATGCCCCTGGCGCGCCTGAGCACCGCCAGCGGGCCACTGCTGATACTCAACGAGGATGGCGCTAGGCCGCTGTCCAGCCTGGCGGCAGTGCCGCTTTCGGTAGAGCGCTTCCTGCATCTGGCCATCGCCGCGATCAGGGCGCTGTCTCTGGCCCATGAGCATGGCATCGTCCACCGCGACATCCGCCCGGACAATCTGATGCTGGGCAAAGGCGGCGATATCCGCCTGACCGGCTTCGCCTTCGCCACGCTCGCCGGCGACTCGACCGACAACGCCCTGCCGCTGGCCGATAGCAGCCTGGCATACCTGGCACCCGAATTGGCCGGCCGGCAGAACCACAGTGCCTCGCCACGCAGCGACCTGTATGCCCTGGGCGTCACCTTCTACCAGTTGCTGACCGGACACCTCCCCTTCAGCGCCGATGACCCCGTGCAATGGCTGCACCAGCATGTGGCCGTTGCCGCCCCGGCGGCGGCGCAATGGCGCTCCGGCCTGCCACCCGCACTCGACGAGCTGCTCGCTTGGCTGCTGGCCAAGCAGCCGGAGCAGCGTCCGGAGTCGGCACACCTGCTCGAGGTGGAACTGCGCTGCTGTCTCAATGAATGGCGCGAGCTCGGCAGTATCCGCGGGGCCTGGTCACAGGCATCGCGCAAGGGTCGCGCGGCACTGGTGGGCAGAGCATTGGAGTTGGGCATTCTGCATGACGCCCTGGCCCGCCTCGAGCGGGGTATGGGCGGCGCCGTATTGATCGGTGGCGAAGCCGGTATCGGCAAGACCTCGCTGATCCACCAGCTACGCCGCAGCCAGCACAACGACACACTGCTGTTCGCCAATGGCAAATGCGAGCTGTCGCGCCACCAGTTGCCCTATGCTGCGCTGGCAGGCACGCTGGCGTCGCTGTTCGTGCGCCTGACCGGCGAAGCCCCCGAGGACGTCAAGCGCTGGGGGCAACAACTGCGCCGGGCAGTCGGCGAGAACGGCAACATGCTCGTGCGGATCATTCCAGAGCTGGAATACCTGACCGGCCCGCTGCCTGCCGACAGCAACCCGCCGCCGGTGAGCGAGGCACGCCGAAACCTGCATGGCATGCTCCAGCGCCTGCTGGAAGTGATCGCCAGCGCCGAACACCCGCTGATCCTGTTCCTCGACGATGTGCAGTGGATCGATGAGGAGAGCCAGGCCTTTATCAGCGAGCTGGTGCCGTCCAGCTTCGACCACCTGCTGCTCATCGCGGCCTACCGCGACGACGAGGAGCTGCCCAGCGCCAACCTCAAGCCGCTGCTGGACGACTGCCGACAGCTGGATAGCCGCAGCGTGGACATTGCCCTGCGACCGCTGGCGGTCGGCGACATCGGCGACATGCTGCATGCCGAGCTCGATCTGCCGCCGCACGAACAGGCCCTGCTGGCCAGTCGCCTGAATCAGCAGGGGCACGGCAACCCGCTGTATGTCGCCCAGTTCGTCGCCCTGCTGCGCGACTCGGCGCACGCCATCCAGGCCGGCGAATTTCCGCCACTGCTCGAAGACATCGCCGCACTGATGCAGTCGCGCCTGGAGCGACTGCCGCAGCAGACCCGTGACGCCCTGCATGCGCTGGCGATCCTGGGCAACCACACGCCGCTGGACAGCCTGGCGGCAATGCGCGACATCAGCGTGCCGCAACTGCTCAATCTGCTGCGTCCGGCCTTCAAGGCCGGCCTGGTCAGCGAGTACCGCGAAGGCCTGTCATTCAGCCATGACACGGTATGGGAGTCGACCCGGGCGCAGATCGCGGCTCCGCACCAGGCAGCCATGCGCACCGCATTCGCCACCTTACTGCTGGCCAGGCTGGACGAGGATGCCGAGCCCGAGGCGGTATTCCGTGTCGCGGCTCAAGTGGTGCGGGTCGACGCGGCACGACTCGCCTCATCGCAGCGCCGCGCCTTCGTCGAGCTGCTGCTACGCGCCACGCGCCTGGCCATGGCTTCTGCCGCTGCCTCCACCGCCCTCGACTACCTGGCTCAGGCCGGTAAGCTGCTCACGGGCATGCCACGCGGCGATGACGGGCTCGCGCGTACCGTCGCCCTGCTGCACGCACATGCCCTGATCCTGAATGCCGACTACGCCACCGCCGACGGCCAGGTCTCCACCTTGCTCGCGGACACCGTAGAGCCACTGGCACGGGCCGAACTCTATCGGCTCAGGTGCGAAATCTGTTGCCTGCGCGGCGACTATGCCGCCGCTGTTCGCACGGCGATCGACGGCCTCGCGCTGCTCGACTTCGTACTGCCGGCCGCCCCCACGGACGCACAAGCCGAACAGGCCTGGCAGGCGCTGCAGGAAGCTCTCGCTGGGCGTCCGCCGGCGGTATTTGCCACCCTGGCGGACATACAGGAAACCGGGGTGCAGGCCGTCATCGAACTGCTCGCCGCACTGGTGATTCCCGGTTCGCTCATCCAACCCAACCTGATGCTGGTGACCACCTGCCAGATCGCCACCCTGACCCTGCAGCACGGCATGAGCGCCGCCGCCGTGCATGCCATCGCCTGGCTGGGTGTGGCCACCGCCCATCGCTTCGATGCCTATTCGCGCGGTTTCGACTACGCCGCCACGGCTCACAAACTGGTCGAACAGCCCCGCTACCTCAGCAGCAAAGTGTCGGTACTGGTGGCCCTGGACCAGGTCAGCGTGTGGACCCGGCCGCTGCCCTTCTCGCTGGAGTGCGCCGAATCGGCCTACCGCGAGAGCATCGCACAGGGCTCACCGAGCTTAGCCTGCTATGCCAACAACCATATCGTCTCCGACCTGCTGGTTCTGGGCGCCCCCATCGAGCGCATGCTGCGGCAGATCGATGCCGGCCTGGCGCAGGCCAGGAACCTCGAATTCGTCGATGCCCAAAGCATTCTCTATGCCCAGGCCCGCTATATCCGCCATCTGGCTGGAGCAGCCGCGAGCACGATCCCCATCCCGGACAGCAGGGAGCTGGCGCAACGGGTCCGTCACAGCAGCATGGGCCCGCTGCATTTCTGGTGGGAGCTGTTCGAAGGCCTGCTGTCCTTCCTCGCTGGCGCCTGTGAACAGGCCGCCGTGCACCTCGACGCCGCCTGGGCGCTGGCCTGGTCGGCACCGGCGCATATTCATCTGATCGATCTGGCGATGTTCAGCGTGCTCAACCGGGCCGCTCTGCAAACGACTACGGGCCTAGCCCAGGACATCGAACAACCCATGCAGCGCCTGCGCCTGTGGGCCGAACTGAATCCCCGCTATTTCGCCGACCGCCTGGCGCTGGCCGAGGCCGAAGTATTGCGACTGCAAGGACAGAGCTTGGCGGCGTTAAAGCGCTACGAGGATGCGATCGACAAGGCCCGCGGTTGCGGCGCCATTCACCTGCAGGGCCTGGCCCACACGCTGGCCAGCCGCTGCCACGAAGAGCTCGGCCTGCAGAGCAGCCAGCGCATCCACGTGCGCAAGGCTTGGCAGGCCTGGCGGCGCTGGGGAGCCATTGCCCTGGCCGAACAGCTGGAGGCGCAGCACCCGTTCCTGCGCGAGAACCCCGCCGCCCCAGCAGGAGACGGCGCCCTCCCCGCCAGCCAGCAGCTGGACATGCTGTCCATCACACGGGCCTGCCAGGCACTGTCGCGCGAGATCGAGCCCGACGCCTTGGTCCAGACCCTGCTGGCCAATGCGGTCACGCATGCCGGCGCCACCTATGCTGCACTAATGCTGGAGGACGCAGACGGGTTGCATGTCGAGGCCACCGGCCACAGCCACAACGGCGGCATCGAGATTCGACGCACAAGCGCCCCGCCGAGTGCCGACAATGTGCCGCTTAGCCTGATCCTGCAGGTGAAGCGCGAACATCAGGCACTGGTGACAAACGTCTACGAGGCCCTGCGCCGCTTCGGTGAAGACCCCTACCTGACCCGACTCGATAACGGTTCGATCATCTGCCTGCCGCTGCTCAAGCAAAATGAAGTGATTGGCGTGCTCTACCTGGAAAACGCCCTGACTCCGGATGCCTTCGAGGCGTCGCAGGTCAGCGTGCTGCAACTGCTCGCCGCGCAAGCCGCGATTTCCCTGAACACCGCCAGGCTGTACGCGAACCTGCTGGAGGAAAACCAGAGGCGACGTGAAAGCGAAAGCACCCTGCGCCGCACCCAGGCACTGCTGGCCATCGGCCAGGAAGTCAGCCATTACGGCACCTTCGTCTGGCGCTACCAGAGTGAGCGCTCATTCTGGTCGCCCCGCCTGATCGCCGAGCTGGGGCTGAGCCTGCCGGCGCATGATGACTACCAAGCGGACCCAACCCTGCTGGTTCACGCCGACGATCGCCAGCGGGTGGCCCGTTGCCTGGAAGATGCCAGAGCAGGTTTCGCGGCCTTTCGTCTGGAGTTTCGCACCGTATCGCTCGACGGTACGGCGCGTTACCTCGAACTGGCCGGCGCCCCCGATGGCACCGACGCCTTCATCGGCGTGGTGTGCGACATAACCGAACGCCGGCAGACGGAAACCGCCCTGCGCGCCGCCCGCAGCGAGCTGGACCGCACCTCCCAGGCCACCATCCTCGGCGAACTGACGGCCTCGATCGCCCACGAGATCAACCAGCCGCTGGCCTCGATTCTGTCCAATGCCGAGGCCAGCATCCGCTGGCTGGAGCGGCCGCAACCGGAGGTCGCCGACGCCATCGAAGGGATTCGCGACATCCTCGACGAAGGGCAACGCGCCGCCGACATCGTCAGTGCCATCCGTGCCCTGGCCCGCCAGACGCCACCAGCGCGCAAGCCGATTGCCCTGGAACGGGTGATTCGCCAGGTGCTGGCCATCACCCGGGCCGACCTCGAAGACAAGCATGTGAGCGTCAGCATGAAGTTTGCACCGACCCCGCTGATTGAAGGCGACTCGATCCAGCTGCAGCAAGTGCTACGCAACCTCATCATCAATGCACTGGAAGCCATGCGCACACTGCCACCCAGCAGCCGGCGGCTGCTGATCGAAACCCACCCGTTGGGTCAGGAGGTACTGGTGCTGGTCGAGGACAGCGGCCCCGGCGTCGTCCCCGAGAAGTTGGGCAAGATCTTCCAGGCGTTCTACAGCACCAAGGTCTCAGGCATGGGGATGGGTCTGGCCATCTGCTGTTCGATCATCTCGGCACACGGCGGCACGATCGGCGCTACCCGCGGGCGTAAAGAGCAGAGCCTGTTCTTCTTTACCCTGCCGGCTCATCACCCGGCTTAAGTACGGATTCAGAACTTTTCAGGATTGACAAAGGACTTGCTCATCGGCACTGGCGCAGTCTGCTTCCAATGAAGCAGGAGAGCGCCATGACCACTTTAGCCATGCCGGCTGCGGCCACCCTCGACACTCAGACCTACAGTCTCATCCTCTCGCTGGAGGAAGCACTTGCCGCCGCCCAGCACGCGGAGAAAGACGCGCTGTGCCGCGTCAGTCGGCAGCTCTGCGAACACCTGCTGGAGCGCTACCAGCAGCCCACCGCCAACACGACCGAACGCCTGGCCCTCGCCCCCTGGCAGGAGCGCAAGGCCAAGCAGATCCTCGAGCGCAGCCTTAATGCCAGACTGTTGATCGCCGACGTGGCGGAGCAGTGCGCCATGTCGCGCAGCCACTTCTCCCGGGCGTTCAAGAAGGCCACGGGGATGTCGCCCCAGGAGTGGTCGCTGGATCTGCGCATCCGCCGGGCCAAGGACTTCCTCGCCGCGGGTTCGCTGTCCATCTCGCAGATTAGCCTGGAATGCGGCTTCGCCGATCAATCGCACTTCAGCCGCATGTTCAGCAAGCTGGTCGGCGTCACACCCAAGCGCTGGCAGCGCCTGAATTCGTCACTGGCACAATCGGCCTGAGCCCGCGCAGTTATCCGCAGGGATATGTCCGCCGGGATAACTGAATCACGAAGTCTGTTGAATCAACGCTCGGCACTGGGCAGCGATAGTGATGAGCCCGGAAAGGAGCAATACGAATACTCCGCCGCCTGATTTAATGAGCGCCTTGGGTCGGCCTGCAACCACCAGCCCATCCCTGCCACGGAGTTCTTCATGTTCGCAATGTTCCAGAACCATGCGCTGACCTTTGCCGCCCTGCTGCTGATTGCGGATCTTGCCTGCTGGCGTCTGCTCCCGGAAAACGCCAAGGCATGGCGGGTGCTGCTGCGCCTGGGTTTCTTCCTCGCCTACAGCCTGACGATCATCGATGCCGGCATGAGTCCCCTGCAGCCGCCACCGTGGAGCAGCGCCGCGCTGAACATGCTGGGCTCAATCCTGGGCATTGCCTGGTGGCTGCTGTGCGCCCGCACCCTGACGGTGGTGATGGACCTGATGCTGCTGCCACGCAGCGGACACAAGGGGCGCCTACTGAATGACGTGCTGGGGGCCATGGTTTTCCTGGTGGCCATCGTCGCGGCGGCGGCTTACGTCATGCAGCTTCCAGTCAAGGGACTGCTCGCCACCTCCGGGGTAGTGGCGATCGTGCTGGGCTTGGCGCTGCAAAACACCTTGAGCGACGTGTTTTCAGGCATCGTCCTGAACACCACCAAGCCCTATCGCCTGGGTGACTGGATCTCCATCGACGGCACCGAAGGCAAGGTAATGGAGATCGACTGGCGTGCCACTCACCTGATGACCACTCAGGGCGGCACGGCCGTGATCCCCAACTCGGTCGCGGCCAAGGCCAAGATACTCAACCTGAACCGCACGACCGACATCCAGCACGTCGCCATTAGCATCAGCGTACCGACGCATATTCGCCCACGCCTCGTGCTCGATGCACTGCACAGGACCACCCAGGGCGTCAGCGCCCTGCTACCCAGCCCCGCCGCCAAGGCCTCATTCAAGAGCGCCGACCTGACGGTGGCTGAATACGAGATCAGCGGTTTTGTCGGCAGCGACAGCAATAAAGGCGAAGTGCGCAACCTGCTGGTCGACCTGGCCTACCGACACCTGAAAGCTGCCGGCATCCAGCTGGGCGGTAGCCTTGCGGAGCAACGCCGGGACGACGCACGGAGCCTGCTGGAGGACGTGAAAATATTCAGGTCCCTCGGGGCTGACGAGAAAGACCAACTCAGCCAGCACATGCTCGCGCAAAGCATCACGGCAGGTCAGGTTCTGCTGGACTTCGACGAGCTAGCCGACAGCCTGTTGGTCATCGCGACCGGGGTGGTATCGGCCTCGCTAAAAGACGCTGGTGACGTGGTCGAGGCCGGCCGCATGGGGCCGGGAGAAGTCATGGGCGAAGAAGGCATCGCTCTGGGCACCCCTTCGCAAGCACGCTTTACCGCCCTCACCTCGGGCCTCATCTACCGCATCGAAAAAGATATGCTGCAGACATGCCTGAGCGAAAGCAGCGAAGTCGGAACCGCACTGACCAAACTGCAGCGGGTAAGGCAGCAGAACAGTGCCAGCGTCCTGTCGCCTAAACCCGTCACGCTTAAGAAAGGTGGATTCCTGGGTTGGTTAAAGCGCTAGGGTAAGACGTTTCGCGCTGACAGGCATGCTCTGGGCTCTCCCACGCTTTGCCGTCCACATTTAAAAATCCATGGACTAGCGAATGCGCTTACCCCTGGCGCAGAACCTGATGCCCTCGCAAGCACAATACGCCTTCGCAGCTAATGCCAGTCAGCATAACTGCTGGTAGTCCGGCTGCAGGCTTAGTGCGCCAGGCACGTCCTACGGACGCGGCGTGGCGGTCTCAGGCGCGCAGGAAATCCAGCACGCGACGGCTGAACCGCTCACCGACCTCGACGTTGGACAGGTGCGCGGCGCGAAACTCGACCAGCTCGGCGCCGCGAATGCGTTCCTGCAGGAAGCGACCATGCTCGGGCGTAGTCACTGCATCGGCCGTGCCGCAGACGATCAGGGTCGGCGCCGTGATCGCGGCGACCTGCTCGCGGAAGTCGGCATCACGCACCGCCGCGCAGTTGGCGGCGTAACCCTGGGGCGAGGTGGCGGCCAGCATGCCGACCACCGGCTCGACCAGCGCCGGCTCGGCCGCGGCGAACTCCGGAGTGAACCAGCGGGCGATGGAGGCATCGCGCAGCGCCTGCATGGCCGCCTGGCCATCACGCAGCACGGTGTCGATGCGCGGGTTCCATACTTCCGGACTGCCGATCTTCGCCGCGGTGTTGCACAGCACCAGGCGCTGGATGCGCGCCGGCGCGTTGATCGCCAGCCACTGGCCGATCAGCCCACCCATGGACAGACCACAGAAAGCGGCGCGCTCAATCTGCAGCGCATCGAGCAGGGCCAGCACATCGCGCCCCAGCTGTTCGATGCTGTAGGGGCCGCTCGTTACCAGCGAGCCACCATGGCCGCGGGTGTCGTAGCGCAGCACGCGCAAGTGCTGGCTCCACAGCGGGATCTGCGCATCCCACATATGCAGGTCGGTGCCCAGCGAGTTGGACAGCACCAGCACCGGCGCATCCACCGGGCCGTCCAGGCGGTAGTTCAGGTCGCCGTCGGCGAGAGCAATCACAGGCACAGCGGTTTCCTCTTTAAACACGTTGAATGGCCAGGGCCAGGCCCTGGCCGACGCCGACGCACATGGTCGCCAGCCCCAGACGCCCACCGGACTTCTCCAGCTGATGCAGGGCAGTCTGCACCAGGCGCACACCGCTGGCACCCAGCGGGTGGCCGAGGGCGATGGCGCCGCCGTTCGGGTTGACCTTGGCACTGTCGTCGGCCAGGCCCAGTTCGCGGGTCACGGCCAGGCCCTGGGCGGCGAAGGCTTCGTTGAGCTCGATCACATCGAAGTCGTGGATGCTGATCTTCAAGCGGTCGAGCAGCTTGCGCACCGCCGGCACCGGGCCGATGCCCATCACCCGCGGCGCCACGCCGGCGCTGGCCATACCCAGCACCTTGGCGCGGGCGGTCAGTCCGTATTTCTGCACCGCCTCGGCGGAGGCCAGGATCAGCGCCACGGCGCCGTCGTTGACCCCCGAGGCATTGCCGGCGGTGACGGTCTTGCCCTCGCCGTTGACCGGTTTGAGCTTGGCCAGCGCCTCAGCCGTGGTGTCCGGGCGCAGGTGTTCGTCCTGCTCGATCACCACATCACCCTTCTTGCCCTTGATCACCACCGGGACGATTTCCTCGGCGAAGAAGCCTTCGGCCTGGGCGCGACCAGCACGCTGCTGGCTGCGCAGGGCGAAGGCATCCTGGTCGGCGCGGCTGATCTGGTAATCATCGGCCACGTTATCGGCGGTCTGCGGCATGGCGTCCACGCCGTACTGCGCCTTCATCAGCGGGTTGATAAAGCGCCAGCCGATGGTGGTGTCTTCGATCTTCTGGTTGCGACTCCAGGCGCCGTCGGCCTTGCCCATCACATAGGGCGCCCGCGACATCGACTCGACGCCACCGGCCAGGGCCAGCTCCATCTCGCCGGCGGCGATGGCGCGAAAGGCAGTGCCCACCGCATCCATGCCCGAAGCGCAGAGGCGGTTGAGGGTCACGCCCGGGATAGTCTCCGGCAGGCCGGCCAGCAGCAAAGCCATGCGCGCGACGTTGCGGTTGTCTTCGCCGGCCTGATTGGCGCAGCCCATAAAGACTTCGTCGATGGCCAGCGGATCGAGCTGCGGATTGCGTTCGAGCAGGGCCTTGAGCGGAATGGCCGCCAGGTCGTCGGCACGTACCGGGGCAAGGCCACCGCCGAAACGGCCGATCGGCGTGCGGATGGCGTCGCAGATAAACACCTCGCGGCTCATTCCTCACCTCCGGCCTGGCCGTGGGCCGCCGCGGTGCGCGCTTCCAGGGCGCGCAGCGCTTCCAGCTCATGAGCCTCAGGCGCCGCGGTCTCGGCCACCTGCTCGGCAAAGCGGATCGGCCAGCCGGTGGCGGCGATGATCTGCTCGCGGCTCACGCCCGGATGGATCGAGGTGACCACGAATTCCTTGCTGCCGGCTTCCGGCTCCATGATGCACAGGTCGGTGATGATCGCCACCGGGCCGGCGCCGGGCAGGCCCAGCTGCTGGCGATGCTCGCCGCCCTCGCCATGGCCGACCGAGGTGATAAAGGCCAGCTTGTCGACGAAGGTGCGGTGGCCCTGCTTGAGGATGATGAACACCTTCTTCGCGCTGCCGGCGATCTCCGGCGCGCCGCCGGCACCGGGCAGGCGCACTTTCGGGTTGTGGTAGTCGCCGATCACGGTGGTGTTGATGTTGCCAAACTTGTCGACCTGGGCCGCGCCGAGGAAGCCCACATCGATACGCCCGCCCTGCAGCCAGTAGCGGAAGATCTCGCCGGTGGGCACCACGGTGTCGGCGGTCTCGGCCAGTTCGCCGTCGCCGATGGACAGCGGCAGCACGCTGGGCTTGGCGCCGATCGGGCCGGATTCGTAGATCAGGGTCACGTCGGGGGCATGGGTCAGGCGCGCCAGGTTGGCGGCCTTGGACGGCAGGCCGATACCGACGAAGGTCACGTCGCTGTTGCCGAGGCGACGCGAGGCGGCCACGGTCATCATTTCATTGGTGCTGTAGGTACTCATCAGTTGGCCTCCGCAGTCTTGGCGTGGGCAATCGCGGCTTTATAGGCGGCGAAATCGGCGGTGTCGCGGATATAGGTGTCGATCCAGGCGGTGAAGGTTTCGCGGTCGCGGGCGATCGGGTCCCAGGCCTGGTAGAAGCGGTTGTCGCGCTCGTAGTAGCCGTGGGCGTAGGACGGATGCGCGCCACCCGGCACTAGGCACACGGCGGTCAGCGCCCAGCCCGGCAGCACGCAGGCGTTCATTGGCGCATTGAGGTCGTCGACGATCTCCTCGACCGTGACGATGCAGCGCTTGGCGGCCAGGGCGGCTTCCTTCTGCACGCCGAGGATGCCCTGGATCAGCACATTGCCCTTGCGGTCGGCCTTCTGCGCGTGGATCACGGTGACGTCCGGGCGCACGCTGGGCACGGCGGCCAGCACTTCGCCGGTGAACGGGCAGGTAACGCTCTTGATCAGCGGGTTGACCTTGGGCAGGTCGGAACCGGCGTAGGCGCGCAGCACCGCGAACGGCAGGCCGGAGGCGCCGGCCACGTAGGAGTTGGCCAGGTCGGCATGGCTGTGTTCCTCGATTTCCAGAGCGTGCGGCCAGCCCTTCTCCACCGCGTCGCGCAGGCGATGCAGCGAGCCTACGCCGGGGTTGCCGCCCCAGGAGAACACCAGCTTCCTGGCGCAACCGGCACCGATCAGCAGGTCATAGACCAGGTCCGGGGTCATGCGGATCAGGGTCAGGTCCTTGCGGCTCTGGCGGATGATTTCATGGGCCGCGGCGGTCGGGATCAGGTGGGTGAAGCCTTCGAGGGCGACGCTGTCGCCGTCGTGGACGAAGCGCTGGATGGCTTCGCGCAGGGAGAGGATTTCAGCCATGGGGGGTTCTCGTCTGGTTTGCGTGGCGCACGGTAGTCGCCGGTGAACAGACGTTAGCGCCAGCCCCCTGACCAAACAATCCGATAATCGACTATAGGTGCGATTATCGAACACAGTCTTGAGCGACATTCCTCAGAAACGACAACGCCCCGGCACTGGCCGGGGCGCTGGTCAGCACAGCCTCAGTGGAACAGGCGCGTGCTCAGCTCCCGGCTGGCCTCCAGCAGCACCGGCAGGTAGCGCGTCTCCAGCTCCTGGCGCGACACGCGGCTGACATGGGTGCCGACGTTGAGGGCTGCCAGCACCTGGCCGGCGGAATCCTTCAGCGGCACGGCGACCGAGCGCAGGCCGACCTCCAGCTCCTGGTCGATGATCACCCAGCCCTGCTGGCGGATCTCGGCGATATTGGCACGCAGGCCTTCGACCGTGTGGATGGTGCGGCTGGTCTTCACCTGCAGGTCGGCGTGCTCCAGGTAGTCGTCCAGGGCCTGGTCATCCAGACCGGCCAGCAGAATGCGGCCCATGGAGGTGCAGTAGGCCGGCAGCCGGCTGCCGACGCTGAGGTCCACCGAAATCAGGCGCTGCGGGGTGGCCGAACGGGCGATGTAGAGGATCTCGTCACCTTCCAGAGTGGCCATGGAGCAGGCCTCGTGCAGCTGCTCGCTGAGGCGGTCGAGGATCGGCTGGGCGGTGACCGCCAGCGGCGTCGACGACAGGTAGGCATGGCCGAGGGTGAGTACCTTGGGCAGCAGCGAATAGGTGCGTCCGTCGGTGGTGGCGTAGCCCAGCTTCATCAGGGTGTGCAGGCAACGGCGCACGGCCGCGCGGGGAATCTCGGTGCGGTGGCTGATCTGGGCGATGGTCAGGTGGCGCTTGCGCTCCTGGAAGGCATGGATCACCGCCAGGCCACGGGCCAGCGAGGTCATGAAGTTGGGGTCGCCGGTCAGCGCTTCGATGCGTTTGGCCGGCGAAGCCACGATGGGGGGGGCCAGGGTCGGCAGCGGCAGGCGGGATTCTTCGCTCATGGGTGTCGTCCTGTGCATGGGGTGCGGAGTTTGCGCGATTATCGAACCACAGTCCGATAATCGCAACCAGCCCCCCCCCATGCCCAAGCCCCCCTAGCCTCGTGGATGCCCCTGCATGGGCCGCTTCCAGGCAGCCGGAAAGCCCTCCACCCTCACCGGCCGGCCAGTTCGTTCTCGCGGATCAGCTTCTTGTTGATCTTGCCGACGCTGGTCTTGGGGATATCGGCGACGAAGCGGATCTGCCGCGGGATCGCCCACTTGTTGATCTGCCCGCTGTCGACGAACTGCTGCAGATGCACTTCGATGGCCGCCTGGTCGAGGTTCGTACCCGGCGCGCAGACCACCAGGGCCAGCGGGCGCTCGCCCCACTGCGCGTCGGGGATGCCGACCACGGCCACCGAGGCAACCGCGCCGTGCTGGCTGATCAGGTTCTCCAGATCCAGCGAGCTGATCCACTCGCCGCCGGTTTTGATCACGTCCTTGATGCGGTCCTTGATCTCCACCACGCCGCGGCCGTCGATCGAGGCCATGTCGCCGGTGTGCAGCCAGCCGCCCTCCCACAGCTCGGCGCCCTTCTGCGGCTCATGCAGGTAGCCCTGGGTCAGCCAGGGCGCGCGCACCACGATCTCGCCCAGGGCCACGCCATCGTGGGCCACATCCTGGCCATTGCCGTCGACGATGCGCAGGTCGACCAGGGGAATCGGCACGCCGGTCTTGATCCGCTCGGGGATCTGCGCGTCCATCGGCAGGGCCAGGTCTTCGGCGCGCAGGTGGGTCAGGGTCAGCAGCGGGCAGGTCTCGGACATGCCGTAGCCACAGTGCACGCGCATGCCCCGCTCGCTGGCCTGGCGGGCCAGGCCGAGGGTCAGGGCGCTGCCGCCGAGGAGCATCTTCCAGCCGGCGAAGTCGGTGCGCTTGCCCTCCTCGCACTCCAGCATCATCTGCAGGATGGTCGGCACGCAGTGGGAGAAGCTCACCCCTTCCTCGCGGAACAGGCGGACCAGGGTGTTCGGCTCGTAACGCCCAGGATAGACCTGTTTGACGCCCATCGCCGTGGCCACGTAGGGCACGCCCCAGGCGTGTACGTGGAACATCGGGGTGATCGGCATGTACACATCATTCGAGCGCAGCAGCGGCTGGCCATCCCAGCCGGCGAAGGTGCCCAGCTCGTTGAGGGTGTGCAGCACCAGCTGGCGATGACTGAAGTACACGCCCTTGGGATTGCCGGTGGTGCCGGTGGTGTAGAACAGGGTCGCCACCGAGTTCTCGTCGAAATCGGGGAAGTCGAAGTGGCTGGCGGCGCCGGCCAGCAGCGCCTCGTATTCGCCCAGCAGCGGCAGCGCGGTCGGCTTGGCGCTGCTCTCGGTCAGCTGCACGTAGCCTCTGACGGTTTTCAGCTCGCCATGCACCTGCTCCATCAGCGGCAGGAAGTCGTCATGCACCAGGACGATGTCGTCCTCGGCGTGGTTCATGGTGTAGGCGACCTGCTCCGGCGACAGGCGGATATTCACCGTATGCAGCACGGCGCCGAGCATCGGCACGGCGAAGAAGCATTCCAGACTGCGGTGGCTGTCCCAGTCCAGCAGGGCCACGGTGTCGCCGGCCTTCACCCCGGCAGTCGTCAGCGCATTGGCCAGGCGCTGGATGCGCTCGCCTAGGGTGCGATAGCTGTAGCGCAGCTTGTCGGCGTAGACGATTTCCTGGTCCGGCTGGTAGCGCACGCCGGACAGCAGCAGGCGCTTGATCAGCAGGGGGTAACTGTAAGCACCCGGTGCCGGTGGCATTATTTTTGTTTTCAGCATGGTCGTATCTCCCAGGCGTTGGCGGTTAAGGGCAGTGGTGATCAGAACTGCGCGGCATCGAGCAGGAACAGCGACGCACTGCCGGCCTTGACCGAGGCGCTCAGCGAGTGGATGCGTGGCAGCAGGCGGGCGAAGTAGAAACGCGCGGTGCCCAGCTTGCTGGCGTAGAACTCGTCCTGACCTTCCTTGCCCAGGGCGGCGCGCGCCATCAACGCCCACATGTAGGCGTAGGCGGTGTAGCCGAACACCTGCAGGTACTCGACCGAGGCGGCGCCCACTTCGTTGGGGTTGCTCTTGGCCTGCTCGATGACCCAGGCGGTCAGCTGGTCGAGGTTGGCCACGGCGGCAGCCAGCGGCTGGGTGAACTCGGCCAGGCCAGCATCGGCGCCGGCGATAAAGGCTTTGACCTCGTCGGCGAAGTGCTTGTAGAAGCTGCCGCCGCTGCCGACGACCTTGCGGCCCATCAGGTCCAGGGACTGGATGCCATTGGTGCCTTCGTAGATCTGGGTGATGCGGCAGTCGCGGATCAGCTGCTCCTGGCCCCACTCGCGGACGAAGCCGTGGCCGCCGAAGATCTGCTGGCCGTGAATGGTGGTTTCCAGACCCATGTCGGTAAGGAAGGCTTTAGCGACGGGAGTGAGCAGGGCCACCAGCTCTTCGGCGCGCTTGCCGGTGGCGGCATCCTCGCTGTACTTGGCGGTGTCCAGCTGCATGGCGACGTAGCTGGAGAAGGCGCGACCGCCCTCGTTCAGCGCCTTCATGGTCAGCAGCATGCGGCGCACGTCCGGGTGCACGATGATCGGGTCGGCAGCCTTGTCCCTGGCCTGCGGGCCGCTCGGCGCGCGGCTCTGGATGCGGTCGCGGGCGTATTCCACGGCGTTCTGGTAGCTGCGCTCGCCCAGGGCCAGGCCCTGGATGCCAACGCCCAGGCGCTCGTAGTTCATCATGGTGAACATGGCGTTGAGGCCCTTGTTCGGCGCATCGACTATCCAGCCGGTGGCGCCGTCGAAGTTCATCACGCAGGTAGCCGAGGCCTTGATGCCCATCTTGTGCTCGATGGAGCCGCAGCTCACCGCATTGCGCTCGCCCAGGGAGCCGTCGGCAGCCACCATCACCTTGGGCACCAGGAACAACGAGATGCCTTTGGGCCCGGCCGGGGCGTCCGGCAGCTTGGCCAGCACCAGGTGGACGATGTTCTCGGAGAGATCCTGCTCGCCGCCGGTGATGAATATCTTGGTGCCGGTGACCCTATAGCTGCCATCGGCCTGCGGTTCGGCCTTGGTGCGGATTATCCCTAAGTCGGTGCCGGCATGCGGCTCGGTCAGGCACATGGAGCCAGCCCAGCGGCCTTCGTACATGGCCGGCAGGTACTGCGCCTTCAGCTCGTCGCTGGCGTGGTTGAGGATCGACAGGCAGGCGCCGGCGGTCAGCATCGGGTACAGGCCGAACGACAGGTTGGCCGAGTTGACCATCTCCTCGACCTGGGCGCCGATCACCTTGGGCATGCCCATGCCGCCGAACTCCGGCGCGCCGACCACACCGACCCAGCCGCCTTCGGCATAGGTGCGCCAGGCCTCGGGGAAGCCGGCCGGGGTTGTCACCGCGCCGCCTTCCCAGGAGCAACCTTCCTCGTCGCCGCTGCGGTTCAGCGGGGCAATCACCCCGGCACTGACCTTGCCGGCTTCTTCGAGAATGGCGGCGGCGGTGTCTTCATCCACCACCTCGGCCAGGCCCGGCAGCTGGGCCCAGAGCCTGGACACCTCGAAGACCTCATTGAGCACGAAGCGCATGTCGCGCAGGGGAGCTTTGTAGTCAGCCATGCTGGAATTACCCACAACAGAGTGCCGGGGCGACGAATCGCCCCCGGTCATATAAGGAAGGCGCTGGCGCAGCGCCTGTGAGAGTCAGGCCGCAAGCGCGGGTCAGGCGCGCTCGAAAATGGCGGCAATGCCCTGGCCGCCGCCGATGCACATGGTCACCAGGGCATAGCGGCCCTGGATGCGCTGCAGCTCGTGGATGGCCTTGGTGACGATGATCGCCCCGGTCGCGCCGACCGGATGGCCGAGGGAGATGCCCGAACCGTTGGGGTTGAGCCGGGCCGGGTCGAAATCCAGCTCGCGGGCCACGGCACAGGCCTGGGCGGCAAAGGCTTCGTTGGACTCGATCACATCCAGGTCGGCCACCGAGAGGCCGGCACGCTGCAGCGCCAGGCGGGTAGCCGGGATTGGCCCCAGGCCCATCAGCTGCGGCTCGACGCCGGCATGGGCATAGCTGACCAGGCGGGCCAGCGGACGCAGGTTGTCGCTCTTGACCGCCGCGCCACTGGCCATCAGCACGGCCGCCGCGCCGTCGTTGAGGCCCGAGGCGTTGCCGGCGGTGACCGTGCCACCCTGCTTGAAGGCGGCCTTCATCGCCGCCAGCTGTTCCAGGGACACATCGCCGCGCACATGCTCGTCGACCTCGAACAGCTGCACGCCCTTGCGGCTTTTCAGCTCGACCGGGACGATCTGCCCGGCGAAGCGCCCTTCGGCAATCGCCCGGGCCGCGCGACGCTGGCTCTCCAGGGCCAGCTCATCCTGCGCCTCGCGGCTGATGCCATGCTGCTCGGCCACGTTCTCGGCGGTGATGCCCATGTGGATGCGCTGGAAGGGGTCGTGCAGGATGCCGAGCATGTAGTCCTGGGCCTGCATGTCACCGAGGCGAGCGCCCCAGCGCGCACCGGGCAGCAGGTAGGCGCCGCGGCTCATGGATTCGGCACCGCCGGCAATCGCCACCTCGGTTTCGCCGAGCAGCAGGCCCTGCGCCGCCGAGATGATGGCCTGCAGGCCGGAACCGCACAGGCGGTTGACGTTGAATGCCGGGGTTTCCTTGGCAATGCCGGCGTCCATCGCCGCCACCCGCGACAGGTAGGCGTCGCGGGCCTCGGTCGGGATGACGTTGCCCAGCACCACATGGCCCACCCGCTCGGCCGCACAACCACTGCGCTGCAGGGCCGCGCTCACCGCCGTGGTGGCCAGTTGCGCCAGCGGCGTGTCCTTGAGCGCACCACCGAAGGAGCCAATTGCAGTTCGTGCGGCGCTGACGATAAACACTTCCGGGGTAGACATGGGGAGCTCCGTTTAGATTCAGTGGCTGCGCCCGGTCCGGTGAGATTCCCGCAACCGTTTGCGCAAAACGGCCTCAATCTAGGGGCATCCCGCCCCAGCGTCTTTTCATTTAATGACAAACATCAGCCATTTCATGACACGCAGGCTGTGACCACAGGCTTTAGGCGCCAATAGCCCGATAAATCGCAGCAACAGCCGCCCGGACGACCGTGCTGGCAGCGATGAATTGTCGACAATACCGACTACCACCTTGCGCGGCCCGTGCGCGCCATCCGCAAAACCAACCAGCACTGCCAGCCAGCCTCAGTGATCACGCGGCCCGCAGGGCCTCCGGCAGTAACTGAGCGACGCGCAGTGACATGCCGCCCATCAACATTGTCGACAATTTTCAACATTTCCATTGACCAACCGGTTCTGGCTGGGTACTTTTCGAGCAAATCCAAGAATGTGTCGACACGACGCAGTGCGCGCCGGGTCTTCAACAGCAGACAACCGAACCCAGAGGTGAGTCATGAGCTTGAACACTCCCGGCCAGCGCTTTCGCGATGCGGTCGCCAGCGAACATCCCCTGCAAGTGATCGGCGCGATCAACGCCAACCATGCCCTGCTGGCCAAGCGTGCCGGCTTCAAGGCCATCTACCTCTCCGGTGGCGGGGTGGCCGCCGGCTCCCTGGGCCTGCCGGATCTGGGCATCACCGGCCTGGACGACGTGCTCACCGACGTGCGCCGCATCACCGATGTGTGCGACCTGCCGCTGCTGGTGGATGTCGACACCGGCTTCGGCGCCTCGGCCTTCAACGTGGCGCGCACCGTCAAGTCGATGATCAAGTTCGGCGCCGCCGCCATCCATATCGAGGACCAGGTCGGTGCCAAGCGCTGCGGCCACCGCCCGAATAAAGAGATCGTGTCCCAGCAGGAAATGGTCGACCGCATCAAGGCGGCGGTGGATGCGCGTACCGACGACAGCTTCGTGATCATGGCGCGTACCGATGCCCTGGCCGTGGAAGGCCTGAACTCGGCGCTGGATCGCGCGGCCGCCTGCATCGAAGCCGGTGCCGACATGATCTTCCCGGAAGCGATCACTGAGCTGGCGATGTACAAGACCTTCGCCGACCGGGTGAAGGCGCCGATCCTGGCCAACATCACCGAATTCGGCGCCACGCCGCTGTACACCACCGAGGAGCTGGCCGCGGTCGACGTGTCCCTGGTGCTCTACCCGCTGTCGGCCTTCCGCGCCATGAACAAGGCGGCCGAGAACGTCTACATGGCCGTGCGCCGCGACGGCACGCAGAAGAACGTGATCGACACCATGCAGACCCGCATGGAGCTGTACGAGCGCATCAACTACCACGCCTTCGAGCAGAGCCTCGACGCGCTGTTCGCCGCCAAGAAGTAACTGCCCGTCGCTCTCCCTTCCGAGAGCGGGTTAGGGTGGATCACTGTCTCGGAAAGGCGGCCCCTCCCCAGCCCTCTCTCTGAAGGGAGAGCAGCACCGGGCGCCCGGCACACCCAGCCGGCGCTCCGACTCATCGACCGGCCCCGAGAACTCACCACGGGGGCCTTCCGACCCGAGGAATCACACCGTGCTTGAAGCCTATCGCAACCATGTAGCCGAGCGCGCCGCGCTGGGCCTGCCGCCCCTGGCGCTGAGCGCCGAACAGACCGCCGCCCTGGTCGCGCTGCTGCAAAACCCCGCAGCCGGCGAAGAAGCCACCCTGCTCGAGCTGATCAGCAACCGCGTACCGGCCGGCGTGGACGAAGCCGCCTACGTCAAGGCCGGTTTCCTCGCTGCCCTGGCCAAGGGCGAAGCCAGCTCGCCGCTGCTGTCCAAGAGCCG
This sequence comes from Pseudomonas sp. L-22-4S-12, assembly GCF_009799935.1. NCBI lineage: Bacteria > Pseudomonadati > Pseudomonadota > Gammaproteobacteria > Pseudomonadales > Pseudomonadaceae > Pseudomonas > Pseudomonas sp. L-22-4S-12. The sequence continues at coordinate 1,406 of NZ_WELL01000011.1, read as the reverse complement.
CGCCGTCGAGCTGCTGGGCACCATGCAGGGCGGCTACAACATCACCACCCTGGTCGAGCTGCTGGACGACGCCGAGCTGGCCGATGTGGCCGCCGAGCAGCTCAAGCACACATTGCTGATGTTCGACGCCTTCCACGATGTCGCCGAACGCGCCAAGAACGGCAATGCCGCGGCCAAGGCCGTGCTGGCCTCCTGGGCCGAGGGCGAGTGGTTCCAGAACCGCCCGCTGCTGGCCGAGAAGATCACCCTGACCGTATTCAAGGTACCCGGCGAAACCAACACCGACGACCTGTCGCCGGCCACCGAAGCCTGGTCGCGCCCGGATATCCCGCAGCACGCCCTGGCCATGCTGAAGATGGCCCGCGACGGCATCGAGCCGCAGCAACCCGGCGCCATCGGCCCGCTGGCGCAGATCGCCGCGGTCAAGGCCAAGGGCTACCCGGTGGCCTATGTCGGTGACGTGGTCGGCACCGGCTCCTCGCGCAAGTCCGCCACCAACTCGGTGCAGTGGTTCTTCGGCGACGACATCCCGAATGTGCCGAACAAGCGCGCCGGTGGTTTCTGCTTCGGCAACAAAATCGCGCCGATCTTCTACAACACCATGGAAGACGCCGGCGCCCTGCCGATCGAGTTCGACGTGGCCAACCTGCACATGGGCGACGTGATCGACCTCTACCCTTACGCCGGCAAGGTCTGCAAGCATGGCAGCGAAGAAGTGCTGGCCAGCTTCGAACTGAAAACCGAGGTTTTGCTCGACGAAGTGCGCGCCGGCGGCCGCATTCCACTGATCATCGGCCGCGGCCTGACCGAGAAGGCCCGCGCCGAGCTGGGCCTGGCGCCGTCCACCCTGTTCAAGAAGCCGCAAGCCCCGGCCGACAGCGGCAAGGGCTTCACCCTGGCACAGAAAATGGTCGGCCGCGCCTGCGGCCTGCAGGAAGGCCAAGGCATCCGCCCCGGCACCTACTGCGAACCGAAGATGACCACCGTGGGTTCGCAAGACACCACAGGTCCCATGACCCGCGACGAGCTGAAGGACCTGGCCTGCCTGGGCTTCTCCGCCGACCTGGTGATGCAGTCCTTCTGCCACACCGCCGCCTACCCCAAGCCGGTGGATGTGAAGACCCACCACAGCCTGCCCGACTTCATGCGCAATCGCGGTGGGGTTTCCCTCAAGCCGGGCGACGGCATCATCCACAGCTGGCTGAACCGCATGCTGCTGCCGGATACCGTGGGTACCGGTGGCGACTCGCACACCCGCTTCCCGCTGGGCATCTCCTTCCCGGCCGGTTCCGGCCTGGTCGCCTTCGCCGCCGCCACCGGCGTCATGCCGCTGGATATGCCGGAGTCGGTCCTGGTGCGCTTCAAGGGCAAGCTGCAACCGGGCATCACCCTGCGTGACCTGGTCC
>NZ_WELL01000010.1:0-135890 GCF_009799935.1 Pseudomonas sp. L-22-4S-12 | reverse complement strand
GGACACCGCCCTTTCACGGCGGTAACAGGGGTTCGAGTCCCCTAGGGGACGCCATTTTCTTTCCGCGTTTTGCGGGCTTCAAGGGTCACTCTTACGGAGTGGCCCTTTTGTTTTTCCGCCTCCGCAAAACGTCTCCCTCGTAACAGCCTGCCGATCAATGGTCGCGCCTGGTGCTTGCGGAAATTTATTACGAGTATAATATTTCAACCATAATATTTACGGAGGCAGCCATGAGCGACAAGAAGGCCCAGACCCGCGAACGCATCCTTGCCGCCGCCCGCGCCGCGCTGATCCAGCGTGGCCCGGCGGAGTCCAGCGTGGGCGAGGTGATGGGGGCGGCGGGGCTGACGGTGGGTGGCTTCTATGCCCACTTCGAGAGCAAGGATGCGCTGATGCTGGAGGCTTTCCGCCAACTGCTCGGCCGCCGTCGCAGCCTGCTCCAGCAGCTGGATGCCGATCTCTCGCCAGGTGAGCGGCGCGCCCTGGTGGCGGCCTTCTACCTGTCGCGCAAGCACCGCGACAGCCAGGACGATGGCTGTCCGCTGCCCAGTTCGCTGGGTGAGCTGGCGCGTTTGCCGGAGAGCTTTCGCGCCAGCCTGGCCGAGCACATCGAGCTGATGACGGCCGAACTGGCCGGCAGCCCGGAGGAGTCCGACAAGGTGCTGGCCGATCTGGCGCTGATGGTCGGCGGCCTGGCGATTGCCCGGGCGCTGGGCGATGGCGCGTTATCCGACCGAGTTCTGCGGGCCGCCAAGTCGGCGGTTGTCTGAGGCAAGGCCCGGCAGCGCCGGGCGTGATAGTGAGGAGAAGCGATATGAGCAGCCTGGGCTGGGTTCGTGGCTTCAACGCCACTGTGGGTCGTCTGGCACCCGAGCTGGTCGCCAGCAAGATGCACCGCGCGTTTCTCACCCCGCGCGATCTGCCGCCGCGCGACTGGGAGCTGCCGCTGCTGGCCGAGGCGGAGCGCATCACCCTGCGCTTCGGCCTCTCCGCGCTGCGCTGGGGGCAGGGGCCGGCCGTGCTGCTGTTGCATGGCTGGGAAGGGCGGCCGACGCAGTTCGCCAGTCTGATCCGCGTGCTGGTGCGTGCCGGCTACGGCGTGGTGGCACTGGATGCCCCGGCCCACGGTCGTTCGCCGGGGCACGATGCGCATGTGGTGCTGTTCGCCCGGGCGCTGCTGGAGGCCGCCAGCGAGCTGCCGCCGCTGAAGGCGGTGATCGGCCATTCGATGGGCGGCGCCAGTGCGTTGCTGGCTACCCAGCTGGGCCTGCGTAGTGAAATGCTGGTGACCATCGCCGCGCCGGCGAAGATCCTCGGGGCGCTGCGCCGTTTCGCCCACTTCGTCGGCCTGCCGCGCCAGGCGCGGGCGCGCTTCGTGCGCATGGTCGAGCAGAGCGCCGGCATGCCGGCGACGCAGATCGATGTGGAGCGCTACGAGCTGGCTTTCCCCGGGCTGGTGGTGCATGCCGAGGATGATCCGCTGGTGCCTGTCGACGAGGCGCAGAGCATCCACGCGGCCTGGTCGGCCAGTCGCCTGCTGCGCCTGCCCAGTGGCGGCCACAGCAAGCTGCTGGCCGACCCGCAGCTGGCCGAGGCGGTGCTGGAGCTGCTGGGCAGCGCCGATCCGTCGGCCGGCCTGGCGCGCCGTGGCCTGGGCGCTGCAGATGGGCTCGCGGCACTGGCCTCCTGACGAGTCCGCGCCCGGGTCGCCTCAACGTGGTGGCGCGGGCCGGCTTGGGATGGCCGCCGAGATGGCGCATCATGGCGGCCTGTCCCGTGATGGCGCCCGCCCATGAAAACCGTCGAGTTCCACGAATTTGCCGATCGCCAGCAGTGTGTCCACCAGTTGGCGGATGACCTGGTCGTGGTCCTGGGCCAGGCGCTGGCGCGGCAGGCGCGGGCGACCCTGCTGCTGCCGGGCGGGAGCAGCCCGCAGCCCCTGTTGCCGCTGCTGGCGCAGGCGGCGCTGGATTGGGCGCGCATCGACCTGACGCCGACCGACGAGCGCTGGGTCGCCGCGGAGGCGGCGCAGAGCAACGTGCGCCTGCTGCGTAGCGGCCTGCCTCTGGCTCAGGTGCTCGATCCGCGCCAGGCTGCCACGCCCGAGCTGGCCGCCGCCGGCTGGCAGGAGCGGCTGCGGCCCCAGCTGCCATTTGCCGCGGTGCTGCTGGGCATGGGCGAGGACGGTCACTTCGCCTCGCTGTTCGCCGGCATGTCGGGGTTGGCTGCGGCCCTCGATGCAACGGCCGAGCCCGCCGCGCTGCCGGCCTGGGCGCCGAGCGAGCCGAGCCAGCGCCTGTCGCTGAATCTGTCGATGCTCTGTCGCACCGGCTGGCTCGGCCTGCTGGCCTTCGGCACGGCCAAGCGCAAGCTGATCGAGCGGGTCGCCCGCGTCGACGGGCAGGGTCGCGAGCTGCCGTTGCATGCGCTGTACCACAACGGCCTGAGCCCCTTGCGCATCTACTGGGCGCCCTGACTCGCTAGCGGCGATAGGCGGGCAGGCCCGGCGTGTGCTGATGCACCGATAGGCCCCGAGCAGGGTCTAAGTCGTTACACTCTGGCTGGTCAGAATGAAAAGCGGGTGCCGTGATGCTCAATGCCGTTGTCGAACAGGTTACTGCCGCCTTGGAGCAGCGCTCGGCGGCGCGCCGTGCACGCTATCTGGAGCGCCTGCAGGAAGCTGCGCAACGCGCTCCGCGCCAGCATCTGGGGTGCTCCAACCTGGCCCATGCCCTGGCCGCGCAGGACAGCGATGCGCGGCTGATCATGAAGCAGGGCGGCTCGGCGCATATCGCCATCGTTTCCAGTTACAACGACCTGCTCTCGGCCCATGCGCCGCTGCGCGACTATCCCGAGCGTCTCAAGCAGGCCCTGGCCCGTGTCGGTGCTACCGCGCAGTTTGCCGCCGGTGTGCCGGCCATGTGCGATGGCATCACTCAGGGCGAGGCGGGCATGCAGCTGTCGTTGTTCTCCCGCGACCTGATTGCCCAGGCCACGGCCATCGGCCTGACCCATGACATCTTCGACGGCGCCCTCTACCTCGGGGTGTGCGACAAGATCGTCCCGGGCCTGCTGATCGGCGCCCTGCACTTCGGCCACCTGCCGGCGGTGTTCGTGCCGGCCGGGCCGATGCATTCCGGGTTGGCCAACAAGGAGAAAGCCGCCGTGCGCCAGCGCTATGCGCGCGGCGAGGTCGGTCGCGCCGAGCTGCTCGCGGCCGAGCTGGCCTCTTACCATGAGGCCGGCACCTGCACTTTCTATGGCACCGCCAACACCAATCAGTTGTTGATGGAGGCCATGGGCCTGCATGTGCCGGGCTCCGCCTTCGTCCATCCCTATACGCCGTTGCGCGATGCGCTGAGCGAGGAAGCCGCGCGTCTGGTGGCGCGCAACAGCTCGAAGGGCGAGCGCTTCCTGCCCGTCGGTCGGCAGATCGATGCGCGGGCGCTGGTCAATGCGCTGGCCGCCTTGCTGGCCAGTGGCGGTTCGACCAACCACAGTCTGCATCTGCCGGCTATCGCCCGGGCCGCCGGTTATGAACTGCTCTGGGAGGATTTCGCCGCATTGTCGCGGGTGGTGCCATTGCTGGCGCGGGTCTACCCCAATGGCGCGGCCGACGTGAACCAGTTCCAGGCCGCCGGCGGGCCGGCGTGGATCATCCGCGAACTGCTCGCTGCCGGGCTGATGCATGGCGATGTGGCCACCGTGGCCGGCCACGACCTGGCCGACTACGCCCGCGAGCCCTGGCTGGAGGAGGGGCGCCTGGCCTGGCGCGAGTTGCCGGCGCAGACTCCGGCGCCCGATATCGTTCGCCCCGTGGCTGAGCCGTTCAGTCGCGAGGGCGGCTTCACCTTGCTCGAAGGCAATCTGGGCCGAGCCATGCTCAAGACCTCCGCCGTCGACCCGGCGCAGTGGCATGTGCGGGCGCCGGCGCGGGTATTCGCCTGCGAGTCCGCGGTGCAGGCCGCCTACCAGGCCGGCGAGCTGACCGGCGACCTGGTGCTGGTGGTGCGCTTCCAGGGGCCGCGCGCCAACGGCATGCCCGAACTGCACAAGCTGATGCCGCTGCTGGCCAACCTGCAGGCGGCCGGGCAGCGGGTGGCGCTGGTCACCGACGGGCGCCTGTCCGGCGCTTCCGGGCAGGTGCCGGCGGCGCTGCATGTCACCCCGGAAGCGGCAGTGGGTGGCGCCCTGGCCCGCCTGCAGGACGGCGACATGCTCGAGGTGGATGCGCTGGCCGGTGTGCTGCGCGTCGAGTTGGCGCCGTCACAACTGGCAGCGCGTCCGCTGGCCGAAGTGCCGCATGGGCTGGTTGCCGGCTACGGTCTTGAACTGTTTGCCGCGCAGCGCCGGCTTGTCGGTGCGGCCGATTGTGGCGCAAGTATTTTCGATGAGGGGGACTGACATGAGCCTGACGATGGACAAGGTGTTGCAGCAGGCGCGCCCGGTGTTGCCGGTGCTGGTGATCGAGGATGTCGAGCTGGCGGTGGACCTGGCCCGCGCCCTGCACGCCGGTGGCATCAGCGTGCTTGAGGTGACCCTGCGCACCCCGCGTGCTCTGGATGCCCTGGCGGCGATCCGCCAGGCCCTGCCGGAGCTGCTGGTGGGCGCCGGCACGGTGATTCATGCCGAGCAGTTCCAGGAGGCCCGCGATGCCGGTGCGCAATTCACCGTCAGCCCCGGCTGCACCGAACGCCTGGCCGCCGCCGCCGAGGATTCCGGCCTGCCGTACCTGCCGGCGGTGATGACCCCCTCCGAAGTGCTGCTGGCCCTGGAATACGGTTATCGCTCGCTCAAGCTGTTCCCGGCCAATGGCGCGGCCAGCGTGAAGATGCTGAAAAGCTTCAAGGGGCCGTTCACCGGCATCCGTTTCTGCCCCACCGGCGGCATCACCGTGGACAATCTGCTGAGCTTCCTGCGCCTGCCCAACGTGGCCTGCGTCGGCGGCACCTGGATCGCCCCGGACAACCTGATCCGCGCCCGCGCCTGGGACCAGATCACCCAGCTGGCCAGCGAGGCCTGCGCCCTGGCCGCCAGCGTGGAGGTCAAGGCATGAGCTGGGATCTGCCGATGCCCTTCGTCATCGACCTGCAGGTGGCCGCCGAGGACATCGACGGCCTCGGTCACGCCAACAACGCGGTCTATGTCAGCTGGCTGGAGCGCTGCGCCTGGCGCCACTCGCAGAGCCTGGGCCTGGACCTGAGCGAATACCGCCGCCTGGATCGGGCCATGGCCGTGCTGCGCCATGAGATCGACTACCTGGCCAGCGCCTATGAAGGCGAAGCGCTGCAAATGGCCACCTGGATTGTCGAGTCCGACCAGCGCCTGAAGATGACCCGCCACTTCCAGCTGTGGCGCCCGGCCGACGCCAGCACCCTGCTGCGCGCGCAGACCACCTTCGTCTGCATCGAGCTGTCCAGCGGCAAGCCCAAGCGCATGCCGGTCGAGTTCGTTGAGGGTTATGGCCAGGCGTTGCGGGAGCCCGCGGCGCCCTAGCTGACCGCGGCTTGCAGAAGGCGCCGTGCGGTCATCCACGGCGCTATAAAGGCCCGGCGCCTGCCGCTACAATCGCCGCCCCGTTTTCCCCCGAGAATCCTGCCGTGCAAATTGCCCTGGCGCCCATGGAGGGCCTGGTCGACGAGATCCTTCGCGATGTGCTGACCCGGGTCGGCGGCATCGACTGGTGCGTGACCGAGTTCATCCGGGTCAGCGATCGCCTGCTGCCGGCCTCGCACTTCCGCAAGCTGGCGCCGGAGCTGCGCACGGGCGCACGCACCGCCGCCGGCACGCCGTTGCGCGTGCAACTGCTCGGCTCCGACCCGGTCTGCCTGGCGGAAAACGCCGCCTATGCCTGCGAGCTGGGCGCGCCGGTGATCGACCTCAACTTCGGCTGCCCGGCCAAGACGGTGAACAAGTCGCGCGGCGGCGCGGTGCTGCTCAAGGAACCGGAGCTGCTCCACGCCATCCTCTGTGAAGTGCGCCGGGCGGTGCCGCGCGAGATACCGGTAACGGCCAAGATGCGCCTGGGCTTCGACAGCCCCGATGGCGCCCTCGACTGCGCGCGGGCGCTGGTCGATGGCGGGGCGGGGCAGCTGGTGGTGCATGCGCGGACCAAGACCGACGGCTACAAGCCGCCGGCCCACTGGGAGTGGGTGGCGCGGGTGCAGGAGGTGGTGCGCGTGCCGGTGTATGCCAATGGCGAGGTGTGGAGCCTCGACGACTGGCGGCGTTGCCGCGAAGTCAGCGGCGTCGAGGACATCATGCTCGGCCGCGGCCTGGTGGCCCGCCCGGACCTGGCCCGGCAGATTGCCGCGGCGCGCGCCGGGCACAGCGTGGTGCCGATGAGCTGGGACGAGCTGCTGCCGCTGCTGCGCGATTTCTGGCTGCAGGCCCGGCGCAAGATCGCCCCGCGTTACGCCCCGGGGCGCCTCAAGCAGTGGCTGGCCATGCTCACCCGCAGCTACCCGGAGGCGGTCAGCCTGTTCGCCGCGATGCGCCGCGAGAACGACTGTGAACGGCTGGATCGGCTGCTGGCCGCTGCGGCTGGCGGCGAGCGGATGACCGGCGAGGCGGCTGCCCGGCTGTCCTGAGTGGAGGGGGGCTGCTGGCATGCGCGGCGCAGAGGGCGCTCTGCCCGCCGGATGGGCGCGACGACTATCCCTTGAATTTTTTCCCTGCGTCCACATCTGGGTGCTTGAGGGGCGCCGAACTCGGGCCCCGGTCAATCCACTCGCTGAGATTCAGGAGACATGTCATGAGCACTGCTTTTTCCATGGCCCCGCTGCTGCGTCAATCGGTCGGTTTCGACCGTTTCAACGACCTGTTCGAATCGGCCCTGCGCAGTAACGAGACCGGCAGTTCCTACCCGCCCTACAACGTCGAGAAACATGGCGACGACCACTACCGCATCGTGGTGGCGGCGGCCGGGTTCCACGAAGAGGACCTGGAGCTGCAGGTCGAGCGCGGGGTGCTGAGCGTGAGCGGCGGCAAGCGCGAGCGCGGCGCGGAAGACGTGGTCTATCTGCACCAGGGCATCGCCCAGCGCGGCTTCAAGCTGTCGTTCCGCCTGGCCGACCATATCGAGGTACAGGCCGCCAGCCTGCGCAACGGCCTGCTGCACATCGACCTGCTGCGCGTGGTGCCGGAAGAGGCCAAGGCCAAGCGCATTCCGATCAATGCGCCGCAGCCGGCCTTGAACGGCTGACCTCGTCGCCGCTGCTGCGCAGCGGCGGTCTGCATAGGCCGCCGAACCATGCACAAGGGCGCCGTATGGCGCCCTTGTGCATTTGCCTATTGGCCGGGCTTTCAGCGGCAAGGCCCTGGCCGGCCTAGGCCTTGAGCGCCTGTTCGCGGTTGAGCCCGAGCAGCTGGCGGAATCCGGGCAGCGCCAGCGGCTTGCTGAACAGGTAGCCCTGGTACAGGTGGCAACCCTGCTGCAGGAGGAAGTCCAGCTGTTCCTGCTGCTCGACACCCTCGGCGATCATCTGCAGGTTCAGGCTGCGCGCCATGGCGACGATGGCGCGGATGATTTCCGCATCGTTGGGGTCGCTGGTGGCGTCGCGCACGAACGACTGGTCGATCTTCAGTACGTCCACCGGCAGGCGCTTGAGGTAGGTCAGCGAGCTGTAGCCGGTGCCGAAGTCATCCATGGCGAAGCTGACGCCGAGCTTCTTCAGCTGGTGCATCTTGGCGATGGTGTCATCCAGGTTCTGGATCACGATGCCTTCGGTGATCTCCAGCTTGAGCATCGACGCCGGCAGGGCGCTGCTCTTCAGGCTGAGTTCGACCAGTTCGACGAAGTTGTGCTGGCGGAATTGCCGCGGGCTGATGTTCACGCACAGCTGGAAGCGGGCGGGGTCGAGCAGGCCGTCGCGCAGCTGGCGGGCGCAGGCGTGGCAGGCTTCGCTGAGTACCCAGGTGCCGGCTTCGAGGATCAGCCCGCTTTCCTCCAGGACCTGGATGAACTGGCTCGGCGACTGCGGGCCGAGGGTCGGGTGGGTCCAGCGCAGCAGGGCCTCGGCGCCGATGATGCGGTTGTTGCGGGCGTCCACCTGGGGCTGGAAGTGCAGCTCGAACTCGCCGCGGGCCAGGGCCAGGCGCAGGTCGTTCTCCAGGCGCAGGCGCTCGCTGGCGGCATCCTGCATGGCTTTGCGGAACACCTGCACGGTGTTGCGCCCGGAGTCCTTGGCCCGGTACAGGGCGATGTCGGCGCGCTTGAGCAGGTCGGTCGGGTTGTCGCCGTGCTCGGGCAGCAGGGCGATGCCGATGCTCGGCGTGACCTGCAGGCGATGGCCGTCCAGGTGCATGGGTTCGCCGAGCAGCTGGCGCAGTTTGTCCGCGACCTGGCGCACCTGCTGGCGGACCTGGTTGCGGGTGCCTTCCAGGCCGGACAGCAGCACCACGAACTCGTCGCCGCCCAGGCGCGCCACCGTGTCTTCCTGGCGCACGCTGGCGCTCAGGCGCGCGGTCACCAGCTTGAGCACGGCATCGCCGACCGGGTGGCCGAGCGAGTCGTTGATGTGCTTGAAGTGATCGAGGTCGAGGAACAGCAGTGCGCCATGCAGGTTGTGGCGCTTGAGCAGGGCGATTTGCTGGGTCAGGCGGTCCATCAGCATGGCGCGGTTGGGCAGGTTGGTCAGCGGGTCGTGGTAGGCCAGGTGATGGATCTGCGCCTGGGCATCCTTCAGCTCGCTGATGTCGCGGGCGGTGAGCAGCAGGCAGGGGATGTCGTCGAGCTCGATGGGCTCCACCGAGACCTCGACCAGGCGGACATGGCCGTCGCGGTGCTGGCCGTGCATTTCCAGGTGGTAGGCGCGGCCTTCGCGCTTGATCGTCTCGACCATCATGACCCGCTCCTGCGGGTCGGCCCAGACGCTCAGTTCGGTGGCGCTGCGGCCGATGACCTCGTCGGCCCGGTAGCCGGTCAGGCGGCAGAAGCCCTCGTTGACCTCGATATAGCGCCCGCTGTCGCGTTCGGTGATGGTGATGGCGTCCGGGCTGGAGTGGAAGGCCTTGGCGAACTTGTCCTGGCTGGCCTTGAGCGCGGCCTCGCTCTTCTGCCACTCGCTGATGTCGCGAAAGGTGGTGGTGATGCACAGCTGCCGTTCGACGCGGATGAAGCGGCTGGACAGTACGCAGGTCAGCTCGCGGCCGTCCTTGGTGTGGAAGCGCGCCACCTCGTTGTTCAGGCCCTGGTCGCGGGTCAGCTGGCGGAACAGCTCCTGGCGCCGCGCCGGGTCGGCCCAGAACTTCAGCTCCTCGGCGTTCTGCCCGACGATTTGTGCCGGTTGCCAGCCGAAGGTCTGGCTGAAGCTGGGGTTGATCTCGATGAACACGCCGTCGCGGATGCGCGACACGCAGATCGGCTCCGGGCTGCTCTGGAACAGGGTGGCGAACTTTTCCTCGGAGGCGGCCAGGCGCTGTTCGCGCTGCACCCGTTCGCTGATGTCGATGAGGATGCCGGCCATGCGCAGGGGCTGGTCCCGGGCGTCGCGGTAGAGCTTGGCGGTGCTTTCCAGGTAGTGCAGTTCGCCGTTGGCGAAGCGCGTGCGGTAGGTGATCTGGTAGTCGGTGCGGGTGCCGTCGAGCAGTTCCAGGTAGGCCTGGCGCATGCGGTGGCGGTCCTGCAGGGGCACGTGGCTGAAGAATGCGGTGAAATCGCCGTGGTAGGGCGTGTCGGCCAGCCCGTGCAGGGCCGCGGCACGCGCCGAGCCGTACAGGGTGTCGCTGGGGATATGCCATTCCCAGGTGCCCAGGCTGGCGGACTCGAGGGCCAGGGTCAGGCGTTCCTGGCTGTCGCGCAGGGCCTGCTCCTGGGCGCGCTCGTGGCTGATGTCGCGCACGGTGAGGACCAGGCACGGCTTGCCGTCCAGTTCGATCTCGCCGCCGAAGATCAGGTTGCGGCTGGGCTGGCCGCCGCGGTCGAGCAGTTCGACTTCCAGGTTCTGGCAGCTGCCGTCGTGCTGCATGGCGTCGATCAGGCGCTGGCGATCGCCGGGGCTTTTCCAGATGCCCAGCTGCAGCGAGCTGCGGCCGATGGCTTCGTCCTTGCTCCAGCCGAAGCGCTGCTCGAAGGCCGGGTTGACTTCGATGAAGATGCCGCTGGCCTTGTCGGTGATGACGATGGCGTCCGGGGTCTGGCGGAAGGCCTTGGCGAACTTTTCCTCGCTGGCGCGCAGGGCGGTGGCGGCCTGCTTGTCCTCGGTGGTGTCGAGGAAGGTGCTGAGCAGGTAGGCCTGCTTGTCGATCTCGATGTACTGGCTGTTCAGCACGCCATGCAGTTGCCGGCCATCGCGGCTGTTCAGGCGTACGTGCTGGATCACCGGCTCCCGGCTGTGCCAGGCCTTGGCCCGCAGTTCGTCGCGCTGGCGCAGGTCGCCCCACAGGTTGAGTTCGAGGGTGGTGCGGCCGACGATCTCGCTGGCATTCCAGCCGAACAGCTTCTCGAAGTGCGGGTTGACCTCGACGATCCGGCTGTCGTCGGCGCGGATCAGCAGGAGCACGTCGGGAATCATGTGGAACAGGATGGAAAAGCGCTGTTCCGACTGGCTCAGGGCGACTGTGCGTTCCTGCTGTTCGGTGATGTCGCGGATCACCCCGAATACCCGCTTGCTGCCGTCGCTGTCGAGCTGCTGGCGGCCGCTGATCTCCAGCCAGTGCAGGCTGCCGTCGGGCCAGCGGATGCGGTGGCGCAGCGGCTCGGCGGCAGGTGTGCCGGCGAGCACCTGGCGGAACAGGCGCAGCACGCCGGGGCGGTCTTCTTCCGGGATCAGGTCGATGTAGTCGACGCGCTGGCGCAGGGGGTGGCTGGAGTCGATGCCGAACAGCGCCTGGGCGCCGCGTGACCAACTGACCTGGCCGCTGTCGGTGTCCCAGTACCAGGCGCCCAGGTGCGCGCCGTTCAGCGCGGCGAGCAGGCGCGGCGCGTCTTGCCAGGTCTTCTCGACTTCGGCGGGGTCCAGCGCCGGGATGAACGGCAGGGGGGGCGTTGGCTTGGGCGATTTGGGCATGGCGGGCTCGTTTGGCGCATGCGTGCCGCCGTCACCGTCCGGCAACTGGCGTGGCTGATGCATGCGAGGGGCCTTTCTTATCGTTATGGGTCCACGTTAGCCTCACTCCAGGCCTCTAGGCAAGGCCTGCGCGGGCTGCCGGAGCGCGTCTGTGACGGGGTTGCCGCGCGGCTAGTGGGGCAGGGCTGCGCCGGGCTGGGTGCGCTGTTCGTCGAGCAGGCTCATGAAGGCCTTGGCCGCATTCGACAGGGTGCGTTCGGTATGCAGGATGTAGCCGAGCTGGCGGCTCAGCTGGATGCCGGGCAGCGGCAGGCGGGTGACCTGCTCGTCGAGCATGGTGCGCGGCAGCACGCTCCAGGCCAGGCCGATGGAGACCATCATCTTGATGGTTTCCAGGTAGTTGGTGCTCATGCCGATGTTCGGCGTCAGCCCTTCGGCCTCGAACAGGCGGCGCACGATATGGTGGGTGAAGGTGTTGTCGCCGGGAAACACCGCCGGGTGCCGGGCCACATCGGCCAGGCGGACCGCGCCGCCGTTGCGCACCAGCGGGTGCTCGGGGGCGGCGACGAAGTCCAGTGGGTCGTCCCACACCGCTACGGCGCGCACCGGCTCGCGGGTTTCCGGGGCCAGGGTGATCACCGCCAGTTCGGCGCGACCGTGGAGGATCTCCTCGTAGGCCACTTCCGAGTCGAGGAACTGGATGTCCAGCGCCACCTGCGGGTGGGCGCGGGTGAAGGCGCGCAGCAGGGGCGGCAGGCGGTGCAGGCCGATGTGGTGGCTGGTGGCCAGGGTCAGGCGGCCGGTGACCTCGCCATTGAGGTTGGTCAGCGCGCGGCGGGTGTCGTCCAGCACGTTGAGGATCTGGTAGGCGCGCGGCAGCAGGGCGCGGCCGGCTTCGGTGAGGCTGACTTCGCGGCCCAGGCGGTCGAACAGGCGCACCTTGAGCTGCTGTTCCAGGCCGGCGATGCGCTTGCTCACCGCCGGCTGGGTCAGGTGCAGGCGTTCGGCGGCCTCGGAGAAGCTGCCGGCTTCGGCGATGGCGAGAAAGGCGTTGAGGTTGGCGAGGTCCATGCTGTAGCTCCGGGCCGCGGATGGCGAGTGACGGGCGGCGCGGTTGCGCGCGGCATATAGAAGCAAGCTTATAGCGCAGCGCATTCCGACAAGGAATGCTTTGGATAAAAATTATGAATTGGAGTTATTCGTTGCCAGCCCCTAGGATCGCCACATGGGTAGAAGGGCCATAGACCCTACGCCCCCCAAACCGCTGATGAGGATTGCTCCGATGGCCGGCAAAACGCTGTACGACAAGCTCTGGGACATGCATGAGGTGAAGCGCCGCGACGATGGTTCGTCGCTGATCTACATCGACCGGCAGATCCTCCACGAAGTGACCTCGCCGCAGGCCTTCGAAGGGCTGCGTCTGGCCGGGCGCAAGCCCTGGCGAGTGGACGCCAATATCGCCACCCCGGACCACAACGTGCCGACCACCAAGGCCGAGCGCCAGGGCGGCCTGGAAGCCATCGCCGACGAGGTGTCGCGCATCCAGGTGCAGACCCTCGACGAGAACTGCGACGACTTCGGCATCCTCGAATTCAAGATGAACGACAGCCGCCAGGGCATCGTTCACGTGGTCGGCCCGGAGCAGGGCGCCACCCTGCCGGGCATGACCGTGGTCTGCGGCGACTCGCACACCTCCACCCACGGAGCCTTCGGCGCCCTGGCCCACGGCATCGGCACCTCCGAGGTCGAGCACGTGCTCGCCACCCAGTGCCTGGTGGCCAAGAAGATGAAGAACATGCAGGTGCGCGTCGAGGGCCAGCTGCCTGCCGGCGTCACCGCCAAGGACATCGTCCTCGCGGTGATCGGCAAGATCGGCACCGCTGGTGGCAACGGCCATGCCCTGGAGTTCGCCGGCAGCGCGATTCGCGAGCTGTCCCTGGAAGGGCGCATGACCATCTGCAACATGTCCATCGAAGCCGGTGCCCGCGTCGGCCTGGTGGCGGTGGACGAGAAGACCGTCGAATACGTCAAGGGCCGTCCGTTCGCGCCCAAAGGCAGCGACTGGGACAAGGCCGTGGCCGCCTGGGCCGACCTAGTGTCCGATGCCGATGCGCACTTCGACACCGTGGTTGAGCTGGATGCCGCCGAGATCAAGCCGCAGGTCAGCTGGGGCACTTCGCCGGAAATGGTCCTGGCCGTCGACCAGCGCGTGCCGGACCCGGCCGCCGAGGCCGATCCGGTCAAGCGCGACTCCATCGTCCGCGCCTTGAAATACATGGGCCTGACCGCCAACCAGGCGATCACCGATATCCGGCTGGATCGCGTGTTCATCGGCTCCTGCACCAACTCGCGGATCGAGGACCTGCGCGCCGCCGCCGAGGTGGCCAAGGGCCGCAAGGTCGCCGGCAGCGTCAAGCAGGCGCTGGTGGTGCCGGGCTCCGGCCTGGTCAAGGCGCAGGCCGAGGCCGAAGGGCTGGACAAGATCTTCATCGAGGCCGGTTTCGAATGGCGTGAACCGGGCTGCTCCATGTGCCTGGCGATGAACCCGGACAAGCTGGGCAGCGGTGAGCATTGCGCCTCCACCTCCAACCGCAACTTCGAAGGCCGCCAGGGCGCCGGCGGGCGTACCCACCTGGTCAGCCCGGCCATGGCCGCCGCCGCCGCGGTGACTGGTCATTTCATCGATGTACGCGAACTGATGCAGGCCTGAGGAGACGGAATATGAAAGCGTTCACCCAACACACCGGCCTCGTTGCGCCGCTCGACCGCGCCAACGTCGACACCGACCAGATCATCCCCAAGCAGTTCCTCAAGTCGATCAAGCGCAGCGGCTTCGGCCCCAACCTGTTCGACGAGTGGCGCTACCTGGATGTCGGCCAGCCGAACCAGGACAGCTCGGGCCGTCCGATCAATAAGGACTTCGTGCTGAACTTCCCGCGTTATAAGGGTGCCAGCGTGCTGCTGGCGCGCGAGAACTTCGGCTGCGGTTCGAGTCGCGAGCACGCGCCCTGGGCGCTGGAAGAGTACGGTTTCCGCACCATCATCGCGCCGAGCTTCGCCGACATCTTCTTCAACAACAGCTTCAAGAACGGCCTGTTGCCGATCATCCTCAAGGAGGATGAGGTCGACGCGCTGTTCCAGCAGGCCGAGGCCACCGAGGGTTACCAGCTGACCGTGGACCTGGCGGCGCAGACCGTGACCCGCCCGGACGGCGTGCAGTACCGGTTCGAGGTCGACGCCTTCCGCAAGCACTGCCTGCTCAACGGTCTGGACGATATCGGCCTGACCCTGCAGGACAGTGATGCGATCAAGGCCTTCGAGGCCAAACACCAGCAGAGCAGCCCCTGGCTGTTCGGCGCGATCAAGTGATGTAGGGTGGGTTAGGCCGCAGGCCGTAACCCGCCGGACAGAGGTTCGGTGACGAAAATGCCGGGCCTTGCTGAATAAATGAGGAATGCAATGAGCAAGCAGATTCTGATTCTCCCCGGCGACGGTATCGGCCCGGAAATCATGGCCGAGGCGGTCAAGGTGCTGCAGTTGGCCAACGACAAGTACAGCCTGGGCTTCGAGCTGAGCTTCGATGAGCTGGGTGGCGCTGCCGTCGACAAGTACGGCGTGCCGCTGGCCGACGAGACCCTGGCGCGCGCGCGCGCCGCCGATGCCATCCTGCTCGGCGCCGTCGGCGGGCCGAAGTGGGACAAGATCGAGCCGGCCCTGCGCCCGGAGCGCGGCCTGCTGAAGATCCGTTCGCAGCTGGGGCTGTTCGCCAACCTGCGCCCGGCCATCCTCTACCCGCAGCTGGCCGAGGCCTCGTCGCTGAAGCCGGAAGTGGTCGCCGGCCTGGACATCCTCATCGTCCGTGAGCTGACCGGCGGCATCTACTTCGGCCAGCCGCGCGAAAGCAAGGTGCTGGAAAACGGCGAGCGCATGGCCTACGACACCCTGCCGTACAGCGAGAGCGAGATCCGCCGCATCGCCCAGGTCGGTTTCGACATGGCCCGCGTGCGCGGCAACAAGCTGTGCTCGGTGGACAAGGCCAACGTGCTGGCCTCCAGCCAGCTGTGGCGCGCCGTGGTCGAAGAAGTGGCCAAGGACTACCCGGACGTCGAGCTGAGCCATATGTATGTGGACAACGCCGCCATGCAGCTGGTGCGCGCGCCCAAGCAGTTCGACGTGATGGTCACCGACAACATGTTCGGCGACATCCTGTCGGATGAGGCTTCCATGCTCACCGGTTCCATCGGCATGCTGCCGTCCGCCTCGCTGGACGCCAGCAACAAGGGTATGTACGAGCCGTGCCACGGCTCGGCGCCGGACATCGCCGGGCAGGGCATCGCCAACCCGCTGGCGACCATCCTCTCGGTGTCGATGATGCTGCGCTACAGCTTCAATCAGGCCGCCGCGGCCGATGCCATCGAGCTGGCCGTGAGCAAGGTGCTGGATCAGGGCCTGCGCACCGGCGACATCTTCTCCGCGGGCATGACCAAAGTCGGTACTGCCGGCATGGGTGATGCGGTAGTCGAAGCGCTGCGTAGTCTGTAATCTTTCAACCCCTCCGGGACTGCCCGGCGGGTTGTATATAAAGGTGTAGTCGTTATGAAACGTGTAGGTCTGATCGGTTGGCGCGGTATGGTCGGTTCCGTGCTCATGCAGCGCATGCTGGAAGAGCGTGACTTCGACCTGATCGAGCCGGTGTTCTTCACCACCTCCAATGTCGGCGGCCAGGGCCCGGCCGTGGGCAAGGACATTGCTCCGCTGAAGGATGCCTACAGCATCGACGAGCTGAAAAGCCTCGACGTGATCCTCACCTGCCAGGGTGGCGACTACACCAGCGAAGTCTTCCCCAAGCTGCGCGAAGCCGGCTGGCAGGGCTACTGGATCGATGCGGCCTCCAGCCTGCGCATGGCCGATGACGCGGTGATTGTGCTGGACCCGGTCAACCGCAAGGTCATCGACCAGTCGCTGGATGCCGGCACCAAGAACTACATCGGCGGCAACTGCACCGTCAGCCTGATGCTGATGGCCCTGGGCGGCCTGTACGAAGCCGGTCTGGTCGAGTGGATGAGCGCCATGACCTACCAGGCTGCGAGCGGCGCCGGGGCGCAGAACATGCGCGAGCTGATCAAGCAGATGGGTGCGATCAACGCCTCGGTGGCCGATGACCTGGCCAATCCGGCCAGCGCCATTCTCGACATCGACCGCAAGGTCGCCGAGGCCATGCGTGGCGAAGGCTTCCCCACCGACCAGTTCGGCGTGCCGCTGGCCGGCAGCCTGATCCCCTACATCGACAAGGAACTGCCGAACGGGCAGAGCCGCGAAGAGTGGAAGGGCCAGGCCGAGACCAACAAGATCCTCGGGCGCAACAAGAGCCCGATCCCGGTCGACGGCCTGTGCGTGCGCATCGGCGCCATGCGTTGCCACAGCCAGGCGTTGACCATCAAGCTGAACAAGGATGTGCCGCTGGCCGATATCGAAGGCCTGATCAGCCAGCACAACCCCTGGGTCAAGCTGGTGCCGAACCAGCGTGAAGCCAGCATGCGCGAGCTGACGCCGACCGCCGTCACCGGCACCCTCAGCGTGCCGGTCGGGCGCCTGCGCAAGCTCAACATGGGCTCGCAGTACCTCGGCGCCTTCACCGTCGGCGACCAGCTGCTGTGGGGCGCGGCCGAGCCGCTGCGACGCATGCTGCGCATCCTGCTGGAGCGTTAAGCAACAAGGGCCGGTCAACACCGGCCCTTGTTCATTGTGGGCGGCAAATTGCCTGTACGGGCGGCGCCGGTTAGAGTGCCGTCCATTCGCTTCTCTGGGTAAGGCCTGCTGATGTCCAAGCTTTTCGATATCGCCGTGATCGGTGCCACCGGCACGGTCGGTGAAACCCTGGTGCAACTGCTCGAAGAGCGCGCCTTTCCGCTGGCCAGCCTGCATCTGCTGGCCGGTAGCGCCTCGGCAGGGCAGTCGGTGCCATTCAAGGGCAAGAACCTGCGGGTGCGCGAGCTGGCCGATTTCGACTTCGCCAAGGTGCAGCTGGTGTTCTTCTGTGCGGGCGCGTCCGTCACCCAGGCCTATGCGGCGAAGGCCCAGGGTGCCGGTTGCACGGTGATCGACCTGAGCGGCGCGCTGCCCCTGCAGCAGGCGCCGCGCCTGGTGCCGGAGGCCAATGCCGAGCTGCTGGCCGGGCTGCAGGCGCCTTTTCTGCTGAGCAGTCCGCAGCCGCTGGTGGTGGCCTTGGCGCTGGTGCTGGCACCGTTGCGGGCCGCGCTGGCGCTGCAGAAGATCAACGTGATGGCGGCCCAGGCGGTATCCAGCCAGGGGCGCGAGGGGGTTGCCGAGCTGGCCCGACAGACCACCGAACTGCTCAATATGCGTCCGCTGGAGTCCAGGGTGTTCGACCGGCAGATCGCCTTCAACCTGCTGGCCCAGGTCGGCGGGCTGGAGGAAGAGGGCGGTCACGCGCTGCTGGAGCGCCAGCTGGCCGAGGAGCTGAAGCAGGTGCTGGCGCTGCCGGAGCTGCGCGTCGCGGCCACCTGCGTGCAGGCGCCGGTGTTCTTCGGTGATAGCCTGGCCGTTTCGCTGCAGGCCGCCGAAACCGTGGATCTTGCCCAGGTCGCCCGGCTGCTGGAGGCGCAGGGCGGCATCGAGCTGGTCGAGGCCGGCGATTATCCGAGCGTGGTCGGCGACGCCGTGGGGCAGGACGAGGTGTATGTGGGGCGTCTGCGCACGGGGCTGGATGATCCGGCCGAACTCAATTTGTGGATTGCGTCTGATAATGTGCGAAAAGGCTCCGCGCTAAATGCTGTGCAAATAGGCGAGTTATTGATAAAACACTATCTGTAAAAGATACTTAGCCCCAAATTTGAAGAATCTTTCTAGCTTGGCAATACTGGTTTGGCTGTTCGCTGACGGGGAACCGCTGTAGGCGGGTGCAGGCAGTGACCTTCAAAATCCTCTCGATTATCGAGAAAAAAAGATAAAACAAGGGATTACGCTATGGTTCGGGTTCGCAAACTGGTGCTGGCAATCGCCGCTGCTTCGGCGCTGACCTCCGGTACGGCGCATGCGCTTGGGCTGGGGGAAGTTACCCTCAAGTCCTCGCTGAGCCAGCCGTTGGTGGCGGAAATCGATTTGCTCGAGGTGCGCGATCTCGGCACTGCCGAGGTGATTCCGGCATTGGCGTCCCCGGAGGAGTTCAACAAGGCTGGCGTCGATCGCCAGTACTTCCTGACCGACCTCAAGTTCACGCCGGTGATCAAGCCCAACGGCAAGAGCGTGATCCGCATCACCTCCAGCAAGCCGGTGAACGAGCCCTACCTGAATTTCCTGGTGGAAGTGCTGTGGCCCAACGGTCGCCTGCTGCGTGAATACACCCTGCTGCTCGATCCGCCGCTCTACTCGCCGCAACCGGTAGTGGCTGCGGCCCCGCGCCTGCCGGTCGCCGCGCCGGTGTCGGCTCCGGCGCCCCGCCCGCAGGCGGCCGCGCCGACCCCGCGTCCGGTCGCTCCGTCTGCGGCTCCGGTCGCCAGCCGACCAGCCGCACCGGCCAGCGCGCCCAGCCAGCTCCAGGGTAACGAATACAAGACCACCTCCAGCGATACGCTGTGGGAAATCGCCCAGCGCACCCGCCAGGGCGGCTCCGTGCACCAGGCCATGCTGGCGATCCAGGAACTCAACCCGGGTGCCTTCGTCGACGGCAACATCAATCGACTGAAGAGTGGCCAGGTGCTGCGCCTGCCCGATGATCAGCAGATCAAGAGCCGCAGCCAGGCCGAGGCCATCGCCCAGGTGACCGCGCAGAATACCGCCTGGCGCGAAGGCCGCAGCCTGGCCAGCGCCGGTTCGCGTCAGCTGGATGCGACCAAGCGTTCCGAGGCCGGCGCCGCGCCAGCCAAGGCCGAAAGCAAGGACAGCCTGAAGCTGGTGGCCGCCGAGAGCGGCAAGTCGGCCGGTGGCAGCGAGAAGGGCGCCGGCGACAGCAAGGCGCTCAACGACCAGCTGGCCGTGACCAAGGAAAGCCTGGACTCCACTCGTCGTGAAAACGAAGAGCTGAAGGGGCGCATGACCGATCTGCAGAGCCAGCTGGACAAACTGCAGAAGCTGATCGCCCTGAAGGACGATCAACTGGCCAAGCTGCAATCCGATCTGGCCAGCCAGCCGGCAGCCGCTCCGGCTGCACCGGCGCAGCCTGCCGCGCCGGTAGAGACCAAGCCGCAAGCAGTCGAGCCTGCCGCAACCAAGCCGGTTGAAGTCAAGCCGGTTGAAGCCAAACCGGCTGAGGCGCCGGTCGCACCGGCTCCGGTGGCGGAAGCCGCGAAGCCGGCCGCCCCCGACTACAACTACAGCGAAGAGCCGGCCGCCAAGGTCGAGGCGCCCAAGCCCGCAGTCGCCGCCCCTGCGCCGGCTGCTCCGGCCAAGCCTGCGGCGCCCGCCAAACCGGCTCCGGTCGTGGCAGCCGAGCCGCAGCCGAGCAGCTTCATCGATGACCTGCTGGCCAATCCGATGCTGCTCGGCGCCGTTGGCGGCGGTGCGCTGCTGGCGCTGCTGGTCGGCCTGATGGTGCTGTCGCGGCGCAATGCGATGAAGGAAGCCGAGCTGCAGAACAGCCTGGCCAGCGACGATCTGGGCAGCACCTTCGAAGCCGATCTGGACATGCCGCAAGACAGCTTCGCCGACCTGGGCGATGCTTCTGCGCAAACCGTGGTGCGCGAGCAGGAGCGTGTTGCTCCGCAGACCGCCGATGCCCTGGGTGAGGCGGATATCTACATCGCCTACGGCAAGTTCAGCCAGGCCGCCGAGCTGCTGCTGAACGCGATCAACGACGAGCCGCAGCGCGCCGATCTGCGCCTGAAACTGATGGAAGTCTATGCCGAGCTAGGCGACCGCGACGGTTTTGCCCGCCAGGATCAGGAGCTGCGTGAGATCGGTGGCGCTGCCGCCAATGTCGACCAGCTCAAGGCCAAGTACCCGGCCATGATCGCGGCAGCCGCTGGCAGCATGGCGGCGCTGGATGACATGGACTCCTTCAGCCTCGACGATCTGACCCTGGACGAGCCTTCCGCTCCGGCCAAGGGTGCCGATCTGGATGACGCCTTCGACCTGAGCCTGGATGAACTGGAAAGCGACCTGCAGGATGCGCCCAAGCTGGCCGATGCCGACCTGGATGCCCTGAGCTTCGACGCCCCGGTTGCCGAGTCCAGTGCGGCCGCTGACCTGGACTTCGATCTGGACCTCGGCGCCGACAGCACGGCTGACGCGCTGGAGTTGGGCGACGATCTGGCCGACTTCAGCCTGGATCTGCCAGTCGACAGCAAGCCGAGCGAGCTGGCCGATGACGACTTCATGCTCAGCCTGGAAGACGAGCCGGCGGTGTCGCTGAGCTCTGCTCCGGTCGAAGCCGAACTGGATATGTCGGCCGATTTCGATCTGTCGCTAGCCGATGAGCCGGCTGCGAGCGCGCCTGCCGCCGACAGTTTTGCCGCGCAGCTGGATGAAGTCAGCACCGAACTGGAGCAACTGGGCGGCGGTCTGGATGACGACCTGCTTGCCGACGACCTGGCCTTTGCCCCTGCGCAAGAGCCGGCCGCAGCCGCAGGACTGGATATGGACGACGATTTCGACTTCCTTTCGGGAACCGATGAGACCGCGACCAAGCTGGATCTGGCGCGGGCCTATATCGACATGGGCGACACCGAAGGTGCTCGCGATATCCTCGACGAAGTAGTCGCCGAAGGTAATGAAGGTCAGCAGCAGGAAGCGCGCGAGCTGATCGGTAAACTGGTCTGATACATGTCTGAAGCAGTACCAACAGCGGCAGCCGATTCGGCTGCCGTTGGCGTTTCCAGGATTGCCTTGGGCGTCGAATACCGGGGCTCGCGTTATCGCGGCTTCCAGCGCCAGCGCGCCGGGGTGCCGTCGATTCAGGAGAGCCTGGAAAAGGCCCTGTCCAAGGTCGCCGGCGGCGCGCCGGTGGTCCTGAGCTGCGCCGGTCGCACCGATGCGCTGGTGCATGCCAGCGGTCAGGTGGTGCATTTCGACACGAGTGTCGAGCGCACCATGCATTCCTGGGTGATGGGCGCCAACCTCAACTTGCCGGCGGATATCAGCGTCACCTGGGCCAAGGCCATGCCGCCCGACTTCGATGCACGCTTCAGTGCCATGGCGCGGCGCTACCGCTACGTGATCTACAACGACCAGATCCGCCCGGCGCACATGGCCGAAGAGGTGACCTGGAACCACCGGCCGCTGGATGTCGAACGCATGCGCGCCGCGGCGCGTTACCTGATCGGCACCCATGACTTCAGTGCCTTTCGTGCGCGCCAGTGTCAGGCCAAGTCGCCGATCAAGACGGTGCATCACCTGGAGCTGCTCGAGCATGGGCGCTTCATCGTGCTGGATATCCGCGCCAATGCCTTTCTCCATCACATGGTGCGCAACTTCGCCGGGGTACTGATGACCATTGGTGCCGGCGAGCGGCCGGTGGAGTGGGTGGCCGAGGTGCTGGAAAGCCGCGTGCGCCGCACCGGCGGGGTGACCGCCCATCCTTACGGCCTGTACCTGGTGCAGGTGGAGTACCCGGCGCAGTTCGACCTGCCGCAGCGCTACCTGGGGCCGCACTTCCTCTCCGGCTTGCCGGATGTGATGGCGGGCGCATAAGCGCTCGCGATGGCGCGAAAAACCCTCAACAGCGCCCGAGGCCTTTTGCTACCATCGTTTTTTCCCTACAAGGTGCTTCTACTTGTCAGCCGTTCGCAGCAAAATTTGTGGCATCACCCGGGTCGAGGATGCGCTTGCCGCAGCCGCAGCGGGTGCCGATGCCATCGGTCTGGTGTTCTACGCCAAGAGCCCGCGCGCGGTCAGCGTGGCGCAGGCGCGGCAGATCATCGCGGCCTTGCCGCCTTTTGTGACGACGGTGGGCCTGTTCGTCGATGCCGGGCGCGACGAACTGCGGCAGATCCTGGCGCAGGTGCCCCTGGATCTCCTGCAGTTCCACGGCGATGAGTGCGCCGAACAGTGCGAGGGGCACGGCAGGCCCTATATCAAGGCGTTGCGGGTCAAGGCCGGTGACGATGTGGCGGCGCAGGTGGCCCGTTATCCGGGGGCTGCCGGTGTACTGCTGGATACCTTCGTCGAAGGCGTTCCCGGCGGTACGGGCCTGGCGTTCGACTGGTCGCTGGTGCCGGCTGGCTTGTCCAAGCCGGTGATCCTGGCCGGTGGCCTGACGCCGGAGAGTGTCGCGGCGGCGATTGCTCGTGTGCGCCCTTATGCGGTGGATGTCAGTGGCGGCGTGGAGTCGGCCAAGGGCATCAAGGATGCGGACAAGGTCAGGGCTTTTATTCGTGCGGCGCAGGGTGGCTGATGTGACGGGCCGGCAGTGCCTGCCGTCCATAAGCAGTCTTTGAATTGTCCCGCAGGGTCCGCTTCGGCTGGGTTTGGCGGGCCGCGAGTATGAGTTTGCCGGGATTGTAGAGTCGTCCCGGGTCAGCTACGGAGAGTGAGCATGAGCAACTGGTTGAGAGAAAAACTGATCCCTTCGATCATGCGTTCCGAGGTCAAGAAGAGCTCGGTGCCGGAAGGCCTGTGGCACAAGTGTCCGTCCTGCGACGCCGTGCTGTATCGCCCCGAGCTGGAAAAGACCGAGGATGTTTGCCCCAAGTGCAACCATCACATGCGTATCGATGCGCGCAGCCGCCTGGACATCTTCCTCGATCCGGAGGGGCGCGAGGAGATCGGTGCCGAGCTGGAGCCGGTCGATCGCCTGAAGTTTCGTGACAGCAAGAAGTACAAGGATCGCCTGAGCGCCGCGCAGAAGGATACCGGCGAGAAGGATGCGCTGGTGTCCATGAGCGGTACGCTGCTCGGCATGCCGATCGTGACCTGCGCCTTCGAGTTCAGCTTCATGGGCGGCTCCATGGGCGCCATCGTCGGCGAGCGCTTCGTGCGTGCCGCCAACGTCGCCCTGGAAAAACGCTGCCCGCTGGTGTGCTTCGCCGCTTCCGGCGGCGCACGCATGCAGGAGGCGCTGATTTCGCTGATGCAGATGGCCAAGACCTCCGCCGTGCTGGCGCGCCTGCGCGAGGAGGGCATTCCCTTCATCTCCGTGCTGACCGACCCGGTCTACGGTGGGGTTTCCGCCAGCCTGGCCATGCTCGGTGATGTGATCGTCGCCGAACCGCGCGCGCTGATCGGCTTCGCCGGCCCGCGGGTGATCGAGCAGACCGTGCGCGAGAAACTGCCGGAAGGCTTCCAGCGCAGCGAGTTCCTCCTCGAACACGGCGCCATCGACATGATCATTCACCGCCAGGAACTGCGCCCGCGTCTGGCCCGCCTGCTGGCGCAACTGCAGCACCTGCCGGCTCCCGCCCTGGCCCAGGTTCCGGCCACGGCATGAGTGAGCGCACCCTCGCCGACTGGCTCGCCTACCTCGAGCAGCTGCACCCCAGTGCCATCGACATGGGCCTGGAGCGCTGCCAGCAGGTGCTCGAGCGACTCGGCCTGGGGCCGCTCGCGCCGCGGGTGATCACGGTTACCGGCACCAACGGCAAGGGTTCCACCTGTGCTTTCCTGGCCTCGCTGCTGCAGCAGCAAGGCCTGCGCGTCGGGGTTTACAGCTCTCCGCACCTGCTGCGCTACAACGAGCGGGTACAGATCGCCGGCCAGCAGGCCGACGATGCCGCCCTGTGCGCGGCCTTCGCCGCGGTCGAGGCCGCGCGCGGCGAGATTTCCCTGACCTACTTCGAGATGGGCACCCTGGCGGCATTCTGGCTGTTCGAACGTGCCGGCCTGGATGCGCTGGTGCTGGAGGTCGGCCTGGGCGGACGGCTGGATGCGGTCAATCTGATCGACGCCGACCTGGCGCTGATCACCAGCATCGGCATCGATCACGCCGACTGGCTGGGCGATAGCCGTGAGTCGGTGGCCTTCGAAAAGGCCGGCATCCTGCGCCAGGGCAAGCCTGCGCTGTGCGGCGACCTCGATCCGCCGCGGCCGCTGCTGGAGCGGGTGGCCGCGCTCGATTGTCCGTTCTTCCTGCGCGGGCGCGACTATGACCTCGCCATTGGCGAGCAGGGCTGGCATTGGTGGGGGCTGAATGCGGCCGGCACCGTGCTGGAGCTGCACGACCTGCCGCTGCTCGATCTGCCCATGGAAAATGCGGCCCTGGCCCTGCAGGCCTATGCCCAGCTGGATCTGCCCTGGCAGGCCGAGGATATCCGCGCCGCCTTGCTGAGTACCCGGGTCACCGGTCGCCTGGATCGTCGCCAGCTGCACTGGCAGGGCAAGACCCTGCAGCTGCTGCTGGATGTCGGGCATAACCCGCATGCGGCCGATTACCTGGCCTCCCGCCTGGCGGCACGCCCGCCGCTGGGGCGGCGCCTGGCGGTGTTCGGCCTGTTGCAGGACAAGGATCTGGCCGGGGTGCTGAAACCGTTGCTGGGTGAAGTGCAGGGCTGGGCGGTGGCGCCGCTGCCGAGCCCGCGCAGCCGGCCTTCCGGTGAGCTGCAGGCGGCTTTGGCCAATCTGGGTGCCGGCGCGCTTGCCTGCGACAGTGTTGCCGAGGCATTGTTGGCACAGTGCCGACAGGCTACGGCCGAAGATGAGATTCTCGTGTTCGGGTCTTTCTATTGTGTGGCCGAGGCCCTGGAATGGCTGGGGCAACAGGCGGAGGCGGGTAATGGCTGTGCTGGATAAGGGGCTGAAGCAGCGAATCGTCGGGGCGCTGGTGCTGGTGGCGCTGGCGGTGATCTTCCTGCCGATGCTGTTTTCCCGTGAGGACGAGCTGCGCCAGGTGGTGGTGGATGCGCCCGCCATGCCGCAGGCCCCGGCGATCCCCGAGGTGGCGCTGGACCCGGTCGAGGTGCCGCAGCCGATTGCCGAGGAACAGGTGCCGCCGGTCGAGCCGCTGGATGTACCCGAGGTCGCCGAAGCGCCGCCAGCAGCCGCACCGGCTGCCGTGGCATTGGTCGAGCCGAGCCAGCCCGCGGCACCGGCAGAGCCGGCACGCCTGGATGCCAGCAGCCTGCCGGTCAGCTGGTCGGTGCAGCTGGCCAGCCTGTCCAGCCGCAGCGGCGCCGAAGAACTGCAGAAGAAGCTGCGCAGCCAGGGTTACAACGCCTATGTGCGCACGTTCGAAGGGATGAACCGGGTGTTCGTCGGGCCGCTGGTCGAGCGCGCCGAAGCCGATCGCCTGCGCGACCAGCTCAATCGCCAGCAGAAGCTCAACGGCTTCGTCGTGCGTTTTCAGCCGGAAAGCAACTGATTGCGCCGGCCTTGCGCGAGGCCGGGCCGCGGCTGCGCAAAGCCGACTTACCCGATGGGGCTTGGCTCTGTTAAAATCCGCCGCCTTTCCCGTCTGTAGGCAGCATCGTGGCATTCACTTGGGTCGATTGGGCGATCATCGCCGTCATCGCCATTTCCAGTTTGATCAGCCTCAAGCGCGGTTTCTTCAAGGAAGCCCTGTCGCTGCTGACCTGGATCATCGCCGGTGTGGTCGCCTGGATGTTCGGCGGCGCCCTGTCGCAGCACCTCACGGAATTCATCGAAACCCCGTCGATGCGGGTTATCGCCGCCTGCGCCATGCTGTTCATCGCCACCCTGCTGGTCGGTGCGCTGGTCAATTTCCTGATCGGTGAGCTGATCCGGGTCACCGGGCTGTCGGGCACCGACCGTTTTCTCGGCATGGTCTTCGGCGCAGCGCGCGGGGCCCTGCTGGTGGTGGTACTGGTCGGGCTGGTCAGCCTGGCGCCGGTGCAACAGGACAAATGGTGGCAGCAGTCGAGTCTGATGCCGCATTTTCTGATGGTGGCGGACTGGTCGAAGAACCTGATTCTCAGTCTGTCCAGTCAGTGGTTGGCGAGCGGTATCAGCGCGCCGGCCGATCTGCCGTTCAAAGAGGTACTGGTGCAGCCCAAGCTGCCCGAGAGCCTGTAGATTTAGCCTGATCCACAACGTAGGGGTTGCGTCACATGTGTGGCATTGTCGGTATTGTCGGTAAGTCCAACGTCAACCAGTCGCTGTATGACGCGCTGACCGTCCTCCAGCATCGCGGCCAGGACGCTGCCGGTATCGTGACCAGCCATGGCGGCCGGTTGTTTCTGCGCAAGGACAACGGCCTGGTACGGGACGTGTTCCAGCAGCGCCACATGCAGCGCCTGGTCGGCCAGATCGGCATCGGCCACGTGCGCTACCCGACCGCGGGCAGCTCCAGTTCCGCCGAGGCGCAGCCGTTCTACGTCAACTCGCCCTACGGCATCACCCTGGCGCACAACGGCAACCTGACCAACGTCGAGCAGCTGTCGCGCGAGATCTACGAATCGGACCTGCGCCACGTCAACACCAACTCCGACTCGGAAGTGCTGCTCAACGTGTTCGCCCATGAGCTGGCCGTGCGCGGCAAGCTGCAGCCGACCGAGGAAGACGTGTTCGCCGCGGTCAGCGGTGTGCATGCGCGTTGCAAGGGTGGCTATGCGGTGGTGGCGATGATCACCGGCTACGGCATCGTCGGCTTCCGCGACCCCTATGCGATCCGTCCGATCGTCTTCGGCCATCGCCACACCGACAACGGCGTGGAATACATGATCGCCTCCGAGAGCGTGGCCCTCGACGTGCTCGGCTTCACCCTGATCCGTGACCTGGCCCCGGGCGAGGCGGTGTACATCACCGAAGACGGCCACCTGCACACCCGCCAGTGCGCGGAAAACCCGCAGCTGTCGCCGTGCATCTTCGAGCACGTCTACCTGGCCCGCCCGGACTCGCTGATGGACGGCGTGTCGGTGTACAAGGCGCGCCTGCGCATGGGCGAGAAACTGGCCGAGAAGATCCAGCGCGAGCGCCCGGATCACGACATCGACGTGGTCATCCCGATTCCGGACACCAGCCGCACCTCGGCGCTAGAGCTGGCCAACCACCTGGGCGTGAAGTTCCGCGAAGGCTTCGTCAAGAACCGCTACATCGGTCGCACCTTCATCATGCCCGGCCAGGCCGCGCGCAAGAAGTCGGTACGGCAGAAGCTCAACGCCATCGAGCTGGAGTTCCGCGGCAAGAACGTGATGCTGGTGGACGACTCCATCGTCCGCGGCACCACTTGTAAGCAGATCATCCAGATGGCCCGCGAAGCCGGGGCGAAGAACGTGTACTTCTGCTCGGCGGCGCCGGCCGTGCGCTACCCGAACGTCTACGGCATCGACATGCCCAGCCCGCACGAGCTGATCGCCCATGGCCGCAGCACCGAGCAGGTGGCCGAGCTGATCGGCGCCGACTGGCTGGTGTATCAGGATCTCGAAGACCTGAAGGACGCGGTCGGCGGCGGCAAGGTCAAGATCGAGCATTTCGACTGCGCGGTGTTCGACGGCCAGTACGTCACCGGCGACGTCAACGAGGCCTACCTGAACAAGATCGAGCAGGCGCGCAACGACGCCAGCAAGGCCACCGCCGAGGCGGTCAGCGCGATCATCGATCTGCACAACGACTGAGGGCGAGCCGATGAGCCAGGATTGGGAAGCAGGGCGACTGGACAGCGATCTCGACGGCGTGGGCTTCGATACCCTGGCCGTGCGCGCCGGGCAGCATCGTGGCCCGGAGGGTGAGCATGGCGAGGCCATGTTCCTCACCTCCAGCTACGTGTTCCGCAGCGCCGCCGATGCCGCCGCGCGCTTTGCCGGCGAAGTGCCGGGCAACGTCTATTCGCGCTACACCAACCCCACAGTGCGCGCCTTCGAGGAGCGCATCGCGGCTCTGGAAGGCGCCGAACAGGCGGTGGCCACCGCCTCCGGCATGGCGGCGATCCTGGCCATCGTCATGAGCCTGTGCAGCGCCGGTGACCATGTGCTGGTGTCGCGCAGCGTGTTCGGCTCGACCATCAGCCTGTTCGAGCGCTACCTGAAGCGTTTCGGCGTGCAGGTCGACTACCCGCCGCTGGCCGACCTGGCGGCCTGGGAGGCGGCGTTCAAGCCCAATACCAAGCTGCTGTTCGTCGAGTCACCGTCCAATCCGCTGGCCGAGCTGGTGGATATCGCTGCTCTGGCGGAGATCGCCCATGCCCGCGACGCGCTGCTGGTGGTGGACAACTGCTTCTGCACCCCGGCGCTGCAGCAGCCGCTGAAGCTGGGGGCGGACATCATCATGCACTCGGCGACCAAGTACATCGACGGCCAGGGCCGTGGCCTGGGTGGCGTGGTGGCCGGGCGCAAGGCGCAGATGGAGGCGATCGTCGGCTTCCTGCGTACTGCCGGGCCGACCCTCAGCCCGTTCAATGCCTGGATGTTCCTCAAGGGCCTGGAAACCCTGCGCGTGCGCATGCAGGCCCATTGCGCCAGCGCCCTAGAACTGGCGCAGTGGCTGGAGCAGCAGCCGGGCATCGAGCATGTCTACTATGCCGGCCTGCCCAGCCATCCGCAGTACGAGCTGGCCAAGCGCCAGCAGAGCGGCTTCGGCGCGGTGGTCAGTTTCGAGGTCAAGGGTGGCAAGGAAGCGGCCTGGCGCTTTATCGACGCGACGAAGGTCATCTCGATCACCACCAACCTGGGTGATACCAAGACCACCATCGCCCACCCAGCCACCACCTCCCACGGCCGTCTGTCGCCGCAGGAACGGGCCAATGCCGGTATCCGCGACAACCTGATCCGGGTGGCAGTGGGCCTGGAAGATATCCTCGACCTCAAGGCCGATCTGGCCCGCGGCCTGGCCGTGCTCTGAGGTGGTGGCTGCCCGGCGGGCAAACCGCCGGGCAGGTTGCGGGTGCGCAGTGGTCTAGGCTTGGTTGAACAACCATCAAGCCAGGTGCGCCCATGAACCTCATCCTGTTCCTGATTATCGGTGCCGTTGCCGGCTGGATCGCCGGCAAGCTGCTGCGTGGCGGCGGTTTCGGCCTGCTCGGCAACCTGGTGGTCGGCATTGTCGGCGCGGTGATCGGCGGCCACCTGTTCAGCTATCTCGGCGTGTCGGCCGGTGGCGGGCTGATCGGTTCGCTGGTCACCGCGGTGATCGGTGCGCTGGTGCTGCTGGTGCTCGTCGGCCTGATCAAGAAGGCCTGAATCCGCCCGCTCCCGATCAGGGGAGCGGGCAAGCGTTGCGCCGGATTACGGCTGCGGGCGCAGGTCGATGGCCGGCTCGGCGCCGTCCCTGGGGTCGAACAGGCGCTGCGGATCGCTGGGCAACAGGCCCGGCTCGTCGCCGATGGGCTGGCTGAGCACGCGGATATCGCTGTACTTCTTGTTGCTCAGGTTAGCCAGGCCGTTGGCGTCGCGGACTACCGCCGGGCGCAGGAACACCATCAGGTTGCGCTTGACGTGGGTGTCTTCGGTGGAGCGGAACAGCCGCCCGAGCAGGGGGATGTCGCCGAGAATCGGCACTTTCGAGTCGGTGCGGGTGACGTCGTCCTGGATCAGGCCGCCCAGCACGATGACCTGGCCGTCATTGGCCAGGATGGTGCTCTTGATCGAGCGCTTGTTGGTGATCACGTCGGACACCGTGACGTTGGCCGGGGAGGGCACCAGCGAGGAGATCTCCTGCTCGATCTCCAGGCGCAGGGTGGCGCCTTCGTTGATGTGCGGGGTGACCTTGAGCGTCACGCCGATGTCCTGGCGCTCGATGGTGGTGAAGGGGTTGCTCGCGCCATCGGTGGAGGTGGTGTAGGAGCCGGTCTGGAACGGCACGTTCTGCCCCACCAGGATTTCCGCCTTCTGGTTGTCCAGGGTCAGCAGGGTCGGCGTGGACAGCAGGTTGCTCTTGCTGTTGGACGACAGCGCGGTGATCAGCGCGCCGAAGTCGCTGTTGCCAATGCCGATGATGGCGCCATTGGGCAGCGGCGTCGGGAGCTTCTGGTCCTGCAGCGCGCCGAGAAAGGTGCCGATCGACAGGCCGGTATTGTTGAAGTTGACCCCGCCGATGCCGTCGCTGCCCTTGGCGGCCCACTGCACGCCCAGGGCGTCGCGGATGTCGCCGGAAATCTCGACGATGGCGGCCTCGACCAGTACCTGGGCGCGCGGCACGTCGAGCTGGCGGACGATGTCCTCGAGCATGC
The DNA here is from genome assembly GCF_009799935.1 of Pseudomonas sp. L-22-4S-12. Classification (NCBI taxonomy): domain Bacteria; kingdom Pseudomonadati; phylum Pseudomonadota; class Gammaproteobacteria; order Pseudomonadales; family Pseudomonadaceae; genus Pseudomonas; species Pseudomonas sp. L-22-4S-12. The sequence goes on along the minus strand of NZ_WELL01000010.1, from coordinate 105,872 downwards.
TCACCGTCTCCGGATCGGCCAGGATTACCAGGGCGTTGAGGCTTTCGTCGGCGCGGATCAGCATCTGCTTGGGCTTGCCGCTGCCGCCTTCCGCGCTGCCTTCGGCGGATTTCAGGCTTTCGCTGATTTCGCCGAGGGTTTCCGCCAGGGTCTTGGCATCGTTGTGACGCAGGCGGATCACCCGGGTGTTGGCCGAGCGCGAGGATGGCGTGTCGATGGATTTGGCCAGGGCCAGCATCTTCGCCCGGGCTTCGGCCGGGCCGAGCAGGAGCAGGCGGTTGGTGCGGCTGTCGGCGACCACCTGGGTGGCGCTGGCGGTGCCCTTGGCCTGGCCGCGGTTGAGGGTGTTGTTGAGCACCTCGGCGGCGTCCATCACCCAGGCGTGGCGCATGTCGTAGACCGTGTAGTCCTGCTGGTTGGCCTGGTCCAGCTGGCGCACCAGTTGCTCGATGCGGGCGATATTGGCCGGGCGGTCGCTGATGATCAGCGCGTTGGCCGAGGCCACGGCGGCCAGGTGGCCGTATTGCGGCACCAGCGGGCGAATCAGCGGGATCAGCTCGGTCACGGAGTTCTGTTGCACCTGCAGCACGCGGGTTTCCAGGGTGTTGGCCGTGCCTGCGGCGGAGCCGTCGGCCCTGGCCTCGGCGTTGGGCACGATGCGCGCCTGGTCGTCCTCGGCGATGACCGAGAAACCGTGGGTACTCATCACCGAGAGAAACAGCTGATAGACCTCGCTCAGGCCCAGCGGCGCTTGCGACATCACCGTGACCTGGCCCTTCACGCGCGGGTCGATGACAAAGGTCTGCCCGCTGATGCTGGACACCTGCTCGATGAAGTCGCGGATATCCGCATCCTTCATGTTGATGGTCCAGCTTTCCCCTTGCTGGCTGCTCGCGCCCGCGGTGATGGCCGCCTGGGCTGGCGGCAGAGGGGCGCCCAGGCAGCTGATGGCCAGCAGCAGGGCGAGGGGCAGGTGTTTCGGCGGCACGCGTTTCGAGTGGGTCATGGCTTGGCTTCGGTCACTTCGGTCGCTTCGGTGGGGGCCGCGGGGGCACCCTCGTCTTCCATTTGTTGGCGGAGAGTCGCTATGCGCTGCTGCAGAAGCTGGACATCCTCGTCCTGCAGTTGCTCATGCTGTTGGTCGCTGATCGGCGGCTGAGTCACCGGCTGGGCGCTGCGCGGCGTGGCGGTTGACGTGCGCAGGCGGGGGAAATGCAGGCTTTCCTCGCGGCCGTTGCGGCTGAGTACCACGTGGTCCTGGTGCACGGCCTGCAGGCGCACGCCGGCATTGAGCGGCTCGCCGACGGTCAGGCGCTGGGGTTTGCCGCCGGCGACCTGGATGATCGCCGTGGAGCGCTGGCTGTCCGGGTTGACGAAGCTGCCCAGCAGGGTCAGCTGCAGGCTGGTCGGCGGCGCGGGCTGGTCGCCGCGCGCCTGCAGGGGCGTGCCGAACAGGTCTTGCAGGGCGTCGAGGGCGAGCTGTGCCTGGGGCGCGACAGGCGCGGCGGCGGGGGCGGGTGGCGTGGCGCGCAGCAGGCGTGCGAGGTCCAGGGCCTGCCACGAGAGGCTCTGGCTCATGGCGATGACCACGAGTATGCACAGGCCCGTCACACCATGGCGACGCAGCCAGCCAGGAACGCGGGTGCCCGTTGCACTCAATGCTTCACTCCCCCAATGACTTTCTTATTGTTTGTCGCCTGGCGCTGCATCCAGCGTGCGCCGACGCGGCCCGTCATGCGCGGGCCGCGCCAACCATACCGCAAGTCTCGGCGCTGTGCGCTATCGCCAGGCGGGGCGGCAATCGCCGCCGCCATCGTGTCGAGCGGCCGGCAAGCCCGCTGGCTCCTGCGCTGCGGGCGTCTGGCGGGCGCGGCAGGCGTGCCAGGTCCGGCGAATTTGCTGCTAAAAGCGTGATCTGTTTCAGACTTCACCGGCATCTGGTCGCTATCATCGGCCGCCAAGCGCTTTCCGTTCAACAATAAAAACAAGCCTGACGGATCCCTGCCATGGAAGACCGCACGCCGTCCTCCGCCATTGCTCCCGGTTTTGCCCGGGAGCCATTGCTGGAGCTGCTCCGCCACTGCGAACAGTTTCCCCTGACGCTGCTGCTGGCCCCCGCCGGCTCGGGCAAGTCCACCTTGCTGGCCCACTGGCGGGCCGGCGAGCCCCGTCGCACTGTGGTCTATTACCCGTTGCAGGCGCGTGACAACGAGCCGGTGCGCTTCTTTCGCCGCCTGGCCGAGATCATCCGCGGCCAGGTCGAAGACTTCGATATTTCCTGGTTCAACCCCTTCGCCACCGAGATGCACCAGGCCCCCGAGGTGGTGGGCGAGTACCTGGCCGATGCTCTGGAACGCATCACCGGCGGCCTGTACATCGTCCTCGACGATTTCCAGTACATCGATCAGCCGACCATTCTCGACGCGCTCTCGGCCATGCTCGAGCGGCTGCCAGACGGCGTGCGGGTGATCCTTGCCAGCCGCAATCATCCGGGTTTTCCCCTGAGCCGGCTGAAACTGGAGAACAAGCTGCTGTGCATCGACCAGCACGACCTACGCCTGTCTGCCGCGCAGATCCAGGAGCTCAACGCTCACCTGGGCGGGCCGAGCCTCAGCCAGGCCTATGTCGACAGCCTGATGGCCATGACCGAGGGCTGGGTCGCCGGGGTCAAGGTGGCCCTGCTGGCCTACGCGCGCTTCGGCACCATCGCCCTGGAGCGCTTCAGCGGCAGCCAGCCGGAGATCGTCGACTACTTCGGCCATGTGGTGCTCAAGCGCCTGTCGCCGCACCTGCGCGATTTCTTCCTGTGCAGCGCGATCTTCGAGCGCTTCGATGGCGAGCTCTGCGACCGCGTGCTGCAGCGCAGCGGCTCGGCGCTGCTGCTGGAGGATATCGCCGGGCGCGAGCTGTTCATGCTGCCGGTCGAGCATCAGCCCGGCTGGTATCGCTACCACGCGCTGTTGCACGACTTCCTCGGCAAGCGCCTGGCGGTCGAGCAGCCGCAGCGCATCGGCCCGCTCAACCGGCGTGCGGCACAGTGCCTGCAGCAACGCGGCGACCTCGACCAGGCCCTGCAGCACGCCCAGCGCGGCGATGAGCCGCTGCTGTTTCGCTCCATGCTGGAAGACGCCTGCGAGCAGTGGGTGCGCTCCGGGCACTTCGCCGAGGTGCTCAAGTGGCTGGAGCCGCTGCGCGAGGCCGAGCTGTTCGCCAGCCCGCGCCTGCTGGTGCCGATGATCTACGCCCTGACCCTGTCGCGGCGCTTCCACCAGGCACGCTACTGCCTGGACGAGCTGGTCGCCCGCGCCAGCCGCGAGCCGGCGGTGGATGCGCCGACCCGGCAACTGCTGGCGCTGAATCTGGAGCTGTTCCAGTTCGATCTCGGCTTCACCCCCGGCGAGCGCTGGTCCGACCTGCTGGCGCCGGGCGTGCCGCCGGAGGTGCGCGCGCTGGCGCTGACCATCCTCTCCTACCACCACCTGCTCAATGCCCGGTTGCAGCAGGCCAGCCACATGGCGCTGGAGGCCAAGGCGCTGCTGGGGCAGACCGGGCAGAGCTTTCTGGAAAGCTATGCCGACCTGATCATCGCCCTGTGCAACCGCAACGCCTGCCGCGCCACCAGCGCGCGCAAGGATGTCTACCACGACTACCAGCGCACCGAGCGCTCGTCGCCGGCCTGGGTCAACCGGGCCACGGCCATGGTGGTGGCGCTCTACGAACAGAACCAGCTGGGCGCAGCCCAGCAGCTGTGCGAGGACCTGATGGCGGTGGTGACCTCGTCTTCGGCCACCGAGACCATCGCCACCGTGCATATCACCCTGTCGCGCCTGCTCTATCGGCGCCAGTCTGATGGCCGCGCCGGGCGCCTGCTGGAGCAGCTGTCGCGCATCCTGCAGCTGGGCAACTACGCCCGTTTCGCCAGCCAGGTGGCGCAGGAAAGCATGCGCCAGGCCTTTCTCGCCGGCCGCACGGCGGCCCTGGATGCCCTGGCCCAGCGCCTGGGCATCGAGGCACGGCTGGCGGCGGGGGAGTGGGAGCGGGCGCGGCCCTACGACGAATGCTGGGAGCGCTATGGCCTGGCCGCCGTGTACTGGCTGGTGCAGCGCGGCGCCCAGCCGCGCGCCTGCCGCCTGCTCAAGGTGCTCGCCGAGTCATTGCGGCGCAGCGAGATGAAGGCGCGCACCCTGGTGGTCGAGGCCAACCTGCTGGTGCTCAGCGCACCGCAACTGGGCAAGGACGAGCAGCTGCGCGCGCTGCTGCAACTGGTGCAGCACTACGGCATCGTCAACATCAACCGTTCGGTGTTCGACGAGGCGCCCGGCTTCGCTGAAGCGGTACTCGGCCTGCTGCAGTCGGGGCAGCTGGACGTGCCGGAAAAGTACCGCGAGACCTATGCCGAGTTCCTCCTGGCCGAGAGCACGGCGCCGGCTCCCGTGCAGGACCTGGCCAGCCTGCTGACCGGCAAGGAGGTGGAGATCTTCGACTGCCTGCTCAGTGGCCTGTCCAACACGGAAATCAGCGCGCGTATGGGCATCGCCCTGTCCACTACCAAGTGGCACCTGAAGAACATCTACTCGAAGCTGAATTTCTCCAGCCGTACCGAAGCGATCCTCAGCCAGCACCCGCGCAGCTGATCACCGCGACCAGCGGCAGGCGAATCGGCGCTTTCCCCTCCCAGGGAGGGGGGGAGGGGCTGGCGCAAATCCCTACTCTCCCGGCAGCCGGAAAAACCGGCCCCCAGCCGTAACTACTACAAGAAAAATCGGGAGATATAGCCATGTCTGTTTGGGTCACATGGCCGAGTCTGGTCAAGCTCGGCACCCTGGGCATTTATGCCGGCCTGATCACGCTCGCGCTCGAGCGCGATGTGCTGTTCAAGAACAACCTGTTCGACGTCGACAACCTGCCGGCTGCCAACGCCAACCTCATCTGTGATGCGCGCAGTCAGGGCGCACGCACCGAGGATGGTACCTGTAACATCCTCGCCAATCCGGCCGAAGGCTCGGTCTATCGGCGTTTCGGGCGCAACGTCGACCCGACTGTCACCTATGGTGAAACCGAAGCAGACACCCTGCTCAGCCCCAACCCGCGTGAAGTCAGTAACCTGCTGATGGCCCGCGGCGAGTTCAAGCCGGCGCCGAGTCTCAACTTCATCGCCGCCTCGTGGATCCAGTTCATGGTCCATGATTGGGTCGACCACGGCCCTAACGCCGAAGACAACCCGATCCAGATTCCGCTGCCGGCCGGCGACTCCTTCGGCAGCGGCGCGCTGTCGGTGCGCCGCACCCAGCTCGACCCGACCCGCACCGCCGCCGAAGCCGGCAAGCCGCAGACCTACCGCAACCACAACACTCACTGGTGGGACGGCTCGCAGCTGTACGGCAGCAGCAAGGAAGCCAACGACGAAGTGCGTTCCTTCGTCGACGGCAAGCTGAAGATCAATGCCGATGGCACCCTGCCGCGCGACCTGTTCAGCGGCAAGCCGATCACCGGGTTCAACGAGAACTGGTGGGTCGGTCTGAGCATGCTGCACCAGCTGTTCACCAAGGAACACAACGCCATCGCCAGCATGCTCAAGCAGAAGTACCCGAGCCAGAGCGACCAGTGGCTGTACGACCACGCGCGCCTGGTCAACTCGGCGCTGATGGCCAAGATCCACACCGTGGAATGGACTCCGGCGGTGATCGCCAACCCGGTCACCGAGCGCGCCATGTACGCCAACTGGTGGGGCCTGCTGGGCTCCGGGCCGAACCGCGACAAGTACCAGGAAGAGGCGCGCATGCTGCAGGAGGACCTGGCCAGCTCCAACTCCTTCGTTCTGCGCATCCTCGGCATCGACGGCGATCAGGCCGGCAGCTCGGCTATCGACCATGCCCTGGCCGGCATCGTCGGTTCGACCAACCCGAACAACTACGGCGTGCCCTACACCCTCACCGAGGAGTTCGTCGCCGTCTACCGCATGCACCCGCTGATGCGCGACAAGGTGGATGTCTACGACATCGGCTCGAACCAGATCGCCCACTCGATCCCGCTGCCGGACACCCGTGACCGCGACGCCGAGAACCTGCTGTCCAGCGAAAGCCCGGAGCGCCTGTGGTACTCCTTCGGCATCACCAACCCGGGTTCCCTGACCCTCAACAACTACCCGAACTTCCTGCGCAACCTGTCGATTCCGCTGGTCGGCAACATCGACCTGGCGACCATCGACGTGCTGCGCGACCGTGAGCGTGGCGTGCCGCGCTACAACGAGTTCCGCCGCGAGATCGGCCTCAACCCGATCACCAAGTTCGAGGACCTGACCAGCGATGCGGCCACCCTGGCCAACCTCAAGCGCGTCTACGGCAACGACATCGAGAAGATCGACACCCTGGTCGGCATGCTCGCCGAAACCGTGCGCCCGGACGGCTTCGCCTTCGGCGAGACGGCCTTCCAGATCTTCATCATGAACGCCTCGCGCCGCCTGATGACCGACCGTTTCTACACCAAGGACTACCGCCCGGAGATCTACACCGCCGAAGGCCTGGCCTGGGTGGAAAACACCACCATGGTCGACGTGCTCAAGCGCCACAATCCGCAGCTCGACAGCAGCCTGCTGGGCGTGGACAACGCCTTCAAGCCCTGGGGCCTGAACATCCCGGCCGACTACGAGAACTGGCCGGCCCAGGCCAAGCAGGACAACCTGTGGGTCAACGGCGCGCTGCGTACCCAGTACGCCGAAGGCCAGCTGCCGGCCATCCCGCCGGTGGACGTCGGTGGCCTGATCGGCTCGGTGCTGTGGAAGAAGGTGCAGGAGCGCACCGACGTCGCCCCGGTAGGCCATCAGAAGGCCATGCACCCCAACGGCGTGATGGCCAAGGTCAAGTTCATTGCGGTTCCGGGCAACCCCTACACCGGCCTGTTCCAGGGCGCCGACAGCGGCCTGCTGCGCCTGTCGGTGGCCGGTGACCCGGCACAGAACGGCTTCCAGCCGGGGCTGGCGTGGAAGGCCTTCGTCAACGGCCAGCCGTCGCAGAACGTCTCCGCGCTGGTCAGCCTCAGCGGCCAGGGCAGCAACTACAACTTCTTCGCCAACGAGCTGTCGCAGTACGTGGTGCCGGAAGTCAACGACACCCTGGGCACCACCATCCTGTTCTCGGCGGTGAGCCTGAAGCCGACCCTGCTGCGGGTCGACGACTTCGCCGAGGTCACCCAGAACGGTCAGGCGGTGGCCACGCCCAAGGCGCCGACCCAGCTCTACTTCGTGCCGAAAAGCGAGCTGCGCAGCCTGTTCTCCACGGCCGCCCATGACTTCCGCACGGATCTGGCCACGCTGACCAGCGGCACCAAGCTGTACGATGTGTACGCCACCTCGATGGAGATCAAGACCTCGCTCATTCCGTCCATCAGCCGCAGCTACGCCCAGCAGCGCCGCAGCAGTGCGGTGAAGGTCGGCGAGCTGGAGCTGACCTCGCCGCTGATCGCCTCGGCGTTCGGTGACAGCGGGGTGTTCTTCAAGCACCAGCGCCACGAAGACAAGTAATCCGGCGGCGCAATCCGCCCAGTAGCACCAGGCCCCGGCTCATGCCGGGGCCTTTTTTATCCCGCGTCGTTCTGTGACTGCCCGCACTGTCGCGACAAAGCGCCGCTGCGGGCCTTTATTTTTCCAGCGAATCCGTTAACTTGGCCGCTCTGCTGCGCCACATAACAATAAGAACAGATGGAATCCCTTACTCAGGAACGGGTCCGCGCATGTCCAGCGATATTCACGCCGCGTTAGCGGCTCCGGCAGTGGTGCCGCTGCGCCCGCTGCCCTTCGCCTTTGCCAAACGCCATGGCGTGCTGCTGCGCGAAGACGCCGGCCAGGTCAGCCTGTGCCTGCGTGAAGGCGCGAGCCTGGCCGCCCTGCAGGAGGCCCAGCGCTTCGCCCGCCAGGTGCTGGCGCTGCACTGGCTGAGCCCGGCCGAATTCGAACAGGCGCTGACCAGCGCCTACCAGCGCGATTCCTCGGAAGTGCGTCTGATGGCCGAAGGCCTGGGCGCCGAACTGGACCTGGCCAGCCTGGCGGAAATGACCCCCGAATCCGGCGACCTGCTGGAGCAGGAAGACGACGCACCGATCATCCGCCTGATCAACGCCATCCTCGGCGAGGCGATCAAGGCCGGCGCCTCCGACATCCACCTGGAAACCTTCGAGAAACGCCTGGTGGTGCGCTTCCGGGTCGACGGCATCCTCCGCGAAGTGATTGAGCCACGCCGCGAGCTGGCCGCCTTGCTGGTCTCAAGGGTCAAGGTCATGGCCCGGCTGGACATCGCCGAGAAGCGCGTGCCGCAGGACGGGCGTATCTCGCTCAAGGTGGCGGGGCGCGAAGTCGATATCCGCGTCTCCACCTTGCCCTCGGCCAACGGCGAGCGGGTGGTGCTGCGCCTGCTCGACAAGCAGGCCGGTCGCCTGTCGCTCACCCACCTGGGCATGAGCGAGCGCGACCGCCGCCTGCTCGACGAAAACCTGCGCAAGCCCCACGGCATTCTGCTGGTCACCGGCCCCACCGGCTCGGGCAAGACCACCACGCTGTACGCCGGGCTGGTCACCCTGAACGACCGCACGCGCAATATCCTCACCGTCGAAGACCCGATCGAGTACTACCTCGAAGGCATCGGCCAGACCCAGGTCAACCCGCGCGTCGACATGACCTTCGCCCGCGGCCTGCGCGCCATCCTCCGGCAGGACCCGGACGTGGTGATGGTCGGCGAGATCCGCGACCAGGAAACCGCCGACATCGCCGTGCAGGCCTCGCTCACCGGCCACCTGGTGCTCTCGACCCTGCACACCAACAGCGCGGTAGGCGCGGTCACCCGCCTGGTCGACATGGGCGTCGAGCCGTTCCTGCTGTCTTCCTCCTTGCTCGGCGTGCTGGCCCAGCGCCTGGTGCGTGTGCTCTGCCCGCACTGCCGCGAGGCGCGTCCGGCCGACGCGGCCGAATGCAGCCTGCTCGGCCTCGACCCGCAGGCCGCACCGACCATCTACCACGCCCAGGGCTGCAGCGAATGCCACCAGCAGGGCTACCGCGGGCGTACCGGCATCTACGAGCTGGTGATCTTCGACGAGCAGATGCGCAGCCTGGTGCACAACGGCGCCGGCGAGCAGGAACTGACCCGCCACGCCCGCAGCCTCGGCCCCGGTATCCGCGAAGATGGCCGGCGCAAGGTGCTGGAAGGGGTGACCACCCTGGAAGAAGTGCTGCGCGTCACGCGGGAAGACTGATGGCTAGGAAAGACTGATGGCCGCCTTCGAATATATCGCCCTCGACGCCAAGGGCCGCCAGCAGAAAGGCGTCCTGGAAGCCGACAGCGCCCGCCAGGTGCGCCAGCTGCTGCGCGAGAAACAGCTGGCGCCGCTGCAGGTGGAGGCCATGCGCAGCCGCGAGCCACCGCAGGGCAGTGGTTTCAGCCTGCGCCGCGGCCTGGCTGCGCGCGACCTGGCCCTGGTCACCCGCCAACTGGCGACCCTGATCAGCGCCGCACTGCCGATCGAGGAAGCCTTGCGCGCCGCCGCCGCACAGTCGCGCCAGCCGCGCATCCAGTCGATGCTGCTGGCCGTGCGCGCCCGCGTACTCGAAGGTCACGGCCTGGCCGCCAGCCTGGCGGCGTTTCCGGCGGCCTTTCCGGAGCTGTACCGCGCCACCGTGGCCGCCGGCGAGCATGCCGGGCACCTGGGCCCGGTGCTGGAGCAGCTGGCCGACTACACCGAGCAACGCCAGCAGTCGCGGCAGAAGGTGCAGCTGGCGCTGCTCTATCCGCTGATTCTGATGATCACCTCGCTGATCATCGTCGGCTTCCTGCTCGGCTACGTGGTGCCGGACGTGGTGCGGGTGTTCATCGATTCCGGGCAGACCCTGCCGGCGCTGACCCGCGGCCTGATTCTGGTCAGCGAGCTGGTCAAGGGCTGGGGCGCACTGGCGCTGATCCTCATCGTGCTCGGCGTGCTGGGCTTTCGCCGGGCGCTGCGCGAGGAGGGCATGCGCCAGCGCTGGCATGGCTTCGTCCTGCGCGTACCGCTGGTCGGTGGGCTGGTCCGCGCCACCGAGACCGCGCGCTTTGCCTCGACCCTGGCGATTCTGGTGCGCAGCGGCGTGCCGCTGGTCGAGGCACTGGCGATTGGCAGCGAAGTGGTGGTCAACCGGGTGATCCGTGGCGACGTGATCCAGGCCACCCAACGTGTGCGCGAAGGTGGCAGCCTGTCACGGGCGTTGGAGGCCAGCCGGCAGTTCCCGCCGATGATGCTGCACATGATCGCCAGCGGCGAACGCTCCGGCGAACTTGACCAGATGCTGGCGCGCACCGCGCGCAATCAGGAAAACGACCTGGCGGCCACCATCGGCCTGCTGGTGGGGCTGTTCGAGCCGTTCATGCTGGTCTTCATGGGGGCGGTGGTGCTGGTGATCGTGCTGGCCATCCTCCTGCCGATTCTTTCTCTGAACCAACTGGTGGGTTGAAAACGATGCGCAAGCAGAAGGGCTTCACGCTGATTGAAATCATGGTGGTGGTGGTGATCCTCGGCATCCTCGCCGCGCTGGTGGTGCCGCAGGTGATGGGCCGGCCGGACCAGGCCAAGGTCACCGTGGCACAGAACGACATCCGCGCCATCGGCGCCGCGCTGGACATGTACAAGCTGGACAACCAGAACTACCCGAGCACCCAGCAGGGCCTCGAAGCCCTGGTGAAGAAGCCCAGCGGCAACCCGCCGGCGAAGAACTGGAATGCCGAGGGCTACCTGAAGAAGCTGCCGGTCGACCCGTGGGGCAACACCTACCTGTATTTGGCGCCGGGCACCCGCGGCAAGATCGACCTCTACTCCCTGGGCGCCGACGGCCAGGAAGGCGGCGAGGGCGGCGACGCCGATATCGGCAACTGGGATCTCTGATTCTCGATGAGAGCCGCGCGCGGCTTTACTTTGGTCGAGTTGCTGGTGGTGCTGGTGATACTCGGCGCCCTGACCGGCATGGCCGTGCTCGGCAGTGGCATGGCCGCCAGCCCCGCGCGCCAGCTGAACGACGAGGCCGAGCGTCTGGTTGTCCTGCTGCGCGTGCTGCTCGACGAGGCCGTGCTGGATAACCGCGAATACGGTGTGCGCTTCGAGCGCCAGTCTTACCAGGTGCTGCGTTACGAGCCGCAGCGTGGCCAGTGGCAGGCGCTGGAAGACGACGCCAGGGTGCACGGCCTGCCAGATTGGGTGGAGCTGAACATCGAGCTGGACGAGCAGGCCCTGACCCTGCCCAGTCGCACCGGCAAGGGCGGGGCGAAGCTGCCGGTACCGCAGTTGCTGATCCTCTCCAGCGGCGAGCTCAGCCCGTTCCGCCTGCGCCTGTCCGGGCGCGAGCGCGGTGGGCCGGCACTGCTGATTTCCAGCGACGGTTTCAGCGAGCCGCTGATCGAGGCGGAAAAGTCGCCGGGTAAGGCGCCATGAAGCGCGCGGGCGGTTTTACTCTGCTGGAAGTGCTGGTGGCCCTGGGCATCTTCGCCCTGGTCGCCGCCAGCGTGCTGACCGCCACTGCGCGTTCACTGCAGACCGCCGCGCGCCTGGAAGACAAGACCTTCGCCCTGTGGCTGGCGGACAACCGCCTGCAGGAGCTGCAACTGGCCGAGACGCCGCCGGACGACGGCAGCGAGCAGGGCGAAGAAACTTACGCCGGGCGGCGCTGGCTGTGGCAGAGCGAGGTGCAGGCGACCAGCGAGCCGGGCATGCGCCGCGCCACCGTCTGGGTAGCCCTGCGCCCCGAGGGCGGCCTGCGCGGCAAGGTCGAGGAGCAGGCATTGGTGACGCTGACCGGGTTCCTCGGGGGCGAGCCATGAGACGCAACCGCGGCTTCACCCTGCTCGAACTGCTGATCGCCATCGCCATCTTCGCCTTGCTCGGCCTGGCCACCTACCGCATGTTCGACAGCGTGATGCAGGCCGACCGCAGCCAGCGTGCCCAGGAGCAGCGCCTGCGCGAGCTGACCCGCGCCATGGCCGCCTTCGAACGCGATCTGCTGCAGGTCTGGCCGCGCCCGGTGCGCGACCCGCTGGGCGATGCGCAGCCGGCGCTGCTGGGCGACAGCGGCAAGAGCAGCAGCCTGGAATTCACCCGCAATGGCTGGCGCAATCCGCTGGGCCTGAATCGCGCCACCTTGCAGCGGGTGCGCTGGCAGTTGCAGGGCGAGCAGTGGCAGCGCAGCTACTGGGCGGTGCTGGATCAGGCCCAGGACAGCCAGCCACGGGTGCAGCAGGCCCTGGCCGGAGTGCAGCGCTTCGAGCTGCGTTTTCTCGATGAGGAGGGGCGCTGGTTGCAGAGCTGGCCGCCGGCCAACAGCAGCGCCGAGGAGGCCTTGAGCCAGTTGCCCAGGGCGCTCGAGCTGGTCATCGAGCACCGCCACTATGGCGAGTTGCGGCGTCTCTGGCGCCTGCCGGAAAGCGCTGCGGCGGGCCAGCAGGCGCTGCCCGATGAAAGCGGCGGGGTGGATGGCGGCGAGCTGCTGCCCGAGGAACCGGCCGTGGAGCCGTCGGCATGAGCCGCCAGCGCGGGGTGGCGCTGATCACCGTGCTGCTGGTGGTGGCCCTGGTCAGCGTGGTCTGCACCGGTCTGGTGCTGCGCCAGCAGCTGGCCATTCGCAGCACCGGCAACCAGTTGCTGGTGCGCCAGGCGCAGTACTACGCCGAGGGCGGCGAGCTGCTGGCCAAGGCCATCCTGCAGCGCGACCTGCGCGAGGGCGATCCGCGCCAGCCGCTGGATCATTTGGGCGAGCCCTGGGCCAACCCGAAACTGAGTTTTCCCCTGGACGAGGGTGGCGAGCTGCGCCTGCGCATCATCGACCTGTCCGGGCGCTTCAATCTCAACAGCCTGGCGGCCGGTGGCGAGGCCACGGAAATCGCCCGGCAGCGCCTGCGCCGCCTGCTGGAGCAGCTGCAGTTGCCGCTCGACTATGCCGAACGCCTGCAGGACTGGCTCGACCAGGATCAGGACAACCAGGGTGCCGGCGGTGCCGAGGATGGCCAGTACCTGCTGCTGCAGCCGCCCTACCGCACCGGGCCGGGGCTGATTCGCGAGGTCTCCGAACTGCGCCTGCTGCTGGGTATGAAAGAGGTCGAATACCGGCGCTTGCTGCCTTTCGTCAGCGCCTTGCCGCTGGCGGCCGAGCTGAACGTCAACACCGCCAGCGCGCCGGTGCTGGCCAGCCTGGACGACGGCATTGCGCCGCAGGCGGTGGAGGCGGTGCTGGCCATGCAGCGCCAGGGCGGTTATCGCGACCCCGGCGAGGCCCTGCAACAGCTCGGTGTGGACGCGTCGGCCCAGGGGCTGGCGGTCGGCAGCCAGTATTTCCAAGTGGGCAGCGAGGCCAGCCTGGGCGAGCGCCGCCAGGTGCTGGTCAGTTATCTGCAGCGCGGCAATGATGGGCGCGTCCGCGTCCTGGCGCGCGATCTGGGGCAAAGTGGCATTGCGCCGCCCGAGCCCGTCAAGGAGTCCAAGCAATGAGTGCGCTTTGTCTGTTTCTGCCGCCGGCGGCCTGTGCCGCGGTCGATCCCGAGTTGCCGGTACGGCGCGTGCAGGGCGATGCCGTCGAACAGCTGCCGTTTGCCGCTGCCGTGCCGCCGGCGAACCAGGCCTGGCGCCTGATCCTGCCGGTGGAGGCGGTGACCCTGTGCGCCGTGCAGCTGCCGACCACCAAGGCGCGCTGGCTGCACAAGGCGCTGCCGTTCGCCGTCGAGGAACTGCTGGCCGAGGACGTGGAGCTGTTCCACCTGTGCGTCGGCGAGCCCCTGGCCGATGGCCGCCGGCGCGTGTATGCCGTGCGCCGCGACTGGCTGGCCGGCTGGCTGGCGCCGTGCGGCGAGAGCCTGCCCCAGCGTATCGAAGTGGATGCCGACCTGATCGGCGGAGAAGGCAGCCAGTTGCTCTGCCTGGGCCAGCGCTGGCTGCTCGGCGGCAGCGCCGAGGCGCGCCTGGCCCTGCAGGCGCAAGACTGGCCGCAGCTGCAGGCGCTCTGCCCGTCGCCGCGGGTGGCCCACGTGGCCGCCGGCCAGGCCGCGCCGGCGCAGGTCGACGAATGCCACGAACTGGCCCAGCCCTATGTCTGGCTGGCCCGGCAGAAGGCCGCGGGCAACCTGGCCCAGGGCGCCTTCGCCCGGCGCGAGCCGTCCACCGGGCTGGGGCGCTGGCGGCCGCTGCTGGGGCTGCTCGGCCTGTGGCTGGTGCTGCAGTGGGGGTTCAACCTGGTCCAGGGCTGGCAGCTGCAGCGCGAGGCCGAGGGTTACGCCAGCGCCAGCGAGGCGCTCTATCGCGAGCTGTTCCCGGATGACAGCAAGCTGATCAACCTGCGCGCGCAGTTCGACCAGCACCTGGCCGAAGCCGAGGGCGGCGGGCAGAACCTGCTGCTCGGTCTGCTCGATCAGGCGGCCCGGGTGATCAACGCCGAGGGGGCCCAGGTGCGCGTCGAACAGCTGGATTTCAATGCCCAGCGCGGCGATCTGGCGCTGAACCTGCAGGCGCGCGACTTCGCCGCGCTGGAGCGCTTGCGCACGCGCCTGCAGGAAGCCGGGCTGGCGGTCGAGATGGGCTCGGCCAGCCGCGAGGACAGTGGCGTCAGCGCGCGCCTGGTGATCGGGGGTAATGGATGAGCCGCTTCAATGGTCTGACCGCGCCGCTGCAGGCGCGCCTGGAGCAGCTGGGCTGGCTGCCGTACTGGCGCGGCCTACCGGCCCGGGATCGGCTGGCCCTGGGCCTGCTCGGCCTGTTCCTGCTGCTGGCGCTGCTCTACCTGCTGCTCTGGCGCCCGGCGGCGCAGCAGGTGGTGCAGGCGCGCAATTACCTGCAGCAGCAACGCACGCTGCACCAATATCTGCAGGCGCATGCACCGCAGCTGCGCGCGCAGAGCGGCAAGCCGCAGGTCAGCTTCGAGCCGGCGCAGTTGCAGGGGCTGGTCACCGCCAGCGCCAGCAGCCAGGGGCTGAATATCGAGCGGCTGGACAGCCAGGGCGATGGCGCGGTGCAGGTCAGCCTGCAGCCGGCCGAGTTCAGCCGATTGCTGCGTTGGCTGGTGAGCCTGGACGAGCAGGGCATCCGTGTCGAGGAGGCGGGGCTGGAGCGCGCCGACAAGGAGCTGGTCAGCAGTCGCCTGCTGCTGCGCAGCGGTAGCTGAATTCACTCTTGGCGGGCAAAGCGGCTCGTACGGGCACCAGAATGGCGCAGTGCGACGCTCGGTGAATGGCCTGGCGAACCGGCGAGAAAACTGCCCCGCAGAAAAAACTTCAAGCAGGGTGTTGACTTAGCTCGGGCAGGTGCGTAAATTTCGCCACCTCGCAAGGCTACTCGGGTGATTAGCTCAGCCGGGAGAGCATCTGCCTTACAAGCAGAGGGTCGGCGGTTCGATCCCGTCATCACCCACCATCTCGCTCACGAGGTTACGCGCAGCGGTAGTTCAGTCGGTTAGAATACCGGCCTGTCACGCCGGGGGTCGCGGGTTCGAGTCCCGTCCGCTGCGCCATATCAGAGAAGCCCTCAGCTCGCAAGAGCTGGGGGTTTTTCGCATCTGGCGGAAAAAATTTCGCCGTCATCGCATTGTCATCGGGAATCTTCAGGCTGTTGGCATGGTCCTTGTTTCAACCATGGCCTAACGACAGGAGATAGCCCAATGGATGATTACGTAGAAGAACTGCTCGACTGCCACGCCGATGAGCGCGACCCGGCGGAACCCGCCGAAGACGCCACCGAGCTGTGAGCGCCGTCAGGCCTGCAGGCGCTGGCTGCGGCGGAACTCTCCCGGAGTCTGCCCGCTCCAGCGCTTGAAGGCGCGCTGAAAGGCTTCCGCCGAGGCGAAGCCGAGCAGATAGGCAATTTCGCCGAACGCCAGTTCGGTATCCCTGATATAGGCCATGGCCAGATCGCGGCGGGTGTCGTTGAGAATCGCTCGGTACTGGGTGCCTTCTTCCGCCAGCTTGCGCCGCAGTGTCCACACCGGCAGTTGCAGGCGGGCCGCCACTTCCTCCAGATCCGGTTCCCGGCCATGCAGCAATGGCCCGAGCAGGCGTGTGATGCGCTCGCGCAGGCTGCGGGTGCGGGTCAGCTGCTCCAGTTCCCGTTCGCACAGCGCCAGCAGTTGCTGCCAGGTGCTGGGGCAGTGGGCCAGGCCGCGCCCGGCCAGGGTCGGTTGCTCCAGGCGCAGCTGGTTGGCGCCGGCAGCGAACTCCACCGGGCAGCCGAACAGCTCGCTGTAGCGCTCGGCGTAGCTGGGCGCGGGGAATTCGATCTCGACCTTCTCCACCTTCAGGGCGGCGCCGCCGAGCTGGCTCAGGTGGCTGTACCAGCCGGCCAGCACCGAGTCGACCACGAAGCGGTTGTAGGCGTTGTACGGGCTGATCGAGTAGAAGCGCAGCCAGGCGCCGCGGCTGTCCTCGTGAAAGCTCGACTGGCCGCGGTAGTTGTGCGCGTACAGCGGCTCGAAACGGGTCAGCACCCGCGCCGCTTCGCGCAGGGTCGGGGCCTGGGCCGCCGTGACGCCGGCCAGGCCGAGTTGGCCCATGTGGCTCAGGCGGCCCATGGCCAGGCCCAGGGCCGGGTCGCCGCACAGCTGCATGGCGGCGTGGCCCAGGCGCATGTAGCGCGGGATCGACAGGCGCCCCTGGGGTTCGGCCAAGCGGGCGGCGTCCAGGCCGAACTGGGCCAGCAGGGGCTCCGGGTCCTGGCCCGCTTCGCGCACGGCGGCGATCAGGCCGTGGATGAAACCCACGGACAGGTCGCCCAGGCGCACGCGCCGGCTTTTCATGGGGCGATCCAGAAATTCAGCAGCTTGCTGTGGCTGTCCGGCGAGGCGGCGGTGAGCTGCAGCTGCAGGCGGTCGGTTTGCAGGGGCCACAGGCGGCCGCGCAGGACGGTCACGCCGGCCGCGGTGCTGTGCTGGCGGCGCAGGCTGACCGTCTCGACCAGCGGGCCGCTGCCGCCGTTGCCGCGGGTGCTGAGCCGGTCGTCGCCCAGGACCTGTTCGAAGGTCTGCGGGGTGGCGCTACTGGCGAGCAGGGTCTGGCTGCGCGCCGGGCCGAGAATGCGACCGTCGGCGGCAAAGCTCAGGCCGAAGTCGTGCAGTTCGCCGTGGCCGGTGACGATGCGCCCGTCGATCAGGCGCGGTTCCGGCAGGGTGATGCTGCCGGCGTGCAGGGTCAGTGCGTGCTTGCGCGCCAGCTGGGCGAACAGCTCGAGGTAGTCGTCTGCCGACTGCTGGGCTTTCATGCGCAGCAGCAGTTCGTCGAGCGAGGCCGCTTCGCTGAACCACCAGCTGCGCAGCAGCTTCAGCGGGTTGTTCAGCGCCAGCAGCGGGCGGGCTTCGCGCAGGCTGCGCGCGGCATAGACCTGCGGCTTCTCGTCGCTCAGCAGCAGCCAGGTGCCGATCTGGGCGGGCAGCACCACCACGGTTTGCGGGGTCAGCAGGCCGTTGTCGCGGGCATGCAGCAAGGCGCTGTCGAGCTTGTGGGCGAGTCGCGCGGGGCTGCTGTAGTCGCTGGGGAACAGGGCGGGGTTGAGGCTCAGCAGGTTGCCGTGCCGGCCGGCCGGTCCACCCAGTTGCTCGATATCGCTGCGCAAGTCGGTGAGGTAGTGGCTGGGCGGGTTGTCGTGCAGCCACAAGGCATAGGTGCCAGCGAGGCCGAGCAGCAGGCCGGCGAGCAGCAGGGAGAGCAGAGTACGCATGGCGGTGATGATGATGGGTTCGTCGCTCAGGGTAGGGGAGTGGGCCGGCAAAGCCAAGTCGGGCTGCTATTTTCGATCAATAAGTTGTTAGTTTTGATCATTGAGTGCCCGTCTGCCGCTCTTTATCTTCTGCTGCACAACCGACCGCGCTCCTGTTGAGACCGCGGCACCCCGTGAACTGTTCAAGCCTGCTCTGGAGAACTCCATGACCGCCCACTATCCGCACCTGCTGGCGCCGCTCGATCTCGGCTTCACCACCCTGAAGAACCGTACCCTGATGGGCTCCATGCACACCGGCTTGGAAGAGAAGCCGAACGGCTTCGAGCGCATGGCGGCCTACTTCGCCGAGCGCGCCCGCGGCGGCGTCGGCCTGATGGTCACCGGCGGTATCGGCCCGAACGAGGAAGGCGGCGTGTACTCCGGCGCGGCCAAGCTGACCACCGCCGAGGAAGCCGAGAAGCACAAGATCGTCACCCGCGCCGTGCACGCGGCGGACGGCAAGATTTGCATGCAGATCCTGCATGCCGGTCGCTACGCCTACAGCCCGAAATCGGTGGCACCGAGCGCCATCCAGGCACCGATCAACCCGTTCAAGCCGAAAGAGCTGGACGAGGAAGGCATCGAGAAGCAGATCCAGGACTTCATCACCTGCTCCGTGCTGGCCCAGCAGGCCGAGTACGACGGCGTCGAGATCATGGGTTCGGAAGGCTACTTCATCAACCAGTTCCTTGCCGCCCACACCAACCACCGTACCGACCGCTGGGGCGGCAGCTACGAGAACCGCATGCGTCTGCCGGTGGAGATCGTGCGTCGCGTGCGTGAGGCCGTCGGCCCGAACTTCATCATCATCTATCGTCTGTCCATGCTCGACCTGGTCGAGGGCGGCAGCACCTGGGACGAGATCGTCCTGCTGGCCAAGGCCATCGAGCAGGCCGGCGCCACCCTGATCAACACCGGCATCGGCTGGCACGAGGCGCGTATCCCGACCATCGCCACCAAGGTGCCGCGTGCGGCCTTCACCAAGGTCACCGCCAAGCTCAAGGGCGAAGTGTCGATCCCGCTGATCACCACCAACCGCATCAACACCCCGGAAGTGGCCGAGCAGGTGCTGGCCGAAGGCGATGCCGACATGGTCTCCATGGCCCGTCCGTTCCTCGCCGACCCGGAGTTCGTCAACAAGGCCGCCGCCGGCCGCAGCGACGAGATCAACACCTGCATCGGCTGCAACCAGGCCTGCCTGGACCACACCTTCGGCGGCAAGCTGACCAGCTGCCTGGTCAACCCGCGTGCCTGCCACGAGACCGAGCTGAATTACATTCCGACCACCCAGGTGAAGAAGATCGCCGTGGTCGGCGCCGGCCCGGCCGGGTTGTCCGCCGCCACCGTGGCCGCCGAACGTGGCCACAGCGTGACCCTGTTCGACGCGGCCGGCGAGATCGGCGGCCAGTTCAACGTGGCCAAGCGCGTGCCGGGCAAGGAAGAGTTCTTCGAGACCCTGCGCTACTTCAAGCGCAAGCTGGAAACCACCGGCGTCGACCTGCGCCTGAATACCCGCGTCAGCGTCGACGACCTGGTCAAGGGCGGCTTCGACGAGATCATCCTGGCCACCGGTATCGCCCCGCGTACCCCGGCCATCGAAGGCATCGACAACGCCAAGGTGATCAGCTACCTGGATGCCATCCTGCAGCGCAAGCCGGTCGGGCAGAAGGTCGCGGTGATCGGTGCCGGCGGCATCGGTTTCGACGTGTCCGAGTTCATCACCCACCAGGGCGAGGCCACCAGCCAGAATCGCGAGGCGTTCTGGAAGGAGTGGGGCATCGACGGCGCACTGGAGGCCCGTGGCGGCGTGGCGGGGATCAAGGCCGAAGTGCACCCGGCGGCGCGCGAAGTGTTCCTCCTGCAGCGCAAGAAGACCAAGGTCGGCGACGGCCTGGGCAAGACCACCGGCTGGATCCACCGCACCGGGCTGAAGAACAAGAACGTGCAGATGCTCAACTCGGTCGAGTACCTCAAGGTCGACGACGCCGGCCTGCATATTCGCATCGGCGAAGGCGAGCCGCAGGTGCTGCCGGTGGACACCGTGGTCGTCTGCGCCGGCCAGGACCCGCTGCGCGAGCTGCAGGATGGTCTGGTTGCCGCCGGGCAGAGCGTGCACCTGATCGGCGGTGCCGACGTGGCTGCCGAGCTGGACGCCAAGCGGGCGATCAACCAGGGCTCGCGCCTCGCCGCCGAGCTCTGATAGCAAACGCCCCGCCCAGTGCGGGGCGTTTTGCATGTGGCTGACAATAACAAGGAGAAACCCATGTCCACCGATCTTCAACTGCAACCGGCGGCCTGCGCCACCCTGCAGCGCTGGCATCAGTTCATCGAGGCCCAAGACCTGCGCCAGCTGCCCGAGCTGCTGCACCCGCAGGCGGTGTTCCGCTCGCCGATGGCGCACACCCCTTATCCTGGCGCGCCGATGGTCAACCTGATCCTCAATACCGTGCTGCAGGTGTTCGAGGATTTCGCTTACCACCGCGAGCTGGCCAGCGCCGATGGCTTGAGCGTGGTGCTGGAGTTCAGCGCCCGGGTCGGCGAGCGCGAGCTCAAGGGCATCGACATGATCCGCTTCGACGAGACGGGCAAGATCGTCGAGTTCGAGGTGATGATCCGTCCGATGAGCGGCCTACAGGCCCTCGGCGAGGAGATGGGCCGGCGTCTGGCGCCTTTCCTGGCGGGCAAACCGGCCTGATTGTCCCCGACCGCATCACAGTTTCACCCTGCCGATGGCCGTTCGTGGCTGGCTGGCGGGGTGACTGCCAACCCAATCACATTGCCCGCTTTGCATTTTCCCCTAGACTTGCCCGAGGCAGGGAGCAGTGCCTGTTTTACCGCTTTCGCGTGCCCAGGAAGAAGGCCCGCAAGACAGTAAGTATCAGCCTGGTGCCGCGAGGAACGTCATGAGCATGCAGAACAAGCCGCAGATGGTCGAAGCCGTGATGTTCTTCAGCGAACAGCGCGGTGTCTGCAAGGAGATGTTTTTCCCCGAGTTCGAGGCTCTGCTCGATGGCGTGGTGAACATGCCCGAGTTCGCCGACGAGCAGGTGCGCATGGCCTACCTGCTGATCAACCCGCGCCTGATGATTCGCGCCGTGGTGTTCTTCTACCTGGACTTTGACGACAAGGGCGCCGCCGACAAGGGCTGGAACCTGCCGTTGCGCCATCTCGCCGACAATGCCGGACGCGGCCCGGACATGGGCGCCGGGCCGATTCGTCTGGCCTGCCGCAGCCAGTGCCCGGTGTCCTGGCACCAGATGCACCTGTGGGACCCGAGCCTGGCCCCCGGCAAGAACGACCTAGTGCTGCTGCGCGACGCAGTCAAGCGCAATGCCCTGGGCATCCTGGTGGAGGACGATTCGGCCGCCGTGGTGCTGCCCGAGCGCCTGCACATGGTCGCCGAGGACAAGTGGCAGGCGCCCGATCCCGAGCGCGATGCGGCCCAGCAGCTGGCGCTGCAGCAGGCCGAGCGCAAGGACCAGGAGCATCGCCTGAAGACCGCCCAGCTGATCAAGCAGCAGCGCCTGCGCATCAGCACCCTGGGCAAGCAACACGAAGAGGAGCTGGCGCGCCTCAGGCTGGCCGGCGAGGAACAGCAGCGCGCCCTGCAGACCGAAGTCCACAACCTGCACCAGGCGCTGCGCCAGCAGGAAGAGCTGAATGCCACCCTGAAGGAGCAGCTGAACGGCCAGGGCGATATCCTGCAGAAGAATCGCGAGGAAATGACCCAGCAGCTGCGCGCCCTGGAACGCCACGGGCGTACCGAGGTGGACATCCTGCGCTCGCAGTTCGAGAGCGAGCTGCAAGCCAAGGTCGCCGCGGCGGTGGCCGAATACAAGGAACAGGTGGCCGTGCGCGACGTCGAGCTGGCCTACCGCGGCGAGCAGGACGCGCAATTGCAGCAGGAGCTGGAGCGCCTCAAGCGCGAGCGCGACGAGTTCGCCAGCCAGGGCGGCGAGCAGATTCTCGAGCGTCTGGCCAAACTCGGCGTGGTGTTCGTGGTCTACCACCCGGGCGCCGGCCACCTGACCATCCCGCTGCAGGATATCGCCCGTTACCAGGACAACCCGATGAGCTACGCCGCGGCCAAGTGCTTCGTTTCCGAGGCGCAGTACCGCCAGTGGCTGAGCCATTATCAGCAGCCGACCTGCGAGGCCAGCCTGCCTTCCGGTGCCCGTTGCGCCATACCGATCGACCGGGTGGAAACCCCCAGCCGCTTCATCATCGGCGACTCCAACTGCTGTGCCCGGCACAAGGCTGGCAGCCGTCTGCGTACCGTCGGCTAGTGCCGCTGCGTGTCCCGCACTGGGCGCCTGGCGCGCCCCTGCAGCCGTTACCCCTGCACTGGCTGAGTGCCGCCGCCGTCGAGGTCGCGGTGCTGCGCCTCGACCTGCTCGATCCGCTGGTTTCCGGCAACAAGTGGTTCAAGCTGCAGCCGCACCTGCACGCCGCCGCAGCCGCCGGGGCTGAAGGCCTGATCAGCCTGGGCGGGGCCCACTCCAATCATCTGCATGCCCTGGCAGCCGCCGGCCGGCGTTTCGGTTTCACCACGGTGGGGCTGCTGCGCGGCGAGCCGCAGGACACCCCGACCAGCCGCGATCTGCAGGCTCTGGGCATGCACCTGCACTGGCTGGGCTACGGCGGCTATCGCGCGCGCCATCGAGCGGACTTCTGGGCGCCCTGGCTTGCGCGTTATCCGCAGCTGCAGCCGGTGCCCGAGGGCGGCGCCGGGCTGGCGGCGGCGCAGGCCTGTGCCGCCATCGTCGAACTGGCCCGCCAGCAGTTGGCGCAGTTCGGCTGGGCCGACTACCAGGGCTGGTGGCTGGCGGCCGGCACGGGCACCACCCTGGCCGGGCTGGTGCTGGCCGAGGGCGGTCGCCGCCCGGTGCACGGCGCCATGGCCGTACCCGCCGGGCACGGTGTGGAAAGCACCGTGGCCAGGTTGCTGGGTGAGGCCGGTCAGGCCGCCGTCGGCTATCGTCTGCTGGATGCCAGTCGGGGCGGCTTCGCCCGGATCGACGATGAGTTGCTGGGCTTCCTGCTGGCCACGGAAGCCGAGGCCGGCGTGCCGCTGGAGCCGGTCTACACGGCGAAAGCGCTGCTGGCATTGCGCCGCGAGGTTGAGGCCGGTTACTTTGCGCCAGGCACCCGTCTGTTGTTCCTGCACACGGGTGGGCTGCAAGGGCGCCGGCCCGTGGCGCAGCGCCTGCAGGATCTGGCTGGCCGCTGAAGCGTGGTGCCGGCAAGCATAATTGAAGGATAGGTTCTGATGAGTGAGCCCCTGAACCCCGAGCAGTTGCGCAGTTTCACTCCGCTCAACGTGCTGTCCGAGCAGCAGTGGCGGGAGTTGCGCAGCCAGCTGGTGCCGCAGCATGTGCTGGCCGGGCAGCTGCTGTTCCGCCAGGGCGATCAGGCCCGCACCACCTATTACCTGCTTTCCGGCGAACTGCTGCTGCGCGCGGCGGATGGCCAGGAAGAGCGTCTGCAGGCCGGCACGGCCGCCAGTTGCCACCCGCTGTCACCGAGCCTGCCACGCCTGCACGAGGCGCGGGCGCTGAGCGATGCCAGCGTGCTGGCGCTGGACAGCGCCACCCTGGGACGGCTGCTGACCTGGCGCCTGGCCTACCAGGACCTGCTGCTGGAGCTGTCCGGCAATGGCGAAGACAGCGAATGGCTGGAGCGTCTGCTGGAAAACCCGCTATTCGCCAAGGTGCCGCCGGCCAACGTGCGCGAGATGCTCGAGCGTCTGCACCCGATCGACCTGCCGGCCGGCAGCCGGGTGCTGGTCGAGGGCGAGACGGGCGACTGCTGCTACTTTCTCAAGAGTGGGCGTGCCGAGGTGATTCGCGGTGCCGACAGTGCCCGCCAGGTGCTGGCCGAGCTGGAGATCGGCTCCTGCTTCGGCGAGGAGGCGCTGCTCTCCGACCTGCCGCGCAATGCCAGCGTCACCCTGCTGGAGCCCGGCGTGGTGCTGCGCCTGGATCGCCAGGATTTCTTCGCCTTGCTCAAGGCACCGGTGGTCGACGAGGTGTCCTTCGGCGAGGCCGCGCGTTTGCTCGGCAGCGGCGCGCAGTGGCTGGATGTGCGCCTGCAGGACGAGTACGAACGTTCCCATGCCCAGCACAGCCTGAACATGCCCCTGCACCTGCTGCGCCTGAAGGCGCGCCTGCTGGACAAGGGCAAGACCTACCTGTGCTACTGCGACAGCGGCAAGCGCAGCGCCAGTGCGGTATTTCTCCTCTCGCAGCTGGGCTTCAGCGCCTATGCCCTGCGCGACGGCCTGGATGCCTTGCCGCCGATCCAGCGCGATGCTCTGTTGTGCGAGAGCGGTCCCGGCTACCTGGCGCGCTCCGGTGGGCGCACCGAGCGCAGTCACTGAGCGACAGGGCAGACGGCGGCTGCGGTGGCCGCTCAGGCTGTGCAGGGTGGATCACGCTGGGCTTCTCCACCAGCGCGGCGATAGGTCGCGCTTTCCTATGGGGAAGCGCGGCTCGGCCAGTCGTCACTGACCAAGAAGGCCCGCTCGGCTTCCCGCCAGTCACCCTCGACACCCGGCTGCAGGCGCACCAGCAGTTGCGCGGGAGCGTCGGCGGGCAACTGCCGCAGCCAGTCGGCCAGCTGGCCGGCGCTCCATAGCTGATCCGCCTCCAGGCGTGCCGGCGCCAGCCAGGCCTGGCGCGGCAGAAGCTGCCAGTGCGCCTCTTTATCCTGCTCGGTGAAGTCCGCCCATTCCCGCCGATGCAACCAGCGTCCGCGCAGATGCCGCGAATCGGCGCCGACAGGTGCATGGCAGTCGCCTGTCCAGGGATAGAACAGGTAGCCGCTCAGCCACAGGCCAGGGCACGGCGCTTCCTGGCAGATGCCGGCCAAGGCGCTGCGCGCCTGCGGCGTTGCCGATAGCTGCAGCTGGTGCCCGGCCATATGCTGCAGCTTGAGCCCGAGGCGATCCTCGCTGGCCGGCCCCAGCCAGTGGCCGGGATCTTCGCCGGGGTGCCGGCGTGGCCCGAGGTAGAGTTTGATCGCCAGCTCCAGGTGATGCACGCCGTCGTCATCGCGCAGCAGCAGATCCAGTTCGCCGAGGGTCTTGCCCTGGGCGCGGATTGGCAGGTTAGCGGCCAGCAACTGCACATCCGGCGCCGCCTGCAGGGCGAATTGCCAGAGGCGTTCGTAGTAGCGGCCCAGGCGGCTGGAACCGCCGGCGAGAAAGTGCAGCAGGGCTGAGCTGTCCCGTTCTTGCTGCAGCAGCCAGTCGCTCAGCAGCCGTGGCTCGGCCAGCCAGATGCTGGCGGCCAGCGGGTGGCGCAGTGGCAGCTGCGCGTCAGCGTGCAGCAGCGGCGGGGCGAGCAGGGTCCAGGCCAGGTCGCGTACCTGGGGCTGGCGCAGCTGGCCGAGCAATTCGTCGAGTAGGGGCAGGCTGTTCATTTGCCGAGCATAGCCGAGGCCGGTTTGCCGCTGTGCCGGCCTTTCGCCCATAATCCGGGCATTCCTCCCGTTGCAGAGCGCCCCATGGAGCAATTTCGCAATATCGGCATCATCGGTCGTCTGGGCAGCTCCCAGGCGCTGGATACCATCCGCCGCCTGAAAAACTTCCTGCTCGAACGTCATCTGCACGTGATCCTCGAAGACACCATCGCCGAGGCCTTGCCCGGCCACGGCCTGCAGACCTCGTCGCGCAAGCTGCTGGGTGAAGTCTGCGACCTGGTGATAGTGGTCGGCGGCGACGGCAGCATGCTCGGCGCCGCGCGTGCCCTGGCCCGTCACCAGATCCCGGTGCTCGGCATCAACCGCGGCAGCCTGGGCTTTCTCACCGACATTCGTCCGGACGAGCTGGAAGTGAAGGTCGCCGGGGTGCTCGAAGGCAACTTCCTCGAAGAGAGCCGCTTCCTGCTGGAGGCCGAAGTGCGCCGCCACGGCGAAGCCATCGGCCAGGGCGACGCGCTCAACGACGTGGTGCTGCACCCGGGCAAGTCGACCAAGATGATCGAATTCGAACTGTACATCGACGGCCAGTTCGTCTGCAGCCAGAAGGCCGACGGCCTGATCATCGCCACGCCGACCGGCTCCACCGCCTATTCGCTGTCCGCCGGCGGGCCGATCATGCACCCCAAGCTGGACGCCATGGTCATCGTGCCGATGTACCCGCACACCCTGTCCAGCCGGCCGATCGTGGTCGATGGCAACAGCGAGCTGAAGGTGGTGGTGGCCGCCGACCTGCCGATCTATCCGCTGGTCTCTTGCGATGGCCAGAACCACTTCACCTGCGCCCCCGGCGACACCATCACGGTGGCCAAGAAGCCGCAGAAGCTGCGCCTGATCCACCCGCTCGACCACAACTACTACGAGGCCTGCCGCACCAAGCTCGGCTGGGGCAGCCGCCTCGGTGGGCAGGACTGACATGTACCTCGACCCGGCCCGCGGCTACGACCTGATCGGCGATGTGCACGGCTGTGCCCATAGCCTGGAGCGTCTGCTGGTCCAGCTGGGCTACCAGCGCCAGGCCGGTGTCTGGCGTCACCCGCGGCGCATGGCGCTGTTCCTCGGCGACATCATCGACCGCGGCCCGCACATCCGCGAGGCGCTGCACCTGGTCCACGACATGGTCGCCGCCGGCCAGGCGCTGTGCATCATGGGCAACCACGAGTACAACGCCCTCGGTTGGGTCACTCCGGCCCCGGCCGACAGCCGCCGGCAGTTCGTGCGCGAGCACACGCCGCGGCACAAGCGCCTGCTGCAGCAGACCCTGGAGCAGTTCGAGGGCCATCCCGGCGACTGGCACGATTTCCTCGCCTGGTTCTACCAGTTGCCGCTGTTCCTCGACGCCGGGCGGTTCCGCCTGGTGCATGCCTGCTGGGACGGCGGGCTGATCGAAGGGCTGCGCAAGCAGTACCCGGACGGGCGCATCGACCCGGCCTTCGTCCAGGCCTCGGCGGTGCCCGGCAGCTTCGCCAACCGGGTGTTCGAGCGCCTGCTGCGCGGCACCGACATGCGCCTGCCCCAGGGCCTGACCCTGACCAGCGAGGAGGGCTTCAGCCGCGCCTTCTTTCGCACCAAGTTCTGGGAAGACAACCCGCAGACCTACGGCGATGTGGTGTTCCAGCCCGATGCGCTGCCCGAGGACGTGGCCCGCACCCCGCTGTCGCCGGCCGACCGCAACCGCCTGCTGCAATACGGCCTGGACCAGCCGATGCTGTTCGTCGGCCATTACTGGCGCCGGGGCCGCCCGGCGCCGATTCGCGCCAACCTGGCCTGCCTGGACTACAGCGCGGTGATGGCCGGCAAGCTGGTGGCCTATCGCCTCGACGAGGAAACGCAGATCGATCCGGACAAGTTCGTCTGGGTCGAGGTCGATCCGCCGGAGGCCCCGCGATGAGCGCCGTGGCGGCCCTGCGCCGGCCCCTGGGCGAGGACCTGAGCGGCTTTATCGCCCTGTTGCGCCAGCTGCGGGTGCCACACCGGGTCAGCGAGGAGTCCGGCGAGCAGGTGCTGTGGGTGGCCGACGAAGCCCAGGCCGAAGGCGTGCGCGGGCTGTATCAGCGCTACCCGCAGGGCGGCGGGGGAGAGGCGTTACCCGTAGGCGAGCAACGCTCGACGCGCCCGGGCATCCTCAGCCAGCTGCGCGCCAGCCCGCTGACCGCGCTGATGCTGCTGCTCACCCTGATCGTTGCCGCGCTCACCGGGCTGGGTGGCAACCACGCCGCCATGCACTGGCTGACCTTCCAGGACTACCGGATCGCCGGCCAGTACGCCTACTTCACGCCCTGGCAGGACAGCCTACAGGCCGGGCAGTGGTGGCGCCTGGTCACGCCGATGCTGATCCACTTCGGCTGGCTGCACCTGGCCATGAACGCCATGTGGTACTGGGAGCTGGGGCGGCGCATCGAGGCGCGCCAGGGCGGTTTGCTGCTGCTCGGCCTGAGCCTGGTGTTCAGCCTGCTGTCCAATCTGGCGCAGTTCGGCTTCGGCGGTGCCGGCCTGTTCGGCGGCCTGTCCGGGGTGCTCTATGGCCTGCTTGGCTACTGCTGGATCTTCCAGCTGCTGGCGCCGACCCCGGCCTACGCCTTGCCGCGCGGGGTGCTGGCGATGATGCTGATCTGGCTGCTGGTGTGCCTGAGCGGCGCCATCGATCTGCTCGGTTTCGGCGCCATCGCCAACGCCGCACATGTCGGCGGCTTGCTGGCCGGATGTGCCGCTGGCCTCTTGGGCGGTGCACTGGCGCGTGCGCGCCGGTAAACTGACCGCCTGTTTCCGTGATTTGCTGTTGGAGTTGCCGATGTCGTCCTTTGCCGAAATGATCGAAAACATCACCCCCGAGATCTACCAGAACCTGAAACTGGCGGTGGAAATCGGCAAGTGGCCGGATGGCCGCAAGCTCAGCCAGGAGCAGAAGGAGCTGTCGCTGCAGGCGATGATCGCCTGGGAAGCGCAGAACCTCCCCGAGGAAGAGCGCACCGGCTACATGGGCGAGCAGGCCTGCGAGTCGCATGCCGAGCCGATTCCGAACCTCCTGTTCAAGTCCAATGACATGCTGCACTGAGAGCGCTCGATGAATGAGTTAGGGCGCGGTGCGCTGAGCAAGATGGCGGCGCGCCTGGATGCGCCGGTGCAGTACAGCTTTCGCCTGGACGAGCGGGAAATACCGGTCAACCCGCTGCTGGGCCAGCGCATCCGCTTGGAGTTCCTCGGCGCCATCCATTGCTGCCACTGCGGGCGCAAGACCAAGAAAAGCTTCGCCCAGGGCTACTGCTATCCCTGTTTCACCAAGCTGGCGCAGTGCGACAGCTGCATCATGAGCCCCGAGCGCTGCCACTACGATGCTGGCACCTGCCGCGAGCCGCAGTGGGGCGAGCAGTTCTGCATGACCGATCACGTGGTCTACCTGGCCAACTCCTCGGGGATCAAGGTCGGCATCACCCGTGCCAGCCAGATTCCCACGCGCTGGCTGGACCAGGGCGCCAGCCAGGCGCTGCCGATCTTCCGCGTGGCCACCCGCCAGCAGTCCGGTTTCGTCGAAGACCTGCTGCGCAGCCAGGTGGCGGACAAGACCAACTGGCGCGCGCTGCTCAAGGGCGATGCCGTGCCGGTGGACCTGCCAGCGGTGCGCGAGCAGCTGATGAGCAGCTGCGCCGAAGGCATCAGCGCGCTGCAGCAGCGCTTCGGCCTGCAGGCGATCCAGCCGCTCGGCGATGCCGAGGTGGTGGAAATCCGCTACCCGGTCGAGGCCTACCCGACCAAGGTGGCCAGCCACGACCTGGAGAAGACCCCGGTGGTGGAGGGTATCCTCAAGGGCATCAAGGGCCAGTACCTGATCCTCGACACGGGCGTGATCAACCTGCGCAAATACACGGCCTACCAGGTCGCCGTACTCACCGAATAAGAGGCCACAAGCCGATGCGTACCGAACAGCCGAAAATGATCTACCTCAAGGACTATCAGGCCCCCGACTACCTGATCGACGAGACCCACCTGACTTTCGAGCTGTACGAGGATCACACCCTGGTGCATGCCCAGCTGGTGATGCGCCGCAACCCGGCCTGCGGCGCCGGCTTGCCGCCGCTGGTGCTGGATGGTCAGCAGCTGGAGCTGCTGGAGCTCAAACTGGACGACCGCGAACTGACGGCCGCCGACTACCAGCTGAGCGACAGCCACCTGACCCTGCAGCCGACCCAGGAACGCTTCGTCATCGACAGCAGCGTGCGCATCCACCCGGAGAGCAACACCGCGCTGGAAGGCCTGTACAAGTCCAGTGGCATGTTTTGCACCCAGTGCGAGGCCGAGGGCTTTCGCAAGATCACCTACTACCTCGACCGCCCGGACGTGATGAGCAAGTTCACCACGACCCTCAGCGCCGAGCAGCACAGCTACCCGGTGCTGCTGTCCAACGGCAACCCGATCGCCAGCGGCAGCGAGGGCGACGGGCGCCACTGGGCGACCTGGGAAGACCCGTTCATGAAGCCGGCCTACCTGTTCGCCCTGGTCGCCGGCGACCTCTGGTGCGTGGAAGACCGCTTCACCACCCTGAGCAGCCGCGAAGTGACCCTGCGCATCTATGTCGAGCCGGAGAACATCGACAAGGTGCAGCACGCCATGGACAGCCTGAAGAAGTCGATGAAGTGGGACGAGCAGGTGTACGGCCGCGAGTACGACCTGGACATCTTCATGATCGTCGCGGTCAACGACTTCAACATGGGCGCCATGGAGAACAAGGGCCTCAACATCTTCAACTCCAGCTGCGTGCTGGCCCGCGCCGAGACCGCCACCGACGCCGCCCACCAGCGCGTGGAAGCGGTGGTGGCCCACGAATACTTCCATAACTGGTCGGGCAACCGCGTGACCTGCCGCGACTGGTTCCAGCTGTCGCTCAAGGAAGGCTTCACCGTGTTCCGCGACGCCGAGTTCAGCGCCGATATGAACTCGCGCACGGTCAAGCGCATCGAGGACGTAGCCTACCTGCGCACCCACCAGTTCGCCGAGGACGCCGGCCCGATGGCCCACCCGGTGCGCCCGGATGCGTACATGGAAATCTCCAACTTCTACACCCTGACCATCTACGAGAAGGGTTCCGAAGTGCTGCGCATGATCCACACCCTGCTCGGCGCGGAGACCTTCCGCAAAGGCTCGGACCTGTATTTTGCGCGCCACGACGGCCAGGCGGTGACCTGCGACGACTTCGTCCAGGCCATGGAAGACGCCAGCGGCGTCGACCTGAGCCAGTTCAAGCGCTGGTACACCCAGGCCGGCACGCCGCGCCTGGAGGTCAGCGAGAGCTACGACGCGGCGGCCAACAGCTACCGCCTGCAATTCCGCCAGAGCTGCCCGGCCACGCCGGGGCAGCATGACAAGCAGCCGTTCGTCATCCCGGTCGAGCTGGCGCTGCTCAATGCCGAGGGCCGCGAGCTGCCGTTGCAGCTGGTCGGTGAGGACCAGCCGGTCGGCCGTTCGCGCGTGCTGCAGGTGACCCAGGCCGAGCAGGCCTTCACCTTCGTCAATCTCGAAGCGAAGCCGCTGCCATCGCTGCTGCGCGGCTTCAGCGCGCCGGTCAAGCTGAGCTTCCCCTACAGCCGCGACCAGCTGATGTTCCTCATGCAGCACGACAGCGACGGCTTCAACCGTTGGGAGGCTGGCCAACAGCTGTCCGTGCAGGTGCTGCAGGAGCTGATCGGCCAGCATCAGCGCGGCGAGGCGCTGGTGCTCGATCAGCGCCTAGTCACGGCGCTGCGCAGCGTGCTGGAGAACGCCAGCCTGGATCAGGCCATGGTCGCCGAAATGCTCTCGCTGCCGGGCGAGGGTTACCTCACCGAAATCAGCGAAGTGGCCGATGTCGAGGCCATCCACGCCGCCCGTGAGTTCGCCCGCGGCGAGCTGGCCAGCGCGCTGTTCGCGCCACTGTGGGCGCGCTACCAGGTCAACCGCGAGCTGTCGCGCAGCACGGCCTATGTCGCCGAGTCGGCGCATTTCGCCCGCCGCAGCCTGCAGAACATTGCCCTGTCCTACCTGATGCTGACCGGCAAGGCCGAAGTGCTGGCCGCCTGCCTGGAGCAGTTCGAGGTCTGCGACAACATGACCGAACGCCTTGCCGCCCTGGCCGTGCTGGTCAACTCGTCGTTTGAAGCGGAGAAGTGCGAGGCACTGAAGTCCTTCGCCGAGCACTTCAAGGACAACGCCCTGGTCATGGATCAGTGGTTCAGCGTGCAGGCCGCCAGCACCTTGCCGGGTGGCCTGGTGCGGGTGCAGGCGCTGATGCAGCACCCGGCCTTCACCATGAAGAACCCGAACAAGGTGCGTGCGCTGATCGGTGCCTTCGCCGGGCAGAACCTGATCAACTTCCATGCGGCCGACGGCAGCGGCTACCGCTTCCTGGCCGATCAGGTGATCAGCCTGAACGCTTCCAACCCGCAGATCGCCTCGCGCCAGCTGGGCCCGCTGACCCGCTGGCGCAAGTACGACGCTTCGCGCCAGGCGCTGATGCGCGGTGAGCTGGAGCGCATCCTGGCCTCCGGCGAGCTGTCCAGCGATGTGTTCGAGGTGGTCAGCAAGAGCCTCGCCTGATGCTGTTTGCGGCCCTTTCCTGCAGGCGGGAAAGGGTCGAAAACAGTGTTACCTAGCGCTTGCTTGGTAGCGTTATCTGTTACCGCTGCGCGCCATTCTGTTTCCTTTCCGCCTGATCAGTTTTCTCCCCTGAAAGGCCCGGTTTTACTGGGCTTTTTACCTCCAAAAAGCCGCCAGATTACTCAAGGTTCGATTGCGCCAAACCTACGGTCGGATCGGGACAATGCAGAATATTTTGTCTTCCCTGCTGGTTTTTTAAGCAGTCTCTGCCCGGCTTTTTCGGCACTCGCGCTCGCCTGAAAAAAGACCGGAGGCCGGAGCGCTTCTGGTATCGATCTTGTATTGGCAGTTGCCACGCATTTGCAGCCCGCGCATTGAGCGACCGGTTGCAGATGAGCATGCGCCCATAACAAGAACGAACAATCCATGGAGCTTCAAATGGATATGCCCTTGCGCAACGCTTCACTGGGTCTGGCACCCGCTCGTGCGGGTTTTGCCCTGGCCGGCTTGCTGGCATTGCCAGCCCAGGCGGTGGAATTCAGCCTCGCCGAGGATCAGATCACCGGTTCGCTCGACACCACGGTTTCCTACGGACAGTTGTGGCGCGTACAGGGCCGCGACAAGACCAACGACGACACCAACGGCAACGACGGCAATCGCAATTTCGACACCGGGCTGGTCTCCGAGGTGTTCAAGCTCACCTCCGAGCTGGAGGCCAACTACCAGAACTACGGTCTGTTCGTGCGTGGCACCGCGTTCTACGACACGCAGATCATGGACAAGCGCAACGACAACGACGACTACCGTCCCAGCCAGAGCTACCCCGACGACAACAGCTTCACGAACGAGACCCGGCACAAGGCCGGGCGCGATGCACAGATTCTCGACGCCTACCTGTTCGGCAACTGGGATGTGGGCGATATGCCGCTGACCGTTAAGGTCGGCAGCCAGGTATTCAACTGGGGCGAGGGCATCTTCTATCGCGGCGGGATCAACACCACCAACCCGGTGGATGCCGCCAAGTTCCGTCTGCCGGGCTCGGAGCTGAAGGAGGTGCTGGTACCGGTGGAGGCCTTCAACTTCAACATCGGCCTGACCGACAACCTGTCGCTGGAGTCCTTCTACCAATGGAACTGGAAGGAGAGTGCGATCGACCCGGTGGGCACCTACTTCTCCGAGACCGATCTGTTCGCCGCTGGCGGCAATACGGCCTACACCGCGTATGACAACCCGCTGGTCGGTACGGTGATGGCGGGCTACCTGAACGAGGTGGCCTCCGGTCTGGTGGGCAACGGGCCTTTCGGGCCGAACGCCTATCTCGATCCGGAGCACAACGTGTTCAAGGTGGCCAATGTCGGCGGTGACATCAACGCCAAGAACGACGGCCAGTACGGCTTCGCCCTGCGCTATGTGGCCGAGGAGCTGAACCTCACCGAATTCGGTCTGTACTACATCAATTACCACGCCAAGGAGCCGCAGATCGCCGTGGACATGGGCGCCTATCAAGGCGTCGACATGGCTGCCCTGGGCGCGGCGCAGGGACCGTTCGCCCCGGCGATAGCCACCTTCGACGCCGCCAGCAACGCCATCGCCCGGCGTGAGTACGTGGAGGATATCCGCGTCTACGGCTTCAGCTTCAACACCACCATCGGCGAGGCTTCGGTGTTCGGTGAGCTGGCCTACCGGCCCAATCTGCCGGTGGGCATCAGTGCCACCAACGACCTGCTCGGCGATCTGCTGGGGCAGGGCATCTTCGGTGGCACCGACATCTACGATGGCAGCGTGGCGGGGGATCAGGCCTGTGCCGATATCTCCGGCAAGCAGTTGTGCCGCAGCCCCGTCTTCCACAACTACGAGCGGGTCGAGGCCTACAACGCCTCGCTGGGGACCATCTACAACTTCGGCGCAGGGCTCGGCTTCGACTCGCTGTTCGGCGTGGCCGAACTGGCCTCCGAGCATGTGCGGGGCAGCGACCTGAGTTACACCGCCTATGACGGTTCCGAGCGTGGTTTCGCCGGTCGGCCCAACGGCGCCTATGTGTCCGGCTACGGCGACGAGGATCAGCTCGATCGCGACGCCTACGGCTACACCCTGGCCCTGTACGGGACCTGGAACGACGTCTATGCCGGGGTCAACCTGGCGCCCTTCGGCGTGTTCAAGCACAACTTCCAGGGCAACTCGCACCAGACCGGCAACTTCGTCGAGGGCGCCATGGCCTATTCGCTCGGGTTGCGCGCCAGCTACCTGAACAACCTGGAAGCCGAGCTGCAATACACCGAGTTCTACGGTGGCGGGCAGAACAACAGCGGCCGCGACCGCGACAACCTCGGGCTCAACCTCAAGTACTCCTTCTAATCCCTTGCGCGGGCCCGGCGCATATCCGGCCGGCCCCGACTGATCACGGAGAAACACCATGCTCAACAAGTCCACGCGGATCGGCGCGGCGCTCACCCTCGCGCTCTGCGCCAGCAGCGTACTGGCGGCGGTGGCGCCCCAGGACATCGCCAAGCTGGGTTCCAGCCTGACGCCCTTCGGTGCGGAAAAGGCCGGCAATGCCGACGGCAGCATTCCCGCCTGGACCGGCGGCATCACCCAGGCCCCGGCCGGCTACCAGGGTAAGGGGCAGCACCATGTCGATCCGTTCCCCGACGACAAGCCGCTGTTCACCATCACCAAGGCCAATCTGGAGCAGTACAAGAACCGGCTGACGGCGGGGCAGATCGCCTTGTTCAACAGCTACCCGGACAGCTTCCAGATGCCGGTCTACCCGACCCGGCGCTCCGCTTCGGCGCCGCAGTGGGTGTACGACAACAGCATCCGCAATGCCGCCACGGCCAAGCTGCTGGATGGCGGCAACGGTTTCGCCGATGCCTATGGCGGGATTCCCTTCCCGATCCCGCAGAGCGGCGTCGAGGCGCTGTGGAACCATGTCGTGCGCTATCGCGGCAGCTACATCGTGCGGCGCTCGGCGGAAGTGGCGGTGCAGCGCAATGGCGCCTATTCGCCGGTGGTCTCGGAGCAGGAGGCGCTGTTCCGCTACTACGACCCGCAAGGCGCCTACGCCGACCTGGACAACATCCTGTTCTACTACCTGTCCTTCACCAAGAGCCCGGCGCGCCTGGCCGGCGGTGCGGCGCTGGTCCACGAGACCCTCGACCAGGTCCGGGAACAGCGCCAGGCCTGGGCCTACAGCGCCGGCCAGCGCCGCGTGCGGCGGGCGCCGAACCTGGCCTACGACACGCCGATCGCCGCCTCCGAGGGCCTGCGTACCGCCGACGACACCGACATGTTCAACGGGGCCCCGGATCGCTATGACTGGAAGCTGCTGGGCAAGAAGGAAATCTACATTCCCTACAACAACTACAGGATTTCCGCGCCGGGGGTGAAGTACGCCGACCTGCTGCAGGTCGGCCACCTCAACCCGGCACTGACCCGCAACGAGTTGCACCGGGTGTGGGTGGTCGAGGGCACCCTGAAGTCCGGTGCGCGACACATCTATTCCAAGCGCACCCTGTACCTCGACGAGGACAGCTGGCAGGCCGCGGTGGTCGACCAGTACGACGGGCGCAACGAACTGTGGCGCGTGTCGATCGCCTACCTGAAGAACTACTACGACCTGCCCACCACCTGGTCGGCGATGGAGGCCTACCACGACCTGCAGGGCCGCCGTTATCACGTGCAGAACCTCGACAGCGAGGAGCCGGGCACCGTCGATTTCTTCCAGAAAATGCCCGAGGACAGCCAGTTCACGCCTTCCGCCCTGCGCCGTCGCGGCACCCGCTGAGTTTTTCCTGCACCCCGGTGCAGGCCTAGCCTGCGTCGCGCCCACGTGCTACTCCGGTCGCTCGCTCGAGCGGCCCTTTGCGGCACGGTCTGTGACCGTGCCGACATTTTTTCGCCTGACCTGTCGGCCTGTTTCGGACTTCCTGGTCGCCGCCTTCGCGCGTGCGCTGCTCGGCGCTTTTGCCGCTGCCAATCTGCTTAACTGCGCCGCGGTCGAGCTGGCAGGTTGCCAGCTCGCCACTGGGTCATCACCGACAATGCCCTGTACCATGCGCGCGCCTGGTATGCCGGGTGGCGCGGCAGGTCTTGCGCAACGCATGCGGTTTCCGCCGCAGCCTGGCGGTGATGGGTAGCAGCGGCCGGCTCAGCTGGCCTGAACGAAGGGAGCAACGGAATGTTGAAAGGAGTTTTGGCGGCGGGCCTGCTGGTGTGCCTGTCGAATGCGATGGCGGCCGTGTCGCCGCAGGAAGCGGAAAAACTGGGGAGCAGCCTGACCCCGTTGGGCGGCGACAAGGCGGCGAATGCCGCGGGCACCATTCCGGCCTGGAGCGGCGGCATCACCCAGCCGCCGGCGGGCTACGCCGGCGCCGGGCGCCACCATGTCGATCCGTTCGCGGACGACAAGCCGCTGTTCAGCATCACCCAGGCCAACCTGGAGCAGTACCGGGGCAACCTGACCGCGGGCCAGATCGCCCTGTTCGAGGCCTATCCGGAGAGCTTCCAGATCCCGGTCTACCCGACCCGGCGCAGCGCATCGGCGCCGCAGTGGGTGTATGACAACACCCGCAAGAACGCGACCGAGGCCAAGCTGCTGAAGGACGGCAACGGTTTCTCCGGGGCCTATGGCGGCATTCCTTTCCCGATCGCGAAGGATGGCGTCGAAGCGCTGTGGAACCACATCGTGCGCTACCGCGGCACCTATGCGGTGCGCCAGTCCTCGGATGCCAGCGTGCAGCGCAACGGCAGCTATGGCCTGGTGACCGTGCGCCAGGAGGCGCTGTTCAACTACTACCAGCAGAACGGCTCGGCCGCCGATCTGGATAACCTGCTGTTCTATTACATGGCGGAGACCAAGGCGCCGGCGCGTCTGGCCGGTGGTGCGCTGCTGGTGCACGAGACCCTCGATCAGGTCGAGCAGGCACGCCAGGCCTGGGCCTATGCCGCCGGCCAGCGCCGTGTGCGGCGGGCGCCGAACGTGGCCTATGACACGCCCCTGAGCACCGCGGACAACCTGATGACCGCGGACGACAAGGACATGTTCAACGGCGCGCCGGATCGCTACGACTGGCAGCTGCTGGGCAAGCGCGAGATCTACATCCCCTACAACAACTACCGGCTGTCCAGCCCGGACGTGAAGTACGAGCAGCTGATCAAGCCGGGCCATCTCGATCCGCAGTTCACCCGCTACGAGCTGCACCGGGTCTGGGTGGTGGAGGGCAAGCTCAAGCCCGGTGCCCGGCATATCTATGCCAAACGCACCCTGTACCTCGACGAGGACAGCTGGCAGGTGGCCGCGGTCGACCAGTACGACAGCCGCGGCGAACTGTGGCGCGTCTCGCTGGCCTATCTGAAGAACTACTACGAGCTGCCGACCACCTGGTCCGCACTGGATGTGTTCCATGACCTGCAGTCCGGGCGCTACTACGTGCAGAACCTGGACAACGAAGAGCGGGGCACCAGCGACTTCAGTCAGCCAGTTCCGGAAGCCAACCACTTCTCGGTGGCGACTCTGCGCCGCCTCGGCACCCGCTGAGAACCGGCTACAGTGGACGAGGCCGCACGCGTTGTTGCGACCTCGGCCCGCTGTCGGGCAACCGGGCGCAAAGGGCCGAGTTAGGGCGCTTAACAAAACATAACGTCATGTCGATTGTCAGGTTTTTCCAAAGCTGTATAGCATGCGGGGTCTGCCAATAAGGCATACACCCACCTATAAGAATAAAGGGGGAAGTTTTATGCGTGAGCCCGCTCTGCGGCCCACCCGCTCCGGCAGCCTGTACTCCGTTCAGGTTTCCACCCGTTTCCTGTCGCCGCTGGCGAAAGCGCTGTCACTGCTCGGCGCCGTTTCCGTCCTTGCCTTGTCTGCTCCCGTGCAGGCCGCTGCCGCGGATGCGCCTGCCGTGTTTTCCATCGAGTCGCCGAAAGCGGTCACCAGCCTGCTGCTGGACATTGCCCATGCCGGCAAGCGTCTGGTCGCGGTGGGCGATCGCGGGCACATCCTGTTTTCCGACGATGCCGGGCGCAACTGGGTGCAGGCGCGCGTACCGTCGCGGCAGATGCTGACCGGCGTGTTCTTCATCGACGACAAGAAGGGCTGGGCCGTCGGTCACGATGCGCAGATCCTCGCCACCGTCGATGGCGGTGCCAACTGGACCCTGCAGCACGAAGACCTCGGGCGCGAAGCGCCGCTGCTGGATATCTGGTTCCAGGACGCCAACCGCGGCTATGCCGTCGGTGCCTACGGCGCCCTGCTGGAAACCAGCGATGGCGGCAAGAGCTGGACCGATGTCAGCGACCGCCTGGACAACGAAGACGGCTATCACCTGAACGGCATTGCCGCCGTCAAGGATGCCGGCCTGTTCGTGGTGGGCGAGCAGGGCAGCATGTTCCGCTCCGCCGACTGGGGGCAGACCTGGGAGCGCGTGAGCGGCCCTTACGAGGGTTCGCTGTTCGGCGCGCTGGGCACCGCCAGCTCGAACACCCTGCTGGTCTACGGCCTGCGCGGCAACCTGTTCCGTTCCAGCGATTTCGGTAATACCTGGCAAGCCCTGCAGCTGCGCTCCGATACCGGCACGCTGGAGTTCGGCCTGGCCGGTGGCAGCCTGCTCAAGGATGGCTCCGTGGTCATCGTCGGGCATGGCGGCAGCGTGCTGACCAGCAGCGACTCCGGGCGCAGCTTCACGGTGATCAACCGTGCCGACCGTGCTTCGCTGGCGGCCGTGACCGAAGATGCCGCGGGCAAGCTGATTCTGGTCGGACAGGGCGGCGTACTGGCAGCAGACGCGAATGGCGCCGCACCGGGCCAACAACAATAAGCCGGGCTTTTTAGGGTATGAGTACGATGAGTAGCCATCACCAGGACAAGGCGACATTTCTCGAGCGCCTGATTTTCAACAACCGGCCGATAGTGATCACTCTCTGTCTGCTGGTCACCGCTGTGCTGCTGTGGCAGGCGTCGATGATTCGTCCCTCGACCAGTTTCGAGAAGATGATTCCGCTCGACCATCCCTTCATCCAGAAGATGATGGAGCACCGCAACGACCTGGCCAACCTCGGCAATACCGTGCGTATTTCCGTGGAAGCCAAGGACGGCGACATCTTCAGCAAGGAATACATGGAGACGCTCAAGCAGATCCATGACGAGGTGTTCTACATCTCCGGCGTCGACCGTTCCGGCCTGAAGTCGCTGTGGAGTCCCAGCGTGCGCTGGACCGAAGTGACCGAAGAGGGCTTCGATGGTGGCGAGGTAATCCCGCAGACCTACGACGGCTCGCCGCAGAGCCTGGAAGAGCTGCGTGGCAACGTGCTCAAGTCCGGCCAGGTCGGTCGCCTGGTGGCGAACAACTTCAAGTCCAGCATCGTCGACGTGCCGCTGCTGGAGTCCTACCCGAACCCGGAAAACCAGAGCGAGCTGCTCAAGCTCGACTATCGCCAGTTCTCCCACGAGCTGGAAGAGAAGGTTCGCGACAAGTTCCAGGCGCAGAACCCCAATGTGCAGATCCACGTGGTCGGTTTCGCCAAGAAGGTCGGTGACCTGATCGACGGCCTGATCATGGTGGTGGCGTTCTTCGGCATCGCCCTGGCGATCACCCTGGTCCTGCTCTACTGGTTCAGCTGGTGCATCCGCTCCACCATCTCGGTGGTGTCGACCACGCTGATCGCGGTGGTCTGGCAGCTGGGCCTGATGCACCTGGTCGGCTTCGGCCTTGACCCGTACTCGATGCTGGTGCCGTTCCTGATCTTCGCCATCGGTATTTCCCACGGCGTGCAGAAGATCAACGGTATCGCCCTGCAGTCGAGCGACGCCGACAACGCCCTGACCGCGGCGCGGCGGACCTTCCGCCAGCTGTTCCTGCCGGGCATGATCGCCATCCTGGTGGACGCCGTCGGCTTCATCACCCTGCTGGTGATCGACATCGGCGTGATCCGCGAGCTGGCCATCGGCGCCTCCATCGGCGTGGCGGTGATCGTGTTCACCAACCTGATCCTGCTGCCGGTGGCGATTTCCTATATCGGCATCAGCAACAAGGCGGTCGAGCGCAGCAAGAAGGACGCGGTGCGTGACCATCCGTTCTGGCGTCTGCTGTCCAACTTCGCCCATCCGGTGGTGGCGCCGGTTTCGGTGGTCATCGCCCTGACGGCCGGCGTCGGCGGCTTCTGGTACCAGAAGGCCAACCTGCAGATCGGCGACCTCGATCAGGGTGCGCCGGAGCTGCGTCCGGAGTCGCGCTACAACCAGGACAACAACTTCATCATCAGTAACTATTCGACCAGTTCCGACGTGCTGGTGGTGATGGTCAAGACGGCCAACGAAGGCTGCTCGACCCACGAGACCCTGGCGCCGATGGACGAGTTGATGTGGCGCATGGAGAACACCGAGGGCGTGCAGTCGGCCATTTCCATGGTCAGCGTGTCCAAGCAGGTGATCAAGGGCATGAACGAGGGCAACCTGAAATGGGAAACCCTGTCGCGCAACCCGGACGTGTTGAACAACTCCATCGCCCGTGCCGATGGCCTGTACAACGCCGACTGCTCGCTGGCGCCGGTACTGGTGTTCCTCAACGACCACAAGGCTGCGACCCTCAAGCGCGCCGTGGGCGTGGTGCAGGAATTCGCCGATGAGCACAACAAGGACGGCCTGGAGTTTCTCCTGGCCGCCGGTAACGCCGGTATCGAGGCCGCGACCAACGAGGTGATCGCCACCTCCGAGCTGAAGATCCTGGTGCTGGTGTACATCTGCGTGGCGGTGATGTGTCTGATCACCTTCCGTTCGTTCGGCGCCATGCTGTGCATCATCCTGCCGCTGATCCTCACCTCCATCCTGGGTAACGCCCTGATGGCCTGGCTGGGTATCGGCGTGAAGGTGGCGACCCTGCCGGTGATCGCGCTGGGTGTGGGTATCGGTGTTGACTACGGCATCTACATCTACAGTCGCCTGGAAAGCTTCTTGCGTGCCGGCATGACCCTGCAGGAGGCCTACTACCAGACCCTGAAGTCCACCGGTAAGGCCGTACTGTTCACCGGTCTGTGCCTGGCCATCGGCGTGGCGACCTGGATCTTCTCGGCGATCAAGTTCCAGGCCGACATGGGCCTGATGCTGACCTTCATGCTGCTGTGGAACATGTTCGGTGCCCTGTGGCTGTTGCCAGCCCTGGCGCGCTTCCTGGTCAAGCCGGAGAAGTTGGCCGGCAAGGTGGGCGGTTCGCTGTTCGCGCACTGATCCTGTAGCGCTGTACACAAGGGCTCCTTCGGGAGCCCTTTTTGTTGCCCGTTGTTTGCTGCTGCGCCGTTTTGCGTAGGAGCGGCTTTAGCCGCGAAGCTTCACCGCTCCGCCGCGCCTGCGGGTAATGGGCGGGGCGCCGCTGCTGTGCAGGCCGTGGCAGCAGAGGTGTGGGTGGCGGGCGAGGGCGGTCTGCGGGTGGTGGGCGAGGGGGCGGCATATCTGTGCGGATGAAATCGCAGACAAGAAAAAGCCGCCTTGCGGCGGCTTCTTCGGTACGACTCGACTTACATGTTGGGGTAGTTCGGGCCGCCGGTGCCTTCCGGAGCGATCCAGGTGATGTTCTGGGCCGGGTCCTTGATGTCACAGGTCTTGCAGTGCACGCAGTTCTGCGAGTTGATCTGGAACTTCTTCTCGCCGTCTTCCTGGGTGACGATTTCGTACACGCCGGCCGGGCAGTAGCGCTGCGCCGGCTCGTCGTACAGCGGCAGGTTCTTGCTCAGCGGAATGCTGGCGTCGGCCAGTTTCAGGTGGCAGGGCTGCTCTTCCTCGTGGTTGGTGTTGGAGAGGAACACCGAGGACAGTTTGTCGAAGCTCAGCTTGCCGTCCGGCTTCGGATAGTCGATGCGCTTCGATTCTGCAGCGGGCTTCAGGCAGGCGTAGTCCGGCTTGGTGTCGTGCAGGGTGAAGGGGATCTTGCCGCCGAAGATGTTCTGGTCCAGCCAGTTGATGCCGCCGCCAACAAGCGGGCCGAACTTGTGCAGGGCCGGGCCGAAGTTGCGGCTGCGGAACAGCTCGTCGTACAGCCAGCTGGCCTTGAAGCCATCGACGTAGCCATTGAGCAGGTCGCCGCCCTGGCCGTCGGCCAGCAGCACGTCAGCGACCGCGTCAGCGGCCAGCATGCCGGACTTCATGGCGGTGTGGCTGCCCTTGATCTTGGCGAAGTTCAGGGTACCGAGGTCGCAACCGATCAGTGCACCGCCCGGGAAGACCATCTTCGGCAGCGAGTTCAGGCCGCCCTTGCAGATGGCGCGAGCGCCATAGGCCACGCGCTTGCCGCCTTCCAGGTACTGCTTGATCACCGGGTGGTGCTTGTAGCGCTGGAACTCGTCGAACGGCGAGAGGAACGGGTTGGCGTAGGACAGGTCGACGATCAGACCGACCACCACCTGGTTGTTTTCCAGGTGATAGAGGAAAGAGCCACCGGTGTTCTCGGTGCCGACCACGTTCAGCGGCCAGCCGGCGGTGTGCACCACCAGGCCCTGCTCGTGCTTGGCCGGATCGACGTCCCAGATTTCCTTGATGCCGATGCCGTAGTGCTGGGCGTCGGCTTCGCTGTCCAGGTTGAATTTCTGGATCAGCTGCTTGCCGATGTGGCCGCGGCAGCCTTCGGCGAACAGGGTGTACTTGCCACGCAGTTCCATGCCCGGGGTGTAGTAGCCTTCCTTCGGATGGCCTTCACGGTCGACACCCAGGTCACCGGTGACGATGCCGCGTACCACGCCATTCTCGTCGATCAGCGCTTCCTGGGCGGCGAAGCCCGGGTAGATCTCGACGCCCAGGGCTTCGGCCTGCTGGGCCAGCCAGCGGCACAGATTGCCCAGGGAGATGATGTAGTTGCCCTCGTTGTGCATGGTTTTCGGCACGAACAGGTCGGGGACTTTGATAGCGCCTTCGGCGCTTTTCAGCATGTAGATGTCGTCGCGCTTGACCGGTGTGTTCAGCGGGGCGCCGAGCTCCTGCCAGTTGGGGAACAGCTCGTTCAGCGCGCGCGGCTCGAACACCGCACCCGAGAGGATGTGAGCGCCGACTTCGGAACCCTTCTCGACCACGCAGACGCTGATCTCTTTGCCGGCGTCGGCGGCCTTCTGTTTCAGTCGGCAGGCGGCGGACAGACCGGACGGACCGGCACCGACGATGACGACGTCGAATTCCATAAATTCGCGTTCCACAGAGAATCTCCTAACTCAAGGCTTCTTCGGTGTTGTTGGTTTTGCTTTGGGGCTAGGCTTTCTCTGGCCTGCGCGTGCGCATTATATCTACGCGCCCGCGCACGTCCAATACAAACGTTTGTTTGAATTTTGTTAAAGCCCGACAGGACAAGGCTTGGCGGCGGATGGAAGGCGGTTTTTCGTGTTGACCGAAAAAGGCGTTACGGTCAAGATACGGGCGGTTTTGCGTTCGCCGTATGGGCTGACCGTCGGTTCCGGCCGACCTGCATCACCGGCCAGGCTCGACTTGGCGACATTCTTATTCACCGGAGAGTAACGAGGAATCCATGAAGGTTCTTGTAGCTGTCAAACGAGTGGTCGACTACAACGTCAAAGTTCGCGTCAAAGCGGACAACTCCGGCGTCGACCTCGCCAACGTCAAGATGTCGATGAACCCCTTCTGCGAAATCGCCGTGGAAGAAGCCGTACGCCTGAAGGAAAAGGGTGTTGCGAGCGAAATCGTCGTCGTCACCATCGGCCCGAACACCGCTCAGGAGCAGCTGCGTACCGCTCTGGCTCTGGGTGCTGACCGTGCCATTCTGGTCGAGTCCAACGACGAGCTGAACTCTCTGGCCGTGGCCAAACTGCTGAAAGCCGTGGTTGATAAAGAGCAGCCGCAGCTGGTCATCATGGGCAAGCAGGCCATCGACAGCGACAACAACCAGACCGGCCAGATGCTGGGCGCCCTGACCGGTTACGGCCAAGGTACCTTCGCTTCGAAAGTCGAAGTGGCTGGCGACAAGGTCAATGTCACTCGCGAAATCGACGGCGGTCTGCAGACCGTTGCGTTGAATCTGCCGGCAATCGTCACCACCGACCTGCGCCTGAACGAACCGCGCTACGCGTCGCTGCCGAACATCATGAAAGCCAAGAAGAAGCCGCTGGACGTGGTTACCCCGGACGCCCTGGGTGTTTCCACCACTTCCACCGTCAAGACCCTGAAAGTCGAAGCGCCTGCTGCCCGCAGCGCCGGCATCAAGGTCAAGTCCGTGGCTGAACTGGTCGAGAAACTGAAGAACGAGGCGAAGGTAATCTAAATGACTATCCTGGTTATCGCTGAACACACCAATGCTGCCCTGGCGCCTGCCACGCTGAACACTGTTGCCGCTGCCGCGAAAATTGGTGGCGACATCCACGTTCTGGTTGCCGGTGCCGGTTGCGCCGCCGCTGCCGAAGCTGCCGCCAAGATCGCTGGCGTAGCCAAGGTTCTGGTTGCCGACAACGCTGCCTATGCGCATCAGCTGCCGGAAAACGTTGCGCCGCTGGTTGCCGAACTGGGCAAGGGCTATAGCCACATCCTGGCTGCCGCCACCAGCAACGGCAAGAACGTGCTGCCGCGCGTTGCTGCCCAGCTGGACGTCGATCAGATCTCCGAGATAATCGCCGTTGAAAGCGCCGACACCTTCAAGCGCCCGATCTATGCCGGTAACGCCATCGCTACCGTGCAGTCCAGTGCTGCCGTGAAAGTGATCACCGTGCGTTCCACCGGTTTCGACCCGGTTGCCGCCGAAGGCGGTTCCGCTGCCGTTGAAGCGGTGAGCGGTGCGGCCGATGCCGGCAAATCCGCCTTCGTCGGCGAAGAGCTGGCCAAGTCCGATCGTCCGGAACTGACCGCTGCCAAGATCGTCGTTTCCGGCGGCCGTGGCATGCAGAACGGTGACAACTTCAAGCACCTGTACGCCCTGGCCGACAAGCTGGGCGCTGCCGTGGGTGCCTCGCGCGCCGCTGTCGACGCCGGTTTCGTACCGAAC
This sequence comes from Pseudomonas sp. L-22-4S-12, assembly GCF_009799935.1. NCBI lineage: Bacteria > Pseudomonadati > Pseudomonadota > Gammaproteobacteria > Pseudomonadales > Pseudomonadaceae > Pseudomonas > Pseudomonas sp. L-22-4S-12. The sequence goes on along the minus strand of NZ_WELL01000010.1, from coordinate 61,134 downwards.
GACATGCAGGTTGGCCAGACCGGCAAGATCGTCGCACCGCAGCTGTACATCGCGGTCGGCATCTCCGGTGCCATCCAGCACCTGGCGGGCATGAAGGACTCCAAGGTCATCGTCGCGATCAACAAGGACGAAGAAGCCCCGATCTTCCAGGTGGCCGACTACGGCCTGGTGGCTGACCTGTTCGAAGCCGTACCGGAACTGGAAAAACTGGTGTAAGCCAGCTTCCTGCGCCAAACAAGAAACCCGCTCATCGAGCGGGTTTTTTGTTGCCTGCCAGCCCTGGCGGCCCCTGCGGGTGGTTGCTGCACGACGTAAAGATGGCTGGCCATTTTTTGTTACCCGGCGCCTAGCTCGGGTTGGCGTCGAGGAAGTCCTGATAGTGCTTGGCGGTTTCCTCCGGGCGCTCGATCATCGGCGCATGGCCGCAGTCCTTCATGATCACCACGCTGGATTTGCGCAGCAGCGGCTGCATCACCGCGATGCTGGACACGTCCAGTACGCGATCGCGGTCGCCCCATAGCAGCAGGGTCGGCGCCGTGATCTTCGGCAGTTCCGGCTCCAGCGGCACATAGCGTTCGCGCAGTTGCGCGAAGATCTTGTCGTAGTGCGCGCTATTGGCCATGGCCTGTTCGGCAAAGTGCTGTTTCAGTGCGTCCGGCAGGGGCGGCGGGGCCACGAAGACGAAGTTCATCAGGTTCTCGAAGTCCGCAGCGTTGCGCACCACCAGCGGGTTGCTCTCGCCACGCTCGAGGCGCTGGAACAGCTCGCTCTGATTCGGCGCGGTGACGCCGGCATTGTCCAGCAGGGCCAGGCTCAATACCTGCTGCGGGTAGCGGGCGGCGTAGAGTGCGGCAATGTGTCCGCCCATGGAGTTGCCGATCAGGTGTAGCTTGTCGATGCCCAGCGCCTCGATGAATGCCTGCACGCGCTCGGTCTGCGTGGCCACGTCATAGCTGGCATCGGGTTTGCTGCTCTCCCCGAAGCCGGGGAGGTCGAGGGCGATGACATGGTAGCGTGCGGTGAAGTGGCGGGCGAAGCGCAACCAGTTGTCGCGGTTGGCGCCGAAACCATGGATCATCAGGATGGTTTCGCCGTCCGCCGGGCCGCCTTCGTAGTAGTGGATCTGCAGTTCGCCGACTTGCGCCTGCTCGCTCGACAGGCCGGCCAGGCCGCGCTCGACCCATTGCACGCCGCCGATCAGGGCGCCGGGGGACAGGTACAGCGCCCCGGCAGCCCCGGCCAGCAGCAGGACCAGCGCGAAGAAAAGTTTTTTCATGGCGATTCCTTATCGCTAATAATTATTTAGAGCTGCTTTTTAAGCTAGCATTAATACGATTGCGGGCGGTCAGATATGACCCATGCCCAGTCGAACATCAAGTCGGGACACTCTATGCGCGTTCAGCCATTCCTCAAGTCTTCGCTCTTGCTGCTGGCGCTGCAGGCCCCCGGGCTGGCGCTGGCCGTTGGCAAGTGTGAACGCCTGGTCGCCACCGGCAACCCGGAATATCCGCCCTACCTGTGGCGTGACCCGCAGAATCCGCAGAAGCTGATCGGCGCCAATGCCGAGCTGTTGCAGCGCATTGGCCATGACATCGGCGTGGAAATCGAGGTGATCCACAGCGGCCCCTGGTCGCGCGCCCAGGACGAGGTGCGCACCGGCCGCGTCGATCTGCTGGCCGGCGCCTTCCTCACCTTGCCGCGCCTGGAAAGCATGGACTACGTGCACCCGGCCTTCTACGTCACCCCCAGCGTGGTCTGGGTGCGCAAGGGCAAGGAGTTTCCCTACCTCGGCTGGGACGACCTGCGCGGCAAGCTCGGCGGCACCTTGGTCGGCAACAGTTTCGGCCAGCAGTTCGACGCCTTCGCCAAGGCCAACCTGACTTTGGAAAACGTACCCAGCTTGACCCAGGCGTTCCAGAAACTGCTGCTCGGGCGCACCGAATACGTGCTGTACGAGCGCTATCCCGGCGTGGCGCTGGCCGATAGCCTGGGCCTGCAGGAAGACCTGCAGGCGCTGGAACCGCCGATTTCCAGCGAGGGGCTGTTTCTCACCCTGTCGCACAACTCGGCCTGCAACGATCCTTGGTTGCGCGGACAGCTGGCGAAAAAGATGACAGAATTGACCGCCTCCGGCCTGCCCGAGACGCTGTTGCAGAGCAATCTGCAACGCTGGAAAGCGCAACAGCTGCAGGCCGTCAGTCCCCCGCCTAGTGAGTAGGAACCGTTCAGTGAACAAGCGAATTGCATGCGTCGCTCTGGTCACGCTGGCGTTGGCCGGCTGCGCCAACGACCCGGCGCCGACCGCGCAGATGAGCCTGGCCGCCAAGGCGGTGGAACAGGCCCGCGCCGTGGGTGCCGACGAGCAGATCCCGGAAATGCAGATGGCCGAGCGCAAGCTCGCCCGCGCGGAAAAGAACATGGGTGAAGAAGACTACAAGCGCGCCCGGGTATTCGCCGAACAGGCCGAACTGGATGCGCGCCTGGCCGAGGCCAAGGTGCTGACGCAGAAGAGCCAGACGCAATTGCTTGAGCTCAATACCCGCATCACGCGCCTGCGCAAGCAACTGGGGGATCAGCAGTGAGCCGCAGCAACTACCTGGCGAGCGTTCTGCTGCTGGCCCTGAGTACACTTGGCGGCTGCGCCAGCCAGGACAGCCAGCAGGCTCTGGTCGAGGCCGAGGGTCACTTCCAGAAGGTCAAGGAAAACGCCGATGTGCTGCGCAGCGCGCCGAAGGATGTGATTCGCGCCGGCGAGTCGCTGGCCCGTGCGCAACGCCTGTCCAACTACTGGGGCAGCGACGCGGACGTGCTGCACTATGCCTACCTCAGCCAGCGCTACAGCGAGATCGCCAGCCAGCACAGCGAGCTGAGCCTGAACCAGGAGCGGGCCGCCAAGCTCGAACTGGAGCGTCAGCGCCTGCAGCTGGCTCTGCGCGAGGCCAAGCTGCTCAGCGTGCAGCAGCAGGGGCAGTGGCTGGAGGAGCAGATGGTCAGCCTGGCCGCCAGCGAAACCGAGCGTGGCCTGGTGATGACCCTGGGCGACGTGCTGTTCGATGCCGGCCGTGCCGAACTGAAGACCGCAGCCAACCGCACGCTGCTCAAGCTGGTGCAGTTCCTCCAGCTCAACCCGCGGCGCATCGTGCGCATCGAGGGCTATACCGACGGCCGCGGCGACGCCAGGGAGAACCTCGAGCTGTCCCGCGCCCGGGCGCAGACGGTGGCCGATGTGCTGGTCGACCTGGGCATCGACAGCCAGCGCATCAGCGTCGAAGGCTACGGCGAAGCCCATCCGGTGGCGGAGAACGCCTCCAGCCGCGGGCGGGCGCAGAATCGCCGGGTCGAGATCGTGTTTTCCGACGACAAGGGCAAGCTGCAGCCCGCTCGCTGATCCCGCCCGGTACAAGCAACCCCGGTCGCTGCCCGCCCCGGGGTTTTTTGTGCCCGGCAGGCGAGGGCATGGGTACAGCGGGCTGCTTGAGCTAGTGCGGATCACACTGTATTGCCGAGATAGATGGGAACTGTACTGCTGTTGCCTGGGTCTGATGGGCTACTGTTCTGGTTCAGTGGCACAGATGTCCAAGGATTCGTCGTAATGACCAGCTTGTTGCTTTACCAACGCATCGCCCAGCAATTGGCCGAGGATATCCGTCGCGGCGTTTATCAGCCCGGCGAGCGGGTGCCCTCGGTGCGCAAGATGAGTTCGCAGCTCAGCGTCAGCCATGCCACCGTGCTGCAGGCCTACGCCAACCTGGAAGACCAGGGGCTGATCCGCGCCCGCCCGCAATCCGGCTTCTACGTGCACCAGAGCGCCTCGCTGACCGCGCCGACCCCCGATATCGCCCGGGTCGAGCTGCCGGGCCTGGTCACCCGCAGCAGCATCATCAACCAGGTACTCACCGACTCGCGCCAGGAAAATATGTTCCCCCTCGGCGCCGCCGTGCCGCATGTGGACTACCTGCCGGTGCGCGCGCTGCACCAGCAACTGGCCAAGGTCACCCGCTTCCACAGCCCGCAGGCCTTCAGCTACATGTTCAGCCCCGGCTTCGAGCCGCTGCGCCGCCAGGTGGCGATCCGCATGCGCGACGCCGGCGTGGTGGTCGACCCCTCGGAAGTGGTGATCACCCACGGCTGCGTGGATGCCATCCACATGGCCCTGCGCGTACTGACCAAGCCCGGCGACCTGATCGCCGCCGAGTCGCCGACCTACTACGGCCTGCTGCAACTGGCCGAGCTGCTCGGCCTCAAGGTCATCGAGATCCCCAGTGACCCGACCACCGGCATGAGCCTGGAGGCGCTGCAGCTGGCGGCCAACCAGTGGCCGATCAAGGCCCTGGTGCTGACCGCGCGGCTGAGCAACCCCATGGGCGGCAGCATGCCCGAGGAGCGCCAGAAGCAGCTGCTCAGGCTCACCGCCGACTACGGCATCCAGGTCATCGAGGACGACATCTACGGCGAACTGCTGTTCGAGCCGGGGCGCAGCAAGGCGCTCAAGGCCTACGACCGCGACGACCAGGTGGTGTACTGCTCGAGCTTCTCCAAGACCATCTCGCCGGGGGTGCGCATCGGCTGGGTGATTGCCGGCCGTCACCAGGACGAGATCGGGCGCCTGCAGACCTTCAGCACCCACTCGGCCTGCAGCGTGACCCAGATGGGCGTGGCCGCCTACCTGGAGAACGGCGGCTACGACCGCCACCTGCGCTATATCCGCCAGGAGTACCGCAAGAACATGACCGCCTACCAGCTGGCGGTGCAGCAGTACTTCCCGGAAGGCACGCAGATGACCCGGCCCAACGGCGGCTTCATCCTCTGGGTCAGCCTGCCAGGGCGGGTCAACGTGCGCGACCTGCATGCGCGGGCCTTGCAGCAGGGCATCAGCATCGCGCCGGGGCTGATCTTCAGCAACACCGAGCAGTTCAACAACTGCCTGCGCCTGACCTGCGGCATCCCCTGGGACCGCGAGTCCGAGCGGGCGATGATGACCCTCGGCAGGCTCGCCGGGCAGTTGTGCCAGGAAGCGTTGCAGTGATGGTGCCGCGGGCTTAACCCGAAGCGGGTGGTGGCTCCGTCTACCTGAGCGAATGAACCTTTCGCCCCAGGAGACCGCCAGCATGTCCGACCTCATCCCCCTGATCCGCCAACCCCTGCTCGCCGGTTTCAGCGCCGGCCTGGCCCTGGCGCTGACCGCCTGCAGCGCGGCCAATAACGACGCCGAGAAGAAAGCCGCGGCCAAGCCGGTCGAGCCGGTCGTGCAGCAGCACGTGCTGCATGAGGAAGTGGACGCCAGCGCGGCCTATCGTGCACCGGCCAGGATCAAGGCCGAAGCGGCCAGCGTCGCCGGCGCCATGGAAACGAGCAAGATGCTGCCGCAGAGCATGCCGATGATCGCGCCGGCGCCCATGGCCGACAGCGCCCAGTTCGGCTATCAGGACGTGTACCGCGAGCAGTACCAGAAAGTCGCCGACAACCCGGTGCAGGCCGTGGCCGAGCAACCGGTGTCGACCTTCAGCATCGACGTCGACACCGGCAGCTACGCCAACGTGCGCCGTTTCCTCAACGACGGCAGCCTGCCGCCCAAGGACGCGGTGCGCCTGGAGGAGCTGGTCAACTACTTCCCCTATGCCTACCCACAACCCAAGGGCGACACCCCATTCGGCGTCGGCACCGAGCTGGCCACCTCACCGTGGAACCCGCAGACCCGCCTGCTACGCGTGGCGATCAAGGCCTCCGACCTGAGCGCCGCCGAGTTGCCGCCGGCCAACCTGGTGTTCCTGGTCGACGTGTCCGGCTCCATGGATCGCCGCGAAGGTCTGCCGATGGTGCAGAGTACCCTGAAACTGCTGGTCGACCAGCTGCGCCCGCAGGACCGCGTAGCTCTGGTCACTTATGCCGGCAATGCCAGCGTGGTGCTGGAGTCGACTGCCGGCAGCGAGAAAGCCAAGATCCGTGCGGCCATCGACCAGCTCAGCGCCGGCGGCTCCACCGCCGGCGAGTCGGGCATCCAGCTGGCCTACCAGGAGGCGCAGAAGGGCCTGCTCAAGAACGGTATCAACCGCATCCTGCTGGCCACCGATGGCGACTTCAACGTCGGCATCAGCGACTTCGAGACCCTCAAGCAGCTGGCCGCCGACAAGCGCAAGACGGGCGTGTCGCTGACCACCCTGGGCTTCGGCACCGACAACTACAACGAGCAGCTGATGGAGCAGCTGGCCGACGCCGGCGACGGCAACTACGCCTACATCGACAACCTGCGCGAGGCGCGCAAGGTGCTGGTGGATCAGCTCAGCTCGACCCTGGCCGTGGTGGCCAAGGACGTGAAAATCCAGGTCGAGTTCAACCCGGCCGAGGTCAGCGAGTACCGCCTGCTCGGCTACGAGAACCGCGCGCTGAAGCGCGAGGATTTCAGCAACGACAAGATCGATGCCGGCGAGATCGGTGCCGGGCACACGGTCACCGCGCTGTATGAAATCGTCCCGGTCGGCGCCAAGGGCTGGCTGGAGCCGCTGCGCTACGCCGAGGCCGGCAAGGGCGCGGGCAAACCCGGCGAGATCGCCTGGCTGCGCCTGCGCTACAAGGCGCCGGAGGGTGGCAGCAGCAAGCTGGTCGAGGTGCCGATCAACAAGGGCGATGGCGTGATGCCGATCGCCCAGGCCAGCGAGGACCTGCGTTTCGCCGCCGCCGTGGCCGCCTTCGCCCAGCAGCTCAAGGACGGCCAGTACACCGGCGAGTTCGGTCTGGCCGATAGCGCCGCCCTGGCCCGGGGTGCCAAGGGCGAGGACCGCTACGGCCTGCGTGCCGAGTTCGTGCAACTGGTGGAGCTCGCGCAAAGCCTGCAAACTCCGCAAAACGTTCAAGTCAGGGCCGACTAATTGAACCAACCGATGAGAGACGATGACGCCGCCTTGTTGCGGCGTTATCGCCAAGGCGATGCCGGGGCCTTTGCGCAGCTGTACGAGCGCCATCGCCTCGGTCTGTTTCGTTTCCTGCTGGGCCTGTGTGGCGACCATGCCCTGGCCGAGGAGGTGTTCCAGGACACCTGGATGAGCCTGATTCGCAGCGCCAGCGAGCAACGCGAGGCGGTGCTGTTCAAGACCTGGTTGTACCAGATCGCGCGTAACCGCCTGATCGACCACTGGCGCAAGTCCGGTCGCCACCAGGGAAAACTCGATGAGTACGACGAGCAGCAGCACGCCAGCGCCGATCCGGGCCCCGGACCCGAGCAGCAACTGCTGCTCAGTCGCGACCAGGAGCGCCTGCAGGCGGCCCTGGCCGACCTGCCCGAAGAGCAGCGCGAGGTGTTCCTGCTGCGCGCCCAGGGTGATCTGGAACTGCACGAGATCGCCGACCTCACCCAGACCCCGGCGGAAACCGTGAAGAGTCGTCTGCGTTACGCGTTGAACAAGTTGCGTCGGCTGCTGGCCGATCCGGCTTCGGCCGAGGAGGTATCCGCATGAGCCCCCAAGACAAAGACCTGCAGCAAGAACAGCAACTGCTGCAGCATTACCGCCAGCACAGCCAGGGCGAGCCGTCTGCCGTCGTGGATGCGCTGATCCTCGCCGCCGCCCGCCAGGCCGTCGCCCCGGCTACGCCCAGCGCCGCCCAGCGCCTGCATGGCTGGCTGTTCGGCCGCGGCAGCCGTACCCGCTGGTCGGTGGCTTTTGCCGGCCTGGCCACCCTGGGCATCGGCCTGAGCCTGACCTGGCGCACCCAGGAACAGGCGCCCACTGCCTACGATATGCCGGCACCTGTCGCTGCCGAGGCGCCGGCAGCACCCATGCTGGGTGAAATGGCGCCGCAGGTGGCCCGCGAGGCGCACCAGCCGTCTGCCGAGGTGGAGCAGAAAAAAGTCCAGGCGACGAGCAAGAAGGCCGAGGCCGCCGAGTCCGTTACCGAAGCGGTCGCCCCAAAAGTGGCCTACAGGGCCGCCCCGTCGACCACTGTCCTGCAACCTCAGGCGGCCCCGGCCAAGCCCGCCGCACTGCCGGCAGAGGCACTGGCCGATTTCGCTGCGGCTCCGGCGGCCCGTGACGAGGCCCAGGCGCTCGCCAAGGCCAAGCAGCAGGCGCAGACCGCAGCCAGGACCTGGGACGAGGAGCAGTCGGCGGGCCTGGGTCATTCCGAGGTGGACGAGGCACCGCCGCTGGAACTGCGCCTGCACAATATCCTGCGCCTGCGCGCGGAGGGCCGGCAGGCCGAGGCCGATCGGCTGTTGCAGGCCCTGCGTGCCGAGTACCCGCAGCTGGATCTGGATGCCGAGCTCAAGCGCCTGCAGGGCGCGGCGGAAAAGCCGGGCAGTTCCCGCTAGCGGCGGGCCGGCCCGGCTAGAATGCGGCTCCTTCCCGCGCAAGGAGCCGCGCCGTGTCGTACCAAGAAACCCCGGAAGAGGCCAGGGAACCGCTGAGCAAGATCGTCCTGATGCTGCTCTGGGAACTGGCCCGGCTGGTCGTGCCGATTGCCGCCGTGGCCCTGCTGCAGCCGCTGGTGGCGCTGGCCGTGGTGCTGCTATTCACCCTGGTGACCGGCCTGTGCGTCCGGCTCAAGTGGCCGAAAACCGCCAAGGCGCTGAGCTGGCTGCTGACTGCCGCGGTCATCGGCTTGTGCTTTGCCGTGTTCAACTGGATGTCCAGTTGGTGGGGTATCCCGGTCTGCGTCATTCTGCTGCTGGTCGGCATGGCCTGTGTCAGCAGTTACGAGCGCTATCTGGGGCTGGCCAAGGCCAAGCCGCAGCCGATCGAGGCGCCCGCGCAGCGCGGCGCCAGTGCCTGGCATGGCGATGACCTGCTGACGCCGGAGGGCGAGCCGGTGCGTTGCCTGTCCATGGGCGAGATCGCCATGGGCGGGCCGACCTACGGCACCTACCTGTTTCCCGATGGCGTGCTGCTCGACGGCCTGGGCTCCTCTCTGCGCTTTTCCAGCAGCGGCCGCTACTTTGCCGCACCCTTGCCGAGCCGCGAACGCTGGGGCCTGCTGATCCTCGATCGCCAGGAAAAGCGCGTGTACCGCAATGCCGAGATCGGCGAGTTCTGGGAAATCGACGAATTCACCGACCAGGCCATCAGCGGCCGGCACAGCCCGCTGGTGGGCAACCAGGGCTATCGCATGCCGCTGGCCGACCTGCTGGCGCAAAGCGAGGGCGTCGACCTGGTGGCGGTGCGCGACCTGTGGCTGGAGCCGGGCTGGCACCAGGCGTCGGCGGACAAGACGTTCCCCGCACCGGCCGGCGCGCATCGCCTGCGTGGCATCAGCCACCTGCCGGACAACCTGCGCGAGCTGGACGACCCCACCGAACTGCTGCGTTACCCGGCGCTGCGCCTGGAGATCGATGGTGCGTTGAGCGAACTGCTGATCGATGCCGACGAGCAGCCGCTGTGGCGTGCCGACGGCCAGGCCCTGGTCTGCCATGCCATCACCCTGGCCGCCACCCGGCGCTGGCCGCGCGAGCTGTGGCTGTGGCAGGCCGAGCAGGGCTGGCGGCAACTGCCCGCCGGCTGGGTCCAGGGCGAAGACGAGCCGGACCTGTCCTGGGATGAGGTGATTCGCCTGGAGCAGGATCAGCTGCAACTGGCCGGCAGCTTCAACGCGCCCTGTCTCGATCACCTGCATTTCGGCTACTGGCTGCACAGCACCTGCAGCGACATCGAGACCGGCGTGGGCCATGACGCCGAAGGGCGCATCCTGCTCGGCGAATACCGCCGCAGTCGCCTGACCCTGCTGCAGCCGCTGGCCGGGCAGGGTATGCGCGGTGAAGCGGGGCTGTTGAGCCAACCGCTGCTCGGCGAGGTACAAGCGCGCTTCGACTGGCGCCGCGACAGCCAGGATGGTCGCCTGGGCGCCTATGCCTGCCGTATCGGCGACTGGCAGCTGGAGGGCGAGTGGCTGCTCGATCACCGGGTTTCCGACTGCGGTCGTTACCTGGCCCTGGTGGCCTTTGCCGAGGCGCCGGCGGTGCCGCATCGGGTCTGCGTGGCCGACCTGCAGCAGCGCCGCCTGCTGGCTTACGCCGGGCAGCCGCTGGTGGCGCTCCTGCTGGATTTTCGCGGCGGCGTGCTGCGCCTGGCCGAGGTGCTCGGGCGCTTCGGCCGCGACGAGCGGGATACGCCGCTGCGCCGTTTCGACCAGGCCGCCCCGGCAGCCGAGCGGGCTGCGCGCTTTGTCGAAGGTGACGCCAACACGCGGCCCTATTACCAGCCACTCGCTCTGCGCGTCGGCGCACAGGATCTGCAGGCGCTGCCGAACTGGCGCCTGGTCGAGCGAGCGCAGGTGGCCAATGCCGATGGCGACTTCGTCCTGCCGGCGCCGGGCGGCCGTGATGCAGCCTGGTTGTTCGGCGCGCAGAGCGAGTTTTGCGACCACTACCTGCGCGAACGGCATCCGCGCGGCGGCGGCTGTTTACTCACCGCTTCCGGGCTGGCCCTGGCCAACCTGGGGCCGTCGCTGATCTGGTCGGAGGATGGCCGCTACCTGGCGCTGACTCGCCATATCCGGCGCCTGGAGGCCAGTGAGCGGGTCGACACCGATCAGTGGCAGCTGCTGCTGCTCGATGTACAGCAGCGCACCCTGCGCGATACGGCCAGCCATATCGGCTGCATGCCGCAGTTCCTCGGTTTCGACGCCGGCGGTATCGAATTGCGGGTGCTGCCGAGCGACTGGGAGCATGAGGACTCGGCCGGCGAATGGCAGGTGCGGCGCATCGAGCTAAGCCAGCTGCTGGCGCTGTGCACGGCCCAGTTCGAGGCCCGCGGTGCGCTGTGGCTGCCACCGGAGGAACTGGTGCGGGCCGGCCAGTGGCAGCGCCTGGAGAGCAGCCATCTGCAAGCCTGGCGCTTTGGCTAAGGCTGGAAACATCATGGCAAGGCGCTCTGCTTGTCAGAACGGCCGGCGGGGGCGAGCATAAGGCGTCCCGTTTCGATCCTGCCTGCCATGACCGCTTTTCGTTTGACTGCCCTGCTACTGGCGCTGGGCCTGCTTGCGGCCTGCGACGAACCACCCAAGCCGCCGGCTCCCGTGCCGACTCCGCCGAGTATCGCCGCGCCGCCTGCCGGCCCCGGCGAGCCGCCGGCCCGTGTCGCCGCGCCGCCGGCCGTTAGTCCAGTACAGACTCAGCCGGCGGCGCAGAACAAGCCTGAGCCCCGCGCACCCGTCCGCCAGCAGGCCAAATCGCAGCCTGTCGCGAAGGCTCAGGCTGAACGCCCCACGCGTTTGCCCCCGGTCAAGCTTGATCTGCGTCTGCCGGCCGAACTGGTCGAGCAGATGGAGCTGGGCGAGCCGCTGGCGGAGTTACCGAGCGAGCCCCTGCTGCCTCCGCTGTTCGGGGAGAAACCAGCCGAGCCGGGGCCGTTCCAGCTCAACGGCCGGTTGATCACCAACGATGAGAGCGAGGACTACTGGGATTCGGTGGAAGGCGCCGAGCTGCAGTTCGAGTTCCGCAACTAGCGAGGGCGAATTCGGAACGCTGTTGTGGGAGCGAATTTATTCGCGAAAGCAGGCGCATGGAGTGGCCATTATCGCGAATGAATTCGCTCCCACAGACGATTAGAGCTAGCGCCGCAAACTCCCGTCCAGCACAACCTTATGGGGGGTGTGCGGGGCCGGTCAGTCGACAAACAGGTCGGTCATCAGCTTGCCGGCCGGATCAAAGCGGTACTGCTCGAAGTCGCTCTGGCCCTGTTCGCGGAGGATTTCCTCGTCGATCAGCAGGCGGCCGCTGATGCTGCGTTCGCTGCTGGCGAGGATGGCGCAGGCGGCGTCGGCCATGATCGCCGGCAGGCGTGCGGCCTTCATCACCGCCGGGCCGCCGGCCTCGAACTCGATGGCTGCGGTGGCGATCACCGTCTTCGGCCACAGCGAGTTGACGCTGATGCCGTACTTGCGGAATTCCTCGTGCATGCCCAGGGTCAGCATGCTCATGCCGTACTTGGTGGTGGTGTAGGGGCCGTAGTTGGCGAACCACTTGGGGTCGAGGTTGATCGGCGGACTGAGGCTGAGGATGTGGCCCTTGCTCTGTTTCAGGTACGGCAGGGCGGCCTGGCTGCAGACCATCACCGCGCGGCTGTTGATCTGGAACATCAGGTCGTAGCGCTTGGGCTGCAGGTGTTCGACGCCCACCAGCTTGATCGCCCCGGCATTGTTGACCAGCGCGTCGATGCCGCCGAAGTGCGCGGCGGCCTGGGCCATGGCGGCCTTCACCGCTTCCTCGTCGCGTACGTCCAGCTGCAGGGCCAGGGCCTTGCCGCCGGCGGCCTCGACCTCGGCGGCCACCGAGTGGATGGTGCCCGGCAGCTTGGGATGGGCCTCGGCGCTCTTGGCCGCGATGACGATATTGGCGCCCTGGGCGGCAGCCTTGAGGGCGATCTCGCGGCCGATGCCACGGCTGGCGCCGGTGATGAACAGGGTCTTGCCGGAAAGGGACATGGGTGTACTCCGTGGAGCCTACGACTCGATGTGGGAGCGGCTTCAGCCGCGATATTCAGCTCACCTTGGACTCATTCGCGGCTAAAGCCGCTCCTACAGGTGCAGCGACAGTTCGTGGGCCGTAGCCCGGATGAAATCCAGGCCACGGTTTCAGGCTTCGGCGGCTTCGACTTCCACCAGCAGCTGGCGATTCTTCACCTGGTCGCCCTGGCTGACCTGCACGCGGCGGATCACGCCGTCGATGCCGGCCTTGAGCGGGTGTTCCATCTTCATCGCTTCCAGCACCACCAGCAGCTGGCCCTTGCTGACTTGCTGACCTTCGCTGACCAGCACCTCGACGATCGCGCCATCCATCGGCGCCTTGACCGTGCCGGAGCTGGCGGCGTTCTGCCCGCCGGCCGGTTCGTGGGTGACGTCGGTGAGTTCCAGGTTGCCGGCATGGCCGTACAGCCATACCTGCTCGCCGGCCAGGTGATAGGCGCGGCGCTGGCGGATGCCGTCCAGCTCCAGGCTGGCCCAGCGGCCGTCGCTGGCCAGCAGGCGCAGTTCGACCTGAGCTTCGCCGACCTGGGCGCGCAGCAGCGGCTGTGCGCCGGACTCCAGCACTTCCAGCTCGACTACATGCTTCTGCTCGCCCTGCTTGAGCACGAAGTGCCAGGGCGCGCCACCGGCGTTGCGCCAGCCGGCCAGGCCGGACTGATGCGCGCGGGCATTGGCCGAGGCCTGGTAGAGCAGGGCGCAGGCAGTAGCCAGCTCGGCGGCAGCCGGTGCCTGCGGGGTCAGGCTCGGGTCGTCGGCAAAGTGTTCGCCGATAAAGGCGGTGGTGGCGTTGCCGGCGGCAAACTCAGGGTGCTTGAGCAGGTTGGCGAGGAAGCGCTGGTTGCCGTTGACGCCGAGCAGCACGCAATCCTCGACCGCACGCGCCAGCTTGCGCCGGGCCTCGTCGCGGGTGGCGCCGTAGGCGATGACCTTGGCCAGCATCGGATCGTAGAACGGGGTGACGGCCTGGCCTTCGACCAGGCCGTGGTCGATGCGGATGCCGTCGAGCAGCGCCGGCTCCCAGCGCAGCACCTGGCCGGTCTGCGGCAGGAAGTTGTGCGCGGAATCCTCGGCATATAGGCGCACTTCCATGGCGTGACCGGTCAGGCGGATCTCGTCCTGCTTGAGCGGCAGCGGCTGGCCCTCGGCCGCGCGGATTTGCCAGACGACCAGGTCCTGGCCGGTGATCAGCTCGGTGACCGGGTGCTCCACCTGCAGGCGGGTGTTCATTTCCAGGAAGAAGAATTCGCCGCTCTGGTCCAGCAAAAACTCCACGGTACCGGCGCCGACGTAGTTGACCGAGGCGGCGGCCTTTACCGCCGCTTCGCCCATGGCTTTACGCAGCTCCGGTGTCATCACCGGGCAGGGCGCTTCCTCGACCACTTTCTGGTGGCGGCGCTGCACCGAGCAGTCGCGCTCGCCCAGATAAACGATGTTGCCGTGCTGGTCGCCGAACACCTGGATTTCCACATGGCGCGGCTGGATCACCGCGCGTTCCAGGATCAGCTCGCCGGAACCGAAGGCGTTCTGCGCCTCGGAACGGGCGGTGCGGATCTGCGCCAGCAGCTCGCCGGACTCATGGACCAGGCGCATGCCACGGCCGCCGCCACCGGCGCTGGCCTTGATCATCAGCGGGTAGCCGATGCGCTGGGCCTCGCGGCTCAGAGTCTGGTCGTCCTGCGCCGCGCCTTCGTAGCCGGGGATGCAGGGCACGCCGGCTTCGAGCATGGCGATCTTCGACAGGCGCTTGCTGCCCATCAGGTGGATGGCTTCCACGGTCGGGCCGATAAACACGATGCCGGCCGCCTCGCAGGCGCGGGCGAAGTCGGCGTTCTCGGAGAGAAAGCCGTAGCCGGGGTGGATCGCGTCGGCGCCGGTTTTCTGCGCCGCTTTGATGATGTTGTCGATCACCAGGTACGACTGGTTGACCTGGGCCGGGCCGATGCACACGGCCTCGTCGGCCAGCTGCACATGGCGGGCGCCGGCGTCGGCGGCGGAATACACCGCCACGGTGCGGTAGCCCAGGGCCTGCGCGGTGCGCATCACCCGGCAGGCGATTTCGCCACGGTTGGCGATCAGAATCTTGTTGAAGGCGGGCATCATCGTGCTCCTGCTGTTGTTATTGAGCCCAGGAGGGCTTGCGCTTCTGCACGAAGGCCATGGTGCCTTCCGCGCCTTCGCTGCCCAGCACCGCTTCGGCGAACTGGCCGGCGGCGTGGTCGAGCAGGCTGCCGAGGTGTTCCGTCTCGGTGGCCAGCAGCAGCGCCTTGGTTGCCGCATTGGCGCCGGGAGCGCACTGGCGCACCTGTTGCAAACATTCGGCGAGGCGGTCGACCACGGCCTGGTCGTCGGCTTCGCTGAAGTGCACCAGGCCCAGGCGTAGCGCCTCGGCACCGTCGAAACGGGCGGCGGTCAGGGCCAGGCGACGGGCCTGGGTCAGGCCGATGCGCTTGACCACGAACGGCGCGATCTGCGCCGGCAGAATCCCCAGGCTGGTTTCCGGCAGGCCGAACTTGGCGCCCTGGTGGGCGATGGCGATATCGGACACGCAGGCCAGGCCGAAGCCGCCGCCCAGCACCGCGCCTTCCAGCACGGCGACCAGCACCTGCGGCGCGCACTGGGCTTCCTCCAGCAGGCTGCCGAAGGCGCGGTTCAGCTCGCGATAGGCGTCGCCACGCCCTTCACCTTGAGAGCGTGCTCTGGCGCCGGCCATGTCCTTGATGTCGCCACCGGCGCAGAAGTGGCCGCCAGCGCCGCGCAGCACCAGGGCGCGCACAGCCTGGTTGCCGCGTACCGCACGCAGCACCGCGCGCAGTTCCTCGACCATGGCCAGGCTCATGGCGTTGCGGCTGTCCGGGCGGTTGAGGGTGACGTAGAGCACGCCCTCGACCAGCTCCAGCAGCAGGGTTTCGCAGCGGGGTAGGTCACTCATGTAGCACCTCGGTAACGATTCGCGGCTGAAGCCGCTCCCACGGTTCGTGATCTTTCCCACGCTCTGCGTGGAATAGGCTGGCGATGAGGTTATTTTTTCTTGCCGGGCAGAATGCCCATCAGCTTGCAGATGATGCCCAGCATGATTTCGTCGGCACCGCCGCCGATGGAGACCAGGCGCACGTCGCGGTAGGCGCGCGACACCGGGTTGTCCCACATGAAGCCCATGCCGCCCCAGTACTGCAGGCAGGCATCGGACACTTCACGGCCGAGGCGGCCGGCCTTGAGCTTGGCCATGGAGGCCAGCTTGGTCACGTCGCGGCCCTTCACGTACATCTCGGTGGCCTGGTAGACCAGCGCGCGCAGGCACTCGATCTCGGTCTGCAGCTCGGCCAGGCGGAAGTGGATGACCTGGTTGCCGATCAGCGGCTGGCCGAAGGTCTGGCGCTCCTTGCAGTACTCGATGGTGCTGTCGACGCAGTGCTCCAGGCCCTTGATCATGTTGGCCGCGCCGAACAGGCGTTCTTCCTGGAACTGCAGCATCTGCATCATGAAGCCGGCGCCTTCGTGGCCGATGCGGTTGCGCTGCGGTACGCGCACGTTGTCGAGGAACACCTGGGCGGTCTCCGAGCTGCGCATGCCGAGCTTGTCCAGGTGCGGGCTGACACTGATGCCCGGGGTATTCATCGGCACCACGATCAGCGACTTGTTGACGTGGGGCTTGTCGTCGCTGGTGTTGGCCAGCAGGCACATGAAGTCGGCGCTAGGGGAGTTGGTGATCCACATCTTGCTGCCGTTGATCACATAGTCGTCGCCGTCCTTGCGCGCGGTGGTCTTCAGGCCCGCCACGTCGGAACCGGCGCCGACTTCGGAGACGCCGATGCAGCCGACCATGTCGCCGGCAATCGCCGGCTTGAGGAACTCCTCGCGCAGCTCGTCGGAGCCGAAGCGCGCCAGGGCCGGGGTGCACATGTCGGTCTGCACGCCGATCGACATCGGGATGCCGCCGCAGCGAATGGTGCCGAACTCTTCGGCGGCGACGATCGAGTAGCTGTAGTCCAGGCCCATGCCGCCGAATTTCTCCGGCTTGGAGATACCCAGCAGGCCCAGGTCGCCGGCCTTCTTGAAGATTTCGTGGATGGGGAATTTGCCGGCCTTTTCCCACTCGTCGACGTGCGGGTTGATTTCCTTGTCGACGAAGTTGCGTACGGTGCGGCGGAGTTCTTCGTGTTCCTGGGTAAAGATCATTTTTGTTGTTCTCCTCGGACAATAACGGGGTTGCGTAGGTTGGGTTGAGCCTGCGAAGCCCAACGAGCTGCAGGGTTCAGCGCGTTGTTTGTTGGGCTTAGTCGCAGGCTCCTCAACCCAACCTACGGTTCAAAGGCGGGCTACGCCGAAGCTGTTGGGTTTGAGCGGCCGCACTTCGGCCTCGGCGCAGATATCCAGCAGGAAACCGAGCAACTTGCGCGTGTCACGCGGGTCGATCAGGCCGTCGTCCCACAGGCTGGCGGTGCCGTACAGCGCGGTGGACTGGCTGTCGAGCTTCTGCGCGGTGGCCATTTCCAGCATGTCGAGCATCTTCGGGTCGGCTGGGTTGCCTGCCTTGAGGTGCTTGTCCTCGGTGACGATGCGCAGCACCTTGCCGGCCTGGGCGCCGCCCATGACCGCGGTCTTGCTGTTGGGCCAGGCGAAGATAAAGCGCGGATCGAGCCCGCGACCGCACATGGCGTAGTTGCCGGCGCCGTAGGAGCCGCCGACCACGATGGTCAGCTTCGGCACGCGGGCGTTGGCCACCGCCTGGATCAGCTTGGAGCCGTGCTTGATCACGCCGTTCTGTTCCGACTCGGTGCCGACCATGAAGCCGGTGGTGTTGTGGAAGAACAGGATCGGCGTGTTGCTCTGGTCGCACAGCTGGATAAATTGCGCCGCCTTGGCCGCCCCGCACGGGGTGATCGGCCCGTTGTTGCCGATGAAGCCGCAGGGCTGGCCTTCGATGGCCAGGTGGCCGCAGACGGTCTGGCTGTCGAACTCGTTCTTGAAGTCGAGGAACTGCGAGCCATCGGCGATGCGGGCGATGATCTCGCGCACGTCGTAGGGCTTCTTGGCATCGGCCGGGACGATGCCGAGCAGTTCTTCGGCCGGGTACAGCGGCTCGCTGTAAGTCTTGGCCGGGCGAGTTGGCAGCTGTGCGTTCCACGGCAGCAGGCCGGCGATCTCGCGGGCAATGCGCACGCCATCGGCGTCGTTCTCGGCCAGGTATTCGGCGGTTCCGGCGACCTGGGCGTGCATCTCGGCGCCGCCCAGTTCTTCGTCTGTGGCCACTTCACCGGTGGCGGCCTTGAGCAGCGGCGGGCCGGCGAGGAACATCTTGGCCTTGCCGCGCACCACCACCACGTAATCCGACAGGCCCGGCTGGTAGGCCCCGCCTGCGGTGCTGGAGCCATGCACCACGGTGATCTGCGGCAGGCCCATGGCCGACATGCGTGCCTGGTTGGCGAAGCCGCGCGCGCCCTCGACGAAGATGTCGGCGGCGTAGTTGAGGTTGGCGCCGCCGCTCTCGGCCAGGGTGATCACCGGTAGTTTGTTTTCCACGGCGATCTGCTGCAGGCGCAGGGATTTCTTCAGCCCGGTGGGCGAGATGGTGCCGCCCTTGATCGCGCTGTTGTTGGCGATCACCAGGCAGCGCACGCCGGCCACGTAGCCGATGCCGGCGATGATGCCGCCGCCGGCCTGGGTGCCGTCCTTGTCGTCGTGCAGCTTGTAGCCGGCCAGCGAGGCCAGTTCGAGGAACGGTGCGCCGGAATCGAGCAGCAGGTTGATGCGCTCGCGCGGCAGCAGCTGGCCGCGCTTGATGAACTTGGGCTTGGCATCAAAGGCCTTGTCGAGGACCTTCTGTTCGACGTCGCGGAAGCTGGCGATGGTCGCCAGCATGGCCTCGCGGTTCTGTGCGAAGCTGTCGCCGTGGACGTCGAGTTCGGACTGAATCACCGGCATCGCATCACTCTCCCTGGTCTTTCAGTACTTCGGGCACATAGGCCCGGTGGAAGCCGTTGTAGGACTCGCTGTTTTTCGCCTTGCCCAGGGTCCAGGCACGGGTGCCCTGGCTGGCGGCGCCGTCGATGCGGATGGTGTTGCCGCTGATGAAGTTGGCGCCGGGGGAGAGCAGGAAGACGATGGCCGCCGCCACTTCCGACTCGGTGCCGATGCGCTGCAGCGGCACGTGATCCTTGAGGTTGCGGATCATGTTCTTCATCGACTCGGGGTAGGTGTCCATGCCGCTGGAGGCGATCCAGCCCGGCGCCACGGCGTTGACCCGCACGCCGGCGTGGCCCCACTCGTAGGCGGCGGTCTTGGTGAAGTTCTCCATGCCGGCGCGGGCGGCGCCGGAGTGGCCCATGCCGGGCATGCCGCCCCACATGTCGGCGAGCATGTTGACGATGCTGCCGCCGGTCTTGCTCATGCTCTGGCTGAATACTTCGCGGGCGATCAGAAAGCCGCCCACGAGATTGGTTCTGACCACGGTCTCAAAGCCTTTCTGGTTGATCGACACCAACGGCGCGGGGAACTGGCCGCCGGCGTTGTTGACCAGGTGATGGATCGGCCCGCGCTCGGCGATCACTGCCTTGACCATGGCCTTGACCGCTTCTTCCTCGCGGATGTCGCACACGGCAAAGCTGGCGCTGCCACCATCCTCGGCGATTTCGCCGGCGGTCTTTTCCAGCTTCTCCAGCTTGCGCCCGACCAGCACCACATGGGCGCCGAGGTGGGCCAGTTCATGGGCCACGCAGCGGCCGATGCCGCTACCGCCGCCGGTGACCAGGATGGTCTGGCCGCTGAACAGGCCGGGTTTGAAGACTGAGTCGTAGCTCATTGTTGTTGTCCTTTTCAGTCTTTTGTAGGAGCAGCTTTAGCCGCGATGGGCCAGAGGAGAAGCATCGCGGCTAAAGCCGCTCCTACAGGGAAAGTAGGGCCTGGGGCACCGGAATCGGGAACTCCAGCAACTGCTGGGCGAAGGCCTTGCCCTGCGGGTCGATGCGCAGGCTGGTCACGCCGCCGCCACCGAGGGCGTTCTCCAGCAGGAAGTTGAGGCTGTGGCTGCCCGGCAGGTACCAGCGGCTGACCTTGCCGGTCTGGCCATCGAGCACGTGCTGCATCCATTCGGCCACGGCACCCTCGGAGAGCGCAGCCGCGATCCAGGCCAGATACTCGGGCTTTCTGGCCATCACGCCGATATTGCTGTGGTTGCCCTTGTCGCCGGAGCGGGCCACGGCCAGCTTGATCAGCGGCACCGTGGCGTCGGCCTGGTCGCTGGCGGCCGGTACTGCGACGTCGGCGGCGATCTGCGCCGGGCTGAAGGCATCCAGCTGGGGCAGGGCGAGCGGGCTGCGCTGGCCATTGAGTTCCACTTCCAGGCTGCAGGCACTTTTGTCGACCAGGAAGCTGAACAGACGAATCACCGGGTACACGGTGGGGCGCCCGCCGACTATGCCGGTCAGGCCTGGGGCCATGCCGGTGGCGGCCTGGGCGATCTCGCGGGAGAACAGGATCAGCGCTTCCTTCTTCGCATGGCGCACGCCGATCTTGACCACTACTTCGCGGGTGTCGCGGCGCTGGCCGCGCGGACCGTAGGTGGCTTCCGAGCCGAGCAGCTCGATGCAGACTTCCTTGTACGGGCCCCAGCCGCGCGCGGCGAACATCTCCTCGGTCTTGCCGATGATCGCCTGGCTGACCCGTTCGGCCTTGGCCACCGCGTCGATGCCGGCCAGCAGGCAGCTGGCGGTGCAGCGGAAGCCGTCCGGATGGGTGGCGCTGACCTTGTACTGCGCGGTCGGCGGCAGGCCGCGGGCGCCTTTCAGTTCGACGCGGTTTTCGCCGACCTGGGCGAGCTGCACCTGTGTGAAGTCGCAGATCACGTCGGGCAGGTAATAGGCGCGCGGGTCGCCGATCTCGTAGAGCATCTGCTCGCCAACCGACAGGGTGGAGATCAGGCCGCCGGTGCCCTCCGGCTTGCCGACCACGAAACTGCCGTCGGCCTGCACCTCAACCACCGGGAAGCCGATATGTTCGTAGTCCGGCACGTCGCGCCAGTCGGTGAAGTTGCCGCCGGTGCACTGCGCGCCGCATTCGATGATGTGCCCGGCCAGGGCAGCCTGGGCCAGCTTGTCGTAATCGCTCCAGGCCCAGGCGAATTCGTGCACCAGGGCAGCGCTGACCACCGCGCTGTCGACCACGCGGCCGGTGATGACGATGTCGGCACCAAGCTTGAGCGCCTCGACTATGCCCGGCGCGCCGAGGTAGGCGTTGACCGATACGCACATCGGCGGCAGCGCGGCGCCCGTGAACATCTCCACGGTGCCAGCCTTGGCCAGCTCACCGAGCTTGGGTTGCAGGTTGTCGCCGTGCAGCACGGCGATCTTCAGCTCGACGCCGGCCTTGGCGCAGGCGGCGCTCAGGGCAGCGGCGCAGGCGCTGGGGTTGACCCCGCCGGCGTTGCTGATCACACGGATGTTCTTCGCGGCGATCTCACCGAGCAGCGGGGCGAGCACTTCGACGAAGTCGGTGGCGTAGCCTTCGTCCGGCTTCTTCATCCGTGCGCCGGCCATGATCGACATGGTCACTTCGGCCAGGTAGTCGAACACCAGGTAGTCCAGCTCGGTGCCGCGCACCAGCTGGGCGGCGGCGGTGGAGGTGTCGCCCCAGAAGGCGGAGGCGCAGCCAATGCGGATGGTCTTGCTCATTTATGGGGTTTCCATCGACGGCAGAAGATGAATGGGACATTACCAAGCAAGCGCTTGGTTGAAAAGCGCTGCGAGTAACTTTTTAGCCAAGCGCTTGCTTGGGTGGCCGGGGCGCCGTAAATTTCGTCCATATAGCCCTCATCCACGCAGGCAGTCTGCAGGACTGCCTGGTTGTTTTAGCTGGAGAAACGCGTTTGGACGATCACAAGGCTCGCGCCGTGATGCAGCAATTGGTGGCCAGCGGCCAGGTGACCGACCCGGAAAGCGCCCGTGGCAAGCTGCTGCAGACCGCTGCCCACCTGTTCCGCAGCAAAGGCTACGAGCGCACCACGGTGCGCGATCTGGCCGGTGCGGTGGGCATCCAGTCCGGCAGCATCTTTCACCACTTCAAGAGCAAGGACGAAATCCTGCGTTCGGTGATGGAGGAGACGGTGCGCTACAACACGGCGCTGATGCATGCGGCCCTGGCCGATGCCAGCGATCTGCGCGGGCGGGTGCTGGCGCTGATCCGTTGCGAGTTGCAGTCGATCATGGGCGGCACCGGCGAGGCCATGGCCGTGCTGGTTTACGAGTGGCGCTCGCTGTCCGACGAGGGCCGTGCGCACATCCTCGCCCTGCGCGACACCTACGAGCAGATCTGGCTGGACGTGCTCGGCGAGGCCCGCGCCGCCGGCTACGTCAAGGGCGACCCGTTCATCCTGCGCCGTTTCCTCACCGGCGCGCTGAGCTGGACCACCACCTGGTTCCGTCAGGACGGCAAGATGAGCCTCGACCAGCTGGCCGAAGAAGCCCTGGCGCTGGTGATCAAGGAAGGTTGAGGCGGACCGGCCCCTCTGGATAACGCCAAGGGGCGCCGCACGTGCTATGCGCACCGGCCGATGCGCTTTGGCCGCGCCGCCTGGCCAACATTTTTCAACGGCCTGCTAAGCTGCAGGCGAAGACCCCGCGAACGTGCGGGAACAGGGACGTGGTTGGCTGTAGCGTTGTTCCCCATGGTGCCTGCTCCTGTTCGAGGTGTTCGCGTTGTCTGTGCTTGCCCGCCTACTGCTGCTCATGCTGACCCTGTGTCTGCTGCCGCCCGCCATGGCCGCGCAACTGGTGCGGGTCGGCGCCTATCATTTCCCGCCCTATGTGACCAAGCCGGAAAGCCCGGCGCCCGGTGGCCTGCTGCCCGAGCTGCTGGCGGCGCTGAACGCGGCCCAGGACGACTACCGCTTCGAGCTGTTGCCGACCTCGGTCACCCGGCGCTACCGGGATTTCATCCAGGGGCGCTATGACCTGATCCTGTTCGAGTCGCCGAACTGGGGCTGGCAGGGCGTCGAGATGGACAAGCTCGACCTGCATATCAGCGATGCCGAGGTGTATGTCGCCCGGGCCGAGCCCGGCCGTGGCCAGGACTATTTCGCCAGCCTCAAGGGCAAGCGCATGGCCCTGTACAGTGGCTACCACTACGGCTTTGCCGGGTTCAACTCAGACCAGGAGTACCTCCGCCGCACCTTCAGCGCGGTGCTCACCTATTCCCACGACAGCAACCTGCGCATGCTGCTGCATGGCCGCGCCGAGCTCAGCGTGGTGCCACGCTCCTACCTGCACCTGTACCAACAGAGCAACCCGCAGGAGCGCGAGCGGCTGCTGGTGTCCGCGCGCACCGATCAGGTCTATCACCACCATGCCCTGCTGCGCCGCAACGGCCCGCTCGGGGCGCAGGCACTGGCCGAGCTGCTGGCTCGCCTGCAGGCCAGTGGCCGGCTGGCACAGTTGCTCGAGCGCTATCAGCTGCACGCCACCACGGACGCAGCGCTGGAGCAGGCCGACCCTATGCAGTTGTGACGTGCTGGGCTAGGCTTGGCAAAGGAAAGTTGTCGGTGGGGTCAGTATGGAGCTTTGCGGTCGCGGACGCTGGCAAGCCTGTCTGCTGGCACTGCTCGGCATGGGCGGTGGCACGGCCATGGCCGCGCAAACCGTGCAGATTGCGGCCGTGCATTTCCCTCCCTACGTGATCAAGCCGGAGCAGGGCGTGCAGCAGGGCCTGCTCAGCGAACTGGTCGCGGCGCTCAACCAGATCCAGGGCGACTACCAGTTCGTCCTGCGGGCCACTTCGCTGAATCGGCGCTTCGGCGATTTGCAGCAGGGCCGCATCGACATGGCCATCTTCGAGAACCCGGACTGGGGCTGGCAGGGCATCCCCGGGGCGCGCATCGATCTGGGCCTGGAAGATGCCGAGGTCTTCATCGCCCGGGTGCAGTCGGGGCGCGACCAACGCTACTTCGAAAACCTGATGGGCAAGCGCATGGCCTTGTTCAACGGCTACCACTACGGTTTTGCCGGCTTCAACAACGACCCGCTCTGGCTGGAGGAGAACTTCCAGGCCAAACTGACCTATTCCCATGAAAGCAACCTGAACATGGTGCTGCGCGGGCGCGTCGATGTGGCGCCGATCACCCGCTCCTGGCTGGGAGCCTACCTGCGCGAAAAGCCCGAGTTGCGCGAGCAGCTGCTGGTTTCCGAGTGGGTCGACCAGGTCTACCGGCATTACGCGATCCTGCGGCCGCAGGCGCCGATCAGCGCCGAGCGCTTTCGCCAGCTGATGCAGCAATTGCGCGCCAATGGCCAGCTGACCCGGGTGTTCGCGCCCTACGGCATCGAGGTCAGGCCACGCGTAGCGGGTAGCTCAGCAACAGCAGATGCAGCAGATTGACCGCCCCGTGCAGGGCGATGGCCAGGCTCAGGCGCCCGCTGCAGTGGAACGCCAGGCCGTAGCCGAGGCCGGCCAGGGCGGCGACTAGGGCAAATAGCGGGCTGAACGGGATATGCGCGGCGCCGAACAGCGCGGCGGTCAGCAGCAGCCCAGGCCACAGGCCCAGCAGTTTGATCAGCTGCGGTTGCAGCCAGGCGCGGAACAGCAACTCCTCGGCCAACACCGCCACCCCCAGGTTCACCGCCAGCCATAGCCACAGGCCCTGCGGCCATTTCGGTTGCCAGCTCACCACACCCAGCAGCAGTGCCAGCAGCGGCACCAGCAGCAAGGTCGGGCCCATGACCAGCCACACGGGTTTGCCCAGGGGCTGGCTGCGCGACGGCTGGCCCAGCCACCAGGCCAGCAGAGTCAGGCCGAGCAGCAGCTTGTCCCAGGACAGGCGCAGGGCATAGGGCCGAGCATCCGCACTGATCTGCCGGGGCGGCCACAGTTCGACAGGCAGGAAGCCGGGCAGCAGGTGGGCGGCCAGGGCGATGCCGGCGAGCAGGCCGCCCGACCACCACAGCCAGTGCGGCAGGTAGGGGCCGGCGAACAGCAGCCAGCCGATCAGCAGAATGGCAAACAGCAGGCCCAGCGGCTGGATAAAACCGAACGCCAGGCCCAGGCCGAGGGCTATGACCGGCAATAGCAAGCGCAGGTGCAGGGGTGGCATGCAACTTCCTTGTGGCGTAGCCCGGATGCCATCCGGGGCAGGACGAGTAGCGGATTTTCGGCGGCAGGTGGACCGTGCTTAGTGGTCTTTAGCGTCCTTGGCATCTTGCTCGGCATTGCGCGCATGGATGCGCTTGAGCTGTTCTTCGCTCAGCGGCAGCTTGCGTGCGCTGTCGCGCAGCAGCATCAGGCTGCCGACGATTGAGCCGAGGGCGAGGATCATGATTAACCAGGCATACCAGGGCATTAGGTTTCTCCTTTCGTTACAGCTCCACCATAACCCCCTACGCCAGACCTGTCAGTTGCCCAGCACACTTAGCAGGCTGCTGTCGTCCTTCAGCTCGACTCCAGACAATTGCAGGCGCAGGGCCTGACGGGCGAGGAACTCCAGTTTGTGCGCGGCCAGGGCATAGGGCAGGCCCTCGGGGCGCACGTTGGAGATGCAGTTGCGCTGGCTGTCCATCATGCCCGGCCGCGGCTGGTAGGTCAGGTAGATACCCAGGCTGTCCGGCGAACTGAGCCCCGGTCGTTCGCCGATCAGCACGATGACCAGGCGCGCGCGCAGGGCCTCGCCGATGCCGTCGCCAATCGCCACGCGGCCCTGTTCGGCCAGCACCACCGGGGTGTTGGCCCAGTCGGTGGCGAAACGTTCGCGCAGCAGTTCCAGCAGGGGCAGGGCATGGCGCTGGATGGCCACCGCCGACAGGCCATCGGCGAGGACGATGGCCAGCTCCGGTGCGGCCAGTTCGTGCAGCAGGCGGGCCCGGCACTCCTCGCTGAGGTGGCGGCCGTAATCCGGGCGCAGCAGGTAGGTCTGCCGGTCGCTGGCGTTGCTGTGCACCTGCAGGGTGCGGAAGCCGGCGTGACGCAGTTGCTGCTTGAGTTCGGCGAAATCCAGCGGGCGGTGCACGGCATCGCGGGCCTGGGCGTGGGCCAGGCCGAACTTGAGTACTTCGCGGGTCGGCAGGCTCGAACCGACCCGGCCCAGGGCGATGCGCGCCGAGGTGTGCGCGCGCAGCTCGTCCCAGGGGTTGGCTTGCGTCAGGTCCTGGTCGCTCATCAGGCGGCTCCCGAAACGAAAGGCAGTTGCTTGAGCAGGTGGTGGCCGCGACCGATCTCGCGCAGCGCGCCGGAAGGCTCGGTGATCGCCATGCGCGTGAGCCAGGCGTCGAATTCCGGGGCGCGCTTGAGGCCGAGGACCGAACGCAGGTACAGCGCGTCGTGGAACGAGGTGCTCTGGTAGTTGAGCATGATGTCGTCGGCGCCGGGTATGCCCATGATGAAGCTGAGGCCGGCCGCACCGAGCAGGGTCAGCAGGCTGTCCATGTCGTCCTGGTCGGCTTCGGCATGGTTGGTGTAGCACACGTCGCAACCCATCGGCAGGCCCAGCAGCTTGGCGCAGAAGTGGTCTTCCAGGCCGGCGCGGATGATCTGCTTGCCGTCGTACAGGTACTCCGGGCCGATGAAGCCGACCACGGTATTCACCAGCAGCGGCTTGAATTCGCGGGCTACCGCATAGGCGCGGGTCTCGCAGGTCTGCTGGTCGACGCCATGGTGGCCGCCGGCCGACAGCGCGCTGCCCTGGCCGGTCTCGAAGTACATCAGGTTGTCGCCGACTGTGCCGCGCTTGAGGCTCAGCGCCGCCTCGTGGGCTTCCTTGAGAATGGCCAGCGACACGCCGAAGCTGGCGTTGGTCTTCTCGCTGCCGGCGATCGACTGGAACACCAGGTCGATCGGCGCGCCGGCCTCGATGGCCTGGATCTGCGTGGTGACGTGGGTCAGCACGCAGCTCTGCATGGGGATGTCGAAGTGCTGGCGCACCTCGTCCATCATCTGCCACAGGCGCATCAGGGTCGGCAGCGAGTCGCTGGCCGGGTTGATGCCGACGGTGGCGTCACCCGAGCCATACAACAGGCCGTCGAGCAGGCTGGCGGCGATGCCGCGCACGTCGTCGGTGGGGTGGTTGGGCTGCAGGCGCACCGAGAGGTGGCCGGGCAGGCCGATGGTGTTGCGAAAGCGGGTGATCACCCGGCACTTCTTGGCCACCAGGATCAGGTCCTGGTTGCGCATCAGCTTGCTCACCGCGGCCACCATCTCCGGGGTCAGGCCCATGGCCATGGCACTCAGGGTGGCGCTGTCGGTGGAGTCGAGCAGCAGCCAGTCGCGCAGGTCGCCGACGGTGAGGTGGCTGATCGGGGCGAAGGCGCGCGCGTCGTGGCGGTCGATGATCAGCCGGGTGACTTCGTCCTGCTCGTAGGGAATCAGCGCCTCGTTGAGGAAGGCCTTGAGCGGCACGTCGGCCAGGGCCAGCTTGGCCGCCATGCGTTCTTCGTAGGTGGCGGCGGCGAGGCCGGCCAGGTAGTCGCCGGAGCGCGCCGGGCTGGCCTTGGCCAGCAGGGTCTTGAGGTCGGCGAAGCGGTAGACCTGGTTGCCGACGGTGGTCTGGAAGGGCATGGCGGGCTCCAGCCGAGTGCGCGAGTGAAAAAGCGAGCCCCGGCATGCCGGGGCTCGCGTTGCAGCATAGAGCTTTTATCAGGCGGCTTCACCGCTGAGCAGCGCATCGCTGGGGGCATCGGCCCGCTGCTGGGCGGTGAGCTGGAAGTAGGCGAAGCCGACCGCCATGAAGCCGAGGAAGATCAGGCCGATGGTGGTGTTGAACCAGGCCATGGCGACCAGGCAGACCAGCGCCAGGGCCAGGGCGATGCCCGGTACCAGCGGGTAGCCGGGGGCCATGAAGCTGCGCTCCAGGTTCGGCTCGCTCTGGCGCAGCTTGAACAGGCTGAGCATGCTCATGATGTACATGACAATGGCACCGAACACGCTCATGGTGATCATCGCCGCGGTCAGGCTCATGCCCTGCAGGTTGATCAGGCCGTCGCTGTAGATCGCCGCGATGCCGACCACGCCGCCGGCGAGGATCGCCCGGTGCGGGGTGTGGAAGCGCGACAGCTTGGCCAGGCCCTTGGGCAGGTAGCCGGCACGGGCCAGGGCGAAGAACTGCCGCGAGTAGCCGAGGATGATGCCGTGGAAGCTGGCCACCAGGCCGAACAGGCCGATCCACACCAGCATATGCAGCCAGCCGGAGTTTTCGCCGACCACGGTCTTCATCGCCTGCGGCAGCGGGTCGTTGATATTGGCCAGGGTGCTCCAGTCGCCGACGCCGCCGGCCATGATCATCACCCCGAGGGCCAGCGCCACCAGGGTCAGGATGCCGCTCAGGTAGGCCTTGGGAATGGTGCGCTTGGGGTCCTTGGCTTCCTCGGCGGCCATCGCCGCACCCTCGATGGCGAGGAAGAACCAGATGGCGAAGGGGATGGCGGCGAAGATCCCGGAAATCGCCGGCAGGCCGAACTCGTTGCTGCCGGCCCAGCCATTGAGCACGAAGTTGCTGAAGCTGAAGCCCGGCGCGACCACGCCCATGAACACCAGCAGTTCGGCCACGGCCAGCACGGTCACCACCAGCTCGAAGGTGGCGGCGATGCTCACCCCGAGGATATTCAGACCCATGAAGATGATGTAGGCGCCGACCGCCGCGTGCTTCGGATCGAGCCCGGGAAACTGCACGTTGAGGTAGGCGCCGATGGCCATGGCGATGGCCGGCGGGGCGAAGACGAACTCGATCAGCGTGGCCAGACCGGCGATCAGCCCGCCTTTCTCGCCGAAGGCGCGGCGGCTGTAGGCGAACGGGCCGCCGGCATGGGGGATGGCGGTGGTCAGCTCGGTGAAGCTGAAGATGAAGCAGGTGTACATGGCCGCGACCATCAGCGCGGTGATCAGGAACCCCAGGGTGCCCGCCACGCCCCAGCCGTAGCTCCAGCCGAAATACTCCCCGGAAATCACCAGGCCGACGGCGATGCCCCACAGGTGCAGGGTGCCGAGGCTGGCTTTGAGTTGTGTGGTCATGCGCTGTTCCCCTGTGCATTCAACCTGAGATGGGCGATGCAGTGCACTGCCTGTGCCAGGTCGGCGCAAGTCGCGCCAGCCGGCGCTTTGCCCGGCTCCGGAGGGGCTTGGCTGCTGCAGAGTGGTGCGCGGCGGGGCCGGCGCGATGCGTTTCGGTACGCGGCGAGGCGCGGGCGCGCCTGCCGCGGCGGCGTGACGGCTGTCACACGCCGGCAACCTGGTGCTGCTTCAATGCCGGCCATTCGTACTGTTCGGGATTGGTTCCATGGATGTTGTTCCCGCCCTGACCCACTTGCTGCGGCCGATTTCGCCCTTGCTCGCCACAATCAGCATCAGCGACGTGGCCGACCAGTTGTTGCGCCCCGAGCACCAGGCCTTCCTCTCGCTGCCGGTGGTGGATGAGCACGGCCGGCCGCTGGGCCTGGTCAGTCGTTCGACCCTGCAGGACATCTTCATGCAGCGCTTCGGCCGCGACCTGTGGGGGCGCAAGCCGGTAAGCGAGGTGATGAATCCGGCGCCGCTGGTGGTCAGTCAGCACACCAGCCTGGAGGAGGCGGCGCGGCAGATCACCGCGCAGCTGCAGTCGCCGATCCGCGACGACTTCATCCTGATCGACGAACACGGCCTGTATCGCGGCCTGGGCACCGTGCTCGACCTGCTCAAGGCCATGGAAAGCCGGGTGACCCAGCGCAACCTGGTACTGCGCAAGGCGCTGGTCGAGCTCAAGGAGTCCCAGGCGCAACTGGTGCAGTCGGAGAAGATGGCCTCGCTGGGGCAGATGGTCGCCGGCGTGGCCCACGAGCTGAACACCCCGCTGGGCTACGTGACGAACAACCTGCAGCTGCTGCGCGAACTGACCACGCCGCTGCTCGACCTGGCCGAGGCCCAG
The DNA here is from genome assembly GCF_009799935.1 of Pseudomonas sp. L-22-4S-12. NCBI lineage: Bacteria > Pseudomonadati > Pseudomonadota > Gammaproteobacteria > Pseudomonadales > Pseudomonadaceae > Pseudomonas > Pseudomonas sp. L-22-4S-12. The sequence continues at coordinate 31,817 of NZ_WELL01000010.1, read as the reverse complement.
GCCCGCCTGGGCGATTGCCTGGCTGATCCGGCCTGCCGCGAAGACGCTCTGGCCCAGGCCTTCGACGGCGCGGCCCGGGCTCGCGCGCTGGCGGCTCCCGAGCTGCTGGGCGACGACCTGACGCAACTGTTCGACGACACCCGCTACGGCCTGCAGCAGATCGGCGAACTGGTGGTCGGCCTCAAGGACTTCGCCCGCCTGGAACGCGCCATGAGCGAGGAGGTCGATCTCAACGACTGCATCCGCAGCGCCCTGCTGATCGCCCGCAACCACATCAAGGACAAGGCCGAGGTGCAGCAGCAGCTCGGCGAGCTGCCGCGCATCGCCTGCGCGCCGTCGCAGATCAACCAGGTGCTGCTCAACCTGCTGAACAACGCGGCCCAGGCCATGGACGGCTTCGGCCGCATCCAGCTGAAGAGCTGGGCGGACGCGCGGCAGGTGCTGATTTCCGTGCAGGACAACGGCCGCGGCATGCCGCCGGAGGTGCTCAAGCGCATCTTCGACCCGTTCTTCACCACCAAACCGGTGGGCCAGGGCACCGGCCTGGGCCTGTCGATCAGTTTCAAGATCATCCAGGACCACGGCGGCAGCATCCGCGTGGTGTCTGAACCGGGGCGCGGCACGCGCTTCCTGATCAGCCTGCCGCATGGCCAGGCTGCCGCCCTGCAACGGAGCGCCTGACCCATGAACCCACCGATCCGCATCCTGTTCGTCGACGACGAGGAGCGCATCCTGCGCAGCCTCGCCCTGCAGTTTCGCCGCGACTACGAGGTGCTTACCGAGAGCGATCCGCGCCGCGCCCTGGAACGCCTGCGCCACGAGCCGGTGCAGGTGATCGTCAGCGACCAGCGCATGCCGCAGATGAGCGGCGCCGAGTTGCTGGCCCAGGCCCGCGAGCTGCAGCCGGACGCCATGCGCATCCTGCTGACCGGCTATTCCGATCTGGAGGCGGCGATCGAGGCCTTGAACGATGGCGGCATCTTCCGTTACCTGACCAAACCCTGGGACCCGCAGGAGATGGCCTTTACCCTGCGCCAGGCCGCGCAGATTGCCCAGAGCCAGCAACAGCTGCCGGCGCGTGCCACATTGCCAAGCGCGCCGCAGGGGTTGAATGTGCTGCTGCTGGATGACGCCGAGGAAACCTTCGACTGCGTGGGCGCCTTCTGCATGACCGGCGGCCATCGCCTGCTGCGTGCCGCCAGCCTGGGCGAGGCGCTGCGAGTGCTCAACAGCGAGCGGGTCGACCTGCTGGTCAGCGACCTGCGCCTGGCCGGCGAGGACACCGCGCCGTTGCTCAAGAGCCTGGCCCAGGCCCATCCGAAGTTGCTCAGCCTGGTGGTGACGCCGTTCTGCGATACCCAGGCGCTGCTCAAGCTGATCAACGAGGCGCAGATCTTCCGCTACCTGCCCAAGCCGGTCCGCCGCGGCCTGTTCGACAAGGGCCTGCGCGCCGCGGCCGAGCAGGCACTGATCTATCGCGCGCAGCCACAGCAGCTGGTCACTCGCCTGGCCGAGGTGCCGCGCGAGCAGCCCGAACGCGAGCGGGTCGGCAGCCTGCTGGGCATGCTCGGCCGCCTGCGCGAACGGCTCAGCGCCTGAGCCGCGGGCTTCCGCTCATCGACAAGGAGTACTCGGATGAACATTCGCATGAACCAGGTCGCCGAGCGCGGCTGGCTGGTCGAGTTCGGCCACTGTGCCGTGCCGTTTAGTTCGCAGGAGGCGGCCGGCCAGTTCGTCGAGCGCCTGCGCCAGCGTCTGGCGGCCCCGCATCGCCTGCCGCTGCGGGACGCCGATGGCCGCCTGGCGCAGCCGCTCGACCAGCCGGCCGCGGCGCTGTCCTAGTTCGGCCGCGCTGCGCACATGAAAAAGCCCCGCATGGCGGGGCTTCTGCAGAGCGACATGGCTCAGAGCGGCTGGATCTTGACCAGCATGCCCAGGCTGCCGTGGTCCAGGTAGGTCAGTTCGCCGTTCTTCAGGCGACTGCGCTGCTTCATGTGCTCGCTGCCGGTGAGCAGGCCGTCGGCGTCGAACTGGTTGACCCAGATATTGGCGTCGATATCGACCAGGCGTTCCAGCTGGGTGAGGGCGATGGCGCCTTCCACCGGGTAGTGGCCGAACTGCTCGTTGCCGATGCTCAGCGCCGCCTTGCTCGGCACCGCGCCCAGGCTCTGGGTCCAGCCCTTGTGCAGCAGCACCTGGTAGCCACTGCCGGGGTTGAGCTTGTCGGCGACTTCGGTCAGCGCCACCGGGCGCTCGCTGGCGCTGATCGGCTGGGCGCCCAGGGCCCAGTCGTCCGGCGCCGGCTGGCTGGCGACCACGGGCTGGCCGGCTTGGCGGAACACGATGACCTCGATCTGGTACAGCGCATCGGCGAAGGCCGACGGTGCCAGCAGGCAGAGCAGCAGGGTGAAGTGGCGGAACGCGCGCATGGGGGTCAGTCCTTTAAACAGATTGCGAGAGTAGACGCTCGAGCAGGGCCTCGAGGGTATTGAAACGTTCTTCCGGGCGCTCCATCGGCACCTGGAACTTGAACATCGTTGCGCCTTCAAACTTGTAGCGCTTGGGTTGGCTCTGGATCAGCTTGATCAGGGTCAGCGGATCGACACAGGTGGTGGCGGCGAACTCGATGCGTCCGCCCTGCGGGCCGGCATCGATCTTCTTGATCCCGAGCTTCTCTGCCTGCAGCTTGAGCAGGGTGATGCGCACCAGGTTCTTGGTCGGGTCTGGCAGCAGGCCGAAGCGGTCGATCATCTCTACCTGCAGCTCCTTCAGGCCATCTTCGTCGGCGGCGTTGGCGATGCGCTTGTAAAGGATCAGTCGTGCGTGCACGTCCGGCAGGTAGTCTTCGGGGATCAGTGCGGGAACCCGCAGGTTGATCTCGGGGCCGCCGCCGAGTGGCTGGTCGAGGTTGGGTTGCTCGCCCTTGCGGATGGCTTTGACCGCGCGTTCGAGCATTTCCATATAGAGGGTGAAGCCGACCGCCTGGATCTGTCCGCTCTGGCCGTCGCCGAGCAGTTCGCCGGCGCCGCGGATTTCCAGATCGTGGGTAGCCAGGACAAAGCCGGCGCCGAGGTCCTGGGCGTTGCTGATGGCTTCCAGGCGCTTCTGTGCGTCTTCGGTCATCTGCTTGCGCGGCGGAGTCAGCAGGTAGGCGTAGGCCTGGTGGTGGCTGCGACCGACGCGGCCGCGCAGCTGGTGTAGCTGTGCCAGGCCGAACTTGTCGGCGCGCTCGATGAGGATGGTGTTGGCGCTCGGCACGTCGATGCCAGTTTCGATGATGGTCGAGGCGATCAGCACGTTGAAGCGCTTGTGATAGAAGTCGCTCATCACCTGTTCCAGCTCGCGCTCGCGCATCTGCCCGTGGCCGATGCCGATGCGCGCTTCCGGCACCAGCTCGGCCAGGTCGGCGGCGCACTTCTCGATGGTCTTCACGTCGTTGTGCAGGTAATACACCTGGCCGCCGCGCAGCAGCTCACGCAGCAGCGCTTCCTTGATCGTCGGGTTGTTCTGCTCCATGACGAAGGTGCGCACCGACAGGCGGCGCGCCGGCGGGGTGGCGATGATCGACAGGTCGCGCATGCCGGCCACGGCCATGTTCAGGGTGCGTGGAATCGGCGTGGCGGTCAGGGTGAGGATGTCCACCTCGCTGCGCAGGGCCTTGAGCTGTTCCTTCTGGCGCACGCCGAAGCGGTGTTCCTCGTCGATGATGCACAGGCCCAGGTCCTTGAAGCGCACATCGTCCTGCAGCAGCTTGTGGGTGCCGATGACGATGTCGATCTTGCCTTCGGCCAGTTTGGCCACCGCCTCGTTGACCTCCTTGGCCGACTTGAAGCGGCTCATCACTTCGACCGTCACCGGCCAGTCGGCGAAGCGGTCGCGGAAGCTGTTGTAGTGCTGCTGGGCGAGCAGGGTGGTCGGTACCAGTACCGCCACCTGACGACCGCTATGTACGGCAATAAAGGCCGCGCGCATGGCCACTTCGGTCTTGCCGAAGCCGACGTCGCCGCAGACCAGGCGATCCATCGGTTTGGGTGCGAGCATATCGGCCAGCACCGCTTCGATGGCGGTCTGCTGGTCCGGGGTTTCCTCGAAAGGGAAGCCGGCGCTGAAGGTGGCGTAGTCGGCCAGTGGGTCCTTGAATGCATAGCCTTCGCGGGCGGCGCGGCGGGCGTAGATGTCGAGCAGCTCGGCAGCGACATCGCGCACCTGCTCGGCGGCTTTGCGCTTGGCCTTCTGCCAGGTTTCCGAACCCAGGCGGTGCAGCGGGGCTAGGGCGTCATCGCTGCCGGTGTAGCGGGCGATCAGGTGCAGGCTGGCCACCGGCACGTACAGCTTGGCTTCCTCGGCGTACATCAGGGCGAGGAATTCGGCGGCCTGGCCGTCGATTTCCAGGGTAACCAGGCCCAGGTAGCGGCCTACACCGTGGTCGATATGCACCACCGGCGAGCCTTCACGCAGCTCGGTGAGGTTCTTGATCACGTTGTCGCCACCATCGCGCGATTTCTCGCGGCGGCGGCGCTGCATCACGCGCTGGCCGAACAGCGGGCTCTCGGCGATCAGGGCGATGTCGTCGAGCAGCAGGCCTTCGTCCAGCGGGGCGATGCAGATGCCCAGGCGTGACTGGCTCTCGGCGAACTCCGGCCAACCGCCGACTTCCAGCGGTTTCAGCTTGAGGCGGGCGAGCAGCTCCAGCAGCACTTCGCGGCGCCCGGCCGATTCGGCGCAGAACAGCACCCGGCCGGGGTACTCCTCGATAAAGCGCCGTAGCGCCGCCAGCGGCTCGCTGGCCTTGGCCTGGATCGCCAGGTCGGGCAGGGCGCGGGCGTCGAAGCGCTCGCGGCCGACGCCGGTTTCGATATCGGCCGGGTCGGCGACCACCCGCGGCCAGTTCTTCAGGCGGGCGAAGCAGTCTTCCACCGGCAGGAACAGGTCGGCCGGCGGCAGCAGCGGGCGCTCGGGGTCGACCTTACGGTCTTCATAGCGGGCGCGGGCGTCGGTCCAGAAGTGTTCGGCGGCCTTCTCGATGCCGGGCAGGGAAAACACCTGGGTGTCGCCCGGCAGGTAGTCGAACAGGGTGGCGCTTTCTTCGAAGAACAGCGGCAGGTAGTACTCGATGCCGGCCGGGGTGATGCCGGTGGAAAGGTCCTGGTAGATCGGGCAGCGGCGGAAATCCACGTCGAAGCGCTCGCGGAAGCGGCCGCGAAAATCGGTGACGGATTTCTTGTCCAGCGGGAATTCGCGGGCCGGCAGCAGGCGGATCGACTCGACCTTGTCCACCGAACGCTGGGTTTCCGGGTCGAAGGTGCGCAGGGTCTCGATCTCGTCGTCGAACAGGTCGATGCGAAACGGCGTCTCGCTGCCCATCGGGAACAGGTCGATCAGCGCGCCGCGCACGGCGAACTCGCCGTGCTCGTAGACGGTATCCACGCAGCGGTAGCCGGCGGCTTCCAGGCGCGCGCGCATTTCGTCGACATCCAGCTTCTGGCCGACGTCCAGCACCAGCCCGGAGCCGAGCAGGAAGCGGGTCGGCGCCAGGCGGTGCAGGGCGGTGCTGATCGGCACCACCAGCACGCCGTGCTTGAGCTGCGGCAGGCGGTAAAGCGCGGCGATGCGCTGGGAAATGATGTCCTGGTGCGGGGAAAACAGGTCGTAGGGCAGGGTTTCCCAGTCGGGAAAGTGCAGCACCGGCAGGTCCGGGGCGAAAAACGCCAGTTCTTCCTGCAGGCGCTCGGCGCTCTGGCTGTCGGCGGTCAGCAGCAGGGTGAAGCGCTTGGCGGCGCTGGCGGCTTCGGCAATCGCCAGGGACAGCGCGGCGCCGGGCAGGTTGCCCCAGTGCTGCTTGCCGCTGGCGGCGGGTAGTTTCGGCAGGTGCAGTACGGACACGGGTGGCACTACGGCTGGGGAACAGGGTCGCGATTGTAACCAAGTGCAGGGTGGCGGGCGAGCCAGCCGAACGGTTGTGCGCTTGCGCCGTTGCATTGCCCTGCGTGGGTCGGCCTACACTGCAGCCAACCGACTCAAGGAGTGTGTCCATGGTTGAGCAGCAGTCTTCAGTTTCTTCCACCAAGGGGCTTGGCCTGATGGCCTGCACCGCATTGGTGGTGGGTAACATGATCGGTTCGGGGATTTTTCTGCTGCCGGCCTCGCTGGCGCCCTACGGCCCCATCTCGCTAGCTGGCTGGCTGCTGACCTCCTGTGGTGCGCTGGTGCTGGCGATCCTTTTCGGCCGGCTGTCGCAGCTGGTGCAGAAGACCGGTGGTCCCTACGCCTATACCGAGGCGGGCTATGGCGAATTCGCCGGATTCCTCATCGCCTGGGGCTACTGGATCACCCTCTGGACCGGCAATGCCGCGGTGGCGGTGGCGCTGGCCGGCTATGTCGGCTACCTGTTCCCGGCGATCGGTGAGTCTTCGGGCTACAGCCTGTTGACGGCACTGGCGGCGATCTGGTTGCTGACGCTGATCAACGTGCGCGGGGTGAAGGAGGCGGGGGCCGTGCAGGTGCTGACCACCGTGCTCAAGCTGGTGCCGCTGCTGTTGATCGGCGTGCTGGGCTGGTGGTGGGTAGAGCCGGCCCACTTCGCCGTGCTCAATCGCAGCGAGCAGTCCGACCTGGCAGCGATTTCCGCGGCAGCGGCAGTCACGCTGTGGGCCTTCCTCGGGCTGGAGTCGGCCACGGTACCGGCCGGCGAGGTCGTCGAGCCGGCGAAAACCATTCCGCGCGCCACCCTGTTCGGCGTGCTGCTGGCGGCAAGCGTGTACATGGCCGTGTCGGCGGTGGCCATGGGGGTGCTGCCAGCCGATCAGCTGGCGGCCTCCAGTGCGCCGCTGGCCGATGTGGCGCGTTCGATGTGGGGCGAGGTCGGCGGCGTGCTGGTGGCTGTCGGGGCGGTGATCGCCACCTTCGGCACCCTCAACGGTTTTACCCTGCTGACCGGCCAGGTGCCCTATGGCGCCGCGCTGGATCGGGTGTTTCCACGCAGTATGGGGCGCCTGTCGCGCTTCGGCACGCCGGCCAATGCGCTGGTGTTTTCCAATCTGCTGGCCTCGATCCTGGTGGTGATGAACTTCGCCCAGGGTCTGGTCGGCGCGTTCAGCGCGATCATCCTGCTGGCCGTCATGGCCAGCCTGGTGCCTTACGCCTTCTGTGCGCTGGCCGAGCTGATGATCCGTCTCAAGGGCAGGGAGGGCTTGCAGGGGGCGGCCCTGTTCAAGGTCGGCCTGCTCGGTGGGCTGGGTTTTCTCTACAGCGGCTGGGCAATCTACGGTGCCGGTGCCGAGACGGTCTATCTGGGCACCCTGTTGCTGCTTGCCGGCATCCCGGTACATGTCTGGATCAAATGGCACAACGACCGCGCCGATCGCCGCGCGGCATCTACCTGAGGCGATGTCCGGTGCTGGTGGACCCTATCGCGGCCCACCGGTTCGGGCGTGACGGTGCGCTTGCCGGCCCTGAACGCCCCGGGCGCTTAAGGGCGGGAGGCGTGCGGCGGGGTGGCGACAGGCGCGCATTGCTCAGGCGCGCGTGCGCCGTCATAATGTAGCCCCTTTTTTCAGCCCCTACATGTGGAAGGTATTGCCCGTGACTCAGAAGCCCGACCAGTGTCTCGGTGAGTGGATCGATCGCGAAGCCCTCGCAGAAGCGATGATTCCGATGATTGGCCAGCTCTACCGCAACAACAGTGTGGTGACCTCGATCTACGGCCGTGGTCTGATCAACCGTTCGGTGATCGACATTCTCAAAGCCCACCGCTTCGCCCGTCACCGCCTGGCTGATCAGGGCGAACTGTCGGTGCACGATACCTTCCCGATCCTCAAGGCCATGGGCGAGCTCAAGCTGGGCGCCGCTTCCGTGGACCTGGGCAAGATGGCCTGCAAGTTCAAGGCCGAAGGCGCTGGCCGCAGCGTCGAGCAGTTCGTCAAGGACGAGCTGGCCGATGTGGTGGGCAAGCAGAACGGCTCCGGCCGCGAAGGCACCGACGTGGTGCTGTATGGCTTCGGTCGCATCGGCCGCTTGCTGGCGCGCATCCTGATCGAGAAGACCGGTGGTGGCGACGGCCTGCGTCTGCGCGCCATCGTCGTGCGCAAGGGCGCGACCAATGACCTGGTCAAGCGCGCCAGCCTGCTGCGCCGCGACTCGGTACACGGCAAGTTCAACGGCACCATCACCATCGATGAAGCCAACAACACCCTGACCGCCAACGGCAACCTGATCCAGGTGATCTACGCCAAGGACCCGAAGGAAGTCGACTACACCCAATACGGCATCAAGAACGCCCTGCTGGTGGACAACACCGGCGTCTGGCGTGATGCCGACGGCCTGGGCCAGCACCTGGCCTGCCCGGGTGTCGATCGCGTGGTGCTGACCGCACCGGGCAAGGGCGCGCTGAAGAACATCGTGCACGGCATCAACCATGGCGAAATCACCGCCGACGACAAGATCATCTCGGCCGCTTCCTGCACCACCAACGCCATCGTGCCGGTGCTCAAGGCGGTGAATGACCAGTACGGCATCGTCAATGGCCACGTCGAAACCGTTCACTCGTACACCAACGACCAGAACCTGATCGACAACTTCCACAAGGGCGATCGCCGTGGTCGCAGCGCGCCGCTGAACATGGTGATCACCGAGACCGGTGCCGCCACTGCAGCCGCCAAGGCCCTGCCGGTACTCAAGGGCAAGCTGACCGGCAACGCGATTCGCGTACCGACGCCGAACGTCTCCATGGCCATCCTCAATCTGAACCTGGAGAAGGCCACCAGCCGCGAAGAAATCAACGAATACCTGCGCCAGATGGCCATGCATTCGGATCTGCAGAAGCAGATCGATTTCGTCCAGTCGCAGGAAGTGGTGTCCACCGACTTCGTCGGTTCGCGCCACGCCGGCGTGGTCGATGCCGAAGCCACCATCGTCAACGACAACCGTGTCGTGCTGTACGTGTGGTACGACAACGAGTTCGGCTACAGCTGCCAGGTGGTCCGCGTGATGGAAGAAATGGCCGGGGTCAACCCGCCAGCCTTCCCGCGCTAAGCCGCGAGAGCGTCAAACAAAACGGGAGCCTAGGCTCCCGTTTTGCATTTCAGCGGCCCGCGAAATCAGCGATCAGCCAGCAGTTGCTCGCGCAGTTTGTCCGACAGGCCCTCGGGGGCCAGCCAGATGCCCAGGTAGGCGCGGGCCAGTTCGCTATTGCTGCTGCGGAAAACCTCGCTGCCGTTGCGCTCCAGGGTCAGTCCCTGCTGTGCCGAGTAGTTCAGGGCGTAGCGATCACCGGGGCGGATATCACGGAAAGTGGCGTGCAGGGCATCCACTTCAGGTTTCAGTTTTTCAAGCTGGGTGGTGCTGTGCTGGCGCTCCAGGGTTGTCCAGGCGGCCTTGAGCACATCTTCCTTGGCGATTTCGCGGTAGTAATACAGTTCCAGTCGCTGCGCGGCGGGTTGGCTGACGGCTTGGCTTGGGTTGATGCTGGCTTCGGTGTAGAAGGCGGCGGAATAGACGTCGGCCCATAAATAGGTGAGCAGTGCCTGGTTCTTGCGCTCCAGTGGCGTGCCGGCCAGCACATAGGTGCTGCTGAAGCCAGCCTGGTCGAGGATGGGGTTGTCGCTCTTGGCCAGCAGGTTGCCGTTGCCGATGAGTACTAGGGTCAGTATAAGCAGGTAGCGCATGGAGCAAGCTCCTCGGAATTTCAGTGGTTTTCGCTGCTGCTGACCAGGGCGTCAAGTATCCCGCTGTTGCTTGGTGTTACGACTTGCGGGTCGAAACAGAAACTGGCGGGTGGGCAGTACGGGGTTATCTCCTTATAATCCCAAGGCTTTTCACTTCGGGGCTACCTTTGGGCCGTTATTGGCGTTGGCTGTGCTGGCTGCAGTCGAGGGCTTCCGGTTGTGTTCCAACTCTGCAAAAGCACTGATTTCAGTGTTTGGACCACTCAATGATCAAAATAAAATGTGGGCTGGATTTGCCCATCAGCGGTGCCCCCGAGCAGCGCATCGATGATGCCCGTGCCGTGCGCAGCGTTGCCTTGATGGGGTGCGATTATCACGGGATGAAGCCGACCATGGCCGTGCAGGTCGGCGACCGGGTCAAGCTTGGTCAGGTGCTGTTCTCCGACAAGAAGAATCCGGGCGTGCACTTCACCGCGCCGGGTGCCGGCGTGGTCAGTGCCATCCATCGCGGCGAGCAGCGCGTGCTGCAGTCGGTGGTGATCGACCTGGAGGGCGATGACGCCATCGCGTTCGCCCGCTACGAGGCGGCCCAGTTGGCCAGCCTGGAGCCCCAGGCCGTGCGTGACAATCTGCAGCAGTCCGGTCTGTGGACTGCGCTGCGCACACGCCCGTTCAGCAAGGTGCCGGCCGTGGATGCCGTGCCCAGCTCGATCTTCGTGACGGCCATCGATACCCAGCCCTTGGCGGCAGATCCTGCAGTGATCATCGCCGAACAGGCGGCCGACTTCGAAAACGGCCTGAAAGTCCTTGCCCGTCTGGCCAAGGTCTTCCTGTGCAAGGCCGAAGGCGTGCAGTTGCCGGGTGAAAGCCTGCCGGGCGTGCACTGCGAGGCCTTCAACGGCCCGCACCCGGCTGGTCTTCCGGGTACCCATATCCACTTCCTCGACCCGGCCAGCGCGACCAAGAGCGTGTGGCACATCGGCTGTCAGGACGTGATTGCCATCGGTCAGCTGTTCACCACGGGCCAGCTCAGCGTGGCGCGCGTGGTGTCGCTGGCCGGTCCGATGGTCGACAAGCCGCGCCTGCTGCGCACCCGTCTCGGCGCCAGCCTGGACGAGTTGACCGCTGGCGAGCTGCAGTCTGGCCATAACCGGGTGATTTCCGGTTCGGTGCTGGGCGGCCGCACCTCGCGCGGTGCTTTCTCTTTCCTGGGGCGTTACCACACGCTGGTTTCCTGCCTGCACGAAGGTCGTGAGCGCGAGTTCCTGCATTACCTGCGCGCCGGGGTGAACAAGCACTCGGTGCTGAACATCTTCGTTTCCAAGCTGCAGGCGGCCAAGCGCTTCGCCTTCGACACCAGCACCAACGGCAGCCCGCGCGCCATGGTGCCGGTGGGCAACTACGAGGCGGTGATGCCGCTGGATATCCTGCCCACCCAGTTGCTGCGCTACCTGATCGTCGGCGATACCGAGATGGCGCAGAAACTCGGCTGCCTGGAGCTGGACGAGGAAGACCTGGCGCTGTGCACCTACGTCTGCGCCGGTAAGTACGAATACGGTCCGATCCTGCGGGACAACCTGACCCGCATCGAGAAGGAGGGCTGATCCATGTCTTTGCGTAAATTCCTCGACAAGATCGAGCACAACTTCGAGCAGGGCGGCAAGTACGAGAAGTGGTATGCGCTTTACGAAGCCATCGATACCTTCTTCTATCGTCCGGGCAGCGTGACCAAGACCACCGCCCACGTGCGTGACGGCATCGACCTCAAGCGCATGATGATCACCGTCTGGGCCTGCACCTTCCCGGCGATGTTCTTCGGCATGTGGAACATCGGCTTCCAGGCCAACAGCATCATGGCCGGCAACCCCGAGCTGCTGGCCGCCCAGGATGGCTGGCGTTTCGGCCTGATCGGCATGTTGGCCGGTTTCGATCCGAACAGTCTGTGGGACTGCTTCATCCAGGGTGCGGCGTATTTCCTGCCGGTGTACCTGGTCACCTTCATTGTCGGCGGTTTCTGGGAAGTGCTGTTCGCCTCCATTCGCCGTCATGAGGTCAACGAAGGTTTCTTTGTCACCTCGGTGCTGTTCGCCCTGACCCTGCCGCCGGATATTCCGCTGTGGCAGGTGGCCCTGGGCATCAGCTTCGGCGTGGTGATCGGCAAGGAAGTGTTTGGCGGTACCGGCAAGAACTTCCTCAATCCGGCCCTGGTCGGGCGTGCCTTCCTGTTCTTCGCCTATCCGGCGCAGATGTCCGGCGATGCGGTCTGGACGGCAGTAGACGGCTATGCCGGCGCCACCGCCCTGTCGGTTGCCGCCTCGGGGGGCATCGAGCAGGTCACCGCCAGCGGTCTGTCCTGGTGGAATGCCTTTGTCGGCTTCGAACCCGGCTCGATGGGCGAGACCAGCACCCTGGCCATCTTCATCGGGGGTGCCTTCCTGCTGCTGAGCAAGATCGCTTCCTGGCGCATCGTCAGCGGCGTGATGCTGGGCATGATCGCCATGAGCTACCTGTTCAACGCCATCGGCTCGGCCAGCAATCCGATGTTCAGCATGCCCTGGCACTGGCACCTGGTGGTCGGCGGTTTCGCCTTCGGCCTGATCTTCATGGCCACCGACCCGGTGTCGGCCTCCATGACCAATACCGGCAAGTGGCTGTTCGGTGCGCTGATCGGGGTGATGGTGGTGCTGATCCGTGTGGTCAACCCGGCCTTCCCGGAAGGCATGATGCTGGCGATCCTGTTCGCCAACCTGTGTGCGCCACTGATCGACCACTTCGTCGTACAGGCCAACATCAAGCGGAGGATTGCGCGCAATGGCTAAGCAAGAATCTACTGCGCGCACCCTGACCGTTGCGCTGCTGGTGTGCCTGGTGTGCTCGGTGTTCGTCGCCGGCGCCGCCGTGGCGCTGAAGCCGACCCAGGTGGAAAACCGCCAGCTGGACAAACAACGCAGCATCCTGGCGATTGCCGGCCTGGGTGAGAGCGGCATGTCGGCCAAGGCGATCAAGGCCTTGTACGCCGAGCGCATCAAGGCCCGTGTGGTCGACCTGCAGACCGGTGTATTCAGCGATGCCCAGGATGCGGCCAGCTTCGACCCGCTCAAGGCGGCCAAGGATCCAGCACTGTCCGATGCCCTCAAGGGTGAGCAGGACATCGCCTCGATCAAGCGTCGCGAGCGCTTTTCCACCGTTTATATGGTGGAAACCGACGGCAAGCTCGACACCCTGATCCTGCCGGTACGTGGTTACGGCCTGTGGTCGACCCTGTACGGCTTCATCGCCATCAAGGGCGACCTGAACTCCGTGGTCGGCTTCGGCTTCTACCAGCACGGCGAGACCCCGGGCCTGGGCGGCGAGGTGGACAACCCGAAGTGGAAGGCGCTCTGGGCCGGCAAGACCCTGTTCGACGAGCAGGGCCAGCTTGCCGTGGAAATCATCAAGGGCAGCGTCGATCCGCAGTCGGCCAAGGCCACGCATCAGGTCGATGGCCTGGCGGGCGCTACCCTGACCAGCAAGGGCGTGAACAACCTGCTGCACTTCTGGCTGGGTGAAAGCGGCTTCGGTCCGTTCCTGGCCAAACTGCACAAAGGGGAGGCATAAGCATGTCGCAACCCACGATCAAGAGCGTGTTGCTCGACCCGATCTTTCACAACAACCCCATTGGTCTACAGATCCTCGGCATCTGCTCGGCGCTGGCGGTCACCTCGAACCTCAAGACGGCGCTGGTGATGTCGATTGCGCTGACCCTGGTGACCGGGTTCTCCAACCTGTTCATCTCGATGATCCGCAGTCAGATTCCCAGCTCGATCCGCATGATCGTGCAGATGGTGATCATCGCCTCGTTGGTGATCGTGGTCGATCAGGTGCTCAAGGCCTATGCCTTCAGCCTGGCCAAGCAGCTGTCGGTGTTCGTCGGCCTGATCATCACCAACTGCATCGTCATGGGCCGCGCCGAGGCCTTCGCCATGCAGAACCCGCCGCTGCTGTCGTTCTTCGACGGCATCGGCAACGGCCTGGGCTACAGCGCCATGTTGATTGTCCTGGGTGTGATCCGCGAGCTGTTCGGTGCCGGCAAGCTGCTCGGCTACAGCGTGCTGCCCACCGTCAGCGACGGTGGCTGGTACCAGCCCAACGGCATGCTGCTGCTGCCGCCTTCGGCGTTCTTCCTGATCGGTCTGATCATCTGGGCGCTGCGCAGCTGGAAACCGGCGCAGAAGGAAGCGCCGGCCTTCCGCATGGCCCCGCACGTCTCGGATAAGGAGGCCTACTGATGGAGCATTACCTCAGCCTGTTCGTGAAGGCCGTGTTCATCGAGAACATGGCGCTGGCCTTCTTCCTCGGCATGTGTACCTTCATCGCCATCTCCAAGAAGGTGGAAACCGCCATCGGTCTCGGCATCGCCGTGGTGGTGGTGCAGGCCATTACGGTGCCGGCCAACAACCTGCTGTACACCTACCTGCTCAAGGAAGGCGCACTGGCCTGGGCCGGGCTGCCGGAAGTGGACCTGTCCTTCCTCGGCCTGCTCAGCTACATCGGCGTGATCGCCGCCATCGTGCAGATCCTCGAGATGCTCCTGGATAAGTACGTGCCCTCGCTGTACAACGCCCTCGGCGTGTTCCTGCCGCTGATCACGGTGAACTGCGCGATCATGGCCGGCTCGCTGTTCATGGTGGAGCGCGACTACAACCTGGCCGAGAGCGTGACCTACGGCCTCGGTTCCGGCTTCTCCTGGGCCCTGGCCATCGCCCTGCTGGCCGGCATCCGCGAGAAGCTCAAGTACAGTGATGTTCCCGAAGGCCTGCAGGGCCTGGGCATCACCTTCATCACCATCGGTCTGATGTCGTTGGGCTTCATGTCCTTCGGCGGCATTCAGCTCTAAGGAGAACCAGATGGGTTTTGAAATTTCCCTGGCCATCGGCATGTTCACCGCCATCGTCCTGGCGCTGGTGGTGATCATCCTGGCGGCCCGTGCCAAGCTGGTATCCAGCGGCGACGTGAACATCGTCATCAACGGCGAGCGCACCCTCACCGTACCGGCCGGTGGCAAGCTGTTGCAGACCCTGGCGGCGAACAACGTGTTCCTGTCCTCGGCCTGCGGCGGTGGCGGCACCTGCGCCCAGTGCAAGTGCATCGTCGAAAGCGGCGGCGGCGAAATGCTGCCGACCGAGGAATCGCACTTCACCAAGCGCGAGGCCAAGGCCGGCTGGCGCCTGTCCTGCCAGACCCCGGTCAAGCAGGACATGCATATCGAGGTGGAAGAGTCGGTGTTCGGCGTGAAGAAGTGGGAATGCACGGTGGAGTCCAACCCCAACGTGGCCACCTTCATCAAGGAGCTGACCCTGCGCCTGCCGGAAGGCGAGAGCGTGGACTTCCGTGCCGGTGGCTACGTGCAGCTGGAATGCCCGCCGCACGAGGTGCACTACAAGGACTTCGACATTCAGCCCGAGTACCGCGGCGACTGGGACAAGTTCAACCAGTGGAAGTACGTGTCCAAGGTCGACGAGACGGTGATCCGTGCCTACTCCATGGCCAACTACCCGGACGAGAAGGGCATCGTCAAATTCAACATCCGCATCGCCTCGCCGCCGCCCGGCAAGGATCATCTGCCGCCGGGCCAGATGTCGTCCTGGGTGTTCGGCCTCAAGCCGGGCGACAAGGTCACCGTATACGGGCCGTTCGGCGAGTTCTTCGCCAAGGATACCGATGCCGAGATGGTCTTCATCGGCGGCGGTGCCGGCATGGCGCCGATGCGTTCGCACATCTTCGACCAGCTCAAGCGCCTGGGCTCCAAGCGCAAGATCAGCTTCTGGTACGGCGCGCGCTCGCTGCGCGAGGCCTTCTACGTCGAGGAATACGACGCGCTTGCGGCGGAAAATCCGAACTTCCAGTGGCACCTGGCGCTGTCCGATCCGCAGCCGGAAGATAACTGGACCGGCCTCAAGGGCTTCATCCACAACGTGCTGTACGAGCAGTACCTCAAGGACCACCCGGCGCCGGAAGACTGTGAGTTCTACATGTGCGGCCCGCCCATGATGAACGCCGCGGTGATCAAGATGCTGCTGGACCTGGGGGTGGAGCGCGAGAACATCCTGCTGGACGACTTCGGTGGCTAAACCCGCGGTATGCCTGTTGCTGGCCAGCGCACTGCTGGCTGGTTGCGGCGAGAAGATCGAGGAGTTCGGCGGCCCGACCATGGGCAGCCACTACTCGCTGAAATACCTGGCGGGCGAGGGCACGCCCGAACCCGCCGCGCTCAAAGCCGAAGTCGAGGGCCTGCTGGCGCAAGTCGACCAGCAGATGTCCACCTGGCGCAGTGATTCCGACCTTTCCGAATTCAATCACCTGCCGGCCGGCAGCTGCCGCGCCATGCCAGCCCCCGTGCTGGAGCTGGTGCGCTTCGGCGAGCGGCTGGCCGCCGACAGCGACGGCGCCTTCGACCTGACCATTCAGCCGCTGCTGGAGCTGTGGGGCTTCGGCCCGCAGTCGCGCGGCGAGCGGGTGCCGACGGCCGAGGAGATCGCCATGGCGCGGGCCAATGTCGGCCATGAGCACCTGCGCATCGACGGCGAGCAGCTGTGCAAGGACGCCGCCGTGCAGCTGGATCTCAACAGCATCGCCGCCGGCGCTACGGTCGATCGCCTCGCCGCGCGCCTGGCCGAGCTGGGGGTGAAAAGCTACCTGCTGGATGTCACCGGTGAGCTCAAGGCGCTCGGGCGCAAGCCGGACGGCAGCGCCTGGCGCATCGCCATCGAGGCGCCGCGCGATGACCGCCAGGTGGCGCAGAAGGTCCTGGCGCTGGATGGCCTGGGGGTCTCCACCTCCGGCGACTACCGCAACTACTTCGAGCGTGACGGCAAGCGCTACTCGCATACCCTCGATCCGCAAGCGGGCGCACCGATCAGTCATCGCCTGGCGGCGGTGACGGTGGTCGATCCCTCGACTTTGCGCGCCGACGGGCTGTCTACTCTATTGATGGTGCTGGGGCCGGAACGCGGCTATGCCTTCGCCGAGCAGGCGCAGGTGGCTGCTTTCTTCGTCACCCGTACCGACCAGGGCTTCGCCACCCGCGCGACGCCGGCTTTCGAGCGCCGTTTCGGCGCAGGAGAAACACCATGACCTGGCTGTTGGTATTCGGACTCATGCTGTTGGTGGTATTGGGCATGGCCGTCGGTGTGATCTTCGGGCGCAAGCCGATTGCCGGCTCCTGCGGCGGCATCGCCAATCTGGGCATCGAGAAGGAATGCTCGATCTGTGGCGGCAGCCGCGAGAAGTGCGAGGAAGTGAATCGCGACCAGGATGTAGTGAAGACAAAGCTCGCCTACGACGCGACCAAGCGCTAATGTGCGGCGCGAACCGGCATGGTTAAGCTGTGCCGACGATTCTAGTGCTGTGGCCATGGGGTGCCGCAGCCCTGTCCGGGTTCCTGACGCGAAGCCCGGTGCGTGATGAGGAGTAAGCATGGCGGTCTACAACTACGACGTGGTGGTGTTGGGCTCGGGCCCGGCGGGTGAAGGCGCAGCAATGAACGCGGCCAAGGCCGGGCGCAAGGTGGCGGTGGTCGACAACCGCCCGCAGGTAGGCGGCAACTGCACCCACCTCGGCACCATCCCGTCCAAGGCCCTGCGCCACTCGGTGCGGCAGATCATGCAGTACAACACCAACCCGCTGTTCCGCCAGATCGGCGAGCCGCGCTGGTTCTCCTTCCCCGACGTACTGAAGAGCGCCGAGCGGGTGATCGCCAAGCAGGTTGCCTCGCGCACCGGCTACTACGCGCGCAACCGCATCGACGTGTTCTTCGGCACCGCCAGCTTCGCCGACGAGCAGACCGTGGAAGTGGTCTGCCCCAGCGGCGTGGTGGAAAAACTGGTGGCCAAGCAGATCGTCATCGCCACCGGCTCGCGCCCCTACCGCCCGGCCGACGTGGACTTCCACCACCCGCGCATCTACGACAGCGACACCATCCTCAGCCTGACCCACACGCCGCGCCGGATCATCATCTACGGAGCGGGGGTGATCGGCTCCGAGTACGCCTCGATCTTCAGCGGCCTCGGCGTGCTGGTCGACTTGATCGACAACCGCGACCAACTGCTCAGCTTCCTCGACGACGAGATCTCCGATGCGCTGAGCTACCACCTGCGCAACAACAACGTGCTGATCCGTCACAACGAGGAGTACGAGCGCGTCGAGGGCGTGGAGCACGGGGTGATCCTGCACCTCAAGTCCGGCAAGAAGATCAAGGCCGACGCCTTTCTCTGGTGCAACGGGCGTACCGGCAACACCGACAAGCTGGGCCTGGAAAACATCGGCATCAAGGTCAACGGCCGCGGGCAGATCGAGGTGGATCAGTCCTACCGCACCGAGATCGGCAATATCTTCGCCGCCGGCGACGTGATCGGCTGGCCGAGCCTGGCCAGCGCCGCCTATGACCAGGGTCGTTCGGCCGCCGGCAGTGCGGTGGAGAACGACACGTGGCGCTTCGTCGACGACGTGCCGACCGGCATCTACACCATTCCGGAGATCAGCTCGATCGGCAAGAACGAGAAGGAGCTGACCCAGGCCAAGATTCCCTATGAAGTGGGCAAGGCCTTCTTCAAGGGCATGGCGCGGGCGCAGATCTCCCACGAGCCGGTGGGCATGCTGAAGATCCTGTTCCACCGCGACACCCTGGAAATCCTCGGCGTGCACTGCTTCGGCTACCAGGCCTCGGAGATCGTCCACATCGGCCAGGCGATCATGAACCAGAAGGGCGAGGCGAACAGCATCAAGTACTTCGTCAACACCACCTTCAACTACCCGACCATGGCCGAGGCTTATCGGGTGGCGGCGTTCGACGGTCTCAACCGGCTTTTTTGAGCGGCTCCGACCGGTGGCCTGAGCCGGTCGGGGTGGATCCCTTCAGCGATTCCCGCGAGTGGCGCTGGCCGAACCGGGAGAGCTTCTGACCAGGCAGCACAAAAAAACCGGCCCATGGGCCGGTTTTTTATTGCTGCAGCCTGCGCTAGGGGCTTTCCGTAGGAGCGGCTTCAGCCGCGAAAGATTCCTTCGTCTCGCCGCTCGAGCGCGGCTAAAGCCGCTCCCACAGTGGAGTCAGCGCTCCAGCGTATCGACCGCCAGCCCGGGGAAGTCGGTGATGATGCTGTCCACGCCGAAATCGGCCAGGCGCCGCATCAGCGCGGCATCGTTGACCGTCCACACCGACACGTGCAGCCCGGCCTTCTGCGCCTTGGCCAGGCGTTCCGGGGTGCACAGGGTCCAGTTCAGGGCGAGCATCGAGCAGTCGTGGTGGGCGGCGACCTTCAGCGGGTCGAGCCAGTCGTACTCTGCCACCAGGCCGCGCGACAGTTCCGGGGCCAGGCGCTTGAGGGCGCGCAGCACTTCGCGCGAGCTGCTGGTCACGGTGATGCGCTCGCTGATGGCGAAGCGTTCGGCCAGGGCCTGGATCGCCAGTACGGTGCGGGCGGCGCGCACCCGCGAGGCGCTTTTCACTTCCAGCTGCCAGTGCTCGAATGGGCACTGCTCGAACAGGCTGGCAAGGGTCGGGATCGGGCAGGGCGTCTTCCAGTCGGGGCCGCCATGGCGGGCGTCGTAGCCCACCAGTTCGGCGGCCGCGTGCTCGACCACCTTGCCGCGTCGCCCGGTGGTGCGCTTGAGGGTCGTGTCATGGATCACCATCAGCTCGCCGTCACGCGACAGGTGCAGGTCCAGTTCGCAGCGGGTGACGCCGTGTTTGAGGCATAGCTGGAAGCTGGCGAGGGTGTTTTCCGGCGCTTCGCCCTTGGCGCCGCGGTGGCCGTAGATAAGGGTCACTGTTGTTCCTTGGGGGTGGGATGACGGGGCTGGTGGTGGAGCACGCTGTTGACCACGTGATCGTACTCGAAATACACGCTGAACTCGCGGTAGTCCCAGCGGGTGATCGGCGGCTGGCCGACCGCGGCGTGCTCCTCGTCGGCCAGGCCGAAGCGCTCCAGCACCGAGCGCTGCGATTCGCCGCGCTGGGGCAGGGAGAGTCCGGCCTGGCCTTGCTGGCCGAGGGGGATGTGCAGGGTTTCGCCGGCAACGGGCAGGGCCAGGGCGAGGCTCAGCAGGCCGAGCAGACGGCGCACACGTCGCCTCACCGGTGCTGCTCGCGGGCCAGGCGGCGCTGTTGCGCCTGCTTCTGCAGGATATGCCGGGCCAGCAGCTGGCGCTGGGCATCGGTCAGGGCCTCGAACTCGGTGCCGATGTCGAACTGACCATCCTCGCGTACCTGGCAGTGCATGACCCTGGCCCGCAGCAGCAGGCCGAGGGCTTGTGGCATCAGTACCATCTTCAGCGCCAGGTGGCTGCCGGGTTCGATCTCCTGCGTGTGGTTGAAGCTGATGCCGCCCTCGGACAGCGATACCTGGCGTGGCGTGCCGATATCGCGCAGCAGGTTCTGCGCCAGGGCCTGGCCGAGCAGATCGATGCGCTTGTTCATCACCTTCAGGTAGTTGGCCAGGGTGCGGTCGCGCTCGCTGATATGGCGCAGCAGATGCTGCGACTCGAAGTCCATCAGGTGCAGGTCGCTGAGCAGATTGAACAGCGGCGAGGCATCGTGCAGCGCGTCACTGGCCAGCGCTTGCGGCCCGGAAAGCAGGCTGAAATCCAGTGCGATCGTATCCTCGATACGGTAGTATTCGCGGCGATCATCAGCGTCTCGATACGACATGGCGAACCCATGGCAGCAGTGGTGGTCTGAGTGTAAAGCTGCTCGCCTAGCCCCGCCACAAGGACGTTTCTTCTTTCGCCAGCGAACCCCATACATGTTCAGACCCTTGCCGTTCTTTATCGGCTTGCGTTACACGCGGGCCAAGCGTCGTAGCCTTTTCGTCTCCTTCATCTCCCTCACCTCGATCATCGGCCTCGCCCTGGGCGTGCTGGTGATGATCGTCGTGCTGTCGGTGATGAATGGCTTCGACCGCGAGATGCGCGACCGTGTGCTGGGCATGGTGCCGCATGCCACCCTCGAGAGCAGCCAGCCGCTGCCGGACTGGCAGCGTATCGCCGCCCGGGCGAGCGAAAACCAGCAGGTCGTGGCGACCGCTCCATTCACCCAAATGCAGGGGTTGCTGACCAACAATGGTCGGGTGCAGAAGATCCTGATCAATGCCATCGACCCGGTCGAGGAGCGCAAGGTCTCGATCATCGGCAACTTTTTCCTGAGAGACCAAGGCGCGCTCGAGTCCCTGCAGCCTGGTCAGTTCGGCATCGCCATCGGCGATCTGGCGGCGAAGAAGCTCGGCCTGGCGCTCGGCGACAAGGTCACCTTCGTCGCGCCCGAGGTGGCGGTCACTCCGGCCGGGATGTTCCCGCGCATGAAGCGCTTCACCGTGGTCGGCATCTTCCATGTCGGCGCCGGCGAGATCGATGGCCATGTGGCCATGGTGCATGTGCAGGATGCGGGGCGCCTGCTGCGCATGAAGCCGGGCGAGGTGCAGGGCATCCGCCTCAAGCTGCAGGACCTGTTCGAGGCGCCGCGGGTGGCCTGGGAGTTGTCCCAGGCCCTGCGCGCCGAGGATTTCTATGCGCGCGACTGGACCTCGACCCACGGCAATCTGTACCAGGCGATCCGCATGGAGAAGGCCATGATCGGTCTGCTGCTGTTGCTGATCGTCGCGGTCGCCGCGTTCAACATCGTTTCCACCCTGGTCATGGTGGTGACCGACAAGCAGGCGGATATCGCCATCCTGCGCACCCTCGGCGCCACGCCACGGCAGATCATGCTGACCTTCATGGTGCAGGGCACCGTGATCGGCGTGGTCGGCACCCTGGTCGGCGGCGTGCTGGGCGTGCTCGCCGCGCTCAATGTCAGCGCGGCGATCAAGTGGCTGGAAGGCATGCTGGGCATCCAGTTCCTCAATGCCGAAGTGTATTTCATCGACTACCTGCCTTCGCAGGTGCAGGTCGAGGACGTGGTGCTGGTGTGCGCCGCGGCGTTGCTTCTGAGTTTCTTTGCCACCCTTTACCCGGCTCGGCGTGCGGCGCGCACCCAGCCAGCGGAGGCTTTGCGTTATGAGTGATAAGGCAGTCCTGAGTTGCCGCAACCTGGGCAAGAGCTACGAGGAAGGCCCGCAGACGGTGGAGGTCCTAGCCGGCGTGGCGCTGGAGCTGCTGCCCGGCGAGCGGGTGGCCATCGTCGGCTCCTCCGGTTCCGGCAAGAGCACCCTGCTGAACATGCTCGGCGGCCTGGATACGCCGAGCCAGGGCAGCGTCTGGCTGGCCGGCGAGGAGCTGTCCGCCCTCAACGAGACGGCCCGCGGCCTGCTGCGCAACCGGGCGCTGGGCTTCGTCTACCAGTTCCATCACCTGCTGCCGGAGTTCACCGCCCTGGAGAACGTGTGCATGCCGCTGCTGATCGGCAAGACGCCGATCGCCGAGGCCCGTCAGCGCGCCACCGCGCTGCTGGAGCGGGTCGGTCTGGGCCATCGCCTGAGCCACAAACCGGCCGAGCTGTCCGGCGGCGAGCGCCAGCGGGTGGCCATCGCCCGTGCCCTGGTCAATCGGCCGGCGCTGGTGCTGCTCGACGAGCCCACCGGCAACCTCGACCAGCACACCGCCCACGGCATCCAGGAACTGATGCGCGAGCTCAGCGTCTCGTCGCAGACCGCCTTCCTGGTGGTGACCCACGACCTGCAGCTGGCCCAGCAGATGGACCGGGTGCTGC
This sequence comes from Pseudomonas sp. L-22-4S-12, assembly GCF_009799935.1. Classification (NCBI taxonomy): domain Bacteria; kingdom Pseudomonadati; phylum Pseudomonadota; class Gammaproteobacteria; order Pseudomonadales; family Pseudomonadaceae; genus Pseudomonas; species Pseudomonas sp. L-22-4S-12. Next base: position 9,476 of record NZ_WELL01000010.1, on the reverse strand, counting down.
GCCTGGAAGAAGGCCGGCTGGTGGCTGCCTAATCATGTTCCGGCCTATCGCGATCTTCATCGGCACCCGTTACACCCGCGCCAAGCGGCGCAACCACTACATCTCCTTCATTTCGCTGACCTCGATGATCGGCCTCGGTCTCGGCGTGCTGGCGATGATCGTGGTGCTCTCGGTGATGAACGGTTTCCAGAAGGAAATGAGCACGCGCATCCTCGGCATGGTGCCGCACGCCACCCTCAGCGCCGAGCAGCCGCTGGCCGACTGGCATGCCGTGGCCGAGGTCGCCAAGCGCAACCCGCAGGTCGTCGGGGCGGCGCCTTTTGCCGAGCTGGAGGGGATGTTTTCCTCCCGCGGCGTCATGCAGCCGATCCTGGTCAACGGCATCGATCCGGCCCAGGAGCAGCAGGTCTCGATCATCGGCCAGCATATGGTCCAGGGGCGGCTGGATGAGCTGCGTCCCGGCGAGTTCGGCGTGGTGATCGGCGAGACGACCGCGCGGCGTTTCCGCCTCAACGTCGGCGACAAGCTGACCCTGATCGTGCCCGAGGTGAGCAGCAGCGCGAGCGGCATCACCCCGCGCATGCAGCGCCTGAACGTGGTCGGGGTGTTCAAGGTGGGCGCCGAGCTGGATGGCAGCCTGGCGCTGATCAGCGTCGCCGATGCCTCGAGCATCCTGCGCATCGCCCCGCAGCAGGTGCAGAGCGTGCGCATCGCGCTCAAGGATCTGTATCAGGCGCCGCAGGTTTCCGCCGCCATCGCCGCCAGCCTGGGCGCGGGCTACAAGGCCAACGACTGGACCCACACCCAGGGCAGTCTGTTCAGCGCGATGAAGATGGAGAAGACCATGATCGGTCTGCTCCTGCTGCTGATCATCGCAGTCGCCGCGTTCAACATCATCGCCACCCTGGTCATGGTGGTGGCCGACAAGCGCTCCGATATCGCCATCCTGCGCACCCTCGGCGCCACGCCGGGGCAGATCATGAGCACCTTCATGGTTCAGGGCACGGTAATCGGCAGCATCGGCACCTTGGTCGGCGGCGTGCTGGGGGTGGTTGTCGCGCTCAACGTGAGCGATTGGGTAGCCTGGTTGGAGCGGGCCAGCGGGGTGCATATCCTCAGTTCGGATATCTACTACATCAACAACCTGCCATCCGACCTGCAGGCCGCCGATGTCCTGCTGATCTGTGGCGCCGCGTTGCTGATGAGTTTCCTCGCCACCCTGTACCCGGCCTGGCGCGCCTCGCGCACCCAGCCGGCGGAAGCGCTGCGCTACGACTGAGGTTGCCGAACCGAATGAAAAACGCCGCTATCGAGCGGCGTTTTTCATTTCTGCCCGGGCTGTTGCTGGCGTCGCTCCTGGCGCTTGCGCCAGTTGTGGCGCACCCACCAGCGCCAGTAGAGCATGGTCAGGTTGTAGGCCAGCACGGCCAGCCCCAGGCCGGCCACCAGCGAGCCGAGCAGGAAGGGCTGCCAGAGGGTGGCCAGTTCGCCGGTGATCCATTCCCAGGTCAGCTCGTCCGGCAGCAGCATGGGCGGTACGCCCATGATCCAGGCCCCCAGCTTGTAGGTGCAGTAGAACACCGGCGGCATGGTGATCGGATTGGTCAGCCAGACCAGCCCCACCGAGATCGGCAGGTTGCCGCGCACCGGCACCGCCAGGCTGGCAGCCAGGAGCATCTGCATGGGCAGGGGGATGAAGGCGGCAAACAGGCCCACCGCCATGGCCCGGGCGACCGAGTGGCGGTTGAGGTGCCAGAGGTTGGGGTCATGGAGCAGCTTGCCCAGAAAGCGCAGCGATTTGTTTGATCGGATGCTCTCCGGGTCGGGCATGTAGCGCTTGAATACGCGGCGCGGCATAAGACTCTCGGGTGACGGAAGCGCGGCTATTATGCACCGATTGGCGGTGACTGGCTTGTGACAGGCCGGCGACCTCGGATCGGTGGCGCACCAGGACGGTTGCGCCGGCAGGGAGAACGGGATGCGCGCAGGGATGCTGGCACTGGCCGCCGGATTGGCCAGCCTTAGCTTATTGCCGGCTTTACCGCCGGCCTGGTTGCTGTGGCTGGCACTGCCTGTGGCGCTGATGCTGTTGCCGTATCGTAGCTATCCGCTGGCACTGTTCCTGTTCGGCCTGTGCTGGGCTTGCGTGTCGGCGCAGTGGGCGCTGGGCGAGCGCCTGGCGCCCGAGCTGGATGGCCAGACCCTGTGGCTGGAGGGGCAGGTGGTCGGCCTGCCGGAGCGGCGCGAGGGCGTGGTGCGTTTCCAGCTGGCCGAGGCGCAGGCGCGGCGGGCGTCCTTGCCGGGGCTGCTGCGTCTGGCCTGGTATGACGGGCCGCTGCTGCGGGCCGGTGAGCGCTGGCGCCTGGCGGTGCGTCTCAAGCGCCCGCAGGGCCTGGTCAATCCGCAGGGCTTCGACTACGAGGCCTGGCTGCTGGCGCAGCGCATCGGCGCCGGCGGCACGGTCAAGCAGGGTGAACGCCTGCAAGCGGCGGGAGGCCTGTCGGCCTGGCGTGACGCGCTGCGCCGGCGCGTGCTCGCTGTCGATGCCTGGCAGCGTGAGGGCGCCCTGGCCGCGCTGGTGCTGGGCGACGACTCGGGTCTGAGTCCGGCGGATTGGCGGGTGTTGCAGGACACCGGCACGGTGCACCTGCTGGTGATCTCCGGGCAGCATGTCGCCTTGCTGGCGGCCTTGCTCTATGGCTTGGTCGCCGGTCTGGCGCGGCTCGGCTGGTGGCCGCAACGGTTGCCCTGGCTGCCTGCGGCCTGTGCCCTGGCATTCGTCGCAGCCCTGGCTTACGGCCTGCTGGCCGGCTTCGAGGTGCCGGTGCGGCGGGCCTGCGTGATGATCGCGGTGGTGCTGCTGTGGCGCTTGCGCTTTCGCCATCTCGGGGTGTGGACTCCGCTGCTGCTGGCCTGGATTCTGGTGCTGCTGGTCGAGCCACTGGCGGTGCTGCAGGCCGGGTTCTGGCTGTCCTTCGGCGCGGTGGCGGTGCTGGCGCTGGTCTTTGGCGGCCGCCTGGGTGGCTGGTCCTGGTGGCAGGTGTGGTGGCGGGCGCAGTGGACCCTGGCCATTGGCCTGCTGCCGCTGTTCCTCGCCTTGGGCCTGCCGCTCAGTGCCAGCGGGCCGCTGGCCAACCTGCTGGCGGTGCCTTGGGTGAGTTTTCTGGTGGTGCCGCTGGCCTTGCTGGGAACCCTGCTGTTGCCCCTGCCTGGAGTGGGTGAGGGTCTGCTGTGGCTGGCCGGTGGCCTGCTCGAGGTGCTGTTCCAGCTGCTGGATCTGCTCGCCACGGCGCTGCCGGCCTGGTTGCCCATGCACCTGCCGCTCTGGGCCTGGTTGCTGGTCAGTCTGGGCGCCTGGCTGGTTCTGCTGCCGGCCGGGCTGCCCGTGCGCGTCCTGGGACTGGTGCTGTTGCTGCCGCTGGGCTTCCCGCCGCCGCAGCTGCCGGCGCCGGGGCGTGCGCAAGTCTGGCAGTTGGACGTGGGGCAGGGCCTGGCGGTGCTGGTGCGTACTCGCCAGCATGCCTTGTTGTATGACGCCGGGCCGCGCTATGGCGACTTCGATCTGGGCGAGCGGGTGGTGCTGCCGTCGCTGCGCTACCTGGGCCTGGAGCGCCTGGACATGCTGCTGCTCAGCCATGCCGATAGCGACCATGCCGGCGGTGCCCTGGCCGTGCGCCGGCGCATGCCGGTGGCGCAGGTGCTCGGTGGCGAAGCTGCCGCGCTGCCGGCGGCACTGGGCGCCGCGCCCTGCGTGGATGGCGCGACCTGGCAGTGGGATGGGGTGCGTTTCACCACCTGGCGCTGGGCCCAGGCGGCGGAGGGCAACCAGTCCTCCTGCGTGCTCAAGGTCGAGGCCGCGGGTGAGAGCCTGCTGCTCACCGGCGATATCGATGAGGCGGCGGAACAGGCACTGCTCCGCACGGGGCACGATCTGCGGGCCGACTGGCTGCAGATTCCCCATCACGGCAGCCGCAGTTCGTCCTCGGCCGCCTTTCTCGATGCCGTTGCGCCGACGGCGGCATTGCTGTCGCGGGGGCCGCACAATCCCTTCGGTCATCCCCATGCGCAGGTCGTGGCGCGTTACCGGGCGCGTTCCATTGCGCTCCATGACAACGTCGCCAGCGGCGCCCTGCGCATCGAACTGGGCGCGCGCCAGCCGGCATTTGGCTGGCGCGAGCGCGCGGTTTTCTGGCGGGAAAAATGAGAACCGGGGAGGTCTGTTCGGCGGCGTCCCTATGCTAGAGTGGCGCCACTTTTCCGAGGGGGATGCACTACCGTGTGGGAACTGGTCAAAGCGGGCGGCTGGATGATGCTGCCGATCATTCTGTGTTCCATCGCAGCCGCCGGCATCATCGCCGAACGTCTGTGGACCCTGCGGCCCAGCCGCATCACCCCGCCCCATCTGCTGGGCCAGGTGTGGCGCTGGATCAAGGAAAAAAAGCTCAACAACGACAAACTCAAGGAACTGCGCGCCAACTCCCCGCTGGGGCAGATCCTCGCCGCCGGCCTGGCCAACTCCAAGCATGGTCGCGAGATCATGAAGGAGTGCATCGAGGAGGCCGCCGCCCGCGTCATCCATGAGCTGGAGCGCTACCTCAACGCCCTCGGCACCATCGCCGGCATTGCGCCGCTGCTCGGCCTGCTCGGCACCGTACTGGGCATGATCGACATCTTCAGTGCCTTCATTGGCAACAGTACGGCGAATGCCTCGGTGCTCGCCGGCGGTATCTCCAAGGCGCTGATCACCACCGCAGCCGGCCTGATGGTGGCGATCCCGGCGCTGTTCTTCCACCGTTTCCTGCAGCGCCGGGTCGACGAGCTGGTGGTGGGCATGGAGCAGGAAGCGATCAAGCTGGTGGAAGTGGTGCAGGGCGACCGTGATGTCGATCTGGCCGATATGCCCGCTCCCGTGGCCAAGGCGGAAACCCGCAAAGAGGGCAGGAAGGCGTGAAGTTCCGGCGCAAACCGCGGGAAAACGTCGAGATCAACCTGGCTTCGTTGATCGACGTGGTGTTCATCCTGCTGCTGTTCTTCGTGGTCACCACCACCTTCACCCGCGAGACCCAGCTCAAGGTCGATCTGCCGGAAGCGGCCAGCGGCACGCCGCCGGAAGAAACCGCGCTGAAGCAGATGGAAGTCCTGATCAGTGCCGAAGGCAGCTACTCGCTGAATGGCCAGGCCCTGCTGAAAAGCGACCTGGAAAGCCTGATGGCGGCGCTGGGCAAGGAGTCCGCGGGTGACAACAGCCTGCCGCTGGTGATCAGCGCCGATGCGCAGACGCCGCACCAGGCGGTGATCACCGCCATGGATGCCGCCGGCAAGCTGGGCTTCGCCCACCTGCGCATCACCACGGTCGAGGCCGAAGCGGCCAAGCCCTGATGGCGCTCTCCGACCGCCTGCTCGATGCCTGGTACCGCGGCCATCCGCTGCTGACCCTGCTGCGCCCGCTGGAGTGGCTGTACCGGCGGGTGGTGCGCGGCAAGCGCCAGGCGTTCGTGGCCGGGCGTGGCGAGATCTATCGCGCGCCGGTGCCGGTCATAGTCGTCGGCAATATCACCGTCGGCGGTACCGGCAAGACCCCCCTGATTCTCTGGCTGATCGAGCATTGCCGCCGCCGCGGTCTACGCGTCGGCGTGGTCAGTCGTGGCTATGGCGCGCAGCCGCCGCAGTTGCCCTGGCGGGTGCGGGCCGAGCACTCGGCCGCCGAAGCCGGCGACGAGCCACTGCTGCTGGTGCAGCGCAGCGGTGTGCCGCTGGTGATCGACCCGCAGCGCTCACGCGCCGTGCAGGCGCTGCTGGAGCAGGAAGCGCTGGACCTGATCCTCTGTGACGACGGCCTGCAGCACTACCGCCTGGCGCGTGACCTGGAACTGGTGCTGATCGATGCCGCCCGTGGCCTGGGTAATCGCCGTTGCCTGCCGGCCGGGCCGCTGCGCGAGCCGGTCGAGCGCCTGGCTGAGGTGGATGCCGTGCTGTTCAATGGCGCCAGCGCCGACACCGAGCAGGGCTATGCCTTTCGCCTGCAGCCGACCGCCCTGGTCAACCTGCGCAGCGGCGCGCGCGCCGCGCTCGATCACTTCCCGCCCGGCCAGGCGGTGCATGCGGTGGCCGGCATCGGCAATCCGCAGCGTTTCTTCAATACCCTCGAGGCGTTAAACTGGCGGCCAATCGCGCATGCCTTCGCCGACCACGCCAGTTACAGCCCGCAGCTGCTGAGCTTCAGCCCGCCACTGCCGCTGCTGATGACCGAGAAGGACGCGGTGAAATGCCGGGCCTTTGCCGCCGATGACTGGTGGTACCTGGCGGTGGATGCCGTGCCGTCTGATGCGTTCGTCGCCTGGCTGGATGGCGAGCTGAGCCGCCTGGTGCCGCTCAAGCGCTGACTCTTTCTGCTGTTTTCAATCTTTCCAAGGACATCCCCATGGATCCCAAACTGCTCGACATCCTGGCCTGCCCGGTCTGCAAGGGCCCGCTGCAACTGAGCGAAGACAAGACCGAACTGATCAGCAAGGGCGCCGGCCTGGCCTACCCGATTCGCGACGGCATCCCGGTGATGCTGGAAAGCGAAGCGCGCACCCTCAACGTCGACGAACGCCTGGACAAGTAAATGACTGCCGCCTTTATCGTTGTCATCCCCGCGCGCTTTTCCTCCAGCCGCCTGCCGGGCAAGCCGCTGCAGGACATTGCCGGCAAGCCGATGGTCCAGCATGTCTGGGAGCAGGCGAAGAAGAGCAGTGCGGTGCGGGTGGTAGTGGCCACCGACGATGCGCGCATCTTCGAGGTGTGCCAGGGCTTCGGCGCCGAGGTGCTGATGACCGATGCCGCGCACAACTCCGGCACCGACCGCCTGGCCGAAGTGGCGACCCAGCTGGGTCTGGCCAGCGACGCCATCGTGGTCAACGTGCAGGGCGACGAGCCGCTGATCCCGCCGAGCATCATCGATCAGGTGGCCGCCAACCTGGCCGCCAACCCGCAGGCGGGCATCGCCACCCTGGCCGAGCCGATTGAGGATGTGCAGGCGCTGTTCAATCCCAACGTGGTCAAGGTGGTCAGCGACAAGAGCGGCCTGGCCCTGACCTTCAGCCGTGCGCCGCTGGCCTGGGCCCGCGATGCCTTCGCCAAGAACCGCGACGAGCTGCCGGCTGGCGTGCCCTATCGCCGCCATATCGGCATCTACGCCTACCGCGCCGGCTTCCTGCATGACTTCGTGGCCTGGGGCCCGTGCTGGCTGGAAGACACCGAGTGCCTGGAGCAGCTGCGCGCCTTGTGGCATGGCGTGCGTATTCATGTTGCCGATGCCCTGGAAGCACCGCCGGCCGGGGTCGATACCCCGGAAGACCTGGAGCGGGTACGCCGTCTGCTGGGGGCCTGATGAAGGTTCTGTTCGTCTGCCTGGGCAATATCTGTCGCTCACCGACCGCCGAAGGCGTGCTGCGTCAACGCCTGCAGGCGGCCGGCCTGGCCGAGCGGGTTCAGGTGGACTCCGCCGGCACCGGTGACTGGCATGTCGGCAAGGCGCCGGACCAGCGCACCCGCCTGGCCGCTCAGCGCCGTGGTTATGACCTGGCACCGCTGCGCGCCCGCCAGGTGGCAGTCGAGGATTTCCAGCGCTTCGACCTGATCCTGGCGATGGACCACAACAACCTCAAGCATCTGCAGGCGCTGCGCCCAGGGGCTGCGTCGGCTGAGCTGGACCTGTTCCTGCGCCGCTACCAGCTGGCCCTGGATGAAGTGCCGGACCCTTATTATGGGGGTGACGACGGCTTCGAACAGGTACTCGACCTGATCGAGCAGGCCAGCGATGCCCTGCTCGATGAAATCAGGGGGCGGTTGTGAGCCTGCCGTTGCACGAAAATCTCTCGCTCAAGCCCTTCAACACCTTCGGTGTCGATGTGCCGGCGCGCCTGTTCGCCGAGGCCAGCAATGACCAGCAGGTGCGCGAGGCGCTGGCCCTGGCCGCGCAACGCGAGCTGCCGCTGCTGGTGATCGGCGGCGGCAGCAACCTGCTGCTGACCGGCGTTGTCGAGGCCCTGGTGCTGCGCATGGCCAGTCGCGGCCTGCGCATCCTCAGCGATGACGGCGAGCGTGTGGTGGTTGAGGCCGAGGCCGGTGAGCCCTGGCATCCCTTCGTGCAGTGGAGCCTGGCGCAGGGCCTGGCCGGCCTGGAAAACCTCAGCCTGATCCCCGGTACGGTCGGTGCGGCGCCGATGCAGAACATCGGCGCCTACGGCGTGGAGATCAAGGATGTGTTCGCCGGCCTCACCGCCCTGGATCGCCAGACTGGCGAGCTGCGCGAATTTGCTCTGGACGAGTGTGCCTTCGCCTACCGCGACAGCCTGTTCAAGCAGCAGCCGGGGCGCTGGCTGATCCTGCGGGTGCGTTTCGCCCTCAGCCGCAAGACTGCGCTGCACCTGGATTACGGCCCGGTGCGCCAGCGCCTGCAGGCCGAAGGCATCGAGCAGCCCACGGCCAGCGATGTCAGCCGTGCAATCTGCTCCATTCGCAGTGAAAAACTGCCGGACCCGGCGCTGCTGGGCAATGCCGGCAGCTTCTTCAAGAACCCGCTGGTGCCGGCCGAACTGGCCGAGCGCATCCGTACCGAGCAGCCCGATCTGGTCAGCTACCCGGCGGCGGATGGCCAGGTCAAATTGGCGGCCGGCTGGCTGATCGAGCGGGCAGGCTGGAAGGGCTTCCGTGACGGTGATGCTGGCGTGCATCGCCTGCAGGCGCTGGTGCTGGTCAATTACGGCGCGGCCACGGGAGCGCAGTTGCTGGCCCTGGCGCAGCGTATTCAGGCGGATATCCGGGCGCGTTTTGGCGTAGAGCTGGAAATCGAGCCGAACATTCTTTGAATTAGGCCTGCATCTGTCGGAGCTGATTCAATCGCGAATTGCGCGAAAAAATTCACTCCGACGACATCACTCACTTTATTCCTGACATAAAAAAGCCCCGCACCAGGCGGGGCTTTTTCATTGCAGCTAACGCTTAGACCTGAACAGCAGGGATCTTGGCGTTGGCAGCGGCTTCGCGGAACTCGGCGATCTGGTCGAAGTTCAGGTAGCGGTAAACGTCGGCAGCCATGCTGTCGATGTCTTTTGCATACTGCATGTACTCTTCGACGGTCGGCAGCTTGCCGATGATCGAAGCGACCGCAGCCAGTTCGGCAGAGGCCAGGTACACGTTGGTCGCGTCGCCCAGGCGGTTCGGGAAGTTACGGGTCGAGGTGGAGACCACGGTCGAACCGGTCTGTACGCGTGCCTGGTTACCCATGCACAGCGAGCAGCCCGGCATTTCCATGCGCGCGCCAGCCTTGCCGTAGATGCCGTAGTAGCCTTCTTCGGTCAGCTGATGGGCGTCCATCTTGGTCGGCGGAGCCAGCCACAGACGGGTCGGAATGCCACCCTTGACCTTGTCCAGCAGTTTGCCGGCGGCGCGGAAGTGACCGATGTTGGTCATGCACGAACCGATGAACACTT